>NZ_KZ304951.1:0-79376 GCF_002723615.1 Limimaricola cinnabarinus
CGCCCCACCACGCTGCGCCCGGCCACGGCCATGGCCGCCGCCGCGGCCCCCGCGCCGCAGCCCGAAGCCGCGCCCGTCACCGTCAGCACCGCGCCGATCGCGCCGGGCACCAGCCTCGTGCAGCTCGGCGCCTTCGAGAGCCCCGAGATCGCGGGGCAGGAATGGCTGCGGCTCAAGAGACGCTTCGGCGAGCTTCTGACCGGGCATGACCGGCTCGTGCAGGAGGCGGTGAGCGGCGGGCGGACCTTCTTTAGGCTGCGCGCCACCGGCTTTGCCGATCTGGCCGAGGCGCGGCGCTTCTGCTCGGCGCTGGTGGCCGAGGACGCGGCCTGCATCCCGGTGGTGGTGCGATGACCTGCGCGGCGATCCTCGGCCCCGAAGGCGCGCGGCTCGGCCCCGACGAGGCGGCCTTCTTCCGCGATGCCGAGCCCTGGGGCTTCATCCTGTTTGCGCGCAATGTCGAGACGCCTGACCAGCTGCGCCGCCTCACGGGCGATCTGCGCGCGGCGGTGGGGCGCGACGCGCCGATCCTCGTCGATCAGGAGGGCGGGCGCGTGCAGCGGCTGCGCCCGCCGCATTGGCACGATTATCTCCCCGCGCTCGACCAGATGCGCCGGGCGCGCGATCCCGTGCGCGCGCAATGGCTGCGGCATCGGTTGATCGCGGCCGAACTGTTCGAGGTCGGCATCGACGTGAACTGCGCGCCGCTGGCCGATCTGGTCGAGCCGCAGACGCACCGCATCCTGCGCAACCGCCTCTATGGCGACACGGTCGAGGGCGTGGTCGAGGCCGCGCGCGCCGCCGCCCAAGGGCTATTGGCGGGGGGCGTGCTGCCGGTGCTCAAGCACATTCCCGGCTATGGCCGCGCCAGCGTCGACAGCCACAAGGCGCTGCCGCGCGTCTCGGTGCCGCTTGCGGATCTGCGCGCCCGCGATTTCGCGCCCTTCGCGGCGCTGTCGGAGATGCGCATGGGCATGACCGCGCATATCGTGCTCGACGCGGTCGACCCCGATCGCCCGGCCACCACCTCGCCCGCCGCGATGAGGATGATCCGCGAGGAGATCGGCTTTGACGGGCTGATCATGACCGACGACCTGTCGATGGAGGCGCTGTCGGGCGCGATCGACATCCGCGCCGCCCGCAGCATCGCCGCGGGCTGCGATCTGGTGCTGCACTGCAATGGCGAGCGCGACGAGATGGAGGCGGTGGTCGCCGCCTGCGGCACGCTCGACGGCGCGGCCGCGCGCCGCGCCGATGCGGCGCTGGCCGAGCGGCGCATGCCCGAGCTGGCCGATACCGAGGCGCTGCGCGCCGAACTCGCGGCGCTTCTGGGGGAGGGCGCGTGATGGAGGAGCGCAAGGCGACAGCGGCAGAGGATGTCGCGGCGCGGCGCGCGGCCGAGGCGCTGATCGTCGATGTCGAGGGCTTCGAGGGGCCGCTCGACCTGCTTCTGGTGCTGTCGCGCAGCCAGAAGGTCGATCTGCGGCAGGTCTCGATCCTGGCGCTGGCCGAGCAGTATCTCGCCTTCGTCGAGCAGGCCCGCGTGCTCAGGATCGAGCTGGCGGCCGATTATCTCGTCATGGCGGCCTGGCTCGCCTTTCTCAAGTCGCGGCTGCTGCTGCCGCCCGATCCGCAGACCGATGAGCCCTCGGGCGAGGATCTCGCCGCCCATCTGGCGTTCCAGCTGGAGCGGCTGCAGGCGATGCGCGAGGCGGCGGCGGTGCTGATGGCCCGGCCCCGGCTGGGGCGCGACGTGTTTGCGCGCGGCGCGGCCGAGGCGGTGACGGTGCATCGCTCTTCGGTGCATCACGCGAGCCTGCTCGACCTGATGCAGGCCTATGCGCGGGTCAAGACGCGCGACGAGTTCCGCCCCTTCGTGATGGACCGGCGCGACCTGATGACCATGGAGCAGGCGCTCGACCGGCTGCGCGCCATGGTGGGCGAGGCGGCCGATTGGGCCGACATCTCGGCCTATTTCCCCGAAGACTGGCAGGCCGCGCCGCGCCGCCGCCGCTCGGCCACGGCGGCGACCTTCGCGGCGTCTCTCGAACTGGCCAAGGAGGGCCGGATCGAGATCCGCCAGGGCGAGAGCTTCGCACCGATCCAGATCCGCCGGAAGGACCGCGCATGACCCAAAGCCCCGCTCCCGCCCAGTTCGACGCGCCGCCGCAGGCCGAGATCGCCCGCATGATCGAGGCGATGCTGTTTGCCAGCGCCGAGCCGCTCTCGACCGCCGAGATGGCGAGGCGGCTGCCCGAGGGGGCCGAGCTGACCGCCGCGCTCGAGGATCTGCGCGCGCGCTACGAGGGGCGCGGCGTCGAGCTGCGCCGGGTGGGCGAGGCTTGGGCCTTTCGCACCGCGCCCGATCTGGGCCACCTCCTGGAGCGCCACACCGTCGAGACCCGCAAGCTCAGCCGCGCCGCGACCGAGACGCTGGCGATCATCGCCTATCACCAGCCCGCCACCCGCGCCGAGATCGAGGAGATCCGCGGCGTCTCGGTGAGCCGCGGCACGATCGACCAGCTGATCGAGATGGGCTGGGTGCGGCTGGGGCGGCGCAAGATGACGCCGGGCCGGCCGGTCACCTTCGTCGTCACCGAAGGGTTCCTCGACCATTTCGGCCTGTCGAGCCCGCGCGACCTGCCCGGACTGCGCGAGCTGCGCGCGGCGGGGCTGCTCGACAACCGCCCGCCGCCGGGCGCCGACGCGCCCGAGGCGGCACCGCAGGCGCAGGACAGCCTGTTCGAAAGCTGAAGGCGCGGGCGGGCATCAACGATCCCTTAAGTGGTTTGGCCCATCTTGTCCCAATCCGGCCGACGCTGCGTCCTGCAGCCTGTCGGTGCCAGGATCGGGACACCATCATGCCGCTCGTCAGCGCTCGTCAACTTTCGGCCCGCAACTTCGGCGAGGTGCGCGATGCGATCCGCATCATCCGATGGGTCGATGGCTTTCGCGGCTGGCTGTCGCTCGCGGCGGGCGCGCTGTGCCTGCTGGCCTTCGCGGGCTACGTCTTCGATCTGCGCGCGCTCTACCTGCCGGTGGCGGAGGGGGGCGGGACGCATCCTCTGACGGCGCTGGCGGCGCTGGCGGCGCTGGTTCTGGCGCTGGCGCGGATGGCGCGGGGCGGCTTGGCCGGGCGCGGGCTCGCGGCCTTCGTGCTCTTGCTGCTGGCGCTGCGCGCGGGAGAGCTGCTCTGGCCCGCGACGCCGCTGCCGATCGGCCAATGGCTCGGGGCGCTGTCGCTCAGCCCGACCACGCATCCCGGCACCATGACGGGGCTGAATTCGCTGATCGCGCTTGCCGGCATCGCCACGGCGCTGCTGGTCGGGCGGCGCTCGGCGCTCGGCATGGCCGCGCTCGCGGCCGCGGCGGGGGTCTGCGGCGTGGTGATCATCGCCTACAGCTATGCGCTGGAGCCCAACGCAGGCGGCATGTCGCCCGTCACCACGCTGATCACCCTGCTGCTCGTGCTCGCCACGGTGGGCCGGCACATGAACCCGCTGGCGCTGCGCCTGCTCATGGCCGAGAGCTCGGTCTCGCGGATGCTGCGCCTTCAGCTGGGGCTGGCGCTCGGCGGCTTCTGGATCGGCGGTCTGCTGCTGTTGCAGCTGCAGCCCGGGCAATGGACCACCGTGGCGCCGCTGTTCACCACCGTGATGCTGGTCCTTGCCGCGGCGGGCCTGATGTCGACCGTGGCCATGCTGGCGGGGACCGAGAACGCCCGGCAGCTTCAGCAGGCCGCGCTGGAGCGGCTTTCGGTCACCGATGCGCTGACCGGGCTGGCCAACCGCCGCGCCTGCGACGTCTTTGCCCAGCGCGTCGTTCCCGCCGCCGAGCGCGAGGGCACCGGGCTCGCGGTGGTGCTGATCGACATCGACAAGTTCAAGGTGGTGAACGACCGCTTCGGCCATGCCGCGGGCGACCGGCTGCTCAGCGAGGTCGGGCACCTGCTGCCGCGCTGGCTGCGCCGCTCGGATCTCGCGGCGCGCTGGGGCGGCGAGGAATTCCTGCTGATCCTCGGCACCACCCGGCTCACCGGGGCGATCGCCCTGTCCGAACGGGTGCGCGGCTGCTTCGAGAAGCGGTTGTCGCTGCCCGACGGCTCGGGGCCGGTCACGGTCTCGATCGGCTGCGCCGAGCTTCTGCCGGGGGAGACGACGATCGACGCGGCGATCTCGCGCGCCGACGCCGCGCTCTACAGGGCCAAGGCGGCGGGGCGCAACCGGGTGGAGCCCCGCCCGCCAGAGCCATTGCCCGCGCCGCCTGTGCCGCCCAAGGCGGGCAAGGCGCGCCGCGCCGCCGATGCGATGGGATGACCCCGCTCAGCCGGTGCGGAACTGCTTGGAAAGCTTGAGCCCCTGGCCCTGGTAGTTCGAGGCGATGCCCGCGCCATAGAGGCGGTCGGGGATCTCGGCCATCCGCTCATAGACCAGCCGGCCCACGACCTGCCCGTGTTCGAGCACGAAGGGCGCCTCGTGGCAGCGCACCTCGAGCACGCCGCGCGCGCCCTTGCCGCACGCCTCGGCATGGCCGAAGCCGGGATCGAAGAACCCGGCGTAATGCACCCGGAATTCCCCTGCCATGGCGAGGTAGGGGGCCATCTCGGCTGCATAGGCGGGCGGGATAGTCACCGATTCTCGGCTGACCAGGATATAGAAGGCGCCGGGATCGAGGATGATCCGGCCCCGGGCGGCGGGGACCACCTCCCAGAACTCGGCCGCGTCGTAATGGCCGATGCGGTCGAGATCGACGACGCCGGTATGCGGCTTGGCCCGGTAGCCCGCGCAGGCGGCCAGCTCGGGCGACAGGTCGACCGAGAAGCCCAAGCCGTCGGAGATCAGCGCCGGGCCGTCGACCAGCGGCTCGCGCGCATGCAACTCGGCCAGCTGCGCATCGTCGAGCAGGGCCTGGCCCGCGCGAAACCGCACCTGATTGAGCCGCATCCCCGGCCGCACCAGCACCGAGAAGCTGCGCGGGCAGATCTCGGCATAGAGCGGACCGTCATGGCCGGGCGGGATGCGGTCGAACTCGGTTCCGCCATCGGTGATGAGCCGGGTCAGGAGATCAAGTCGGCCGGTCGAGCTCTTGGCGTTGGCGACGGCCTGGATGCCTTCGGGCAGCGACAGCCGCTCCATCAGCGGCACGAGGTAGACGCAGCCCTTTTCCAGCACCGCGCCCTCGTCGAGATCGATGCGGTGCATCTCGAATTCGGAGATCCGCTCGGCGACGCGGCGGCCTTCGCCGGCCAGAAAGGAGGCCCTGACCCGGTAGGCGACGCGGCCCAGGCGCAGATCGAGGCTGGCGGGCTGGATCTGTGCGGGGTCGATCGGCATGGCCGCCGATATGGCGCCGGTCTCGATCATCTGGGCGATCCCCTGACGGGGCAGAACTCCGGTCACGGCGGCTCCTTCAGAGACGACGACGCCCGCCGCTTTGAGGCGGCGGGCGGTCATGAATGGTCGGGCTAGCAGGACTCGAACCTGCGACCTTCCGTCCCCCAGACGGACGCGCTACCAGGCTGCGCTATAGCCCGACTGAGGCTGCTAATGCCTTATGTGGCGGGCGGGGGCAAGCCGGTTTCGGCAAAAAAGTTGAGGTTTTCAGCCGCGATTTTCGCGCGCGGCGATCATCCGGTCGCGCAGCGCCGCAAGCCGCTCCATCAGCGGGGCGATCCGCGCGGCGCGCGCCGCGAGTGCGCCGCGATCGGCGGACAGAATGGCCGAGATCGGCGAGATTTCGGTGTCTTGCGAAACCGGTGCGGCGGGGGCTGCGGGGGCAGCTGGCGCGGCGGCAGGGGGCGCGGCCGTCTCGGGGGCGCGTTCCATTACCAGCACCGCATCCTCGGCGGGCGCCCTGTCGGAGACGAGCCGGGGCCGGGGCGGCGCGGCGGGCGGCAGGCCGTGATCGGCGACATGGCGCACGCCCTTTTCGCGCAGGAGCTTCTGCACGCCCTTGATGGTCATGCCCTGATCGTGCAGCAGCGCCTTGATGCCGCATAGCAGCGCCAGATCCTCGGGGCGGTAATAGCGCCGCCCGCCGGCCCGCTTGACCGGGCGCACCTGCGCGAACTTGCTCTCCCAGAATCGCAGCACATGCGCCGGCGTGTCGAGCGCGTCGGAAACCTCGCCGATGGTACGGAAGGCATGGGCCGATTTTGCCATCAGTCTCGCCTCAGCTCTTGTTGCCCGAGGCGACCTTGTCCTTCATCAGATGCGAGGAGCGGAAGGTGAGCACCCGGCGGGGGTGTATCGGCACTTCCTCGCCGGTCTTGGGGTTGCGGCCGATGCGCGCGGCCTTGTCGCGCACCGAAAACGTGCCGAATGAACTGATCTTCACCTGCTCGCCTGCGACCAGCGCGTCGGAAATATGGCCAAGCACCGATTCGACCAGCTCGGCACTGTCGTTGCGCGACAGCCCGACCTCCTCGTGAACGGCCTCGGCGAGATCCATTCGCGTCAATGTCTTGTCCGCCATCTCGATCTCCCTGCTCTGCCGCAACCTTAAGGGCAGGGCAATTTCAAGTCAATCTCAAGTGGATAAATGACACAGTTGCAGCGACGTCACGCCGATCACCAGCGCAGCACCACCGAGCCCCAGGCCAGGCCGCCGCCGATCGCCTCGGTGACCACCAGGTCGCCCTCGCGGATCTGGCCGCGCGCGCGGCCGACCGAAAGCGCCAGCGGGATCGAGGCGGCGGAGGTGTTGCCGTGGTCCTGGACCGTCACCACCACCTTGTCCATCGGCAGGCCGAGCTTCTTGGCGGTGGCCTGGATGATGCGGATATTGGCCTGGTGCGGGACGACCCAATCGACATCCTCCGCCGTCAGCCCGGCCTTTTCGAGCGACAGATGCGCGGTCTGGGCCAGCTTTTCGACCGCGTGGCGGAACACCTCGCGCCCCTCCATCCTCAGATGGCCGGTGGCGCCGGTCGAGACGCCGCCATCGACATGCAGGATGTCCTTGTGCCGCCCGTCGGAATTGAGATCGGCCGCGAGGATGCCGCGATCGGCCGTGCCGCCATCGCCCTCGGCCGCCTCCAGAAGCAGCGCGCCCGCGCCATCGCCGAAGAGGACACAGGTGGCGCGGTCGGTCCAGTCGATGATGCGGCTGAAGGTCTCGGCCCCGATCACCAGCACGCGCCTGGCCTGACCGGTCAGGATCATCGCGTTGGCGGTGGTCAGCGCATAGACATAGCCCGCGCAGACCGCCTGCACGTCGAAGGCGAAGCCGCGGGTCATGCCGAGTTCGCGCTGCACCATGGTCGCGGTGGAGGGGAAGGTGAAATCGGGGGTCGAGGTGGCGAGGATGATCGCGTCGACCTCGTCGGGCGCGACACCGGCATCGTCGAGGGCCGCGCGCGCGGCGCGGCTGGCGAGGTCGGAGGTGGTCTGCCCTTCGGCGACGATGTGGCGCCGCTCGATGCCCGAGCGCGAGCGGATCCATTCGTCGGTGGTCTCGACCAGCTTCTCGAACTCGGCGTTTTCCATCACCCGTTCGGGGAGATAGTGGCCTGTGCCCCTGACGACGGCGCGAATGGTCATGCCTTGATCTCCTTGGGTGCGTCCTGATGCAGGGCCGAAGCGCCGGCGATGCGGTTGGCCAGCCTTTCGGAAAAATCGGAGCGCGCGAGGCGCGCAGCAAGGCTCAGCGCGGCGCAGACGCCGGTGGCGTCGGCCGAGCCGTGGCTCTTGACCACGAGACCGTTGAGCCCGAGGAACACGCCGCCATTGACCTGGCGCGGATCGATCCGGGTCTTGAGGCGGCTCATCGCGGCGCGCGACAGCAGCGCCGCGAGCTTGGAGACGGCCGAGGAGAGGAAGGCCTCGCGCAACAGCCCCGAGATCAGCGTCGCGGTGCCTTCGCCGGTCTTGAGCGCGACATTGCCGGTAAAGCCGTCGGTGACAATGACATCGACCCGCGCCGAGGGGATGTCGCCGCCCTCGACGAAGCCGAGATAGTCGAAATCGCCCTTGTCGGCGGCCGCGGCGATCATCTCGGAGGCGACCTTCAGCTCGGCCCGGCCCTTGTGCTCCTCGGTGCCGACATTGAGCAGCCCGACGCGCGGCCGCACCAGCCCCAGACCGTTGCGCGCATAGGAGGCGCCCATCAGCGCATAGGCCAGAAGATCATCCTGGTCGGCGCGGATATCGGCGCCGACATCGAGCATGACGTTGAAGCCCTGGGCATTGCGCGAGGGCCACAGGCAGGCGATGGCGGGGCGGTTGACGCCCTCGGCCTTGCGCAGCCGGATCATCGAGACGGCCATCAGCGCGCCGGTGTTGCCGCAGCTGACGCAGGCTTCGGCGCGGCGGTCGCGCAGCGCCTCGACGGCGGACCACATCGAGGTGGCCTTGCCGTTTCGCATCACGTTGGAGGGCTTGTCGGTCATGGCGACCACGTCCGTGGCATGGACGATCTCGACCCGGTCGGCGATCTGCGTGTCCGCGAAGTGCGGCTCCAGGATCTCGCGCTGGCCGTGCAGGAGCACCTGCGTGGCGGGGTCGGAGGAAAGGAATTTGCGCACGCCCTCGGCCACGATGGCCGGGCCCTGATCGCCGCCCATGGCGTCGACGGAAAGCGTGATGGATCTGTCTTGGGACATGCCCGTCATCGCGGCCCCGATACTCTGGGCGCGGTCGGTGTCGGCGCGCGCCGGTCTCGCTGCGGCGGACTTCCGGGCCAAGCGCCCCGAGGGGCGGCGCGGTCCGGGCCAAGGGCCCGTCCCGCGCCATGGCCCGGCAACGGGCTTACGCCGCGTCGTCGTCCAGCTCGGTCTCGGCGGCCTGCGCGATCACTTCGCGATCGGCATAGCTGCCGCAGGACGGGCAGACGTGGTGGGGGCGCTTGAGCTCCCCGCAATTGGTGCACTCATTGGGGTTCGCGCCGGTCAGGCCGTCATGGGCCCGACGCTGGTTGCGGCGCGACTTGGAGATCTTGTTCTGCGGAACGGCCATGTCACAACCTCGAAGTAATCTGGCTCTAGTCTAAGTGGGCGCGGAGATCTTGTCCGGCCCGGCTGGCGGGTGGGCACATGGCCCCGGTCAGGGGATCCATCCCGCGACGTCCGGCCGCTCTTAGGCGATAAGAGTGGGGCTGTCGAGCCGTGGAATGGAAAGAGGCCGCGAAAATACTGCGGTCGCGGCGAAAAGCAAGCCCCGCCTGTCATTCGCCCCCGTCTTCGTCGCCTTTCAGGCGCTCGCGCAGCCCCTTGAGGGCGGCGAAGGGTTTCACGTCCTCGTCGGTGATCGGCTCGGCGCCGGGCTCGGTCACGCTCATGTCGCCCGCGCCCGCGCCTTCGGCGCGCGGATAATCGGGCAGGGCGAGCGCCAGCGCCTCGATCATCACCGCGGCAAGATCGACCGCCGAGGGCAAAGGCTCGATCGTGTCGTCCTCGGGCATCTCGACCTCGGCCTCGCCCGGCTCGGTCACGTCGGCGAGGTAGCGGCGGGTGATCTTCTCGTCGATCCGGGTCACCACCGGGTCGAGCGTGACGACGCAGTCCTGCACCACCGTCGCGCCGAGATCGGCGTCGAGCCGCCAGCCGCGGCTGCCCTCGGGGGCGAGCACGGCCCTGAAGCGCAGCTTGCGCACGGCCGGAATGCCAAGCTCGCGCGCCACGGCGGCGCGGGCCGGGGCATCGGGTTCGAGCACCGTTTCGGTGCCGCGCTTGTGCGACAGCTCCGAAAGCCGGATCACCCGGCGCGGGAGAGGAGTAGCCTCGGCCATGGTCCGCTTCCTTCCTTGAAGATATGCATGGTGTTGTTGTAAGCGGCTTTAGAAGCCGCAAAGGCTTGAGGCAAGAGCAGGGGCAGGCGCAGATGGGCATGGATACCGGCCGTGACAGGATCGGCCGCGGGATGCGCCGCGGCGTCGTTGTGCTGGGGCTGGCGGGGCTTGCCGCCTGCAGCCCGACCGAGCGCTATCACGGCTATGTGCCGGACGCCGCGTTGCTCGACACGATCGCGCTCGGCGCAAGCCGCGACGCGGTGATCGAGACGGCCGGCCAGCCCACCACCGCCGGGGCGCTCGGCGACGACATCTACTATGTCCGCTCGGTGTTTCGCCATTACGGCTTCTTCGCCCCCGAGGAGGTCAGCCGCGAGGTCGTGGCGATCAGCTTCGCGCCCTCGGGCGGCGTCTCCAATGTCGAACGCTTCGATCTCAGCGATGGCCGCATCGTGCCGCTGACCCGCCGGGTCACCGAGGACAGCGTCGAGAACGGCACCTTCCTGCGGCAACTGGCGGGGGCTGCGGGCAATTTCGACCCCAGCGCGCTGATCGACGACGAATGAGGCCGGGCTCAGGCCGCGCTCTCGTCCGAGGAGGCCGGTTTGAACTCCATCGCCACGCCGTTCATGCAATAGCGCAGCCCGGTCGGCGCGGGGCCGTCGGGAAAGACGTGGCCGAGATGCGATTCGCAGGCCGCGCAATGCACCTCCGTGCGCTTCATGAAGAAGCTGCGATCGGTCTTTTCGCCCACCGCGTCGTCGCTCAGCGGCGCGTAGAAGCTGGGCCAGCCGGTGCCGCTGTCGAACTTGGTCTCGGCATCGAAGAGCGGGCGTCCGCAGCCCTTGCAGGTGAAGGTGCCGGGGGCCTTGGGGAAATCGTCATGGCTGAAGGCGCGCTCCGTGCCGTGCTTGCGCATGACCTTGTATTCGAGCTCGGACAGCTCCTCGCGCCATTGCGCGTCGGTCTTGGTGATCTTGTCCATTCGGTCCTCCATGGTCTCGCCCCCCTATGTAGTCAGCCATGGCCGATGCGCCAGAGCGCGGGCTGATGCTGCGCCATGGCGGCTTGGTCGCGCGCGAGGCGGAGGGGCCGGCGCTGGCGCGCGCGATGGCGCTGCGCGCGCGCTGCTTCATGGGCGAGGGCGGCGCGCTGCGCGATGCAGACGGGCATGACGCGGCCTGCCGACACCTGATCGTCGAGGACCTGTCGGGCCGGGCGCTCTGCGCGCTGCGCTGGCGCGGCTTCGATCCGGGCGAGGTGCTCCGCGCCGCCGGCAACGAGGCCTATGATCTCGCGCCGCTTGCGCGCTGGCCGGGGCGGCTGCTGGAGATCGGGCGGTTTTGCACCGCGCCCGAGGCGCGCGACGGCGCGGCGCTGCGCATGGCGCTGGCGGCGCTGACGCGGATCGTCGTGGCCGAGCGCGCGACGCTGCTTTTTGGCAGTGCCTCCTTCGCGGGCAGCGATCCCGCGCGGCATGGCGCTGCGCTGGCCTGGCTCGGCGCGCATCACCTTGCCGATCCCGCCTTTCGCCCGCGCAGGCGGGCGCGCGAGGCCGTGCCGTTGGCCGGGCCGATCGGCGATCCGCGCGCCGCGCGCGCCGGGCTGCCGCCGCTGCTGCGCAGCTATCTGGGCATGGGCGGGGTGGTGAGCGATCACACGGTGATCGACCGGGGCATGAACACGCTGCATGTGCTGTGCATGGTCGATGTGGCGAAGATCCCGCCGGGGCGGGTCCGCGCCCTGCGGGCGCTGGCCTTTGGCCCTTGATAAGCCGCGCGCCGCCCTCTAGCTGCGGGGCATGGCACGCGCACCCCTTCTCCAGCTCACCGACATTTCCCTCACCTTCGGCGGCGATCCCGTCTTCGACGGGCTGTCTCTCGCGGTTCAGCAGGGCGACCGCGTCGCCCTCGTGGGCCGCAACGGCTCCGGCAAATCCACCTTGATGAAGGTGATGGCCGGTCTCGTGGAGCCCGATCGCGGCATCCGCGCCGTCCCGCCCGCGACAAGCGTGGGCTACATGGAGCAGGACCCCGATTTCTCGGGCCATGCGACCTTGGGCGACTGGGCCGCGCAGAACCTCGAGATCGGCGAGGAATACAAGCTCGACGTCGCCGCGGAGGGGCTCAAATTCGACCCCGCGCGCGATCCCGCCACCGCCTCGGGCGGCGAGCGGCGGCGCGCGGCGCTGGCCAGGCTGATGGCCGAGGCGCCCGAGCTGATGCTGCTCGACGAGCCCACCAACCATCTCGACATCGAGGCGATCGCCTGGCTCGAGGCGGAGCTGAAGCAGACCCGCGCCGCCTTCGTGCTGATCTCCCACGACCGCGCCTTTCTCAAGGCGCTGACCCGCGCGACGCTGTGGATCGACCGCGGCGCGGTCCGGCGGCAGGAGACCGGCTTCGAAGGCTTCGAGGCGTGGCGCGACAAGGTCTGGGAGGACGAGGACGTGGCGCGCCACAAGCTCGACCGCAAGATCAAGTCCGAGGCCCGCTGGGCGGTCGAGGGGATCTCGGCCCGGCGCAAGCGCAATCAGGGAAGGGTGCGAGCGCTGCAGGACCTGCGGGCCGAACGGGCGAACCAGATCCGCCGCCAGGGCACCGCCGCCATGGCGCTCGGCGAGGGGCCGACCTCGGGCAAGAAGGTGATCGAAGCCTTCGGCCTGTCGAAGGAATACGCGGGCAAGCGGATCGTCGAGAATTTCGATCTCACCGTGATGCGCGGCGACCGGATCGCCTTCGTCGGCCCTAACGGCGTCGGAAAAACCACGCTCATCAAGATGTTGCTTGGCGAAGTTGAACCGGATGAGGGGCGCGTCAAGCATGGCACCAACCTCGAGATCGCGGTGTTCGACCAGGCCCGCGCCCGGCTCGACCCGGAGGCGACGCTCTGGGACAGCCTGACCAACGACCCGACCATGGCGGTTTCGGGCTCTTCGGACCAGGTCATGGTGCGCGGCACACCCAAGCACGTCGTGGGCTATCTCAAGGAGTTCCTGTTCGATGAGGCGCAGGCCCGCGCGCCGGTCAAGTCGCTTTCGGGCGGCGAGAAGGCGCGGCTCCTGCTGGCCCGGATCATGGCGCAGACCTCGAACGTGCTGGTGCTCGACGAGCCGACCAACGATCTCGACATCGAGACGCTGGATCTCCTGCAGGATCTGTTGGGCGATTATGACGGCACGGTGCTTCTGGTCAGCCACGACCGCGATTTCCTCGACCGGGTGGCGAGCACGACCATCGCCATGGAGGGCGACGGGCAGGCGGTGCTCTATGCCGGTGGCTGGAGCGACTACCAAAGCCAGCGCAGGAACGCCGCCGCGCCGGTGGCCCATGCGCCCGCCGCGCGCGGCAGTGCGCCCAAGCCCAGTGCGCCCAAAGCCAGCGCGCCCAAGCCGGAGCCCAAGCCCGAACCCCGCAAGCCGGGGCTGAGCTTTACCGAGAAGCACCGGCTCGAAGAGCTGCCCAAGCTGATCGACCGGCTGGGGCAGGAGATCGCCAAGCTGGAAGAGCTTCTGGCCGATCCCGAGCTGTTCACCCGCGAGCCGGTGAAGTTTCGCAAGGCGACCGAGGCGATGGCCGAGCGGCAGGCGGCGCTCGATGCCGCCGAGACCGAGTGGCTGGAGCTGGAGGAGAAGGCGAGCGCCTGATCTTCAGCCCTCTGACACGAAACGAAAAAAGCCCGCCTTCGGAATGAAGGCGGGCTTTTCTTTCGCTTCGAACGATCAGCCGTCGAAGTTCACTTCTTCCATGATCCGCAGCGCGGCGGCGCGGTGGTCGGCCAGCGTCGGCAGGTCGGTCTCGTCGGCGGTGAACTCACCCCAGCCCTGCACCAGCTCCGAGGCTTCGGCGCTGTCGAGCACCGGGTATTCGAAGTTGGCCTCGGCGTAGATTTCCTGCGCCTGCGGCGAGACGAGGTATTCCATGAACCGGACCGCCTCTTCCTTGTTCGGCGCGGACTGGGTCAGCGCGACGCCCGAGACGTTCACATGGGTGCCGCCGTTTTCGAAGGTCGGGAAGGTGATGCGGACGGAGTTGGCCCACTCGGTCTGCTCTTCGTCCTGCAGCATCTTGCCCATGTAGTAGGTGTTGCCGAGCGAGATGTCGCATTCGCCGGCCCAGATCGCCTTGATCTGCGCGCGGTCGTTGCCCTCGGGCTTGCGCGCGAGGTTGTCCTTCACGCCCTGCGCCCATTCCTTGGCATATTCCTCGCCGTGATGGGCGATGATCGCGGAGACCAGCGCGAGGTTGTAGTTGTGCAGGCCCGAGCGGGTGCAGATCCGGCCTTCCCACTTGTCGGAGGCGAGGTCCTCATAGGTGGTGACTTCGCCGTCCTCGACGCGCTCCTGGCTGGCATAGACGATGCGGGCGCGGGTGGTGACGCCGAACCATTCGCCGTTCTCGCCGCGCAGGTGGGCGGGCACGGCCTCCATCAGCACGTCGCTCTCGACCGGCTGGGTGACGCCCGCGTCGACGATCTGGCTCAGGTTCGCGATGTCGACGGTCATCACCAGATCGGCGGGCGAACGGGCGCCTTCGGCTTCGAGACGCTCGACGATGCCGTCCTCGACGAAGGCGAGGTTGACATTGATGCCGGTCTCTTCGGTGAAGGCATCGACCACCGGCTGGATCAGCTCGGGCTGGCGGGTGGTGTACATGTTGACGTCGGCCATGGCGCTGGTCCCGGCGAGGGCGGCGGCGATGGTGAGGACGGGGCGGAAGGTCATGAAGCGCTCCAGATCAGCGTTGCGATTGGCGGCGCTTAAACCCGAGCAAATCGGTAGGGTCAATGCCTGAGTTTTTTAGTTTGAAACTTTTTGCCCCTGCTTCTCCGCGTGGCGGATCTCGTTCCACAGCGCATCCATCTCGTCGAGATCGCTCTCGGCCGGGCGCTTGCCGCGCTTGTGAAGTTCGCGCTCTATGTAGCTGAAACGTCGAGTGAACTTGTCGTTCGACCGGCGCAGCGCCACCTCCGGGTCGACATCGAGATGCCGCGCGAGATTGGCCATGACGAAGAGCAGGTCGCCCATCTCGGCCTCGATCTCGTCATGGCCCAGCGTGTCGCGCGCCTCGACCAGTTCGCGCGCTTCCTCGACCAGCTTGTCGAGCACGTGGCTGGTCTGCGGCCAATCGAATCCCACCCGCGCGGCGCGCTTCTGCAGCTTGGCGGCGCGCATCAGCGCCGGCAGGCCGAGCGCCACGCCGTCGAGCACGCCGGTCTCGGACTTGCCCGCGCGCTCGGCGGCCTTGATCGCCTCCCAGGCTCGGGTCTGCTCCTCCGCCGTGCGGTCGCGGCTTTCGTCGCCGAAGACATGCGGGTGCCGCGCGATCATCTTGTCCGAGATGGCGCGGGCGACGCCCGCGAGGTCGAAATGCCCGGCCTCCGTCGCCATCTGCGCGTGATAGACCGATTGCAGCAGAAGATCGCCCAGCTCGCCCCTGAGCTCGGGCCAATCCTCGCGCGCGATGGCGTCGGCCACCTCATAGGCCTCCTCGATCGTGTAGGGCGCGATCGAGGCGAAATCCTGCTCGATGTCCCAAGGGCAGCCGTGATCGGGATCGCGCAGCGCGCGCATGATGGCCGAGAGGCGGGCGATCTCATGGGCGGCGGAGTGGTCGGTCTCGCGGATCTCGGGCTCGGTCTGGGGCATTGCGCATGGCTCCTGTCGGTGGCAAGCCGCAAGCTAGGATTTCATAGCCCGGAGCGCCAGCCATGCCCGTCGTCAACCGCATCGCCGATCTTGCAGACGAGATGAAGGGCTGGCGCCGCACGCTGCACGCCGCCCCCGAGATCGGCTTCGACTGTCACGAGACGGCGGGCTTCATCGTCGCGCGGCTGCGCGAGTTCGGCGTGGACGAGATCCACGAGGGCATCGCCACTTCGGGCGTGGTCGCGCTGATCCGGGGCCGCGGCGAGGGGCCGGTGATCGGGCTTCGCGCCGACATGGACGCGCTGCCGATGGAGGAAGAGACCGGCCTGCCGCATGCCTCGGCCAACAAGGGCGCGATGCATGGCTGCGGCCATGACGGGCATAGCTCGATGCTGCTGGGGGCGGCGAAATACCTCGCCGAGACGCGCAACTTCGCGGGCAGCGTCGCGCTGATCTTCCAGCCTGCCGAAGAAGGCGGCGGCGGCGCGGGCGTGATGGTCGAGGAGGGCGTGATGGAGCGCTTCGGCATTGGCGAGGTCTTTGCGCTGCACAACGAGCCGGGGCTGCCGGTGGGGCATTTTCGCACCGCGCCGGGCGCGATCATGGCGGCGGTGGATGATTTCACCATTACCGTGACCGGCAAGGGCGGGCATGGCGCGATGCCGCAGGACGCGGCCGATCCGGTCGTTGCGGCCTGCGGCATCGTCACCGCGATCCAGACCATCGTCAGCCGCAACCACGACGCGCGCGAGGATCTGGTGATCTCGGTCACGCAGATCCATACCGGCAGCGCCGACAACGTGATCCCCGCGACCGCATGGATCAACGGCACGGTGCGCAGCTTCGACAAGGGCGTGCAGGCGATGGTGATGCGGCGGATGCGCGAGATCTGCGAGGGGCAGGCCATGGCCTACGGGGTGCGGGCCGATCTCGACTACAATCTTGGCTACCCGGCGACGATCAACGACGCGGATCGCGCGGGCTTTGCGGCCGAGGTCGCAGGCGAGGTCGGGCTTGCCAGCGATCCCGACAGCCCGCGCGCCATGGGGGCGGAGGATTTCTCCTTCATGCTGGAGGCGCGGCCCGGCGCCTATCTCTTCATCGGCAATGGCGAGACGGCGGGGGTGCATCACCCCGAATACGACTTCAACGACGAGACCGCGCCTTATGGCGCGTCCTTCTTCGCGCGGCTGGTGGAGCGGGCGCAGCCTGCGCGCGGCTGACTGGGCGCGGCTGACCGGGCGCGGCTGAGCGGGCCTTGGGAACGCGATGGGGCGCGGGGCGTTCCGACAACTCGGGGCGCGCGCGGTCCGTGCGCGAAGTTCGAATGGCAAGGCATTGAAGAAAATGGCGATATTCACCGTATCGGCGCTTGTCGCCGCGGCTGTTCCGCTCACATGGGTGCGCGTCGCGCCCTCGGATGTCGACCGCTGGCATGTCGATCCGATGGAGGTCGCGCATGTGCCGGTCAAGCCGAAGGAGGGCGGCTGGCTGATGCGCACGGGCGCGGCCAATGCCGCGCCGCCGGTCTTTGCGACCGACCCCGCGACGCTGCTTTCGGCCTTTGACGAGATCGTGCGGGCCACGCCACGCAGCAAGGCGCTGTTCGAGGACGCGCCGAATGGACGCGCGACCTATGTGACGCGCTCGGCGCTCCTGGGCTTTCCCGATTATACCAGCGTCAAGGCCGTGCCCGAGGCGGGAGGGGCCGCGCTGATGATCTGGGCGCGCAACCGCTTTGGCGTGTCAGACATGGGGGTGAACCGCCGCCGGGTCGAGGGCTGGCTGGCGGCGCTGTCAGAACGGCTGCCGCATCGCTGAGCGTCACTTGACGCCTCGGGGGCGATGGAGGATGGGTGGGCCATGATCGCACGAGACAAGATCGACCAGATCACCGCGCGCTTCGAGTTTCTCGAGGCCAAGATGTCGTCCGGCGCCGCTGGCGGCGAGATCGCCGAGCTGGGCCGCGAATATGCCGAGCTGAGGCCCGTCGTCGAGACGGCGGCCGAGCATGCGCGGCTGCAGGCCGAGATCGCCGAGGCGCAGGCCATGCTGGGCGATGCGGAGATGCGCGACCTCGCCGAGGAGGAGCTGCCCGGGTTGAAGGCGCGGCTGGAGGCCGCCGAGACGGCGCTGCGCCTCGCTCTTCTGCCCAAGGACGCCGCCGATGCGCGCCCCGCGATGATCGAGATCCGCCCCGGAACGGGGGGCGACGAGGCGGCGCTTTTCGCCGCCGATCTTTTGCGCATGTATCAGCGCTATTCGGAGGCACGCGGCTGGCGCTTCGAGATCATCGAGGAGCAGGCCACCGAGCTTGGCGGCATCAAGGAGGTGGTGGCGCGGGTCGAGGGCGAGGGCGTCTTTGCCCGGCTGAAATACGAAAGCGGCGTGCACCGGGTGCAGCGCGTGCCCGAGACCGAGAGCGGCGGGCGCATCCACACCTCGGCGGCCACGGTCGCGGTGCTGCCCGAGGCCGAGGCGGTCGACGTGAAGATCGACCCCAATGATCTCAGGATCGACACGATGCGCGCCTCCGGCGCGGGCGGGCAGCACGTCAACACCACCGACTCGGCGGTGCGGATCACCCATATTCCCACCGGCATCGTCGTCACGTCGAGCCAGAAATCGCAGCACCGCAACCGCGAACTGGCGATGGAGGTGCTGCGTTCGCGGCTGTTCGACGCCGAGCGCAGCCGGGTCGAGGGCGCGCGCTCCGCCGATCGCAAGTCGCAGGTCGGCACGGGCGACCGCTCCGAGCGCATCCGCACCTACAACTTCCCGCAAGGCCGCATGACCGATCACCGGATCAACCTCACGCTTTACAAGCTCGACGCGGTGATGGGCGGCGATCTCGACGAGATCATCGACGCGCTGACTGCCGAGGCGCAGGCGGCGCTTCTTGCGGAGATGGAGGCATGAGCCCGCTGCCCTCTGGCCCGCTCACCGGCTCGGCGGCGCTGGTCGCCGCCACCCGTAAGCTGGCGCAGGCGGGCGTGCCCGATCCCGGGCGCGACGCGCGGCGGCTGTTCTCCTATGCGATCGGGGTCGATCCGGGGCGGCTGACGCTGGTGTTGCCCGAGCCGGTCGATGGCGAGAGGCTTTCGGAATTCGAGGCGCTGGTCGAGCGGCGCTGCGCGCGCGAGCCGGTCAGCCACCTGACCGGCAGCCGCGCCTTCTATGGCCGCCGCTTCAAGGTGACGCGCGACGTGCTCGATCCGCGCCCCGAGACCGAGGCGCTGATCGAGGCGGCGCTGTCCGAGCCCTTCGGCCATGTGCTCGATCTCGGGGTGGGCTCGGGCTGCATCCTGCTGACGCTTCTGGCGGAGATGCCCGATGCGCGCGGCGTCGGCGTCGATATCTCCGAGGCGGCCTGCGCGGTGGCGCGCGAGAACGCGATCGCGCTCGGCCTGTCGGACCGGGCGCATGTGACGGTTTCGGACTGGGCCAGTCGGGTCGAGGGGCTGTTCGATCTCGTGGTGTCGAACCCGCCCTATATCGCGCGGGACGAGATGGCGGGGCTTGCGCCCGAGCTGCGCGACTGGGAGCCCGAGGGCGCGCTGACCGACGGGGCGGACGGGCTGTCATGCTACCGCGCGATTCTCGACGGCGCCGCTGCGGTGCTGGCGCCGGGCGGGCGGCTGATCATGGAGCTTGGCGCGGGGCAGGCCGAGGCGGTCGGCTCGCTCGCCGTGGCGCGCGATTTCGCGCCCATCGCGCTCATTCCCGATCTCGACGGGCGCGACCGGGTGATCGTGCTGGGACTGCCGCAATCGGGGTTCTGACGGCGGAAAATGCCGGTTTCGGAGCGGTTTTCATAGTTTCCGCTTGCTCCGGGGCGGTCTGCGTGGTTAGTCCTTGGTATCGGACGGAGGAAGGCGCATGCGCCTTCAAGCCCCGACACGCTGCCAGATCATCGCAGGCCCCGACGTCGCAGCAGCGCGCCTCGCGCGCTCAGACCGGGGCGCAAGCGCAACGCCTGAGCCAGGCCGGAACCGAAGAATCACATGAGATCATCGAAGTCACGCTCGCGCGGCAACAAGAACCGCAACAACAACCGTCCCTCCGGTGGCAATATCGTCAACCGCGTGTTCGACAGTTCGGGCCCGGACGGAAAGGTGCGCGGCACGCCGCAGCAGATCATCGAGAAATACAACCAGCTGCACCGCGACGCGCAGCTGTCGGGCGACCGCGTCGCCGCCGAGAATTTTGCCCAGCATGCTGAGCATTACCTGAGAATGCTGGCCGAGGCGCAGCGCGAGATCGACGCCAAGCGCGAGGAGGCCGAGGCGCAGAACCGCGAGCGTCAGGCCGAGCGCGACCGGCAGGCCGAGCGCGACCGCGAGCGGGCGGCCCGGCTGAAGGCGCAGGAAGAAGAAGCGGCGCAGGCCGCGCAGCAGGCGCAGCCCGAGCCCCGCGCCGAAGCCCGGCAGGAGCCGCAGCGCGAGGCGCCCGCCAGCGATCTCGTCGAGACGCCGGAAAACCGCGAGGCGGGCCGCGAGATCCCGGCCCAGCCGGCGCAATCGATCCAGCCCGCGGAGCCGCAGGCCGAGGGCGAAAAGCCCAAGCGCGCGCGCAAGCCGCGGGTGAAGCGCGACACGCCCGAGGGCGAGAAGCCCGCGCCGCGCGCCCGCAAGCCGCGCGCTTCGGCCAAGTCCGAAGCGCCCGCAAAGGCGGAAGGCGACTCCCCGGCCGACGCCGCCGAATAAGGCTTTCGACCCTGAAAACGAAAAAGGCGGCGCCCGGTGACGGGCGCCGCCTTTTTCGTCAGCTTGCGGCCTTTATGGAGCGGGCAAGCGCGCACCACGCCTCGAGCCCGACCTGCTCGGCCCGCTCGGTCGGCGGGATGTTCGCGGCGGCGAGGTGATCCTCGATCCCCGGCGCCACGCCCTTCAGTGAGGCGCGCAGCATCTTGCGCCGCTGGTTGAAGCCCGCCGCCACCACCCGGCTCAGCACCGCCGGATCGGCGGGAAAGCGCGGCTCGGGCAGGGCGGTGAGATGGACGACCGCCGAGGAGACCTTGGGCGCGGGCACGAAGGCCTGCGGCGGCAGGTCGAGCACGATGCGCGCGGAGGCGCGCCACTGCGCGAGGATGGCGAGACGGCCGTAAGCCTTGGAGCCGGGCTGGGCGACGATCCGCTCGGCCACCTCGCGCTGGAACATCAGCGTCAGGCTTTCCCAGAAGGGCGGCCATGCCTTGGGCGTGAGCCAGCGCACCAGAAGCTCGGTGCCGACATTGTAGGGCAGGTTGGCGGCGACGCGGATGGGCGGGGTCAGATGCGCCAGCGGGTCGATTTCGAGCGCGTCGCCCTCGATCACCTGCAGCCGGCCCGGGTAATGCGCCGCGATCTCGGCCAGAGCGGGCATGCAGCGCCCGTCCTTCTCGATCGCCAGCACCTTTCGCGCGCCCTCGGCCAGAAGCCCGCGGGTCAAACCGCCGGGGCCGGGGCCGATCTCGAGGATGTCGGAGCCCGGCAGATCGCCCGCCGCCCGCGCGATCCGGGCGGTGAGGTTGAGATCCAGCAGGAAGTTCTGGCCCAGCGTCTTCTTGGCGCGCAGCCCGTGGGTTTCGATCACCTCGCGCAGGGGCGGCAGATCGTCGATGGCGGCCATGGCGGGCGATCCCTTGTTCATTTTCCCGATAAATACGCATGGCGCTCCGCCGGGGACCGCCGCGCCGCTTCCCTAGCGCGATGCGCGCGCCTGCGCCATATCGGCGGCCATGCGCAGCGCCGCGATCATCGATGACGGGTCGGCCAGCCCCTTGCCCGCGATGCCGAAGGCGGTGCCGTGATCGGGCGAGGTGCGAATGAAGGGCAGGCCGAGCGTGACGTTGACGCCGCCCGAGAAATCGATGGTCTTGATCGGGATCAGCGCCTGATCGTGATACATGCAGACCGCCGCGTCATAGCCCGCGCGGGCGGAGGCGTGGAACATCGTGTCGGCCGACATCGGCCCCATGAGGTCGAAGCCCTCGCCGCGCAGCCGATCAAGAAGCGGCGCGATCATCAGCATCTCCTCGCGCCCCATCTTGCCGTCCTCGCCCGCATGCGGGTTCAGCCCGGCGATGGCGATGCGCGGGGCGGTGACGCCGAAATCGCGGATCAGCGCGGCATGGGTAATGCGGATCGTGGCTTCGAGCAGCTCGGGCGTGAGCCGTGCGGGCACCTGCGACAGCGGGATGTGGATCGTCGCGGGGACGACGCGCAGTTCCGGGCAGGCGAGCATCATCACCACCTCGCCCACGCCCGCCAGATCGGCAAGGTATTCGGTATGGCCGGGATGGGCGAAGCCCGCGCCGTCGATCAGCGCGGCCTTGTGGATCGGGGCGGTGCAGAGCCCCGCGCACTCACCCGCGCGCACCAGATCCACGCCGTCGCGTATCGCGTCGATCACGCCCCGGGCATGGGAGGGATCCGGCTGGCCGGGCACGGCGGGCGCGCCGAAATCCCGCGTCAGCACCGGCAGCGCCTCTCCCGAGACGGCGGCGGCTTCGTCCGCGCTTTCCACCGCCTGCCACGCCACGGCCCCGGGCAGATGACGCGGATCGCCGAGCCAGATGAGGGGGATCTCGCCGCGCAGCCGCTCCCAGGCGCGGGCCGCGATCTCGGGGCCGATGCCCGCGGGCTCGCCGCAGGAGATCGCGATCGGTCTCACGGCGCGATGCGCGCCTGCGCGCGCAGCTCGGCGAGCAGGATGTCGGCGCGCGCGGTGAGCTTCCTGCTGACGATCTGGTTGCGCATGGCGCTGCGCGCGGCCTCGTCGGTCGCGGCGGCGGGGGTGCGGGCGCAAAGCATGGTGAACAGCAGCGCGCCGTCGCTGGTGAGGTTCCACGAGGCCTCGTCGCGGTCGAGCCGCGCCAGTTCGAGCCCCAGATCGCGTGGCAGCGCCGAAGGGGGCACGCTGCGGCGCACCAGCCGCTCCTCGGGCAGGCCGCGGGCCACGCCGTAGAGATCGTCGCAGGTGTCGGTCACCGCGTCGATGCGCGCCGCCTCGGCCAGCGCCTGCGCGGTGCCGGCGCCGGGAATGGCGAATTGCGCGTAATCGATCTCGGCGATCTCGGCGGGGGCCTGCGGCGCCTCGCGGATGTCGCGCAGCTGGAACAGCGCCACGCCGTTGCGGATCGGGATCGGCGGCGTCACCTCGCCCGGCTCGAGCGACAGCAAGAGCCCGTGCAGCCCGGCGGGATAGTTCGACAGCGCGGCCCAGTCGAGCCGGCCGCCCTGATCGCGGGTGGGCAGGGCCGAGACCTCGCGCGCCTGCGCTTCGAAGGCGGCGGTGGAGCGCAGTTTGGAGATCGTCTCGGCGCGGGCCATGGCAGCGGCGGCGCGCGGCGGCGGGGCGGCGATGATGATCTCGTTGAGCAGCAGCTCGACCCCGTCGGGCCCGCTTTGCTGCGCGAGGCCCGCGTCGATCTCGGTCTCGCTGACCTCGATTGTCTGGCCGTAGCGGCGGCGGATGTAGTCGCGCCACGAGGCGTTGACCTTCACGAAATCGCGCAGCGTCTCGCGGGCGATGCCCTGGCTTGCGAGCTGGGCGAGAAAGGCGTCGAGCGACAGGTTCGCGCGCTGCGCGAACTCTTCCATCGCGGTGGTAAGCCCTTCATCGGTGAGCTGCATCCCGGCGCGGTCGAGCGCCTGCAGCTTGAGCTTTTCCTCGACCAGCTGTTCGCGCGCCAGCTCTGCCGGATCGCCCGGCGTGTTGAAGGCGGCGAGCAGCTTGGCGCGCTGGTCCAGCTCGTAATTGGTGACGGCGCTGCCGTTCACGGTCACGGCGGGGGCGAAGAGCCCCTGCGCCATGGCGCCCGATGGCGCGGCCAGCGCGACGGCCAGCGCCGCGGCGCCCACGAAATTCAAAGCCCGCATTCCGGCTCCCATCATCGTCGAATCACTCGCTGTCAGTCCTCGCAGGCCCGCGCCGCGGTCACGCTCTGCCCGGCGGCGGAGAAGCCGTTCAGATTGACCGAAAGCCCGAAGCTGGTGGAAGGATCCACGTCGTCGGTCTCGGTGTAGCGGCGCGATACCGAAAGGTCCACCGTGACGCATTCGTTGCGCCAGCCGGCGCCGATCCCGGCGCGCACCGGCGCGTCGGCGGCGATGTCGTAGCGCGCCTCGGCGGCGAGGCTCCAGCGCGGCCCGAGGCGAACCTCACTGTCGAGCGAGACCTCGCTGATCTCTTCGAGCTGGCCGCCACCCGCTTCGGGCTGAAGCCACAGATAGGCGGCCGAGAGATCGACCGGGCCGCGATCGAGATCGAGCCGGGCCTCGGCGCCCGAGACCTCGAACTGGCTGTCGAAGGTGGCATGGACCCCGAGATCGAGCGCCTCGCCCAGATCGGCGCGGGCCGAGACCAGCCAGTCCGACCTGGTCCGGCCCAGGCCCGCGCCTTCGGACAGATCGTCGAGCTCGTCGTCGCGCAAGAGCTGACCGGCAAGGACCGAGAGCCCGCGCCCCTCGCTGTCGGTGCGGCTCCAGCGCAGCCCGAGCCCGGCGCTCAGCCCGGTTTCGAGCAGGTCTTCGCCCGGCAGACGGTCGAGCGCGTGCAGGCTGGCGGGGCCGAATTCCGGCAGGCGGGCGTCGCGGTTGGCGGGCCGCGTGCCCTGCCGCGCGGCATAGGAGAGGCTGGCCACAGGCTCGATCACCTGCGTGGCGTCCGAGCCGCTCTCATGGCGCATGAGCGGCCAGCGCAGCGTCACCCCCGCGGCTTCCCAGGCGCGCGGCGACAGGTCGCCGCCCGAAACGGCATAGCCGTCGAAGCGCAGCTGCACCTCCGTATCGAACAGAATGCCGGGGCCGAGCACCCGGCCGCGGTGCCAGTCGGCCGAGAAGCCCATGCGCGCCTCGTCGCGCGCGTCGCGCGGGGTCGCCTCGTCGCGCCATGCCGCATCGGCATCCACGCGCAGCGTCAGCTCGCCGCCCGAGGGGCCGGGGCGCAGCACGGTCTCGTGTTCGAGCCGCGCCACGAGGGGCGGCAGCGAGGGGCTGGTCTCCCCCTCGCGCAGGCTTTCGTAATAGGTGATCTGCGCCAGCCCATAGCCGGTATCGCCCAAGCGGTAGGCCCGCAGGCGGCTGTCGAGCCGGTCGGCATCCGACAGGTCGTAATCGAGCAGGACGGCCCGGTCCGAGACGGCTTCGAGATCGAATTCGAGGCGGATGTCGCGCGGCAGGGCAAAGGCGCCCTCGCCCAGAAGGGCGTAGCGCAGCCCTTCGGTGGTGGTCTCGTCATCGGCGAGATGAAAGTCGAGATCGACCCAGCCGCTGCGGAAGGCCTCGCGGTAGCCCAGTTCGAGGTTGCGCGCCTGCGTGGCGATCCAGGGCGTCACCGTCAGGTCGCGCCGCGCGCCGAGCGGCACGAAATAGGGCAGCTTCAGGCCGAAGCCGAGCGTGTCGGAGGAAAACAGCTGCGGCACCAGCAGCCCCGGGGCGCGTTCGAGCGACGGGTCGGGCAGGCGCAGCCGCGGCAGCCAGATCACCGGGACGCCGCGGATGTGAAAGCTGGCATCGTCGAAATAGAGCTGGCCGGCCTCGTCGTCATGCACGACCCTAGAGGCCCGGATCTCCCATAGCGGCGCCTTGTCGCCGCAGACCTGGCAGGAGGTGGCGGCGGTGCGGGTCAGGGCGGTCAGCCCGGTCTCGGTGCGGTCGATCCGCGCCGCGGCGATCTGCAGCTGCCGGTCAAGCACCAGCCGCGCGCCGCGCAACAGCCCCGCGCCGAGCTCGGCGTCGATCTCGGCGGCCTGGGCGGTGAAGATCTCGCCCTCGGGGGTGGTGATCAGGATCGGGCCGGTGACGGAGAGGCTGTCGGTGGCGCGGTCGTAGCTGATCTGCGCCGCCCTGAGCCGGGTGCCCTCGTAGAAGGCCTCGACCTGGCCGCGCGCGACCAGTCTTTCTTCGCCCGAGAGCGTGATCTCGTCGGCGACGAGCTGGGCGAGGCCCTGGGCCACAGCAGGAGCGGGGGCAAGGCAAAGCAGGGCCGTGATCAGGCGGATCATCCATCCTCCAGGTGCAGCAGCAGGCCGAGCGACGACAGGATCGCCGCGACGGGGGGCGCCCATGCGGCGAGCGCCGGCGGGATCTGCCCGTTCTCGCCGAGGATCTGCGCGAAATTGCGCAGGAAATACACCCCGAAACTCAGCAGGATCGCGCCCAGCACCATGACACCGACCCGGCCGCCGCGCTGGTGGCGCATGGTGAAGCCCGCACCGATCAGCAGCATCGCGGTCAGGAAGGCGGGCTGCGCCAGCTCGGTCTGCAAGAAGACCTGGTGGCGGCGCGCGGTGAAGCCCGCGGCCTTCAGTCGCTCGATGAAGCCCGGCAGCTTCCACACCGAGATCGAGGCCGGATCGCCGAAGCTGTCGCGGATCTGCCCGGCGGTGAGCGAGGAAGCCAGCGTCATCTGCGGCAGCCGCTCGGCCAGCGTCTCGGGGTTGTCGGCGGTCAGCGGCCAGCGCTTGACGCCGCGCAGCAGCCATTGGCCCGATTGCAGCTGCGCCAGATCCGCCTCGACCCGCTGGAGGGGGCGGCCCCGGGCGTCGAGCGTCAGGAAGCTCGCCTCGCGCAGCATGGTGCCGTCGAGATTGCTGCTGACGGCGCGGATCACCGTCTGCGCGCCCTCGTCGCCCTGGCGCAGCCAGAGCCCGTCATCGGAGAGGGCGATGACCCGGTCGATGCCCTTGAGGCTGTCGCTGCGGGCCTCGAAGGCGCGGCTGGTGGCCGCAACCAGCGGGTTGATCAGCGCCACCGAGGCGAGGCCGATCATGATCGTCACCGCCACCGGGGCGGTGAGTGCGGCCAGCGCCGAACGCCCGGCGGCGCGGGTCACCACGAGCTCGGAGGAGCGCGCCAGACCGAGAAAGAAGGCGATGCCGGAGATGATCATGATCAGCGGCAGGATCTCGTAGAGATCCGCGGGCACGTTGAGCAAGGTCAGCGTGACAAGCTCTCCGGCGCCGGCGGTGTCGCCGTAGCGGCGCGCCTGATCGACGAGATCGAGCATCGCCATCAGGGTGAAGAAGGCCGCGCCGGTGCCGAGAAAGGCCATGACGAAGCGGCGGGCATAGTAGCGGTGCAGGATCATGCCAGCCGCTCCGCGCGCCGTCGCCGCCCGATGCCGCGCCGCGCCGGGCGCGCCGCGAGCCCAAGCTCGACTGCCGCGATGACGAAGGCCACCGTGCCGGGCAGGTAGATCATCGGCCAGCGCGCGGGATCGCCGCGCATGGCCGAGGCGGCCACGGATTCGAGCGAATGAACCACGATGATCAGCCCGATCGCGAGCAGGATCTGGCGCCAGAGGCCGAAGCGCGAAAAGCCGCCCAAAAGCAGCGTCGCAAAGCCGATCAGCGGCGCGGCGGCGGCCAGCAGCGCCGCGGCGATGCGCTCATGCGCCTCGCCGACCAGCTCGGCGGCGCTGTCTTCCGTGGCCTCCATCAGCTCGGGCGTGGGAAAGAGCAGATCGCGCGTGGCGACCTGCCGCGCGCGGATGCGCTCCTGGCCGTCGCCCCGGGTGAGCGGTGCGAGATCATAGGCGAACTCCTCGAAACGGGTGGTGGAGAGCAGCGCCGTCTCGTGGCGCAGCACCTGCACCAGCCCCGAGATCATCACCAGCTGCGGCGCCTGCGCCGTCTCGACCAGATAGGCGCTCGAGGCGGTATAGGTGACGTTTTCCTCCGGGTCGCGATTGTCCGAGATCAGAAGATCGCGCAGCTCGCCCTCGGGGGTGATGTCGCGGATATAGACGGTGATGCCCGAGACCGGGCTGAGAAACTGCCCCTCCTGCAAAAGCCGGGCGGTGGCGCTGCGGGCGATGTCGGCCTGCCGCTCGGCGAGCCGGGCCTGCGCCATCGGGTTGATCACCACCGTCAGCGCCCCGGTCAGCAGCCCCGCCGCCAGGCCGAAGACCAGCACCGGCCGCGCCAGGCGGAAGGGCGAGAAGCCGGTGGCGCGCATCACCGTCAGCTCGCTGTCGGCGCTGAGCCGGTTGGTGACGTAGAGCGCGGCGATGAAGCCCGCGATCGGCAGCACCAGCCGGATCAGCGAGGGCAGGCCGAGCATGGTCAGTTCGAGAAACACCGAGAGGTTCTGCCCGTCGGCGACGAGCTGGTCGAACAGCTGCACCGCGCTGTTGACCCAGTAGACCAGCACCAGCACCAGCGCGAAGAAGCCGAACAGCATCATCAGCTGCGACAGCATGTATCTGTCGAATCGTGCCACGGGCCCTCGCTCGTCACCAGCCGCCGCGCCGGCCGCCCTACCGGGCGCATGTTAGCCCAGCGCGCGGGCGGGTTGAACCGCGATCTGGCCATTGCGGGCCGCGGCGGCTAGGCTCCGCCGCCAAAGACCATGAGCCCGAAGGAGCTGGCATGTCCCGCACCCCCCGCATCGATTTTCTGCCCCATGACCCGCAGGCGCTCGCCCAGAGCGCCGGGCGTCTCGCCGTCTTCGTCGCCGCCCAAGGCCCCGAGGGCGAGGCCGCCGGCGCGCTCGACACCGCCATGGGCGGCGCGCTGTCGCGGCTGGCCGCGAGCGCGCGCTGGGAGCGGGCCAAGCCCGGCGAGGTGATCGAGATCGCGGTGCCCGCGGGCATCGCCGCCGAGGCCGTGCTGGCGGTCAGGCACGATGCCGAGGCCGACCGGCTGGCGCTGCGCCGCGCGGGCGGGGCGATCGCCGCCGCCGCCGGGCGCGGCGATCTGACGGTGCTGGCCTCTGGGCTGCGCCATGCCGACGAGATGGCGCTGGGGCTGGCGCTGCGCGCCTACCGCTTCGACGCGCATCAAAAGCCCGACGAGAGCGCGGAGCCGGAGGGCCGGGTGCGCGTCATGTCCGACGATTCGGAGGCGCTGGCCGCCGCGGCCGGACCGATGGCCGCGATCGCCGAGGGCGTGGCCTTCACCCGCGATCTCGTCAACGAGCCCGCCAACGTGCTGACCACCGATGATTTCGCCGCCCGCCTCGCGGCGATGCAGGAGCTGGGGCTGGAGGTCGAGATCCTCGAGGAGGACGAGCTCGAAAAGCTCGGCATGGGCGCGCTGCTGGCCGTGGGGCAGGGCTCGGTCAGCCCCTCCAAGGTCGTGGTGATGCGCTGGAATGGCGGCGGCGACGAGGCGCCGCTGGCGCTTGTCGGCAAGGGCGTGGTGTTCGATACCGGGGGCATCTCGCTCAAGCCCGCCGCAGGCATGGAAGACATGACCATGGACATGGGCGGCGCGGGCACCGTCGCGGGCACGATGCGCGCGCTGGCGCTGCGCCGGGCCAAGGCCAATGTCGTGGGGCTCGTCGGCCTTGTCGAGAACATGCCCTCGGGCAACGCCACCCGCCCCGGCGACGTGGTGCGCTCCATGAAGGGCGACACGATCGAGGTGATCAACACCGATGCCGAGGGCCGGCTCGTTCTGGCCGACGTGATGTGGTACGCGCAGGAGCGGTTCAAGCCCGCGGGCATGATCGATCTCGCCACCCTCACCGGCGCGATCATCGTCGCGCTGGGCCATGAGAACACCGGCGTCTTCTCGAACGAGGACGGCTTTGCCGAGGCGCTTTTGTCGGCAGCGCAGGCCGAGGGCGAGGGCGCGTGGCGGCTGCCGATGGGCGAGGCCTATGACAAGGTGCTGAAAAGCCGGGTGGCGGACATGCGCAATGTCGGCACGGGGCGCGAGGGCGGCTCGATCACGGCGGCGCAGTTCCTCAAGCGCTTCGTGCAGGATGGCACCCCTTGGATCCATCTCGACATCGCGGGCACCGCGTCGCTCAAATCCGACTGGGCGCTCGGGCCCAAGGGCGCGACCGGCTGGGGCGTGATGGCGCTCAACCGCCTCGTGGCCGACCGCTACGAGGGCTGAGGGCGATGGGCGCGGCCTTCTTCTATCACCTGACCGACGGCCCGGCCGAGGAGCTGTTGCCGCAGCTTCTCAAGCTCGCGGGCAAGCAGGGCTGGCGGGTGGAGATCCGGGGCCGCGCCGCCCGCGCCATGGACCGGCTCGATGCCGCGCTGTGGCGGATGGGCCCGCCCGAAAGCTTTCTCGCCCATGGCCGGGCGGGGGGCGCGCAGGACGCGGCGCAGCCGATCCTGCTCACCGCCGAGGGCGAGCCCGCGCCGGGGCTGCCTTGCGTGATCTGCCTTGATGGGGCGGAGGCGCATGCCGAGGAGGTGCAGGCCGCCGAGCGGGTCTGCATCCTGTTCGACGGCTTCGACGAGGCGGCGGTGCAGGCCGCGCGGGGGCAGTGGAAGCGGCTCACCCGGGCAGGATGCGCGGCGCAGTACTGGGCGCAGGAGAACGGGCGCTGGACCAAGAAGGCCGAAGGCTAGCGCTCAGCGCGTCAGCATCAGCTTGCCGCCCTCGATCTCGATCCGGCCGAACAGCCGCAGATAGCCCATGCCCAGAAGCGAGGCCGAAAGATCGCCATCGGTGACGACCGCGCCAAGCCCCTCATCCTCGATCTGCCCCAGCGCCACGCTGTCGAGCGTGACCCGCGCGGTGCGCACGGTGCCGTTGGCGGTGACGGCGGAGCCGAAATAGTTCAGCGCCTCGGGGTCGATCCCGGCGCGGCGCGCATCCTCGCGGCTCAGCACCATGTCGGTGGCGCCGGTATCGACGACGAACTCGACCGGCGTGCCGTTGATGTCGAGCGTGAGGTAGTAATGCCCGTCGCGCGCCTGCGGCACCTCGATGCCCTGCGCGCCGACCATGGTCTGGCGCGGGGTCACGTCGTCGCGGATATCGCCCCACAGCCCGGCGGCGGCGATGACGCCGATGAAGATCAGCGCCCAGAGCGCGGCCTGCTGGGCCAGCTGGCCGAGGCGGTCGCGGTTCTGCACCACGAACCACCCGGCGATAGCGGCGCCGAGAAGACCGAGATAGGCGAGGCTGGCGAGGTTATCGGGGCTCATACCCCCAATATGGGGTCAATTCGCGCCGGGGAAAGGCAGGCCGAAGCCGGAACCGTGCAGACCGTCGATGATGAACTGCACCGCCAGCGCGGCGAGCAGCATGCCGAGCACCCGCGTGACGACGTTGAGCCCCACCGGCCCCAGCACCCGCGCCAGCGGCCCGGCGAGCGCGAAGGCGATCCAGACGGTCGCCAGCACCGCCAGCGCCACGCCGTAGATCGCCGCATAGCCCGCGGGGCCCGCTTCGGCGGTGAGCAGGATCAGCGTGGTGATCGCGCCCGGCCCGACGATCAGCGGCAGCGCCAGCGGAAAGATCGAGGGGTCCTGATCGGGCTCGGCCTCGACCGCGCCCTCGGCATTGTCGCGCCGCCGCGCCTGCCGGCGTTCGAACAGCATGTCGAGCGCGGTGATGAACAAGAGCACCCCGCCCGCGATGCGGAAGGCCGGGACCGAGATGCCGATGAAGCGCAGCACCGCGTCGCCCAAGAGCAGGAACAGCAGCATCAGCCCCGCCGAGGTCAGCAGCGCCCGCGCCGCGACCTTGCGCCGCTGCGCGGCGGTCATCTCCGCCGTCATCGCCACGAAGAGCGGCGCGAGGCCGATCGGATCGACGATCACGAACAGGGTGGTGAAGGCGGTGACAAGGGTGGCGATTTCGATCATGCGCTGATCTCCCGGTCGGTCGCGATGTCCGTCTCTTGCGCGGCGCGATACATGATGTGCAGCCCGACCCGGCCCTCGCGCGGGTGGGCGAAGCCGCCGGGCACGGTGCCGAGAATACAGAAGCCCAGCTCGCGGTAGAGTTTGATCGCGCCGCGATTGGTCTCGGCCACGGCGTTGAACTGCAACCCGGCGAAGCCCTCGCGCGCGACCCAAGAGAGCGAATCGAGCACCAGCGCCCGGCCGACGCCCCGGCCTTGCGCCTCATGCGCCACCATGTAGCTGGCATTGGCCACATGCGCGCCGGGGCCGGGGCGGTTGGGGCCCATATGGCCGGTGCCGAGGATCCGCCCGCCGATCTCGGCTATGCTGACGCGCGTGGTGGGCGGGCCGAGCCACATCTCGCGGGCCTCGGCCTCATCCATTTCGGGCGGCAGGCAGTAGGTCTCGCCCGCGCGGATGATCGGGCGCAGGATCTCCCACAGCGCCGGCCAGTCCGCGGGGCGATAGGCGCGGATCACGCGGCCTCGGCCTGTTCGAGCTTTTCGAGCGCCGCCATCCACAGCGCCTCGGCCCGGCCCAGCGCCTCCATGACTTCGGCGTATTTCTTGTTCCAGGTTTCCAGCTCGCCCTTGCGGGCATCCTCGTAGAGCGCGGGATCGGCGAGCTTCTTGGCGAGCTTGTCGCGCATCTCGTTGATCTTGTTGACCCGCTCCTCGGCCTTGCGGGCCTCGGATCTGAGCGAGAGGATTGCCTCGCGCGAGGGTTTGGGGGCTTTGGGCTTCTCGGATTTGGGCTTTTCGGCGGGCTTGTCGCCCGAGAGCAGCATCTTGCGATAGGCGGGCAGATCCTCCTCATAGGCCGAGACGCGCCCGTCCTTCACCAGCCAGAGCCGGTCGGCGACCATCGACAGAAGATGCATGTCGTGGCTCACGAGGATCACCGCGCCGGAATAGGCGGTGAGCGCCTCGACCAGCGCCTCGCGGCTTTCGATGTCGAGGTGGTTGGTCGGCTCGTCGAGGATGAGCAGATGCGGCGCGTCGATGGTGCCCAGCAGGAGCGAGAGCCGCGCCTTCTGCCCGCCCGAAAGCCGGCCCACCGCCGTCTCGGCCTGTGCGGCACCGAGGCCGAAGCCCGCCAGACGCGCCCGCAGCTTGGGCGGAGCCACGTCGGGCAGGGCGCGCTGGATGTGCTGCAGCGGCGTCTCCTCGACGCGCAGCTCGTCGACCTGGTGCTGCGCGAAGAAGCCGATGCGCAGCTTGTTGGAGCGCACGATCTTGCCGCCCATGGGCGCGAGCCGGTCCGACAGGAGCTTCGACAGGGTCGACTTGCCCTCGCCATTGCGGCCCAGAAGCGCGATGCGGTCGTCCTGATCGATCCTGAGATCGAGCTTCGACAGCACCGCCTTGCCGTCATAGCCGACGCTCACGCCCTCGGTGGCGATGATCGGCGGCGACAGCTCCTCGGGCTCGGGGAAGGTGAAGACGGTGCGCGCGGCGTCTTCGGGCACGCGGATCGTCTCCATCTTTTCGAGCATCTTGACCCGGCTCTGGGCCTGCTTGGCCTTGGACGCCTTGGCCTTGAAGCGGTCGACGAAGCTTTGCAGATGGGCGCGCTGGGCGTCCTGCTTCTTGCTGGCTGCGACGAGCACGGCGCGCTGGGCGGCGCGGGCCTTGGCGAACTGGTCGTAATTGCCCGACCAGTAGGTCAGCGTGCGGTTTTCCAGATGCAGGATGCCGCCGACGGAGCGGTTGAGAAGCTCGCGGTCGTGGCTGACGATCAGCACGGTATGCGGATAGCGCACGAGGTAGTTTTCGAGCCAGAGCGCGCCTTCGAGATCGAGATAGTTCGTGGGCTCGTCCAAGAGCAGCAGGTCGGGCTCGGAGAACAGCACCGCGGCGAGCGCCACGCGCATCCGCCAGCCGCCCGAAAAGGCGGAGCAGGGCATGAGCTGCTCTTCATGGGTGAAGCCGAGCCCCTTGAGGATCGTCGCGGCGCGCGCCTCGGCCGACCATGCGTCGATATCGGTCAGCCGGGTCTGGATTTCGGCGATGCGGGCGGGGTCGGTCGCCTCCTCGGCCATCAGGCTTGCGCGCTCGGTATCGGCGGCGAGCACGGTGTCGATGAGCGAGACCTCGTTGCCCGGCACCTCCTGCGCCACGCCGCCGATGCGGGCGCCGCGCGGCAGCTCGATCTCGCCGGTGTCGAGCGTCAGCTCGCCGCGGATCAGCTTGAACAGCGTGGATTTGCCTGTGCCGTTGCGACCCACCACGCCGACCTTGTGGCCGGCCGGGATCACGGCGGAGGTATGTTCGAGAAGCGGGCGGCCCTCGACGGAATATGAGATGTCTGTGATGCGCAACATGGCAGCGGCTTGCCCGAAGCCGGCGCCCGGGTCAACGGGCCGGGCGCCAGGGGGCCAATGTCGCGCCATGCGTATTTGGAGAAAGATGAACCGAAGGGGCGCGCCTCCCTGGTTCATCTTTCCTCAAATACGCAAATCCCCGGGCCGGGGCCTTGGCGCGCCGCCGGGGCTTTGGGCGCGAGGAGCGGCTTTTCAGGCGGCCCCCCGCGTGCTAGGGCGCGGCCCGACCGGGGGCGCGTGTCGTGCCCCCTGCCGCAACCTGTTCAAATGAGGGACATCATGGCCACCGAACGCACGCTCTCGATCATCAAGCCCGACGCCACCAAGCGCAACCTGACCGGCAAGATCAACGCCAAGTTCGAGGATGCGGGCCTGCGCATCGTCGCGCAAAAGCGCATCCAGCTGACCCAGGACCAGGCCGGCCAGTTCTACGCCGTGCACAAGGAGCGTCCCTTCTTCGGTGAGCTGACCGAATTCATGGCCTCCGGCCCGGTCGTCGTGCAGGTGCTCGAAGGCGAAGGCGCGATCGCCAAGAACCGCGAAGTCATGGGCGCGACCAACCCCGCCGATGCCGCCCCCGGCACCATCCGCGCCGAATTCGCCGAGAGCGTCGGCGAGAACTCGGTGCATGGCTCGGACGCCCCCGAGACCGCCAAGGAAGAGATCTCCTTCTTCTTCTCGGGCCTCGAACTGGTCGGCTGAAGCCGCGCCTTCGGGAGCACGAGGAAAGGCCCGCGCGAGAGCGCGGGCCTTTTTCGTTTCACTTCGGCGCAAAGACCGACCAGCCGGTGCGGTCGGCCAGCATCTCCAGCGCCATCGAGGCGAGCTGCGAATTGCCCACCGCGTTGAGCCCCGGCGACCACGCGCCGATGGAGGCGCGGCCCGGCGCGACGGCAAGGATGCCGCCGCCGACGCCGCTCTTGCCCGGAAGGCCCACGCGAAAGGCGAATTCGCCCGAGCCGTCGTAATGCCCGCAGGTCAGCATCAGCGCGTTGATCTGGCGCGCCATGCGCGGCGCGATGGCGCGCGCGCCGCCCGGGGTGAGCGCCCCGTCGAAGGCAAGGAACCGCCCCGCCAGCGCCAGCTGGCGCGGCGTCATGGCGATGGCGCATTGGTGGAAATAGGTGCCGAGCACCTTTTCGGGGTGGCGCTCGATGGTGCCGAAATCGCGCATGAAATTGGCCAGCGCGGCGTTGCGCCAGCCCGAGACCGTCTCGGAGGCGGCGACGCCCGGGTCGATGGCGATGTCGTCGTCATCGGCCAGAAAGCGCACGAATTGCAGGATCTGGCCCAGCGCCTCGCGCGGCTCGGAGCGCGACAGGATGGCATCCGTCACCGCGATGGCGCCCGCATTGATGAACGGGTTGCGCGGCAGGCCGCGCTCGTGTTCGAGCTGCACGATCGAATTGAACGGATCGCCAGAGGGCTCGCGCCCCACGCGGGTCCAGAGCTGGTCGCCGATCCGGCCCAGCGCCACGGCGAGGGCGAAGACCTTGGAGACGCTCTGGATCGAGAAGCGCGTGTCGGCGTCGCCGCCGCCGATCACCTCGCCCGAAGGCAGCGCCAGCGCCAGAGCGAAGCGATTCGCGTCGACCTTGGCCAGCTCGGGGATGTAATCGGCGACTTGGCCGCGATCGGTCTCGCGCGCCATGTGATCGCAGATCTCCCCGACGATCTCGCGCAGGCGCTCGGGGTCGGAGACGCTCATGGCCCTAGCATTTCACTTCGCTGTCGCGCAGGCCGGTCTCGACCAGCAGGCAGCGGTCGCGCGCCTCGTAGTAGTAGCCGCGCGCATACCATTGCACCGCCTTGTCGCGGTTGCCATTGGCCACGATCCACGCCCCGCGCAGGTATTTCACCGCGTAGCGCAGGTTGGTGGCGGGATCGAGAAGCTCCGAGGGCGCGCCGCGATGGCCCATGGTGCGGGCGGTCTGGGGCAGGATCTGCATCAGCCCATAATAGGGGCCGTTGCGCGCGCGCGGGTTGTAGGAGCTTTCGCGCTGCACGACGCGGTGCACCAGATCGCGCGGCACGTCGTAGGCATCGGCGTAGCCGTTGATGAGCCGGCGCAGCCGCGGCGTCTCGTTGGGGTAGAGATCGGGCGGCGGCGGCGGCTGGCGTCGTCCGCAGGCGGCAAGGGCCATGAGGCCCGCAAGGGCGGCGCGACGGCTGTAGCGCATCGGCAAACTCCGTGGGGGAGGCAATCCCGATCCGTTCTAGCCCGCCGCGCCCGGCCGCGAAAGGGTGCGGCTCAGATCGCCGCGAAATCGCGGAACAGCGGCTTCTTGGGGGATTGCTGGCCCTTGCGGCTCGGGGCGGGGGCGTCCTTGGTGCTGGTATTGCTCGGCATGTCGCGTTCCTTGTTTGCGGCCTTCGCTTAGCCGCCGCTTAGGCGCTGCTTCGCTTCGGCGGTTGCGATTCCCAAAGCCTGCGCAGGCAGGGCGTTCGCAGCCGGGCGAGAAAGCGGCACCGCTTGGGCGGTCTTTCACGAATTTAACGGGCGCTCTTGCCGCGGGGTCCCTCAAGAGGACGTGAACACGCCGGGATGGCGCGTCGCTGTGCCAATCCTGCCGCAGCCGCGCCCGCGCCCCGTTCGGTCCCGCCATGCATCGGGGCCATTCCCCATGCCGCGCCAAGCCTGTATCGCAACGCCATGGATATCGTCATCGCCACCGCCATCCTCGCCGTCTTCTTTCTGCTGATCGGGCTGGGAGAGCCGCTCGCGGCGCGCCTGCGGCTGCCCTTCAACGTGATCCTCGCGGGCCTCGGCCTGCTGGCGGGCACGGGGGCCGCGTTCTTTCTCAACACCCAGATCACCGATGCGCTCAACCCGGTGGCCGAGGCGATTTTGAACCTGCCGATCCGCTCGAACGTGTTTCTCTACGTGTTCCTGCCGACGCTGCTGTTCCAGGTGACGCTGGGGGTGAACCTGCGGCGGATGATCGACGACTGGGTGCCGATCCTGACGCTGGCGGTTGTCGCGGTCGTGGTGGCGACCTTCACCGTGGGCTACGCGCTGTTCCTCACCGGCGTGCTGCCGCTGATGGCCTGCCTGCTGATCGGCGCGATCGTCTCGACGACCGACCCCTCCGCGGTGGTCTCGATCTTTCGCAACCTCGCGGCCCCCCGCCGTCTGGGCCGGATCATCGAGGGCGAGAGCCTTCTCAACGACGCCGCCGCCATCGCGCTGTTCGGCCTGTTCATGGGCTTCGTGATGCGCGGCGTGCCCAACCCCGAGCTGGGGGCCGCGCTGGCGCAATTCCCGTGGCTTCTGGGCGCGGGCGGCCTGACGGGCTGGGTCATGGCGCAGATCGCGGTGCGGTTGATGCGCTGGCTGGGGCGGTTCGCGCTGGCGCAGATCTCCATCTCGGTGGCGCTGCCCTATCTTGCCTATATCGTGGCCGAGAAGCTGGTCGGCGCCTCTGGCGTGATCGCCGTGGTGGGGGCGGGGCTGACGCTCAACCTCGCGGCACCCGGCCGGCTTTCGCCGCTGGCCTGGACCAACATGCGCGAGGTCTGGGATCTGCTGGCGCATTGGGCCGGGGCCTTCATCTTCCTGCTCGCCGCCCTGCTGATCCCGCGGCTGCTCAATGGCGCGCGGGCGCAGGATTTCGCGCTGGTCGCGGTGGTGACGCTGGCGGCGCTGGGCGCAAGGGTGGCGATCCTGTGGGGGCTCTTGCCGCTGCTGACGCGGCTGCGCCTCTCGCCCCCCGTGGATCGCTCCTACCGGGTGGCGATCCTCTGGGGCGGTTTGCGCGGCGCGATCACGCTGGCGCTGGCGCTGGCGGTGACCGAAAGCCTGCGCGTGCCCGAGGAGGTCCGCCGCCTCACCGGCATCATCGCCACCGGCTTCACGCTGTTCACCCTGATCGTGCAGGGCGTCACGCTGCGGCCGCTGGTCAAGCGGCTGGGGCTGGAGAAGCTCTCGCCGCTCGACGCGGCGCTGGCGCGGCAGGTGGTCGCCGTGGCGCTGCAGACGGTGCGTGAGACGGTGAGCGAGGCGGCCGAGAAATACGGGCTGACGCGCGAGACGGTGCGCTCGGAGGCCAAGAGCTTTGCCGGGCGGCTCGACGCGGCGGTCGAGAAGGCCGAGGAAGGGGCCGCGATCTCCGACAGCGACCGGATCACGCTCGGGCTGATCGCGCTGGCGGGGGCCGAACGCGAGAATGTTCTTGAACTGTTCCGCGACCGGGCGATCTCCAACCGGCAGGCCGAGCGGGCGCTGTCGGAGGCCGACCGGCTGATCGAGACGACGCGGACGGGCGGGCGCTCGGGCTATCGCCGCGCCGCGCGGCAAAGCCTCGGGCAGGGCGGGCCGACGCGGTTCGCGGCCTTTCTGCACAACAGGCTGCACATTTCGGAGCCGCTGGCGCGGCTCACCGCCGACCGGTTCGAGCTCTTGCTGACCCAAGGGCTGGTGCTGCGCGATCTCGACGGCTTCATCGACAACCGCATCCGCCGCATCCACGGACGCCGCGTGGCCGAGCTTCTGCACGAGCTGATCGGGAGGCGCGGCGAGCAGGTGGCGCAGGCGCTCGACGGGCTCAGGCTGCAATATCCCGGCTATGCCGAGGAGCTGGAGCGCCGCTTCATCCGCCGCACCGCGCTTCGGATCGAGGAGCGCGAATACGCCGCCCTGCGCGAGGACGGGCTGATCGGGCCGGAGCTGCACGCGACGCTTCTGGCGCAGATCGAGGCGCGGCGCGAAGAGGCCGAAGCCCGGCCCAAGCTCGACCTCGCGGTGCAGAAGGCGGTGCTGGTGCAGCAGTTCCCGCTCTTTTCCGATCTCGACGAGCCGGTGCGCCAGAGGCTGTCCAAGGCGCTGGTGACGCGCTTCGTCGCCGCCGGTGAGGTCTTGCAGCGGCGCGACGCCCCGGCCCGCACGGTGAGCTTCATCGCCTCGGGCGCGGTGGAGATCGAGACCGCCGGGCAGAAGTTGCGGCTCGGGCGGGGGGAGATGTTCGGCCAGCTGGCACTGCTCAGCCCCAAGCGGCGGCGCGCCGAGGTGCGCGCGCTCAGCCACGGGGTGCTGCTGGAGCTCGACGAGACGCGCTTTCTGCGGCTGATGCGGCGCTCTTCGGCGGTTCGCAAGGCGGTGCGCGACAGCGCGCTCAAGCGCGGCATGGACCCCGAGCGCGCCGCCGCGCTGGGCGGGAAGGACAAGGCCCCCGCCTGAGCCGTTTCAGCCGCGCGCGGCCTGCCAGACCTCGAACTCGGCCGCGCGCTTGCGCCGCAGCTTCGAGGCGACATGATCGGGCAGCTCCATGGGATGCTTGGGCGAGACATTGAGCCGGGGCAGCTCGATCGTCGTGCCGAGCCGCTCTTCGAGAAAGGCCACGAGCCTGTCCATCGCCTCGTAGCGGAACAGGTGATCGACGCCGATGCTGCCCTCGCCGCAGCCGACGAAGCGCGCCTGGCTGCCGACCGAGGCATAGGGGGCGGGCTTGCCGCGCGCATATTGATCGACGAACTCCTCGAAGGGGACGTTGCGGGTGGAGTTGGCATGGCCCGCCAGATCGTCGCGCCGGCGGTAGCGCCACCAGCTGCCGAGCCAGTCCACCGGCTCGCGCACCGCGGCCACCGTCTCGAATCCCTCGCCGCCCGCCGCCTCGATCAGCGGCGTCACGAAGCGGCGGGTGCGGTAGAGCGGCGCATGCTTGATCTGCGGCGGATCGCGCAGCACCATCTGCGCGCGCGGGGCCAGCGCCCCCTCGATCGCGGTGGTGCCCGTCTTGGGCACCGCAAGAAGGATCAGGCGCTCTTTCCAGAATACCAGCATGACGCTCTCCGTGACGTGATCGCGCTAACCTTACATTAACCGCTTCGGAGGGAAATTGGGGTCAGGTTCCCCTTGCAATGTTCTCCTTATGGTCTCATATCTCCTGTAGTGAACAAGACATGAACGACGCAATGATTGCCGCCATGTGGCGGGTGTGGGATAAGGGTTGCGGACAATGGCAATGGCAGATCTTCTCCAGATGAGCGACAAGCGCACGGCAGACCGGCAAAAGGCGCTCGACAGCGCCCTGGCCCAGATCGAACGGCAGTTCGGCAAGGGCTCCATCATGAAGCTGGGGGGCGAGAACAGCTTCCCGGACATCGAAGCGACCTCCACCGGCTCGCTCGGGCTCGACATCGCGCTGGGCATCGGCGGCCTGCCCAAGGGGCGGATCATCGAGATCTACGGCCCCGAAAGCTCGGGCAAGACGACGCTGACGCTGCACGCGGTGGCCGAGGAGCAGAAGAAGGGCGGCGTCTGCGCCTTTGTCGACGCCGAGCACGCGCTCGACCCGCAATATGCGCGCAAGGTCGGCGTCAATCTCGACGAGCTCTTGATCTCGCAGCCCGACACCGGCGAGCAGGCGCTCGAGATCGTCGACACGCTGGTCCGCTCCGGCGCGGTCAGCATGGTCGTGGTCGATTCGGTCGCGGCGCTGACGCCGAAGTCCGAGCTCGAGGGCGACATGGGCGACAGCTCGGTCGGCGTGCATGCAAGGCTGATGAGCCAGGCGATGCGCAAGCTCACCGGCTCGATCTCGCGCTCGAACTGCATGGTCGTCTTCATCAACCAGATCAGGATGAAGATCGGCGTCATGTTCGGCTCGCCCGAAACGACGACCGGCGGCAACGCGCTCAAGTTCTACGCCTCCGTGCGCCTCGACATCCGCCGCATCGGCGCGATCAAGGATCGCGACGAGGTGGTCGGCAACTCGACCCGCGTGAAGGTCGTCAAGAACAAGGTCGCGCCGCCCTTCAAGCAGGTCGAGTTCGACATCATGTATGGCGAGGGCATCTCCAAGACCGGCGAGCTGCTCGACCTCGGCGTCAAGGCGGGCGTGGTGGACAAGTCGGGCTCGTGGTTCTCCTATGGCGACCAGCGGATCGGTCAGGGCCGCGAGAACGCCAAGACCTTCCTCAAGGAGAACAAGGAAATCGCCTCCGAGATCGAGGACAAGATCCGCGCCGCGCATGGGCTCGAATTCCTGATGTCCGACGATGACGGCGGCAGCGACGACAGCCTCGTCGACGGCTGATCCGCCGATCTACGGCGATCCGAGAGGGCCGGGGTGCGCATGCCCCGGCCCTTTTCCTGTCCGGAGCGTGAGCGCGTGGGACTTTACGCGCCCCATGGCCGGGGATAGGACGTCTACGCCGCGACCCGAAGGAGACGACATGACAAGCCTCGCCGATATCCGCTCCACATTCCTGGATTTCTACAAGCGGCAGGGGCACGCCGTGGTCTCCAGCTCGCCGCTGGTGCCGCGCAACGACCCGACCTTGATGTTCACCAATTCGGGCATGGTGCAGTTCAAGAACCTGTTCACCGGGGTCGAGACGCGCGATTACAGCCGCGCCACCACGGCGCAGAAATGCGTGCGCGCGGGCGGCAAGCACAACGATCTCGACAATGTGGGCTACACCGCGCGGCACCACACCTTCTTCGAGATGATGGGCAACTTCTCCTTCGGCGACTACTTCAAGGAAGAGGCGATCCGCTATTCCTGGGAGCTGCTGACCCGCGAGTTCGGCCTGAACCCCGACAAGCTGCTTGTCACGGTGTTCCACACCGATGACGAGGCGGCCGATCTGTGGAAGAAGATCGCGGGCCTGCCCGACGAGCGGATCATCCGCATCGCCACCTCGGACAATTTCTGGATGATGGGGCCGACCGGCCCCTGCGGCCCCTGCTCGGAGGTGTTCTACGACCACGGGCCCGAGATCTGGGGCGGCCCTCCGGGCTCTCCCGAAGAAGATGGCGACCGGTTCATCGAGATCTGGAACATCGTCTTCATGCAATACGAGCAGTTCGAGGACGGCACCCGCCGCGACCTCGACCAGCAGTCGATCGACACCGGCATGGGGCTGGAGCGGATCGGCGCGCTCTTGCAGGGCAAGCACGACAATTACGACACCGACCTGATGCGGTCGCTGATCGAGGCCTCGGCGCATGCCACCTCGTCCGACCCGGACGGTGACGGCAAGGTGCATCACCGCGTGGTGGCCGACCATCTGCGCTCGACCTCCTTCCTGATCGCCGATGGCGTCATGCCCTCGAACGAGGGGCGCGGCTACGTGCTGCGCCGGATCATGCGCCGCGCCATGCGCCACGCGCATCAGCTCGGTGCGCAGGACCCGCTGATGCACCGCCTCGTGCCGGCGCTGGTGCAGGAGATGGGCGCGGCCTACCCCGAGCTGGGACAGGCCCGCGCGCTGATCGAGGAGACGCTGCGCGCCGAGGAAACCCGCTTCCGCCAGACGCTCGACCGCGGCCTGCGGCTCTTGGACGACGAGCTGTCGGGCCTGCCCGAGGGCGCGGCGCTGCCCGGTCAGGCGGCGTTCAAGCTCTATGACACCTATGGCTTCCCGCTCGATCTCACGCAGGACGCGCTGCGCGAAAAGGGCCGCACCGTCGACACCGAGGGCTTCGACGCCGCCATGGCCGAGCAGAAGGCCAAGGCCCGCGCCGCATGGGCCGGTTCGGGCGAGGTGGCCGATGCCACCCATTGGTACGATTTGGCCGACCAGCACGGCGCAACCGAATTCCTCGGCTATGACACCGAGGAAGCCGAGGGCCAGATCCTCGCCGTTCTGACCGGCGCCGATCAGGTCGAGAAGGCCGATGAGGGCGCCAAGGTGAAGGTCGTGCTGAACCAGACGCCGTTTTACGGCGAAAGCGGCGGTCAGGTCGGCGACACCGGCACCATCCGCACCGAAACCGGCCTCGTGCGCGTCTCGGATTGCCGCCGCATCGCCGGGCTCTTCGTCCATGTGGGCGAGGTGACCGAGGGGCATGTGGCGCCGGGGCAGGGCGCGGAGCTGAAGGTCGATCACGATCGCCGCACCGGCATCCGGGCCAACCACTCGGCCACCCATCTGCTCAACGAGGCGCTGCGCGCCGCACTCGGCGATCACGTCGTACAGCGCGGCTCGCTCAACGCGCATGACCGGCTGCGCTTCGACTTCTCCCACGGCGCGGCGCTGACGGCGCAGGAGATCGAGAAGATCGAGGACGAGGTCAACGAGATGATCCGGCAGAACAGCCCGGTCGAGACCCGTGTGATGACCCCCGACGAGGCGCGCGCGCTTGGCGCGCAGGCGCTGTTCGGCGAGAAATACGGCGACGAGGTGCGCGTCGTCTCGATGGGCAAGCGCGACGGGTCGGGCAAGGGCCACGATCAGGCGACCTATTCGATCGAGCTGTGCGGCGGCACCCATGTGCGCCAGACCGGCGACATCGGCGCCTTCGTGCTTCTGGCCGACAGCGCGTCGTCTTCCGGCGTCCGCCGGGTCGAGGCGCTGACGGGCCGCGAGGCGCTGAAGCATCTGGCGCAGCAGGGGCAGACGCTGTCGGAAGTGGCGCAGGTGCTCAAGACGCCGGTGTCGGAGGTGCTCGACCGGGTGAAGGCGCTCTCCGAGGAGCGCCGCCGCCTCGCCAACGAGGTCGCCCAGCTCAAGCGCGACATCGCCATGGGCGGCGGCACGGGCGGCGCGGGCGCGCAGGCGGTCGAGGTCGGCGGCGTGAAGTTCCAGGGCCAGGTGCTCAAGGGCGTCACCGGCAAGGATCTCCCGGCGCTGATCGACCAGATCAAGGGGCAGATCGGCTCGGGCGCGGTGCTGCTCATCGCCGATACCGGCGGCAAGGCGGCGGTGGCCGCGGGCGTCACCGACGACCTGAAGGACAGGATCTCGGCGGTGGACCTCTTGCGCGCGGCGGTGGCCGAGCTGGGCGGCAAGGGCGGCGGCGGCCGCGCCGACATGGCGCAGGGCGGCGCGGCGAGCGCCGAGAACGCCGAAGCCGCGATCAAGGCCGCCGAAACGGTGTTGGCGCAGGCGCGGGAAGCCGCGCAATGAGCGCGCTCTGGATCGCCCATGTGAAGGTCACCGACGAGGCGGCCTACATGGAATATGCCAGCCGGGCGACGGGGGCGATCGCCGATCACGGCGGCGTCTTCCTCGTGCGCGGTGGGCCTTACGAGCAGCTCGAAGGGCCGGATCGCCCGCGCAACGTCGTCGCGCGCTTCCCGAGCCTTCAGGCGGCGCATGACTGCTACCACTCCGACGCCTACCAGGAGGCGCTGAGCTTCGCGAAGGGTGCCGCCGAGCGCGAGCTGGTGATCGTCGAGGAGGCCTGAGGCTGGAGACGGTCGCCAGCCTCACCTCGCGCTTTCCGCGCGCGGGCCGGGTCGAATGGATCGGCCTGCGCCCGGAGCGGCGGGGCGAAATGCGTGCCGTCGACAGCGTCGGGATCGAGGCAGACGGGCTGCAGGGCGATCATGCACGGCCCGGCAAGCGGGCGGTGACGCTGATCCAGGCCGAGCATCTGCCCGTCATAGCGGCCCTGAGCGGGCTGGATGCCGTCGCGCCCGAAACCCTGCGCCGCAATATCGTCGTTTCAGGATTGAACCTCACCGCCGCGCGGCATCGGCTGCTGCGGGTCGGCTCCGCCGTGCTGCGGTTTTCGGTGCCCTGCGCGCCCTGCTCGCGCATGGAGGCGGCGCTGGGGCCGGGGGGCTACAACGCGATGCGCGGCCATGGCGGCTGGTGCATGGAGGTGGTCGAGCCGGGGCGGGCCGGTCTGGGCGATGCGGTTGGCGTGGACTGAGCCCAAAGCGCCCGAGAGGGAAACGGAACGAAAAACGCCCGGTCGTTGCGACCGGGCGTTTTCATGTCATGCGCCGAAAGATCAGCTGGCGCGGGCCTGCCGCTTGCGCTCATGCGGATCGAGATAGCGCTTGCGCAGGCGGATCGCGTTCGGCGTCACCTCGACAAGCTCGTCATCGTCGATATAGGCGATGGCCTGCTCGAGGCTCAGCTCGACGGGCGGCGTCAGGCGCACGGCTTCGTCGGTGCCCGAGGCGCGGACGTTGGTGAGCTTCTTGCCCTTGAGCGGGTTCACCTCGAGATCGTTGTCGCGGCTGTGCTCGCCGATGATCATGCCCTCGTAGACGGCGGCCTGCGGATGCACGAACATCTTGCCGCGATCCTCGAGGTTCCACAGCGCGAAGGCGACCGTGGTGCCGTTTTCCATCGAGATCAGGACGCCCTGGCGGCGGCCCTGGATCGGGCCCTTGTGCGGGGTCCAGCCATGAAAGATCCGGTTGAGAACGCCCGAGCCGCGCGTGTCGGTCAGGAATTCGCCGTGATAGCCGATCAGCCCGCGCGAGGGGACATGCGCGATGATCCGGGTCTTGCCGGCGCCGGCGGGCTTCATCTCGACGAGATCGCCCTTGCGCGCGCCGGTGAGCTTTTCGACCACGGCGCCGGTGTATTCGTCATCGACGTCGATGGTGACTTCCTCGACCGGCTCCATGCGGACGCCGTCCTCTTCCTTGAAGATCACCTGCGGACGCGAGATCGACAGCTCGAAGCCCTCGCGGCGCATGTTCTCGATCAAGACGCCCATCTGCAATTCGCCCCGGCCCGACACCTCGAAGGCGTCGCCGCCCGGCGTGTCGTCGATGCGGATCGCGACGTTCGATTCGGCCTCTTTCATCAGGCGCTCGCGGATCACGCGGGACTGCACCTTCTTGCCGTCGCGACCGGCGAGCGGGCTGTCATTGATGCCGAAGGTCACGGTGATGGTCGGCGGGTCGATCGGCTGGGCGGGGATCGGCTCCTCGACCGAGAGGTCGCAGATCGTGTCGGCCACGGTGGCCTTGGCCATGCCCGCCAGCGTCACGATGTCGCCGGCCTCGGCGACCTCGATCGGCTGCTGGCCCAGCCCGCGGAAGGCGAGGATCTTCGAGACGCGGAACTGCTCGATCTTGTCGCCCTTGCGCGACAGCGCCTTGACGGTCTCGTTGGCCTTGAGCGTGCCGCTCTCGACCCGGCCCGTCAGGATCCGGCCCAGGAAGGGGTCGGCCGAGAGGGTGGTCGCCAGCATGCGGAAGGGCTCGTCCTTGGCCTGCTGCTGCTTGGGCGCGGGCACGTGCTTGACGATCAGGTCGAACAGCGCGGTCAGGTCCTTGCGCGGCCCGTCGAGCTCCATGTCGGCCCAGCCGGAGCGGCCCGAGGCATACATCGCCGGGAAATCGAGCTGCTCTTCGTCGGCGTCGAGATTGGCGAAGAGATCGAAGCATTCGTCGAGCGCGCGGTCGGGCTCGGCGTCGGGCTTGTCGACCTTGTTGAGCACCACGATCGGCTTGAGCCCCAGAGCCAGCGCCTTGGAGGTCACGAACTTGGTCTGCGGCATCGGGCCTTCGGCGGCATCGACCAGCAGCACCACGCCATCGACCATCGACAGGATCCGCTCGACCTCGCCGCCGAAATCGGCGTGACCGGGGGTGTCGACGATGTTGATGCGGGTGTCGCCCCACTCGACCGAGGTCGCCTTGGCGAGGATGGTGATCCCGCGCTCGCGCTCGATGTCGTTGCTGTCCATGGCGCGCTCGGACACGGCCTGGTTTTCGCGGAAGGCGCCGGACTGTTTCAGCAGCTCGTCCACCAGCGTCGTCTTGCCATGGTCAACGTGCGCGATGATCGCGATGTTGCGGATATCCATTCAATTCACTCTTTCAGGGGTCAGCGCGCCTTTACAGCAAAACCCCGCCCGTGGCTAGTCTTGTCGCCGCGATGCGGCGTCAAGGCGGGTTTGCGCTCAGCGGGGCGCTGCCTGCGCCAAGGCGGCGCTCAATGCGGGTTGTTGCCCGAAAAGACGTTGATCACCACGATGCCCGACAGGATCAGCGACATGCCGACGAGTGCTGCCGTGTCGAGCTTCTGGCCGAACAGGCTCCAGCCGATCGCGGCGATGAGCACGATCCCGAGCCCCGCCCAGATCGCATAGGCGATGCCCACCGGGATCTCGCGCAGGGCCATCGATAGAAGGTAGAACGAGAGGCAGTAGCCCAGCACCGCGACCAGCGAGGGGCCGAGCCGGGTGAATTGCTGGCTGGCATGCAGCGCGGTTGTGCCGATGGTTTCGCAGACGATGGCGAAGAACAGGACGATCCAGGGCATGACGCGGCACCTCAGGTGGCGATATAGCGGTCGCGGCGATGATTGAAGGCGATCACCATGTTGAGGATCGCGGCGCCGAGAAGCGACCACAGAACGACGGGAAGGTCAAACAGCGCGAGCGCGGTGGTGAAGATCACCGCATCCGCCGCAAGCTGCACATAGCCCGCGCGAAAGCCGTAGCGGTCCTGCACGATCAGCGCGACGATGCCGAGGCCGCCGAGGCTGCCATTGTGGCGAAACATGCCCAGAAGCCCGAGCCCGACCAGAACGCCGAAGATCACCGCGCCGAGCCACGGGTCGAGATGCGCGATGGTGAACTGGCCGGGCAGGGCCTCGGTCACGAGCGACAGGAGCGTCACCGAGATCACCGATTTGACCGTGAACTCCGGCCCGAGCCGGAGCCAGGCCAGCCAGTAGAAGGGCAGGTTGACCACGAAGAACACCGCGCCGAAGGACCAGCCGGTGAGATAGGAGATGATCACCGCCACCCCCGCCGTCTGCCCGGTGATCAGCCCGACATGGGTGAGCACGTGAATCCCGAGGCTGCAGGCGAAGATGCCGATGCTCAGGCCCTGAAGATCCTCCAGGGCGGAATGGCGGGTGGGGCTGGAGGTGCTGCGCATGGGCGCCACTTAGGGCAGGAAGCCTGACCTGTCCAGCGGCTCAGCTGCCGCGCAGCCGCGGCGGAAGCTCGCAGCCCCAGACCGTCGCGCCGGGAATGAAGCGGTGCGGCAGCTCGACGGGCAGGTTGGGGATCTCGCAGGCATGGAACGGCCCGCGCGCGTCGCGCGGCAGGGCGCGGCCGGGCGGCAGCCAGATCCGGCCCCGGCCGGTCTCGGACTGAACCACCAGATCCATGTCGCACCGGTTGGTGCGCTGCGACGAAATGCAGTGATCGGCGGTGGGAAGCCGTTCGGGCGCCATGCGGTCGCGCGCCACGGGGACGAGAACGGCGGCCCCGATGAGGGCCGCCGCGATCAGCTTGAACTTGCGCATCAGGCGCATGGCGCTCAGGCGAGCGACTTGTTGAGATACTCGTCGATCTTCTCGAGGAAGCCCATGGTGGTGAGCCACTTCTGATCGGGGCCGACCAGAAGCGCGAGGTCCTTGGTCATGTGACCGTCCTCGACCGCCTGCACCGTGACCTTCTCGAGCGTCTCGGCGAAGGTCTTGAGCTGCTCGTTGCCGTCGAGCTTGGCGCGGTGCTTGAGGCCGCCGGTCCAGGCATAGATCGAGGCGATCGAGTTGGTGGAGGTCTGCTCGCCGCGCTGGTGCTGGCGGTAGTGGCGCGTCACGGTGCCATGCGCCGCCTCGGCCTCGACGATCTTGCCGTCCGGCGTCATCAGCTGCGAGGTCATCAGGCCCAAGCTACCGAAGCCCTGCGCTACGGTATCGGACTGCACGTCGCCATCGTAGTTCTTGCAGGCCCAGACATAACCGCCCGACCACTTCATCGCCGCGGCGACCATGTCGTCGATCAGGCGGTGCTCGTAGGTGATGCCCTTCTTCTTGAACTCCTCGGCGAATTCGGCGTCGAACACCTCCTGGAACAGGTCCTTGAAGCGGCCGTCATAAGCCTTCATGATCGTGTTCTTGGTCGACAGGTAGACCGGCCAGCCGCGGGCGAGACCGTAGTTCATCGAGGCGCGGGCGAAGTCGCGGATCGAATCGTCGAGGTTGTACATCGCCATGGTGACGCCGGAGGAGGGCGCGTCGAACACCTCCTTCTCGATGGTCTCGCCATCCTCGCCGACGAACTTGATCGTCAGCTTGCCCTTGCCGGGGAAGCGGAAATCGGTGGCGCGGTACTGGTCGCCAAAGGCGTGACGGCCGACGACGATCGGCTGGGTCCAGCCCGGAACGAGGCGCGGCACGTTGCGGCAGATGATCGGCTCACGGAAGATCACGCCGCCGAGGATGTTGCGGATCGTGCCGTTGGGCGAACGGTACATCCGCTTGAGGCCGAATTCCTCGACGCGGGCCTCGTCGGGGGTGATCGTCGCGCATTTGACGCCGACACCGTATTTCTGGATCGCATGCGCCGCGTCGACCGTGATCTGGTCGTCGGTCTCGTCGCGCGCTTCGATGCCGAGATCGTAATATTTCAGGTCGACATCGAGATAGGGCAGGATCAGCTTTTGCTTGATGAAGTCCCAGATGATCCGGGTCATCTCGTCGCCGTCGAGCTCGACGATCGGATTTTCGACTTTGATCTTGGTCACGGGGGCCTCCGCGTTGATTATACTGTCTCGGGGCGGGGCATAGCGCGTCTCGCGCCGGTTTGGAAGGCGGCATACACTCGTATACGGTCGAACTTCGGCGCGCCTCGCGGGTTGTGGCCGCGAAAGGAGCCAGATCATGCCGAAGGACACCACAGGACGCATCCGCCACGCCGAGGAGCTGGCCCGGCTCGACCGGCTGGCCCATATGCTCGACGCGCGGTTCAAGCTGTTCGGCTTCCGCTTCGGCTATGACAGCCTGCTCGGGCTGATCCCCGGCATCGGCGACACCATCACGCTCGCGCCCTCGGCCTGGCTGGTCTGGCGCGCGCACCAGCTTGGCCTGCCCAAGGCCAAGATCGGCAAGATGGCGATGAATACCGGGGTCGATTACGTCGTCGGCTCCATCCCGGTGATCGGCGACCTGATCGATTTCGGCTTCAAGGCGAACCTGCGCAACGCGGCGATCCTGCGCGAGCATCTGGAAATGGATGCGGCGACGGGGGCGCACGATGTGACGCCGCGCCGATGAGGACAGGTCGGGATTTGCGTATTTGAAGAAAGATGAAGGGGATCAGCGCCCGGCGAACCAGGCGTTGATCCTGTCGGACAGGCCCGACCAGAGCGCCGGCGCGCCGCGCGAGACCTTGGTGCCGACGCGGGTTTCGAGCTGTTCGGGCGTGACGTTGTATTCGGGCCAAGTGCCGCCGCCCGAAGCGAGGTTCGACAAGACGGGCTGCACCCGGTCGATCGACTTGGCAAAGACCGCGTCGTCACTCTCGGCCGCCTCGAACTCCTCCCAGATCGCGCGCAGGCCGTCGCGCTGATCGGCGGGCAGCAGGCCGAAGATCCGGTCGGCGGCGGCCTGCTCGCGGGCCTCCTGCTCGGCCGGGTCGTGATCGCCATGGATCGGCGTGTCGCCCGCGTCGATCTCGACGAGGTCGTGCAGCAGGAGCATCGTCAGGACGCGGGAGACATCGACGGGGCGCGCGGCGTGCTCGGCCAGCACCAGCGCATGCAGCATGACGTGCCAGCTGTGCTCGGCCGAGTTCTCGCGGCGCGAGGCGTCGTGCAGCGTCGTGGCGCGCAGCACGGATTTGAGGCGGTCGGCCTCGGTGAGGAAGGCAAGCTGCGCGTCGAGCCGGCTCACGCGGCGGGGCCCTGCCTGAGCCGTTCTTCGAGCAGGCGGCGCGCGCGCTGCTCGGCGAGCCGGACGCGCACCGCGGTCAGGAACGCCTCCTGCGTCGTGGTCGAGGAAGCGCCGAGCGCCTCCGACACCTCGGAAATCACCCCCTCGTCGCCGAGCCTTTCGGCGGCGGCGATGGCGTCGCGCGCCAGCGCGTCGGCGAGATCCTCGGTGATGCCCATCAGCGGGTGTTCTCGGTCAGCCGGCGGCCGACATAGCCCTTCACCGAGCCGACCAGCGTGTCCATGTGCGGGTCCTCGAAGAAATGCCCCGCGCCATCGACCACCTCGTGGGTGATGGTGATGCCCTTCTGCTCGTGCAGCTTGTTGACGAGGCCCACCGTGTCGGCGGGCGGCGCCACGCGGTCGGCCGAGCCGTTGATGATCAGGCCAGAGGAAGGGCAGGGCGCGAGGAAGGAGAAGTCGTACATGTTGGCCAGCGGCGCGACCGAGACGAAGCCGGTGATCTCGGGGCGGCGCATCAGAAGCTGCATGCCGATCCACGCGCCGAAGGAGAAGCCCGCGACCCAGCAATGCTTGGCGTTGTTGTTCATCGACTGCAGGTAGTCGAGCGCCGAGGCGGCATCGCTGAGCTCGCCCACGCCCTGGTCGTATTCGCCCTGGCTGCGGCCGACGCCCCGGAAGTTGAAGCGCAGCACCGTGAAGCCCATCTCGTAGAAGGCGTAATGCAGGTTGTAGACGACCCGGTTGTTCATCGTGCCGCCGAACTGCGGATGCGGATGCAGCACGATGGCGATCGGCGCATCGCGGTCCTTTTGCGGGTGATAGCGGCCTTCGAGCCGGCCTTCGGGACCGGGGAAGATGACTTCGGGCATGGACGTCCCTTGCGGCTGCGGCGCGTGAGACAGTTTCTTGACAGAAATGCTCCAGCACCTTAGAACGGTTCTAACTCCGAGGGCCAAGGCATCGGAGCGGCTGCAGGGGAATTAACCAGACCCCCTCGCGGCGTCAATGAGAATGGCCCCTTGCCGGGCTTCGAGCGGGGTGCATGAGCGATGAAGCTGTCGACCAAGGGGCGTTATGCCATGGTGGCGCTGGCCGATCTGGCGCTGCAGCCGCAGGGGTCCTTGGTGACGCTGGGCGAAATCTCCAAGCGCCAGGACGTCTCCTTGCCCTATCTCGAACAGCTCTTCGTCAAGCTGCGGCGCGAGGGGCTCGTGGAGAGCGTGCGCGGTCCGGGCGGCGGCTACCGCCTCGCGCGGCCCGCCGCAGAGATCCGCGTGGCCGAGATCCTCGGTGCCGTGGATGAGACGGTGAGCGCCATGCACAAGGGCGCGGGCGTCTCGGGCGGGGCCTCGGGCAGCCGTGCGCAATCGCTGACCAACCGGCTGTGGGAGGGGCTTTCGGCGCATGTCTACGTCTTCCTGCATCAGACGCGGCTGTCGGACGTGATCGGCAACAGCCTGGTGCCGTGCCCCGCCGTGCCGAACCTGTTCCAGGTGGTGGACGAATGAGCCGGATCTATCTCGACCACAACGCCACGGCACCGCTGCGGGCGCAGGCGCGCGAGGCGATGATCGCGGCGATGGAGGTGACGGGCAACCCGTCCTCGGTCCATGCCGAAGGCCGCGCCGCCAAGGCCATCATCGAACGCGCCCGCGCCGATATTGCCGAAGCCGCGGGCGCCGCGAGCGCCGATATCGTCTTCGTATCGGGCGCGACCGAGGCTTCGGCGCTGGCGCTCGAAGGCCGCGGGCTCGACGGGGCGGCGATCGAACATGATGCCGTCGCGGCATGGGTGTCGGACGCGCTGCCGGTCGATGCCGAGGGGCGTGTGACCGTGGCCGATCCGGGCCGGTCGGTGCTGCAATTGGCCAATTCCGAGACCGGGGTGATCCAGGATCTGCCCTCGGGGCTGGCCTGCTCGGACATCACCCAGGGCTTCGGACGGGTCCCCTTCGCCTTCGACTGGTCGGGGCTCGACATGGCGATCCTCTCGGCCCACAAGTTCGGCGGGCCCAAAGGCGTGGGCGCTCTGATCCTCAGGCGCGGCACCGATCTCGCCGCCCGGATCAGGGGCGGCGGACAGGAGATGGGCCGCCGCGCGGGCACCGAGAACGTGATCGGCATCGCCGGGATGGCGGCGGCGGCCAGGGCCGCGCAGCGCGATCTCGAAGACGGGGTCTGGGACAGGGTGGAAACTCTGCGCGACATGATGGAGAGGGCGGTGGAATCCGCGGCCTCAGATCTTATCTTTGCGGGCAGGGGGGCGGCACGGCTGCCCAATACGAGCTGCTTCGCGGCGCGAGGCTGGAAGGGCGAGACGCAGGTGATGGCGATGGATCTCGCCGGCATCGCGATCTCGGCCGGTTCGGCCTGTTCGAGCGGCAAGGTGCGCGCCAGCCGCGTGCTGACCGCCATGGGATACGACAGCGATGTGGCGCAATCCGCGATCCGCGTCTCGCTGGGAGTGGAAACGACCGAGGACCAGGTGCTGCGTTTCGCACAAGCCTGGGGCTCGGCCTACAGGAAAATGCGCGCCCGCGCGGCGTGAGTGGAAAAAGGAGACCGTCATGGCGATCCTCGAACAGGACATGACCAAGGAAGCCAAGGAAGGCGTCGATCAGGAGACCGTCGATGCCGTGGCGAAGCTGTCGGGCGCCTACAAGCACGGCTGGAACACCGAGATCGAGATGGATTACGCCCCCAAGGGCGTGAACCCCGACATCGTCAAGCTGATCTCGGAGAAGAACGAAGAGCCCGAGTGGATGACCGAATGGCGTCTGCAGGCCTTCGCGCGCTGGGAAAAGCTCGACGAGCCGAGCTGGGCGATGGTGAATTACGAGAAGATCGACTTCCAGGACATCTACTACTATGCCCGTCCCAAGAGCATGGAAGTGAAGCCCAAATCTCTCGATGAGGTCGATCCCAAGCTTCTGGAAACCTACAAGAAGCTCGGCATCCCGCTGAAGGAGCAGATGATCCTCGCCGGTGTCGAGGGCGCGGAGAACGCCGCCCCCGCCGATGGCGAGCGCAAGGTCGCCGTCGACGCGGTGTTCGACAGCGTTTCCGTGGGCACGACCTTTCAGGAAGAGCTGAAGAAGGCGGGCGTGATCTTCTGCTCGATCTCCGAGGCGATCCGCGAGCATCCCGAGCTGGTCAAGAAGTATCTCGGCACCGTGGTGCCGCAATCCGACAACTTCTACGCTACGCTGAACTCGGCCGTCTTCTCGGATGGCTCCTTCGTCTACGTGCCGCCGGGCGTGCGCTGCCCGATGGAACTCAGCACCTATTTCCGCATCAACGCCGAGAACACCGGCCAGTTCGAGCGGACGCTGATCATCGCCGACAAGGGCTCCTATGTGAGCTATCTCGAAGGCTGCACCGCCCCCAAGCGCGACACCGCGCAGCTGCATGCGGCCGTGGTCGAGATCGTCGTCGAGGAAGACGCCGAGGTGAAGTATTCCACGGTGCAGAACTGGTATCCGGGCGACGAGGACGGGAAGGGCGGCATCTACAACTTCGTCACCAAGCGCGCCGATTGCCGCGGCGACCGGGCCAAGGTGATGTGGACGCAAGTGGAAACCGGCTCCGCGGTAACGTGGAAGTATCCCTCCTGCATCCTGCGGGGCGATGACAGCCAGGGCGAGTTCTACTCCATCGCCATCGCCAACAACCACCAGCAGGCCGACACCGGCACCAAGATGGTCCATCTGGGCAAGCGCACCAAGTCGCGCATCGTCTCCAAGGGCATCTCGGCGGGGCAGGCGCAGAACACCTATCGCGGTCTCGTCTCGATGCACCCCAAGGCCAAGGAAAGCCGCAACTACACCCAGTGCGACAGCCTTCTGATCGGCGACAAATGCGGGGCGCACACCGTCCCCTATATCGAGGTCAAGAACAACTCGTCCCGCGTCGAGCACGAGGCGACCACCTCGAAGGTCGATGACGAGCAGCTCTTCTACTGCCGCCAGCGCGGCATGGACGAGGAAGAGGCGGTGGCCCTCGTGGTCAACGGCTTCTGCAAGGAGGTGCTGCAGGCGCTGCCGATGGAGTTCGCCATGGAAGCGCAAAGCCTCGTCGCGATCTCGCTCGAAGGCTCGGTCGGCTGATGGATCAGGTCGCGCCCCCGGATTTCGCCTTTCCCGAGGCGGAGGCCGCCGCGCTCGGCGCGGCCTATGAGGGTGCGACCACGATCTTGGAGTACGGCTCCGGCGGATCGACCGCGATGGCGGCGCTGCTGCCGGGCCGGACCGTCTTTGCCGTCGAGAGCGACCGCGCCTTCATCGCGCGGCTGCGCCGCTGGTTCGAAGCCTGCCCGCCCGAGGCCACGGTGCATCTGCACCACGGCGATATCGGCCCCACGGGCAAGTGGGGCCAGCCGGCGGACGAGGCGGCGACATGGCGGCGGTTTCACCGCTACCCAACATCCGTCTGGGACCGGGACGATTTCGTCCACCCCGACGTGGTGCTGGTCGATGGCCGGTTTCGCGCGGCCTGTTTTCTGACCACGCTGTTCCGGATCACCCGTCCGGTGCGGCTGTTCTTCGACGATTATGCCGGGCGGCCGATCTATCACGAGGTCGAACGCTACGGCGCTCCGGTGGCGATGCATGGCCGCATGGCCGAATTCGCCCTCGACCCAACACCGATCCCGTCAGCCGATCTGACGTGGATTCTAGAGACATTCACCCGCAGGAAGTGATGCGGAAGGAGAAATAGATGCTGAACATCAAGGGCCTGAAGGTCAAACTTGAAGAAGAGGACAAGCAGATCCTGAAGGGCGTCGACCTCGAGGTCGGCGCGGGCCAGGTGCATGCGATCATGGGGCCGAACGGCTCGGGCAAGTCGACGCTCTCCTATGTTCTGTCGGGCCGCGACGGCTACGAGGTGACCGAGGGCGAAGCCTCGCTCGACGGTGTCGATCTTCTGGACATGGACCCCGAGGAGCGCGCCGCCGAGGGCCTTTTCCTGGCGTTCCAATACCCGGTCGAGATCCCCGGTGTCGGCAACATGACCTTCCTGCGCACCGCCTACAACGCGCAGCGCAAGGCGCGCGGCGAGGAGGAGGCCTCGGCGGCCGAATTCCTCAAGATCGTGCGCGAGAAGGCCAAGGATCTGAAGATCGACGCCGAGATGCTCAAGCGCCCGGTCAATGTCGGCTTTTCGGGCGGCGAGAAGAAGCGCAACGAGATCCTGCAGATGGCGGTGCTCGAGCCCAAGATGTGCATCCTCGACGAGACCGATTCCGGCCTCGACGTCGACGCGATGAAGCTCGTCTCCGACGGCGTGAACGCGCTGCGCAGCGAAGGGCGGAGCTTCCTCGTCATCACCCACTACCAGCGTCTGCTTGACCACATCACGCCCGACGTGGTGCACATCATGGCCAATGGCCGCATCGTGAAGTCGGGCGGGCCGGAGCTGGCGCTCGAGGTCGAGAAGAACGGCTATGCCGACCTGATGGACGAGGTGCAGTAATGGCGCTTGCACAAGCGAAATCCGACGCCACCGAGGCGCGTCTTTCGGGGCTCACCATCCCCGAAGGCGGCGCGGCTTGGGCGCGCGAGGCGCGGCATGACGCGCTCAACCGGCTGCAGGGCATGGGCCTGCCATATCGGCGCGACGAATACTGGCGCTTCACCAACCCCGCCGAGTTCCTGACCCAAGAGACCCCGCGCGCCGAGATCGCGCTCGACGCGCCGGGCTTCGAGGGGACCGAAGTGCTGCGCGTCGTCTTCACCGACGGCGTGTTCGATGCCGAGGCTTCCGACGCGCTCGAACAGGACGGGCTGGAGATCGAGCGTTTCTCCGAGGCCGTGACCAAGGACATCCATTGGGTCAAGGGCTTGCTGGGCGTTCTTGAGACGGCGGGGCAGAACCGCGTCGACCGTCCGCTGGCGATCTTCAACACCGCCTTCGCCGAGGACGGTCTCGTGCTGCGCGCGACGGGCAAGGTCGGCAAGCCGGTGCATGTCGAGTATCGCCGCTCGAACGAAACCGCCGAAGCGGTGCTGCGCCACATGGTGCGGGTCGAGGACGGGGCCGAGCTGACGCTGCTCGAAAGCGGTGTCGGCGCCTCGCGGCTCAACACCGGCATGGAAGTGGACATCGCCGACAATGGCGCGTTCCACCACGTGCGCATGCAGGGCCGCGACCACGAGCGCCGCGCCGCCACCCATGTCTTCGCGCGGCTCGGGCAGGAAAGCACCTTCAAGAGCTTCACCCTGTCGCTCAACGGCATGATGACCCGCAACGAGGTGATCATCACGCTCAAGGGCGACGACGCGGTGGCGCATGTGGCGGGGGCCGCGCTTGGCGACGGGCGCGATTTCCACCATGACGACACGGTCTTCGTTACCCATGACGCGGTGAATTGCGAAAGCCGGCAGGTCTTCAAGAAGGTGCTCCGCAACGGCGCGACCGGCGTGTTCCAGGGCAAGATCCTGGTCGAGCCCGACGCGCAGAAGACCGATGGCTACCAGATCAGCCAGTCGCTGCTGCTGGACGAGGACGCCAATTTCCTCGCCAAGCCGGAGCTGGAGATCTATGCCGACGACGTGCAATGCTCGCACGGCTCGACCTCGGGCGCGATCGACGAGACGGCGCTGTTCTACCTCAAGTCGCGCGGCATCCCCGAGGACAAGGCGCAGGACCTGCTGGTGCTGGCCTTCGTCGCCGAGGCGCTGGCCGAGATCGAGGATGAAGAGCTGGCCGAGACGCTGCGCGAGCAGCTCGCGGGCTGGCTCGAGCGGCGCCGCTGAGATGGCGGTGTCCTCGGACATCGTGAGGACCTGGCGCGGCCCGCGCCGGGTCGTGGCCGAGCTGGCACAGCAGGGCAGGCGCGAGGACCGGGCATTGATCTGGCTCTTCGCCGCCTGCGGCCTGATCTTCGTCGCGCAATGGCCGCGGCTGGTGCGCATCTCGCATGAGACGGGAGAAGACCTGACCCGTCTCATGACCTACGATCTTCTGGCCTGGATCTTCGTCTGGCCGCTCTTTTTCTACGCGCTTGCCGGGCTGAGCTGGCTGCTGCTCAGGCTGCTGCGCCGTGGCGTCACCGCCTTCGACGCGCGGCTCGCGCTGTTCTGGGCCTTGCTCGCCTCGACGCCCGCGGCGCTGCTCTACGGGCTGCAGGCCGGGCTCAACGGGCCGGGACCTGCCACGAACCTCGTCGGCGGCATCTGGATCGCGGCCTTCTTCCTCTTTTGGGCGCAGGGCCTGCGCGCCGTCGTCGCGCGCCGGAGCTGACCCCATGTGGACCTATATCACCGATCTGTTGCGGCTCAGCCTGCGCGCGCCCGGCGACGCGGCGGCAAGGCTGCTCGTCACCTTTCCCGGCGCGGCCGCCACATGGCAGGCGCTGGCGCTCGTCACCTGCATCAGCGTCGTCCTGACGGCGCTCTTGCAAGGCGCGATGCCGATGGTCGCCGCGAGCCCCGACATGGGCTTCGGCCTCACGCCATTCGCCTATGCCGGGCTGCTCGGCGTCTCTCTCGTGCTGCTCGCGGGCGGCGTGACCGCCACGGGGCGGCTTTTGGGCGGAGAGGGGCGCTTCGCGCCCGCCCTGGCGCTCGTGGTCTGGCTCGAGGTGCTGGCGATGGCGCTGCGACTGGTGCAGGGGGTGCTGATCCTCGTTCTGCCGCCGCTCGCCGGGCTGGTCGGTCTGGCCGGTCTGGTCTGGCTCTTCTGGTGCCTCGTCCGTTTCATCCAGACCCTGCACGGGTTTGGCGGGCCGGGCCGATCCATCGTCGTGCTCGTTCTCGCCTTCATCGCCATCGGGACCGGGCTCGCGCTCGTCCTGGCGCTCACCGGGCTGACCGTCCAGGGAGGATTTACCAATGTATGACGTCGAAGAGATCCGGGCGCAGTTCCCGATCCTGTCGCGCAGGATCGGCAAGGCGCCGCTCGTCTATCTCGACAATGGCGCCTCGGCCCAGAAGCCGCAGGTGGTGATCGACGCGATCACCCGCGGCTATGCCGAGGAATATTCCAACGTCCATCGCGGGCTGCACACGCTCTCGACCATTTCGACCGAGCGCTACGAGGGCACGCGCGACGTGGTGCGCAAGTTCCTGAACGCGGCGAGCCAGGAAGAGATCATCCTCAACACCGGCACCACCGAGGGCATCAACATGGTCGCTTACGGCTGGGCCATGCCGCGCATGGAGCCGGGCGACGAGATCGTGCTGTCGATCATGGAGCACCACGCCAATATCGTGCCGTGGCACTTCCTGCGCGAACGCCAGGGCGTGGTGATCAAATGGGTCGATGTGGATGCCAATGGCGATCTCGATCCGCAGGCGGTGATCGACGCGATCGGGCCGAAGACCAAGCTCGTGGCCGTCACCCACATGTCGAACGTGCTGGGCACCGTGGTCGACGTGAAGGCGATCTGCGCGGGCGCGCGCGAGAAGGGCGTGCCGGTGCTCGTCGATGGCAGCCAGGCGGCGGTGCACCAGCCCGTGGATGTCGCCGATATCGGCTGCGATTTCTACGCGATCACCGGCCACAAGCTCTATGGCCCCTCGGGCGCGGGCGCGATCTATGTCCGGCGCGAGCGGATGGAGGAGATGCGTCCCTTCATGGGCGGCGGCGACATGATCGACCAGGTCACGCGCGAGGCCGTCACCTACAACGTCGCCCCGATGAAGTTCGAGGCGGGCACGCCGTCCATCGTCTCGACCATCGGCATGGGCGTGGCGCTAGATTGGATGATGGATCTCGGCATGGAGACCATCGCCGCCCATGAGCGCCGCCTGCGCGATCACGCGATCGAGCGGTTCAAGGGGCTGAACTGGCTCAACATCCAGGGCCAATCGGAAAGCAAGGGCGCGATCTTCTCGCTCACCCTCGAAGGCGGCGCCCATGCGCATGACATCTCCACCGTGCTCGACAAGAAGGGCATCGCGGTGCGCGCCGGCACCCATTGCGCCATGCCTTTGATGCAGCACATGGGCCTCGGCGCGACCTGCCGCGCCTCCTTCGGCCTCTACAACACCGAAGAGGAGGTCGACCGTCTGGTCGAGGCGCTGGAGTTGTGCCACGAGCTTTTCGCCTGAGCCGAGATTGACGCGGGGGCGGGCACGAAAAGCCGTTGCGCCCGCCCGCGCTTTCGCCTATCGAACGCCCCATAGGCACCCGTAGCTCAGCTGGATAGAGCGCTGCCCTCCGAAGGCAGAGGCCTCAGGTTCGAATCCTGACGGGTGCGCCATAAAAATCAGCCATATCGTCAGATCGCTCCTTTCGGGCCGCCCCGGTTTCGCCCCGGCTTGCGCTCCATCGCGTCCAGCGCACTGCTGGGCAGAGTGGCTGAGCTGCCAGTGGCCCCGTTCGATCGTCTCGATACCGGTCGGGAAAAGCCGCACCCTCCAATCACATGCTGTTCCGGGCCGCTCGATTTGTCGTCATGTGCTGCGGCCTGTGCGGCGTCGGTTTCCATCCAGGTCTGGCATCGACAGCGATCTTGGCCATGCGGTCTTCATGTCTGTGCCGATCCGCCTTCGGCGACAGCCAAGCGAGCCCTGCCGCATCGCAGGCAAGGCGGATCCGTCGTGCAAGCGGAGAGAGTCGGGTTTGCGCCAAGCGGAATGCAAAATCCCCGCGCCTCTGACCGAGACCCGGGGATTTTTGTAGCAACTTCAGCGCAATGCTGGAAGTTTGGCTCCGGCGGTAGGGGCAGAAGAAAATGCCCATATCCTTCAGAATACAAACGGAAAATCGCTTTTGAACGCGGCCCGACTCCGCGTGTGACGGAAGTTGTGTCACGGTTGTGATACTCAAGGCAAGTATCTTGTGTCCCGCCCGATATTGATCAGTGCAGAAGGAGACATGTGGGTGACCAGCTGCCTTGAACTTGCGGCGTTCTCGCCGACGGCTTCTTCTTATGACCCAGCGTTTCCGTGCCCGCTTCCAGCGCAGGAGGCGGGCAGGGAACATGGTTATGATCTGAGTTCGTCAGCGATCTGTTCCGCTCGGAGAAGACAGCGGACAACTGAAAGCGCTTCGATGAGCTCCTCCAGTCGTGATCTGACGATCATGAGTTCCACGCCTTGGGATGAGGCAACCGCTTCATAGTGGCCGCCGGACATATCATGTTCGTCATGCACGTAGTGAGACCTGGTTGCGCGACGGATAGGTTCTTGAAGACCATCCAGCAGATTGCGGACGAGAGTGATATCGATCGCGCCGAAGATCGTCCCGGCATCGATTTCTCGTATCAGGCCGAGAGCGTCTCTTCGACATTCAGAAGGGAGGTCATTGCTGTTCGCGGCTTGCGTTAGGGCCTTGCCTGCAGATTCTGCTGCCCTCAGGGCTTGGTAGATGGCCAGACGAAATGGGTCACGTGCCAGCAGAATGTCACCCATGCTCAGACATCCCGCCATAGGAGGTATTTGACTGGAATGAACTGGCGTCAGCCGCGGCCAAAACCAGCGCATCCATCAGCTCGTCTGCCAATAGGCAGATATCCTCGACATAAGGGGCAGTAGGGTCGAGCTCCGCGAAATAGCCACATTCGGGTCGGTCATCATCATGCACGTGCTCGAGTGTCAGAAGCTCATACAGTGCAAAAACATCGTTCCGAAGCTTCTTGCTAAGCGGTGCACCGAGCTGCAGCTGATCAATCAATCCCTGAACCCGGCGCAGCCAGGGGCGTCCGCCGAGGAGAAGAGCCGCGTTCTGTAGCGACTGGTGATTGGTTTCGATGAAGAGATGAAGGGCCGTCGGGGCCATGGGGATATCGAACATGACGTTCTCCCGTGAGATGCCCTCAGCTGGATGCCTCGGGTGACAAGGGTGAGAGCTTCCTTCCTCCTTTCCATGTGTATCCGGATCCTCACCTGGTATTCGTTCAGGCGGGCTCCGTGCTTTGTCGGCGCTCTCGTTTAGAGGAGCGTCGAAAAGCACGAGACCTGCCTGTATTATCCTTGATCGCCTCGTTTGGATCTGGGTCAGGTCCGCTGGAGATGAACGCCGTGGACGAACCGTATTCCTCGCGCCTCAGCCATCGCGTGCTGTGGGTAAGTCGTATCTCATGCAGGGGTTGCGCTTATCGGGGCGAGCGCGCCACAGTGCTTTCCATTGGTGTTACGCGGTAGGCGCGCATGAATATTTCATCGATCCTCGATTATATCGACAACGGCCATATGGCTCTTCCCGAATTTCAGCGGGGTTACGTCTGGGGCCGGGAGCAGGTCCGGGGCCTGTTTCATTCCCTCTATCGCGGACATCCTGTCGGAAGCCTTCTGGTTTGGGCCACGAGTGCTTCTACGGCGGCTTACCGTGGCGGCGGTGACCTGGCTCCTGGCGTGGTGAAGTTGCTACTGGATGGGCAGCAGAGGATCACATCCCTCTATGGCGTTATCCGCGGGGCACCCCCGAAGTTCTTCGACGGCAACGCGAAGTCCTTCACAGACCTGAGGTTCAACCTCGATTCCGAGGAGTTTGAATTCTACCAGCCTATCAAGATGCGCGATGATCCCCTCTGGGTGGACGTGACCAAGCTCATGAAACGCGGCAATGCCGGGGTCGGAAACTTCATCACGGCTTTGAATGGCAGCCCGGAACATGCCGCGAAGCTCGGCGAGTATGTCGGACGGCTGAACCAGCTTCTCGGGATCCGCGACAAGAACTTTCACATCGAGGAAGTCACTGGGTCGGACAAGACGCTGGATGTGGTCGTCGACATTTTCAACCGTGTAAACAGCGGCGGAACCAAGCTGTCCAAAGGCGACCTCGCCCTGGCCAAGATCTGCGCGGACTGGCCGGAAGCCCGCGATACCATGAAGGCCAGTATCTCGCGTTGGCACGCCGCAGGATATGACTTCACACTCGACTGGCTATTGCGATCGGTGAACACCGTTCTGACCGGTGAAGCGAAGTTCCTGCATCTTCATGACCGATCCGCGGACGACATCTCGGCCGCGCTCGACCGGGCTGTGCGGCATACGGATACCGCGCTGAATCTGATCGCCGGACGTTTGGGGCTCGACCACGATCGAGTGCTCTTCGCGCGCTTTGCGATTCCTGTGATGGTCCGTTTCCTGGACCAACACGGCGGGCGGCTCGATGAGCGCACCCGGGACAAGCTCCTATTTTGGTATGTGCAAAGTGGCATGTGGGGCCGCTTCTCGGCGTCGACCGAGAGTGTGATCGACAAGGACCTCGGTATCCTCGAGCAGAGCGGCGGTGACCTGGATAAGCTCATCGACGAACTTCGATTGGGGCAAGGTGGCCTGCGGGTCGAGCCGGGGCATTTCCACAGCTGGAGCGTCGGTTCCCGTTTTTATCCCATCCTCTACATGCTCACCCGCATGACCGAAGCCCGCGACTGGGGGACGGGTTTGCCTTTGAAACGCGAGATGCTTGGCCGAATGAGTGCGCTTGAAGTGCACCACATCTTCCCGCGATCGCAGCTCTACAAGGCGGACTTCAGAAAGTCTGAGGTCAACGCCCTCAGCAACTTCTGCTTCCTCACCAAGGATACCAATCTGGTCATCAGCGACCGGCGTCCCGAAGAGTATTTCCCGCAGATCGAGGAAGCCCATCCTGGCGCGTTGCGATCGCAGTGGATCCCTGAGGAACCGCAGCTGTGGCAGATCGAGAAGTTCCCGGACTTCTTGGAGGCGCGCAAGGAACTCCTTGCCGAAGCGGCAAACTCATGTCTGAAGTCGCTCTTGCGTGAGGAAGCCAGCATGTTGGACGCGGCAAAGCCAGCAAGGATGTCCAACTCCGAATTGCTCGGCGGGATCGCGAGTGAGGATGAGGCGCACGCGCTCGAAGAGCTGAACGCATGGGTCGAAGGGCAGGGCTACGCGAAGGGTGAAATCGCATGGGACTATGTGGATCCCGAAACTGGAGAGCAGAAAGCCATATTCGATCTGGTCTGGCCGGACGGGCTTCAAGCAGAGCTGTCGGAACCCGTTGCCGTTCTCCTCGATGAGGCGCCTCAGCTCATCTCCCTTGCCAGCGCGGCCGGCTTCCGGTGCTTCACGTCGGTCAAGGCCGCGAAGAAGTATGTCCAAGAGCTGAGCGGGGTCGATTTGGTAACCGCTGCCGAATAACACGCTACGCCGCAGAAACAGCCACCTGCCTTAACCCAATGTCCCCGGTCGTTTCCTCTGACCCGGGTCAACTCATCCAGCGCCTCAGGCGCATCGGTTCACGCCGCAAGACGATTTCCAAGAAAGACCGCCATGCACGCACTCGATCAGCTCCTTCAATCCTATCGCGAGGCCGCGGTTACCGAGCGTGAGAAAGGGACCTATTTCGAAAGGCTTGCTTGCGCCTACCTGCGAGCGGATCCGGTGCAGGTCGAGGAATACTCAGAGGTCTGGAGCTGGGCGGACTGGGCGGCAGAGAATGACTGGAACGGGAGGGATGTCGGGATCGATCTCGTTGCGAAGCTGCGGAACGAGGAAGGGTTTGCAGCCATCCAGTGCAAGTTCTACAGCGCTCGGCATCGGATCCAGAAGGCGGACATCGACAGCTTCATATCAGCGTCCGGCAGGTCTCCATTCGTCCGCCGGGTTGTCATAGACACGACGGAAGTGCCTTGGGGCGCCAATGCCGAAGAGATGATCGTAGGTCAGAGCATTCCTGTGGTTCGCCTCTCGCTCAGCCACCTTCGTGACAGCCAAATCGACTGGACCATCTTCGGGGTTCGCGGCGAAGCTGTCCTCTCGGCAAAGAAGACCCTGCGCCCCCACCAGATTGAAGCCTTGGAAGCTGTGCGCGCAGGGCTTTCCGATGCGGACCGGGGCAAGCTCATCATGGCCTGTGGGACCGGTAAAACCTTCACGTCCCTGAAGATCGCCGAAGATCTGGTCGGCAAGGGCGGCCGTGTCCTCTTCATGGTTCCGTCCCTGGCGTTGATGTCTCAGACTGTCCGCGAATGGACAAACGATACCGAGACGCCGCTGCGGTCTTTCGCGGTGTGCTCTGACGCTCAGGTCGGCAAACGGCGCGTGTCGAATGATGATGCCGCTGAGATTGATGCCCACGATCTGGCATTCCCGGCGACGACGAACCCCGAGAAGCTTGTGGCAAGGGCCGGGGAACAGGATCCGGAGCGCATGACTGTCGTTTTCTCGACCTACCAGTCGATCGGCGTTCTCGATGCAGCTCAGAAGGCGGGCCTGCCAGCCTTCGATCTGATCATCTGCGATGAGGCTCACCGCACAACCGGTGCCACCCTCACAGGCGAAGAAGAGTCGAACTTCGTTCGCATCCATGACGATGCGTTCGTTGCCGGTCGCAAGCGTCTCTACATGACCGCCACGCCGCGGATTTTCGGCGATGCGGTCAAGACCCGGGCCGACGAGGAGGCTGCCGTCCTCGCCTCGATGGATGACGAGAGCCTCTATGGTCAGACCCTTCTCCACAAGGGCTTCGGCTGGGCCGTGCAGCAGGGGTTGCTGACCGACTACAAGGTCATTGTGCTTGCGATGGATGAAGGCCTCGTGAGCGCCAGTGTTCAGAAGCGGTTGGCTGATGAGAACACTGAGCTGGATCTCGACGACGCCACCAAGATCATTGGCTGCTACAAGGCGCTGACCAAGCAGGACTTGAAGCAGGACATTTCATTCGACGCGCAACCGATGAAACGGGCGCTGGCCTTCTGCAAAAGTATCGGCGCCTCGAAGCTGGTTCGCGACGAATTCGCGAACGTGGTGGCCGAATACACCGGCGACGAGGCCCTGATCGACGAGGATGCGCCGTCGTCACCCGATCGTCTCGACATCGAGATCGAGCATGTGGACGGGACATTCAACGCGAAGTCCCGCAATCAGCTACTCGATTGGCTGAAGGCGGATGCCGAGGGCAACACGGCCCGGATCCTCACCAACGCGCGATGCCTGTCTGAGGGCGTCGACGTGCCGGCGCTTGATGCCATCATGTTCCTGCATCCTCGGAAGTCGCTTATCGATGTGGTGCAGTCCGTTGGCCGTGTCATGCGACGCGCCGAGGGTAAAAAGATGGGCTACGTCATTCTCCCGGTAGGGGTGCCTGCGGGCGTGGAACCCGAAGAAGCACTTAGAGACAACGAACGCTACCGTGTCGTCTGGCAGATCCTCAACGCATTGCGCGCACACGATGAGCGTTTCGACGGCACTATCAACCAGGCTTCACTGGGGCAGGATGTCTCCGACCGTATCCAGATCGTCGGGGTCACTCGGGAATCCGAGGAACTCCGAAGCATTACTCACGAGGTAAGTGAGCTGCCGACCCGCAAGGCGCAGCCGCAATCCGGATTGGGTCGCGGCAGTGACGGGGGCGATGCCGTCGCCACGGCGCCGAGCGCGGAGCAATACGAGCTTTTCGTCGACGAATTCTCGAAGGCCATCATGGCCAAAATCGTCAAGAAGTGCGGCACGCGCGACTATTGGGAAGACTGGGCGACCAACATTGCCGAGATCGCGCAACGCCACATCTCACGCATCGCTGGCATGCTCGAGGAATCCGGCACCGAGGCCCGGGAAGCGTTCGACGGTTTCCTCGCTGAGCTGCGCGATGATCTGAATGACAGCATATCGGAGCAGGACGCGATCGAGATGCTGGCGCAGCACCTCATCACGCGTCCCGTCTTCAAGGCACTCTTCGCCGGGCATGCATTCACGGATCAGAACCCGGTCTCCCGTGCCATGCAGCAGGTGCTGGACGTGCTCGACGAGAACCGCATCGACAAGGAAACGAAAGATCTCGAGAAGTTCTATGAAAGCGTCCGCAACCGCGCTCACGGGATCACCGACCCCCAGGCCAAGCAGCGCTTGATCGTCGAACTCTACGATAAATTCTTCCGCAACGCCTTCCCGCGCACGACCGAGAAGCTTGGCATCGTCTATACGCCGGTCGAGATCGTCGACTTCATTCTTCACTCAGTCAACGAGATGCTGCAGGAGCATTTCGGTCAGACCCTCGGCTCGCGTGGTGTCCATATCATGGACCCGTTCACCGGCACGGGCACCTTCATCACCCGGCTGCTGCAATCTGGCCTGATCGCGCCGGACGAACTGGAGCACAAGTATCGCCACGAGATCCACGCCAACGAGATCGTCCTGCTGGCCTACTACATCGCCGCGATCAACATTGAGGCGGTCTACCAGGGCGAGGACAAGAAGAACGACTACGTGCCCTTCGGGGGGATCTGCCTCACCGACACCTTCCAGATGTATGAAGGCAGGGATGAGCTGGCGCTTTACATGCCGGATAATTCCGAACGTCGGACCCGGCAGAGGGACTTGGATATCCGAGTAATCGTGGGCAATCCGCCTTATTCATCGGGCCAGAACAGCGCCAACGACAACAATGCCAACGTGGGCTATCCGGTGCTGGATGCGCGCTTGCGAGACACCTACGCAGCCCGATCGACTGCGACTAACAAGAACGCGCTCTACGATAGCTACATCCGGGCCATCCGCTGGGCTTCTGACCGAATCGGCGATGCGGGCATAGTAGCATTCGTTACCAACGCGGGCTGGGTGGATGGCAACGCTGCTGACGGAATGCGCGCTTGCTTGGCCGAGGAATTCACCGACCTCTATGTATTCCATCTTCGGGGTAACCAGCGCACCAGCGGTGAGCGGTCCCGCAAGGAAGGTGGCAAGATTTTTGGTTCGGGCAGTCGGGCCCCAATTGCCATAAGTGTCTTCGTCAAAAACCCGGATGCGGTGGAGCACGGCCGCATTTTTTTCCACGACATTGGCGACTACCTCGATCAAAAGCAGAAGCTGGCAGTCATCCGCGACTTCGGCGCAGTTGGGGGGATCAGTAAGGCGAATGGCTGGGAGCAGGTCACGCCGGACGACCAAAACGACTGGCTGAACCAGCGCGATGCCAGCTTCGACGCCTTTATGAAGATCGGGGACAAAAAAAATAAATCTGAGTTCGTAGTGTTCGAGACCTACTCGAGCGGTGTAAAAACTCAGAGAGACGCTTGGTGCTATAACTTTTCGCTCTCAAGGCTTGAGCGGCAAATTGGTGGAATGCTCGATTTTTATAACGACGAATTGGCGCGGGTCTCAAAGACTTCCGGCGATCCCGTTGCCAAGCTCAACGCCGACCCGAGGAAAATAAGCTGGTCTGCCAACCTCAAGGCAGACATTGCAAAAGGCCGCCGTCGAGAGTTTTCGGAAGGAGTGGCTATTCCAAGCATCTATCGACCATTCGATAAGGAGTGGCTCTACTACGGACGCTCACTCAATGAACGCGTCTATTTAATGCCGTCCATGTTTCCAGACGAGAATCAACCGAACCGCGTGATCGGAATGTCAGGACCAGGCTTTCGGGGCTCTTTCTCGGTTCTGATGGCCGATACAGTCCCTGCGCTCCATGCTGCAGACCGAGATGGAGCTCAATGCTTCCCCCTTTATCTCTACGACCAACAGGGCGAGGAGCCAGGCGGCCTTTTTGAAGGCCAGTATTCCAGCCTCCAGCGCCGTGACGCAATTACCGATGCCGGACTGGCACATTTCCAAGCGGCCTACCCGGACAAGGAGATCTCCAAGGAGGACATCTTCTACTACGTCTATGGCCTGCTGCATTCGCCCGACTACCGCGACCGCTACGCCGACAACCTAACCAAGGAACTGCCCCGCATCCCTGCCGTTAAGACCTACGCCGACTTCCGTGCCTTTTCGGACTCTGGGCGGCGCCTCGGCGACCTGCATGTGAACTACGAGACAGTGGAGCCATACCCGGTCACCTACAAGCAGGGCACGCCCGCGCTGTGGAAGATCGACGACCCGAAGAAGTTCTACCGCGTCACCAAGATGAAGTTCGGCGGCAACGCGCGCGACAAGGACAAGACCAAGGTGATCTACAACGCCAACATCACAATGACCGACATCCCGCTGGAGGCCTATGACTACGTTGTCAACGGCAAGCCCGCTCTGGAATGGGTAATGGAGCGGCAGGTGGTGAAGACCGACAAGGCCAGCGGCATTGTTAATGACGCCAATGACTACGCCAATGAAACCATGAACAACCCGGCCTACCCGCTGGAGCTGTTCCAGCGGGTCATCACCGTCAGCCTCGAGACCATGAAGATCGTGCGGGGTTTGCCGAAGCTTGAGCTGCAGGACCAGTCGAAAGGCAAGATCGCGGAAGAGGTGTTCGCATAGATCGGAACACCTCAACCGCTACTTCTGCCTCTCGTTGGCGGGATTTACGATTTACCAGCCCACGGGCGGACTTTCGTAGTTTGACTTCCATTTCGCCCGGGCTGCCACGTCCACCAAGCTGCGCTGCCGGTTATCAAGCCGGCGCCAGCACGCGCGAAAATCCCGATGAGAAGCCGGCAGGAGGTCTTCCCGCCCGAAGGCCAGGGCGACCGTGATTGCCTGAGTGGTTGAGAGGCCAAACCTGGCTTCGTCAGGGGTCACTTCGCCAGACAGCACCATGCGGCATGCGCTGGCGTCCTTCTCAGGACCATTCAGCACGGCTTGGGCTTCGCTGTCCCCCAGGCCCGTTTTGAGCGTTGTGGGGGTTGGTGCGGTCGTCGTGTAGTTCTCAGTCATGTCTCATCCTTTTCATTCAGCCCGTCTGGGTAGGCGGGAGATGGAGTCGTCTCTCGGATCGAGAAAAACTTTGTTTGTTGGGTTGGTGGCGAGGGTCGGTTGCCCCAGCGTAACAATCGGCAATCACGGGAGGCGGGCGTCTGAGCGACAAGGCATGCGGCTGCTGGAGTCCGAACGAAGCACCATGTTGGGCTCGGCGCCGTCAGTATCTACCGTGTTTCGGAGGATCCGGCGAGGGGCGGAAATTGTTGAGAATGGCTCATCTTCACCCCGTGCGGATGGAATTGAGGCGTTTTCAACATCGTTCGGAAGATGCGGAGAATTCAGCGACATCCAGGAACTGGCGGGTGCGACAATGGCGACTGCCACAAGGAGAGCTGGCTCGGCCCAATCCACATTCCCCTCACCGCAGCACCTGTGGGCGTGCCAAACTGCAAGTAAGATATCGGCGCGAAGTCGACAAACGAAATCCAAACGAACGGCGGGTTCGAGTGATCCTTCTAACAATTATTGGTCAACTTCGGATGACCGGTCGTTTCGCTCACCAGATGTCGCATATCGGCCCTGAGCTGACGTTCGGACGCATCGGATGCTGCGTGGCCGTTCCCCGGAAGCCGACGTTCGACTGGCGCTGCGGCAAAGTCTCAGCCACGATCGTGGTGATGCAGGGCTAAGCTACCGGCCGGCCGCGACCCTCCTCGTGTCCGCTCGCTACCTCAAGTTAGTCGCTCAAGAATGACGCTTGAAGTCTTCAAGGACTACCATTCAGCATCGCGAGTTAATATTGTCCTTGCGACAGTTGCAGTCATTTGCGGCCTGAAATGAAAAGCGTAAATGAACTACAGCTTGAACCGGACTTCGCCTCTACATGTCACAAGCCGAAATGCGAGATCTCCATGCCAAAGAAGATTGAAAAAGATGCGGAAGCGGACGAGGTGCTAACGAAGATCCGCAAGCGTCTCGGCAAGGCTCTGGCAGGCTTCTCACCTGATTTCCCCGCCGACCTTGATCGCTGGGAAATGGAGTCGTCACGGCCAGCTGCAGAACTGTTTCCGGTGCCGGAGCTGGTGCTGTTCGCTTTCCGCAACATCCTGGGCTGGCGGTGGAGTGGGGTCGGCGAAAAGGTGCGTTGGACCGTCTATGGCAGTGTGTTGGGCGAACCAGTGGGGTTTGAACTGAGGAAGTTCGGCTTCACCATCCTTCGTGCGAAAGATTCCAAGCTTTCATGTGATCGCATCGTCGGACAGGTGGGCGCGGCCATGCGGCAGATCGAAGACCTTTTGGCGCCGTTCGCTATCGAACAGACCCGCTCGGGCAACGTCCTAATAGTCAATCGCTTCGGTGAGTTCGAAAGCCGTTACCGCTACTTTCGTGACAAGGCCCACAAGACATTCGCCAAGGCCGACAAGCCGGCCAAGCATTCGAAACCAAAAGGAAAAAAGAAGAAGAAAGGCGAGCCAGAATTCCCAGTCGGCATGATTGCGGCTATGCTCAACCACCAGCATGCAGCACAAACCGAGGGATACTATCTGACCACTGCGATGATCGAGGCCTTTTTCAGCGCGCTGGAGCACAGACTAATTCTGCTCTTGGCATTTAGAGGCTCTCAACTCAACCCAGGAGGACTTGAGGAGTTCCTGAATAAATCATGGGATAAAAAGCTCAAGACGGTCTTCCCACTCACAGAAAATCATCAGGCCGGTGTCACATTAGGCAAGCTCCGGCGGATCAAGGAACGGCTGCGAAATCCTTTCAGCCATGGCGGCGTCGAAAACGACGGAGGATCGCTGTTCTTCCACCTTCCAGGTATCGGAGTCGTTCCAGCGAATTTTTCGAACTTTGCTGACAGTCCTCGTTTCTCCTTCGTTCCGATTAAAGTCGACAACTTTGACGAATGCTGCTCGGTTTTTGATGCAGTGCACGACATGCTGTCGACGGGGCCGTTAGCGCTTCCGCACCGGTTCGTCGATGCGGGCGTTGATCCGTCATTCGATGCCGAAACACTCTCTGAATATGCTGAAGCAATGGCTAAAGGGCCAGACGCGGTCGAACAGTGGATAGAGCGCTGGGGTCACAATTGGACCACCCACGCAAACATGGACTACTGAACAGAGCTTGAAAATACTGCAAGTGCCAGCCAACGACGTCGAAGCACTCGCGGGAGTAAAAGCGGCCGTTACGCGAGGTCTTCTTTTTTCGAGATGCCCAATGACTGCTTGAGCAGACCAGCGGCTGCGCATCACCCATCAAGCGAAGATCGATTGAGAAGTTCTGCATTCCCGCTTCCATCGCAGCGGACGCCTGTTGAACGACAGCTTTTCCAGATTGTTTTGCAAAATGTTGCATTCGCGGCGAATGTCATCTCTCCGCCCATTCTGGCCAAATACCGGGGCAGGGCAGCAATTCCATTGCCAATGCACAGGTAGACTGGCTTGCTTCTGGACCACTACGCTGCCTCCTTCACGGGGGCATGGCAACCGTGTGCGTTCGAACCTGGGGGTTACGGTTGTCGAGACCGTTTTCTGTCATTTCGGTCTGGTCCAAGTCCATGTCTTGTTGGGCTTCGGGCGGGCGAGATGCGCGACTTGAGCATCCTCGGCGGGGCAGGGCGGCATAGTTGGACGGCATCGCGCCGGTGCTCTCCCTGCGCGACGGAAAGGCCCGCGAGATCGTCTGAAATCGCCGACGCTGGCACTCGTTGGTGCTATGCGAAGATGGTCGGATCAGCTTCGGAACGAAATCTGCGGCTGCGCGAAGGTCGAGTTTGTTGCGCCGGGCAAGCTATGGACCACCACAAGTGGCCCGTTCTGCTCATTCATGCACATCGTAGCAAACAGCGAGTTCGAGCCTTCGATGCCGAACCTGTTCGTTAATCTCTATCTAAAAGTAATCTTGCTCTCTTGAACATGTGCCGCAGCGTCGCCACTATATCTGGTATGTCCATGGTCGCCATGGCGTCCGACGTGAAGCTGGACCTGTCCATGCGGATCGTGCGCCACGGAGACCTCGCCAAGGTGGCTGTTGCCGCTGAGGTGTCTGTCGTAGCGGCCATGCCGTGCGCAGAGGATGTGCTGGGCCTGACCGTTGGCTTTGAAGCTGTGAATGCTCCGTCTTCTGACGGCCTCCAAGCAGCAGATAAGCATTCTAAGCGGCGGGCGTTGCCGGGGCGTAACGCGCTTGACAGCGCCAAAAACCTGTTAAAGTGGAAGGTGACGAAATGCGTGAACTTGCCCCGAAAAACCGGCTCGCCTGAGCTGGCTTACCGGCTTGCGCGAAATTCTGTTCGCGCTCGCCGCAGCGTCCATGGTCGCCATGGCGTCCGACGTGAAGCTGGACCTGTCCATGCGGATCGTGCGCCACGGAGACCTCGCCAAGGTGGCTGTTGCCGCTGAGGTGTCTGTCGTAGCGGCCATGCCGTGCGCAGAGGATGGGTGTCCGTCAACGGTCGGGATTGTATGAGCGGAGGACCCGAGCGAAGAACATGACGAAGACACTATTCGAAGAAGTCAGAAGCGAACAAAACATCTTCTCAGCTTGGCGACACGTGAAGCGCAGCGCATTGACCTCAGGCAACGCCGATATTCGCGGCAAAGCCTCCGAGTTCGAGCATGCTCATCAGCGTCACCTTAGGCGCATTATTGGTCAACTTCGCAAGGGCAAGCTCTCTTTTGATCCTGTCGAGGGAGTTCTGAAGGACAAGCGCAAGCGTCTTGCAGCAGGCAAAGATCCACGGCCAATCGCAATAGCCACCATCCAGAACCGTGTCGTGCAACGGTCAATCCTACAGGTTCTACAGCCACGTCAGGCGCGTGACCTACGCGACCCAGACTCTCGATATCAGGCCATTCGCGACGATAGGCTGGGGCGCATAAATGACGTTAACCAATCCAAGTATGGCGTTGGAGGGCTGATCTACCCTCATGGCGGCGTTCGCCCCGCTATCGAGACAATCATGGCAGCAATTGACGGCGGAGCGAAATACTACTTCCAATCTGACATTCGGGCCTTCTTCACCAAGATTCCGACTAACAAAGTGGTCGACTTCGTTCGCCGAGAAACGGGGGACGAAAAATTCGTCGAGTTGTTCGCCAAGGCTCTTGAGGTTCATTTGGCGAATGAAAATGAGCTTGTTGGCTACACGCACCTGTTTCCAAAGGGCGGTATCGGCGTTGCTCAAGGGTCCTCTCTTTCGGCTTTTGCGGGAAATGTGTTGCTTTACGACATGGACCAGAAGCTGAACACCATGGGCGTGACGGCGGTGAGATATATCGACGACATTCTAATGGTCGGCGCAGACCTTTCATCTATCGACGCCGCCAAAGCGTATGCTGAGAAAACCCTGGCAGACTTTGGTTTCGGTCTCTACGGACCCGCTGATGGCTCAGAAAAGGCCGCGCAAGGCGAGTGTAGAAAATCTATCAACTTTCTTGGTTGCACACTACAGCCCAAGCGTTGCGTCCCCAGCGCGAAATCTACCGAAAACATGAGAGAAGGCGTCCGAGAGACGCTTGCAGCTTCCAAGACTGCGATAAAGGAGGCGCTCGCGAAGGGAACCTCCCTCAACGCCAAGCATTCACATAGCGCCACTTTAGATACGTTAGGAAGGCGCATCTATGGATGGCAAAAATCCTTCGTCTTCTGCAATCAGCGCCAACCCTTCGAGCACCTCGATGACTACGTTGCGAAACAGGTCGCGGACTACCACGGCGTGATCGTTCGACATCTTGGGAAAGCCGATCATCGGGTCAAGGCGATGATACTTGGTGTCCCTTCGACAGCAGATATGTTCGACAACAGCTGCAGAAAAGGTGCGAGACAGGCGGATTGAGCTTTCCGTATTCTCGTCAGCTTTCAGAGCACCGCTGACATTCGACCCAGGCGCAGCGATTGGCAGCTGTCCGCCCATCTGGACCGGAACAGGCTCCTTCCGTAGGTGTCCGAGCCCTCTCCACCCCCGACGCCGAGATCGTGTCCCCGCTCTACGGGGTCAGGCCCGCACACGGCGTTTACGCCGAGCTGCTTCGGCGACACGTCCCGTTCGGAAACGACGCTTCTCAACGTCTTCGACCAATCGGCAGGAGGCAACGCCCTCGCCTTGCATTTCCGCTATGTCTGGGCGCTGGCGAGTGAGACGGTGGTCGACTTCGAATGCGTAGACGTGTTCGAACTCGCCGAAGATCGCACGCGCTTCACGCGTATGACTATCATCTATGACACGGCGCGTCTCGGGGACGACTTCGAGGCGCCTCGGGAAAACGCCTGAAACCGTGCGGCAAAGGGTTAGTGTCAGGAACTCATTCCAAATCGAGTTCTGCCGACAGACGGGACCTTGCCTCGAGCACCTGCCGGAAGCTGTCTGCCGCCGCGAGCCCGGTGCTGTGGTCGTAATGACGTCGCGTGGTCCTCTCGTCGCGGTGATCCAGCAGCACGGCGCTGGCGCGCCCGCCCGCGCTTAGCACTTCGCTCGCCGTTGTGGCGGCATTGTCGCGAAGCCTGTGGAGGGACACCCGGACCCCGAATGCGCGCTCGGTGAGATCGCCCGCCAGACGCCCGACCTGACCCTCGCTGATGCCGACGCCACGCGCGATCGTCGACGGGAATAGGTGGTCGCCGTCATCGAAGATGGGGCGATAGGACTGCCTGTATTCGCGTAGCGCTTCGGTGAGCATCTCGCTCTCTATCAAGCGCTCGAACGGACTTCCGGACTTGCGGGCCTCGAGCAGTTTCAGGAACCGGGCCGGAATGCGAACCTGAAAGCTCGTCGCGCTGACGAATTTAAGGGTTCGATCGAACTCCAGGGTCGACACCGCGCGGGCCCGTTGGGGCAGGGCGATGCCCAGCGACAGCAGCACGCCGTTGCGGAAGTGCCGCGCTGCATGAACCCCGCGAAGCGGGCATTGACGTGCGTCCTCCATTAGGCGGAAACCGAGATCGTAGATCGCTCGAGCCCCGACGAGCTGCGCCCCGGTCTTGGTGCTGGGTCCGGTGTTCTGCGCGCGCTCCGACCAGGCGCAGACGACATGCTCGCACGCCCTGGAGCGGAACCCCGGCTCGACCACCTTCAGGCCTGTGAGGATCCTGTCGATGTAGTCCGCAGCGGTGCGCGTCGTGGTGGTCGAGGCGATGGTCGTCGCATAGCGGTTCAGGCTTTCGCCCGTGGCGCGTAGGGGCAGGCCTTCGGCAGCGCAGTAGGTATGCCAGCGGGCGAGGGCGACGCAGACATTGCGGGCATGCGCCGCGCTCCAGACGGGGCCCTTCGGAACAGACTGCCGTGCTTTTGGCGTCGCGATGCGGTCTGCCATGTAGGCGCGCCAGCTTTCGGGGAGGGCCGAGCAGGCGCGCTCGGCCTTCTCCCAGTCGGTGCGACGCGCCGACTTGGCCGTGACGCGCGAGTCGCGGAGGACCGGCGCGAAATGCGCAGTGCGTTCCGCGCCCCAGATCTCCGCGGCGCGCTTCTGAGCGTATGCGAACTCGGCATGGGCCGTCCGGGGGGCTGTCCCCAGTCGTCCCTCAAGAAGCCGCGCCAGGTCATGGCTTTGCGGAATGGCATGGCCTGGGTGGGCCATGCGCAGGAACACCAGAAGATCCGACATTTTGTTCATCTTTTGTTCCTTTTCGGTTGTTGGTTTTCCATATCGGTTTTACGGTCGAGGTATTTCAGCCATTCTGCACCAATCAGGGCCTCATCGAGTTCGGCATAGTATTTAATAGTCGTTTCGACATCCCGATGTCCGAGCAGCTTTTGGACCTTCAACATGTTGTCGGAGCTTTCCCGCAACCAGATCCAGCCGATCAGGTGGCGATAGAGGTGGGGGTGAATTTTGACACCGACGTTCCTGTGCATCAGTCTGGTCACGCGCTGCAGCAGGGTGCTGTAGTGCTTGGTCAAATCCCCGCGCTGCGCCGGAAACAGGTAGGGGTTGCGCTCCTGTCCCGGCTGAAGCAGCGCCGGTCGCACGACATCGAGATACTTTCGCAGCAGTTTGCTCGTCGTGACGTTGAGCAAGATTGTCAGGTCGGCATCCCCGGCATCGCGCATCTTGACCCTGGCCGCCGGGATTACGATGCGTGCACCGACCTCGTCCCAGGTGATCCAATCCAGCCTGGCCAGCAGGACGTTTTCGCTGCGTGGCGCCCGTGCGAGGAGAATCCCATGCGCGAGGGCTGCCATGATGTCCTGGCCCATGTCTCGCGTGAGCAGAGCAGAGGTCGACATGTCGCCCCTTGCTTTCCTGGCAGTCTTGCGGCGCCGGTTCAGTTCAGAATTGGTGTCGGAGACGATCTTGGCGGTTAGGTCGATGGCCTTCTGAATTCGCGTTGAATCAAAATTCCTCAATTTTGCCTTGTTGCGCGGGGCAATGCCGGCGTGGACCACCTTGTAGCTCTTGATCATGTCCCGGATGACCTGAAGTTCCGACGGCGATCTCTGCTGGAAGTCGCGCGCGATCTTGAGCGCTACTTTCAGTATTCCCTCTGCGTATCCGCTTGCGTGCTCTGCCTTGTTCGCCTCGACGATGACCTCGATCGCCGCGCGCAGGACTTTGGGATGCAAAAGCATGTCGAGGTTCCTGGGCAGCATGTCATACCCGGAGACCAACGCCTTGGCAGCGGCCACGAGGTAGCCCCGACGGACATCCAAGGTCCGTTCCGACCACACTTCGTGGCCAACGAGAAAGCCGGCCTGACGCAGCCGATCTTTCCGACTTTCGTCGACCTTTGACGGCTGATGCCCGGGGCGCTGTTGCTTGGCGCGACGTCGGTCCATCAGCAGCGCGATGTCTTCTGACATGTCCTCGGTTGCTTCTTCAGCGTCGAGACGTGCGATGAAGTCATCGAAGGTGAGCCCGTCGCGAGATGCCGTGCCGCGAGCCCAGGGCGCCACCTGATGGTCGAACTCGGCCAGGACGCCAGCCAGGTCCGCGGCAGCGACGCCGAACTTGTCTCTGCGGTCCGCGAACGGATGAGACGCGGCCGCAAACCCGAACGCGGCAAAGGCGGGGTCGCTCGCGAGCTTCCTTGTCAGGGCCGAGATCTCGCGGACGTGCTTCTCGCAGGCGGCCTCGCTTTTCGCAGAGTCGGCGACACGGTGCTTGTAGTATTGGGCGAGGGTCTCGTCGCAGACGGACGAAAAGGGAATTTCCCTGTCATGCAGATAGAGTAGGAAGGCGCCGCTCGCATATTTCATCGAGTTCGACAGGGTGCTGCCCTGGATCGCTGCGTAAAGCGCCGCATGGACGCCACCGATGTCGGTAATCTTGCGTTTGCGCGCCCGAGGCGTGCCCCGGCCGGCAGCGGCCACGAGTTGGCAGCGATACGTGGCGTAACTCCCGGGACTCAAGTTGAACGCCGCTGGCTCATTCGCGTCGAAGAATTGGATGACGTCCTGCTTGCAGACGATTTTGAGCTCGGGGGCCCACCCGGCATTTCGGCAGAGCCAGCGCAGCCGCGATTGCAGGCCGACATCGTCCGCTTTCTGCGCACGCGCGATCAGGTCCGCGTAGGTGAATTCCGAGGAACCGAAGGACACGGAGAGGTCGCGTCCCGTTGCGCTCGAGAGCGCGGCCAGCGTGCTGTGCCGGGGCCGTAGCCCTGGGATGGTCAGGATGTCCGAGACAGCCTTCGGGTTCAGGCCGGCGCGCAGCGACAGCGCGCGCATGCTTTCCCGGTGGAGCTCCATGTGCTTTCGGAGGTCTTCTGCGAGTGTCATGAGGATTCCTTGTCAGTGGTTGATGGTGTGTCGAGATCGAGGTCCGGCTTCCCTTGTGAGGGCCGGACGCGAAGCTCGAACACCGCCAGCCATTCGTCGCGGATCGTCCACGACTTCCCGAGTTTCATAGCTTGCAGCTTCACCGGGCCGTCCGGTGTAGGGCAGCCATGATTGATCCAATCGCGGATCGTATGTGGGTCACGCTTGAAAATTTCCGCAACTTCGTTGGCTGTATAATAAACCGGTCTTGTCAATATCGCCTCCATTGTCTGGTGAAGGGGATATAGGTGCGTTTCCGATTTCAAAGAAAATCTGGGGAGAAATAATAGAAGAATACGGATACTTGACCAAAACAAGTGTCGCACCGCTAATATGAGAGAACTTCCGGACTGACACTTTTCTTCCGAATCCAGCTAAATTTTTTTGGTTCTTCCGGCCGAACCCATCTCCCGTTCACAACGCAAGGAGATGACCAACATGCCGCTCGATGATGAGATTTTCCGGGATCGGTTTGGCCGCTTCACCGGTGCCGGCGCCTATGCGATCCCGGCCGCTGCCGAGCCGACGCGCTTCACGTCGCTGCTCGAGGCGAACGGCGCGCTGCGCGGCGCGCTTCAGGACGCTGACGACATGCTTGTCTCTGCCAAGGAAAATCACCGATCCGGGGCCGTCGTGCTGCGTGCCAGCCCGGGGGCCGGCAAGAGCACCGTGCAGCGCATGCTCATGGCCGAACGTCAGGACCGCGGGCAGACGCGCAAGACCACGACGCACCTTCCGACCCTGGCCCTCGCCGAGGAGGCCGCACGTCACGCGACCGAACTCGGCTTGTCCGCCCGTGTCATCCGGGGCCGCTCGGCGCTGCGGCCGGACGGGCAGGGGCGGATGTGCATGAAAGCCGCGACCGTGGAGCGGGCCATCCATCTCGGCCTGCGCGCCAAGGCGGCCTTCTGCGAAAGCCCTGCGCGCTTGGATGCGGATTCGAATGGAGCGTTCCGATGCGAGCATTTCGATACCTGCGCCTATCGAAAGCAATTCTTGAAACGCGCCGACCACGATTTCGTCGCGACGACCTATCTCGGTCTCCCGGATCCGGAGGGGGACCGCCTCAGCTATCGCGTCGTGGACGAGACCTTTTGGCGCCATGCCCTGAGAAACTGGTGCGTGGATGTGGCCATCTTCACCGCGCCGCGCATCGACCCTATCCGCCCCAAGTCCCATCAGCCGAGGGACGCGCGCACGGTGGCCAGGACCGAGCTGCTCGAGGCTGCGAACAAGGTGGTCGGGCGCCTGATGGCGGGAGATTCACCACTCTCGCTGCCCTATACTGCCGAAGACTATGAACACTTTGCCGAACTGGAGGACATGTTTGCCGCCGCGCAACCGGATATCGCTCCGGCCCAGAGTGAAACGGAGCAGCGTGGCCTGCTCGACGATGCGGAACGGGATTTCAGCAAGGTTGGCGGCTTTCGCGCGGTCTGGCGGGTTCTCCGACATGCCAGGGAAAACGGACTTGGGCGCAGCGAGCGCCTACGTCTCGAGCGCAACAGGGCCGGGCTGAAACTGCATGTCGCCGAGAAACAGGCGCTATCGAACAAAGAGCCTATGCTCGTGCTCGACGCCGATGCGGAGCCTGGCATTCTCGACACCGTCGGTTGCCCGGTCCTGATCCAGAACGACATCACGTTGCGACCGAACGCGGTCATCAGGCAGCTGCACGATCGGCGCATGTCCACGAGCGCTGTTATCGACAGCGCCGAGAACCGCAATCAATGGCGCAGCATCATCGCCATGGAGGTCCTGCGCGATCGTCTGGGTCGCAATACCGGGGTGCTCGTGGGCGCCACGAAAAAGGTCGTGCAGCAATTCTTCGCGGATGCCGGACATGACTTCTCCGGCATGGATGCCGAAGAAGTGTCGCGGTTCATGCTCGACACCTCGCTGCACGGCGCGCGCTGGCTGTGGTTCGGCAGTCGCTCTCTCGGATCGAACGCATATGCCGACTGCTCCAGTGTCATCGTCATCGGACGCGAGGAGCTGCCGCTGGCGGCGTTGGAAGACCAGGGGCGTGCGCTATGGGGCGACACGGCGGGCGCGCCGCTGACGTTGCTCTCCGGCGGTCCTGCGGGGGAGCTCTGGATGCCAGACGCGGAACTGGCCTACGAGATGACAGATGGCCGTGCCATGGCCGTGCGGGTGCCGTGCCATCCGGATCCCCGCATCCGCTTGCTGCAGCGGCAGGCTCGCGAGTTCGCCACCCGCCAGCTGGTAGAGCGCCTCCGGCTCGCCCGATCGCCATACCCGAAGCGCGTTCTCCTGGGCAGCAGCGTGCCGATCCCCGGCCTTCCCGTCGACCAGTTGGTCTCGTGGAGTGACCTGCAGGTGCCGCGCCTGGAAGCCGCGCTGGCCGTCGGATTGCTGCGCGACGGGGCGGTGGAGCTGACCCATAGCAAGATCAGCGCAGCGGCCAGCGAGGTGTTTTGTTCGCAGGATGCGGTCAAGGGGTTCATGAAGAGGGACAGGGCCTCTGCAGGTCGTCTGAATGCGCTTAAAC
>NZ_KZ304951.1:80273-82349 GCF_002723615.1 Limimaricola cinnabarinus
GGGCCTCCAAGCGCTCCGCTGGGCCATGCCCGTTGATCTCGCGCTCGATGTCGAACAGGGCGTCGATGCGCCGGACGGCATCGAAGGCGACAGGCGAGATCTCCTTGGCGTCCTTGCCTTTGCGGATATTCCCTTCCACATCAGCCAGCTCGAAGAACTTCCGGCGGGCGTGTGCCCAGCACAGAGCCGGCACAACTGGCCCCGGCACTCGTTTTTGATCGTAAAGCTGGTTGTAGCCCGCATAGGCATCGGCCTGAAAGACACCCTTCCAGCCTCCCAAATGCCCGACCGGATGTTCGCTGGACCGGTCCCGGGAGAAGCGGAAGACCACCGCCGGCGGGGCAGTGCCGCCAAAGGGCCGATCATCCCGGACATAGGTCCAGAGCCGGGCCGTCTTCGTCCCACCCCGGGCCAGCAACGGGACCGTCGTATCATCGCCATGCAACCGCTCTGCGGCCATGACATGGGCCTCGATCAGCGCATGCAACGGCTCCAGCAACCCGGTCACCGCGCCAACCTGGTCGGCGAGCGTGGAGAGGCTGAGTTCCACGCCCTCACGGGCATAGCGCTCGGCCTGGCGGTTCAACGGCTGGTGCTGTCCGAACTTCTCGAACACGATCATGGCCAACAGGCTCGGCCCTGCCCATCCTCGCGGAACAGGATGGAATGGGGCCGGCGGCTGGCTGATCTTCTCGCAATCCCGGCAGGTGAACTTCTCGCGGACGGTCTGGATCACCTTCCACTGCCGCGGCACCACCTCCAGCGTCTCGGTGATATCTTCGCCCATCTTCGCGATCCGGTCCGACCCGCAGCAGACGCAGGCCTTCGGTGCCTCCACCACGACCCGTTCGCGCGGCAGGTGCTCTGGGAACGCCTTGCGGACGGGCTTTCGCCGGTCAAAGGCCCTGACCTTCGACGTCTTTTCCAGCGCCTGCTCGGCGCGAAGGGCATCTTCGGCTGCAGCCGTCTCCAGCTCCTCGAGCTGCAATTCGAGCTGATCGAGGAGCTGGGCAGTGCGCTCGGCGCTCCGGCCATACTTCTCGCGCTTGAGCATCGCGATCTCGAGCTTCAGCCCTGCAATCAACGCCTCCGATGCCGACACCACGGCATTCGAGCGGGTCAGCTCGGCCTTTGTGGCCGCCAGTTCGGCGCGCAGTGTTTCAAGTTCGGAGGCGGCATCTGACATGGCCGGAGATTTACCATGTCGAGCCATCAAAGCCTATGTAAAACAGGGTCATGCGCAAGAATTACCCGGCCTTGGCAGGGCGCTGCGTCCAGCGCGGATTGCGCCAGTCGATCCCCTCCAGCAGATAGCCAATCTGCGCCGCTGAAACCTGGAGCGCCTCGCCCGAGCCGCTGACCGGCCAGATGAACCTGCCCGCCTCCAAGCGCTTCATATAGAGCGACATGCCGACGCCATCGTGCCAAAGCAGCTTCACGAGATCACCCCGGCGGCCCCGGAAGCAAAATATCTCCCCCGCATACGGATCACGCCCAAGGCCTTGCTGCACCTGCAATGCCAGCGTGTTCATGCCCTTGCGCATGTCCGTCACGCCGCCCGCAATCCAGACCTTTGTCCCCGCCGGAAATGCGATCATGCCCGTTCCACCACCTGGATGAGCCGAGCAAGCACGGACGCCTCAGTCGAAGTGCCGATCACGAAACGACGTCCGTTCGGTAGGATGATCTCCACCCGGTCACGACCCGCATCGTCCACGCGACCCCGATCATCAGAAGCCGCTGGCCCGCCCAACGGGCTCGGAGCCACGGCGACCGGGGAGAAATGCGCCCGATCTCCATCCGTAGCCAAAAGGCCTTCACGTGCTTCACGACGCCATCGTGTCAGAAGCGAGCGAGAGATCTCGTAACGTCTTGCCGTCGCCGAGGCCATCCGCGGCGCCGCGTAGCTCTCCTCCACGATCCGCACCTTCTCGGCCTCCGTCCAACGACGCCGGCGCCCGGTATCCGTGACTGAGAGAACCTCTATTTGGGATATGAAGCTATGGTCTGTCATAGCGTCAGGTCTTAGCAGCTAAGCAGGCTCATCCGTCAGGCGGCCCTCGGCGGATGCTTACC
>NZ_KZ304951.1:83343-669053 GCF_002723615.1 Limimaricola cinnabarinus
TTAAACGCGAGGTCAGATCGGCAACCGGCGCCGCGCTGCTGCGCCTTGACCGCGTTGCGCTGTCGGCTGCCAACTTGATCTCCGCAAAGGGCTCGCGTGATTGCGGTCGCTGAGTGCGACGGGTGCAAGGTTTGCGCTGCCTGATGAGCAAGAATGCCACGCCTCGAGCGAACTCCGCCTCTGCCCACGCCACAATTGGCGACGCAAGAGGCAGGGTCCGACAGGAGGAGAGTGCCGTCGATGTTATGAGGGTGGCCGGGCTCTGTTGCGCAAAACGGGTGATGGCCGAGGTGCCCCTTTCCCCAAACGGACTTATCCTACGACCTCTGTCACAGGTATGCCGAGCGCGGTGAAGCCGTTGAGCACGGCAATGCGGATCTGGAGCTCGGCGACCTGACGATCGAAGTCCCGGGCCATGAGGCTTTGGCCCAGTAGCTTCACACAGTGCATCTTCGTCTCGACGCGGTTTCGGCGGTGATACCCGCTCCAATGGCGCCATAGGGATCGGCCCAGATACTTTGACGCCCTGAGGGCTTCGTTGCGGGCGATCGCCCCAGCGGAGCCGGGCTTCCAAGGCTTCGCATTCTTGCGCGGCGGGATGACCGCATGCGCCCCCCGATGCGACGGCGTCATGGCACTTGCGCGTATCGTAAGCGCCGTCTGCCGTGACCGAGCCAATGTCTTGGTTGCTGGGGATCTGGTCCAGCAGTTCAGGAAGCATGGGGGCATCGCCGACATGGCTCCCCGTAATCTCGACCGCCCGAACCTCCAGCGTGTCCTCGTCGATCCCGAGGTGGATCTTGCGCCACAGGCGTCGCATTGGCCCGCCGTGCTTGCGCGCGTGCCATTCGCCTTCCCCTTCGGCTTTGATCCCAGTGCTGTCGATCAGCAAATGCAGCGGACCCGGTGAGCCGCGATAGGGGATGTTCACGGCCAGCGCCTTCTGGCGCCGGCACAGGGTGCTGAAGTCTGGCACCACCCAGTCCAGGCCGATCAGCTGCAAAAGGCTCTCGACGAAGCCCGTTGTCTGGCGGAGCGCCGGGCCGAACAGCGATTTCATCGTCAGGCAGACCTGAATGGCGGCGTCGCTGTAGCTCTGCTGGCGCCTCCTGTTGCCGCTCGGTGGCGGCGTCCAGACCATGCCGGGATCGAACCAGATCGTCAGGGAGCCACGCTTCTTCAGGGCTGCGTTATAATCAGACCAATTCCTGGTCTTGTAGCTCGGCGGCTTGGATCTGCTGCTCATGCGCGCCCGCTATCATGCTGCTTCCAAGAGATGAATCCCGTCAGCCTGTTTGCACAACAGAGCCGTGGCAGGGCGGAAGTAGCTATCCAGCGGCTTCACCCTGTTCTACTTGAAAAAATCCCGATTGCTCTAAGCAGCTTCGAAGGAGCGACATAAGCTCCTGACTCACCAGAGCTTCAAGATTTCGCCTACCACCGGGTTGCTGAGAAAGGCGGTCATTCAAATTTGATATCAACTTCTTGCCATACGCCCGCTCAAGATTTGCGCCTTCGTTTTCCGGCCAAAGCTCATTCGTGTTCGGACTCCCACCGTCCTTCCAAAATTTTTGATTTGCTTCTTGGCGTTTCTTCCGGAATTTGGCCCGAAAGTCGTTTGCGCTGCGATCTATTTCTTCTTGAACAATTTGCCGGCATTCGAATTCACCGAGATCATAAACCGCAGCAACATGAGCTGGTGTGCAATGGTAGGATTCAATATCGCAAAGGGGAGGGGAGAAGACCAACATGTCGCGGTTTATATAATCCGCACCCCACATATTCACCTCAGCATCAATCATGAAATCTCGATCCCGGTGAACAATGATGAGCGGGTTATTCTCATACAGATCAGCCATCGCTTTAATTGCTACGGACGAAGCCGCATTATTGATGCCGTTGTATGAGATTACTTTAATTCGCTCTGACAATCCCAAGCTCTCGACGCAGTTCTCCAGCGCTCTCTTGCCTTTGTCCTCGGTGCAAATGATGCAGTCTGCTCCTTGTGAGTCGAGTTGATCCAAGGCGCCAAGGTCCATGAGAACGCTGGCCAGATCTTTGCATTCATCCGACTCTATTTTCCCATCCTTCATCCATACGATCTTCGCAGTAGATGATGCGGCAGCGACCAAGTGCCGACTGTGAGTGGTGACGACAATTGTTGATCCATACAGCTCTGATAGCTTATCAAAAGTCTTGGCCAGTATCGCTTGACGTGACGGGTGAAGGTGATTGTCAGGCTCATCAACTAATAGAAATTTGGGTTCGAAGAGGCACACATAAGCAACAATTTGAACCAGTTGAAGAATGCCAGTTCCAGTTAAGTCAATTGGAACACTCTTGCCTCCGCCCTGAGAAAACTGCACGTCCACGAATAGATCTCTTTCTGCATCATGGCTGATGTAGATTTTGCAGTTGCCGATGATGTCCTTGAGGATATCCTCAACTTCTAAAATCTTATCTGATTCGTCCAGAATTCTAATGATATTCCTAAATACGAGATTGGCTTCTCCTCCGGCGGCCTTCAGGAAAACTGAGGCGTAATTTTTGTGCTCCTCTCTGTGAGGGATTCCAGATATTCCGGGAACGAACACCGAAAACATACTCTTAGGGTCGCAGATCTCCTGCCCAAACCCGGCATACGTTCCACTCCTATCTACTCCAACACTCCCGTAGTTTCTACCTTTGTAAATCTCAACGCGGTAGCTTGCGACAGTGCCGTCATTCGCGGTTCCCGTAAACTCAATGCGCCCGCGTGATCCAGTGGCTTTATTTTCATAAGGAGCGCTGTGACCAAGCAGAGTGAATTCTGAAGTCGGTGAGTATCTCAGCTCAGCCTCGGGGAGAACTTGCTCCTTCCGTTCGAGAGAAAGCTTTGCGCATGATGCGGCCATATGAATGGCTTGAAGAACACTGCTCTTTCCGGAATTATTGCCCCCAACAATGTAATTGACTTTCGATAGAGGTATTTCGACTTCGGAGATTCTTTTGAAGTTCTCGATTTTAATATTCGTTACATCCAAAGCGGAAGACCTTCTTTTTGTGATGCGCGTGGGAGTGCAAATTACGGATTGCGGAGTGAGTTGCAGGTTGCGAGGGGTGATGTAGAAATTCAGCAGTTGCGAGGCAGCAACGCACCTATCCGTGTTAAGTATAGCATTTTGGGTCGGTAGAATTAGTGTTCTGTGTGACGGCATTTAGGCGGGTGGCCTATGGTCGCTTGGGGCTGAAACTACGGATCGGCCAGGCGCCAGAACCCATGCTTGCGGCCGTGCTCCTGCTTGAGCACCTCGAGAAACCGCGCGTGTGAGGGGAAGTCGCCGTAATCCGCGATGGCGGCGTCGCAGGAGCGGCATTCGGCCAGATGCCGCGCCGCGTGACGATAGCGCTTAGACTTGCCCCCGTTCAGCGTGTCCAAAACCATGGCGCGCCGCATGAGCGTCGCGGCGAGCGGATGCCCGGCCTCGAGCGCATCGGCCGCTGTCGTGAGGGTATGGTAGGAGTTCCCATTCAGCTCGTCGGCTCGGGATAGCACGACCCGTGCCGCGCGGTCGTGAGACGGCCAATCGGCAAGGAAACCGATCGCTGCCTCCAGGTGCGGAAAGGCCTCCGCAAGATCCAGAGCCGACTCTTCGGCCTCGAAGTCCTCGAAGTCGGGCAGCAGCTTCAGATACTTGCGGAGGCAGGGCGTGCTGAGGGTCTGCTCGAACGCCCCTTTCAGATGGGCCTTCAATTCCTCCGTCCTGCCCTGCCGCTCGAGGCATTCTTCGAAGACCGCGTCGAGATCGTGGCGGAACATCCGGAACGGTTTGCCGTCTTCGCTGGCGCGGGCACGGACGACGATGTCGTAAGCCTCGTCGACCCGTCCCGCGTCCAGCAAGCGCCGGGCCACGTCGGGGGCGATGGTGCCATAGGTCAGCTGTTCCGCGGAATAGCGGGCCATGTAGGCGTCGACATCCCCCTGGGCGTCCGCGACATCCGCCAGGATGATCGACCGCGTAGCTTGCTTGTTGCGGCGCACGCTGTCTTCGGCAGAAGACCTAAGGCCATAGCCCTGGTATTGCTCGAGCTCATGCTCGGTCGGTGCCGCTTCGGCCCAGGCTTGCGTGATGCCTTTAAGATGCTCCAGCCCCTCCTGGCCGAGCGCCTCCGCCGTCGCGGGAATGATCCCGTCGAACTCTCCGTAGCCGGCTCCGGCGACCGCGTCGAGAACGCGCTCGGCCAGGGCGGTGCGGTTCTTGGAAATCCTGGGCGATATCTCCGCGATCAGGTCCACCGCGTCACTCATGACGCCGCCGACCGCGCCGTTGCTGTCATCCGTGCGCGCGTAGATCGAGGGGGCGAGCTGCAGGAAAGACCAGAGCAGTTCGAAAGCCTCGTCCGGGTCCTGCGGGACGATGTTGGTTTCGATCATTCTCAGCAGGCCTTCGAGATCCTTGACCAGCGTCCTTTGCTTGCGCCAGTCGACAAAGCCAGTCGCGCGGCGCAGCGAAGCGAAGCGTTTGCGCAGATCGGCAGCAACATCCCCGGGGCCCTGGGCGGCGCTGAGTTCCATCCGTGCGCGACGCTGAAGGGCCGCACTCCCCTGAACCAGCTCCATGACCAGGGCGGCGAGCTTTTCCGCCCCCAGCTTCTCGAGGTTGGTCTGGTTCAAGGTCTTCTTGGACATGGCGTCAGGTCTGGCTTTGTTGCAATGCGTCCTGCGGACCATGTCGCACAGGTCTTCTTGCAACAAGCGCCAATGGTGGCTTTTGGGGGAGCCACGCGACGTGGTCTGACGGCGAATGAGACGCGCATTCTGGCACAGCGAAATGTTAAGGCGTTCGTGGAAGACGCGTCGGCCAGCATTGCCAATCCGATGCACCGATGAGGCAGGGCACACGTCGATTGCAGCAGTGCTAATATTTTGGCGTTGGCAGCAGGCCTCAGAACGGCTGCGTCATGGGCTACGGGCGGCCGTTCCTCGGGCTATCATCCCATACGGCGGCCTGAATGCGGAGGTAGGCATTTGCCACCCAGCAGGTCACGACCGGTAGGATACCGCCTTTCTTCTGCGGCGGCTGCGCTCCTCTTCTTGCAGACGGCACAGCTGCTCGTCCATTCGCTCAAGCTCAGACAGGTCTAAGCGCCTCTGCTTTTCGTTCACGAGCTCTTTATAATACCGCATCGCATTGCCGTAGCAGGCCAGTTCAGAAATGGGGGTGGATTTAATAAGCACGTCCCGCATTATTCTGATACTTTCTGCGATTTGGCAATCCAAGTTCCGGTCAGTCAGCCATAAGAGTGCCTTTCTATGCGCTTTCTCTGTTGCGTGGTCGCTTCGCATTTTTGATAACTCTGGACCATTGCGAATTGCGCGGAGGATGTGGAGATGCCGGTCGAACATGCGCGACATTCGCTGGGGAACTTGCAATTCCGCAATGGCTTGGCGCACAAAGGCCTCGATTTCTGGCCAGGGTTTCCAGGGTTGCTCCCCATCAAGGAGGGGGAGCAAGAAACACGGATCCCCCATGTCGAGGGGAAGCGAAATGGAGCCTTCGACCGGGCCACGCCATTTCGGTTCGTAGGTGGCCGCGATCGATAGGACTGCGCCATCGTATCGGACTGTCACGCGGGTCGGCCGGGCGGATGGGGGATGCGCAAGGCCGGAGGCTGCGAAAGAGCCGTTTTCATGGGTCACTTCGAGGGGGCCTGAACCCGCGCGTCCGAGAGCCCCTGGAGCAAGATGCTTGCTCGTCGAGTTTGATTTGGGCTTATTTTGCGTCATGACTTGCTCCCGTGCGCCAAGCGCAGACCTTGCACTTCCTGCGGCCGTTCTGGGAATCCCGGGATCGGGCTTTGCACCCGTTCTGGGTCGAACGGAATCTTCTTTACCTGGTCGAAGAGGCTCGCGATGCTTATTCCCTTCTGGGCGTAGGCACGTTCTCCTTCGTCGAGAGGCTCGTGGCCCATCAGTTTTCGCCGGTGCGCCCCCGGACAGGATCCATCCACCAAGCGGTGGTGGAACGTGGTGCGCAGAGCGTGGAAATCAAGGCCATGCCAGTAGACGTCATTGGTGCGGCGGTAGTAGCCGAAGGCCTTGGTGAAATTTTCGGTAAGTGTCCCCTTGTTCGCCCCACGCGTGAGCGAGGGAAAAAGGCGGCGATCTCCTCTTTTCCTGGCGCGCTCCACGAGTTCCATGAAGCCGAGGTCGATCAAGGCGGGATGCACCGGGATCTTGCGGGTCGCATTCTCCGACTTGACGCTATCGCCCAAGGCTTGGCGAACGATCAGGTAGGCAATCCCTTCATCGGATTGGACATCATCCGGTCCGGCTTGGGCGGCTTCTTCCATCCGCGTGCCCATCAGGTAGCCGATCAGCGGCATCCAAAACAGGGGATCAGCTTCATCTGCGGCATTGCCTTTGAATACTCGGGTTGCGAATAGCTCATTGAGGCGGTCATCCCAAGGTTGGCGCGCTACGTTTTCCTCGGTCATTTTCAGGGCCTTCGCTTCACGATTGGAAAAGGTGCAGATGCTGAACGGATTCGTTCCCACGAGGCCGAGCTGCTCGAGCATCGTGCCAACCCTGTTGGCCATGCGAACGATGCGCATATAGGTCTCTGCCCGAAGACGCGGTTCGGCATGTGCGAGACGCGCATCTCGAATCTCGGCTTCGTTGTTGCAGCCTTGTCGCCGCAGTTCCCGTTCTGCGTTATCCATCGCCTGGGCTTCACGCGCTTCGACCTTTGCGATCAGTGCCGGGTAGCTCTCGGCCGTGTATTTCTTTCCTTTGCCATGAAGTCTCGGGAGACTGCGGATGACATTGATGGCGGCCTCGATCTCTTCTTCAGGGATCTCGGTGAATACTTTGGAGCCCAGTGGCTCCGCCCAGATTTTCAGGCTTGTCTTCGCCGAGGCGCCCGACGACTTGACCCACTTTCGCCCCACGGCGGCATCGGGACGCTGATACTTGTGCCATTCGTCGGCGAAGCCTGCTTCCTTCAGTTTGAGGTAGAAGTCGGCTGCTCTGTCGAACGTGATTGGTTCGCCGCTCTCGAGGCTTGCAAGGAGCTCGGGCGGGCAGCTTTGGAGAACCCCGCGTTTTTTCAAGAGATCTCTGACAGCTGGTTTCTCGGTCGGCGTTTCCTCGGGCCCCGATTTTTCATGTGCGGGCTCGCATGAGGCAAACCGGGATGGGGGGAACAGTTTCGTGGCAACTTCCTTGTCGATGAGACGTTCGGCGATGGCCGAGGCGGTTGATTGCGCGGGAATGCCCGGGGATGTTTCCTCGGCGATCGCGCGGACGAAGTAGGGGCTGGGACTGGGGAAGATGCCCCGGTCCCGCCGGGCCTTCTCCTCGCTGGCATCCAGCAGCACGCGCGTGGCCTCGTAGGCCAGTAGCCGCGCCTGTTCGCTGCCCGCTTCGGGGAGCTCGATGCCCAGATGCGCGGCGACATGGCGCAGCGGCTCCTCCACCACGGTGTAATCCTGCTGGAAGAAGGCTTGCCGCAGAACGGCCTGCCGGGCCGCTTCCCGTTCCAGGGCCGCCTGCGCGAGCTGGGGGGATCGCGGATCGGCCAAGGCACGTTCGCGATCGGCCGCCTCGATCTCGAAGCGGGCGAGTGCGGTCAGGAGGCGGGTGACGTCTTGGGGTGACAGGTTCATCGTGGCGGTGGCGTAGAGGAATATCTGATCGCTGAGGGTGCTGAGCCTGCGGGCAAGCTCCGCGGCCACCGAAAAGCCATGGGTCTTGAGGGAAAGACATAAGGGGATTCCCCCAAACAGGGTTTGATTCCCCGAATTCTCCTCTTGCGTCTCGGCAACGAGCTTTGAACGGGTCATGTCGTTACAGAGAATCCGATTCTCTTCGCAGGCTTTGATGCGAACCGAGGCGAAAACCGCCGCCTTTTCAGCTTTCACGGGTTGCCCGAGTCGCAGAACCGATCGCGGGAGTCGCCGCCGCCAGACGTAGCCTTGGGCGCGCAGTTCGAGATGGGGGATATGGGCGTGTTTGGAACGGGCAAGGGGCACCGGCACTGACTCCTTGTGACTCCGATGTGTCCGGAGTGTGTAAGGCGGAGTGTCAGGACCTGTGTCCGAAACGCGAAAAGCGCCCCCGAGGGAGCGCTTTTCCGTTTGTTTCCAACCATTTACTTAGTGGTTGGCTCCGGCGGTAGGGATCGAACCTACGACCAATTGATTAACAGTCAACTGCTCTACCGCTGAGCTACGCCGGAACATGTGGGCGATATACAGTTATCGGATCGGGAGTGTCCAGAGGGGGTGGCGTAAAAAATTCAACTGCCCTCACGTCAGGAAGAAACGGGCCCCGACCAGACCGCCATCGCTCGGGGTGACGAGGTTTCGCTCCATGAGATCAATGAGATGGGCGAGGACGTTTCGGCGGGCGGCCGGATGGAGCGCGATCGGCAGGTCGGCATAGAGGCGCTCTGTCAGGGCGGCGGGGTCGAGCGGGCCGTCTTCGAGCGCGGCGCGGATCTGGGCCTCGCGCGCGGCGCGGTGGGCCAGCAGCCAGTCGATCCTTTCGGCGGGCGAGTCGACCGGGGCGCCGTGGCCGGGATAGAGCCGCCGGGGCGCATGGGTGCGCAGCCGCTCGCAGGAGCGGCGGAAGGCGGCGAGATCGCCGTCGGGCGGGGAGATCAGCGTGCTCGACCAGCCCATGACGAGATCGCCCGAGAACACCGCGCCGCGCCAGGCAAAGCACAGATGCCCGGCCATGTGGCCGGGCATGTGCAGCGCCGTCAGCGGCGCCCCCTCCGGGGCCAGCTCTGCGCCATCGGCCAGGCATCTGTCGGGCGCGAAGCCCTCGTCGAGACCCTCGCCGCCGCCGATCCCGGCATCGGCCAGCCTGCGCATCACCGCGCTGCGCCCGGCGGTGGCGGGGCCGTAGGCGCAGACCGCAGCACCCGTGGCCCGCGCCAAGGCGGGCGCGAGGGCCGAATGATCGAGATGCGCATGGGTGACCAGGATCGCCTCCACCGGCCGGGCGCCGATCACCGACAGGAGCGCCTGCAGATGCGCCGGATCGTCGGGGCCGGGATCGAGGACGACGAGGCGGTCATACCCCACGACATAGCTGTTCGTGCCCGGTCCGGTCATCGGCGAGGGGTTGGGCGCGCGCAGGCGCATCAGCCCCGGTTCGAGCTCTTCGAGCGGCGCGTCGGTCATGCTTTTCCTTTCCGGCCCGGGCGGCTAGCTTGCGCCATGGCTTTCGACTGGTTGAAACGATGGATGCCGCGCGGCCTGCAGGGCCGGGCCGCGCTGATCCTGCTGCTGCCCGTGGTCACCTTGCAGCTGGTGATCTCGATCAGCTTCGTACAGCGCCATTTCGAAGGCGTCACGCAGCAGATGACAAGGTCCGTGCTGATCGATCTGCGCTTCCTGTCGCAGGCGGTCGATGCGGCCCCCGACCGCGCCGCCGCCGAGGCGCGGGCGCAAACGCTCGGGCAACCGCTCGAGCTCGAGGCGCGCTTCGCGCCGCCCATGCCCGCCGATGCGGTGCGGTTCTTCGACCTGTCGGGCCGCGCCGTGATCGAGACGCTGCGCGCCGGGCTCGAGACGCCGCTGGCGGTGGAGGTGGCCGAGGGGCGCAGGGTGACCGCATGGATCGACACCGCGCATGGCCCGCTCGCGGTGACCTTCGACCGCCGCCGCGTCTCGGCCAGCAACCCGCACCAGCTGATCGTGCTGATCGTCGTGCTGGGGGCGCTGCTGACGCTGGTGGCCTATCTCTTCTTGCGCAACCAGCTGCGCCCGGTGACCCGGCTGGCGGCGGTCGCCTCGGCCTATGGCAAGGGGCGGATCCTGCCCTACAAGGCGGCCGGCGCCTCGGAGGTGCGGGCCGCCGGCATGGCCTTTCTCGACATGCGCAACCGGATCGAGCGGCAGACCCAGGCCCGCCGGCTGATGCTGTCGGGGATCAGCCACGATCTGCGCACGCCGCTGACCCGGCTCAGGCTGGGGCTGACCATGCTGCCCGAGGAGGAGGCCGCGCCGCTGGTGGGGGATGTCGACGAGATGCGCCGCCTGCTCGACGCCTTTCTCGATTTCGCCCGTGGAGACGCGGCCGAGGCGATGGAGACGGTGGACCCGGCCGATCTCGTCGCCCGCGTGGTCGAGGATGCGCAGCGGGCCGGGCAGGCGGTGCGCCTGCGGCCCGTGCAGGGCCGCTCCGAGCCGATGCCGCTGCGGCCCACGGCGCTGCGCCGGGCGCTGGAGAACCTGATCAACAACGCGCTGCGCTACGGCACGCGCTGCGAGGTGGCGCTCGTGGTCGGGCCGCGCAGCCTGCGGCTCTCGGTCGAGGATGACGGGCCGGGCATCCCCGAGGAGCGGCGCGAGGAGGCGATGCGCCCCTTCAGCCGGCTCGATCCGGCCCGCAACCAGGATCGCGGCACCGGGGTCGGCCTCGGGCTCGCCATCGTGGCCGATATCGCGCATGGGCATGGCGGCGCGCTGCATCTGCACGACAGCGAGGGGCTGGGCGGGCTCAGGGCCGAGCTGGTTCTGGCGCGCTAGGGCGCGGCCGGCCGAAGCTGCCCACCGCCTGCGCGGTCAGCAGGCTGAGAAACAGGTTCTCGCCGCCGCCTTCGGCGATCATGAAGGCGCCGCTGAGCAGGGGCCGGTCGGGCCAGTAGAAGCCGACCAGCGTGTGCAGCGTGTCCATGCCCATCGCGCACAGCGCGATCCCCGCAAAGAACAGCCCCGTGCCCATCGCGCGGCGGCGCAGCCCGGCATCGGCCCGGCGCCAACCGATCCCCAGCGGCACCGCGCAAAGCAGCCCCAGCCCGGCCCAGATCACCAGCTCGCAGATCTGGAACGCGATGGTGCCATGACGCTCCACGAGACCCGTGGCGAGCGCCAGCGCGATGCTGCCCTGTTCGTGCAGCCGGCCCGCATCGTCGGCCACCGCGACGAGCAGCGTCGCCGCCATGGCGGCGGCCAAAAGCGCATCTTCGCGCCGCCAGGCCAGGGCGAGCGCCCCGGCCGCGACCAGCCATTTGACGTAGTTCAGCATCTCCGCAAGGCCCCAATCGTGATCGAACCGGAGCGCGGGCGGCCAATGCACCGAAGGATCGAACGCCACGGCCACCCCGTAGCCCACCCCGATCACCAGAAGCAGCAGGTCGAGCGCGATCAGCGGGAACAGGACCCGGCGATCCAGCCGTCCGAGCCCCCATGGCAGTTCGATCATCCGTTCCGCTCCGTTCCGCTTTGCTTCGCCATGCGTGGATGCAGCCTGCCACGGGAAGGGAATGGCGGTCCAGATCGTCCATGGCGCGAGGCACGCCGTTCGCTCCTTCCGGCGAACCGTTCCATCCCGGCTGCGTTGAGCCGCGACGCAACAGAAGGAAACGGACATGGTCTACAAGTATCTCATCCCGGCGGCGCTGCTGCTTGGCGCCTGCACGACCATGCAAGGCGGCGCGGGCCTTTCGACCGAAGCGGGCGCGGATGGCACCGTCTTCAACGACGAGGATCGCCCCGATTATCGCCAAGGCGGCGATCCCGTGCTCAATACCGGCGGCGGGCTGAACGACGAGGAGGACGACTGACGCCGCAGGTCACGAATGACTTGCGCGCGCACCTATGAGCCGAGATTGCCGCTGGAGGACGCGGCCGGTGCCCGCCCGCGTCCTCACGCTCGATCGCTGTCCTGACCAGAGCCACCGGTAAGTTCAGTCACACGGTCACGTGATGAAACTTATGACACCGCCAGACGTGTATGCAGGGTCAACTTCTGGTGGCGGAGAACGTCACATATTATGACAGGGAGGAGAGCCTGTGGCTCATCTTAACAGTTCTTACGGATCTTTCGAAACCTTTCTCAAGGGGTCGGAGGGCACCTGGGCCGTCGACCTGACGGCGCTGAACAACTCCGGTGTGTTCGGCAGCGCCATCGTGTCTCTCGGCGAAGCCGAGGATACGCCTTACATCAACGTGGCGGTGCTGGCCGAAAACCTGACGCCTGACGCCGCCCATGCCCAGCATATCCATGGCGCCTTCGACGAAGATGGCGATCCCGCCAATTCGCGCACGCCGACGCTGCCCGATGATGCCGATGGCGACGGGTTCGTCGAGGTGCTCGAAGGGGTGCCGGCCTACGGCGACATCCTTCTTCCGCTCATCGACGAGGACGGCATGAGCCCGATGGCCGATGCCCGGGGGCAGCTCTCCTACATCCAGAGCTTCGACCTCACCGACATGGACAACCTCAAGAGCCCGGTCACCGGCAATCAGTATGACATGGAAGACCTGATGCCGCTGGCGCTGCGCGAGATCGTGCTGCACGGCCAGAATGTCGAGAGCGGCTATGGCGAAGGCACCGATGGCGAGATCGACGGCACGCAGGACGGCTATGTCGGCATCCTGCCCGTCGCTTCGGGTGAGATCACGAAGATCGATCTCGAACAGGCCCTCGACCTCCTCGCCGGGCAGCGCGCCTCTGCCAGCGGCAACTTCAGGCTGAGCGCGGATGATGACGTCTTCGATGCCGGTGCCGGCGATGATGTCGTGAAGGGCTTCAGGGGCAATGACGTGCTCGATGGCGGCGCCGACAACGACGTGCTGCGCGGCTTTGCCGGCAATGACCGGCTCGATGGCGGCATCGGAAACGACCTGCTGGCCGGCGGCGCGGGTGCGGATGTTCTCGCCGGCGGCAAGGGCAATGACACCCTGCAGGGCAAGGCCGGTGCCGACGTCCTCATCGGCAACCAGCAGCGTGATACCCTGGATGGCGGGGCGGGCGATGACCGGCTTCTCGGCAATCTGGGCCGCGATACGCTCGATGGCGGCAACGGCGCCGACACGTTGAATGGCGGCCGTCACAACGACGTTCTCACCGGCGGCAACGGGGCGGATCTCTTCGTCTTCCGCAGCAAGAAGGATGGCGATGACGTCATCACGGATTTCGAAGACGGGTCGGACCTGTTCGACTTCACCCGCACCTCGCTGGATTTCGAGGACCTGTCCATCGAGAACCAGGGTGACGACGCCGTGATCAGCTATGGCGAGTCGCAGATCACGCTTCGCGGGGTCGATGCGGAGATGATCACGGAAGACGATTTCCTGATCTGATAGAACCGAGTTCGAAAAAGCCTGGGCCGCCCGCGGGCGGCCCTTTCCCTTGCGCGATGTCCGGGATCGGGCAGGTCGCGCTTGCAGCACAAATCGGCTGGCCGAGTTTCGTCAGCAGAAGTCAGACGTTCGTAAGAGCGGCCTGTCGGCACCGGATTGGCATGCAGCAGAGATCGCCTCGTCCGAGAGGAGGGTCGGCCACGGCCCTTATCACAGGGCCAGCGCCACCCCGATCCAGATGAGGCTCGCCCAGATCGCCAGTCCGATACTCGCGCCCGGGATGATCCACCACCCTTGATGGAACCACTTATCGTGTTGAGCGGGTCGCGTTGCGCGATAGGAAATACTGCTGATCATTGGCGCAGAACGCCGGTGCCGGGCTCATGTTCCCGATGATTGCGCAAGGGCAACGTAACCGGGCGTTCGACCGGGCTTTCTCGCGCGGCCCCGCTTTCACGGGGCAATCATGATGATGACCGGTTGACTCCCATGAGGCGGGGATTTGCCCCCACGCCTCATGTGGTTTTCGTTTATCGTCAGTTACTTGAGGGTGTTTTTGGTAGGCCCGGAGGGATTTGAACCCCCAACCAAACCGTTATGAGCGGTCTGCTCTGACCGTTGAGCTACGGGCCCCCTGCGTTCCTCTTAGCAGACCGGGGGGGCGGGTCAAGTTGGCGCTGGCTCTCGCGCGGGGTCTGAGGTATCGCGGCGTCACTTCACACACCGGCATTCGGGGGACGCGATGCAGAAGGACGGGCTCACTTACGCGCAGGCGGGGGTGGATATCGATGCGGGCAATGCGCTCGTGGAACGGATCAAGCCCGCGGCGAAGCGCACCGACCGCCCCGGCACCATGTCCGGTCTCGGCGGCTTCGGCGCGCTGTTCGACCTCAAGGCCGCCGGATACAGCGACCCGGTGCTCGTGGCCGCCACCGATGGCGTGGGCACCAAGCTGCGCATCGCCATCGACACCGGCCATCTCGACGGCGTCGGCGTCGATCTCGTCGCCATGTGCGTCAACGATCTCGTCTGCCAAGGCGCGGAGCCGCTCTTCTTTCTCGACTACTTCGCCACCGGCAAGCTCGACACCGACAGCGCCGCGCGGGTGATCGAGGGCATCGCCGCGGGCTGCGAAGCCTCGGGCGCCGCGCTGATCGGCGGCGAGACGGCGGAGATGCCCGGCATGTATCCGGCGGGCGATTTCGACCTCGCGGGCTTTGCCGTCGGCGCGATGGAGCGCGGCCACGCGCTGCCCGATGGCGTGGCCGAGGGCGACGTGCTCTTGGGCCTTGGCTCGGACGGCGTCCATTCCAACGGCTATTCCCTCGTGCGCCGCATCGTCGAGCGCGCCGGGCTCGGCTGGGACGACGCCGCGCCCTTCTCGGGCGAGAGCCTCGGGGCCGCGCTGCTCGCGCCGACGCGGCTTTACGTCAAATCGGTCCTCGCGGCGATCCGCGAGGGCGGCGTGCATGGCCTGGCGCACATCACCGGCGGCGGGCTGACCGAGAACCTGCCGCGGGTGCTGCCCGAGGGCCTGGGCGCCGAGATCGATCTGGGCGCGTGGTCGCTGCCGCCGGTCTTCGACTGGCTCAAGCGCGAGGGCGGGCTGGACACCTCCGAGATGCTCAAGACCTTCAATTCCGGCATCGGCATGGTCGTCGTCGTCTCGCCCGAGAAGGCGGACGCCATCGCCGCGCTGCTCGACGCCGAGGGCGAGACGGTGCACCGGCTGGGCCGCGTCACGGCCGGGCAGGGGGTCGCCTATACGGGCAGCCTGTCGTGAGCGAGACGCAGCGCGTCGCCATCCTGATCTCCGGCGGCGGGTCGAACATGCTGGCGCTGGTGCGCGACATGACGGGCGACCACCCCTGTCGCCCGGTGCTGGTGGCCTCGAACGACCCCGCGGCGGGCGGGCTCGCCCGCGCCGCCGGGCTGGGCATCCCGACCGCGGCGGTCGATCACAAGCCCTTCGGCCGCGACCGCGAGGCCTTCGAGGCGGCGCTGAGCGAGCGGCTGGAGGCGGCGCGGCCCGACATCATCTGCCTTGCGGGCTTCATGCGCATCCTGACGCCTGCCTTCATCGCCCGGTGGGAGGGGCGGATGCTCAACATCCACCCTTCGCTCTTGCCGAAATATCGCGGGCTTCACACCCATGCGCGCGCGATCGAGGCGGGCGACGCGGAGCATGGCGTTTCGGTGCACGAGGTCACCGCCGAGCTCGATGGCGGGCCGGTGCTGGGGCAGGCGCGGGTGCCGGTCCATCCGGGCGACACGCCCGAGGTGTTGGCGGCAAGGGTGCTGGAGCAGGAACACCGGCTCTACCCGATGGTGCTGCGCCGCTTTGCCATAGGCGACCGGACGCCGATCCGGCTTTGAGCCGGGCGCTTTCCATCTGCGCGCCCGTCCCTTAAGAGAACGGGGACCGGCGCCGCCGCGCCGCCCCCATTTCCGCAGGCTCCAGACGACATGCAGACCATCACCACCACCGAAGATCTCGCCGCCTTTTGCCAAAGGGCCGCGAAGCACCCTTATGTCACGGTGGACACCGAGTTCCTGCGCGAACGGACCTATTACTCCAAGCTCTGCCTGATCCAGCTCGCCCATCCGGGCGAGGACGGCCCCGATGGCGGCGAGGGCAGCGCCGTTCTGGTCGATCCGCTGGTCGAGGGGCTCGACCTCGCGCCGCTTTACGACCTCTTCCGCGATCCGGGCGTGGTCAAGGTGTTCCACGCGGCCCGGCAGGATCTGGAGATCTTCCAGGTCGAGGCCGATCTCATCCCCGCGCCGCTGTTCGACACGCAGGTGGCGGCGATGGTCTGCGGTTTCGGCGAGCAGGCGGGCTACGAGACGCTGGTGCGCAAGATCGCCCGCGCCGAGATCGACAAATCCTCGCGCTTCACCGATTGGTCGCGCCGCCCGCTATCGGAGGCGCAAAAGAGCTATGCGCTGGCCGATGTGACGCATCTTCGGGTGATCTACGAATGGCTCGCCGCGCAGCTCAAGAAGACGGGCCGCGCCCGCTGGGTCGCCGAGGAGATGGCCGTGCTGAACGACCCCGCGACCTACCGCGTCGATCCGGCGCAGGCCTGGCAGCGGGTCAAGACCCGCTCCAACAGCCCCAAATTCATCGCCGCGCTGCGCGAGCTGGCGCAGTTCCGCGAAGCCTATGCGCAGGAGCGCGACGTGCCGCGCTCGCGCGTGTTCAAGGATGACGCGCTGGTGGAGCTGGCCTCGACCCGGCCCGCCAATGAAAAGGATCTCGGCCGCTCGCGCCTCTTGCTGCGCGATGCGCGCAAGGGCGAGATCGCCGAGGGCATCCTCGCCGCGGTCGATCGCGCTGCCAGGCTGCCCGCCGACAGGATGCCGCGCGCCGAGAAGCCGCGCGACCAGCTTCAGGTCAACCCGGCGCTGGCCGATCTCCTGCGCGTGCTGCTGAAGGCGCGCTCCGAGGCCGAGGGGGTCGCGCCCAAGCTGATCGCCAGCTCCGCCGATCTCGACGCGCTGGCCGCGGGCGAGCGCGAGGTGCATGCGCTTTATGGCTGGCGCCGCGAGGTGTTCGGCGAGCAGGCGCTGGCGCTGTGCGAAGGCCGGGTCGGCCTTGCCGCCCGGGGCGCGCAGGTGGTGACGGTCGATCTCTGAGCCGAGCCGTCCGACACGAGACCGGGGGCCGCGCCCCCACTGGCAAATGCGGGCAAAGCGCTTACCTGTGAGCCACAGCCCCGACGACAGGAGACGCAGATGGCCCAGCCCGCCTTCGAGGAGATCGCCGAGACCTTCGAGTTTCTCGATGATTGGGAAGACCGCTACCGGCACGTGATCGAGCTTGGAAAGGCGATGGACCCGCTCGAGGACGCGCTGAAGGTGCCCGCGACCAAGGTGCTGGGCTGCGCCAGCCAGGTCTGGCTCGTGCCCGCGCCCGAGGGCGGCACCTATCATTTCCGCGGCGACAGCGACGCGATGATCGTGCGCGGCCTGATCGCGGTGCTGCACGCGCTTTATGACGGCGCGCCCGTCGCGGAGGTGCCCAAGATCGACGCGGGCGGCGAACTGGCGCGGCTCGGGCTCAACGATCACCTCTCGGCGCAGCGCTCGAACGGGCTGCGCGCCATGGTCGAGCGCATCCGCGAGACCGCGATGGCCGCCGCCTAGGCCCGCACCAGCGCGGCCTCCAGATCGCCGTAACCGGTCAGCCGCCGCTCGAAGCCCAGCCCCAGCCGTTCGGCATGGGCGCGGGCGAGGGCGGTGAGCGCCGGATCATCGGTCTGCGCTTGGTAGACCAGTGTGGTGTAATTGCCGAAATACATCTCGCGCAGCTCCGGGTGCCGATCGAGGCCCAGGGGCTGCCAGACGAAGGCGTCGAACTGCCGCACGAGAAAATCGGTGAGGTAGAAGCAGGTGACCTCGCCCGTCTCGGCAAAGGTCTCCACGCCTTCGTAGAAGGCGTAGCAATGCGGCCCCTCGACCATGCCCAGCCCCAGCCGTTCGCAGGTCCGGGCCAGCTCTCCCCCGGTGCCGCAATCGGCATAGACCACGAAGATGCGCGCGTAGCCTGCGCCCCGCGCCGCCACCGCCGCCTCGACGGCGGGGGCGATGCGCTCGGGGCGGTTGTGCAGGATCGCGGGCAGGCAGTGCAGGTCGAGATGGTCCCAGCCATTGCGCCCGATCAGCGCGAGGATCTCGCGCGCCAGCGCGCCGCAGGCGATGAGCAGCACACGGCCCCGCCCCGACGGGGCGAGGCCGTCGCGCGTCAGCGCGGCGTCGGAGGGCAGGGGCGCGCTCAGGCGCCCGCCCGCATCCGGTTGTGCCGGCGCGAGACCTGCTCCTTGGCCGTCTCCACCGCCACGGCGGCGTCGCGGCAATAGGCGTCGGCGCCGATCGCTCGGCCGAACTCCTCGTTGAGCGGCGCGCCGCCCACCAGCACGATGTAATCGTCGCGGATGCCCTGCTCCTTCATCGTGTCGATCACCACCTTCATGTAGGGCATGGTGGTGGTCAGGAGCGCCGACATGCCGAGGATGTCGGCCTGTTCCCGGGCCAGCGCCTCGAGATAGTTCTCGACCGGGTTGTTGATCCCGAGATCGACGATCTCGAAGCCCGCGCCCTCCATCATCATCGCCACGAGGTTCTTGCCGATGTCGTGGATGTCGCCCTTGACGGTGCCGATCACCATCTTGCCCATGCGCGGCGCGTCGGTTTCGGCCAGAAGCGGCTTCAGGATCGACATGCCGCCCTTCATCGCGTTGGCGGCGAGCAGCACCTCGGGCACGAAGAGGATGCCATCGCGGAAATCGTTGCCGACGATGGTCATGCCGCCGACAAGGGCGCGGGTCAGCACGTCGTAAGGCTGCCAGCCGCGATCGAGCAGGATCTGCGTGGCCTCCATGATCTCGTCGCGCATGCCGTCATAGAGGTCGTCGAACATCTGCGCGACAAGCTCTTCATCGTCGAGTTCGGAGAGGATCAGGTCGTCATCTTCATCAGCCATGTCACGGGGCTCCTCGGGGCGGGCTTTGCTCTTCGGGCCGATCAACGCCCGGATCGGCACGCGGGTCGCGGCCGTTTCCGACACTGCCTGCATCGCAACCGACGAGGATGCAAATGAAAAGACCCCACGACAGTTATGAGCCCGCCTCAACTATGGGGCTTGCCCGGCGCGCGCGCTTGCGAAAGCGTGGCGGCAGGGAGGACAGGCATGAAGATGGACGCAGCGGCGCTGACCGCGTTTCTGGAGCGCGATTTCGCGCAGGTCGCCGCGCAATTCGCGGTGGAGCGGGCGGAGGGGGAAGGAGTGCTGCTGCGGCTGCGGGTGACGGCGCTGCATCTGCGCCCCGGCGGCACGGTCTCGGGGCCGTCGATGTTCGGGCTGGCCGATGTGGCGATCTATCTCGCGATCCTGTCGCGGATCGGCCCGGTCACGCAGGCGGTGACCACCGGGGCCACGATCGACTTTTTGCGCCGCCCCGTGGCGGGGGCGGATCTTCTGGCCGAGACGCGGCTCTTGAAGCTCGGGCGCAGGCTGGCGGTGGGCGAAGCGCTCTTGTTCAGCGAGGGGCAGGGCGCGCCGGTGGCGCGCGCCTCGATGACCTATTCGATCCCGCCCGATCCGGCGCAGGGGGCGATGCCTGCATGAAAAAAAGGGGCCGGATCGCTCCGGCCCCGCAGGTTTGGTCAGGCCGGGGATCAGCCCTTCCAGAACGGCAGCGCCGCCTCGCGCTCGGCCGAGACGGGATCGAGGCCGAGATCGCGCAGCATATGCGCATCGAGACGCGACAGCGCGCGGCGGGTGCGGGCGCGGCGCTCCCACAGCGCCACGCGGCGGGCCAGCCCGGCGAGAAGCGCGGAGAAGGCTCCCTGATCGAGGGCGGCCTCGAAGGGCGTGGCGGTGCGGGCGAGCGTGGTCATGTCGGCCTCTCTTGTATTGGTACAATATCTGTCTATGCTTCGGATAAAGGCATACAATGCGCGGAAACTGACGTCTAGGGAAGTTTTGTCATGAGTACAATCTGGTGGCCCAGCCTCGATGGCGGTGGCCCGGTCAAGCATCAGGCCTTGAAGCGGTCGATCCAGGAGGCGGTGGGCTCCGGCACCATCGCGCCGGGGCACCGCCTGCCGCCGGTGCGCGAGGTGGCCTGGCGGCTCGGCGTGACGCCGGGCACGGTGGCGCGCGCCTACAAGGATCTCGTCGAGCAGGAGGTGCTGCGCGCCGTGGTCGGGCGCGGCACCTTCGTCGCCGAGCCCGACATGCCCGCGCCGCTGCCGGCGCTGATCGACCCGTCGGGCATGGGCCCCGAGGGCGAGATGCTCAACCTGCGCACCGCGCAGGTCGCCGATGTGGGGCAGGGGCGCATGCTGCATGAGCTATTGAAAAACCTGCCCGATCCGCCGCTTGGCGCCTATGTCGGCTATCCGCGCCCCGAGGCCGACGCGCCGCTGCGCGCGCTTCTGGCCGAGTGGTTCGCCACCCCCGCCCATGGCCCGCTGGAGGCCGAGGACCTCGTGCTCACCTCGGGCGCGCAGCATGGCATGGTGGTGCTGCTGCAGGCGCTTTTGCACGGGCCGCGCCCGGTGGTGCTGACCGAGGAGCTGGCCTATCCCGGCTTTCGCCACGCCGCTGCGCTCGTCCGGGCCGAGATCCGCGGCATCGCCTTCGATGGGGAGGGGCTTTTGCCCGAGGCGCTGGAGCGGGCCTGCCGGGAGAGCGGGGCGCAGCTGCTTTGTACCAGTGCAGAGGCACACAATCCGACGACGATCCGCACCTCGCCCGAGCGGCGGGCGCAGATTGTATCAATAGCGCGCCAGTACAATCTTCAGATCATCGATGATGACTGCTTCCGCTCCGACGCGGGCGAGGATGCCAGTTACCGCCGCCTCGCGCCCGAGCGGTCATGGGTGGTCACGACGCTGTCCAAGACGCTGAGCCCCGACCTGCGGCTCGGCGCGATCCTCTCGGCCCCCGGGCGGGCCATGCTGCCGCGCATCGCGGCGCAGCAGCAGTTCTTCGGCCTGTCGCGCCCCACCGTCTCGCTGGCCGAGGCGGCGCTCTCGGGCGGGCTCGCGGCACGGGTGCGCGACGCGGTGCTGAAGGTGCAAAGCCGGCGGCTGGATTATCTCAATCGCCGCCTCGCGCCATGGCAGCCCCGCAGCCGCGAGGGCGTGCCCTTCGCCTGGCTCGACCTGCCGCGCGGCTGGCGGCCCTCTTCGCTGAGCCGCGCGGCGGAGGCCAAGAACATCCGTATCAAGCCCGCCGACGAGTTCGCGCTGATCGACGGGCGCGCGCCCTCGGCGGTGCGCCTCGCGCTGACCGGTCTGCGCGAGGATGCCGCCTTCGAGGCGGCGATCGACCGGCTCGCCGCACTTCTCGCCGCGCCGCCGCATGTGATGGAGGTCTGAACCCCGCAAATTCATGGGGTATCATTATACCATATTTGCAAGCGACTGATATTGGACGGTTTTTCGATACCTTGCGCGCTTGACTGCGCGCCAGCTTCGTTTAGAACCCGGCCATCGAATTTGCGCGGGCGGCCCGTACGGGGCGGTGCGCGTTGCAGATCAAGGGCAGAACCATGAAAACCTTTACCGCTACACCGGCGGATATCGACAAGAAGTGGATCCTGATCGACGCCGAGGGCGTCGTCCTGGGCCGCCTCGCCTCGATCATCGCCATGCGCCTGCGCGGCAAGCACAAGGCCTCCTTCACCCCGCACATGGACATGGGTGACAATGTCATCGTGATCAACGCGGACAAGGTGCAGCTGACCGGCAAGAAGCGCGAGAAGCCGCATTACTGGCACACCGGCCATCCGGGCGGGATCAAGTCGCGCACCACGCAGCAGATCCTCGAAGGCGCGCATCCCGAGCGCGTCGTCATGCAGGCCGTCAAGCGCATGCTGCCGGGCAACCGCCTGTCGCGCACGCAGATGACCCATCTGCGCGTCTTCGCCGGTGCCGAGCACGGCATGGAGGCCCAGAAGCCCGAGGTTCTGGACGTCACGTCCATGAACAAGAAGAACACGAGGACCGCATAATGGCCGATCAGATCAACTCGCTCGAAGAGCTGGGTGAAGCCGTCTCGACCGAAGGTCAGGTCAACACCGAGGCGCTCGCCCCCCGCGAGCCCGTCCGTGACGAGCTGGGCCGCTCCTACGCGACCGGCAAGCGCAAGGACGCGGTCGCCCGCGTCTGGATCAAGCCGGGCTCCGGCAAGGTCACCGTCAACGGCAAGGAAATGAGCGAGTACTTCGCCCGCCCGGTGCTGCAGATGATCCTGCGCCAGCCGTTCCAGGTTGCCGGTGTCTCCGGCCAGTTCGACGTCTACGCCACCGTCGCCGGCGGCGGCCTCTCGGGCCAGGCCGGTGCCGTGAAGCACGGTGTCTCCAAGGCGCTGCAGCTCTACGATCCCTCGCTGCGCGGCGCGCTGAAGGCCGCGGGCTTCCTGACCCGCGACAGCCGCGTCGTCGAGCGCAAGAAGTACGGCCGCCGCAAGGCCCGCCGCAGCTTCCAGTTCTCCAAGCGCTGATCGCCAGCCTTCGGGATTTTCGGAAAGGGCGGCCCCGGCGGGGCCGCCCTTTTCGCATCTCCCGGCCCGTTCAGAGCGGCAGGGCGACGCGAAGGCCGAAGGTTTCCAGCCCGGGATTGGGGTCCGACAGGCCGCCATTCGAGCGGTGATCGAATTGCAGCGAGATCCGCGCGCCATTGTCGAACTCGTAGCCCACCCCCGCCGAGGAGCGGAACTCCAGAGCATGCCCCAGATCGGGGCCGTCCATCGGCGCATAGAGACCGGGCAGGAGCGACAGCTGCACGAAGCTGTCATGCGGCAGCGCGCCGGTCCATTGCAGCCCGGCGCCCAGCCAGGCATCGCCATCGGCCGAGACCGACAGGCCGATCACCGGCTCGAGCCTGCCATAGCGCGCCGCGAGGTGATGCTGAAGATAGAGCTCACCGCCCTGGCGCTCGCGCTGGAACAGCACCTCGCCATATTGCAGCGCGGTGCGCGCCGGGGCGGGGGCGGCGCAGCGCGGGGTCGCGCAATCGGCAAAGTGAAGGTCGGCGGTGGCCACCAGGGCAAAGAGAAGGGCTAGCGAGCCGTCCATGCGATACTCCTCCGAGTTGTACCGGCGCCACCTTGCGAATTCGCGCCGGGGCGACAAGCACCGATCGCCCCGAGACGCGCGCTTGGCATGATCAGGTGCCCAGCCGTGCCACGAGAGCCACGAGTTCGGCCTGCCGCCGCGTGCCGGTCTTGTCGAACAGGCTGCAGATCTGGTTGCGCACCGTGTTCTGGCTGACGCCGCGCAGCGTGGCGATCTCGGAGATCGACAGGCCGACGCAGAGCTGACGCAGCACCATGCTCTCGGCCGGGGTCAGTTCGAACAGCGCCCGCAGTTCTTCGTCCGCCACGCCGCCCCCCCGGCTCGGCAGGGTCAGGGTCAGCGTCACCACCGCCCGCTCGGGCGCGAGGGCGTTCTCGATCGGCGGAATGGCACGCGGGCGCGGCAGCGGCGCCAGCCGGGCCAGGATGCGCCCCGCGACCGGGTCGGGCACCACGAAGCCATGCCCGACGCGCCCGCCCGTCCCGAGCCCGGCATCGAGCGCGCTATTGGCCGCGTCATCGACGAATCGCAGCCGGCGGTCCCGGCCGAGGCGCAGCACCTGTCCGGCCGAGAGCAGCTGTTCGCCACGCGCGTCGCAGGCCACGAGACGCGAGCGCGGATCGAGCGCCAGGCAGGCATGCGGCGCCGCCGTCCCATCCATGATCCGGGCGCTGGCGCAGATGACGCTGCGCTCGAACAGCCGCGTGAGATCGAAGGCGCGCCGCAGATGCGGGCCAACCAGGTCGAGGATGCGGCCCGCCGCGGCGCCGATGCTCTCGGCATGGCGCGGCGCATAGTTGCAGCTGGCGATCAGCCCGCCGGTATCGCCACGCAACAGCACCATGCCGCAAGCCCTGTGGATATCGCCCTGCGGCCTGAGGAAATCGGCGTAGAACTCCGAGTGCAGCAGCTTCTCGGGATCGAGAACCTGGCTGTCCTGGATGAGCTGCAGCGCCGGCATGCGCATCAGCCCCGACAGCCACGGGTTCTTTGCGGCATAGCGCTCGGGGTAGAGCGCGAGCAGGTCGGGGTCGAACCCCACCCCGTGCACCGCGCTGTGCCATGGCGGCCCGGGCCGCACCAGCTGCAGCGCCCAGGAGCCGCCGCCCGCGACCGCGGCAAGGCGACCGGGCAGGGTTTCCCACATCTCGGGCGAGATCGCGCTGCGATAGATATCATCGCATAAACCGGCAATCTCAGGGTCACTCGGTAATGGAGGCATAGGCGCCTTCGAAACAATGGGGCCTCTGGTTCAAACGAACCATGCAGCTTCCCTCTGCCCATGACACTGACTGTTATTGGTGGGTCCTGTCCAGTTTGTCGTTCTCCTAGTTTCCCGGTATCGGACAGGATTCACCGCCCCCTTACCCGTCTGGCGCGATCAGCCCGAGACCGCGCAGATAGACGCCGATGCCGCTTTCGAGCAGGTCCTCGGGCGGGAAGGGCGAGCGCGTTCCGGGCGAGCCGCGCGCGAACAGCTCGACCACGCCGTGGCTCATCGCCCAGACATGCGCGGCGAACATCTGCGGCGGCGGGCGGCGGTCTTCGGGGATGCGCTCGGATAGCGCCTCGGCCGCGCGTTCGAGCACGCCGAGCGCGCGGCGCGAGGCAGCGGCGAGCTCGGGTGTGCGCTGCACCGAGATGCCGCTTTCGAACATGGCGACGTAATGGCCCGGATGCTTGCGCGCGAAGGCGAGATAGGCACGGCCCGTCTTCTCGAAGGCCGCGAGCACCGAGGGGCGGCCCGCGTCATAGGCAAAGTCGAGCAGGTCGGCGAAGATCTCGTAGCCCTGCCGCGCGGCTTCGGCGATGAGGTCTTCGCGCCCGGCGAAATGGCGATAGACCGCCGCCGGGGTCACCCCCGCCTCGCGCGCGGCCTCCGAGAGGGTGAAGCCCGTGGGCCCCTTGGCCTCGATCAGCTTCAGGCAGGCCTCGACCAGCGCCTGGCGCAGGTTGCCGTGATGATACCCCTGCTTGGCCACCTCAGTCGCGCGGCCAGATGTCGGGGCCGCCCGCGATCTTCGGATCGATCGCGCAGGCGGCCCGGTCGTCCTTGTCGGGGTAGTCGAGGCCCGAGAGCACGCGGCGGATGGCGCTCACCCGCGCGCGCCGCTTGTCGTCGCCGCGCACCACCGTCCAGGGCGCGAAGTCGAAATCGCTGCGCTCGAACATGGTGGCGATGCGGTCGGTATAGGCGTCCCATTTGCGCAGGCCCTCGACATCGACCCATGACAGCTTCCACTGCTTCAGCGGATCGTTCTCGCGCTTGAGAAAGCGTTCGAGCTGGGTGGCGCGGCCGACATTGATCCACAGCTTGAACAGCAGGATGCCGTCATCGGTCAGCATCTTTTCGAAAGGCGCGAGCTGGTCGTAGAACCGCGCGACCTGATCCTCGTCGGCAAAACCGAACACCGGCTCGACCACGGCGCGGTTGTACCAGGAGCGGTCGAAGAAGACGATCTCGCCCGCGGTGGGCAGCTCGCGCACATAGCGCTGGAAATACCACTGGCCCGCCTCGATCTCCGACGGCTTGGCCAGCGCCACGACCCGCGCGCCGCGCGGATTGAGGTTCTGGCGAAACCGCGCGATGGTGCCGCCCTTGCCGGCGGCGTCGCGCCCTTCGAAGATCACCACGACCCGCTGGCCCGTCTCCTTGACCCAGGCCTGCATCTTGACCAGTTCGATCTGCAGCGCGTCCATCTCGGCGTCATAGGCCTTGCGCTTCCACTTCTCGGGATAGGGAAAGCGCGGGCTGGCGATGTCGCCCTTGCCGGCCCCGGCCAGCGCGCGGCGGATCTCCTCGGGCGCCTCTTCTTCATGGAAACGGCTGATCGCGGCGTCGAACGGCTTGGTCATCTGTCTCTCCTCGCGCGGGCCATGTTGCGATCCGGGGCGCGTCAGCGCAATCCCGCGCGCGCCGCGGCCCGGTCGATCGCCGCGACCACCTCGAGCGGGGTGGTGTGATGCGGCATGTGGCCAACGTTTTCCAGCACGCGCAGGTTCGCGCCGGGGATCAGCTCGGCCAGCCGGGCGGAATGCACCTCGAGCGGCACGATGGTGTCGGCCACGCCATGCACGATCTCGACCGGCAGGTCGATCGAGGCATAGCGCTCGCGCATCCGCGCCACCTGCGGCAGGAGCCCCGCGACCTGCCGGGCGTTGACGCGCAGGCTGTCGCGGCGGATGGCAAGCCCTGCGCCGACGAAATCGGCATAGCCCTCGGGCACCGGGTTGGGGGCGAAGACCGCCTCGACCGTCTCCTCGACCATGGCTTCGGGCGCAAAGGCGGTGATGAGCGGCGGCACCACCGCGCCGCCGAGTGCCGTGCCGTTGATCTGGTAAAGCGTGCCGAGCCCGCTCTCCCACGGCATGGTGGCACCCGAGACATCGACCACGGCGGCGATGGCCTCGGGCCGCTCCAGCGCCCAGGCCATGGCCACCGCGCCGCCGAAGGAATGGCCCAGAACGATCGGCCTTTCGGCGCCGAGTTCGGCGGCGGCGGCCTGCAGCAGCCGCGCCTGCGCCGCGACGCTGTCGGCGCGGGTGGTGAAGACATCGTCCGCCGCCCCGTCGATCGGGTCGGAATAGCCCAGCCCCGGCCGGTCGAAGGCGATGACGCGGTAGCGCTCGTCGAGCTGGTCGATCAGGTCGAAGGCCATGTCGCGCAGGTTGCCCGAAGCGCCGTGGATCAGCACGAGGTCGGGCCCCGACCCCGAGACCAGCGCATGGACACGCTTTCCCTCGACCTCGACGAATTGGCCCAATGGCGGGTGCGCCTGCACCGCCTGCGCCTCGCGCCGGTCGGCGCGGTGATCGACGAAGGCACAGCCCGCGACGGCCATGACCGCGACGAGAGCGGCGAGCTTCAGGACCATCCTAGCGGCCAATGTCGCTGAGATCATAGGGGGTGGTCTGGTAGATCTCGTTGATCCAGTTGCCGTAGAGCAGATGCGCATGGCTGCGCCAGCGGTTCGAGGGCGGCTTCGAAGGATCGTCACCGGGGTAGTAATTCGCCGGGACGGCGATGTCGTTGCCCGCCGCCACGTCGCGGTCGTATTCTTCCTTCAGCGTGTGGCTGTCATATTCGAAGTGGTTGAAGATGTAGAGCGTGCGCTTGGCGGGCTCCTCCACGAGGCAGGGGCCGACCTCGTCCGAGGCCAGAAGCGTCACCAGTTCGGGCCGCGCGTCGATCTCGTCCTGCCGGATCTCGGTCCAGCGGCTGACCGGCACGGTGCAATCATCCGAAAAGCCGCGCAGATAGGCGCTGTCGGGCTTGAGGTTGCGATGCCTGAAGCAGCCGAAAGCCTTTCGGTCGAGCAGGTGCTTGGCCACGCCGTGCCGGTGCGCGATCAGCGCCATGCCGCCCCAGCAGACGCCGAAGGTCGAATGGGCATGGGTCTCGGCCCAGTCGAAGACGCGGCGCAGCTCGTCCCAATAGGTCACGGCGTCGAAATCGAGATGCTCGACCGGCGCGCCGGTGATGAGAAAGCCGTCGAATTTCTGCCCCGAGGCCTCGATCTCGGAAAACGGGTGGTAGAACGCCTCCATATGCTCGGGCGTGGTGTTGCGCGCCTCGTGCTCGGACATGCGGATGAGCGTCAGCTCGATCTGCAGCGGCGTCGCGCCGATCAGCCGGGCGAACTGCGTCTCGGTCTGGATCTTCTTGGGCATCAGGTTCAGCAGGCCGATCTTCAAGGGCCGGATGTCCTGCCGCGCCGCCTGATCCTCCGACATCACCATCACGCCCTCGCGCGTCAGCACGGAATAGGCGGGGAGGGCTTCGGGGATCTTGATGGGCATGGTGCAACCTTCTGATGGAAGGGGTGATCTATGCTTCGCGGCGGCGCTTGCCAAGACGGGCGTCGAGCGCCTCGGCCACCACCGCGTCGAATGCCTCGGCCGAGGACAGGTCGGCCAGCGCCTCGGCCGGGATGGAAAGGCCCCAGCGCTCGGCCATCCTGGCATAGCGCGGCTGCCGATGCGCCAGCGCCTTGGCATAGGTCCAGCGGATGAAGCTGTCGGGATCGACGCGGGCCTCCGAGAGGCCGGTCTCGGCGAGGTAGTCGCGCCAGCAGCGCATCAGGAAATCGGGGCTGTAAGCCATCGGCTTGGGCGCGCGGTCGAAGCGGCGCACCAGCTCGGCGGTATGCGCCTCCGAGCCCTCGATCCAGATCATCAGCATCTGGCGCGACAGAAGGGTCATCAGCGGATCGTTCGGGTCGTCGGGGTCGACCCATTCGCAGATCGAGCCGCCGGTGTCGCAGACGAAATGCGGATAGCCGTAGAGCGCGAGGCTGCGCTCGATGAACCACGGCGTGTCCTCGAGGGCGGCGATCTCGGCCCGGCGAAACTGCTCCTGCCTCTGGCGATAGGTCTCGAAGGGCAGGCCGCCCTTCTCGGCGCAGCCGGGCTTGCCGAGATAGGTCGAGACGGGGGCAAGGTTGTCGAAGCTGATGTTCGAGCCGATGTAGATCGAATCCGACAGCAGCAGGTCGCGCAGGAACGGCACCTTCATCGCCTCGCGCTTGGCGTTGTCGGCAATGAGCTCGCCCATATGGCGGGTGCCGATGCGGTAGTCGATCGAGTAGTGGAACCAGTCGCCCGAGCGGCGCAGCAGGTTCGACACATGGGTCTTGCCCAAGCCCGACATGCCGAAGAACAGGACGCGTTTGCGCGGGGCGGACAGCCAGTCCGAGGCGGAGGAATGGATCATGCGCGCATGGGTAGCGGGCGCGCGGGGCACGGTCCAGACGGAACTTGGAGCATCCGCTCAGAACCGTGGCGCGGGCGACGCCCCACGCGCCCGCCTGCGCCGCAACAGCCGCCCGTCGAGCACGACGAGCCCGCAAGCGAGCAGTGCAAAGCCCGCATAGGCCCGTGCGGGCAGCGTCTCGTCCAGCACCGCGACGCCCAGAAGGATCGCCACGGGGGCGACCATCAGCGTCACCAGAAGCACGTTGCCGCTGCCGGCGATGGCGATGACGCGGTAGTAGATGATATAGGCCAGCGCGGTCGATCCGACCGAGACATAGGCCAGCGCGCCGATGGTGGCGGGGGCGAGGTCGAGCGCGGGCGCGCCCTCGGCCAGACAGGCGAGCGGCACGATCAGCAGCGCCGCCCCGGTGGTCATCCCCGCCGCCGAGGTCAGCGGCGGCAGGGCCCCCATCTTCTTGCGCGCCCAGACGCTTGCCAGCGCATAAGAGACCGTCGCCCCGATCGCCGCGACCTGGCCCAGCGCGCCCGGATCGAAGCCCGACAGCGCCGCCGGCCCGATCACCCAGACCACGCCGGAAAAGCCCAGACCGACGCCCAACGCCTTGCGCGCCGAGAGCCGCTCATCGGCAAAGAAGATCGCGGCGAAGAGCACGCCGAAGATCGCGGTCGAGGCGTTGAGGATGGCGATGAGCCCGGTTTCGACATGCTGCTGCCCCCAGGCCAGAAGCCCGAAGGGGATGACGTTGTTGAGCGCGCCCATGACGATCAGCACCGCCCAGATCCGCAAGCCGCGCGGCAAGGGCAGGCGGCGCAGCAGCACCACGGGCCAAAGCACGGCGGCGGCCCAGACCGCGCGATGCGCCACGATCCACATCGGCCCGACCTCGTCGAGCGCCACGCGCACCGACAGGAACGAGCCGCCCCAGATCAGGGCGAGCAGGCCGAGCTGCGCCCAGGCCGCGTTGGTCATGGTTTTCTGTGCCGTCATGAGGCGCACTGTGCACGCCGCCCCGGCGGGCGCAATCCGAAACATGCGGTTTGCATGGAAATGCCGAAGGGGCCGGCGCGCGGGCCGGCCCCTCCAGGCGATCCGCGCGGGATCAGAAGCGGTAGGCCACGCTCATGCCGACCGCGAGAGCCGAGTTGTCCTCGAAACTGGCCGCGCCGCGCGGTTCGGCATCGCCCAGCATGGTATAGCGGACACCGCCCGAAACCGTCACCGCCTCCATGTTGTAGGCGCCGCCGAGGCTGACCCAGCGCTTGCCATCGGTCGGGTCGAGCGGCGAGATACGCTCGTCGCCCTCGGGCTCGAAGCCGATCGCCGCCTGGCCGGAGAACATGTCCGAGAAGCGCCGGCCGATGCCGACCTGGATCGAATAGTTGTCGTCGATGTCGGTCAGGCTGACGCCGCCCGTCTGATCCGAGAAGAACTCCGGCGAGACGCGCGTGTCCTCATAGGTGGCGTAGCGGATGTTGGCAAAGGCCAGCGTGTCGGGCGCGATGCCGGTCTGCATGTCGAGGTTCCACGCTTCGGGGGTCTGGACCTCGGTCGGCTTGCTGGGGGGCAGCGGGTTGCCCGAAAGGGTTTCGACCGTATCGAATTCATGGTCGATCGCCGAATTGTAGGTCAGCGCCACGCGCAGCGCGATCTCGGGCTTCTCGTAGGCCGCGCCGACGAGGTAACCATTGGCGCCGTCCTCCGCCAACTCGACCCGGTATCCGCTCAGACCCGCATAGCCGGCCCCGGCAAGTGTGATGTCTGCCTCCAGCCACTCGCGCCGCAAGCCGGCATGAAAGCTCACATTCTCGTTGAGCCGGTAGCGGCCGACCGCGGTGACCGCCCGGCTGTCGAGATGGGCCATGGTGCCATTGAAGACGCTGGCCGCCGCCGGGGTGGTCGGCTCACCCTCATAGGAAATATCCGCGCCGAAGGGCTGATCGATGATCAGCGCGCCGGAAAAGCCGTTGCCGAAATCCATCTTCAGGCTGGCCGCGGCATTGGTGAAATCGTCTCCGACGTCGTCGTAGCGGTCCATCGCCGGGGCATTGTCCTCGCCCGACAGATCGACAAAGACCTTGCCGAAGCTCAGCTCCGCGACGTTGCCCTCCTCGAAGATGGCCGTCACGTCCTGGTTCGATCGGTCGAGGCCGATCGCGCTTGCCCCCGTGGCCGTCAGCGCCGCTGCCAGCGCCATCGCGCTTGTCGCGCTCAAATGCAGTTTCATGTCGTCTCCCTGTCGCATGAAGCGTCCTCCGGGGGACAGGAGAGGCAGGGCGGGGCATCGTCGCAATCTGTGACGCAACGGCAGGTTGACGTGGACGTCGCAGCGTCACATCGCTGCATCAGGGCGGGCACGAAAAGGGCCCCGAAGGGCCCCTTTTGTCTCATTCCCACTCGATCGTGCCCGGCGGCTTCGAGGTCACGTCATAGGTGACGCGGTTGATGCCGCGCACCTCGTTGATGATCCGGGTCGCGGTCTCGCCAAGAAACTCGTGGCTGAACGGGTAGTAATCGGCGGTCATGCCATCGACCGAGGTAACGGCGCGCATCGCGCAGGCATAGTCATAGGTCCGCCCGTCGCCCATCACGCCGACGGTGCGCACCGGCAGGAGCGCCACGAAAGCCTGCCAGATCTCGTCATAAAGGCCGTGCTTGCGGATCTGGTCGATATAGACCGCATCGGCGCGGCGCAGGATGGCGAGCTTTTCGCGGGTGATCTCGCCGGGGCAGCGGATCGCGAGGCCCGGCCCCGGAAAGGGGTGGCGGCCGATGAAGCTGTCGGGCAGGCCCAGCTCGCGGCCAAGCGCGCGCACCTCGTCCTTGAACAGCTCGCGCAGCGGCTCGACGAGCTTCAGGCCCATCTTTTCGGGCAGGCCGCCGACATTGTGGTGGCTCTTGATCGTCACGCTCGGCCCGCCCGAGAAGCTGACGCTCTCGATCACGTCAGGGTAGAGCGTGCCCTGAGCGAGGAAGGTCGCGCCGCCGACCTCGGCCGCGTGCTTCTGGAACACGTCGATGAAGAGCCGGCCGATGGTCTTGCGCTTGACCTCGGGATCGCTCACGCCCTCCAGCGCGTCGAGGAAAAGATCCTCCTCCTGCGCGTGAATGAGCGGCATGTTGTAATGATCGCGGAACATGGTGACGACCTGCTCGGCCTCGCCCTCGCGCAACAGGCCGTGATCGACGAAGACGCAGGTGAGCTGATCGCCGATCGCCTCGTGGATCAGCACCGCGGCGACCGAGCTGTCGACGCCACCCGAAAGCCCGCAGATCACCTTCTGATCGCCGACCTGCTCGCGGATGAGGCGGATCGCCTCCTCGCGGTAGGCGCCCATGGTCCAGTCGCCGGTGAAGCCCGCGATGTGCAGGAAATTCTCGAGGAAGGTCCGGCCATTCGGGGTGTGGTGCACCTCCGGGTGGAACTGCACCGCATAGAAGCGGCGGTCGAGATCGGCGGTGATGGCGAAGGGCGCGCCCGGCGAGGTGCCGCAGACCTCGAAGCCCGGCGCGAGCTTGCTCACATGATCGCCATGGCTCATCCAGACCTGCTCGCGGCCCTCGAGGAACCAGCCGCGCAGGAGATCGGTGGCCTCGCCCTCGGGCTCGACATGGGCGCGGCCGAATTCGGCGGTGCCGTCGCCGCGCAGCACTTCGCCGCCCAGCATCTGCATCATCACCTGCTGGCCGTAGCAGATCCCGAGCACCGGCACCTCCAGCTCGAACACCCGCATCGGCGGGCGCGGGCTGCCCTCGTCGGGGACGCTGGCCGGGCCGCCCGACAGGATCACCGCCTGCGGCTCGAAGGCGTCGAGGAAGGCCTCGTCCACCACGTTGAAGGGATGAATCTCGCAATAGACGTTCAGCTCCCGCAGGCGGCGCGCGATGAGCTGCGTTACCTGTGAGCCGAAATCCACGATGAGAAGGCGCTGGTGCTGTTGGCTGTGCTCGGTCATGGCCCAGCGAATAGGCCCGGCGATGGTTTCGCGCAAGAGGCGGCGGAAGCGAAAAAGCGCGAGATGACGGCCCCCATGTCGCTTTCGCGCCTGAGGCGGCGCAATCCGGCCAAGCGGCGCGGACGCGCGGGGCTATCAGGGGGGTGAAAGACGCATCACGGAGAGCGGGCGATGACGGAAGCGGCACAGATGGCATCCGGGCGGAGCGGACGGCGCGGACGGTCGGGCGGAGGGGCCGCGCGCCGGGCGGAACGCACCGCCGTCAGCGTCGAGACCGCGCGCTTCATCACCCGCAACATTCCCGATTTCGAGGTGCTCGACGAGGCCGCCCTCGCGGTGATCGAGCGCAATGCCGAGACCGTGCTCGAAGAGATCGGCGTGGTGTTTTCCGACAACGCGCCGGCGCTGGAGCGCTGGCGGCAGGCGGGGGCGCATGTCGATGGCGAGCGGGTGCGCATTCCGCGCGGGCTGGCGCGCGAGCTGTGCGCCACCGCGCCCGCAAGCTTCACCCAGCACGCGCGCAACCCAGAGCGCAATGTCGAGATCGGCGGGCGCAACCTCGTGCTCGCCCCGGTCTACGGCCCGCCCTTCGTGCGCGACGCGGCGGGCGGGCGGCGCTATGCCACGATCGAGGATTTCCGCAGCTTCGTGAAGCTCGGCTACATGTCGAAATGGCTGCATCATTCGGGCGGCACGGTCTGCGAGCCCACGGATGTCGCGGTCAACAAGCGCCATCTCGACATGCTGCTCGCGCACATGACCTATTCCGACAAGCCCTTCATGGGCTCGGTCACCGCGCCCGAGCGGGCGCGCGACAGCGTCGAGATGTGCGAGATCCTGTTCGGCAAGGAATTCGTCGCCGAAAACACGGTGATGACCTCTCTGATCAACATCAACTCGCCGCTGACCTTCGACGGCATCATGATGGGCGCGCTCGAGGTCTATGCGAAGGCCAACCAGGCTTGCATCATCTCGCCCTTCATCGTCGGCGGCGCGATGGCGCCGGTGTCGGTCGCGGGCACGCTGACGCAGGTTCTGGCCGAGGCGCTGGCGGGCGTCGCCTATTCCCAGCTGGTGCGCCCCGGCGCGCCGGTGATCGTCGGCGCCTTCGTCACCTCGATCGACATGAACTCGGGCGCGCCGACCTTCGGCACGCCCGAGGCCGCGCTCGTCACCTATGGCATGGGCCAGCTGGCGCGGCGCATGGGGCTGCCCTACCGCTCGGCGGGCGGGTTCTGCGGCTCCAAGCTGCCCGATGCGCAGGCGGGCTACGAGAGCGCCAACAGCCTCAACATGGGGCTGATGGCGGGGGTGAACTTCATGCTGCATGCCTGCGGCTGGCTCGAAGGCGGGCTGGTGGCCTCCTTCGAGAAATTCGTGATGGATGCCGACCAGCTCGGCGCGCTGCACCAGATCGCGCGGGGGGTCGACATCTCCGAGGAGATGCAGGCGATGGACGCGATCCGCGAGGTCGGCCCCGGCGGGCATTACCTCGGCTGCGCGCATACCCAGGCCAATTTCAAGACCGCCTTCTGGCGCAGCGACCTGCTCGACTACAAGCCCTTCGAGACTTGGGAGGAAGAGGGCGGGCGCGACACGCAGGCGCTGGCCTCGGCGCGGGTGGCGAAGATGCTCGACACCTACCGCCAGCCGCCGCTCGATCCACAGATCGCGCAGCGGCTGGAGGACTACGTGGCGCAAAAGAAGGCCTCGATGCCCGACAGCTTCAGCTGAGCCGCGCGGCGCGCAGAAGCCGCGCCTCGCCCATCAGCGCCACGATCAGCTCGACATGGCGGGCCGGGCGGTAATCGCCCGAGCCCGAACGCCGCCGCGCCTCGATCTCGGCCTCGCGGTCGAGAAGCGCCGTCGCGGCGCGGGCCGGGCCGAAGCCGCCCGCGCCGATCAGCCGCGGCAGAAGCCGGGCGCGGTCATAGCCATCGATCCCGAAGCGTGCCGCCTCGACGAGCAGCGGCGGTCGTTTCAGCGCGGCGATCCTGCTCAGGGGGTCCTGCATGGGGCGTCCTTTCCCGTCTCGTGTCTGCGATCCCTCCTTTCTCTCACGGCTCCTGCCGCGTTGCGCGCGAGGCACTCGGCGCGCGCGGTGGCTTCAGTCTTGTTTGGGAATTCTCAACCAGGATGAACTGGTTCGAAGCGGCTTAACGCTTCGGTAACCGGGGCAACTGAAAGTCGATATCGTGAAGCTTGGGGATGTCAGGGAGAGCCGGGGGCTGCCGCCATGCGCCGCCATCGGGGGAAAGGTGCAACCGCGCGACGGCGTCAGGGCAGGGCTGCCCGGATGGGTGCCGCCCGCGGTGCGGCATTACATCGAGCATGTCGAGGGCGGCGCGCCGATCCGGGTGCTGGCCCGCCGTTCGGCGGTCCATGCCTCGACCGTGCTCAGACAGGTGCGCCAGCTCGAAAGCCGCCGCGACGATCCGCTGGTCGATGCCGGGCTGAAGCGGCTGTCGCAATGTTTCGGTTCCGACATCTCCGAGGAGAACGAGATGACCCATCATGACCGACATGGACCGCGCCCCGAGGCCGGCGGGGAGGAGGCCGAGGCGCTGCGCGTGTTGCGGCGCATGGCCGAGCCGGGAGCGGTGCTCGCGGTCGCCGCCGAGATGGCCGTGGCGGCGGTGATGCGCGAGGCCGAGGGCGGGGCGGCGCAGCGGCTGGCGCGGCTCGACCGCAGCCTGGCCGAAACGCTGGCGCTGCGCGGCTGGATCGCGGCGCGGGGCGGGGCGGGGCGGGGCGGGTGGCGCGCTACCGCATCACCGCCAAGGGCCGCGCGGCGCTGCGCGCGGCCATGCCCGCGCCGCCGCCCGAACCGGGATTTGCCGAGGCGCAGGCGGGCTTCGCGGCCGCGCCGCAGGGCGCGCGGGCGATCACCAATGAGGGGCCGCTGACGCTTCTGGCGCGCCGCCGCGACCGCGACGGGCGGCCCTTTCTGGCGCGCGAACTGGTGACGGCGGGCGAGCGGCTGCGCGAGGATTTCGAGCTGGCGCAGATCGGCCCGCGGGTGACGCAGGACTGGTCGCGCTACCTCACCGGGGGCTGCGAGGGCGGTCGCGGCGGCGGCGCGCCATCCGGTGCCCGGGGCAGGCTGGCGGCGGCGCTGTCGGATCTCGGCCCCGGGCTCGGCGACGTGGCGCTGCGCTGCTGCTGCTATCTCGAAGGGATGGAGGTGCTGGAGCGGCGCATGGGCTGGTCGGCGCGCTCGGGCAAGATCGTGCTGCGCATCGCGCTGGAGCGGCTCAGGCGGCATTACGACGGCATGTCGGGCGGCGACATGATCGGCTGAGACGCGAAATGGCGGCGGGTTTTCCCCCGCCGCCATTCGAGTTTCACGCGAACCGGTCGATCACTCGGCGGCGTGGCTGGTGTCGACGCTCGCATTCTCGGTCTTGGCATGGCGCAGCGCCTCGCGCACGCCGTCGCCATACGCCTGATCGACCTTGTCGAAATGCGCGAGCTGGCGATCGACGATCTCCTGCGGCACGCCCGCCATGGCGGTGGCGATGTTCGAGAAGAGGCGGCTCTTCTGGCCTTCGTCGAACATGTTGAACAGCGCGCGCGGCTGGCTGTAGTGATCGGCCTCCGCGCGGAAATCATAGCGCCCCACCTCGCCCTCGTAGCGATGCGGCGGCTCCTGCACGCTGGGGTCCTCGACCGGCCCGCCGAAGGAGTTCGGCTCGTAATAGGCGTCGGGGTTGGTGCGCAGGCCGGTCGGCATCTCGCCGTCGCGGTGGTAGTGATGCACCGGGCAACGCGGCTTGTTGACCTCGAGCGTGTCGTAATGCGTGCCGATCCGGTAGCGATGCGCGTCCGGGTAGGAAAAAAGCCGCCCTTGCAGCATCTTGTCGGGCGAAAAGCCGATGCCCGGCACGACGTTCGAGGGGTTGAAAGCCGATTGCTCGATCTCGGCGAAGTAGTTCTCGGCGTTGCGGTTCAATTCCATCTCGCCGACCTTGATCAACGGGTAGTCGCCATGCGGCCAGACCTTGGTCAGGTCGAAGGCCGACCAGCCGGTCTTCTTCTCGAACTCGATCGCCTCCATCTCGGGCATCACCTGGATGAACATGTCCCATTGCGGGAATTGTCCGTTCGCGATGGTGCCGAACAGCGCCTCCTGGTAGGTCTCGCGGCTCTTGCCGATGACCTGCACCGCCTCGTCATTGGTGAAGTGCTTGTGGCCCTGCCGGGTCTTGAAGTGGAACTTGACCCAGAACCGCTCGCCTTCGTCGTTCCACAGGCTGAAGGTGTGGGAGCCATAACCGTTCATGTGCATCGGCGTCTGCGGCAGGCCGCGATCCGACATCAGGATCGTCACCTGATGCAGGCTCTCGGGGCAGAGCGACCAGAAATCCCACATCGCGGTGGCCGAGCGCAGATTGGTGCGCGGGTGGCGCTTCTGGGTGTGGATGAAATCCGGGAACTTGTAGGGATCGGCCACGAAGAAGACGGGGGTGTTGTTGCCCACGAGGTCCCAGTTGCCTTCCTCGGTGTAGAACTTGAGCGCGAAGCCGCGCACGTCGCGCTCGGCATCCGCGGCACCCTGTTCGCCCGCCACGGTCGAGAAGCGCGCGAGCATTTCGGTCTCGGCGCCCGGCTTGAACACGGCGGCGCGGGAGTATTTCGTGATGTCTTCGGTCACCCGCAGCGTGCCATAGGCGCCCCAGCCCTTGGCGTGGACCACGCGCTCGGGGATGCGTTCGCGGTTCTGATGGGCGAGCTTTTCGATCAGCTGGTAGTCTTCGAGCAGGACGGGGCCGCGCGGGCCGACGGTCTTGGCGTTCTGGTTGTCGGCGACGGGCGCGCCTGCGGATGTCGTGAGGCGGGGGCGATCGGTCATGGCTGTCCTCCGGGGTTGGCTTCGGACAGGACTATGGCGCGCGGTGGCCAGAAGACAAAATCGGATTTTCTGGCCTTATCCATAAGCCGGGCTTATGGGTAGGGCATGACGCCATCACTCAAACAACTGCGCTACTTCGTGGCGCTGGCCGAAACCGGCGGCTTCGGGCGGGCGGCCGAGACGGTCTTCGTCACGCAGCCGGCGCTCAGCCAGCAGATCCGCGAGCTGGAGACGATCCTCGGCGTCGGCCTCGTGGAGCGGCTGCCGCGCGGGATCAGGCTGACGCGGGCGGGGCGCGAGGTGCTGGAGCGGGCGCGGCGCATCCTGTCGGAGGTCGCCGATCTGGAGCGCGCGGCGCGGCTGTCGCGCGGTCTGACGGGGCGGCTTCGGCTCGGGGTGATCCCGACCGTGGCGCCCTATCTGCTGCCCGGCGCGCTGACGCGGCTCAGGGCGCAGGATCTCACGCTCGACATCCGGGTGCGCGAGGCGCAGACCGAAGCGCTGCTCGACGATCTGGAGGCGGGGCGGGTGGATGCGGTGGTCGCGGCGCTGCCGCTGCCGGATGCGGGGCTGGCGGTGGAGCCGCTCTTCGAGGACCGTTTCGTGCTGGCGGGCACGCGGGCGCGGCTGGCGCGCTGGTCGCGCGGGGCTGGGGCGCGGCGCCCGGCCGAGCTGGCGCCCGACCAGCTCCTGCTGCTCGACGAGGGCCATTGCCTTGCCGATCAGGCGCTGGAGGTCTGCGGGCTGAGGGAGCGCGGGCGCGTCGATCTGGGCGCCTCGTCGCTGGCCACGCTGGCGGGGCTGGTGGCCGAGGGGTTCGGGCTGACATTGCTGCCCGAGATCGCGCTCAGGGCCGAGAGGGCGGCGGCGCCGGGGCTGTCGCTGATGCGCTTTGCCGGACCCGAGCCCGCGCGCAAGCTGGCGCTGCTCTACCGGGCGGGCGGCGATGACGGCTGGTCCGCGCCGCTCGCCGCGCTCTTGCGCGATGCGGGGGCCGAGCTTCTCGGCTCGGCCCGCGCGGTCTGTCCCTGAAGGATCAGGCGGCCTGCTCGCGGTTGGCCTTTTCGAGCCATTCGAGCACGCTCTCGGGCGAGGAGACGCCGTAGGGGTCCTCGGGGTGGTTGTCGCACAGGCCCGGCTCCTCGAACCACGCCTCGACGCGGCCGTCATTGATGACGGCGGCATAGCGCCACGAGCGCAACCCGAAGCCGAGATTGTCCTTGCGCACCAGCATGCCGGCGCGGCGGGTGAACTCGCCGGAGCCGTCGGGGATCACCTCGACATTCTCGAGGTTCTGGGCCTTGGCCCACTGGTTCATCACGAAGGCGTCGTTGACCGACATGCAGTAGATCGCGTCGATGCCCTGGGCGCGGAACGCCTCGATGTTCTTTTCGAAGCCGGGCAGCTGGTAGGTCGAGCAGGTCGGGGTGAAGGCACCGGGCAGCGAGAACAGCACCACGCGCTTGCCCGCGAAATAGGAGGCGGTGTCGCGCTCTTCCCAGCGGAAGGGGTTGGGGCCGTCAATGCTTTCGTCGCGCACGCGGGTGCGGAAGGTCACGTCGGGAATACGGGCGCCGGGCTGCATGGGCATGCTCCTGTCTGTCTGATCGATGGGCTCGGGGCGTCACTTAGGAAATCGGGCGCGGCTTCGCAATGCTGCGATGCGGCAGTTCGGGATTCCGCCGAAGCCGCATGGCAGGGTTGCAGCGGGCGCGGTCCGTGCGGCCCCTGCCGCGTTGCGCCCATGCGCGGCGCGGCCTATGTATCGGTCAGGCCAAGAGGAAAGGCATCCCCCGTGCGCGACCTGAAGATCCCCGGCGACCGCCACCCCGAAAAGGCGCGCCGCGCCGACAGCGCGCCGCAGCCCAAGAAGCCCGACTGGATCCGCGTCAAGGCGCCGACCTCGGAAGGCTACAAGGCGACGCGCGACATCATGCGCGAGCACAAGCTCGTCACCGTCTGCGAGGAGGCGGGCTGCCCCAATGTCGGCGAATGCTGGAGCCAGGGCCACGCCACCATGATGATCATGGGCGAGATCTGCACCCGCGGCTGCACCTTCTGCAACGTGGCGACGGGCCGACCCGACACGCTCGACGTGTTCGAGCCGGGGCGCGTGGCCGATGCGGTCAAGAAGCTCGGGCTCAACCATGTGGTGATCACGAGCGTCGACCGCGACGACGTGGATGATGGCGGGGCCGAGCATTTCGCCCAGACGATCCGCGCCATCCGCCGCCAGTCTCCCGGCACGACGATCGAGATCCTGACGCCCGATTTCCTGAAATCGAAGCCCGGCTCGCTGGAGATCGTGGTCGCCGCCAAGCCGGACGTGTTCAACCACAATCTCGAAACCGTGCCGGGCCTCTACCCGGAGGTGCGCCCCGGCGCGCGCTATTTTCACAGCCTGCGGCTGTTGCAGCGGGTCAAGGAGATCGACCCGTCGATGTTCACCAAGTCGGGCATCATGGTGGGCCTTGGCGAGGACAAGCAGGGCGTGCATCAGGTGATGGACGACATGCGCGCCGCCGATATCGATTTCCTGACCATCGGCCAGTATCTCCAGCCGACGCCGAAGCACCACGCCGTGGACCGCTTCGTCACGCCCGAGGAGTTCGCCAGCTACGAGAAGGCGGCGCGGGGCAAGGGCTTCCTGATGGTTTCGGCGACGCCGCTGACGCGGTCGTCCTACCATGCGGGCGAGGATTTCGCGCAGCTGCGCGCGGCGCGGCTGGCCCGGCTGGGCGCCTGATCCGTTTCATCTTTCTTCAAATACGCATATCCGCCGCCGGTCACTCGACCGGCGGCACCGATTTGAGATAGGCGGCGACCGCGGCGCGGTCTTCGGACGAAAGCCTGGCCATCTCCTCGACCACCAGCGCCATCTCGCCGCCCGCCGTGTCGAAATCGGGCGTGAAGCCGGTTTCCAGGTAATAGGCGATGTCCTCTTCGGACCAGTCGAGCCCGGCGGGGGTGATGTTCGGGATGCGGCCTTCGCCCGAGGGGTTGGGTGCGCCCGACAGCCAGCGCGCCTGATCGAGCCCGCCCAAGGGCCCGCGCGGCGTGTGGCATTCGCCGCAATGGGCCAGCGCCTCGGCGATGTAGCGCCCGCGCTCGGCGGGCTCCGGCAGATCGCCATCGACGACCCATTCCTCGCGCAGGTTCATCAGCTTCCACAGCCCGACCCCGCGCCGGATCGAGAATGGAAAGGGCAGGTCATGCGGCCGGTTTTCGGCCTCCGAGGGCGGCAGCTCGCGCAGATGCGCCACCAGGTCGCGCATGTCCTGCGGCTCGGCGCGGGCATAGGCGGCATAGGGCAGGGCGGGATAGTAATGCGCGCCCGAAGGCGAGACGCCGCGCATCACCGCATTCACGATCTCGGCGTCCGACCAGTCGCCCACGCCTTGTGTCGAGGGCGAGATATTGGGCGCGTAGAAGGTGCCGAAGGGCGAGGCGAAGGCGCGCCCGCCCGACAGAACCGGCGCGTCGCCGATATCGGCCTCGGGCGCCACGTGGCAGGCCGCGCAGCCCGCCGCCGCGAAGACCCGCGCGCCGCGCGCCGCATCGCCGGGCGGCCCCGCGAGCACCTCCTCGGGCAGCGGCTCGGGCGCGGTCAGCACCCAGCCCGTGCCCGCCGCCAGCAGCGCCAGCGCCGCCGCGGCCCCGAGCGCGCGGCGGATCATTCTTCGGGTTTGCGGAAGGCCTTGTGGCAATCGCCGCAGGCGCCGCCAAGGCCGCCCATCGCGCCTTGCAGCGCGGCCAGATCGGTGCCGGCGGCGTCCTGCATGACCGAAGTCGCCTCAACGAGGCTGGCCTGGTGCTCCTCGAATTCGCCCATCTTCTCCCAGATGGCGGGCAGGGCGCGGCTGTCGGCGATCTGTTCGCTCGACGAGCCCTCGACCCAGTAGACATCGCCCGCCGCGCCGACCGCATCGGCCAGACCGGCGAGAGCGCCCGCCGCGGCACCGGCGGTGGCGGCGTCATAATCCGTCTCGCCCTTGGCCATCGCGCCCAGAACGCCCAGATGCGCGCCCATCAGCTTCATGTGGCTCTCGCGCAGCTCATGCGCCTTTTGCGGCTCGAAGGCCTGGGCGGAGGCGAGGCCGGCCAGGGCGGTGAGCCCGGCGGCGGCGAGGGCAAGACGGATCGGACGGGACATGACGGCATCTCCTGCTGTGCGACTATGCGTGATCTACCCTAGCGTCAGCCGGCTCTCGGTCCAGCGGAAACACGCCGCGCGATGCGCTCAGCGCAGCCCCGCGCCGCGGCCCGTCGGCGTGACGCTCAGCGCCTCGGGCCAGCCGATGAAACGCTCAACCCCCACCAGAAGCAGGCACAGCGCCACGACGCCCGCGATGAGCGCCATGCGGCGCGGCGAGGGGGGGTGGCGGACCCAGTGGGTCAGCCGCAGCAGCCAATGGATGTTCATGTCGCACTTTCCCTGTCGGTTCGTTGCACCAGATCGGTGCGATGATCGCATGGCGCAAGCGGTCCGGGGTTGATCCCGGGCGGCGCGAGAGCGAAATGAGGCGAGACACGAAGGACCGATCCATGCCGACACATTCCGAGACCCGCACGCTGCCCTACAGCGCCCAGCAGATGTACGACCTCGTGGCCGATGTCGGCAACTATCCCAAGTTCCTGCCATGGACCGCCGCCGCGCGGGTGCGCTCGGTCACGCCCGAGGGCGATCACGAGGTGATGCTCGCCGACATGGTGATCTCCTTCAAGGTGTTCCGCGAGCGTTTCACCAGCCGGGTCACGCTCTGGCCCGGGCAGAAGAAGATCCATACCGAATATATCGACGGGCCGTTCCACCATCTCGAAAGCAATTGGAGCTTCCGCGACGTGGAGGGCGGCGCGGAGGTGCATTTCGACGTGGATTTCGAGTTCCGCAACCGGTTGTTGCAGGGCGCGGCGGGGCTGTTCTTCAACGAGGCGATGCAGCGGGTGGTGCGCGCCTTCGAGCGGCGCGCGCATGAGCTTTACGACCGGCCCTGAAGGGCCTTGCGCCGCTCAGCCATCCTGCCGGGTGATCGCGTCGATCACCGCGGCGATGGCGTGATCTCGGGCCAGGGCGCGCACCGTGTCGCGCCCGCGCGCGCCGAACTCGACAAGCTCCGTCTTGCAGCCTTGCGCCGTGGCGACGCCGAAGCAGACCCGTCCTTCGGGCTTGTATTCGGATGCGCCCGGCCCGGCGATGCCGGTGATCGAGATGGCGATGTCGGCGCCCGAGGCGGATAGCGCGCCCTGCGCCATTTCCGCCGCGACCTCGACGCTCACCGCGCCATGCGCGTCAAGCGTGGCGGGGGAGACGCCGAGCAGCGCCTGCTTGGCGGCGTTGGAGTAGGTGACGACGCCCCAGTCGAAGACGTTCGAGGCGCCCGGCGTTTCGGTGATCGCCGCGGCCAGCATGCCGCCGGTGCAGCTTTCGGCGGTGGCCACGCGCAGCCCCGCCGCGCGCGCCGCGTTCACCAGACGTGCCGTGTCGCCCATGCTCAGCCTCCGAAGATCAGGACGCCATGCGCCAGCGCCGCCAGCACAACCACGCCGAGGGCGGCAAAGATCCCGGCGACGACGTCGTCGAGCATCAGCCCGGTGATGTCGCCGCGCCGGTCGATGCGGCCCACGAGCCAGGGCTTCCAGATGTCGAACAGCCGAAACAGCGCGAAGGCCGCGACCCAGCCGGGCCACAGATCGAGCACCGGCGCGCCGACATGGGCCGCGCCGAACAGCACCGGCCAGATCGCGATCCACTGGCCCACCACCTCGTCGATGACGACATGGGAGGGATCGTGATCGCCCGCGCGCGCGGCCTCGGCCCTTGCCGCCGGAAAGCCCAGAACCAGCGCCAGCGCGATCATGGCGAGCATCAGCCACGGCCCGCCGATCCAGTGGATCGGCAGCGCCACGACGAGGGCGGCGAGAGAGCCCCATGTGCCGGGGGCGGGGCGGATCAGCCCGCTGTAGAAGAAGGTGGCGATGAGCCGGCTCATGATTTCACCAGCGTCGCGGTGGCCATGGCGGCGATGCCTTCCTCGCGGCCCGCAAAGCCCAGCCGCTCGGAGGTGGTCGCCTTGACGCTGACCCTTCCCGGCTCGATCTGCATGATCCGCGCAAGCTCGGCGCGCATCGCCTCGGCATGCGGGCCGATCTTGGGCCGCTCGCAGATCAGCGTCACGTCGCAATGGGTGACGGCAAAGCCCTCGACCCGCGCGAGATCGGCGGCATGGGCGAGGAAGATCTCCGAGCGCGCGCCCTTCCACTGCGGATCGGAGGGCGGGAAATGCTGGCCGATATCGCCATGCGCCATCGCGCCATAGATCGCGTCGGTCAGCGCGTGCATGCCGACATCGGCGTCCGAATGGCCCGCAAGCCCTGCGTGATGCGGGATCTCGACCCCGCACAGCCAGACCGCGTCGCCCGGCCCGAAGGCATGCACGTCGAATCCATTGCCCGTTCTCACATCCATGTCGCACCCCAATATCCGCTCGGCGCGGGCGAAATCCTGCGCGCCGGTGATCTTCAGATTGTCCTCGTGGCCCGGCACGACCGTAACCGCAAGCCCCGCCGCGCGCGCCACCGCCACATCGTCGGCGGCGGGCGGGCCGTCATGGGCGCGATGCGCCGCGAGGATGGCGTCGAAACGAAAGCCCTGCGGCGTCTGCGCGCGCACCAGTCCCTCGCGCGAGGGGGCCTCGGCCACCCTGTTGTCCGAGACGCGCCACAGCGCGTCGGTGACGGTGAGGCCGGGGGCCGCCGCCGCTCCATGATCGAGCGCCGCGATCACCGCGCGGATCGTCTCGCGCGGCACCAGCGGCCGCGCGGCATCATGAATGAGAACCCTCAATGGCGCGTGCTTTTCCAGCGCCTCCAGCCCCGCGCGCACCGAATGCGCGCGCTCCGCGCCGCCCGGCACGACGAGATCGGCCATGGCCTCGATCTCGGGGTGCCGGCCGATCTCCTCGGCGCGCAGCACGAGGCAGAGGGGGCCGAGCCCGGCAAAGGCCGCGATGCTGCGCGCCAGCACGGTCCGCCCGCCCAGATCGCGCCACTGCTTGGCCAGCCCGCCGCCCGCGCGCAGGCCGCGCCCGGCGGCGACGATCACGGTGGCGACCGTCGCGTCATCGGTGGTCGAGGGGTCGGGATCGGGCAGGGACGACGAGGGGTCGGACGGGCGGGATGTCACGCTCTCTCCTTCACGCGGCGGTCGGGCTTGTGTAGGGGCTGGCACGGGGCGGTGCAATTCCATCCTTTCCGGCAGGATTGCGCACAATTTTTAGGCAAATGCGATATGCTGCGGCAATTGCACATGCATTGCGATTGAGACGCCCCGGCCCACCCCGTAATTCGGACCCATACGCACAGGTTTCAGGCAGATGACACCCGCCCCGCTTTCCCCCATCGATCTCGGCTCCGGCGTGACCTTCGACGCCCCTGTGGCGCTGGCGCCGCTGGCGGGGATCACCGACCTGCCGTTCCGCCGCCTCGTGGCCTCCTTCGGGGCGGGCTGGGTCGTTTCGGAGATGGTCGCGAGCCAGGAGATGGTGCAGGCCAAGCCGGGGGTGCGCGAACGCGCCGAGCTGGGATATGAGCGCTCGGATACCGGCGTGCAGCTCGCTGGCCGCGATCCCTACTGGATCGCCGAGGCCGCGCGCATGGTCGAGGCCAATGGCGCGCGCTTCATCGACATCAACATGGGCTGCCCGGCCAAGAAGGTGACGGGCGGGCTGTCGGGCTCGGCGCTGATGAAGACGCCGGACCACGCGCTGCGGCTGATCGAAGCGGTGGTCGGCGCGGTCTCGGTGCCGGTGACGCTCAAGACCCGGCTGGGCTGGGATGACGAGCTGCGCAACGCGCCGCAGATCGCCCGCCGGGCCGAGGCGGCGGGCGTGCGCATGGTGGTGATCCACGGGCGCACGCGCTGCCAGTTCTACAAGGGCGCCGCCGACTGGGCCGCGATCCGCGCGGTGCGCGAGGCGGTCTCGATCCCGGTGATCGCCAATGGCGACATCCTCGATGCCGAGACCGCCCGCACCGCGCTGGCGCGCTCCGGCGGGGCGGGGGTCATGGTCGGGCGCGGCGCACAGGGGCGGCCCTGGCAGCTGGCGCGGATCATCGCCGCGCTGACCGGCGCGCCCGCGCCCGAGATCCCGCAAGGGCGCGGCTTCACCGACATGGTGGGCGCGCATTACGAGGCGATGATGGGCTTTTACGGCACGGCACTCGGCGGGCGCGTCGCGCGCAAGCATCTGGGTTGGTACATGGAGGAGGCGGGCACGCCCGCGCCCTTGCGCCGCGAGCTGCTCACCGCCGCGCCGGAGCGGGTGCCGGGGCTCCTGCCGCTCGCGCTGCAAGGCGAGAGATGCGCGGCATGACCGATGATGGCGCGCTGTGGAACTCGCTGCCCGTGCCGGCGCTGCTCTTGGGCGAGGAGGATCGCATCCTCGAGGCCAATTCCGCCGCCGAGCTTTTCCTCAACGTCTCTCTGCGCAGCCTGAGCGGCGCGGTGTTGTGGGACAAGCTGCGCAGCGAGGTGCCGCTCGAGGAGGCCTTTGCAAAGGCCCGCGCGCAGCGCAGCGCGCTTTTCGTCAACGATATCGAGCTGGGCACGAATGACCGGCCCACGACCCAATGCTCGGTGCAGATCGCGCCGCTGGCGGGCCACGAGACGCAGATGCTGCTCCTGATCTCGCCGCGCGAGATGGCGCATCGCATGACCCAGAAGCAGGCCACCGGCAAGGCCGCGAAATCGGCGATCGGCATGGCCGAGATGCTGGCACACGAGATCAAGAACCCGCTGGCGGGCATCACCGGCGCGGCGCAGCTTCTGTCGATGGGGCTGTCGGCCGAGGACCGCGAGCTGACCGATCTCATCGTCGAGGAAAGCCGCCGGATCGTGAAGCTGCTCGAACAGGTTGAGCAGTTCGGCAATCTGCGCCCGCCCGCGCGCCGCCCCGTCAACGTGCACGACACGCTCGACCGGGCGCGGCAATCGGCGATGGTGGGCTTTGGCGCGCATATGAGCTTCGTCGAGGATTACGACCCCTCGCTGCCGCGCGCGCTTGTCGATCCCGACCAGCTCCTGCAGGTGGTGCTCAACCTCGTGAAGAACGCCTGCGAGGCCGGCGGCCCCGGCGGCACGATCCGCCTGCGCAGCTATTACGACCCCGCCTTGCGCGTGCGCCAGCCCGATGGCGGCCAGGCCCGGCTGCCCTTGCAGATCGAGGTGCAGGATGACGGGCCGGGCCTGCCGCCCGAGATCGCCGAGGAGGCCTTCGAGCCCTTCGTCTCGGGCCGCGAGAACGGCACCGGGCTGGGCCTCGCGCTCGTCTCCAAGCTCGTCACCGAGAATGGCGGCTGGATTTCCGTCGAAAGCGCCCCCGGCCGCTCCGTGTTCCGGATCTCGCTGCCGCGCGCCCCCGAAGATCATCCCAGCGGAGAACACTGATGGACGGAACGATCCTGGTCGCCGATGACGACCGCACCATCCGCACCGTGCTGACCCAGGCGCTGACGCGCGCGGGCTGCAAGGTGCATGCCACATCCTCGCTGGTGACGCTGATGCGCTGGGTCGAGGAGGGCAAGGGCGATCTGGTGATCTCGGACGTGGTCATGCCCGACGGCAACGGCATCGAGCAGCTGCCGAAGATCGCGCAGGCCCGGCCCGGCCTGCCGGTGATCGTGATCTCGGCGCAGAACACCATCATGACCGCGATCCAGGCGACCGAGGCCGAGGCCTATGACTACCTGCCCAAGCCCTTCGACCTGCCCGACCTGATGAAGCGCGCCAGCCGCGCGCTCGAGGCCAAGCGCCGCGCGCCCGCGCCCCGCGGCCCCGAGATGTCCGACGCCGCCGCGGGCGGTGACCTGCCGCTGGTGGGCCGCACGCAGGCGATGCAGGCGCTCTACCGGCTGGTGGCGCGGGTGATGAACACCGCGCTGCCGGTGCTGATCACCGGCGAAAGCGGCACCGGCAAATCGCTCATCGCGCGCGCCATCCATGATTTCTCCGACCGCCGCGCGCGGCCCTTCGTCACCGTCACGCCCTCGGACCTCGCCGGCATGGACGGGCCGGATGCGGTTCTGAGCCGGGCGCGCGGCGGCGCGATCCTGTTCGACGAGGTCGGCGATCTCGATGCCGAGGCGCAGCTCCGGATCGTGCGGATGCTCGACGCGATGGGCGATCACGCGCCGCGCATCATGGCGACCTCGCAAGGCGACCTGGCGCAGAGGCTCGAAGAGCACAGCTTCCGCGAGGATCTCTACTACCGCCTCGCCGGCGTCACCATCGCCGTGCCTTCCTTGCGCGAGCGGGTCGAGGACATCCCGCTTCTGGCCGAGCATTTCCTGCTCAGGGCGGAGCGCGACGGGCTCGGGCCGCGCCGGCTCGCGCCGCAGGCGCTCGAGGCGATCCGCGCCTATTCCTGGCCCGGCAATGTGCGCCAGCTCGAAAACGCGATGCAGCGACTCGTCGTGACCTCGAATGGCGAGGAGATCGGGCGCGGGGATGTCGAGCTGGTGCTCGGCGGGCAGCCCATGGCCGAGCCCTTGCGCGGTGGCCATGAGGGCGAAAAGCTCTCGGCCAGCGTCGAGCGGCATCTCAAGCGCTATTTCGACCTGCATGGCGGCCAATTGCCACCCATCGGCCTCTACCAGAGGATTCTCAAGGAAATTGAAACACCTCTGATCGAAATCTCACTCGATGCGACAGGTGGAAACCAGGCGAAATGCGCCGATCTTCTGGGCATCAACAGGAATACGCTGCGCAAGAAGATCACCGATCTCGATATACGCGTGACACGACGCCGCAAATTGATGTAAAACCGCAACAGAACCGTGACCCCCCGGACCCAAGGCCGGGGCGGAATCGCGGCGACGAGGCGGGGAACTTGCGTTCCCATCAGACGGGGCAGGGTGTTTGAGGCGGCTATCGACCTCCCGATTCGCGCGTGTCACGCGCTGGCGTCGCCAGCGGCGCGTGCAGAATGTCGCGACGCTGTCGCTCGTTCTGCTCGGCCCGGTGCTGGCCTTTGCCACCTATTGGGTGATGGGTCCGCTCGATCAGGGCGCCTCCTCGTTTTCGCTGCGCCTCGTGCTGCTGGCGGATCTGGTCTACGCGCTCGTGGTCGCGGCGCTGGTCTCGTTCCGGGTGGCGCGGATGATCTCGGCCCGGCGCGCGCGCTCGGCCGGCTCGCGGCTGCACCTGCGGCTCACGGGCGTCTTCGCGCTGCTGGCGCTGATCCCCACCGTCCTCGTGGCCGTGTTTTCGGTCCTCACCATCAATGTCGGCCTCGAAGGCTGGTTCTCCGAGCGGGTGCGCACCGTGCTGGGCGCTTCGCTCACCGCGGCGCAGGCCTACGAGGAGGAGCACCGGCAGGACCTGTCGCGCGACGGGCTGGGGCTTGCCAATTTCCTCAATGCCGAACGCAGGGCGCAGCCCTTTCTCTCGGATGGCGAGGTGCGCCAGGCCCTGGGCCGGGTGGAGGGGCAGATCGAGCGCGGGCTGACCGAGGCCTTCGTGATCGACAGCGCGGGCGAGATCCGCGCCCGCGGCGCGCGCAGCTACGAGTTCGGCTATGAGCGCCCCGAGCCCGAACGCTTCGCGCAGGCCGATGCGCGCGGCATCGCCATCGTCGAGGACTGGGTCAACAACGAGTTCCGCGCGCTGATCCCGCTCGACGCCTTTCTCGACCGCTATCTCTATGTCACCCGCGAGGTCGATGGCGGCATTCTCGCGCTGCTCGACGACACGCAGCAGACGGTCGAGCTCTACCAGCAGCTCGAAGCCGAGCGCGGGCGGCTCCTGTTCGAGTTCGGCCTGCTTTATCTCGGCTTCGCGGTGATCCTCATCCTCGCGGCGATCTGGCTCGGGCTGTGGTTCGCCGAGCGGCTGTCGAAGCCGGTGGGCCGCCTCGTCTCGGCCTCGCAGCGCGTCGGCGCGGGCGATCTCGACGTGCGGGTGGTCGAGGAGGAGGGCGATGACGAGATCGCGCAGCTCGGCACCTATTTCAACCAGATGACGCTGGAGCTGAAGGCGCAGCGCGACCGGCTTTTGGACAATACCCGCCAGATCGAGGCGCGGCGCCGGCTGTTCGACAGCGTGCTGGGCTCGGTCACCTCGGGCGTGATCGGGCTCGAGGCCGACGGCCATGTCGCCTTCGTCAACCGCTCGGCTCTGCGGCTGCTGGGGATCGAGGGCGAGCTGGAGGCGACGGCGCTGGCGGTGGTGGTGCCCGAATTCGCGCCGCTCTTCGACGCGCTGCGCGATGGCGAGCGCGAGGCGGTGCAGGAACAGGTCCAGCTGATCCGCGACGGGCGGCACGAGACGCTTCTGGTGCGCATGGCCCCGAGGCGCGCCGATGACGGCGCGCTCGAAGGCTACGTGGTCGCCTTCGACGATGTGAGCGACCTCGTCTCGGCGCAGCGCATGGCCGCCTGGGGCGACGTGGCGCGCCGCATCGCGCATGAGATCAAGAACCCGCTGACCCCGATCCGGCTTTCGGCCGAGCGGATCCAGCGCAAGTTCTCCCGCAGGCTCGACGCCGAGGATGCCGAGGCGCTCGAACGCATGACCGAGGTGATCGTGCGCCAGACCGGCGATCTGCGCCGCATCGTCGACGAGTTCTCGAAATTCGCGCGGATGCCCGAGCCCGACCGCATCCGCAACGATCTCGTGGCGATCCTGCGCGACGCGGTGACGCTGCAGGAGGCCGGCCAGCCCGATGTGCGCTTCGAGGTGGATCTGCCGGCGCAGGGCGTTCCAGCCGCGCTCGATGCGACCATGATCACCCAAGCGCTCACCAACCTTATCAAGAACGCAGGCGAAGCCATTGAGAGCGTTCGGGAAAAACATGGCGATGAGGGCTATGAGCCGGTGATCCGCATCGAGATGAGCGCCGGGGCCACGGAGGCGCGGATCATCATTGCCGACAATGGCATCGGCCTGCCCGAGGATCGGGCGCGGCTGTTCGAGCCATATGTCACGACGCGCGACAAGGGCACCGGCCTCGGCCTGCCCATCGTCAAGAAGATCATCGAGGAACATGGCGGCAGCCTGTCCCTCGTCGACGCGCCACCCTTCGAGGAGGGCGCCCGCAGGGGCGCCATGGCGGTCATCACCCTTCCGGTTCTGCGCGAGGGTCATGACGAATCGGGGGACATCGAGAAGACCGGGCAACCGGCATTGCAGGCAACAGCATGAGGCATGAGATGGGCGACATCCTGATCACCGACGACGAGCGCGACATCCGCGAACTGATCTCCGACATCCTGCGCGACGAGGGCTATTCGACCCGGCTCGCCAGCAGCTCCGACGAATGCATGACCGCGATCGAGGAGGAGGTGCCCGCGCTGATGATCCTCGACATCTGGCTGAAGGACAGCCGGATGGACGGGATCGACATCCTGAAAACCGTCAAGCGCGAGCATCCCGGCGTGCCGATCGTCATCATCTCGGGGCATGGCAACATCGAGATCGCGGTCGCCGCGATCAAGCAGGGCGCCTATGACTTCATCGAGAAGCCCTTCAACATCGACCAGCTTCTGGTGGTCATCAAGCGCGCGATGGAAACCTCGCGGCTGCGGCGCGAGAATGTCGAGCTGCGCCGCGGCGATGCGCCGCCCTCCGAGATGCTCGGCGAAAGCGCCTCCTTCCGCTCGCTGCGCAGCCAGCTCGACAAGGTGACCCGCTCCAATGGCCGGGTGATGCTCACCGGCCATCCCGGTTCGGGCAAGGAGATCGCCGCGCGCTACATCCACGCCAATTCCAACCGCGCCGCGGCCCCCTTCGTCACCGTCAATTCGGTGACGATCGAGCCCGAGCGCATGGAAGAGGTGCTGTTCGGCAAGGAAAGCGCCGAGAAGGGCATCGAGAAGGGCCTCTTGGAGCAGGCCAATGGCGGGGTGATCTATTTCGACGAGGTCGCCGACATGCCGCTCGGCACACAATCGAAGATCCTGCGCGTGCTGGTCGACCAGTCGTTCCAGCGCGTCGGCGGCAGCGAGAAGGTGCAGGTCGACCTGCGAGTGATCTCTTCGACCAACCGCGACCTGCAGGCCGCGATCCGCGGCGGCTCCTTCCGCCAGGAGCTCTATCACCGGCTCAACGTCGTGCCGATCCACGTGCCCGGCCTCGAGGAGCGGCGCGAGGACATCCCGCTGCTGGCCGAGCATTTCATCGCCGAGCTCAACAAGAGCCAGGGCCTGCCGCTGCGCCCCTTGGGCGAGGATGCGCGCGCGCTGTTGCAGACCATGCTCTGGCCCGGCAATATCCGCCAGTTGAAGAACGTCGTCGAACGCGTTCTGATCCTTGGAGATTCCTCGGGCGAGATCAGCGCCAAGGAGCTGCCCGGGGTCGATGATCCGAATGGCGAGGAGGGCCGCGTCGTGCTGTCTGGCGGGCTGGCCACGCTGCCCTTGCGCGAGGCGCGCGAATTGTTCGAGCGCGAATACCTGCTCACCCAGATCAACCGCTTCGGCGGAAACATTTCGCGCACCGCGGCCTTTGTCGGGATGGAGCGCTCGGCGCTGCACCGCAAGCTCAAGAGCCTCGGCGTCGTCACCTCCTCCAAGGCGGGCGCGCGGGTGGCGCATGTCGGGAACTGATCGGGCGGGGCGACGGGCGGCCGATTGACCGCCCGCGCCGGCTCTGGCACTCCGTGGGGGCATGAGCGCCCCCGCGGGCGCGTTCCAACGGGTCGGGAACCAAGATGAAGGTCATCATCTGCGGCGCCGGGCAGGTCGGCTGGCAGATCGCCCGGCACCTGTCGGGCGAGCGCAACGACGTCACCGTCGTCGACAGCAACCCCGATCTCGTGCGCCGCGCCACCGATACGCTCGACGTCCAGGGCATCACCGGCTTTGCGAGCTATCCCGACGTGCTCGACCGCGCAGGCGCGCGCGATGCCGACATGATCATCGCCGCCACCCATAGCGACGAGGTCAACATGGTCACCTGCCAGGTGGCCCATTCGGTGTTCTCGATCCAGCGCAAGATCGCCCGGCTCAGGGCGCAGTCCTATCTCGACGCGATCTATTCGGACCTCTACCGCCGCGATCACATGCCGATCGACGTGGTGATCAGCCCCGAAAAGGCGGTCGCCGAAGCGGCGTTGCAGCGGCTTGCGGCCCCTTCGGCCTTCGATGCCGAGAGCTTCCTCGAAGGGCGCGCGCATCTTTTGGGCATCGCGATCGACGAGGACTGCCCGGTCATCAACACGCCGCTGCGCCAGCTCACCGATCTTTTCTCGACGCTGCGCGCCATCGTGGTCGGGATCAGGCGGCGCGGCCGCCTGTTCGCGCCCTCGCCCGAGGACCAGATCTTTCCCGGCGACGCGATCTATGTCTTCACCGACACCGACGACATGGTCCGCACGCTGGAGATCTTCGGCAAGCGCCACGCCAAGCAGGAGCGGATCGTGGTGATCGGCGGCGGCAATGTCGGCCTCGGCGTCGCCCGCGCGCTCGAAAACCGGCCCGACCGGCTGCGCGTCAAGATGATCGAGCGCGACCGCATGGCCGCCGAGCGCGCCGCCGATCAGCTCGACCGGACCATCGTGCTCAATGGCGACGGGCTCGACGCGGCGCTTCTGGAGGAGGCGCAGATCGGCACCGCCGACGCGGTGCTCGTGGTCACCGATGACGACAAGACCAACCTTCTGGCCTCGGTGCGCGCCAAGGCGCTCGGCTGCCCGCTGGCGATCTGCCTCGTCAACGACCCGACGCTGGTGCCGCTCATGCAGGCGATGGACATCGACGCCTATATCAACCCGCGCTCGACCACCGTCAGCTCGATCCTGCGCCATATCCGCCATGGCCGGGTGCGCGGGGTCTATTCGATCGGCGACGCCGAGGCCGAGCTGATCGAGGCGCAGGTGCTGGGCACCTCGCCGATCGCCGGGCAGCGCATCCGCGACATCGCCTTTCCCGAGGGCGTGCTGGTCGGCGGCGTGCTGAAGGACGGGCGGATGACCAAGATCCACGGCGCGCTGAGGATCGAGGAGGGCGATATCGTGGCGCTCTTCGCCATGGCCTCGGACGTGTCGGAGGTCGAGCGCCTGCTGCAGGTCTCGATCGACTTCTTCTGACGCGATGGAGCACCGTCTCACCCGCATCCCGTTCTTCGTGCTGCTGATGGCGATCGGCTCGGTGGCGATGCTGCTGCCGGCGGTCCACGCGCTGGTGCGCGAGGACTGGCTCACCTCGCGGACCTTTCTCTACGGCGCGATCCTCGGCCTGATGCTGTCGCTGCTGATCGGCCTCGCCACCGCCAATTACCGCCCGACCAGCGTGCCGCGCAGCCAGCTCTCGGCGCTGCTCGCGGCCTTCACGCTGCTGCCGGTGATGTTCGCCATCCCGTTCCACGAGGCGCTGGGGACGACCTCCTTCCTCAACGCCTGGTTCGAGATGGTGTCGAGCTTCACCACCACCGGTGCGACGGTCTACGACAATGTCGCCCGGCTCAACGACAGCCTGCATCTGTGGCGCGCGACGGTGGGCTGGCTCGGCGGGCTGCTGATCTGGGTCACGGCGGTGTCGATCCTCGCGCCGATGAATCTCGGCGGTTTCGAGGTGCGCAACCCGGCCATGGTCGGCGAGGGCGGCAGCCGGCTGAGCCAGATCACCCGCGTTGCCGATTCCTCCGAGCGCCTGGTGCGCTATGCCGCGCGGCTGCTGCCGATCTATACCGCGCTGACCGCGCTCTTGTGGCTCGGCCTCGTGGCGGCGGGCGACCGGCCCTTCGTCGCCTTCAACCACGCGATGTCGACGTTGGCCACCAGCGGCATCAGCCCGATCGGCGGGCTGCGCTACGACACTTCGGGCTTCCTGGGCGAGCTGCTGATCATGATCTTCGGCGTCTTCGCGCTGTCGCGGCTTACCTTCGCGCGCAACATGTTCGGCGATCATGGCGGCCGGCTGATGCGCGACCCAGAGCTGCGCATGGGTCTTGCGCTGGTGCTGATCGTGCCGGGGCTGTTGTTCATGCGGCATTTCTTCGGCGCGGTCGAGGACCGGGTGGAGGCGGACCTGCCGCAGGCCGCTGCCGCCCTGTGGGGCGCGCTGTTCACCGTGTCGTCCTTCCTGACCACCACCGGCTTCGAAAGCCGCTACTGGCTCGGCGCGGCCGACTGGTCGGGGCTGGAGACGCCGGGGCTGGTGCTGGTCGGGCTGGCTTTGATCGGCGGTGGCGTGGCGACGACGGCGGGCGGGGTCAAGCTGATGCGGGTCTATGCGCTGTGGATGCATGGCAAGCGCGAGCTGGAGCGGCTGGTGCACCCGCATTCGATCGGCGGCGACGGGGTCGAGGCGCGGCGCATCCGGCGCGAGGGCGCCTTCATCTCGTGGATCTTCTTCATGCTCTTCGCCCTCTCGGTCACCGCCGTCATGCTGGCGCTGTCGCTGACGGGGGTGCAGTTCGAGGTGGCGATGACGCTGACGGTGGCGGCGCTGTCGACCACCGGGCCGCTTGCCGAGATGGGCGCGCAATACCCGATTTCCTATGCCGGCATCCCGGCCATGGCCAAGATGATCCTCGCCGCCGCGATGGTGCTGGGCCGGCTGGAGACATTGGCGATCATCGCGCTCTTGAACCCGTCGAGCTGGCGCAGTTAGGACACGCGGGAGGGCCGGTGCGCCAGCGCATGGATTTCCGGGCTGGAAACTCCACCCGCGCCAAGACATACTTGCCCGAACATGCGAAAAGGCCGGTCCGCGGCCGCAAGAACAAAGGGACGGTGATGGCCGGAGACAAGCAGAACCTTCAGGACGCCTTCCTGAACCACGTGCGCAAGATCAAGGTGCCGGTGACGATCTTCCTGATCAACGGCGTGAAGCTGCAGGGCGTGATCACCTGGTTCGACAATTTCTGCGTGCTGCTGCGCCGCGATGGCCAGAGCCAGCTCGTCTACAAGAGCGCGATCTCGACCATCATGCCGTCGCAGCCCGTGAACCTCTATGACGGTGAAGATTGACCGATTATTACATCCCCGAGGCCCCGGACACCCGCACATGGGTGATCCACCCCGAGATCAAGAACGACCCCGACCGGCGTGAGCCCGAGGCCGCGCTGGCCGAGGCCGTGGCGCTGGCCGAGGCGCTGCCCGGGCTCGACATCACCGGCTCCGAGATCGTGCGCCTGCCCAAGCGCCACCCGGGCATGCTGTTCGGCACCGGCAAGATCGAGGAGCTGAAGCAGCGGCTCAAGCAGAACGAGATCGAGCTGGTGCTGATCGACGGCCATGTCGGCCCGGTGCAGCAGCGCAATCTCGAAAAGGAATGGAAGGTCAAGATCCTCGATCGGACCGGCCTCATTCTCGAGATCTTCGGCGACCGCGCCGCCACCCGCGAGGGCGTGCTGCAGGTCGAGATGGCGGCGCTGAGCTACCAGCGCACGCGGCTCGTGCGCGCCTGGACGCACCTTGAGCGCCAGCGCGGCGGGCTTGGCTTCGTCGGCGGCCCCGGCGAAACCCAGATCGAGGCGGACCGCCGCGCCATCGACGAGCAGCTCGTCCGGCTGCGCCGGCAGCTCGACAAGGTCGTCAAGACCCGGACGCTGCACCGCGCCTCCCGCGCCAAGGTGCCGTTTCCGATCGTGGCGCTGGTGGGCTATACCAACGCCGGCAAGTCGACGCTGTTCAACCGGCTCACCGGGGCCGAGGTGATGGCCAAGGACATGCTCTTCGCCACGCTCGACCCGACCATGCGGCGCGTGGTGCTGCCCACCGGCGACGAGGTGATCCTGTCGGACACGGTGGGCTTCATCTCGGACCTTCCGACCGAGCTGGTCGCGGCCTTCCGCGCCACGCTCGAAGAGGTGCTCGACGCCGATCTGGTGCTGCATGTGCGCGACATCGGCCATGCGCAGACCGCCGAGCAGGCGCGCGAGGTCGAGACCATCCTGTCGGGCCTCGGCCTGCCCGAGGACACGCCCCAGATCGAGGTCTGGAACAAGATCGACGCGCTGGAGCCCGACACCCGCGAGGCCGCGCTGGAACGGGCCGGGCGCACCGAGAATGTCTGCGCCGTCTCGGCCATCACCGGCGAGGGGATGGAGCCTCTGCTCGACCTCATCTCGGAGGCGCTCGGCGGGGCCAAGCATGCCGAGGAGCTGACCGTGGCCTTCGCCGAGGGGCGCAAGCGGGCCTGGCTGTTCGAGCAGGGTCTCGTCGAGGAGGACACGCAGACCGAGGAGGGCCACAGGATGCTGGTCCGCTGGTCGGCGGCGCAGAAGGCGCGGTTCGAACGGCTTTGAGGGGCGCGGCGCAGGCGGTGCGCCTTGTGGAAAGACACGCGATGATCCTCGACCTGCATCACCTCCAGCTCGCCATGCCGAAGGGCGGCGAGGCGCTGGCGCGCGGCTTTTACGGCGGCGTGCTGGGGCTGTCGGAGACCGCCAAGCCCGCGGCGCTGGCCGGGCGCGGCGGGGTCTGGTTCGAGACGCGGGCGATCAGGCTGCATCTCGGCGTGGAGGAGCCATTCGCCCCGGCGCGCAAGGCGCATCCGGCGTTCCGGGTCGCCGATCTCGACGCGATGCGCCTGCGCCTTGCCGCAAGGGGCATCGAGGCGCGCCCCGACATCGACCTGCCCGATCTCAGGCGGCTTTATGTCGACGACCCCTTCGGCAACCGCATCGAGATCTGCGAGACGGTCTGAACCCTCATTTCAGCGGGTCGTGGCCCCAGTTCATCAGGCTGTAGCGCCACTTGGAATGCTCGACGTCCTCGTCGGGGCCGCCTTGCGCCTTGTGGCGCTTGATGTAGCCCACGACCTTGGCCATGTGGTCCCACTGGTCGTCGGAAAGATCGGCCTTGTTGGTGCGCTTGATCTCGACGATGCGCTTGCCCGATTTGTGGCCGGTGCTTTCGCCCTCGCCGCCGGTATCGCCGACCTTGCGGCTTTCCTCGGTGTCGAGAAACTCCTCGACCTCCTTCGGGGCCATGTTCACCAGATCGCCCCATTCCTCCCAGATCTCGTCATGCGACTTGCCGCTCATGCCGTCCTCCCATGCCTGCGTGCAGGGGCAACCGGCGCGCGGCGCGGCGGTTCCGCCTCAGGTCGGGGCGGGGATCAGCTGGGTGATGCCGACGGCGGCGCCGCGGGCGAGGGAGGGGTCGAGCGACATGGGGATGTATTCGCCGCGCCGCCACAGCTCGCCCAGATCGTCGTAATGGCGCGACAGCGGGTGGCCCGACTGGCCGGTCGAGACGATGAAGACCGAGCTGTCGGGGTCGGCGAAGTCGTAGACGCCGCGATAGCCCGCCGCGTGGACGTTGTGGAACGGGTCGGGTGCGCGCCCGTCGGTCAGCCCGCGGCGCAGCGTGTTGTCGCCGCCCGAGGTGCTCTGGCGCAGGTTGACGAACCAGTTGAGAAACGGCGCGCGGCCCAGCACCGGGTGATCCTGCCGCGCCTCATGCGCGTCGCCCCAGCGCAGCGCGTCGAGATCGCCGCCATATTTCTCCGCGATCCAGATCAGCGCGTCGTCGAGCGCCATCCGCGCGATGTCGGCGCAGCTTTCCTCGGCCGCCGACTGGCGGATGTCGCACCAGGCCGCGGCGCCGCCTTCGTCGCGGAACACCCGGTCGATGAAGAGCGGCCGCAGATGGGCGTATTGCGCCGCCAGCGGGCCGAGATCGTCGCGGATCAGCCGGTCCTGAAGCGCCCGCATCCAGGCGGCGTAGATCAGCGGCTCGGGCAGGTGCTCGTTCATCTCGCCGTTCCATTCGCCCAAGAGCTCCAGCGCGCGCTGGCGGCGGCGCTCGGGCGTGCCTTCCTCGGCGGGCTCTCCGGTGAACCACAGATCCGCGCCGACGATCGGCAGCAGGGCGCGCGCGGTCGGGCTCACCGTGTCGAGCTGCGCCTCGATGAAGCTGTCGCGGGTATGCACCTCGCGCGATTGCATCAACCCGCGCCAGCGCGCGATGCGCTGCGTGTCGCCCCAGTGATAGGAGACATGCTCGGGAAAGGGGCGATCGACGGTCTTGTTGTTGGTGTTGCCGACGAGCCCGCCCACCGGCTCGGTGCTTTCGGGCAGGTCGGAATAGGACAGCCGGCCCTGCCAGCGGTTCTCGGCGATGTAGCCCAGCGTCGGCAGGCGGCCCTTGCTCTGGTGGTCGGGGTCGCGCAGCGGCACCGCGCCCACGGTCTTGAGCGCGACGCGGTTGCGATCGGCGAGGATCAGGTTCTGGTTCGGCGCGACCTGCAGGCGGCCGGCGCGGATGCCTTCCTCGATCGAGCGGGCCTGCATCAGCCGCAGCCCCGCGGTCATCGAGGTGTCGTCATCCGACAGGCCCGACCAGGCCAGCGACATGACATGGCCGCGCGGGCGGATCGTGTCGAGCGCGAACTGCTCGGGCGGCAGCACCGGGCCGTTGGCGGTGCGCTTGAGCCGCAGCGTGACGGCGGCGGCGTCCTTGATCTCGACGATGCTGTCGCGCGCCTCGAACCGTTCCCAGCCCTCGGGCGTGCGGTATTCGGCGGCGTTCTTGGGGTTCACCTCCTCAGCGTAGAGGTCGAGATCATCGGCGAAGGAGGCGGTGATGCCCCAGCCCAGATCGGCGCTGCGGCCCGCCAGGACCAGCGGGATGCCCGGCACGGTCGCGCCGATCACCCCGCCCGAGCGCAGCTCCAGCCGCGCGAGATACCAGATCGAGGGCGCGGTGAGCAGGCGGTGCGGATCATTGGCCAGAAGCGTCGCCCCGGTGGCCGAGCGCGAGGGCCCGGCGGCCCAGGCGTTCGACGCGCCCGAAAGCGGCGCGGGCAGGCTGGCCGAGAGCGGGTCGAACGGCGCCTCGGCGGCGGCGACGCGGACAGGGATCTCGGGCATCAGATCGGCGTAGCGGGGCAGGGCGGTGAGGCCCGGGCCCGGCACGTCGGGCAGGATGTCGCGCAGCCGCTCCTCTTCGAGCACGAGCGAGGTCCGCGCGCGTAGCACCTCGGCCTGCAGGTGGTCACTCTGCTGCCAGCCCATGAGCTTGAGGATCGCGATGCTGTCGGCGGGCTGCCATGGCGCGATCGGCTGGTTGAAGAGCCACATCTCGGGCGCGCCGCGTCCCAGCGCCCCGGTGTTGACCTCGCCCAGCCAGGCGTTGACGCCCGAAGCATAGGCGTCGAGCGCGGCGCGGGTCTGGCCGTCCTGATCCTCGAGCGAGGCGGTGGCGGCACGGTAGAGATCGAGCCTGCGCATCAGCACGTCGCTTTCGACGGTGCGCTGGCCGAACAGCTCTGACAGGCGGCCCTGCACCGTGCGGCGCAGCATCGTCATCTGCCACAGCCGGTCCTGCGCATGGGCGTAGCCGAGCGCGAAGAACACGTCGCGGTCGGTCGAGCCGAAGATGTGCGGCACATTGGCATGATCGCGCACGATCTCGACCGGCGCGGTGATCCCGGCGACGCGGGTGCGCGCGTCGTAATCGGGCAGGGAGCGGGCGAAGAACCACCATGTCAGCGCGAAGGCCACGAGGCCCAAGAGGATCGCGCCGACGGTCAGGCGCAGGAGCCAGCGGAACAGGGTGGCCATCGATCCTCCGGGGGTGTTCGGCGCCCGCGCTTGACGGGCCGGTTGGGCATGGTGAGTATCGCGCCTCGGGGGCGAGCGAAAGCCCCGGGAGGCAGGGAGAGCGCAATGGCGAAGCTGACATTTCTGGGACTTGGCGTGATGGGATACCCCATGGCGGGGCATCTGGCCCGCGCGGGCCACGAGGTGACGGTCTACAACCGGACCACGGCCAAGGCGGAGAATTGGGCCAAGGAACATGGCGGCCACCACGCCGCGACCCCGCGCGAGGCGGCGCGCGGCGCCGGGATCGTCCTTGCCTGCGTCGGCAATGACGACGACCTGCGCAGCGTCTGCCTGGGCGATGACGGCGCCTTTTCGGGCATGGAGGCGGGCGCGCTTTTCGTCGACCACACCACCGTCAGCGCGGCGGTGACGCGCGAGCTTGCCGGGCAGGCCGACGAGATGGGCCTCGGCTTCGTCGATGCGCCGGTTTCGGGCGGTCAGGCGGGGGCCGAGAACGGCCAGCTTTCGGTGATGTGCGGCGGCGCGCAGGACCATTTCGACCGGGCCGAGCCGGTGATCGACGCCTATGCCAAGATCTGCCGCCGCTTGGGCGAAAGCGGCGCGGGGCAGCTGGCGAAGATGGCCAACCAGATCGCCATCGCCGGGCTGGTGCAGGGCCTGTCGGAATCGCTGGCCTTCGCCGACAAGGCCGGGCTCGACGGGCGGGCGCTCGTGGAGGTGATCTCGCAGGGCGCGGCGGGAAGCTGGCAGATGGTCAACCGCCACGGCACCATGCTCGACGATGAGTTCGAGCACGGCTTCGCGGTGGACTGGATGCGCAAGGATCTCGGGATCTGCCTCGATGCGGCCGACGAACTGTCGGTCAGCCTGCCGGTGACGGCGCTGGTCGACCAGTTCTACAAGGAGGTGCAGCAGATGGGCGGCGGGCGCTGGGACACCTCGTCGCTGATCAGGCGGCTCAGGCGGCCCTGAGCGGGGTTGCCTTTGCGGGCGGGTGGCGCTATGGGCGGCGCACGATCAATCCCGCAGGCGGAGGCGGGCCACGGGCGGGAGACATCCCCCGCGGTCCACCGGTTGGGGCAGACGCCCTGATCCTCCGCCGAGGCTAAACCGGAAAGGTATAGAGACATGGCTCTTCCCGAGTTCTCCATGCGCCAGCTGCTCGAGGCCGGCGTTCACTTCGGCCACCAGACCGCCCGCTGGAACCCGCGGATGTCCGAGTACATCTACGGCGCCCGCAACGGCATCCACATCATGGACCTGACCCAGACCGTCCCGATGCTGGACAAGGCGCTGCAGGTCGTGCGCGACACCGTCGCTAAGGGCGGCCGCGTTCTCTTCGTCGGCACCAAGCGCCAGGCTGCCCAGCCGATCGCCGACGCCGCCGAGAAGTCGGCCCAGTTCTACATGAACCACCGCTGGCTCGGTGGCACGCTGACCAACTGGCAGACCGTGTCGCAGTCGATCAACCGCCTGCGCGCCATCGACGAGGCGGCCGAGCAGGGCTTTGCCGGCCTGACCAAGAAAGAGCGTCTCGGCATGGAGCGCGAGCAGATCAAGCTTCAGGCCTCGCTCGGCGGCATCCGCGAGATGGGCGGCGTGCCGGACCTGCTCTTCGTGATCGACGTCAACAAGGAAGACCTGGCGATCTCCGAAGCCAAGAAGCTCGGCATCCCGGTCGTCGCCGTCGTCGACACCAACTGCTCGCCCGAGGGTGTGGACTACGTGATCCCGGGCAATGACGACGCCGCCCGCGCGATCGCGCTCTACTGCGACCTTGCCGCCCGCGCGGCGCTCGACGGCATGAGCGCGCAGCTCGGCGCCGCCGGCGTCGACATGGGTGCGATGGAGCAGTTCACCGAAGAGCAGCTCGCCGCCGGCGCAGACGCCGAAGCCGAGGCCGCCGCCCAGTAAGCGGGCCCGCCCGGCAAGGCCGCTGGCCTTCCCAGACGATTGCCGGGCGCGGATCACCGCGCCCGGACTCCATTCAAATTCTAGGAGAGATGCGATGGCGATCACCGCGAGCATGGTCAAGGAACTGCGCGAGAGCACCGGCGCAGGCATGATGGACGCCAAGAAGGCGCTGACCGAAACCGATGGCGACATGGAAGCCGCGACCGACTGGCTGCGCACCAAGGGCCTGGCGAAGGCCGCCAAGAAATCCGGCCGCACCGCCGCCGAGGGCCTCGTGGCCGTCGCGGTCGAGGGTGGCCGCGGCGTCGCGATCGAGCTGAACTCGGAAACCGACTTCGTCGCCAAGAACGCCGATTTCCAGGCGCTGGTGTCGAAGATCGCCAAGGCCGGCGTCAAGGCCAACAGCCTCGAAGAGCTGAAGGCCACCGATCTCGACGGCAAGCCGGTCGAGACCCAGGTCACCGACGCGATCGCCAAGATCGGCGAGAACCTGACGCTGCGCCGCATGGCGATGGTCGAGGGCGAGAAGGTCGTCACCTACGTCCACAACGCCGCCGCGACCGACATGGGCACCATCGGCGTTCTGGTCGCCTTCTCGGGCGCTGACGAGGCCTTTGGCCGCCAGGTCGCGATGCACATCGCCGCCGCCAACCCGGCCGCCCTGGGCGAAGCCGATCTCGACCCCGCGATCGTCGAGAAGGAAAAGCAGGTCCAGATGGACATCGCCCGCGAAAGCGGCAAGCCCGAGGCCGTGATCGAGAAGATGATCCAGGGCCGGATGAAGAAGTTCATGGCCGAATCGACCCTGCTCGGTCAGGCCTTCGTGGTGAACCCCGACCTGACCGTCGAGGCCGCAGCAAAGGAAGCCGGTGCGACCATCACCGGTTTCGTGCGTCTCGCCGTGGGCGAGGGCATCGAGAAGGTCGAGGAAGACTTCGCCGCCGAGGTGGCCAAGGTCGCCAAGGGCTGAGCCCAAGCTTTCGAGCCGAAGATCGCAGACGCCGCCCGCATCGCGGGCGGCGTCTTGCATTGCGCGGATGTGAAACGCGTCGGGGCAGGGCGGCAGGATCGGTTCGGTGGGGCAGTTCGCCACATGAAAGTGCCGCGCCCGGCGGCGACGGGCGCGGCGATCTCATGCTGAATTCCGACCTGCTGCTGTCGGAGAAGGCCCGGCTCCTCGATCATCTCGGGGCGGCGCCATGGTCGAAACGACCGATACTCGTGAACATCACAACCATGTCACGACATGTGATTCTCCGAAAGTCAGGTAAACCAGACCCCGTGACGCCATGGTTTTGCCTTAAGTATAGAGTTGCGAAAATCGCAGCGCGCGGGCGATGGCCTGGGCCGTCGTCGTGGCATCGAGCGCTTCGCGCGCCAGCCGCAGATGCTTGTCGATCGTCGCCGGGCTCAGATCGAGCTCCTGCGCGATCTGCTGCACCGTGAACCCGGCGGCCACGCGCCGCAGGACTTCCTTCTGGCGCGCGGTCAGCCGGAAACCATCCGTGTAGATCAGCTGGAATCTCTGGTGGAAGACATGGATCTGCGCCTCGATCTCGTCGCGCTGGCGCAGCCACAGCCGATCGAGCCGGCTTTGCGGCAGATCGGGACGGGCGGCCAGCACCAGCGTCGCATGGGTATGGTTCGGCAGGACCGGAAAGCTCACCATCGCCCCGGCGCGCAGCTGGTGCATGCGGTTGAGTTCCCGCAGGCGGGTCTCGCTGACCGGATCGCCGGGGGCGAGCATGTGATGCCGGCTCCACAGCAGGGTGCCGGTGTGATCGCGCGCCCAGATGGCATAGCGCGTGTCGAGATAGAGATCCTCGGCGACGAAGCGGCGGGTATAGGTCTCGCCATGGCTGCTGCGCAGGATCCAGTTGGAGGGGGCGTTCGGGCCCGGTTCGGGAAGAGCGGTGAAGCCGTAGAGCAGGCGATCGAGACCGTAGCTGTGCATCCTGTCGCAAAACAGCGACCAGAGCGCATCGTCCTGCGCCAGCTTGCAGGCGTCGGATATGAACGCGAGTGCCGTATTGCGAACCGGGGCCGTGGTCGTGACGTGCATTTCTTACGGTATCATCTTGCGGATCATATCCAACCCTCTCGGTATATATTACATAATCTTCGTTATGAGATAATCGTTATGACCCGGGGCATCCTTCGACATCGCATATGACAATCGCTCCATCCTGCCGCATATGAGCTGACCGATACTCCCCGCCCGTGGGTTTATTTTCGGTAAAGACAAGCGATGGTCCTGCCGAACGGCTGCCTCGCGGCGCCTGTCGTGCTACGGATGATCCTCGCCCCAAATGGCGCGGCCCTTATCCCCGTTTCTCTCTCCGGCCTAGCTCGCCACCCCCGCCATCTCGAACGAAACGAGCAGGATCGCTCCCCCGGCGAGCAATTCGATCAAAGGCAGGACATGAGCCGCCCTTGCCGTTCCGCTCAGGGAAAACAGCGTGCTCTGCCGGATGAAGACGCTGCCCGCCGCCACGAGCACGGTCAGCGCGGCGGTGCCCGAAGACATCGCCACCGCGCCCAGGATCCCTGCGCCGAGGATATCCATGTGCCAGGTCAGCACGAGAAGCAGGATCGCCCCGGAGCAAGGCCGGATCGCGATGCTCGCGATCAGCACCGCGGCGTCGCGCAGCCCGTGCGCGCCCAGAACCTCGTCGGGGCTCGGGCCGTGGCGATGGCCGCAGCCGCCATGGCAGGAATGGCCATGCGCCGCCTTCGCGGCGCCGGTCCGCAGGCTCCACAGGCTGCGCGCCCCGCGGATCGCCAGCCACAGCCCGATCAGCCCGATCGCGGCCGCGCTGACGGGCAGCATGATCGTCTCCGCCGCGCCGGTCATCTGGCTGCGGGTCCAGCCCAGCACGAACAGCCCCGCAAGCACCAGCACGATCGCGGTCGCCGCCTGCCCCAGCGCCGACAGCAGCGAGATCAGCGACAGCCGGAAGAGCGGCACCTCGTGGCTCACCCCATAGCCGCCGATCAGGAACTTGCCATGCCCCGGCCCCAGCGCGTGAAAGAAGCCATAGGCGAAGCACAGCCCCGCAAGCGCGGCCAAAGCGCCCGGCTCGCCCGCCCTGAGAGCGCGCAGACCGCCCGCCAGCGCGTTCTGGAACTCGCGCTGCCAGCCTGCGGCCCAGCGGGCCAGATCCTGGTCGGCACCGCTCGCCAGCGCCCAGATCCCGGCGCCCACGAGCAGGACCGGAAGGATCAGGACGAGGCGGCGCATGACAGCACGAAGCGGTCGGCGAACAGCGCGCCGATATCGGGAAGCTCGACCACCGCGAAGGGATCGGAGCCGGCGTCGACCGCGGCCAGCTGGTCGCCATATTCCGCCTCCGCCGCCGCGCGGTCCGCCTCTTCGCGCCGGATGCGGCAATCCTCGCGCCCCGAGATCGCCGGGGCCGCGGGCACGTCGTAAGCCACGAAATATGTCGGGTCATAGGCCCGCGCGGTCACCACGCCCTCCGTCGCGTCGAGCGGCGCGGCGAGCGGACGGACATGCGAGGTGACGACCCGGCCGTCCTCGAACCGGGCGCGATGCCTGACGGGGCCGTCGAGCGCCACCTCGGCCCCGTCCTGCGCAAGGACGAAATCCCCCGGAAAGCCCGCGGCCCAGTCGACGTCATGCCCGGCATAGGCGTCGAGCAATGCCTGCTCGGGCGTGCCGTCGCCATCGGCGTCGAGCCCGTTCTCCTCGATCAGCATCAGCGAATAGAACTCGTCATAGGCCCAGTCGATGCGGACGGCCGCGAGGCGGCCCGCATCGTCGAAGACCAGCTCGAAGGCGGCATCGATGAACACATGCGGATGCGCCTGTGCCGCGCCGGAAAGCACCGCCGACAAAGCGAGGCAGGAAAGAGGAATGCGCCAAGTCATGTCGCCTAATAGGAGCGCGCGCGACCGATCGGCAAGGGCCTTGGGCGCGATGGGCGAATTCGAGCCGGTCCACGGGCCCGCCCTGCCCCGGCATCGCGTCCCGCCCCGTCAGGGCTGCGGCGCGCCATGATCGGAGAGGCATTCCTCGTGATCGCGCAGCACTTCGAGGATACGGCAATCGGCCACCCGGTCGGCGTGGCATTCGCCGATCATGCGTTGCAGCTCGCCCCGCAACGCCTCGAGCCGGGCAAGGCGCGCCTCGACCTCCGACAGCTGCCTGCGCGCGACCGCGTCCACCTCGGCGCAGGAGCGCTCGGGGCTGTCGGAAAGATCGAGCAATTCGCGGATCGCCTCCAGCGAAAAGCCGAGCTGCCGCGCGTGGCGGATGAAGGCCAGCCGGTCGAGCTGGGCCGTGGCGTAGCGGCGCTGGCCGCCCGCGCTCCTCTCCGCTTCGGGCATCAGCCCGATCTGCTCGTAATAACGGACCGTCTGCACCTTGGTGCCGGTGCGCTTGGCCAGCACGCCGATGGACAACATGGGGGCTCTCCTTTTTGTGCGGCGCGCGAAAGGCCCCGGCGCTTCGGTCGAAGGGCGGCAAAGAGCCTTGAAGCTACACCCGCTGTAGGTCCCATATAGGAACCCGATCGGGAATCACCACGGAGAAGATCATGTCGGCGGAGGAAGCGGGGCGGCGCGAATGGCGCGTGACGGGCATGGATTGCGGCGCCTGCGCGGCCAAGGTGCGGGGCGCGGTCGAACGCCTGCCCGGCGTCGAGGATGTCGACGTGGCGCTCATGGCCGAGCGGCTGCGCCTGCGGTTGGATGATGGCCAAAGCTCGCCCGAGAGCGTCGAGAAGGCGGTGCGCAAGCTCGGCTTCGGCATCGCGCCCAAGGGCGCGCGCCCCGAGCGGCCCAAGGGCGGCTTCGTTTTGCCCGAGGGCGCCTTTCCCGTGGCCGAAGAGACGGCGGATGCCGACCCGGCCGGGGCGGCCCCGCCCGAGGAGGCGCGCCCCCCCGCATGGCACGAGACCGCCAAGGGCCGGTTGGTGATCGGCACGGGCGCGCTGCTCGCTGCCGCCTGGGCGGCGCGGCTGGCGCTTCCGGCCGGGGTCTCGCATTGGGGCTTCATCCTCGCCACGCTGATCGGGCTCCTGCCCGTGGCGCGGCGCGGCTTCGCGATGCTGCGGGCGGGCATGCCCTTTACCATCGAGATGCTGATGACCATCGCCGCGGGCGGCGCTCTGGTGATCGGCGAGGCCGAGGAGGCCGCGCTGGTGGTCTTTCTCTTCGCCGTGGGCGAGCTGCTCGAAGCCGTCTCGGCGGGCAAGGCGCGCGAGGGCATCCGCGCCCTGTCCCGGCTCGTGCCGCGCACCGCGCGGCTGGAGACCGATGGCCGGGCGCGCGAGGTGCCCGCCGAGGCGCTTCGCATCGGACAGGTCGTGCAGGTCCGCCCCGGCGACCGCGTGCCCTGCGACGGCGCGGTGCTGAGCGGCACCTCCGGCGTCGATGAAAGCCCGGTGACGGGCGAGAGCGTGCCGGTTTTCAAGACGCCGGGCGCCGATGTCTTCGCGGGCACGATCAACGCCGAGGCCTTGCTGCGCGTGCGGGTGGACAAGGCGGCCCAAGACAACACCATCGCCCGCATCGTGCGGCTGGTGGAGGAGGCCGAGAGCGCCCGCGCCCCGACCGAGCGCTTCATCGACCGGTTCAGCCGCGTCTACATGCCCGCCGTGGTCGGCGCGGCGCTTCTGGTGGCGGTGCTGCCGCCCCTGCTGTTCGGCCAGCCCTGGGGCGAATGGACCTACCGCGCGCTGGCGCTGCTGCTGATCGGCTGCCCCTGCGCGCTGGTGATCTCGGTCCCCGCCTCGATCGCCTCGGCGCTTTCGACCGGCGCGCGCAACGGCCTTCTGATGAAGGGCGGCTCGGTGATCGAGGCGGCGGCCCGGACCACCCATGTCGCCTTCGACAAGACCGGCACGCTCACCCACGGAAAGCCGCGGGTGACGGAGCTGGAGGCGATTTCGGGCAGCGAGGCCGACCTGCTGGCGCTGGCCTCCGGGGTGGAGAGCGGCGCGAGCCATCCGCTGGGCCGGGCGATCTGCGCCGAGGCCGAGCGCCGGGGCATCGCGCCGGCCCCTGTCCGCGATGGCTGCGCCCTGCCCGGCAAGGGGGCGGAGGCGGTGATCGGCGGCATGACGGTCAGCGTCGGCGCGCCGCGCCTCGCGCGAGAGCGCGGCGCGCTGCCAGAGGCGCTCGAAACTCGCGTGGCGGCCCTGGAGGCCGAGGGCAAGACGGTGGTGATCGTGCTCAAAGGCGATGCGGCGCAGGGCTTCATTGCCTTGCGCGACGAGCCGCGCGATGATGCGGCTCAGGCGGTGGCGCAGCTGCGCGCCATGGGGATCGCCCCGCTGATGCTGACCGGTGACAACCCGCGCACCGCGCAGGCCATCGGCGAAAGCCTCGGCATCGCGCATCGCGCCGGGCTGATGCCCGAGGACAAGGTCGCGGCCGTCCGCGCGCATCCGCCCGAGGCGCGGGTGATGATGATCGGCGACGGCATCAACGACGCGCCCGCGCTGGCCGCCGCGCATGTGGGCGTGGCGATGGGCTCAGGCACCGACGTGGCGCTGGAGACGGCCGATGCGGCGATCCTGCGCGACCGGGTGGGCGACGTGCCGGGCGCGATCCGGCTGGCGCGCGCGGCGATGGGCAATATCCGCCAGAACATCGCCATCGCGCTGGGGCTGAAGGCGGTCTTCCTGGTGACCACCCTTCTCGGCATCACCGGGCTGTGGATCGCCATTCTCGCCGATACCGGGGCCACCGTGCTCGTGACGCTGAACGCGATGCGGCTTCTGGTCTTTCGCCCCGCGCGCGGCTGAGGCCCCTGCCCGCCCTTTCGCAGCGTGGCCCGCCCGCGTATGAGGAGACCCGAGCAGAGGAAAGGACGAGCATGGACCGCGCCAGCCGCATCAACCGGACCATCGCGCAGGAGATCGGGGCGAAGGCGCCGCAGGTCGCCGCCGCGATCAAGCTTCTCGACGAGGGCGCGACGGTGCCCTTCGTCGCGCGCTACCGCAAGGAGGCCACCGGCGGGCTCGACGACGCGCAGCTGCGGCTTCTGGCCGAACGGCTGGGCTATCTGCGCGAGCTCGACGACCGGCGCGACGCGATCCTGAAATCGATCCGCGAGCAGGACAAGCTCACCGAGGCGCTGGCCCGCGCGATCGACGCCGCCGACACCAAGACCCGGCTCGAGGACATCTACCTGCCCTACAAGCCCAAGCGCCGCACCAAGGCGATGATCGCGCGCGAAAACGGGCTCGGGCCGCTGCGCGATGCGATCATGGCCGATCGCGGCCGCGACCCGGAGGCGCTGGCGAAAGCCTATCTGAATGATGCGGTGCCCGACACGAAGGCCGCGCTGAACGGCGCGCGCGACATCCTGACCGAGGAGCTTTCGGAGACCGCCGACCTGCTGGGCGAGCTGCGCGGCTTCCTGCGCAAGGAAGCGGTCGTCACCGCCAGCGTCGTTCCGGGGCAGGAAGAGGCCGGGGCCAAGTTCTCGGATTATTTCGATCATTCCGAGACATGGGCGGCGATGCCCTCGCACCGCGCGCTCGCCATCCTGCGGGCGATGAAGGAAGGCGTCATCCGCTTCGACATCGGCCCCGACAAGGAGATCGGCGCGCCGCGCTGCGAGGCGATGGTCGCGGCTAGGCTGCGCCCTTCGGGCGATGGGCCGGGCGACCGCTGGCTGCGCGAGGTCGCAAGCTGGGCCTGGAAGGTGAAGCTTTCGACCACGATGATGACCGAGCTGGTGGCCGAGCTGCGCGCCCGTGCGCATGAGGAGGCCATCTCCGTCTTCGCCCGCAACCTCAAGGATTTGCTGCTCGCCGCACCGGCGGGCGCGAAACCCACGCTCGGCCTCGATCCGGGCATCCGCACCGGGGTGAAGGCCGCGGTGATCGACGCGACGGGCAAGCTGCTCGCGACCGACACGCTCTATCCGTTCCAGCCGAAAAAGGATGTGCGCGGCGCGCAGGCGGCGATCCTGCGGATGATCGAGGCGCATGGGGTCGAACTCATCGCCATCGGCAACGGCACCGCCTCGCGCGAGACCGAAAGGCTCGTCGCCGACACGCTGGCGCTGCTGCCGTCTGGCGCGAAGACCCCCACCAAGGTCATCGTCAGCGAGGCGGGGGCCTCGGTCTATTCGGCCTCGGAGCTGGCGTCGAAGGAGTTTCCCGGTCTCGACGTGTCGCTGCGCGGGGCGGTCTCCATCGCGCGGCGGCTGCAGGACCCGCTGGCCGAGCTGGTGAAGATCGAGCCCAAGAGCATAGGCGTCGGCCAGTATCAGCACGATGTCGACCAGCGCCGCCTGTCGAAATCGCTCGAAGCGGTGGTCGAGGATGCGGTGAACGCCGTGGGCGTCGATCTCAACACCGCCTCCGCGCCGCTTTTGTCGCATGTCTCGGGGCTGACCCCGGCGCTGGCCGAGGCCATCGTCGCGCATCGCGATGAGGCGGGCGCCTTCGCCAGCCGCAAGGATCTCTTGAAGGTGGCGCGGCTCGGGCCGCGCGCCTTCGAGCAATGCGCCGGTTTCCTGCGCATCCGCGACGGGCGCGAGCCGCTCGACGCCTCGGCGGTCCACCCCGAGGCCTACGGCGTGGCGCGCCGGATCGTCGCCGATTGCGGCCGCGATCTGCGCGCCCTGCAATCCGATCCCGGGGCGCTGAAGGAGGTCCGCGCCGAGGCCTATGTCGACGATCATTTCGGCCTGCCCACCGTGCGCGACATCCTCGCCGAGCTGGAAAAGCCCGGACGCGACCCGCGGCCCAGCTTCAGGACGGCGAGCTTCGCCGAGGGCGTGGAGGAGATCGGCGATCTGCGCGAGGGGATGAAGCTCGAAGGCACGGTGACCAATGTCGCGGCCTTCGGCGCCTTCGTGGATATCGGCGTGCATCAGGACGGGCTGGTTCATGTCAGCCAGCTCGCGGATCGCTTCGTCAAGGACCCGCATGAGGTGGTGAAGGCGGGCGACGTGGTGCAGGTGCGGGTGACGGAGGTCGACGTGGCGCGCAAGCGCATCGGGCTGACCATGCGCAAGGATGGCGGCGCCTCGGCCAGGGAGGACCGCAACGCGCGCGGCCCCCGGCGGGGCGACGCGCCGAAAAAGCCCGCCAAGCCGCCGCGCAAGGAGGCTCGGCAGGCCGGCGCGCCCGCGCGCGGCGACCAGACCGGCTCCTTCGGCTCCGCCCTGATGGAGGCGATGAAGAAGCGCTGAAGTGGCGCGGGTATCGCGTCCGGAGCATGTCCCCGGACGCGATCCTCGTTGCCGCCACCGGACCGGGCGGCCCCGCGCCGCCGCGCCGGACCGGGCGTCGTCGCCCCCTACCCCAGCGCGTAGCCCGCGCCGCGCACCGTGCGCAGCGGATCGGTGCCGCCATGCGCGCAGAGCGCCTTGCGCAGCCGTCCGATATGCACGTCGACGGTGCGCGTGTCGACATAGACATCGCGGCCCCAGACCCGGTCGAGCAGCGCCTCTCGGCTCCAGACCCGGCCGGGCCGCTCGAGGAAGGTCGCGAGCAGGCGGAACTCCGTCGGCCCGAGCTTCACCGGCTGCCCTGCGCGCTGCACCCGGTGCGTCTCCGCGTCGAGCGTGATGTCTTCGAAGCTCAGCGTCTCGCCCACGCCCGCCGGGCGCGAGCGGCGCAGCTGGCTCTTCACCCGCGCCATCAGCTCGCTCACCGAATAGGGTTTGACGACGTAGTCATCGGCCCCCGTCTCCAGCCCGCGCACACGGTCCACCTCCTCGGTGCGGGCCGAAAGCATGATGATCGGCAGGCCGCGCGTCTCGGGCCGCGCCTTGATGCGGCGGCAGATCTCGATGCCGCTGACGCCCGGCAGCATCCAGTCGAGCACGACCAGATCGGGGATCTCCTCGGCCACCATGAGCAGCGCCGCGTCGCCATCCTCGGCCTCCGAGACGCGGAAGCCCTCGGATTCGAGGTTGTAGGCCAGCACCGCGCGCTGCGACGGCTCGTCCTCGACGATCAGCACATGCGGCTTCACCCGGCGCATCGGTTCACTCCGGCTGTGCCACGTAGGAGGTGTTGTCGCCCTTGGGGCGGTCTTCGTCGGGCATCTGGCCTGTGGTCAGATAGATCACCTGCTCGGCCATGTTGGTGGTCAGATCGCCCATGCGCTCGATGTTCTTGGCGATGAAATGCAGGTGCATGCAGGCGGTGATCGCGCGCGGGTCCTCCATCATGTGGGTCAGGAACTCGCGGAACAGCGCGTTGTACATCTGGTCGACGTCCTGATCGCGCTGCAGCACCTCGGCGGCGAGATCCGCGTCGCGGTTGACGAAGGCGTCGAGCGTGTCGTTGAGCATGTCGCGCACCTCGCGCGCCATGCGCTTGAGCGCGGCGTCAGAGCCTTCGATCGGGCTCAGCTCGGCGAGGATCGAGGTGCGCTTGGCCATGTTCTTGGCATAGTCGCCGATCCGCTCGAGGCTGGCGGCGAGCCGCAGCACCGACAGGATTACCCGCAGGTCGCGGCTGACCGGCGCGCGGATCGCGATGACGCGCGCGGCCTCCTCGTTGATCTGTTCTTCGAGCGCGTCGATCGCCTTGTCGCCGCGGCGCACGGCTTCGGCGTTCTCGACGTCGCGGTCGGCGAGGCTCTGCGCGCCGTCGATGATCGCGGCCTCCACCAGACCGCCCATCTTCAGGATCAGCGCCTGGATGTTTTCGAGATCGCGGTCGAAGGCCGAGGAGATGTGATGCTTGTCCTGCATGGTCCTGCTCCCTTACCCGATCCGGCCCGAGATGTAGCTCTCGGTGCGGCTGTCCTCGGGATTGGTGAAAATCTTGCCCGTTTCGCCGTATTCGACGAGATGGCCCAGATGGAAGAACGCCGTGCGCTGGCTCACCCTCGCCGCCTGCTGCATCGAGTGCGTCACGATCACCACCGTGAAGTTCTGCCTGAGCTCGTCGATCAGCTCCTCGACCTGCGCGGTGGCGATCGGGTCGAGCGCGGAGCAAGGCTCGTCCATCAGCAGGATCTCGGGCTCGGTCGCCACGGCGCGGGCGATGCAGAGCCGCTGCTGCTGACCGCCCGAAAGCCCGGTGCCGGGCGCGTGCAGCCGGTCCTTGACCTCGTCCCAGATCGCGCCGCGGCGCAGCGCCTTCTCGACGATCTCGTCGAGCTCGGCCTTGTTGCGGGCCAGCCCGTGAATCTTCGGCCCGTAGGCCACGTTGTCGTAGATCGACTTCGGGAAAGGGTTGGGTTTCTGGAACACCATGCCGACCTTGGCGCGCAGCTGCACCGGATCGACGCGGGGGTCGTAGATGTCGGCCTCGTCGATCCTGATCTCGCCGGTGACCAGCGCGCCGGGGATGGTGTCGTTCATCCGGTTGAGGCAGCGCAGAAAGGTCGACTTGCCGCAGCCCGACGGCCCGATGAAGGCGGTGACGGTGCGGTCGGCGATATCGACATCGACGCCCTTGATCGCGTGGGTGGTGCCGTAATGCACATGCACGTCGCGGGCGGTGATCTTGGTCTTGTCGGTCACGGCATTGTCCATGGGTCGCATGTCGTTCATGTCCGGGCCTCCTGCCCTTTGCGCGCTCACCAGCGCCGCTCGAAGCGGCGGCGCAGCAGCACCGCGATGAGGTTCATGGCCAAGAGGAACGCCAGCAGCACGATGATGCCGCCCCAGGCGCGCTCGTAAAAGGCCGGATCGGCCCGCTTGGCCCATTCGTAGATCTGCGCCGGCATGGCGGAGTTGGGGGCGAGGAAGCCCTCGGCCACGCCGTCGGGATAGTTGGTCGCGATATAGCCCACCATGCCGATCAGCAGCAGCGGCGCGGTCTCGCCCAGGGCCTGCGCGAGGCCGAGGATGGTGCCGGTGAGGATGCCCGGCATCGCCAGCGGCAGCACGTGATGAGTCACCGCCTGCATCCTGGAGGCGCCGACGCCGAGCGCCGCGTCGCGGATCGAGGGCGGCACGGATTTCAGCGCGGCGCGGGTCGAGATGATGATGGTGGGCAGCGTCATCAGCGTCAACACGAGGCCGCCGACCAAGGGCGCCGATTGCGGCAGATGCATGAACTGGATGAACACCGCGAGGCCGAGAATGCCGAAGACGATCGAGGGCACGGCGGCGAGATTCGAGATATTGACCTCGATCAGGTCGGTCAGCCGGTTCTGCGGCGCGAATTCCTCCAGATAGATCGAAGCCGCGACGCCGATCGGCAGCGACAGGATCAGCACCACCAGCATCATGAAGAACGAGCCCAGCATGGCGACGCCGATGCCCGCCTGCTCGGGGCGCGAATCCGAGGCGTCGGCCCCGGTGATGAAGGCAAGATTGAAGCGCTTTTCCACTGCGCCCGCCTCGCGCAGCGTATCGACGAGATCGAGATGCGCGGCGTCGAGATTCTTGTCGCGCGCGAGGCTTTCGCGGCTCACCCGGCCCTTGAGATAGCCATCGACGCGGCTGGAGGCGAGCAGATCGAAGCTGACGGTTTGGCCGATCAGCGACGGATCGGCAAGCACGCGGTCGCGGATCTTCGCGGCGGCGGAATCCGACAGGATCTTGGTCAGCGCCTTGCCGTCGAGCTCGGTCTCGATCCCCTCGCGCGCCACCAGATCGGTGAGCGCCGCCTCGATCAGCGGCTTGTAGCCGAAGGTCGAGACCTTGGCGATCTTGTCGGGGTCGCGGTCGCCGTCCTTGTCGAGCTTTTCCTCCAGAAGCGGCACGTCGAGCTGGACATAGGTCTGGCTGAAGGCGGTGAGCCCGTTCGACAGGATCGCCCAGAGAAGCGCCACGAGAAAGGCCATGCCGACGGCGAGCGCCGCGATGCCGTAAGCCTTGAAGCGGGTCTCGGCGCGGTTGCGCCGCTTGGTGCGCGCATCCGTCACCAGAAGCGAGCCGCCCCGCGCCGGGGTGTCGTTGGAGATATCGGTCATTCGTACTGCTCCCGGTAGCGGCGCACGATCCACAGCGCGACGACGTTGAGCGCGAGGGTGATCACGAAGAGGGTCATGCCGAGGGCGAAGGCCACCAGCGCCTCGGGCGATGAGAAATCGGCGTCGCCGGTGAGCTGGCTCACGATCTTGGCGGTGACCGTGGTCATGGCGTCGAAGGGGTTCATCGACAGCCGGGCCGCGGCCCCTGCCCCCAGCACCACGATCATCGTCTCGCCGATGGCGCGGCTGGCCGCGAGCAGCACCGCGCCGACGATGCCGGGAAGGGCCGCGGGAAGCACCACCTGCCGGATCGTCTCGGAGCGGGTGGCCCCCAGCCCGAGGCTGCCGTCGCGCAAGGACTGCGGCACGGCGTTGATGATGTCGTCCGACAGCGAGGAGACGAAGGGGATGAGCATGATGCCCATGACGAGACCGGCGGTCATCACCGCCGTGCCGCCCTGCATCCAGCCAAGCCCCAGCCAGCCGCCGCGCCCGAAGGCCTCGACCAGAAGCGGGCCGACGGTCAAGAGCGCGAAGAGGCCGTAGACGATGGTCGGGATGCCCGCCAGCATCTCCAGCATCGGCTTGGCCCAGCTGCGCACGTTCCTGTGGGCATATTCGGCAAGGTAGATCGCGGCGAAGAGCCCGATCGGCACCGCCACGATCAGCGCGATGATCGAGATGTAGAGCGTGCCCCACAGAAGCGGCAGGATGCCCAGCTCGGAGCCGCCACCGAAGCTCGGGCTCCATGTGGTGCCGAAGAAGAACTCGGCCGCAGGATAGAGGCGGAAGAACTCGACCGTGTTGAAGATGAGCGCCAGGACGATGCCCACCGTGCTCAGGATCGCGATCAGCGCCGCCGCGATCAGCCCGCCGCGCATCGCCCGTTCGACCGCGTTGCGGGCGCGGATGTCGGGCCGCGCGCGCGAGATGCCCCAGGCGGCCCCGGCGAGCGCGAGGCCGATCACCGCGATGTCGCGCAAGAGATGGCCCAGCCCGCTCACCCGCTGCCAGCGCAGCGCCGCGTCGCGGGTGGCGGGCGTCACGTCGGAGCCGAGCGCCACGCCCTGATCGGCCATGACGGCGCGCAGCTCCTCGGGCGGCAGCGCGCGCGCCGCCTCGGGCGACAGCCGCCCCGAACTGGCGGCGGTGTCGAGCCCGGCGGCGAGGCGCTGCACATCGGCCATCATCAGCGACGGCACCGCGCCCTCGGCGGCTTCGGCCTGCAGCACCGGCCAGGTCAGGCTTCGGGTGACGACGGGCTGGGCCACGAGCCACAGCGCGAGCAGCAGGAGCGCCGGGCCGGCGGCATAAATGGCTGCGGTCCAGCCGTAGTAATGCAGGAGGGAATGGAGCCTGCGCGCCTCTCGGCGGGCGGCGCCCCGCGCGCGGGCGCGCGCCAGCACGAAGCCTGCGGCGGCGATGACCAGCACGATCAGGGCGGTCCAGATGGGGGGCATGGCGGGGCCTTCGATTGTCGAGGCCCGAAGCGCCTGCGCTTCGGGCCGGGATGTCTGCTATGTCGCAGCGGGTCCGGGCGGCGGCGCGAAGACCGCCCCCCGGCAGGTCCGCCGCGTTACATCGCGCCCATGGTGGTGCCGTTCGCGACCGTCTCCTGCGTCGCGGCCAGCTCGGGGTCGGAGACGAGACCGTAATCCGACAGCGGGCCGTCGGGGCCGGCGATCTCGTCGGCGACGAAGAACTCGACGAATTCCTGCAGCCCGGGGATCACGCCCAGATGCGCCTTCTTGACGTAGAAGTAGAGCGGGCGCGAGACGGGGTAGTCGCCGGAGGCGATGGTTTCGACCGTCGGCTCGACGCCGTTCATGGTCGCGACCTGAAGGCTGTCGGTGTTGTTCTCGTAAAAGGACAGGCCGAACACGCCGAGCCCCTGCGGGTTGGCCTCGATCCGGGCCAGCGTCTCGGTGTAGTCGCCGTCGATATCGACCGACACGCCGTCGGTGCGGGTCTCGATGCAGGCCGCCTCGGCCGCGTCCTCGTCGCCGCCATTGATCTCGAGGATCTGCTCATAGGCGCCGCTTTCCTCGCAGCCCGCGAGCAGCACCTTCTCCTCGAACACCTCGCGGGTGCCGTGCTTGGTGCCCGGGATGAAGGCGAGGATCTCCTGATCGGGCAGGTCGGCGTTCACCTCGGCCCAGCTGGTGTTGGGGTTCTCGACCAGCGCGCCGTCCTGCGGGATTTCGGCGGCGAGCGCCTCGTACCAGTCGGCGGGGGTGAAGGCGAAGCTCTCGCCGTCGATGTCGGAGGCGAAGACGATGCCGTCATAGCCGACCCGCACCTCGATGATCTCGCTCACGCCGTTGGCGGCGCAGGTCTCGATCTCGCCCTCGCGGATGGGGCGCGAGGCGTTGGCGATGTCGATGGTGTTCTCGCCCACGCCCTCGCAGAACCGCGCGAGACCGGCCGAGGAGCCGCCCGATTCCACCACCGGGGTCGGAAAGTCGAAATTCTCGCCGAAGGCTTCGGCCACGATCGAGGCATAGGGCAGCACGGTCGAGGAACCGGCCACCTGCACGTTGTCGCGGCCCTGTGCGGCGGCGAAGCCTGCGGTGGCGGCGAGGAGGGCGGCGCTCGAGACGGTCATCTTGACGAAGGACATGGATCGCTCCTGTTGTTCATTCCCCCGAAGCGCCGAGGCGCTTCGTTGGGGTCCGACTACGGGTCGTAGACCTCGCTTTTGTGACAGCCATGTAAAAGTTTCATGACAGGTCGGAACCTAGCGCGGCTGACCGAGGGGCAAGGGCTCAGCCGACCGGCAGGATGACGATGAACCGGCTGCCCTGCCCTTCGCGGCTTTCGATCCTGAGCCGGCCGCGATGGCGGTTGACGATGTGCTTGACGATGGCGAGGCCCAGACCGGTGCCGCCCATGTCCCGCGAGCGGTGCTGATCTATGCGGTAGAAGCGCTCGGTCAGGCGCGGCAGGTGATGCGCCGCGATGCCTTCGCCCTGATCGCGCACCACGAGGCGCACGCCCGGCCCGCGCAGCTCGGGCTGCGGCTCGGGCGCGCCGAGCGTGACCTCCACGGCGCGCCCCGCGCCGCCATACTTGATCGCGTTGCCGACGAGATTGGTGATCACCTGCCGCAGCTGCTCCTCGTCGCCGGGCACGATGACCGGCGGCTCGGGCGCGGTGAGCGAAAGCGTCACCCGGTCGCGCGCGGCGATGGGGTCGAGGAGCGCGATCACCTGCGCGGCCAGCGCCGACAGATCGACCGCCGCGGTCGGACGGTGCCGCTCGCCCTGCTCGACGCGGGCGAGCGACAGAAGATCGGCCACCAGCTGCGACATGCGCGCGGCCTCGCGCGCCATGATTGCGAGAAACCGCTCGCGCGCGGCGGCATCGTCGCGCGCCGCGCCGCGCAGCGTCTCGATGAAGCCCGACAGCGCGGTGATCGGCGTGCGCAGCTCGTGGCTCACATTGGTGACGAAGTCGCGCCGCATCGCATCCGCCGCCTCGACCTCGGTGATGTCCTCGAAGCTCAGGGCGACGCCGGGCCCGGTGTCGAGCGCGACCGCGCCGATCGTCACCTGCCAGGTGGTGTCGCGGTTGCCCGAGCGGCCGAGATATCGCGCATGTCGCGTCTCGCCGTCGCGCAGAACCGCCTCGACCGCGTCGAGCACCGCCGGTTGGCGCAGCGCGGTGATGTAGTGCCGCCCCGGATGCGCCGCCCCCAGAAGCCGCAAGGCCGCCGCGTTGGCCGCCTCGATCCGTTCGCCCGCGCCGATCAGCAGCACCGGAAAGGGCAGCGCCGCCATGAGCGACCGGGTGGCGTTCATCGCCCGGTCATCGGGCTGCGCGATCGCCTCACCGGGACCGTGCGCCGCGGCCTCGTTTCGGCCCGGCCCGCGCAAGGCCCGCCCGATGCTGCGCCACAGGGGGATCAGAGCGCTTCGAGCCCGTCGCGGAAGCGCGCGGCGTTGTCGCGGTAGTTCAGCGCCGATGCCCTGAGCTTCTCGATGGCGGCCTCGTCGAGCTGGCGCACCACCTTGCCCGGCGCGCCCATCACGAGGCTGCCATCGGGGATCTCCTTGCCCTCGGTCACCAGCGCGCCCGCACCGATCAGGCAATCGCGACCGATCTTCGCGCCGTTGAGCACGGTGGCGCCCATGCCGATCAGGGAATTCTCGCCGATCGTGCAGCCATGCAGCATCGCCTTGTGGCCCACCGTCACGCCCGCGCCGATCTCGAGCGGAAAGCCCATATCGGTGTGCAGCACGCAGTTCTCCTGCACATTGGTGTTCTCGCCCAGCGTGATGCGCTCATTGTCGCCGCGGATCGTGGTCCCGAACCAGACCGAGCTGCCGGGCGCCAGCGTCACGCGGCCGATCACATGGGCGCCGGGGGCGACCCATGCGGTCGCGTCGATCTCGGGGGTCTCGCCGTCGAGCGCGTAGATGGTCATGATCTCTCCTCGAATTCCGATTGCAGGCCGCGCACATGGTCGACGAGCCAGGGCTGCTGGCTGCGGCGCAGGCGCTCGGCCTCGATGATGATCTTGAGCCGTGCCTCGGTGGCGTCAAGATCGTCATTGACCAGAACGTAGTCGTAGCTGTCCCAATGGCTGATCTCGTCCCAGCTCTTCTGCATGCGCCGCTCGATCACCTCCGCCGCGTCCTGCGCCCGCCCCACGAGCCGGCGGTGCAGCTCGGCGATCGAGGGCGGCAGGATGAAGATCGACAGCACCTGGTCGGCCATGCGGCTGTTGGAGATCTGCTGCGCGCCCTGCCAGTCGACGTCGAACAGCACGTCGCGCCCGGCCTCGGTCGCCTCGGCCACCGGGCCGCGCGGGGAGCCGTAGTAGTTCTCGAACACTCGCGCATGCTCCAGCATCTCGCCCTCGGCGACGAGATGCTTGAACCGTTCCTCGGTGACGAAATGGTAATCCTTGCCATCGGTCTCACCGGGGCGCGGCGGTCTCGTGGTGGCCGAGACCGAGAAGCCCAGGCTGGGGTCCCAGTCGCGCAGCCGCCGCGCGAGGGTCGATTTTCCCGCGCCCGAGGGCGAGGAGAGGATGATGAGAAGGCCGCGCCGCTGCATGATGTCCGCTGCTCCGTCTATGTGCCGATCGGCCCGGGTCGGGCTTTGGCCGGGGTTAGGCGGATCGGGGCCGCGCGGCAAGACCGGTGGCGCGCGTTAAGCAAATGTAAAGATATGACGGGCGGTCGTCCGGCCCGCGCCCTAGAATAAGGGCAAGAATGTGGTGAAATCCGGGAGTGGGCCGATGACGTTGCGTGAACAGGAGTTTCGACAGGACGACACGACCGCCCGGCTCGACGGGGTCGAGGCCTATTGGCGCGGCCTGGCAAGGCAGGGTCTCGCCCCGCCGCGCGCCGCGATCGACCCGCATGAGATCGGCGAGGCGCTGCCTTTCATGTTCCTGCTCGACGCGGTGGCACCGGGCGTGGGGCGGCTGCGCATCGCCGGGCGCGAGATCTGCGAGATCGCGGGAGGCGAGGCGCGCGGCCTGCCGCTGTCCTGCCTCTTTGCCGCTTCGGCGCGGCCGCGTCTGGCCGGGCTGCTGAAGCGCGCCTTCGAGGCGCATCACCCCTGCCGCGCCCCGCTCATCGCAACCCGCGCGGCGCGCGGGCGGCGCTGCGCCGAGCTCTTGCTGCTGCCGCTGCTGCCGCGCGCCGGGCTGCCGCCGCAGATCCTCGGGGCGCTCTCGCATGATCTTCGCGCGGGGATGCATCGCTTCGATTTCGCGGGCCCCGTGCGGATCGGCGCGCCGCCCGCACAGCGTCCGGCGCTGCGCCTCGTGCGCGGCTGAGGGGCGCGTGGCAGGGCCGCCGATCCGGCCGCCCTGCCCCTTTCAGCGGTCGCTCAGACCGCCTTGGCCGTCTGAAGGCCCGTCCGGCGCGCAGACAGCGCCTCGGCCACGAGGAAGGCCAGTTCCAGCGATTGCGAGGCGTTGAGACGCGGATCGCAAGCGGTGTGGTAGCGGTCCGAGAGATCCTCGTCGGTGACCGCGCGCACGCCGCCGGTGCATTCGGTGACATCGGCGCCGGTCATCTCGAAATGCACCCCGCCCGGCACCGTGCCTTCGGCGTTGTGCACGTCGAAGAACTCGCGCACCTCGCGCAGCACGCTCTCGAAGGGCCGGGTCTTGTAGCCCGAGGAGGACTTGATGGTGTTGCCATGCATCGGATCGCACGACCAGGTCACCTTGGCGCCCTCTTCCTGCACCGCACGGATCAGCCGCGGCAGATGCTCGCCCACCGAGCCCGCGCCGAAGCGCGCGATCAGCGTCAGCCGGCCCTCTTCGTTGAGCGGGTTGAGCTTGGCCATCAGCGCCTTGAGGTGGCCGGTGGTCATCGAAGGGCCGCATTTCAGGCCGATCGGGTTCTGCACGCCGCGCGCGAACTCGACATGCGCGCCATCGGGCTGGCGGGTGCGGTCGCCGATCCAGATCATGTGGCCCGAACCCGCGAGCCATTTGCCGGAGGTGGAATCGAGACGGGCCAGCGCCTCCTCGTATTCCAGAAGCAGCGCCTCGTGGCTGGTGAAGAACTCCACCGTCTGCAGCGCATGCGCCGCCTCGGCGCGGATGCCCGCGGCTTCCATGAAGTCGAGCGCATCGGTGATGCGGTTGGCCATGTCGCGGTATTTCTCGGCCTCGGGCGCGCCGATGAAGCCCAGCGTCCAGGCATGGACCTTGTGCACGTCGGCATAGCCGCCGGTCGAGAAGGCGCGCAGCAGGTTCAGCGTGCCCGCCGCCTGGGTGTAGGCCTGCAGCATCCGCTCGGGCTCGGGGATGCGGGCCTCGGGGGTGAAATCGAAGCCGTTGATGATGTCGCCGCGGTAGCTCGGCAGCTCCTGGCCCTGCACGGTCTCGGTCGGGGCCGAGCGCGGCTTGGCGAACTGCCCGGCCATGCGGCCCACCTTCACCACCGGCACCTTGGCGCCGAAGGTCAGCACGACCGCCATCTGCAGCATCACCTTGAAGGTGTCGCGGATATGGTCGGCGTTGAAGGCCGCGAAGCTCTCGGCGCAATCGCCGCCCTGCAGCAGGAAGGCCTCGCCGCGCCCGGCGGCGGCAAGCTCGGATTTGAGCTTGCGCGCCTCGCCTGCAAAGACCAGCGGCGGATAGGAGGCAAGGCGGGCCTCGACGGCGGCGAGGCGCTCCGCGTCGGTGTAATCGGGCATCTGCACCCGGGGCTTGGCACGCCAGTCGGCCTTGGTCCACTCGGTCATGGTCTTTGCTCCAATGGAGGCTGCGGGAATATCGGCGGCCTCTATAGCGCGCATGGCCCCGAGGTCCAACGCCTAATGCCGCATGGCGGCACGGGTGCCGGGGCGCGCCGGTCTTCGAAGACGGCCGCGCGCTCTTGATGCCGCAGGGCAAACCTGTTTCGGTCGAACCAGACGCTGCATCTCGCAGCGGCTCGAGCGAGCGCGCCATGACAGACAAGATTTCCGCCCCCCACCGCGCCGAGACCGCCCGCCCGAGGCGCTTCGTCTTCGTGCTGCTGCCGCAATTCACCATGCTGTGCGTCTCCTGCGCGGTCGAGGCGCTGCGCATCGCCAACCGCATGGCGGGCCGCGAGATCTACAGCTGGGCCCTCGCCGGCGAGGGCGGCGACACCGCGACCTGTTCGAACGGCATCATGTTCAAGCTCGACATGGATCTCGGCGAGCTGTCGCGCGACGACACGCTGATGCTGTGCGGCGGGCTCGACGTGCAGGCGGCGAGCAGCAAGCGGGTGCTGAACTGGCTCCGGCGCGAGGCGCGGCGCGGCGTGGTGACGGGCGGGCTCTGCACCGCCGGCTACACCCTCGCCCGGGCCGGGCTGCTCGACGGCAGGAAGGCGACGATCCACTGGGAGAACCAGGACAGCTTTGCCGAGGAATTCGAGGAGGTGGAGCTCACGCGCTCGGTCTTCGTGATCGACGGCAACCGCATCACCACCGCCGGCGGCACCGCCTCGATCGACCTGATGCTCAAGATCATCGCCGACGATCACGGCGAGGATCTCGCCAATGCGGTGGCCGATCAGCTGATCTATTCCACGATCCGCACCGACCGCGACACGCAGCGGCTCTCGACACCGATGCGGATGGGCGTGCGCCACCCCAGGCTCGCGCAGGTGATCAAGGCGATGGAGCAGGCGATCGAGGAGCCGATCAGCCCCGCGATCCTGGCCGAACGCGCCGGCATGTCGACCCGGCAGCTGGAGCGGCTGTTTCGCCGCTATCTCGACCGCAGCCCCAAGCGCTACTACATGGAGCTGCGGCTGAGCCGCGCGCGCAACCTCCTGATGCAGACCGACATGAGCGTGATCAACGTGGCGCTGGCCTGCGGCTTCGCCAGCCCCTCGCATTTCTCCAAATGCTACCGCGCCCATTACCAGACCACGCCCTACCACGAGCGCGGCAGCCAGGGCGGCCGCCCGCTCACCGCCTGACCCCGGCCCGCTTCCCACGAACTGCGCCCCTGCGGGAACGGTGCGTCCTTGGCGTTACGGCAAGCTTGCGCAACCACTTTCTTTTCGCATGGGCCGCGTCTAGCGTGCTGGTATAAAAATCAGGCGTCAGGGAGACGAACATGAAGAAACTGCTGCTGGCTTCCGCCGCGACCGCGCTCGTGGCAAGCACCGCCATGGCCGAGAGCCATTCGGACCCGGTCAAGATCGGCATCATCCTCGGCTTCACCGGCCCGCTCGAATCGATCACCCCCGACATGGCGGGCGGCGCCGAGCTTGCCATCAACGAGGTCAACGAGACCGGCGCCTTCATGGGCGGCACCGAGATCGAAGCCGTGCGCGCCGACAGCACCTGCATCGACAGCGCCGCCGCCACCGCCGCCGCCGAGCGTCTCGTCACCAATGACGGCGTCGCCGGCATCATGGGCGCGGATTGCTCGGGCGTCACCGGCGCGATCCTGCAGAACGTCGCGCGCGCCAACGGCGTGGTGATGATCTCGCCCTCGGCCACCTCGCCCGCGCTCAGCGAGGCCGAGGATGACGGCATGTTCTTCCGCACCGCGCCCTCGGATGCGCGCCAGGGCGAGATCATGTCCCAGGTGATCATGGATCGCGGCATCGAAGAGGTGGCGCTGACCTATACCAACAACGACTACGGCAAGGGTCTCGCCGACAGCTTCCAGAAGGCCTTCGAGGCCGATGGCGGTTCGGTGACCATCTCGGCCGCGCATGAGGACGGCAAGGCCGACTACTCGGCCGAGGTCGCCTCGCTCGCCTCCGCCGGCGGCGAAGTGCTCGTGGTGGCTGGCTATACCGACCAGGGCGGCAAGGGCATCATCCAGGCCTCGCTCGACAGCGGCGCCTTCGACACCTTCGTGCTGCCCGACGGCATGATCGGCCAGCAGATCGTCGACGATCTGGGCGACGGGCTCACCGGCTCCTTCGGCCAGCTGCCGGGCTCGGACAGCGAGGGCGCCTCGATGTTCCAGGAGATGGCGACCGAGGCGGGCATCAACCCGACCGGCATCTACACCGGCGAAAGCTACGACGCCGCCGCTCTGATGATCCTCGCCATGGCGAAGGCGGGCTCGACCTCGGCCACGGAGTATGCGGGCGAGATCATGGACATCGCCAACGCGCCGGGCGAGCAGATCCTGCCGGGTGAGCTGGGCCGCGCGCTCGAGCTGATCGAGGCCGGCGAAGAGATCGACTATGTCGGCGCCACCGCCGTCGAGCTGATCGAGCCGGGCGAGAGCGCGGGCTCCTTCCGCGAGATCGAGATCAAGGACGGCGCCATCGAGACCGTCGGCTACCGCTGATCCACACCGCGCCGCGCCCCGCCGGGGCGCGGCGCATCCCGTAACAAGAACATGGTCCAGACCCCTGGGAACAAAGGGAAACCGGACCGATCGGGGACCAAATGATCACCGTCGAGAACCTTCACCGCCATTTTGGCGGTTTTCATGCTGTTGATGGGGCGAGCCTCAGGATCGAGACCGGCTCGATCACCGGGCTGATCGGCCCCAACGGCGCCGGAAAGACCACGCTTTTCAACGTCATCGCCGGCAGACTTCCACCCACTTCGGGCCGCGTCACCATGGATGGCGAGGACATCACCGGCCTGCCGCCGCACGAGCTGTTCCACAAGGGGCTCCTGCGCACCTTCCAGATCGCGCATGAGTTTTCCTCGATGACCGTGCGCGAGAATCTGATGATGGTGCCCGAGGGCCAGCATGGCGAGACGCTGTGGAACGCCTGGTTCGGGCGCGGCAAGATCGCCGCGCAGGAGCGCGAGCTTGCGAAGAAGGCAGATGAAGTCCTTGAATTCCTGACGATTTCGCATCTGGCAGAAGAAAAGGCCGGCAATCTTTCCGGCGGCCAGAAGAAGCTTCTGGAGCTGGGCCGCACCATGATGGTCGACGCCAAGATCGTGTTTCTCGACGAGGTCGGCGCCGGCGTGAACCGCACGCTTTTGAACACCATCGGCGACGCGATCATCCGGCTCAACAAGGAGCGCGGCTACACCTTCTGCGTGATCGAGCACGACATGGATTTCATCGGCCGGCTTTGCGATCCGGTGATCGTCATGGCCGAGGGCAAGGTGCTCGCCCAAGGCTCCGCCGACAGCATCATGCAAAACGAGGCGGTGATCGAGGCCTATCTCGGCACCGGGCTCAAGAACAAGACCGTCGCGGAGACGGCATGAGGGGAAGAGAATTGAAGCATTACGCAATGGTGGCCCGCCATGGCTGAGCCGCATCTGATCGGCGAGGCGATGACCGGCGGCTACGGGCGCGGCGCGGACATCCTGCATGGCTGCACGCTCTCGGTCGACAAGGGCGAGATCGCGGTGATCGTCGGCCCCAACGGCGCGGGCAAGTCGACCGCGATGAAGGCGGTGTTCGGCATGCTGAACCTGCGCGAGGGCGCCGTGCGCATCGGCGGCGAGGACATCACCCATCTCAGCCCGCAGGACCGGGTCGCCAAGGGCATGGCCTTCGTGCCGCAGACCTCGAACATCTTTCCGTCGATGACGGTCGAGGAAAACCTCGAAATGGGCGCGTTCTTGCGCCGCGACGACATCCGCCCCACGATCGAGCAGGTCTATGACCTCTTCCCGATCCTGCGCGACAAGCGCCGCCAGGCGGCGGGCGAGCTGTCGGGCGGCCAGCGCCAGCAGGTCGCGGTGGGCCGGGCGCTGATGACCCAGCCTTCGGTGCTGATGCTCGACGAGCCGACGGCGGGCGTGAGCCCCATCGTCATGGACGAGCTGTTCGACCGGATCATCGAGGTCGCCCGCGCCGGCATCACCATCCTGATGGTCGAGCAGAACGCGCGGCAGGCGCTGGAGATCGCCGATACCGGCTACGTGCTCGTGCAGGGGGCCAACGCCTATACCGGCACCGGGGCCGAGCTGATGGCCGATGACGAGGTGCGCCGCACCTTCCTGGGGGGCTGAGACATGACCGATATCCTCAACGCGATCGTCGCGCTGTCGAACTTCGTGCTGGTGCCCGGCGCGGCTTACGGCGCGCAGCTCGCGCTCGGTGCGCTCGGCGTGACGCTGATCTACGGCATCCTGCGCTTTTCCAACTTCGCCCATGGCGACACCATGGCCTTCGGCACCATGGCCACGATCCTCGTGACATGGGGGCTGCAATCCATCGGCATCAGCTTCGGCTTCCTGCCGACCGCGCTCATCGCCCTGCCCATCGGCATCGCCATCACCGGGCTGCTGCTTTTGGGCACCGACCGCGCGATCTACCGCTTCTACCGCAAGCAGAAGGCCGCCCCCGTGGTGCTGGTCATCGTCTCGATCGGCGTGATGTTCGTGATGAACGGCCTCGTGCGCTTCATCATCGGCGTGGGTGACGTGAACTTCGCCGATGGCGCGCGCTTCGTCATCAATGCCCGCGAGTTCAAGGAGATGACCGGGCTCGACGAGGGCCTCGCGATCCGCACCACCACGCTGATCACGCTGGTGACGGCGGCGATCGCGGTGGCGCTCTTGTTCTGGTTCCTCAACAAGACCCGCACCGGCAAGTCGATGCGCGCTTTCTCCGACAACGAGGATCTGGCGCTCCTGTCTGGCATCAACCCCGAGCGGGTCGTGGCCGTGACATGGCTGATCGTGGCGGCGCTCGCCACCACGGCGGGCGTGCTCTACGGCCTCGACAAGTCGTTCAAGGCCTTCACCTACTTCCAGCTCCTGCTGCCGATCTTCGCCGCCGCCATCGTCGGCGGCCTCGGCAACCCGCTGGGCGCCATCGCGGGCGGCTTCGTCATCGCCTTTTCCGAGGTGCTGATCACCTATGCCTGGAAGAAGGTGCTGGTCTACGCGATGCCCGAAAGCCTCGAGCCCTCGGGGCTCGTGCAGCTTCTCTCCACCGACTACAAATTCGCCGTGAGCTTCGCGATCCTGATCATCGTGCTGCTGTTCAAGCCCACCGGCCTCTTCAAGGGACAGTCCGTATGACCGCGCGTGGCTTTCTTCTCTATGCCGGGATGGCGCTGCTGATCGTGCTGACCGGCATGTTCCAGGGCTGGAACCTGGCGCTGACCATCCTCAACATGGGGCTGATCTCGGCCATCATGAGCTTGGGCGTGAACCTGCAATGGGGCTTTGCCGGGCTGTTCAATGTCGGCGTCATGGGCTTCGTGGCGCTGGGCGGCCTTGCCGCCGTTCTGGTGGCGCAGCCGCCGGTGACCGAGGGCTGGAACGCCGGTGGCCTGCGGCTTTTGGGTGCGCTGGCATTGGGCGCGGCGATCCTCGTCGGCGCGGTGCAGGTCTGGAAGCGCAAGATCGGCGGCTCGATGCGCGCGCTCGTCATGCTGGCGCTGCTGATCGGCGGCTTCTTCCTGTTCCGCGCCTCGCTCGATCCGGCGGTGCAGGCGATCGAGGCGATCAACCCGTCGCTTTCGGGCTATCTCGGCGGCCTCGGCCTGCCGATCATCGTGGCATGGCCGGTGGGCGGGCTGCTGGCTGCCGGAGCCGCATGGATCATCGGCAAGGCGGCCTTGGGCCTGCGTTCGGACTATCTTGCCATCGCGACGCTGGGCATCGCCGAGATCGTGATCGCGGTGCTGAAGAACGAGGACTGGCTGTCGCGCGGCGTCAAGAACGTGGTCGGCCTGCCCCGGCCCGTGCCCTACGAGGTCGATCTGCAGCGCGATCCGGGCTTCGTCGAGGCCGCGGCAGGCTACGGGCTCGACCCGGTCACCGCCTCGACGCTCTGGGTCAAGATCCTCTATTCGGGGCTCTTCGCGGTGGTGCTGATCGTGATCCTGTTTCTCGCGCAGCGGGCGCTGGCCTCCCCTTGGGGCCGGATGATGCGCGCGATCCGCGACAACGAGGTCGCGGCGAGCGCCATGGGCAAGAACGTCACCGCGCGCCACCTGCAGGTCTTCATCCTCGGCTCCGCCGTTTGCGGCATCGCCGGCGCGATGATGACGACACTGGATGGCCAGCTCACGCCGGGCTCCTACCAGCCGCTGCGCTTCACCTTCCTCGTCTGGGTGATGGTGATCGTCGGCGGCTCGGGCAACAATTACGGCGCGGTGCTCGGCGGCTTCCTGATCTGGTGGCTGTGGGTGATGGTCGAGCCGCTGGGCCTCTGGGCGATGGAGCTGATCACCTCGGGCATGTCGCCCGACAACTGGCTGCGCGGACACCTGACGGATTCGGCGGCGCAGATGCGGCTGATGACCATGGGGATCATCCTGCTGGCGGTGCTGCGCTTCAGCCCCAAGGGGCTGATGCCCGAACGCTGAGCGGCGCAGGAAACCGAAAAGGGCGGCGACCGGATGCGGTCGCCGCCCTTTTTCATGGCCGTCCGAGAAGGCTCAGAGCAGCGTGCGCTCGATCACCCACCAGATGCCGACAAGCGCGATGCCCGCCGAGGCCGGGACCGCGATCACCCGGCGATACCACGGCTTGCGCCACGCCCAGCCCACCGCGAGGAAGGCCGCCGCGATCACCGTGAGCTGGCCCAGCTCCACGCCGATGTTGAAGCCGATCAGCGCCGGGACGAAGCTGCCCGCGGGCAGGCCGAACTCGCCCAGAACGCTGGCGAAGCCGAGACCGTGCAGCAGGCCGAAGCCGAAGACGATCACCGGGCGCCAGACGCCGAGGCGCGGGAAAAGGATGTTCTCGATCGCGACGAAGGCGATGGAGGCCGCGATCAGCGGCTCGACGATGGCGGCGGGGACCGAAACATAGCCCAAAGCCGCGAGCGCCAGCGTCACCGTATGCGCCAGAGTGAAGGCCGAGACCTGCCACAGGAGCGGGCCGAAGCGGGTTGCGAGGAAGAACAGGCCCAGCACGAAGAGGATATGGTCGAGCCCCTTGGGCAGGATGTGGTCGAAGCCCACGGGAATATAGGCCACGAAGCTTTCCCACGCGCTGGCCTGGTCACCCCCCGAAAGCCGGATGGTGTCCGAGAGCGCCCCGGCTTCGAGATAGCCGTCATAGGGCGCCTCGACCCCCTGCTGGCGCAGCACCAGCGTGCCGAATGCGGCGTCCCAGCCGACCTGCACGCTCTCGGCCCCCTCGGGCAGCGGCGCGTGGAAGCGCAGCGTGGCGGGGCGCGGCAGAGAGGGGTCGATGCCCCCGGGCACCTCGACGCCGTCGATCTCGGGCGTCACACGCGCCCCGTCGACGAGGATCTCGATGCGCTCGGCCATCTCGGGCCAGAAGGCGCGGAAGCGGGCCTCCATCTCATCGGGCTCCAGAGCGCGCAGCGCGTCGTAGCGTTCGGCCTCGGGCGCCGCGTCTGTATCGCCGACCGCGCCGAGATCGATCCCCGCGACATGACCCTCGAGCGGCGCCTCGACGGTGAAGGCGAGCCGGTCGCCCTCGCGCTCCATGTCGGCGATGGCGGGCAGCACCTCATGCGCGGCGGCAAACGCGCCCCACAGGATCGCGATGCTTGACATCACGAGGCCGAGGATCACCCTGCGCCCCAACCCATGGAGCCCCTGAATGCGTGTCATGACCGTCTGCCTCGCCTTGTTGTCCACGCCTGTCGCGGCGCATGAATTCTGGATCGAACCGCTTGAGTGGCAGATCGCGGCGGACGATATGGTCCGGGCCGAGCTTGTCAACGGCGACCGCTTCGAAGGCATCCGCTATGCCTTCCTGCCGCAACGCTTCGAAAGCTTCACGCTGCATGCGAATGGCGCGCAGCGCCCGGTCGAGGGGCGGCTCGGCGCGCGCCCCGCTCTGGAGATGCCCGCTCCGGCCGAAGGGCTGCTGGTCGCGGCCTATGTCTCGGAGCCGAGCGTGCTCACCTATGACGACCGGGCGGTCTTCGACCGGTTCGTGGATCACAAGGATCTGGGCGCGGTGGCGGAGGATCACGCGGCGCGCGGTCTGCCGGAGGTGGGGTTCAAGGAGGCCTTCACCCGCTATTCCAAGGCGCTGATCGGTGTGGGGGATGCCGAGGGTTCGGATACGCGGCTCGGGCTCGCGACCGAGCTGGTGGCGCTCGACAACCCCTACACGGGCGCGCTGGCGGAGGGGCTGCGGGTGCGGCTCTTCATGGGCGACGCGCCGCGCGCAAAGGCGCAGGTCGAGCTTTTCGCGCGCGACGCGGAGGGCGCGGTCGAGCTGACGCTGCACCGCACCGATGCCGAGGGGGTGGCGGTGCTGCCGGTCGAAGCGGGGCATGACTACCTCGCCAGTGCCGTGGTGCTGCGCGAACCTTCCGCGACGCTGGCAGAGGAGACCGGTGCCGTATGGGAAAGCCTCTGGGCGGCGCTGAGCTTCGCCGTTCCCGATTGACCGGGGCGCGGGGCTGCGGCACACCCGTCGCATGACCGAGAGATCCCCCGACATCCTGTGCATCGGCTCCGTCCTGTGGGACGTGATCGGGCGCACCGCCAGCCATATGCGCATCGGCTCCGACGTGCCCGGCCGCATCCACCGCCTGCCCGGCGGCGTCGCCATGAACATCGCCATGACGCTGGTGCGCTTCGGGCTGCGCCCGGCGCTTCTCAGCGCGCTGGGCCGCGACGCGGAGGGCGATGAGCTCACCGCCGAGGCCGCGCGCATGGGCATGGTGGTCGATCACCTCTACCGCTCGGATGATCTTCCGACCGACATCTACATGGCGATCGAGGGGGCGAACGGCCTCATCGCCGCCATCGCCGACGCGCATTCGCTCGAACAGGCGGGCGACAAGATCCTGCGCCCGATGGGCGACGGGCGGCTCGGCTCGGCGCAGGCGCCATGGACCGGTCTCGTCGCGCTCGACGGCAATCTCACCACCGAGCTGCTGACCCAGATCGCGGCTTCGGAGCTTTTCGCCCGCGCCGATCTGCGCGTGGCCCCGGCCAGCCCCGGCAAGGCCGAGCGCCTGCTGGCGCTGATGGGCCACCCGACGGCGACGCTCTATGTCAATCTCGAAGAGGCGGGGCTTTTGTGCCATGCGGGCTTCGACAGCTCGGAGGCCGCCGCCCGCGCGCTGGTGGCGCGCGGCGCGCATCGCGCGCTCGTCACCGATGGGGGCCGCGCCGCGACCGTCGCCACCGCCGACGCGGTCATCACCCAGGCCCCGCCCGAGGTGCTCGTCACCCGCGTCACCGGCGCGGGCGACACCTTCATGGCGGCGCATATCGCGTCCGAGGCCGAGGGCATGGACCCCGCCGCCGCCCTCGCCCGCGCGCTGAGCGCCGCTGCCACCTATGTATCCGGAGACAACCCGCTGTGATCGACATCCAATATTCCCCCGAGGTCGCGCAGGCGCGCGCCGAAGGCCACCCCCTCGTCGCGCTTGAAAGCACGATCATCACCCATGGCATGCCGTTTCCGCAGAATGTCGAGACCGCGCGCCGGGTCGAGGCCGAGATCCGCGAGCACGGCGCCGTGCCCGCGACCATCGCGATCCTCGATGGCCGGCTGCATGTCGGCCTGACCGAGGCCGAGCTCGACCGGCTGGGCCAGGCGAGCGACGTGGCCAAGCTCTCGCGCGCAGATTTCGCCGCCTGCCTCGCGCGGGGCGGCAATGGCGCGACGACCGTGGCCGCGACCATGATCGCGGCGCAGCTCGCAGGCATCGAGGTCTTTGCCACGGGCGGCATCGGCGGCGTGCATCGCGGCGCCGAAGCGAGCTTCGACATCTCCGCCGACCTGCACGAGCTCGCCAAGACGCCGGTGACTGTGGTGGCGGCAGGCGCCAAGGCGATCCTCGATCTGCCCAAGACCTTCGAGGTGCTGGAGACGCTCGGCGTGCCGGTGATCGCCTACGGCCAGGACGTGCTGCCCGCCTTCTGGTCGGCAAGCTCCGACATGCCCGCGCCGCTTCGGATGGACAGCGCGGGCGAGATCGCCAAGGCGGCGCGGATGCGCGGCGCGATGGGGCTCGATGGCGGCCAGCTCGTCGCCAACCCGATCCCCGCAAAGGCCGAGATCCCGGCCGAGGAGCTGCGCCCGGTGATCGAGCAGGCGCTCTCGGAGGCCGAGGCGCAGGGCATCGCCGCCAAGGCGGTGACGCCGTTCCTCTTGGGCCGGATCTTCGAGCTGACCGAGGGCCGCTCGCTCGAGAGCAACATCGCGCTGGTGCTCAACAATGCCCGCCTCGGCGCCGCCATCGCGGTCGAGCTGAACAAGCTGCCGCGCTGAGCCCGCGCACCGCAGCCGCGCCATTGCCGGGGCGCGGCTGCGGCATTACATAGGCCCCGAGCCAGACGCGCGCCAGAAGGACGAGCCGAACGTGACCCGCCCGCCTATCCTGCCGCCACCTCCGGGCGAGCCGCCGCGCCGCCGCCGGCTGATCGGTCTGCTGCGCAACAACTTCATCGCCGGGGTGGTGGTGATCGCGCCGATCGGGCTTACCGTCTGGCTGATCTGGACGCTGGTGGGCTGGATCGACAGCTGGGTGCTGCCCTTCGTCCCCAATCGCTTCAATCCCGAGCAATATATCGGGATCAACCTGCGCGGCGTCGGGGTCATCTTCTTCATCCTGTTCACCTTTCTCGTCGGCGCGCTGGCCAAGGGCTTCGTCGGGCGCAGCCTCTTGCGCATGGGCGAGAGCCTCGTGGCGCAGATGCCGGTGGTCCGCTCGATCTATTCGGGTCTGAAGCAGATCGCCGAGACGGTCTTTGCCCAGACCGAGACCAGCTTCGATCAGGCCTGCCTGATCGAATATCCGCGCAAGGGGATCTGGGCGCTCGCCTTCATCTCGACCTCGGCCAAGGGCGAGGTGCTGCGCCGCCTGCCTTCAGAGGGCGAGATCGTCACCGTGTTTCTGCCCACGACGCCCAACCCGACCTCGGGCTTTTTGCTGTTCCTGCCGCGCGCGGAGGTGACGGTGCTCGACATGTCGGTCGAGGATGCGGCCAAGCTGGTGATCTCGGCCGGGCTGGTGACCCCGCCCGACCGCATGCGCCCCAAGGACGGGGCCGAAGAGGTCGAGGAGGCTTCGGTGCTGCGCAGCGGCACCGCCGGGCGCTAGGCTCAGGCGAACATCGCCCGCAGATCGACCGTGTCGCGCCGGCCCAGATCGGATTTATGCGCCGCGAGAAAGGCGTCCATCGCCGCCGCGCCCGCATCGCGCAGCCGTGCCAGGATCACCGGCGCGGGGATCGCCTTGGTGGCGATATTGAGATCGTTCATCAGCGCGTCATCGCTTACCATGTGCAGCAGCACCCGCTTCATCGCCCCCTCGGGAAGCCTTTGCTCGTCGAGCAGGCGGCGCACGAAATCCACCGCGCGCAATTCGCGCAGCAAGGAGGTGTTGAAGCTGATCTCGTTGATGCGGTTCTGGATCGCGGCGCTGTCGTCGGGCAGCTCCTCGCGGTAGAGCGGGTTGATGTTCACGATCAGAACATCATCCGGCAAAGCCTTGTCGAACAAGGGGAAAAGAGCGGGATTCCCGGTATATCCGCCATCCCAATAGGCTTCGCGTCGCCCGGTGGCCGGATCGTCGATCTCGACCGCGCGAAACAGCGTCGGCAGGCAGGCCGAGGCAAGGATCGCCTCGGGGCTCAGCTCCGCGCCCGAAAACACCCGGATCTTGCCCGAGCGCACATTGGTTGCCCCGATGAAGAGCGCGGGCCCCATGGGCCCGCGCACCGCGTCGAAGGACAGCTCGCGCAGGATGCGCTCCAGCGGGTTGCGCAGCATCGGGCCATAGGCATAGGGCGACATCAGGCGGGTCGTCAGCTCGAAGGCCCTGAAGGCAGGCGACCATTCGATCGCCCGCGCCAGCGCCGGGGCGGTGGGCGTCATCGCCGCGATCCAGTCCGACCAGCGCGCATCGGTGATCGCGCCCACCCGGCCCCAGAACTCGGTCAGCGCCTCTCGCGCGCCGGCCCGGCCGCCCTGCGCCCAGCCCGCCTTGAGCGCCGCGGCGTTCATTGCCCCGGCCGAGGTGCCCGAGATGGCGGCGATCTCGATGTCCTCCTCGCACAGGAGCCGGTCGAGCGCGCCCCATGTGAAGGCGCCATGCGCGCCGCCGCCCTGCAGCGCGAGGCTGAGCCGGATCACAGCGCGGTCCAGCCGCCATCGACGCTGATCGTGGTGCCGGTGATCTGCGCCGCCGCGTCCGAGCACAAAAAGGCGCAGGTGCCGCCGAGCTGCTCGGTGGTGGCGAACTCCTTGGAGGGCTGACGCTCCAGCATGACCTTCTCGATCACCTCGTCGCGCTCCATGCCGTATTTCTGCATGGTGTCGGGGATCTGCGCCTCGACCAGCGGCGTCAGCACGTAGCCCGGGCAGATCGCGTTGGCGGTGATCGGCTCGCGCGCGGTTTCGAGCGCGGTGACCTTGGTGAAGCCGACGATGCCGTGCTTGGCCGCGACATAGGCGCCCTTGTAGGGCGAGGCGGTGAGCCCATGCGCGGAGGCGATGTTGATCACCCGGCCCCAGCCCGCCTTGCGCATCATCGGCAGCGCGACGGCGGTGGTGTGGAAGGCCGAGCTGAGATTGATCGCGATGATCGCGTCCCATTTGGCGGCCGGAAATTCCTCGATCGGCGCGACATGCTGGATACCGGCATTGTTGACGAGGATATCGCAGCGCCCGGCCGCCTCGATCAGCCCGCGCGCGGCCGCGCCATCAGAGAGGTCGGCCGCGATGTAGCGGGCCGCGACGCCATGCTCCTCGGCGATTTCCTGCGCAAGCGCGTGGTCCTCGTCGCGGTCGGTGAAGGAGTTGAGCACCACATCCGCCCCGGCCCGCGCCAGCTCGCGCGCCACCCCCAGACCGATTCCCGAGTTCGATCCGGTGATGATCGCGGTCTTGCCCTTGAGATGCATCTTGGCTGTCCTTGCTGCTGAAATCTGCTTCGGAGTGTGCCGCGACGCAGGCGCAAAGCGAAGCACTATCTCCCGCAACCCCTTGATAAACGTGGATCGAAGCGGTAGCGCGCTCGCATCGAGCGGCCGATCCCGGCGCGGGCCCGAACTCCCCTCAGCCCAAAAAAAACGCCCGCACAAGGCGGGCGTTGAGTTATGAGGCAGGTTTCATACAGGCAAGAAACCTATCGAGCAGTGACTCTCTTATAAGCCTTTCCCCGCCATCCTCCAAGCTAAAAGTTTGATAAAGATCAGGGGGGGCTATACGGTTTTCTTCAACTACAAATCTGGTCAAGAATCCGAACCGACAGGGGGCTCCTTCCGAGATGACACGACCCATGACCAAATTGCTGCCACAATTGTTGCAAGGCAGCGCGATCGCCGTCCTGTGCAGCGCCGCCGCGCTGCAGGCCGAGCCCTCGCACGGCATTGCCATGTATGGAAAACCCGCGCTGCCAGAAGGGTTTACCGCCCTGCCCTATGCCAATCCCGACGCGCCCACCGGCGGGCGCATGGCCACGGCGGAGGTCGGCGGCTTCGACAGCCTCAACCCCTACATCCTGAAAGGCTCGGTGCCCTGGCAGCTGAGCTACCTGACCGGCGAAAGCCTGATGGGCCGCACGCTCGACGAACCCTTCACCCTCTACGGCCTGCTGGCGGAATCGGTCGAGACGGCCGAGGACCGCTCCTGGGTCGAGTTCACGCTGCACCCGGAGGCGAAGTTCTCCGATGGCAGCCCCGTCACCGTGGAGGACGTGATCTGGTCCTTCGAGACGCTCGGCACCGAAGGCCATCCGCGCTACATCGGCTTTTGGGAAAAGGTCGAGAGCATCGAGGAGACCGGCGAACGCAAGGTGCGCCTCACCTTCAACACCGATGACCGCGAGCTGGCACTGCTGGCCGGGCTGCGGCCGATTCTCAAGAAGGCGCAATGGGAGGGCAAGGATTTCGCCGAGAGCGGCCTCGACACCGTGCCGATCACCTCGGCCCCCTATGTGATCGAGGATTTCGAGGCGGGCCGCTACATTTCCCTGAAGCGCGACGAGGATTACTGGGGCGCCGACATCCCGTTCCGCCGCGGCACCAACGTGCTCGACGAGATCCGGCTCGAATTCTTCGGCGACGAGACGGCGGCCTTCGAGGCCTTCAAGACCGGCGAGACCGACTTTACCCGCGAATTCAACGTCGCGCGCTGGGAAAGCCAGTATGATTTCCCGCGCGTGCGCTCGGGCGAGGTCGTGCTCGAGGAGCTGCAGCATGGCCGCCCCTCGGGCATGACCGGCTTCGTGATGAACAGCCGCAAGCCGGTGTTCGAGGATTGGCGCGTGCGCCAGGCGATGATCGAGGCGTTCAACTTCGAATTCATCAACGAGGCGATGACCGGCGGCGCGCAGCCGCGCATCACCTCCTATTTCTCCAACTCGCCGCTCGGCATGGAGGACGGCCCGGCCGAAGGCCGCGTCAGGGAGTTCCTGCTGCGCTGGGAGGAGGATCTGCCCGAGGGCGCGCTCGAAGGCTATGCCCTGCCCGTATCCGACGGCTCGGAGCACAACCGCAAGGGCACGGCCGCCGCATTGGCGCTTTTGTCGAGCGCGGGCTGGGTGATCCAGGACGGCGTGCTGACCAACGAGGCGACGGGCGAGCCCTTCGCCTTCGACATCCTGCTCGAGACCGGCGCCTCCGAGAACGCCGCGATCATCGACATGTATGTCCAGGCGCTGGAGCGGATCGGCGTGACGCCGACCGTCACCATGGTCGACAGCGCGCAGTTCAAGGAGCGCACCGACGCCTACGACTTCGACATGACCTATTTCCGGCGCGGGTTGTCGCTTTCGCCCGGCAACGAGCAATACGCCTATTGGGGCGCGGAGGCCGCCGACACGCCGGGCGGGCGCAACGCCATGGGCGTGAAGAGCCCGGCCGTGGACGGTCTGATCGACCTGCTTCTCACCTCCGAGAGCCAGGATGATTTCTTCGCCGCGGCCAAGGCGCTCGACCGGGTGCTGACGGCGGGGCGCTACGTGATCCCGATCTACCAGTGGAACATCAGCCGCATCGCCTATGACGCGGATCTGCACCATCCCGACTACATCCCCGTCTTCGGCGACTGGCCGGGCTGGCAGCCCGATGTCTGGTGGCACGAGGAGGCGAATGGCGACGCCTCGGGCGCGCAGGCGGATGCGGAGGGCGACCAGTGAGGCGCGCGGCGCTGCTCCTCGCTCTCATGGGTCTGATGGCCGCCTGCACGCCCGTCAGGGTCGTGGGCAACGCCGCCGTCGGCACGGCGCAGCTCGGGCTCGGCGTGGTCGACATGGCGCTCTGAACGCGCGGCGCGTCATGCGCCCATGAGGGGGGCGGACCGGAACCCGGTCCGCCCCCTTTCCGTTGCCGGAGCAAGACATCGGGCAGCATGAGGAGACCCGCGATGAAATGGAGCCACGTGGCCAAGCACTGGCACGCCTTCGTGCCCAATATCCTGACCGAATGGCCGGATCTCGACAGCGACGAGGTCGAGGCCACCGAGGGGGAGCTTGGGCCTTTTCTCGACCATCTGTGCGAGGTGACCGGCATGAGCCGCGAGGATGCGCGCGACGAGGTGTCCGAATGGCTCGAAGGCACCGACCCGGCGGATGCGGTGATGGACGAGACCCGCGACAACGAGCGCATCATCGCCTCGGCCCGCTCGATGCATCCCGGTGAGGATGCCTATAGCGACGATGCCGAATTCGGCGATGACGACAGCAAGGACGGGCGCGACGACAACTAGGCGTCAGTCCAGCGACGTGACCCAGAGGATCGTCGCGTCCTCGGGGCTGGTCGAGATCACGTTGTGACCCATGGCCGCGTCGTAATAGGCGCTGTCGCCGCGCTTCATCTCGACCGGCTCGTAGAATTCGGTCAGCAGGCGGATCGTGCCGGTGAGCACGTAGAGGAATTCCTCGCCGTCATGGCGCACCCAGCCGTCGAACTCCTCGAAGCTGCGGGCGCGGATGCGCGCGCGGTAGGGCAGCATCCGCTTGGTGCGCAGCGCCTCGGCCAGAAGCTCGTGCTCGTAGGTCGCGGTGATCTGGCCGCTGCCCTCGCCCGCGCGGGTCGTCACCATCCGTCCCATCACCTGTTCGCGGCGCGGCGGGGTGAAGAGCTGCGGCACAGTGATGCCGAGGCCCAGGGCCAGCTTCTTCAGCGCATCATAGGTGGGCGACATCTGCCCGTTCTCGATCTTCGAAAGCGTCGAGCGCGCGAGACCGGCCTGCCGGGCCGCCTGCTCCAGCGTCCAGCCCTGGGCGCGGCGCAGCTCGCGCACGCGCGGGCCAAGCTCGAGCGGCGGCGCGGTTTCGGAAGCGCCGCTGTCGCGCGCGATGCGGATCATCGATCCGGGGCGGGTCTGGCTTTCGGACATGGCCGCCGACATACACGCCGCGCCGCCGGCCTTGCAACAGCCTCTGTCGGGGGCTAGCTGGCAGGCGACACAGAAGTGAGGCCGCGCCATGGTGAAACTCGACATCCTCTCCGACCCGATCTGCCCGTGGTGCTGGATCGGCAAGGCCGGGCTCGACGCGGCGCTGGCCGAGATCCCCGATCATCCCTTCACCATCGAATGGCACCCGTTCCAGCTCAACCCCGACATGCCGCGCGGCGGCATGGACCGGCGCGCCTATCTGGAGGCCAAGTTCGGCGGCAAGGAGGGCGCGGCACAGGCCTATGCCCCGATCGTCGCGCGCGCCGAGGAGGCCGGGCTCGCGCTCAACCTCGACCGGATCGCGACCACGCCCAACACGCTCGATGCGCATCGGCTCATCCATTGGGCCGGGATCGAGGGGCGCCAGACCGCGGCGGTCAGCGCGCTGTTCAAGGCCTATTTCACCGATGGGCGCGACATCGGCGATCATGACGTGCTCGCCGACATCGCCGACGGGATCGAGATGGACGCCGCCGTGGTGCGCCGCCTGCTCGAAGGCGATGCCGATCTCGAGGACATCCGCGCGCGCGACGCGCATAGCCGCGAGATGGGCGTGACCGGCGTGCCGACCTTCATCGTGGCGCAGCGCCACGCGGTGCCGGGCGCGCAGACGAAAGAGACCTGGATGCAGGTCATCGACGACATCCGCGCCCAGATCGACGAGAGCTAGGGGCTCAGCGCCACGTCGATCGCTTCCTCGCGCCGCCCGCGCTGCAGGGCGCGCGCGCCCTGCGGGGCAGCCATTCGTCCGAAATCCGCCGCCAGCGCCTGTGCGGCACCGTCCCGCGCGAGCCAGAGCACGGGCCCTTCGAGGCCCGGCGCCTCTTCGGCGAGGCGGATGTCCCGCCCGGGCAGTGCGAGGATGAGATTGCCCGCGATCCAGCCGCTATCCGTCAGCACGGCCGCGCCCGGATGCGCGGCCTCGATCCAGCTTGCCAGAGGCGCGAAGCCGGCGGCGCGGTAGCCCGGCTCGATCCGGCCCGACACCGGCAGAAGCGCGATGGCCAGAAGCCACAGCGCGGCCAGCCCGCCCGCCAGCCACCTGCCCCCGCGCGCGCGCATCCGGTCAAGCGTCCAGAGCACGGCGACCGGGGCCGCGAAGAGAGCGATCGGCAGGAGCCAGCGATCGGCCACCTCGGTCACCCCGAACAGTGGCAGCCCGACGGCCAGCCAGCCCGCGCCTGCGAGCATCGTGCCGATCATCAGCCGCGAGGCGGGATCGGGCTGCCAGCGGCGCGGCGCGCGGGTGGTGAGAGCGACGATCAGGACGAGCAGGATCACGAGTCCCAGAAAGGCGATCCATGCCGCGCCGAGGCTGCCCAGCCCGGCGGCCAGCTTCGAAGGCAGCGTCGCTTCCTCGATCTCGAGCTTGTGCAGCGAGGCGCCGGCGCGTTCGAAGTTGCGCATGATCCACCAGCCCGGCACCGCCAGCACGCACAGCGCCGCGCCGAGCGCCAGCACGAGGCCGCGCGGATCGAGCCGCGCCCGCCATTCGGCGCGCAAGAGCGCGGCCGTGAGGATCGCCACGGGCAAGAGGGCCACGTTCCATTTCGAGATCGCCCCGAGACCGGCGGCGAGACCGAGCGCGATCCAGCTCTTGAGCGTCACCCTGCCGCCGGGGTTCAGCAGCCGCTCGGCAAGGGCCATGATCAACAGCGCCATGGTGATTGCCAGAACCGAATGGGTCAGCGCGCGCTGCGCTTCCCACAGGATCTGCGGCAGAAGGCCGAGCCCGGCCACGGCGAGCCCCGCCTCGAAGGGTGGACGCCACCGGCGCAGCATGGCGTAGAGCAGCAGCGCCGCCAGCGCCAGAAGCGCGTTCTTGAGCAACGCCAGCGCGAAGATGTTCTCTCCGAAGAGCGCAAAGACCCCCGCCTGCAACCAGAAATACAAGGGCGGCTGCGCGTTGTAGCCCCAGGCGAAATGGCGCGCGAAATACAGCGCCTCGGCCTCGTCGAGCTCCAGCCATGGCCCTTGCGCGTAGCGCCAAGCCAGTTGCAGCACGGCCCAGGCCAGAATGAGCCCGATCCAGGCCCGATCCGACCTCATGGCTCGGCGCGGCTCTCGGATTGGCGCTCGTTCCAGATGAAATAGATGTTGCGCGCGTAGACCATCAGGCCGAAGGCCTGCCCGAGGATGAAGACCGGGTCGCGGCGATAGATCGCATAGGCCAGCAGCATGGCGCCGCCACCGGCGGAGAAATACCAGAACGCCTCGGGCACGATCGACTTGCGCACCCGTTCGCTGGCGATCCACTGGATCAGGAAGCGCGCGGAAAACAGCGCCTGCGCGAGAAAGCCGATCCCGAGCCAGGTCAGCTCGACCCAGCCCGTCTCGGCGAACCAATCGGTGAACAGGCTCATGGGGCGTCCTCTGCCAGAACCGGCCGCGCCCGCATCACCAGCCAGCGGACCCCCATCAGGTCGGGAATGCCCTGCAGGCCGCGCTTCCAGTTGGTGTAGTTCGAGGCGCCGTGCCTGCGGGCCCGGTCGCCCACCGGCACATAGGCCGTGGTCGCGCCATAGGCGCGGAACAGCGCCGGCAAATAGCGGTGCTGGCCGTGAAAGAAGGGCAGCGCGAGATGGCGGTCGCGCTCGAACACCTTGAGACCGCAGCCGGTATCGGGGCAGTCGTCGCGCAGGATCCTGCGGCGCAGCCCGTTGGCCAGCTTCGAGGCGGTGCGCTTGGACCAGGTGTCGCGCCGCTTGGCGCGCACCCCGCCCACGAGCTGCGGGCCTTGCGGGTCATAGGCGGCGACGAGCGCGGGAATGTCGCCGGGCGGGTTCTGCCCGTCGCCGTCGAGCGTGGCGATCAGCGGGTAGCGCGCGGCGGCGACGCCGCTGCGCACGCTGGCGCTCTGGCCTGCGTTGCGCGCATGGCGCAGCAGGCGCAGCCGCGGATGGCGCGACCGCAGCGCCGCGAGCCGGCGGATGCTGTCATCGGTCGAGCAATCATCGACGACGATCAGCTCTCCGAGCAGCGTCTCGGGCAGCAGATCGAAGGCCTCCTGCACCAGCGCCTCGATGTTCCCCGCCTCGTTGTAGCAGGGAATAACGAGCGTTATCATGTGCTTGTTGTTCGAACTTGAGATGGATTCCGTCATCAGCCCGCCGCCTTCGCCTTTTTCGCCGCCTTGATCTTCTCGGCCAGCTCGCGGGCGAGGCCGAAGGCGCCGCGGATCTTGTCGGCCTCCTTGGACCAGTCGCGCATCACGACGATCTTGTTGTCCTTCACCTTGGCCTGGCCCTTCTGGTCCTGGATGAACTCGACCAGCCCCTCGGGCGAGGCGAACTTGTCGTTGTGGAAGCGGATGGTCGCGCCCTTGGGGCCGCCATCGAGATGGCTGATCCCGGCGCGCAGGCACATCGCCTTGATCCGCACCACCAGCATCAGCGTGTTGACCTCCTTGGGCAGCGGGCCGAAGCGGTCGATCAGCTCGGCGGCGAAGCCTTCGAGCTCGACCTTGGTGGTCAGCTCCGACAGCCGCCGGTAGAGCCCGAGCCGCACGTCGAGATCGGGGACATACTCCTCGGGGATCAGCACCGGCACGCCGAGATTGATCTGCGGCGCCCATTGCCCCTCGTTCTCCGAAAGCCCCTCGGCCTCGCCCGAGCGGATCTTGGAAATCTGTTCCTCCAGCATCTGCTGATAGAGCTCGAAGCCGACCTCGCGCATCTGGCCCGACTGCTCCTCGCCGATGAGGCTGCCCGCGCCGCGAATGTCGAGATCCTGGCTGGCCAGCGTGAAGCCCGCGCCGAGGCTGTCGATGCTGCCCAGCACGCGCAGCCGCTTTTCGGCGCCGGGCGTCAGCGGCGCGCGCGGCTTGGTGGTCAGGTAAGCGTAAGCGCGGGTCTTGGAGCGCCCGACCCGGCCGCGGATCTGGTAGAGCTGCGCCAGGCCGAACATGTCGGCGCGGTGGACGATCATGGTGTTGGCGGTCGGAATGTCGAGGCCGCTTTCGACGATGGTGGTGGCCAGGAGCACGTCGTAGCGCCCGTCATAAAAGGCGTTCATCCGCTCGTCGAGCTCGCCCGCCGCCATCTGGCCGTGAGCTACGACATAGGAGACCTCTGGCACCTCCTCCTTGAGGAAGGTCTCGATCTCCGCGAGATCGCTGACGCGCGGGACGACGAAGAAGCTCTGCCCGCCGCGGAAGCGTTCGCGCAAGAGCGCCTCGCGCACGGTGACGGCGTCGAACTCGCTGACATAGGTGCGGATCGCGAGGCGATCGACCGGCGGCGTGCCGATGATCGACAGGTCGCGCACGCCCGTGAGCGACATCTGCAACGTGCGCGGGATCGGCGTCGCGGTGAGCGTCAGCACATGCACGTCGGTGCGCAGCGCCTTGAGCCGCTCCTTGTGGCTGACGCCGAAATGCTGCTCCTCGTCGATGACGAGAAGCCCCAGATCGCGGAACTTGACGCTCTTGGCCAGAAGCGCATGGGTGCCCACGACGATGTCGACCGTGCCGTCGGCGATGCCGGCGCGGGTCTGCGACGCCTCCTTGGCCGAGACGAAGCGCGACAGCGGGCGCACATTGATCGGAAAGCCGCGGAAGCGCTCGGCAAAGTTCTTGTAGTGCTGGCGCGCGAGCAGCGTGGTCGGCGCGATGACGGCGACCTGCACGCCAGACATGGCGGCGACGAAGGCGGCGCGGATCGCCACCTCGGTCTTGCCGAAGCCGACATCGCCGCAGACCAGCCGGTCCATCGGATGGCCCGACTCCATGTCGTTCAGCACATCCTCGATCGCCTGAAGCTGATCCTCGGTCTCGTCATAGGGAAAGCGCGCGAGGAACTGCTCCCAGATGCTGTCATGCGGGATGAGCCTCGGCGCCTTGCGCAGCGCCCGCTCGGCGGCAATGCGGATCAGCCGGTCGGCGGCCTCGCGGATGCGCTCCTTGAGCTTGGCCTTCTTGGCCTGCCATGCCCCGCCGCCTAGCTTGTCGAGCATTCCCTCCTCGTGGCCGAAGCGGCTCAGAAGCTCGATGTTCTCGACCGGCAGATAGAGCTTGGCGTTCTCGGCGTATTCCAAGAGCAGGCATTCATGCGCGGCCCCGGCGGCGGTGACCACTTCGAGCCCGTGGTAGCGGCCCACACCGTGATCGACATGCACGACGAGATCGCCCGCGCTCAAGGACTGCGCCTCGGTCAGGAAATTGTCGGCCCGGCGCTTCTTGCGCGCCCGGCGGATGAGCCGCTCGCCCAGCACGTCCTGCTCGGAGATGACGGTGACGTCATCGGTCTGGAAGCCATGCTCCAGCGGCCAGACGGCGAGATGCAGCCCGCGCTTGCCGACGCCGGTCCAGTCGCGGACATGGATCGTCTCGGTGAGGCCCTCATCCTCGATCAGCCCCGAAAGCCGCTCGCGCGCGCCCTCGGAATAGGAGGCGATGACCACCGGCCCGGCCTTCATGCGGTCCTTCACATGTTCGGCCAGCGCGGCGAAGAGGCTGATGCTTTCCTGCTGCCGCTCGGGCGAGAAGTTGCGCCCGATCCGCCCGCCCGCGTCGATCACGCCGGGGCCGGTGGCCTGCTGGATCGGCGCGAAGCGCAGCACGCGGCGGCCCTCGGTCGCTTTGATCCATGCGTCATCGTCGAGATAGAGAAGCCCCGGCGGGCTCGGCTTGTAGACCGAATCCATCCGCCCCTTCTGCTTGAGCGCATGGCGGCGGGTCTCGTAGGCGTCCGAGACCAGCGTCCAGCGCGCGTCGCGGCGCGGCGCGGTCTGGTCGTCGAGCGTGACCGGCGCGCCGGGCAGGTAGTCGAACAGCGTCTCCAGATCGTCCTGGAAGAAGCCGAGCCAATGCTCCATGCCCGCATGCTTGCGCCCCGCCGTCACCGCCTCGTAGAGCGGATCATCGGTGCCCGCGGCGCCGAACTCGATGCGGTAGGACTGGCGGAAGCGGGTGATCGCCGCCTCGTCGAGGATCACCTCGGAGACGGGGGCAAGCTCGACGCGGTCGAGCTTTTCGGTGGTGCGCTGGGTCGCGGCGTCGAAGCGGCGCGCGCCGTCGAGCACGTCGCCGAACATGTCGAGCCGGACCGGCCCGCCCTGTCCCGGCGCGAAGATGTCGATGATGCCGCCGCGGATCGCGTAATCGCCCGGCTCGGTCACGGTCGGGCTCTGGGTGAAGCCCATCCGCACCAGAAAGGCGCGCAGCGCCGCCTCGTCCATCCGGTCGCCGACATGGGCGGTGAAGGCCGCGTCGCGCAGCGTCGCGCGGGCGGGCACGCGCTGGGTCGCGGCGTTGAGCGTGGTGAGCAGCACGAAGCGCTCGGGCATGCCCTGCATGAGCCCGGCCAGCACGGCCATGCGCGCGGCCGAGATCTCGGCGGCGGGCGAGACGCGGTCATAGGGCAGGCAATCCCAGGCCGGAAAGGTGACGACCGGCATGTCGGGGGCATAAAATTCGATCGCCGCGCGCATCGCCGCCATGCGCTTGTCGTCGCGCGCGACGTGGATGACCGGCCCGGAGGCCTTTTCGACCTCCCGCAGGACCAGCGTTGCGTCGAAGCCCTCGGGCGCGCCCGAAACCGTGATCCTGCTGCCGTTCGTCTTTACCATTGCGCTGACCTACCTTTCGGACGGGCGCTGTCAAGCGTCCCGAAGGGTCAGAACCCCGGCGCGACCGAAAGGTTCTGGTACATGCCGTACATCGCGGTCACGAAGATCGAGATCATTCCGATCACCTGGACCCAGAAGCGGTGCCGCGCGAGGCGCTTGCACAGCGCCTGCAGGTCGGGCTGTTCCGCGGCGATCCGCCGCGCCAGGGCAAAGCGCATCATGGCCACGAGCGACAGCGGGATCGCGATCAGCACCACGGCCTGGGCGAATTCGACATCGTACCAGAAGGCCAGCAGCGCCAGAGAGCTCAGCCCGAAGGCCATCAGGCCGATCAGCCAGCTTCCGGCGACATGGGCGAGATGCAGCATCCGGTTGACGTTGATCCGCACCAGATCGAAGAGATCGCGCTCGGATTGCCCGCCCAGGCGCTTTGCGCGGGCGACCATGTCGAAGGGCACGCCGATCACCCGGTGGCTCACCATCGACCAGATCACCGCCAGCATGATCCAGAACCACAGATTCGAGAAAGACCGCATGTCGATCACTTCGAAGATGGTCTGTGTCAGTGTCACGCGCGGGTCATCCGGTTAGTCGCTCGGGCGGAGCCTATCGGCGGGCCGCGGGGAAGCCCAGACTTGTGAGGCGCCCCAAACCGTGCCACCCCCTTGCTGTGATATGAAAACCCCGCCCGGGAGACGCCTCGATGCCGCAGCCCTTCGCCGCCCCCTACCCGCACTCGCGCCCGCGCCGCCTGCGCCGGACCCCGGCGCTGCGCGCCATGATGCGCGAAACGTCGATGACGCCCGACAACCTGATCTGGCCGATCTTCCTTCAGGCGGGAAAGGACGAGGAAAGCGCCATCGCCTCCATGCCCGGCGTGTCGCGGCTCACCGTCGACCGCGCGGTGGGGGCGGCGCGCGAGGCGCATGCCTTAGGCATCCCCGCCATGTGCCTCTTTCCCTATACCGGGCCGGAGAGCCGCACCGAGGACTGCGCCGAGGCCTGGTCGGACGACAACCTTACCAATACCGCGATCCGCGCGATCAAGGACGCGGTGCCCGAAATGGCGCTGATGACCGACATCGCGCTCGACCCCTACAACGCCAATGGCCATGACGGCTTCGTCGTCGATGGCGAGATCGTCAACGACGCCACCGTCGAGGCGCTGGTCAAGATGGCGCTGGCGCAGGCGCGGGCGGGGGCGGACATCCTCGGGCCGTCCGACATGATGGACGGGCGGATCGGCGCGATCCGCGCCGCGCTCGAGGCCGAGGGGCACGGCCATGTCGCGATCCTGAGCTATGCCGCAAAGTTCGCCTCCGCCTTCTATGGCCCGTTCCGCGACGCGGTGGGCGCTTCGGGCGCGCTCAAAGGCGACAAGAAGACCTACCAGATCGACCCGGCCAATGCGCAGGAGGCGCTGCGCATGGTGGGCCGCGATCTTTCGGAGGGGGCCGACATGGTGATGGTCAAGCCGGGGATGAGCTATCTCGACATCTGCACCCGGGTGAAGGACGCCTTCGAGGTGCCGACCTTCGCCTACCAGGTTTCGGGCGAATACGCGATGATCGAGGGCGCGGCGCGGCAGGGCTGGCTCGATGGCGACCGGGTGATGATGGAGAGCCTGTTGGCGTTTCGCCGGGCGGGCTGCGACGGGGTTCTGAGCTATTTCGCGCCGCGCGCCGCGCGGATCATGGCGGGTTGAGCCGGACCGGCGCGGCAGGTGGATGACAGCCCCTTCGGGCTGGCCTATGCTCGCCGCGATCGCCCGGTCACAAGGGCGGCAGGACTTCGCATGAGGGGCAGCGACATGAACAAGACGACGCGGCGGGGCTTTGCGCTCGGCCTGGGCGCCACCGGGCTACTGGCGGCTTGCGGCAACGGGGTGGGCAGCGATGGCGGCTCGCGCATCGATGCGCGAGTGCAAAGCACGCTCGATCACATGTATGACCGCTATCCCGGCACCCGCGAGCTTGCGGCCCAGTCCAAGGGCATGCTGGTGATGCCGCTGGTGACCGAGGTGGGCCTCGGTCTGGGCGGCGCCTACGGGCGCGGCGCGCTCATGGTCGGGCGCAGCGTGGTCGATTACTACTCCGCCACCAGCGCCAGCGCCGGGCTTCAGATCGGCGCGCAGCAGTTCAGCCACGTGCTGTTCTTCATGACCGAACGCGCGCTGGGCGATTTCCGCCGCGCGCCGGGCTGGGCCGCGGGCGCGGATGTGGAATACGCCGTCAATGATCGTGGCGAGATGCTGCGCGCGGAGACGACAACCTCGCTCTCGCCGGTGATCGCGGTGGTCTTCGCCCAGACCGGTCTGCGCGTCGGCGCGACGCTCGAAGGCACGAAATACAGCCGGATCATCCCCTGAGCCTAGCGCCGCGTCGCCATCTCGGGGGCCGCGCGGGCCAGCCGGTCGCGGTCCGGCTCGAAGTCGAGCGCGGCGCGGCCGCGCGACAGCGCCTCATGCGCCATGTCGCGCGCGGCCCGCGCGATCGCGGCGTCGGGATGGCGGCCGAGCGCCTCCAGCGTCTTGAGCATGGAGATCAGCACCTCGACCTGCGCCGCACCGTCGCGCGCCATGGCGCCGAAGCCGTCCTGCATCAGGTCGTGCGGGTCGAGCGGCACCACCCAGAGCCGGTCATGGATGGCCTTTTCGCGCCCATGCGCGATCTCGTCGCGGTAGGAGCCGATGACCCGGCCGATCCGCCCGATCACGTCGATCGCCGTGCCCGGATCGTTGATCCCGGCCGAAAGCGCCTTGGAGCCGATCTCCGACAGCATGATCAGCGCAAAGCGCGGATCCTGCTCGTCGGTGCGCAGCTCGCCCATGTGGATGGCGGCGCGCGCGGCCTCGTCCATCTCCTCGTTGCCGCCGAGAAGATGGGCGATGGTCTCGCCCTCATGCACGAAGCGGCCCACCGGCGCGACGAGATAGATCCGCCCGTCATGCTCCTCGGCCGCCGCCTGCAGGCTGTCTTCGTAGATCGCCTGCACATAGGCCGTCCGGTCGGCCCGCAGCGGGCGCGCCGCGCCGGGGATCTCGCCCGGGTCGAGCGCGTGCCCCCCGAGACAGGGCCGCTCCATGCGCGCCTTAAAGGCCTGCTGCGCCCGGCGCTCGATCCGCACGGTGGTGTCGACGAGGCTGCCGAAGGCCTGCAGATGCATGATCCAGCGCAGGATGACGAAGACGATCAGCACCAGAACCAGCAGCGTCGAGATATAGAGGGTGACGATCTCCTTTTCGCCGTAATAGGGCGTCGAGAGCAGGATGATCGCCGCCAGCGAATAGATATAGGCGCCGATGAAGGTCGCCAGCACGGTCTGGGTGGTGGTGTCGGCCAGAAGCATCCGGTGCGCCCGCGGCGTCCAGCGCGAGGAGGCCGACTGGTGCACCGAGACCATCACCGTCAGCGAAAAGGTGGTGACCGCGAGCATAGAGGTCGAGATGATGTCCAAAAGCCGGTTCAGCGCATCGGCGCCGATCACCTCCGACAATCCTTCGGGGATCATCGGGCCGAAAAGCTTGGCCGCGCCGAGCGCGACGAAGGCGAGAGCGGAAATCAGCGTCACCCGCACCCAGAGGCGACGCGACAGGCGGTGGATCTTGCGCAAGGCCGTGGAGAACATGGTCCCTTCCGTTGCGGCGCGGCGCGTCTCGTCTCGGCGCGGGCCTGTCATGGCCCCGCTGTCCTGCGCGTGGCATCCTCGCTTCAACGCCGCTTAGTCACAGGAAGTTGCACATGTTTCCGCTGCTGATCCTCGCCGCCGGGGCCGCCGCGCGGATGCGCGGGCCCGACAAGCTCGCCCTGAAGATCGACGGCGTGCCCCTGCTGCGCCGGCAGGCCATGGCGGCGATCGCGGCGGGGGCGCGGGTCCATGTCGCGCTGCGCCCCGGTGATCCGCGCGGCGCGCTGCTCGACGGGCTTGCGGTCACCCGGCTGGAGATCGCGGCCTCGGCCGAGGGCATGGGCGGCACGCTGCGCGAGGGCGTGGCGCGGCTGCCCGCCGCGCGGCGCTTCGCGCTGATGCCGGCCGATCTGCCCGATCTCGATGCCGCGGCGATCGCGCGGGTGTTCGACGCCGCGGCGCGCGAGGATGGCGCGCTGGTCTGGCGGGGCGCTTCCTCTTCGGGGCGGTTCGGGCATCCGGTCGTCTGCGACGCGCATCTCGCGCCGCGCTTTGCCATGCTGCGCGGCGCGCAGGGCGGCGCGGCGGTTCTGGCGCCCTACAAGGCGCAAACGCGCCTTGTCCGGCTTCCCGGCAGTATCGCCACGCGCGATCTCGATACGCCCGAAGACTGGGCCGACTGGCGGGAAGCCAGGGGCGAAGGGGGCTGACGCCCTTCGCCCCGGCCCATCAAAGACCCATCAAGACCACATTCGCCAAGGACACCCGCCGGTCAGATGACCATGAGCCGCGCCTCGTGACGCTTGAGCGCCTTGCGCGCCGATCTGTAATTGTCGATCCCCTCGCGCGCCTTCAACTCGGGGAACAGCTCGAAGATCTCGTCGCGCTGCTCGGCGCCGATGCCCTTGAGCGTGTGGTCGCCGGGCTGGAAGCTTTCGGTCCATGCGCCGTTCGACAGCACCACCTCGTGGCGGTCGAACATGAAGTGGATGTAGCTGGTGCGCGGAACATCGACCGAATGGATGCCCTTGGAACCGATGAGATGCTTGGCCGCGGCGAGCACCTCGCTGTCCTCGAAGTAGAGCTGCGCCCGCTCGCCCGAGAGCAGCACCCGGTGATTGGGCGAGACCATCATGTCGCGTTCGGGCAGGCCATTGCCAAGGGCGCCCGCGCGGATCATCACCGGCTTGAGATGCGGGCTGGTGAGAAACTGCTTCGGTCCCACCTGCTTGTGGCCGACCCAGCGGATCTCCTGGATGCCGTTGTCGCGGGTGATGATGCGGTCGCCCTCGCGCAGCTCCTCGACCAGGCGCTCGCCGCGCGGCGTGGCGATCACGGTACCGGGCGTGAAGCAGGGCACGACGTTCTCGATCTCCTCGAACCGCATCGTCGTGCCGTCCTTGAAGTAGACGATGCCGTCCTCGCGGTCGTCCGAGGTGTATTCGATCCGGTCGACCCCGCTCTCGCTGCCGGTCAGGTCGAGCGTGTCGTAATCGTCGCCGCCCTCGCCGCCGAAGGCCCGGTCCCCGCCATTGCCGCCAAGGATGGTGTCGCGGTCGTCATCGCCGAACAGCAGGTCGACCCCCTGCCCGCCGGTGATCGTGTCGTTGCCCGCGCCGCCAAAGACGGTGTCGTCGTCGATGCCCGCGTCGAGCGTGTCGTCGCCCGCGCCGCCGAACAGCTTGTCGTCGTCGTCCTGGCCGAAGATCGTGTCGTTGCCGTCGCCGCCGAACAGCTCGTCCCGGCCATTGTCGGTGACGAGATCGCCCTCGTCGTCGCGGATGTTCAGCCTGTCGGGAAAGCGCGGGTCGAGACCGCCATGGATGACGTCGTCGCCCTCGCCGCCGAAGATGCGGTCATTGCCCTCGCCGCCGGTGAGGTTGTCATCGCCCTCCTCGCCCAGCACGAGATCGTCGTCGATGCCCGCGTCGATATGGTCGTCGCCGGTGCCGCCGAAGATGGTGTCGCGGTCGTCGCCGGTATGGATCCGGTCGTCGCCGGCGCCGCCATAGACGATGTCGCGGTCGTCGAAGACATCCGGGTCGGGGGTCAGGCCCGGATAGGGGTTGTCGAAGAGGTCGAGATCGGCCTTGCGGTCGCCATCGCTCGCGTCGATCCGGTCGTCGCCATCGCCGCCATATATCTCGTCGCGGCCGGTGCCGCCGAACAGCCGGTCGTTCTCGGCGCCGCCGAACAGGCGGTCGTCGCCCTCCCCGCCGTCGAGCCGGTCGCCGTTGCGGCCGCCATCGAGCCTGTCGTCGCCCGCGCCGCCGGACAGCCTGTCGCCGCCATTGCCGCCGATCAGCTCATCCTCGCCCGCGCCGCCGAAGATGGTGTCGCGGCCACCCCCGCCCAGCAGCCGGTCGTCGCCCGCCTCGCCATGGATCGTGTCGTTGCCGCGGCCGCCATGAACGATGTCGTCGCCCTCGCCGGCGCGCACCGTGTCGTTGCCGCCATAAGCCTCGATGCGGTCGTCATTCGGCGCATCGTCGGCCAGGATCGCGTCGCGGTCGTCGACGCGGTCGCCCTCGGGGTCGCCGTCATAGGCGAGGTCGATCACGTCGTCGCCCATCGTGCCTTCGACGATGCCGTCCGGGCCGGGGGCGCAGGCCACCCGCAGCGCCACCTCGGCGCTGTCGACACCGCCGCGATCGTCGGTGATGCTGTAGCTGATGGTCACGTCGCCGTCGAAACCGGCCTCGGGCGTGTAGTGCAGCGTGCCGTCTGGGTTGATCACCACCTCGCCGCGGCTGGCGCTGGCCTCGGTGACGCGCAGCGGATCGCCGTCGGGGTCGCTGTCATTGGCCAGCACGTCGATCGTCACGGCCATGCCCTGCGTGGTCGTGGCGGTGTCGTCCCGCGCATCGGGGGCGGTGTTCCTGCCCTGCGGGTCCTTCAGGAAGCTTTCGATATTGCGGAAATCGAGCCGCTCGCCCGTGGGGTTCATGTTCTCGTCGAGAAACTGGATCCAGCCGCTGGAGCCGTTGCCGTCGCTATCGGGCACGATGTCCTTGGCATAGACATTGCCCTGGCCGCGCAGGTCGAGCGTGTCAATGTCCTCGTCGTCATCGGTGCCGCCATCGACCTTGCCATCGCGCCCGGCGATGAAGGTGTCGTTGCCGGCGCCGCCGAAGAGCTTGTCATCGCCGCCCTTGCCGTCGATCCGGTCGTCACCGGCACCGCCAAAGATCGCGTCATCGCCCGTGCCGCCAAAGAGGGTGTCGTCACCCGGCGTTCCGTCGATTCGATTGCCCGCCATCCGTCGTCTCCTCAATCGCGGGCGAACGGCCCGCCTCTCAACCGACTGCCTGCCCGATCCCGCATTGCGTGGGTGGCGGCGCCCTTCGGCGCCGGCTCCGGCAGGGAGCCTTGCAAAATGCTGCTGTTGTCCCCCCAGGGCCACCGGCAGACGCTCATGGTCCGGTCGTCTCGTCCGAACCGCCCTCTTCGGGCTCGCCTCATAATTATCCCGGCGAGGACGGCTGACAAAGAAAAAAGTGTCCTAATGATGGTGGGATACGGGCCATCAGCGGGAAAGACGCCGCCCGATTGCGGCAAATGTGGCAAGGATTGTCAGGAATGCGGAAACGCCGGATCGGGAAACGCCCCGTAAATGACGTAAAACGCCCTATTTGACGGGATAACGCCGGACATTGCCCACGAAAGGAAGACAATACCGCCCATTACGGGCGGCAGGAACGGGGCACGACGATGCCCCATTCATGCCGCAATCTCCGTTGACGGGGCGCGATCAGTCGCGCCGATCCGGCCCGATTGTGCTGCGGGGCGCGCCTTTCAGAGAAGATCAGCCACCGAAGCCGCGCGCACCGCTGCCGGTGCGGGCGGCGCCGAAGCCGCCGGTGCGCGCCACGCTCGAGCGGGTCATCGGTGCCGCGGTCCGGGTCGAGGGTCCGGCGCTGAAGGCGTTGGGCGACAGCGTGGTGCTGCCGCGCGCGCGGTTGAGAAAGGTGCCGCCGGGCGTGGCGAAGCCGCCACCGGAGCGCCCGTAGAAGGGCTGCGCCCGCGTGCCCCGCCCGCCGAGCATGTTGCCCAAGAGATAGCCCGCCATCAGCGGCAGGAAGACCGAGCCGCCGCCGCCGGGGCGCTCCTCGACCATGCATTCGCCGCCATGCTCGGCCTCGCACAGCGCCTCGTCGTCATAGCGCGGCGCGGTCTCGACATGCGCCTCCAGCGCCTCGCCGAAGCCCTGCTCGCAGCTCTCCTCGGTGACCCATGTTCCCGGCCCGGCGGCGGCTTCGAGGCAGGCGTCGAGCGTCGGAAAGGCGGCCGAGGGCACCTCCTCGTCGCGGCAGGCGGCGAGGCTGAAGGCGGCGGCGCCCAGAAGCGCCAGGCGCACATGGCGCGAACGCTTGCGGGGGGCGGATGCGTGCGGGGTGGCGATGGTCATGTCGGTCTCCTCCTCGCGCGGTCAGGCGCGGATGAAATGCGGCTTGAAGCGGCTCAGGTCCCGGGTGATGAGGCCCTCATCCTCGCGCAGCCCCATGGCCACGCAGGCCTCGCCCACGATCCAGGCCCCGACCACCGGGCGCCTGCCCTCGAACACCGGCAGCGGGTGATAGGCCTGCACGATCGCGGGGTGGCCGTCATAGCCGCGATCGGCCGAAGCCTCGCGGTGCTCGGGCGTGGTGATGTCGATGCTCGCGCCCTCGCGCGAGAAGAGCGGCTTGCGCACCCGGCCCGCGGCCAGCACGGCGCGGGCGGCGGCGCTGTCGGCCTCCTCCTCGAAAAAGGCGGGCAGCAGGTTGGGATGGCCCTCATTGAGCCGCCACAATACCGGCAGGATGCCCTTGTTGGACAGGATCGCCTTCCATGGCGGCTCGAGGAAATGGCAGCGCGCGTTCGGCAGGGCCTCGGCGAAATCGTCGCGCAGCATGTCCTCCCAGGGGTAGAGCTTGAACATCGCGCCGATCACGCGGCCCTCGCCATCCGCGAACTGGCCGGTATCCGTCAGCCCGATCTCGGGGATCGGCACGAAATGCGCCCCGAGCCCCGCCTCGCGCGCGACCCAGGCCATGTATTCGGTGGTGGCGTAATCCTCCGGGTCGTCGGGAAAGCAGGCGAAATGCAGGTCGGTGTCGGGCGCGAAGATCTCCGTGAGCCGCGCCACCAGCGCCTCGTGCAGCCCGTTGAACTGGTCGCTCCCCTCTGGCAGCCGGCCCGCGGCCACCATGTCCTCGAGCCATTGCCACTGGAAGGCGGCGCTCTCGTAGAGCGCGGTGGGCGTGTCGGCGTTGTATTCAAGAAGCTTGGCCGGCCCCTCGCCGTCATGGGCAAGGTCGAACCGCCCGTAAAGCTCGGGCTCGCCCGCCTCCCATGAGGCCGCGATCATGGCGCGCGCCTCCTTCGGGATGGCGAGGCGGTCCATCAGATCCTCGGAGCGCAGCACGTGATCCACCGCCGCGCGGCACATCGCGTGCAGCTCGGTCGCGGGGTCCTCGATCATCCCCTCGACCTCGTCGAGATCGAAGGCGTAGACCGTCTCCTCGTCCCAATAGGGCTCGCCATGCATGTGGTGAAAGGTGAAGCCGGCCTCGCGGGCCTTGTCCTCGAGATCCGGGCGGGCGCCCGTGGCGATGCGCTGCATGGTCTGTCCTCCTGCGCGCGAAGCGGCGCGCGGGTTGGACCTAGCGCGCGCGGCCCGCGCGGGCCAGCCCCGATGCGCGGCGCTCGGGCGATCGTGAGGAAAGCTGGTGCCGGTGGGGGGACTCGAACCCCCACGCCTTGTGGGCGGCGGATTTTGAATCCGCTGCGTCTACCGTTCCGCCACACCGGCCAGCGCCAACCGCATAGACCGCGGCCGCTGTCTCGTCAACGCGCCTCAGATGCGATCCGCGGCAAAGGTGTCGCAGGCGGCGATGCTGGCCTCCCGGTAGCCGGTGGCGAACCAGCGCTGGCGCTGTTCGGAGGTGCCGTGGGTGAAGCTGTCGGGCCGCACGGTGCGCCCCGCCTCGCGCTGCAGCGTGTCGTCGCCGATCCGGGCGGCGGCGTTCATCGCCTCCTCGATGTCGCCGGGCTCGAGCGAGCCGAACATCGCCTCGGCGCTGCGCGCCCAGATGCCCGAGAAGCAGTCGGCCTGAAGCTCGATGCGCACCGACAGCGCGTTCGAGGTCGCTTCGTCGCTTTGCCGGCGCACGGCGTTGATCTCGCCCAGCACGCCCAGCTCGTTCTGGACGTGATGCGCGACCTCGTGGGCCACGACATAGGCGGCGGCGAAATCGCCGCGCGCGCCGAGCTGCCGCTCCAGCGTGGTGAAGAAGCCGGTGTCGAGGAAGATGCGCTCCTCGGGCGGGCAGTAGAACGGCCCCGTCGCCGCCGAAGCGCCGCCGCAGGCCGATTGCGTGGCCCCCTTGAACAGCACAAGCTCGGCGGGGTCGTAGCTTTGGCCCAGCTCGTTTGCGAAGATGTCGGCCCAGATCTCTTCCGTGTCGGCAAGGGTGACGGAGACGAACTGCGCCGCCTCCTCGTCGGCGGCGGTGATCTCGCCGCCCCCGCCGCCGGCCTGCATTTGCCCGTCATCGAGCAGCGGCGTCAGGTCGACGCCGAGAAAATAGCCGACGACCACGATGGCGAGAAGCCCGAAGCCGCCCGCGCCGCCCACCGCGACGCCGCGGCCCCGGCCGCGTCCGCCCGCGCGCCGCCTGTCGATGATATTGCCGCTGCCACGGCGTCCGCGCCACTTCATCCCCGCCGTTCTCCCCTTCACGCGAATGCCCGGTTGACCCCGCGACGGGGTCGTGTTCCTGAACAGGTGACGTTTCACAGGTGATGCGGGTTCCATGCTGCGCCGTTTCTACGACATGACGATCTCCCTCGCGGCGCACCGCCACGCGGTCCCCGCGCTCGGTGCGGTGAGCTTTGCCGAATCCTCGGTCTTCCCGATTCCGCCCGACGCGCTGATGATCCCGATGATCCTCGCGCGGCCGCGCAAGGCATGGATGATCGCGCTGGTCTGCACGCTGGCCTCGGTGGCGGGCGCGCTCCTGGGCTACTGGATCGGTGCCGCCTTCTTCGACAGCATCGGGCAATGGGTGTTCGATCTCTACGGCAAGGCCGAGAAGTTCGAGACCTTCAAGCTGACCTACAACGCATGGGGCGCCTGGGCGGTGCTCATCGCCGGTGTCACGCCCTTTCCCTTCAAGGTGATCACCATCGCCTCCGGCGTGACGGGGCTGTCGCTGCCGGTGTTCATCGTCTCGTCGCTGGTGGCGCGCGCGGCGCGGTTCTTTCTCGTGGCGGCGATCCTGCGCCGCTTCGGCGATCCGGCGCGCGACTTCATCGAACGGCGGCTCGGGCTGGTCTTTTCCGCCTTCTGCGCCATGCTCTTCGCCGGTTTCTACGCGATGAGGTACATGTGAGCCGACAGCTGACCATCTTTCTCGCCACGCTCGGCTCGGCCGCGCTTCTGGGCGGAGCCTTCATCTTCCAGGCCTTCGGCTATCCGCCCTGCGCGATGTGCATCTGGCAGCGCTGGCCGCATGGCGTGGCCATCGCGATCGGCCTGATCGCGCTGATGCTGCCGGGGCGCGCCCTGCCCGCGCTCGGCGCGCTGGCCGCCGCGACCACCGCCGCGATCGGCGTGTTTCACACCGGGGTCGAGCGCGGCTGGTGGGAAGGCCCGTCGAGCTGCACCGGCGCGGGGCCGGGGCTCGGCTCGCTCTCGGGCGGCGACCTGCTGGCGACCGACGGGCCGCGGCTCGTGATGTGCGACGTGGTGAGCTGGGAGATGCTCGGCCTTTCCATGGCGAGCTGGAACGCGCTGTTTTCGGCGCTGCTGGTGCTGCTCTGGATCGCGGCGCTGCGCCGCAGCTGAGACCCTTCGGGCGGGCGACCCGAGGAAACCCCTTGCCCGCGCCCTCGACCTCGCGCCATGATCGCGCGCATGACAGATTGCATCCTCATCGGCGCCCCGGTGGACTGCGGCAAGAAGCGCCGCGGCTGCCTCATGGGCCCGGACGCCTACCGCACCGCCGGACTGGCCGAGGCGCTCGCCTCGCTCGGTCACGGCGTCACCGATATCGGCAACGTCGCCCCCGACAAGGTCGAGGTCGCGCCACCGCGCAACGGCGTGGTGCATGAGCTGGCGCTCAATGTCGGCTGGACCGCCGCCTTGATGCGCGCCGCCCGCGAGCAGGCCCCGAACGGCTTTCCGATCTTCATGGGCGGCGATCACGCGCTGTCGCTCGGCAGCGTCGCCGGCATGGCTGCGCATGCCGAAGCGCTGGGCCGCCCGCTCTTCGTGCTCTGGCTCGACGCGCATAGCGATTTCCACACCCCCGACACCACCACCACCGGCAACCTGCACGGCACGCCGCTGGGCTATGTGACGGGGCGCGAGGGGTTCGACGCCTTTCCCGCCCTGCCCGCCACCGTGCCGGTGAGCCAGGTCGGCATGATCGGGCTCAGAAGCGTCGACCCCGAGGAGCGCGCGGCCCTCGAGGATGGCGACGCGACGCTGGTCGACATGCGGATGATCGACGAGATCGGCATCGCCAAGCCCCTGTCGGAGTTTCTCGCCAAGGTCGAGGCGGCGAACGGCATCCTGCATGTCTCGCTCGACGTCGATTTCCTCGACCCCGCCGCCGCCCCCGCCGTGGGCACCACCGTGCCGGGCGGCGCCACGGTGCGCGAGGCGCATCTGGCGATGGAGATGCTGTCGGATTCGGGCCTCGTCGGCTCGCTCGACCTGGTGGAGCTGAACCCCTCGCTCGACGAGCGTGGCCGCACCGCGGCGCTGATGGTCGAGCTGACCGCCTCGCTGATGGGCCGCCGTGTCTTCGACAGGCCGACGCCGCGCGGCCACTGAGCTTGCACCATCTCGCGGCGGGGCCCGCCCCCGCCGCGTCTCAATGGTAGTGGAACTCGCCGGTCACGTTGCGCCATTCGCCCGGCGAGATCAGCTTGCGATGGGTGAAGCGCACCGAATGCAGCGGCCCCTCGATCTCCTCGTGCCAGAACTCGATGAATTCGAACAGTTTCGGATGGTCGGGAGCGAGGTCGTATTCCTGCCAGACGAAGCTGTTGAGCACGTTCCGGTAGTCGGGAATCCGGTAGAAGATTTCGGCGGTGGTGAGGCCGTAGCCCCTCAGCATCAGCTCGGTTTCGGACGGCGATTGCGCCATGGAATGCCTCCTGCGTGACGCGCGGTCTTGACCGCGCCATCCGATTCCAGCACAAGCCCGTGAAAAGTCAATTATCCCAATTTGTTAGCCGACCCGCCCGCTGGCTGCCAGCGGCGCGGGGCATCCTCTGTTGCGCCCCATATGGCGCGGGTGCTATAGGTTTGGCTCACAAGATATAGCAGTCACAAGACAGCAGGCTTCCCCCCGTGAGCGACATTCCCGACACACCCGAGACCGACGATTCCACGCCCGAGCGCCCCGTGCCGACCGGCCCCACGGTCTCCATCGTCGAGGAGATGAAGACCTCCTATCTCGATTACGCGATGAGCGTGATCGTCAGCCGCGCGATCCCCGATCTGCGCGACGGGCTCAAGCCCGTGCACCGGCGCATCCTCTATGCCATGCACGAAACCGGCAACAGCCACGACAAGCCTTACCGCAAATCGGCCCGCCCCGTGGGCGACGTGATGGGCAAGTATCACCCGCATGGCGACAGCGCGATCTATGACGCGCTGGTCCGCATGGCGCAGGACTTCTCGATGTCGCTGCCGCTGCTGGACGGTCAGGGCAATTTCGGCTCCATGGATGGCGACAACGCCGCGGCCATGCGCTACACCGAGGTCCGCATGGACCGCCCGGCGGCGTTCCTCCTGGCGGATATCGACAAGGACACGGTCGATTTCCAGGACAATTACGACGGCAAGGACCGCGAGCCCACCGTCCTGCCCGCGCGCTTTCCCAACATGCTGGTCAACGGCGCGGGCGGCATCGCCGTCGGCATGGCGACCAACATCCCGCCGCACAACTTGGGCGAGGTCATCGACGCCTGCCTCGCGCTGATCGACGACCCGGATCTCTCCTCCGAAGGGCTGATGGAATACGTCCCCGGCCCCGATTTTCCGACCGGCGGGCTGATGCTCGGCCGCTCGGGCGCGCGCAAGGCCTATCTCGAAGGCCGCGGCTCGGTGATCATCCGCGCCAAGACCCATGTGGAGGAGCTGCGCAAGGATCGCTACGCCATCGTCGTCGACGAGATCCCCTATCAGGTCAACAAGGCGGCGATGATCGACCGGATCGCCGAGGCCGCGCGCGACAAGCGGATCGAGGGCATCGCCCATGTGCAGGACGAGAGCGACCGCAACGGCGTGCGCGTCGTGGTCGAACTCCGGCGCGACGCGACCCCCGATGTCGTCCTGAACCAGCTGTTCCGCTTCACGCCGATGCAGACCTCGTTCGGCTGCAACATGCTGGCGCTCAATGGCGGCCGCCCCGAGACGCTGAGCCTGCGCGGCTTTCTCACCGCCTTTCTCGATTTCCGCGAGGACGCGATCGCCCGGCGCACGGCGTTCCTTCTCAGGAAGGCGCGCGAGCGCAGCCACATCCTGTGCGGCCTCGCCGTCGCCGTCTCCAATGTCGACGAGGTGGTGGCGACGATCCGCGCCTCGGCCGACGCGGCCGACGCGCGCGAGAAGCTGATGACCCGCAACTGGCCCGCGCATGAGATCATCGAATACATCAAGCTGATCGACGATCCGCTGCATCCGGTGAACGAGGACGGCACCTACAACCTGTCCGAGGCGCAGGCCCGCGCCATCCTCGAGCTGCGCCTGCAGCGACTGACCCAGATCGGCGTGCAGGAGGTCACCGACGAGCTGCAGGAGCTGGCCGCGAAGATCCGCGACTATCTCGACATCCTGTCCTCGCGCGAGCGCATCCTGACGATCATCCGCGAGGAACTGCGCGAGGTGCGCGATCTCTTCGCCGTGCCGCGCCGCACCGAGATCGTCGACTGGGCCGGCGACATGGAGGACGAGGACCTCATCGAGCGCGAGGACATGGTCGTCACCGTGACCCAGGGCGGCTACATCAAGCGCACGCCCTTGGCCGAATTCCGCTCCCAGCGGCGCGGCGGCAAGGGGCTGGGCTCCATGCAGACCAAGGAGGACGACGTCGTCACCTCGCTCTTCGTGGCGAACACGCATGACCAGATGCTGTTCTTCACCACCGAAGGCATGGTCTACAAGCTGAAATGCTGGCGGCTTCCGCTCGGCAGCCGCACCGCGCGCGGCAAGGCGATCGTCAACATCCTGCCCATCCCCACGGGCGTCTCGATCGCGGCGATCATGCCGGTGGACCGGCCCGAGGAGGAATGGTCCGACCTGCAGATCGTCTTTGCCACCTCCGCGGGCGACGTGCGGCGCAACGCGCTGTCGGACTTCACCAACGTCATGCGCAACGGCAAGATCGCGATGAAGCTGCCCGAGGGCGTGAGCCTCGTGAATGCGCGGATCGCATCCGAGGATGACGACGTGATGCTGGTCACGGATTCGGGCCGCGCGATCCGCTTCCGCACCACCGATGTGCGGGTATTCCAGGGCCGCTCCTCGACCGGCGTGCGCGGCATCCGCCTTGCGGGCGACGATCACGTCGTCTCCATGGCCGTGATCCCGCATTTCGAGGCCGAGGCCTCCGAGCGCGCTGCCTATCTCAAGATGCGCCGCGCCATGGCGGGCCTTCCCGATGATGCCGAGACGGAAGAGGACGAGGACAATGTCGCGGCGGGCGCGCTCAGCCCCGAGCGCTATGCCGAGATGTCGGCCTCCGAGACGCTGATCCTGACGATCTCCGCGCGCGGCACCGGCAAGCTTTCGTCGAGCCACGACTATCCCGTGCGCGGGCGCGGCGGCATGGGCGTGGGCGCGACCGACAAGGCGATGCGCGGCGGCCCGATCGTCTCGGCCTTCCCGGTCGAGACCGGCGACCAGATCATGCTGGTCACCTCCGCCGGGCAGTCGATCCGGGTGCCGGTCGACGGCATCTCCTTCCGCTCGCGTTCGGCGGGCGGCGTGAAGGTGTTCAACACCGGGCGCGGCGAAGAGGTCGTCTCGGTGGCGCGGATCGCCGATCAGGGCGACGCGGTCGAGGCGGCCGCGCCCGACACGCCCGAAGCCCCCGAGGGCGACGCGGAATGAGACGATGCCCCGTCCGGACCACCGGACGGGGCTTTTCTTTGCCCGCCGCTGCGCCTATCTGGGCGCCATGACAGAACCCCTTCATATCGTCGGCGGCGGCATGGCCGGCTCCGAAGCCGCATGGCAGGCCGCGAATGCCGGCATCCCCGTGATCCTGCACGAGATGCGCCCCAAGGTCGAAACCTTCGCGCATCGCACCGGCGACCTCGCCGAGATGGTCTGCTCCAACTCGTTCCGCTCGGATGATGACGAGCAGAATGCCGTGGGCCTTCTTCATTGGGAAATGCGCGCAGCGAACGGTCTCATCATGCAGACCGCCGACAGGCACCGCCTGCCCGCCGGCGGTGCGCTCGCGGTCGACCGCGATCCCTTCGCCGCCGATGTCACGGCGCAGCTCAAGGCGCATCCGAACGTCACCGTGAGCTACGAGGAGATCGCCGAGTTGCCCGAGACGGGCCACTGGATCTTTGCCACCGGCCCGCTGACCTCGCCCTCCCTGGCCGAGGCGATCGCGGCCGTGACCGGCACCGGCGCGCTTGCCTTCTTCGACGCCATCGCCCCCATCGTCTATGCCGAGAGCATCGACATGTCGAAGGCGTGGCTGCAATCGCGCTATGACAAGGGCGAGACGGAAGAGGAGCGCACCGCCTATATCAACTGCCCGATGACCAAGGAGCAGCACGAGGCCTTCATCGACGCGCTCTTGGCTTCCGACAAGGCCGAGTTCCACGAGGGCGAGACGGCGGGCTATTTCGATGGCTGCCTGCCGATCGAGGTGATGGCCGAGCGCGGGCGCGAGACACTGCGCCACGGGCCGATGAAGCCGGTGGGCCTGACCAACCCGCATGACCCCGAAAACAAGCCCTATGCCGTGGTGCAGCTGCGCCGTGACAACAAGCTCGGCACGCTCTACAACATCGTCGGCTTTCAGACCAAGATGAAGTACGGCGCGCAAACCAATGTTTTCCGTATGATTCCCGGGCTTGAGGAAGCCCGCTTCGCGCGGCTCGGCGGCATTCATCGCAACACCTTCCTCAACAGCCCGACGCTGCTTGACGGCGAGATGCGGCTCAAGGCCCGGCCCAACATCCGCTTCGCCGGGCAGATCACCGGTGTCGAAGGATATGTCGAAAGCGCGGCGATGGGGCTTCTGGCCGGTCGCCTCGCCGTGGCCGAGATCATGGGCGGCCATGTCCCGGCCGTGCCGCAGACCACCGCCATGGGCGCGCTCGTCACCCACATCACCGGCGGGGCCGAGGCCAAGACCTTCCAGCCGATGAACGTCAATTTCGGGCTGTTCCCGCCGCTCGAAGGCATGCGCGGCGGGCGGCGTGGCCGCAAGGACCGCTACAAGGGCTATACCGACCGCGCCAAGGCCGATTGGCAGGGCTGGCTCGACGCGCAGGAGGCGGTGATCGCCTGAGCCCTTGCCCTGCGGCCCCCGGGACCACATCTCGGGGGCAACCCCAAGCGGAACGGATTTCACATGCTCTACATTCTCGCGCTTCTTCTGCCGCCCGTCGCCATCATGATGACGGGCCGCATCATCCTCGGCATGGTCGTGCTGGTGATCTGGTTTCCGGCGATCCTCATCTCCGGCGGCCTTGGCCATCCGATCTTCATCCTGCTGGCCTGGCTCATCATCCATCAAAGCGCGGTCAAGCGCGGCTGAATGCGCGTCACCCGCTTCGCCCCGTCGCCCACCGGGCCGCTGCATCTCGGCCATGCGTTTTCCGCGCTGACCGCGGCGGCGCGGGCCGAAGACGGGGCCTTCCTGCTGCGGATCGAGGATATCGACAGGCAGCGGTCGAAGCCCGAATGGGAACAGCGGATATATGACGATCTGCGCTGGCTCGGGCTCGACTGGCCCGCGCCGGTGCTGCGCCAGTCCGAGCGCCTGCCCGCCTATCGCGCGGCGCTGGAACGGCTCTGGGCCGAGGGGCTGCTTTATCCCTGCGGCTGCAACCGGCGCGACATTCTCGAAGCGGCCAGCGCGCCGCAGGAGGGCGGCCCGCGCTTCGGGCCGGACGGGATGATCTATCCCGGAACCTGCCGGACCGGCGACCGCGCCGGGCCGATGCCCGAAGATACGCCGCTTCGCCTCGACCTTGCCCGCGCGGTGGAGCGGATCGACGGTCCGCTGCGCTGGATCGAGACGGGCGAAGAGCCCGGTCCGCGCGAGGTGGCACCCGAGGCGCTGATCGAGACCATCGGCGATCCGGTGCTGGCGCGGCGCGAGATGGGCACCTCCTACCACCTCGCCGTGGTGATCGACGATGCGCATCAGAACGTCACCGAGGTGGTGCGCGGCCGCGATCTGGCCGAGGCGACGCCGCTGCATGTTCTGTTGCAGCGGCTGATGCGGTTGCCCGTGCCCGATTATCACCACCACCGGCTGATCCGCGACGAGACGGGCCGCCGCCTCGCCAAGCGCGACGACGCGCGCGCCATCGGGCTTTACCGCGACGAGGGTGCCAGTCCCGCCGAGATCCGGCGCATGGTCGGGCTCGGGGCCGGGCGGTAGCCGCCCCTTACCCCATCGGCTCGGTCAGTTCGACCTCATCGCCCTCCCGCACCGCCGTATAAAAGCAGCTGCGCCGCCCGGTGTGGCAGGCGGGGCCCGATTGCTCGACCTGAAGCAGCAGACAGTCGCGGTCGCAATCGAGGCGCATCTCGACCAGCACCTGCTGGTTGCCCGAGGTCGCGCCCTTTTCCCAGAATTCCTGCCGCGAGCGCGACCAGTAGGTGACGCGGCCCGAAGCCAGCGTCTTCTCGATCGAGGCCGCGTTCATCCAGGCCATCATCAGCACCTCGCCGGTCGCGGCCTCCTGCGCGATGGCGGGGATGAGGCCATTGGCGTCATAGCGAAGCGTCTTTGGGTCGAACATCGGCACAAACCTTTTGCATCCCGGGGCGTCGCGCCTATCTAGAGGGGCGATATCGAAGAGGCAAACATGACCGAGCGCGCCAGCGGCGAAACCGACCTGATCAAGCTCTATTCGCAGCGCATCCTCGCGCTGACGACGGAGATGCCGCTGACCGAGCGGCTCGCGGCCCCCGATGCCACCGTGCGCCGCCGCGCGCCGCTTTGCGGCTCGACCGTGACGGTGGACGTGACGCTCGATGAGGGCCGGGTCACCGGGTATGGGCAGGATGTGAAGGCCTGCGCCCTGGGACAGGCGGCGGCGGCGATCGTCGGCGGTGCGGTGATCGGGCGCGATCATGAAGAACTGGTGCAGGCCCGCGATCAGCTGCGCGCCATGCTGGCGCAGGACGGCCCCGTGCCCGAAGCGCCGTTCGAGGGCTTCGAGGTGCTTCGGCCCGCGCGCGAATATCGCAACCGCCACGCCTCGATCCTGCTGGCGATCGAGGCGGTGACGCAAGCGGTCGAGGAGGCCGAGGCGCAGCGCAGCGCCGCTGGCTGACATCTGAAAAAAAACCGCCGCGCATCCCGGCAGGGGATGGCGGCGGCGCAGGCGGGATCTTCCGGGGCTCCGATCGACCGGCGGAGCATGGCTCCGGGCGATGGACGGGCAATCCACCGCGATGACCCGCGGGACCGGGCAGCGGCGATCGGAAGAAGATCCGGGCAGATCAGATCAGGCCGGGCAGCCACAATCCGACGAACAACAGAACCATGAGAGACGCCGCGCCCAGCGCGTCGGCAACAAGCGTGTCGCGAGAGCGGTTCACGACCAGTTTGAGTTCCTGTGCCATGCCGCGTCTCCTCTCACCATGCTTCCGTTGCCTGTTTGTTCCCATATGAGGCGCGCCCTGTAAAGAACTTTATGAGAACACTTTGTTCCCATACGCCCAGCGCCTTGATGCAAAAGCAGAAATTCCTAGCCGACCGAGATGAGCCGGATCGCCCGATCCTGCTCCATCAGCCAGAGGAGAACACGCGCGGACCGCCCGCGTTCTCCCTCCAATGCCGGGTCGATGGTCAGCAGCGTGCGCGCATCGCTCTGCGCCAGCGCCATCAGCCCGGCATGGCGTTCGAGATCGGCAATGCGAAAGCGCGGCAGCCCGGATTGCGCGGTGCCGATCACGTCGCCCGCGCCGCGCATCGACAGATCCTCTTCAGAGATGCGAAAGCCGTCCTCGGTCTCGCGCATGATCTCCAGCCTCCGCCGCGCGGTCTCGCCCAGGGGCGGCTGGTACATCAGCAGGCAGGTGGATTTGGCGCTGCCCCGCCCGACACGGCCCCGCAACTGGTGCAGCTGCGCCAGCCCGAAATTCTCGGCCCGCTCGATCACCATGATCGAGGCGGCGGGCACGTTGACGCCCACCTCGATGACGGTGGTGGCGACGAGCACCTTGGTCTCGCCGGCGACAAAGCGCGCCATGGCGGCGTCCTTCTCGGCGGGCGGCAGCTGCCCATGCACGAGACCCACCGCATCCTCGCCCAAGCTCGCGCGAAGCCGCTTGAACCGCTCCTCGGCGGCGGTCATGTCGGAGACCTCGCTCTCCTCGACCAGGGGGCAGACCCAATAGGCCTGCCGCCCCTCGGCCACGGCGGCGCGCAGCTTCTCGACCACCTCGCCCAGCCGTTCGGTGGAGACGAGCGCGGTGGTGACGGGCGTGCGTCCGGGCGGCTTTTCGTCGAGCACGCTCACATCCATGTCGCCATATTGCGTGAGCGCGAGGCTGCGCGGAATCGGCGTGGCGGTCATCACCAGCACATCGACGCCGCGCCCCTTGGCGCCAAGCTCCATCCGCTGCGCGACGCCGAAGCGGTGCTGCTCGTCGATCACGGCAAGCCGCAGGTCGCGAAACACCACGTCCTTCTGGAACACCGCATGGGTGCCGACGAGGATCTGGATGCGCCCTTCGGCCAAGGCTTCGAGCTTGCGGCGTCTCTCGCCCCCCTTGTCGCGTCCCGTGAGCAGCTCGATCACCACGCCCGCGCTTTCGGCCAAAGGCTGCAGCCCTTCGAGATGCTGACGCGCGAGGATCTCGGTCGGGGCCATCATCACCCCCTGCCCGCCTGCCTCCACGGCCACGAGAAGCGCCATCAGCGCCACCAGCGTCTTGCCCGAACCGACATCGCCCTGCAGCAGCCGGTTCATCCGGGCCTTGCCCCCCATGTCACGGGCGATCTCGTCCACCGCGCGGGCCTGCGCCCCGGTGGGCGCATAGGGCAACGCGGCGAGAACGCGGCTGCGATGCCGCCTGTCCCCGAGGCTCGGTCGTCCGGGGCTACGGCGCGCGGTGGCACGGGCGAGCGCGAGGGTGATCTGATGCGCGAAAAGCTCGTCATAGGCCAGCCGCAGCCGCGCCGGATGGGTGGGCGAAAGGTCGTCGAAGCCCTGCGGCCCATGCGCCAGCCTCAGCGCCTCCTGCCAGCTTGGCCATCCCTCGCGCTGTTTGAGCCCCGGATCGATCCATTCGTCGAGATCGGGCGCGAGGCCCAGCGCGGAGCGGGCGGCGCCGGTCATCTGCCTTTGGGTGATGCCGTTCGACAGCGGATAGACCGGCTCGAAGGCGAGGATCTCGCCCTCCTTCTCGATCGGCAGCACATGGTCGGGATGCACCATCTGCGCCAGCCCGTCGAACAGCTCCACCTTGCCCGAAACGATGCGCCGCTCGCCCATGGGCAGGAGCCTCGGGACATAATCGCCGCGCGCATGGAAGAAGACGAGCTGGAACGCCGTCTCGGCATCCTCGACCGTGACGCGCCAGGGCTTGCCCTTGGCGGGCGCGGGCTGGTGTCGCACCACCTCCACCTCGACCGTCACCACCGCGGGCGGCACCACGTCGCGGATGGAGCGCTTGCGGGCGCGGTCGATGCCCGATTGCGGCAGGGTGAGCAGCACGTCGCGCGGCCGGGCCAGACCCGCCGCCTCGAAGGCGGGCACGGTCTTCGGCCCGATCCCCTTGAGCTTCTGGATCTCCCCGAACAGCGGGAACAGGATCTCGGGGCGTCCCTTCACGCTCATGCGTCGCCGATCAGCGCGAGCCAGCCGTCCTCATCGAGCACTTCGACGCCCAGGCTTTCGGCCTTGGCCGCCTTGGAGCCCGCACCGGGCCCGGCGACGAGCAGGTCGGTCTTGCCCGAGACCGAGCCCGCCACCTTGGCACCGAGCTGCTCGGCGCGGGCCTTGGCCTCGGCGCGGGTCATCCGCTCCAGCGTGCCGGTGAAGACCACCGTCTTGCCCGCCACCGGGCTTCCCTCGCTCCTGGGCTGCTCGGCGGGCTGGATGTCGAGCTGGGCCACGAGCCGGTCGATGGAGCCCCGCTCGCGCTCCTGGCTCATCGCGGTGACGAGGCTCACCGCGACGGTGAAGCCGATGCCGTCGATGCCGGTGATCTCGGCCCAGTGCGGGCTTTCGCCCAGCGCCTTCTTGCGGGTCTTGTCATCCTCGGCCTGCGCCGCGGGCTCTCGTGCCGCGGCATCCACGGCGGCGATCAGCGCCTCCCACGTGCCGAAATGCCGTGCCAGCACCTGCGCCGCCACCTCGCCCACATGCGCGATGCCAAGACCGAAGAGCATGCGCCCCAGCGGCACGCGCCGGGCGGTGTCGATGGCGTCGAACAGGGCGGCGGCCGATTTCTCGCCCCAGCCCTCGCGGTTCTTGAGCTGCTGCATCCCCTCCCCGTAGCGCGCGCGCAGGGTGAAGATGTCGGCGGGCTCCCTGATCCAGCCATCGCGGTAGAACTGCTCGACCTGCTTGGCGCCCAGCCCGTCGATGTCGAAGGCGGCGCGACCCACGAGGTGACGCAGCTTCTCGACCGCCTGCGCCGGGCAGATCAGCCCGCCGCTGCAACGACGGATGGCGTCGCCCTCCTCGCGCGGGGCGGCGGAGCCGCATTCGGGGCAATGGTCGGGGAACACATAGGGAACGCTGTCCTTCGGACGCCGTCCCGTATCGACATCGGCGATCTTGGGGATCACGTCGCCCGCGCGGTAGACCTGCACCCGGTCGCCCTCGCGGATGTCGCGCCCCTCGCGGATCTCCATCCCCTTGGAATCGCGGCCCCGGATATAGTCCTCATTGTGCAGCGTGGCGTTGGAGACGACGACGCCGCCCACCGTCACCGGCTTCAGCCGCGCCACGGGAGAGAGCGCGCCGGTGCGGCCCACCTGGATCTCGATCTTTTCCAGCGTAGTCCAGGCCAGCTCGGCGGGAAACTTGTGCGCCAGCGCCCAGCGCGGCGTGGTCGAGCGCATGCCGAGCCGGCGCTGGAAGGACAGGTCATCGACCTTGTAGACCACGCCGTCGATGTCATAGCCCAGATCGGCGCGCCTCGCTTCGATCTCGCGGTAGGCATCGAGTATCGCCTGCGGCGTAGCGCAACGCCGGGTCAGCGGGTTGGTGCAAAAGCCCAGCTCCCGCAGCCGGGCGATGGCGTCGTATTGATGGGTGGCCAGCGGTGCCGACAGCTCGCCCCAGGCATAGGCGAAGAAGCGCAGCGGCCTCATCCGCGTGATCTCCGGGTCGAGCTGGCGCAGCGACCCGGCGGCGGCGTTGCGCGGATTGGCGAATGTCTTGGAGCCGCGCTCGGCATGGCGAGCGTTGAGCGCGGCGAAATCGGCGTGGCTCATATAGACCTCGCCGCGCACCTCCAGCACCTCGGGCGCGCCGTCGAGCGTCTCGGGGATATCGTCGATGGTGCGGGCATTGGCGGTCACGTCCTCGCCCACCGCGCCGTCGCCGCGCGTGGCCGCGCGCACGAGCTGGCCCTTCTCGTAGCGCAGCGAGAGCGACAACCCGTCGATCTTGGGCTCGGCGGTGAAATCGAGCGGCGCATCCTCCTCCAGCCCGAGAAACCGGCGGACCCGCATGGCGAACTCGGTCACCTCCTCGTCGGTGAAGGCATTGCCCAAAGACAGCATCCGCACCCTATGCGGCACCTTGCCGAAGCCTTCGGCGGGCGCGGCGCCCACCTGCTCGGAGGGGCTGTCGGCGCGCTTGAGATGCGGAAACCGCGCTTCGATCTCGGCATTGCGGCGGCGCAGCGCGTCATAGGCGGCGTCGCTGATCTCGGGCGCGTCCTTGGCGTGATAGGCGGTGTTGGCCGCGCCGATCTCGGCGGCGAGGCGCTCGATCTCCTCGCGCGCCTGCGCCTCGCTGAGTGCCGCGACCTCGATCGCCGCCAGGTCCATCTCCGCCGTCAAAGCCGTCTCCCGCTCGTCATCGCGGGACGCTCCGCCCGCGCGGCGAACTTAGAAGCCCGGCGGGGAAGCGTCCAGATGCCGGAGCGGCTCAGGCACCGATGGCGATGGGCGAGCTGTGCGGCACCGGCTCCGGGTCGCGCAGCACGTAGCCGCGCCCCCAGACCGTCTCGATGTAGTGCTCTCCCCCGGTGGCTTGGGCGAGCTTCTTGCGCAGCTTGCAGATGAACACGTCGATGATCTTCAGCTCCGGCTCGTCCATGCCGCCATAGAGATGGTTGAGAAACATCTCCTTGGTCAGCGTCGTTCCCTTGCGCAGGCTCAGAAGCTCCAGCATCTGGTATTCCTTGCCGGTCAGATGCACCGTCTGCCCGCCCGCCTCGACCGTCTTGGCATCGAGATTGACCGAGACCTCCCCGGTGGTGATCACCGATTGCGCATGGCCCTTGGAGCGGCGGATGATCGCATGGATGCGCGCCACCAGCTCGTCGCGGTGGAACGGCTTGGTCAGGTAGTCGTCGGCGCCGAAGCCGAAGCCCTTGAGCTTGCTTTCGGTGCCATCATCCCCCGAGAGGATCAGGATCGGCGTGTCGATCCGGTTCAGCCGCAGCTGGCGCAGCACCTCATGCCCGTTCATGTCCGGCAGGTTCAGGTCGAGCAGGATCAGGTCATAGTCGTAGAGCTTGGCCAGATCGATCCCCTCCTCGCCCATATCCGTTGCATAGACGTTCAGATTGGCATGGGTCAGCATCAGTTCGATGCTCTTGGACGTGGTCGGGTCGTCCTCGACAAGCAAGACACGCATTCCTATCCCTCCGTGATCGGGTTCGCCGCTACCGGTACTTAGCCACCAGACGGTTAATTCCGTGTTACCCTAAGGCAACTTTGGCAGCTCGCCTTCCAGCTGTCTATACTTTTGTATAGACCTCGCCTGCAGCCCCGCCGCGCCATGGCGCGCAGCAAGGCGTTCCCAGCTTTGCAGCTCCTCCTCGGAAAGATCGTAGGTCTCGATCGCATAGTCGCGGGAGATCAACCCCGAGGCGATGGCCAGCAACAGCCGCGCCTTGCGCGAGGCGACCCAGCGCCCGGTCTCGGGCGCGGGCAGATCGGCACGCGTCATGACGCGGCCGTCGGGCAGCGTCACCGCCCGCGGCCCCTCGATTTTCTTCAGATACATCTCACCCTCCATTCGCCCCGGACCGAACCTGACCGACCGAGGCTAAGGAGCGGTGAAGCCGGGGGGTTGAGAATGGGTGCCATTTTCATATATTGCGGCGCGATCACCCGCCCCGCGCGCCCTCCTCCCTCCCGCGCCAAGGATCGTCCCATGCCGCTCGACACCGCTCTCAACTCGCTGGGCTTCGCCAAGCCCGCCTCCGAAACCCGCGTCGTCGTCGCGATGTCGGGGGGCGTGGACAGCTCGGTCGTGGCCGCCCAGCTCAAGGAAGAGGGCTACGACGTGGTCGGCGTGACGCTGCAGCTCTACGACCACGGCGCCGCGCTGGCCAAGAAGGGTGCCTGCTGCGCGGGCCGCGACATCCACGACGCGCGCCGCGTGGCCGAGAGCATGGGCTTTCCGCATTACGTGCTCGATTACGAGAACACCTTCCGCGAGGCGGTGATCGACGAGTTCGCCGACAGCTACCTCGCGGGCGCGACACCGGTGCCCTGCATCCGCTGCAACGAGCGGGTGAAGTTCAAGGACCTGCTGGCCACCGCGAAGGATCTCGACGCCGACTGCATGGCGACCGGCCACTACATCCGCCGCGAGATGGGGCCGACGCGCGCCGAGCTGCATTCGGCCGCCGACGCCAACCGCGACCAGAGCTATTTCCTGTTCTCGACCACGCAGGAGCAGCTCGACTACCTGCGCTTTCCGCTGGGCGGGCTGGCCTCGAAGGACGAGACGCGGGCGCTGGCCGCGCGTTACGGCCTGTCGGTCGCCGACAAGCCCGACAGCCAGGACATCTGCTTCGTGCCCAACGGCAACTACGCCGCCGTGATCGAGAAGCTGCGCCCCGGCGCGGCCGAGCCGGGCGAGATCGTCCATGCCGATGGGCGCGTGCTGGGCGCGCATCGCGGGCTGATCCATTACACGGTAGGCCAGCGGCGCGGCCTTGGCATCGGCGGGCTCGACGAGCCGCTCTACGTGGTCAAGCTCGACGTCGACGCGCGCCGCGTCGTGGTCGGCCCCAAGGAGATGCTGGCCACGCGCCGCGTGCCGCTCAGGGAGATCAACTGGCTCGGCGAGGGCGGCTTTGCCGATCAGGCCGAGCGCGAGGTGCTGGTGCGCGTGCGCTCGACGCGCCCGCCCGCCCCGGCGGTGATCCGCCCGATCAACGCGACCAAGGCCGAGGTCGAGCTTCTGTCACCCGAGCAGGGCGTCTCGCCCGGTCAGGCCTGCGTGTTCTACGAAACCGAAGGCACCCGGGTGCTGGGCGGCGGCTGGATCTGGAAGGGGCACTGACGCCGGGACCGGAACCCTTCGAAGAGTTCTGCCGGTTTCTTCGAAGAAACCGGTTCTAGCCCGCGCGGCTCAGGATCGCGCGGGCGGCGCGCAGCCCCGGGGCCTCGCCTTCGGCCCCGAGCCGCATCATCGTCTCGCGCAGCGCCGCGCGCTGGGCCTCGGGACGCTCCAGCACCCGCAACAGCCCCCGCCCGATCGCCTCGGGCTGGCACCGCTTGCCGATGAACTCGGGCACGCTGCGGGTTTCGCTCACGAGGTTCACCAGCGTCACCGTGTCGGTGAGCAGCATCCGCCCGATGATCTGCCGCGAGATCCAGCCCATGTCATAGGCGATCACCATCGGCGTCTCCGCCGCCGCCAGTTCGAGCGAGACGGTGCCCGAAGCGGCGAGCGCCACGTCGGCGGCGCGGAAAGCGGCGCGCTTCTCGGCGCCGTCAGGGTCCTCCGCCGGGTCGATCAGCAGCGGCGCGACCGTCCAGTGCCGCGTCTCGGCGCGGACCAGATCGACCACAGGCGCGGCACAGGGCAGCACGACGCGCGCCTGCGGCAGCGCCGCCTGCACCCGGGCCAGCGCGCCGCCGAAGGTCTCCGACAGGCGCTGCACCTCGCCCCGGCGCGAGCCGGGCAGCGCGAGGAGGAGGGGCGCATCGCCGATGCCGTGGCGGTCGCGGAACGCGCGGGCCTCCTTTTCGCTCGCCTGCGGATCGGTGACGACGGGGTGGCCGACGAAATCGCATTCCATCCCGGCGGCTTCCATGTAGGGCGGCTCGAAGGGCAGAAGCGCCAGCACCTGGTCGATGCTGCGCGCCATTCTGGCCGCGCGCCCCGGACGCCAGGCCCAGACGCTGGGGGCCACGTAATGCACGCAGCGCACCGGTGCGCCCGCCGCCTTCACCCGCCGCGCCACGCGCAGGCAGAAATCGGGGCTGTCGATGGTCAGCAGGATGTCGGGCTTCGTTTCGATCACGGCGCGCGCCGTCTCGTCGAGCCGACGCATGAGATGCCGGTAGCGGGGCAGCACCTCGGCGATGCCCATGACCGACAGCTCCTCCATCGGAAAGCGGCTCACGAGCCCTTCACCGGTCATGAGCGGGCCGCCGATGCCATCGAAGCTTACGCCGGGGTCGAGACTCTTCAGCCCCGCCATCACCGCCCGGCCAAGCCGGTCACCCGAAGGCTCGCCCGCGATCACGAAGACCTTCATGGCCGGACCACCAGCGCGATGTTGTGCCGGTCGGCGGCGGCGATGGTGGCGGCGCGGTCGAGCAGCATCACGCCGCCCGCCTCGATCACGATGGCCGAAAGACCGGCCCGCGCCGCGCCCTCGACCGTGTGCGGCCCGATCACCGGAAGATCGGCGCGGCGGTCCTGACCGGGCTTGGGTGCCTTGTAGAGAAGGCCGCCCCTGGCCTCGCCGCCCGCGAGGCTTTCCAGCATCCAGTCGGTGCCCGGCAGCGCCTCGACGGCGATGCAGAGCCCGCCGCGCGTGACGCAGGCCTGGCCGATATCGGCGGCGGCCAGATGGCGATGCACCGCGGCGGCGCGGATCGCGTCGGGCTCCAGCCTGTCGGGGAATGCGGTCGCGCCGAGCGGCCCGGCCTCGGGCAACAGCTCGGGCGCGATCTCGTGGGCGGCGCGCAGGGCGAAGCCCTGCTCTTCGAGCAGCATCATGACGGCGCGCAGCGTCGCATCGTCGCCCTGCCCCATGGCCGCCGCAAGGCGCGGCACCAGCGGCGCGGTGGCGGCGTCGATGGCGGCGGGGTCGATCTCGGGGCGGGCCATCGCGCCGGCAAGGCAGATCTCGGTGATGCCGCGCGCGCGCAGATCGGACAGGAGCGTGCCCAGCGTCTCGATCCGGTAGCCGATCCGCGCGCAGCCTTCGGGGGCCTCGACCGGCACGCCCGCCATTTCGCAGACCAGCGCCTCGGGCCGATGCGCGAGGATGGCGGCGGGCAGCGCGCCGGTCCCGGCGAGAAGCGCCAGCATCGTCTCAGCCCTGCGGCGTCAGGAACTGGCGGTCGCTCTGGGCGGAGACGAACTCCGACAGCTCGCGCACGAGGTCGCTCTGGGTCGCCTTGAGCCCCTCGGCGCGCTCGTGGAACGTGCCCTCGCCCTCCTTGAGGGTGCGGAAGGCGGCGCGCAGCGCCGAGATCTCTTCGCGCCCGGTGCCGCGCCGCTTCAGCCCGACGAGGTTCAGCCCGTCGAGCCGCCCGCGCGGGCCCTGCACGAGGCCGAAGGGGATGACGTCGTTGGTCACCATGGTCACCGCGCCGATGATCGCGCCGCGGCCGATGCGCACGAACTGGTGGATGCCGCAGAGCCCGCCGACGATCACGTCGTCGCCGATCACGCAATGGCCCGCGACGCTGGCATGGTTGACGAGGATCACCCGGTCGCCGACCTGCACGTCATGCGCCACGTGGCAGCCCGCCATCAGCAGGCAATCATCACCCACCCGCGTCTCGCCGCCGCCGCCCTGCGTGCCGGTGTTGATCGTCACGTGTTCGCGGATGCGGTTGCGCGCGCCGATCCTGAGCCGCGTGCGCTCGCCGTCGAACTTCAGATCCTGCGGGATCTCGCCGATCACCGAAAAGGAGAAGACCACGCTCTGCGCGCCGATCTCGGTATCGCCGGTGACGACGACATGGCTCTTCAGCTCCACGCCGTCTTGCAGCACCACCTGCGCGCCGACATGGCAGAAGGGGCCGATGCGGCAGCCTTCGCCGATCCGCGCGCCCTCCTCGATCACCGCCGATGGGTGGATCTCGCTCATCAGCCCTGCAGGTCCATCATCGCGGTGAACTCGGCCTCGGCGGCCATCTCGCCATCGACGGTGGCCACGCCCTTGAACTTCCAGACCTTGCCGCCCGGCTTGCCGCGCGTGGTCTCGACCTTCATCAAAAGCTGGTCGCCGGGGACGACCTTGCGGCGGAACTTGGTCGCGTCGATGCCCATGAAGTAGATCAGCATGTTGCCGTCCACGAGGTTCATCGTCGTGCCGACCATGACGGCGGCGGTCTGCGCCATCGCCTCGATGATGGTGACGCCGGGCATGATCGGGTTGCCGGGGAAATGCCCCTGGAAATGCGGCTCGTTCATCGTGACGTTCTTGATGCCCGTCGCACTGGTGGTGCCGTCGATGTCGACCACGCGGTCGACGAGCAGGAACGGGTAGCGATGCGGCAGGATGCGCTGGATCAGCTGGATGTCGGCGCTGGTCGGCGTGCCGGTCTCGGGGGTGTCGGTCATGTCTGGGGTCCTTCCCGGCTGGGGCGCGTGTTCCGGCCTGAGTAGCAAGCGTGGCCCGAGGCGGCAAGCCGTGCGGCCCGGCGCTATTGCTCCGGCGCGGCAGGGGCCGGGGCCGGGATTGGGGAGGTTTCGGGCGCCTCGCCCTCGGGGGGCAGCTCCGACCCGTCGCCGATCGCCGCATCGACCGCCGCGATCGCGGCTTCGGTCACATCGACCGCGCCGGTCGACAGGAACACCGCCCGCCGGTCGAGGATCACCGTCGCGCCGCGCTCCATCATCACCTCGCCCAGCGTCGGGCCGATGGCGGCGAGGAAGCGCTCGCGCCCGGCGGAGGCCTCCTGCTGGAGCGCCCGCTCCTCGGCGTCGCGCTCGCGGCGGATCTGCTGCACCTTCGCGTCGAAAGCATCCGCCTCCTCGCGGAACGCCGCCGGGTCCATGCCGGGGCGGCGGCGGGTCAGCGCCTGCTCCTCTGCGGTCAGCTCCGCCTCGATCCGGCGGTTTTCCTCGATCAGCGCCTCGGTTTCGGCCTGCAGCATCTCGGCGAGATGCAGGCCGAACTGGCTTTCGGCAAAGAGCCTCTCGGTGTCGAGAACGACGACGCCGCCCCTGGCCGCGGCCATGGGCTGCGCCGGATCGGCGACGCCCGGCACCCCCGCCTGCGCCCCGCCCTGCGTCACCGTCTGCGCCATGGCCGGGGCCGCAAGACAGACCAGAAGGGCGCAGGCCGCCCGCCGGACCGCGCGCCCGCGCATCAAAAGCGCGAGGAGATGGTCAGGTCGAAGTTGCGCGTCTCGTCCTTCTCCTCGGCCTGCAGCGCCTCGGTGAAGTTGAAGCGCAGCGGCCCGAGCGGCGTGTCCCAGAACACCGAGGCGCCGATCACCGCGCGCGGGGTGAACTCGTCATAGAGCACGAGGTCGGGACGGCCTTCGCGTGCGCGCAGATCGCCCACATCCCAGACCGAGCCGTAATCGACGAAGGCGCCGCCCGAGATGCCGTAATCCTCGGGCAGGCCGAGCGGGAACTCGGCCTCGAGCCGGGTCACGGCGTATTTGTTGCCCCCCAGCGCGTCCTCGGTCACGTCGTCGCGCGGGCCGATGCCGCCGGGCTCGAAGCCGCGCATGATCCGGCTGCCCATGAAGAAGCGGTCGGTGACGCGGGTGCTGCCGTCGGAATGGTTGAGCATGCCGCCCTCGACCGTGGCGCGCAGCAGCACCTCGTCGCCCCAGACGCGGGTTTCGGCGGTGGCGAGCGCGGTCGTCTTGATGAAGGATTCGTCACCGATGCCGAACTCCTGCCCGAAGCGCAGCAGCACGCCGGTGGTCGGATCGAGCCCCGAGCGGCGGGTGTCGTAGCTGTAGGCATAGCCCAGCGAATTGGTCCAGACGCCGGCCTCCTCCCGCTCATCGATGATGATCGGGCTGGCCTCGTCCAGATCGACATCGGTGATGTCGGTGTATTCGGCGGCATAATAGGTCTGCAGCCGGCCATTCGCGCTCACCGGGAAGGTGAAGGAGGGCGAGATGCGGAAGGTGTCGGTGTCGTAGAGCGCCGAATCATTGTCGGTCGAGCGGTAATCGACACCGAAGCCGAAGCGCAGATCGCGGCCCAGAAAGGCGGGCTCGGCGAAATCGAAGGAGATGACGCGGTTGCTCTGGCTGGTCGACAGGTCGAGGCTGAAGAGCTGGCCGCGGCCGAGGAAATTGCGCTCCTTGAACCCCGCGACGAGGCCGAAGCCATTGTCGGTCGAGTAGTTGGCGCCGAAGGAGAGCGAGCCGGTGGGCTGCTCCTCGACGTCGACGTCGATCACCACCGAGCCGGGGGTGGTGCCGGGCCGGGCATTGACCTGCGCATCGGAGAAATAGCCCAGGGCGCGGATGCGCTCGGCGCTTTCGCGGATGGCGCGCGGGTTGAAGGGGTCGCCCTCGACGGTGTTGAACTGCTGGCGCACCACGCGGTCGAGCGTGGTCGAGTTGCCCTCGATGTCGATCCGCTCGACGAAGATGCGCTCGCCGCGGGTCAGCACATAGGTGACGTCGAGCGACAGGTCGCGCGGGTTGCGCTCGATCTTCGGCTCCACCCGCAGGAAATCGACGCCGTCGCGGATCGCGATGCGCTCCATGCGGGTGATGTCGTTCTCCAGATCGGTGGGCGAGAAGTAATCGCCCTCGTCGATGCGGACCGCCTCGTCGAAGCGGCTTGGGTCGAGGCCGGGGATCTCGCTGGCCACCCTGACCTCGCCGATCGAGAAGCGCTGCCCCTCGCGGATGTTGAAGGTCAGAAGATAGGCGTCGCGCGCGCGGGTCAGCTCGGCATCGACGTCGAGGATCTCGAAATCGACATAGCCGCGCGAGCGGTAGAAATCGGTGAGCATCTGCCGGTCGAGCGCGATGCGGTCGGCGACGAAGGTGTCGCTCTTGATGATCTGGCGCAGCAGCCCGGCCTGCCGCGTGCCGAGCACGCCGCGCAGCCGCCGGTCCGAAAAGGCGCGGTTGCCCGCAAAGGAGATCCGCTCGATCTCGGTCACGCCGCCCTCGGCGATCTGGTAGACGAGATCGACCCGGTTGTCGGAGCGCTCGATCAGCGCCGGGCGGACGCTGGCGCTGATCCGGCCGCGCGCGGCATAGGCCGCGGCGATGGCATTGGCGTCGGCCTGCGCCTCGCTCGGGTTGTAGACGCGCCGCTCGGTCGCGGAGATCAGCGCGGCAAGCTCGCTGTCATCGACCTTGGCGTTGCCTTCGAAACCGATGCGGTTGATCGTCGGGTATTCGGTCACGGCGATGGTCAGCCGCCCGCCCTCGGGCCGGATCTCGACCTCCTGGAACAGGCCGGATTCGCGGATCCTCTGGCCCGCGTCGTTGAGTGCGGCGGCGCTCAGCGTCTCGCCGCGCGAGATGCCGGCATAGGTCAGGATGGTGCCGGTCTCGATCCGGCGGTTGCCCTCGACCGCCACCTCGTCAAAGCGGAAATCCTGCGCCAGCGCCGGCGCCACGGCGCTGATCGCGGCGACAAGCGCGGCCACGCTCGCGGCGCCAGTCAACTTGCGCGCCAAGGCGCCCCTGCTTCGAGCCGTCATCGTCACCATCCCTGCCACGCGTCGTTTCTTGGTCTAGGGAAGTATCGGGACACGGCGGGCTTGTCAAAAGCTACGACCCGGCGAGATAGGCCGAGATCGCCAATGCGCAGATGATGGCCGAGGGGATCAGCGCCCAGTCGAGGGACTGCATCAGCACCAGCCGCAATTCGACCCCGGGCTTCGATGACGACATGACGGCGCTCCTTTTCGCGGCATTCGGATGCCCGGCATCGTGGCACCCGATTCTGGCGCAAATCCGGCATCGCGAAGACGCCGGAGCGGCTTCAGGGGCACAGGAACAGGTCGTTGAGCACGGCAAAGACCGTCATCGTCAGGATCAGCGACAGCCCCAGCGCCATCAGCACGCGCAGCGCCTTGTCGCTCGGCTGGCGCCCGGTGATCGCCTCGTAGCCGAAGAACACCAGATGCCCGCCATCGAGCACCGGGATCGGAAAGAGGTTGAGCAGGCCCACCGCCGTCGAGAGCACCGCGACGAACCAGATGAAGCTGGCGGCGCCCTGCTCGGCCATCGCGCCCGAGGTCTGGGCGATGCCCACCGGGCCCGACAGGTTGCACGAGGAAATCGCGCCGGTGATCATCGCGCCCAGCCCCGAGATCGAGGAGGTGATGATCCGCCAGACCTGCCCCCCCGCATCCGCGAGCGCCGTGCCGAGCCCCGGCGTTTCGGTCGCCGCCTCGAAAAACAGCCCCGAGGAGATGCCCAGGAGCCAGCGCGTCTCGAAGCCGCCACCCTCGCGCGGCAAATCCACCCGGCGCGGCGTAAGCGTGAGATCGCGGCTGGCGCCGTCGCGCCAGATCGTCAGGTCGAGCGGGCGGCCATCCGAGGCGGTGACGGTCTCGATCAGCTGCGCGAAGGCGAAGACCTCGCGCCCGTCGAGCGTGGTGATCACGTCGCCCGCCCGCAGCCCCGCCGCCGCCGCCGCCGAGCGCGGCGAGACGGCGCCGATGATGGGCGGCTGCGGATAGGGGCCGCGCAGCAGCATTTCGCGCCCGTCGCGGCGGATGCGGTAATCGAGCACCGGCTCGGCCGGGTAGCCCTCGGCCACGCGGCCCAGACCGCCCTCGCCGGGCAGCTCGGCGCCGCCGATGGCAAGGATCTCGTCGCCCGCGCGCAGCTCGTTAACGTAGCCCGGCGGCAAAGGCAGCATGCGCTCCACGGTGAGCGGATCGGCCGGGCGTCCCTGGGTCAGGATCACCGCCGTGAAGATCAGCATCGACAGCACGAAATTGAAGATCGGCCCCGCCGCCACCGTCGCCGCCCGCGCCCAGAGCGGCGCGCCGAGCATGGTGTGGCGCAGCTGCGAGGGGTCGGTGCCCGCCGCCTGACCGACCGAAGCCGGATTGGCGTCGCCCATGAACTTCACGTAGCCGCCGAACGGCAGCGCCGCGATCTGCCACAGCGTGCCATGCCTGTCGCGGCGCGAAATCAGCACCGGGCCGAAGCCGAGGCTGAACACCTCCGCCTTGATGCCCGACCAGCGCCCGACGATGTAATGGCCGTATTCGTGGATCGCCACGATCACCGAAAGCGCCACCACGAAGGCGGCGAGGGTGAAGGCGACATTGCCGAACTGCGGCAGGATCTGGGTCGGGTCCAAGGGGGCGTCCTATGCGGTCAGGTGATCGGTCCGGGCGATGGAAGCGGCGCGCGCGCGCGCCTGCGCATCGGCTTCAAGGACCGCGTCGAGGCCGGGGCTGTCAACCCGCAGCGCGCCCTCCCGCGACATCATGTCCAGCACCCGCTCGACCACCTGCGCCATCTGCATGAAGCCGATGCGCCGGTCGAGAAAGGCGTCGAGCGCGGCCTCCTTGGCGGCGTTGAAGGCCGCGCCCGCGAGCCCGCCCTCCTCCATCACCCGCCGCGCCAGCCGCAGCGCCGGGTAGCGCGCATCGTCGGGGGCGCGGAAGGTCATGGCGCCTTGCGCCGCGAGATCGAGCCGCGCCACGGGCAGCGCCCGCCGCTCGGGCCAGTTGAGCGCGTAGCCGATGGCGTGGCGCATGTCGGGCGCGCCCATATGCGCCATCAGCGCGCCGTCGTTGAAGCCGACCAGCGCGTGAATGAGGCTCTCGGGGTGGATCACCACCTCGACCTGATCGGGGGCGAGGTCGAACAGCTCTTTGGCCTCGATGACCTCCAGCGCCTTGTTGAACATCGAGGCGCTGTCGATGGTGATGCGCTGGCCCATGGCCCAGTTGGGATGGGTCGCGGCCTCTTCGGGCGTGGCCTGCGCCAGCCGCTCCAGCGGCCAGTCGCGGAAGGCGCCGCCAGAGGCGGTGAGGATCACCCGCTCCACCGCGCCGCGGTCCTCGCCCACCAGCGCCTGGAACACCGCCGAATGTTCGCTGTCGACCGGCAGCAGCGTCGCGCCATGGGCGCGCGCCTCGGCCAGGACCAGCGGTCCGGCGGCCACCATCGTCTCCTTGTTGGCGAGCGCCAGCGTCGCCCCCTGCCGGATCCCGGCGAGGCCCGGCACGAGCCCGGCGGCGCCGACGATGGCCGACATCACCAGATCGGCGGGCATGGCCGCGGCCTCGGCGATGGCGGCATCGCCCGAGGCGGTGGCGATGCCGCTCCCGGCCAGCCGCTCGGCCAGCTCGGCCCGGCAATCATCATGGCAGGTGACGGCGATCTTCGCGCCCAGACGCCGCGCCTGATCGGCCAGCAGGGCGACATTGCGCCCGCCGGTCAGCGCCACGGTCTCGAAGCGGTCGGGCGCGGCCTCGATCAGCTCGACGGTCTGGCAGCCGATAGATCCGGTGGCGCCCAGAATGGTGACGCGTTTCAAAAATGCACTCCGGGAATGAAGCCGAGCACCGAGGCCAGCAGCATGAAGAGCGACGCGCCGAGCATCGCGTCGAACCGGTCGAACAGCCCGCCATGGCCGGGGATCAGCGTCGAGCTGTCCTTGACCTTCATGCGCCGCTTGAGCGCGCTCTCGGCGATGTCGCCCATCTGGCTGGCAAAGCTCAGCAGCATGGAGATCCAGACCAGATGCCAGGGGCTGACGGTGAGCCAGACGAAGACGAGACCGACGAGACCGGCGGCGATCCAGCCGCCGGCGGTGCCCGACCATGTCTTCTTGGGGCTGACCTTGGGCCAGAATTTCGGCCCGCCCAGCGTCCGGCCGACGAGATAGCCGAAGACATCCGTGGCCACGACCACGAGGATCAGCCACAAGAGCCACTGAAAGCCGTATTCGGCGCGGAAGGAGACAAGGCCCCACCCCGCGATCTCGATGCCCAGCGCGAAGGCGAGAAAGGTCCCCCGCTCGCGCCGCAGCATCAGGGCCCCGGCGATGGGCGGGACGAGAAACAGCAGCAAGGCCCAGTTTTCCGGGCTCGACATCTGCCCCGACAGCACGCTCGCGCAGAGGGCGGCCAGAAGCATGCCCGGCGTCGGCTTGCCGGGCTCGATCATCATCCACAGCTCCCAGATCATCACGGCGGTGACGAACACCGCCAGCATCTGGAACCACAGCCCGCCCATCATCACCGCCGCGGCGCCCAGAACGGCCATCGCGGCGCCGGAGGCCATCCGCACGCCCAGATCGCTCCACCGGCCCGGATCGGCCAGCGCCGCGGCCCCGGCGACGACCCCCTCGTCCTGCGCTTGGGCGTTCGCGCTCTCCTCCCGCTCCGCCATCAGGTCTTCACCGCTCCGAAGCGGCGGTCGCGGCTGGCGTAGCTTGCGCAGACGCGGGCGAATTCGGCGGGCGTGAAATCGGGCCAGAGCGTGTCGACGAACTCGTATTCGGCATAGGCCGACTGCCACAGCAGGAAATTGGAGATCCGCGCCTCGCCGCTCGTGCGGATGACGAGATCGGGGTCGGGCAGAACATGGGTGTCGAGAAAGCGCGACAGCGTCTCGGCATCCACGTCCTTGTGGGTGAGCCGCCCCTGCTCGATCTCGTAGGCAAGCCGCTTGGCCGCGCGGGTCACCTCGTCGCGCCCGCCGTAATTCAGCGCCACGGTGAGATGCACGAGGTCGTTGTGGCTGGTCAGAAGCTCCAGCTCGTCCATCATCGCCACCAGCTTCTCGTCGAGCCGGATCCGGTCGCCGATGAAGCGCACGCGCACGCCCTTGCTCAGAAGCGCGCGGGCCTCGCGCACGATGTAGCGGCGGAACAGCGCCATCAGACCCGAGACCTCGGTCTGGGTGCGCTTCCAGTTTTCGGTCGAGAAGGCGAAGATCGTCAGGTACTTGACGCCCTGACCGGGGCAGGCCTCGACGATGTCGCGCACGCGCTGGGCTCCGGCCTGATGGCCGAAGAGCCGCGGCCGCCCGCGCTTTTGCGCCCAGCGGCCATTGCCGTCCATGATGATGGCGACATGCTTCGGACCGCCATCGAGTGTCGTCTCTTTCGCGTCGGCAGCCATTGAGGCCTCCCTTGCAATCGTCGAGGCGCCAGCCTCAGACCTGCATGATTTCGGCCTGCTTCGTTTCGAGCTGCTGGTCGATCTGCTTGATGTAGCGGTCGGTCAGCTCCTGCACCTCCTGCTCCCAGAACTTCTGGTCGTCCTCGGAGAGGCCGTCGGCCTTGGCCTTCTTGATCTGGTCCATGCCGTCGCGGCGCAGGTTGCGGATCGCGACGCGGGCGTGCTCGGCATATTGGCCGGCCACCTTGGTGAGCTGGGTGCGGCGCTCCTCGTTCAGCTCGGGGATCGGCAGCATGATGATGGTGCCGTTGAGCTGCGGGTTGATGCCGAGGCCGCTTTCGCGGATCGCCTTCTCGACCTTGCCGACCATCGACTTGTCCCAGACATTGATGGTCACCATGCGCGGCTCGGGCACGTTGACGGTGCCGACCTGGTTGATCGGGGTCGGGCTGCCGTAAGCCTCGACCATCACCGGCTCGAGCATCGAGGCCGAGGCACGGCCGGTGCGAAGCGAGGCGAATTCGGTGCGCAGGGCGGCGATCGCCCCGTCCATGCGGCGCTGAAGGTCGTCGGTATCGAGTTCGAAATCGTCTGCCATCGGTCTCTTCTTGTCATATGAGGGCGGGCTGTCGGCGCCGGTGATAGCGGCAACGGCCTGCGCATTCCAGAACACTTTGCCCCCGCGCTATCGCCACCTCGTGTCACCCAAGCGACGAGAGCGGGGAAAGTTTCGTTCAGCCGTGAACCCGCGTCGAGGTCCCCTCGCCCGCGAGGATGCCGCGGAAGCCGCCCGGCTCGTCGAGCGAAAAGACGATGATCGGCAGGTCGTTGTCGCGCGCCAGCGCGATGGCGCTCGCATCCATCACGCCCAGATGCTTCTGCAGCACCTCGTCATAGGTGACGGTCGAATAGCGCTTGGCGTCCTCGAACTTCTTGGGGTCCTTGTCATAGACCCCGTCGACCTTGGTGCCCTTGAAGATCGCCTCGCAGCTCATCTCGTTGGCGCGCAGCGTCGCGGCGGTGTCGGTGGTGAAATAGGGGTTGCCGGTGCCGGCGGCGAAGATGCAGACGCGCTTCTTCTCCAGATGACGCACCGCCCGGCGGCGGATATAGGGCTCGCAGACCTGGTCCATCGGAATGGCCGAGATCACGCGGGTATAGACGCCGAGCTCCTCGAGCGCCGACTGCATCGCCAGCGCGTTCATCACCGTGGCGAGCATGCCCATGTAATCGGCGGTGGTCCGCTCCATCCCCTGCGCCGAGCCCGACAGCCCGCGAAAGATGTTGCCGCCGCCGATCACCATGCAGATCTCGACGCCGAGATCATGCACCGACTTGACCTCGCGCGCGATGCGTTCGACGGTCGGCGGATGCAGACCGAACGCCGTGTTCCCCATCAAGGCCTCCCCGGAGATCTTCAGCATAACCCTGCGGAAAGCGGGCTTGTGGGTATCGGTCATGGGGGCTCCGTGCGTGTCTCGGGGGGTCTTGGGTCGTCGCGCAAGATGGACGAAACCGCGCCGGTGTTCAATGCCGCGCGGGCCGGTCCGGCGGGCTTCGGCCGGGGATGATCGCGCTGCCCCAGATCGCGCGCGGACTCGACCCCGCGCGCCCGGTGCTGATCGCCGGGCCGACCGCTTCGGGCAAGTCGGCGCTGGCGCTCGCGGTGGCCGAAGCGGGCGGCGGCGTGGTGGTCAATGCCGATGCGCTGCAGGTCTATGCCGATTGGCGGGTGCTGACCGCCCGCCCCTCGCCCGAGGAAGAGGCGCGCGCCCCGCACGCGCTCTACGGTCATGTCGCGCGGGAGGCGGAGTGGTCGGTCGGCCATTGGCTGCGCGCGGTAGCGCCGCTTCTGGGCGGCGCGCGGCCGATCATCACCGGCGGCACGGGGCTCTACTTCGCGGCGCTGACCGACGGGCTGGCCGAGATCCCCGCCACCCCGCCCGCCATCCGCGCCGAGGCCGACGCCATCCCCCTGCCCGATCTGGTGGAGGGGCTCGACGCCGCGAGCGCCGCGCGCATCGACCTCAACAACCGTGCGCGGGTGCAGCGCGCCTGGGAGGTGCTGCGCGCCACCGGGCGCGGCATCGCCGATTGGCAGGCCGACACACCCGCCCCGCTATTGCCGCTGGCCCACGCCCAGCCCATCGTGCTGCGCCCCGATCCGGCCTGGCTCAACGCCCGCATCGCCCGGCGCTTCGACGCGATGCTGAAGGAGGGCGCGCTCGAGGAGGCGCGCGCGGCGCTGCCCCATTGGCAGCCCAGCGCCCCCTGGGCCCGCGCCATCGGCGCGCCCGAGCTCGTGGCGCATCTGCGCGGCGAGATGGATCTGCCGACCGCGCGCGAGGCCGCGATCATCGCCTCGCGCCAATATGCCAAGCGCCAGCGCAGCTGGTTTCGCAGCCGCATGGGCGGCTGGCGCGACGTCGACCCGGCGGAGCTGACCGGCTGAGTGGCGTTGCACGCAAGCCACGCCGGCCGCGCGCCGCGTGATCGCCGCGTGACCGGTGGAACCGGGAGGATGCGGACCCGCTTGTGAGCGCATGACACAGCAAAATCTCCAATGGGCGGTCCCGGTCATGCGCGCGGGCTATGCCGGGCGCGGCCTCATCTACCTCGTGGTGGCGATCCTGTCGCTCCTCGCGATCTGGCGCGGCTCGACGCCAGGCGGCACCGGCGAGGCGATGGCCTCGCTCGAACGCGCGTGGTGGGGCATCGCGCTTCTGGCTCTGATCGCGCTTGGCCTCGCGGCTTACGGCATCTGGCGGCTCGTCGCGGCGTTTTGGGATCTCGAGGCCCATGGCAGCGAGGCCAAGGGCCTCGTGGCGCGGATCGGCCAGGTCGTCACCGGGCTCATCCATCTCGGCCTCGCGGCGACGGCGGCGGCGATCCTGATGCCCTCCTCCTCGGGCTCGGGCGGCGGCTCCAGCATCGACAACTGGACGGCCAGGATCATGCAGGCCCCCTTCGGCCAATGGATCGTCGGCATCGCCGGGGCGATCGGGCTGGGCGCCGGGGCCTATTACGTCTGGAAGGGCGTGTCGCACAAATACATGGATGATCTGCGCGCCAAGCCGCTGACGCTGAAGCTGCGCCCGGCGCTCACTCTCGGGCTCGTGGCCAATGGCGCGGTGATCGCCATTCTTGGCTTCCTGCTGATCTATGCCGCCTGGACGCTCAATCCCAGCGAGGCGGGCGGTCTGGCCGAGGCCTTCGACTGGCTGCGCGACAAGCCCTATGGCACGGTGCTGGTCACGGCGCTGGCGATCGGTCTTCTGGGCTTCTCGCTGTTTTGCTTCGTCAACGCGGCCTACCGGCTGATCCCCAAGCTCAAGACCGACGACGTCGAGACCATGGCGCGGCGTCTGGCCAACTGAGCCGGACCAGCGGGACCGGCGCACAGGCGCCGGTTCAATTCCCCAGGATCACCTTCACGTAATGCCGGGTTTCGGCATAGGGCGGAATGCCACCATATTTTGTCACCGCCCCCGGCCCAGCATTGTAGGCCGCCAGCGCCAGCCGCCAATCCTTGAAGCGGTCGAACTGCATCCGCAGGTAGCGCGCGCCGCCATCGAGGTTCTGGACCGGATCGCGCGGATCGACGCGCAGCTGCCGCGCCGTGCCCGGCATCAGCTGCGCGAGACCGAGCGCGCCGACCTTGCTGACGGCGCGGGCATTCCAGCCGCTCTCCTGCTGCACGAGGCGCAGGAACAGGTCTTCGGGAATGCGGTTCTTGCGGGCCGCCTGCCGCGCCAGATCGAGATAGGGGCCGGCATAACGCCCGCGAAAGGCCGGGGCGGGCGCGGCGGCGGCGCGCAGGGCCTCCGGCACTTCGGCGCGCGGCGGCTGCAACCGGTCGGAGCCCGCATATTGCGAAGCCGCGCGGCCATCGAGCACGCGCAGCTGCGAGCTGAACAGGCTCGGTGCCGAACTGCTCGACACCCGGTCGGCCAGCGCCGGTGCGCCGCAGGCAAGGCAGAGCGCCGCCGCGACGGCCCCTCGAAATCGTAGTGTCATTGCGTCCCTCCGTTCCGCCGCCTTGTGTGCCGCGCGGTGCGTTCGCTGATGCGACGCTAGCCGGGATCGTCGCGGAAAGGAATGCCGCGACGCGCCAATTCCGCTGTCATCGGACGGCCGCGCGGCATAGGGTCGGCACCTGAACACATGCGAGATTCGACAAGGCAGGAGGCGTTATGGCCGGTTCCGTTAACAAGGTGATCCTCATCGGCAATCTGGGTCGCGACCCCGAGGTCCGCACCTTCCAGAACGGCGGCAAGGTGGTGAACCTGCGCGTCGCCACCTCCGAAAACTGGAAGGACAAGAACACCGGAGAGCGCCGCGAGCGCACCGAGTGGCACTCGGTCGCGATCTTCAACGAGCCGCTGGGCCGGATCGCCGAGCAATATCTCAAGAAGGGCTCGACCGTCTATCTCGAGGGCCAGCTCGAGACCCGCAAATGGCAGGACCAGTCGGGCAATGACCGCTACTCCACCGAAGTCGTGCTGCGCCCCTTCACCGGCAATCTGACGCTGCTCGGCGGGCGTGGTGACGGCGGCGGTGGCGGCTATGGCGGCGACGACCGGGGCGGCTATGGCGGCGGTTCGGGCGGTTATGACGACCGCGGCGGCTATGGCGGCGGCAACCAGGGCGGTGGCGGCGGCAGCCGCGACATCGACGACGAGATCCCGTTCTGAGATCGCGCGCGCCGCCCCCCCGGGGCGGCGCGCTTCGTTTCAGCCCAGCGCCACGGCAAGCTCTCCGGGGCGGCTGAGCGTGCCGCCGCCCACCGCCGCGCGCACGCCCGTCGTGCCGGGCGCGGAGGTCGGCAGGCCGCGCGCGACGCGCACCGCCAGATGCGCGAAGGCCTGCGCCTCCATCATGTCGCCGTCGAGCCCCGCCTCCTCGACCGGCGCGACCGGGCAATCGACGCCCGCCGCGATCATCGCCATCAGCACCGGGTTGTGCCGCCCGCCCCCGGTCGCCAGCAGCCGCGCGGGCGGCGCGGGGCAGTGCTCCATTCCCCGCATCACCGCCGCCGCGGCGCAGGCGGTCAGCGTCGCCGCCGCATCGGCATCCGGCAAGGCCTCGACCTCGCGCGCCAGCGCGGCAAAGGCGTCGCGGTCGAGCGATTTGGGCGCCATGCGGTAGAAATGCGGATGTTCGAGAAAGCGCGCGACGACCGCGTCGTCGACCTCGCCCATGGCGGCCAGCGCGCCGCCCTCGTCGAGCGCCCGGCCAAGACGGCGCTGCACGAGGTCGTTGATCGGCGCATTGGCGGGCCCGGTGTCGAAGGCCAGCAGAGCGCCCTCGGCCTCGGGCTGGGCAAAGCCGGGATCGGCGAAGGTCAGGTTGCCCACCCCGCCGAGATTGAGAAAGGCGAGCGGCTCCGTGGCGGCAATGAACTTCGCCAGAGCGAAATGGTAGAACGGCGCCAGCGGCGCGCCCTCGCCGCCGAAGCGCACGTCGGAGCTTCGGAAATCCCAGACCACCGGCACGCCCAGCGCCTCGGCGAGGATCGCGCCCGACCCGGCCTGATGCGTGCCGCGCCCGCGCGGTTCATGCGCCAATGTCTGGCCGTGAAAGCCGATCAGCTCGACATCCTCGAAGCCCGACAGGATCTCGGCATGGGCGGTCTCGATCACCTCTGCCGCCGCCTCGACCGCCTCGCCCTCCCACAGGCCCAGCGCCGCGCGCAGCACCGCGCGCTCGGCCTCCGAATAGGGCCTGTAGGCGCTCTCGCCGAAGCCGAACACCGTCTCGCCATCGGTCTCGATCACCGCCGCGTCCACCCCGTCGAGCGAGGTGCCCGACATCGCGCCCAAGGCCCTGATCCTGTCGCCCGTCCCGATCCGCCGCATCGCGCTTTCCTTCGCCCCGGTTGAGGCCTATAGAGTGGCGCGACCAAGAGAGGGGCACAAGACATGACCTACCACCCCAAGAGCGACTTCATGTCCGTGATGATCGAGCGTGGCTATCTGGCCGACTGCACCGATTATCAGGGCCTGGACGAGGCGCTGTCGAAGGGGGTCGTGTCCGCCTATATCGGCTATGACGCCACCGCGGCGTCGCTGCATGTGGGCCATTTGCTCAACGTGATGATGCTGCGCTGGCTGCAGAAGACCGGCCACAAGCCGATCACCCTGATGGGCGGCGGCACCACCAAGGTGGGCGATCCCTCGTTCCGTTCGGACGAGCGCCCGCTTCTGGGGCCCGATCAGATCGCCTCGAACATCGACGGCATGCGGAAGGTCTTCGCGCGCTACCTCTCCTATGACGAGAGCGCGACCGGGGCGATGATGCTCGACAACGCCGAATGGCTCGACAATCTCAACTACCTCGAATTCCTGCGCGACATCGGGCGGCATTTCTCGGTCAACCGGATGCTGTCCTTCGAAAGCGTGAAATCGCGGATCGACCGCGAGCAGTCGCTCTCCTTCCTCGAATTCAACTACATGATCCTGCAGGCCTACGACTTCCTCGAGCTGAACCGCCGCTATGGCTGCGTGCTGCAGATGGGCGGCTCGGACCAGTGGGGCAACATCGTCAACGGCATCGATCTCACGCGCCGGGTGCTCGACCACGAGATCTTCGGCCTGACCTCGCCGCTCTTGACCACCTCGGATGGCCGCAAGATGGGCAAGTCGGCGGGTGGTGCCGTCTGGCTCAACGAGGAGATGCTGAGCCCGTACGAGTTCTGGCAGTTCTGGCGCAACACCACCGACGCCGACGTGGGCCGCTTCCTCAAGCTCTATACCGAGCTGCCCGTGGCGGAATGCGAGCGGCTGGGCGCGCTGTCGGGCTCGGAGATCAACGAGGGCAAGATCGTCCTTGCCGACGAGGTCACCGCGCTTCTGCACGGGCGCGAGGCCGCCGAGGCGGCCAAGGCCACGGCGCGCGAGGTGTTCGAGAAGGGCGGCGTGGGCGATGATCTGCCCAGCGTGACGCTTTCGGAGGACGAGATCGGCGGCGGCATCTCGGTGGTGCAGCTGATCGTGCGCGCCGGGCTGGCGGGTTCGGGCAAGGAAGCCAAGCGGCTGATCTCCGACAATGGCGCGAAGCTCAACGACGTGCCGCTGACCGATGCGGGGCTGGTGATCGACCGCGCCGCGCTGGCCGCGCCGATCAAGCTTTCGGCCGGCAAGAAGCGCCACGCGCTGGTGCGCCTGGGCTGAAAGCCCATAAGGGGGCGGCGCGGCTGCCCCCTGCCCGTTCCGTCGCGGCGTCACGCGGCTCCTGCCGGAACCCGCGCAATGTCCTGTCGTTGCCTCCCCATTCGTGAGGAGACATGCGATGAAGGATGCCGTCGGACAGCCCGTCGATGCGGAACGACCCTACCTGCTCCTGCTGCTCGCCGGGATCGGCGTCTTGGGCTGCCTGTCGATGATCGGCGGCACCATTGCCGCGCAGATCGTCGTGCCCGGCCATGACTGGATCGCCGACACGATCAGCGATCTGGGCGCAGGCGAATGGGAGATCATCATGGATGTGGCGCTCTACGGCTTTGCCGCGGGGCTCTTTGCCATGGCGCTGGCGGCGTCGCACGCGCATCTGGGCGGCATCGGCTGGTCGGCGGGGGTGATCTCGCTCGCCATCCTCGCGGCGCTGGTCGTCATGGTGGGAGCGCGCAACGAATACGGCGATGCCGACAGCGACGGCGTGGTGATCCACATCTACCTCGTCTACGGGCTGGGCCTTCTGTTCCTCGTCGCCCCCCTGGCCATGGCGGCGGGCTTCGGGCGGCATCATCCGGGCGCGCGCCGCGCGCTGATCGGGCTGGCCGTCGCATGGGCGGTCATGGCGCCCCTGTTCCTCATGGCCCCCACCACGATCGACGGCCTGGCCGAGCGGGTGCTCGGGCTGATCGCCATCGGCATGGTCGCGGTGATGACTTGGGTGTTCTGGCAGCGGGGCCGCGACGCGCGCCGCTTCTAGCCGCCGAGCATCCATTCCCCCTCGGGCCAGAAGGCGTGGAAGGCAAAGGCGAAGAGCACGTCATGCGGCACGTCGCGCCCCTCCGCGTCGCGCACCCGGACATTGCCCACATCGCGCCCCTCGGCCACGCGGCGCGCATCGAGCGCGCTGGCCTGCCCCGCCTCCCACGAGATCGTCACCCCCGCCTCGGTGACGCTCTCCTCTTCGCGCAGCCGCGAAAAGGGCCAGGCCCGCTCACCCACGCGCACCACCCGCATCAGGGGCGCGATGCCGTGCGGCGGCATCTCGCCCGAATAGAGGAAGGGCTTGGCCGAGCGGTCGTAGCTGACGTAAGGGTTGCGCCCGTAATCGCGGCTCCAGTCGGGCTCGTCCATGACGAGGCCGTCCGGGTAGGCCGCGCGGAACCTCTCCCAGCTGTCCATCCAGGCGGGCAGCAGATCGAGCTCCGCGCCCGTCATCTCTCCGACGATGCCGGTACCGGTGGCCTGCTGCCACCAGCTTTCGGTCTGCCGGTCATACATCACCATGTCGGAGGCGCGCAGCAGCCCCGAGACGCCGAAGGAGAGCGTGGCACCCGCCACCCTCCGGTCGAACACCATGCCCGAATTGCACAAGGGGCAATAGGTCACCGCCACCGGCACGCCGCCCGCCATGTCGTTGACGATCTCGTGCCACAGCAGGTAGCGGATCGGATAGGCCCGCGCCGCACCATCCGGCACGGGCCAGACCATCACCGGCTCCTGCGCTTCGAGCCGCGTCTCGGAGGCCGCCGGGATCATGCGCGGCGCGTCGATCGCGGGGATGCCGTCCTTGGGCGGGCCGCCCGACATGATCTCGGACCAGTCGGCGATGCTGGTCCGATCGAAATCGGTCTCGGGCCATTGCCCCTGCCAGCGCGCGGGCTGGGCCTGTGCCGCCCCCGCGACCGCTCCCGCGATCGCCATGGCGGCGAAGATGGCGGCGATGTTCGTGATGATGCGCATGTCGCGTCCTCCCTCCGCCCAGCCTGACCGCTCGGCCCGGCCCTGTCATCCGGCCTCACCGCAGTGTGACGCACAGCGAGCAGGCGTGTGCCGGACGGGTGGCGCCGGCGCACCGAACCGGCTAGACGAAGCGCAGCACAAGACACGGACCCGCCCATGCCCAAGACCATCCTGTCGCGCTGCGAGCAGAACGGCCTGCGCCTGACCGAGCAGCGCCGCGTGATCGCGCAGGTGCTGGAGGCGGCCGACGACCACCCCGACGTGGAGGAGCTGCACGCCCGCGCCGCCGCCGAGGATGCGCGCATCTCGCTCGCCACCGTCTACCGCACGGTGAAGCTGTTCGAGGAGGCGGGCATCCTTGAGAAGCACGAGTTCGGCGACGGGCGCGCGCGCTACGAGACCACCGACCGCGAGCATCACGACCACCTGATCGACATGCATTCGGGCCAGGTGATCGAGTTCGTCGACGCCGAGATCGAGGCGCTGCAGGAGCGGATCGCCGAGCGTCTGGGCTACAGGCTGATCGGGCATAGGCTGGAGCTTTACGGCGTGCCCACCAAGAAGGACGGCTGAGATGGAAAACCTGCGCGGCAGCCTGCTGATGGTGGCGGCGATGCTCGGCTTTGCGCTCGAGGACATGTTCATCAAGCTGCTGGCGGGGGCCTTGCCCGTCGGGCAGATCCTGATGCTGCTGGGCCTTGGCGGCGGGCTTGTCTTCACGCTGATGGCCCGCGCGCGGGGCGAGACGCTGTGGTCGCCCGACTTCCTGCAGCCCGCCGTGATCGCCCGCAACCTGGGCGAGGTGGTCGGAACGGGCGGCTTCATCATCGCCGTGGCGCTTTCGCCGCTCGCCACCGCCACCGCGATCGCGCAGTCGATCCCGCTTCTGGTGACCCTGGGTGCTGCGCTCTTCTTTGCCGAGCCGGTGGGCTGGCGCCGCTGGAGCGCGATCTGCGCGGGCCTCGTCGGCGTGCTGCTGGTGATCCGCCCGGGCGCCGAGGGTTTCACGCCGATGTCGCTCTTTGCGCTGGTAGGCGCGATCGGGCTCGCCGGGCGCGATCTCGCCTCGCGCCGGGTGCCGCGCGCGATCTCCTCGACCAAGCTGTCGGTCTATGCCTTTCTGGTCCTCGTGCCGGTGGGCTACGCCATGGTTCTCGTGGCGGGCGACAGCCTGGTCCGGCCCGGCCCGCCCCAGATGGCGATGCTGGCGGGCGGCGTGACGATCGGCGTCACCGCCTATTACATGCTCACCGCCGCGACCCGGATGGGCGAGGTGTCGGTGATCGCCCCCTACCGCTATACCCGGCTCATCTTCGCGCTGGTAATCGCCGTCTCGGTCTTCGGCGAGCGGCCCGACGCCCTCACCTATCTGGGCGCCACGATCATCGTCGGATCGGGCATCTACACGCTTTGGCGCGAAGCCCGGCTCAGGCGCGCTTCACGCCGGGTCACGCCCGCGTTATAGACCCTGCAAACCTTCCCATCAGGAGATTTCCATGAGCACGATCATCGACATTCACGCCCGCGAAATTCTCGACAGCCGGGGCAACCCGACGATCGAGGTGGACGTGATCCTCGAAGACGGCACGATGGGCCGCGCCGCCGTGCCCTCGGGCGCCTCGACCGGCGCCTATGAGGCGGTCGAAAAGCGCGACGGCGACAAGACCCGCTACATGGGTAAGGGCGTGCTCGAAGCGGTCGCCGCGGTGAACGGCGAGATCGCCGAGGCCATCCTCGGCATGGACGCGACCGAGCAGGTCGAGATCGACCAGACCATGATCGAGCTCGACGGCACCGACAACAAGGGCCGCTTGGGCGCCAACGCCATCCTCGGCGTCTCCATGGCCGTCGCCAAGGCCGCCTCCGAGGCCACCACGCAGCCGCTCTTCCGCTATGTCGGCGGCATGTCGGCCCGCGTCCTGCCCGTGCCGATGATGAACATCATCAATGGCGGCGAGCATGCCGACAACCCGATCGACATCCAGGAATTCATGATCATGCCGGTCTCCGCGACCAGCATCCGCGAAGCGGTGCGCATGGGCGCGGAGGTGTTCCATACCCTCAAGAAGGAGCTGTCGGCGGCGGGCATGTCCACCGGCTTGGGCGATGAGGGCGGCTTCGCGCCCGAACTGGGCGGCACCCGCGAGGCGCTCGACTTCATCCTGAAGTCGATCGAGAAGGCCGGCTACACCCCGGGCGAGGACATCTACCTCGCGCTCGATTGCGCCGCGACCGAGTATTACAAGGGCGGCAAGTACGAGATGAAGGGCGAGGGCAAGTCGCTCACCTCGGCCGAGAACGTCGCCTATCTGCAGGCGCTGGTGAACGACTACCCGATCATCTCGATCGAGGACGGCATGTCCGAGGATGACTGGGACGGCTGGAAGATGCTGACCGACGCCATCGGCGACCGCGTGCAGCTCGTGGGCGACGATCTCTTCGTCACCAACCCCGCCCGTCTCAAGGACGGGATCGAGAAGGGCTCGGCCAACTCGCTTCTGGTGAAGGTCAACCAGATCGGCACGCTGACCGAGACGATGCAGGCCGTGGAGATGGCGCAGCGCGCGCGCTTCACCTGCGTCATGTCGCACCGTTCGGGCGAGACCGAGGACGCGACCATCGCCGATCTCGCCGTCGCCACGAATTGCGGCCAGATCAAGACCGGCAGCCTCGCCCGCTCCGACCGGCTCGCCAAGTACAACCAGCTGATCCGCATCGAGGAAATGCTGGGCGAGACCGCGATCTATGCGGGCCGCTCGATCCTGCGCGGCTGAGATCACGCCCCGAACACGCGAAAGGCCGCGGCGCATGCCGCGGCCTTTTTACCTGGTCCGCTTTTTACCTGGTCCGAAGGCGTGGATCAGTCCCAGTAGCCGGTATCGGCCTCGGGCATCTGCTCCAGCATCTCTTGGCTCATGCGGGTCACGACCTCGTAATTGTCGATGCCGTAATCGCCGACGATGCGGACATCCTTGAAGTCGACGATCACCTCTTCGTCGCCGATATCGAGCCAGCCGCCGGTCTCGACCACGAGGCCGATCAGGCTGCCGTCGCGCGAGATGACGATATCCTCGATCTCGCCGATCTCTTCCCATTCGGTGTCGAATTCGCCATAGCCGTTCGGGTCGATCCAGGTGGCTTCATCGTATTCGGTGCCGATGCTATAGAGATCCTGGCCGATCAGGTTCTCGGCGCGCAGCGCGGTCTGGTAGCTTTCGGCGCTCAGCACGCCGCTGGTCGTCTCGAAGCTCTGCATATGCGTCTCGGCGCTCGCGGCACCGGCGGAAATGGCGAGTCCGAGGGTCAGGGCGGTGGAGGTCATCAGACGGGTCATGAAGGTCTCCTTGTCGTTTCATGTTGCGGACTCAACACCGCCTGCCCCGTACCGTTCCAAGCCCGGTAGTTTTTCCTGCCTCACATCTGTTTGAGAGCCGTTCCTCACCCTGTCTCACCCCATGGGAGCCCGATGGCATGACCACAAGATACGACGCGCGCGGCCTGATCTGCCCGCTGCCCGTGCTCAGGGCGCGCAAGCTGCTCGGCGCGATGGCGCCCGGCGAGCTGCTCGAAATCGAGACCGACGATCCGGTGGCGCGGATCGATCTTCCGCATTTCTGCCTGGAGGCCGGTCATGCCCATCTCGGGATCGTCGAGGAGGGCGAAACGCAGCTGCACCGCATCCGGCGCGGCTGACGGAAAGAAACATAGGGTTTCGTTCCGTCCCCTCCCGCTTCCCCTGACATGAAGAAGGCCGGGCAGGTTTCCCTGCCCGGCCTTTCATCCTTGCATGAGCGCGGCGTCAGCGACCGACCGACCACCAGCCGCGGCGGCGCGGCTTCTTGTCGGCTTCATCGGCCTCTTCGCCATCGGCGGCCACCGTCTCGCGCGGGGTGTCCTCCGGCGCGGGCGACTGGCGCGTTTCGGCGACGGTCTCGGCCACCTGCTCGGCCACCTGCGGCATCACCTCGGGCGTCTCGGCCGCCGGGCTCTCCTCCGGCTTGTCACCCGCCTGCGCCTCGGCGGCACCGGCCGCGGCGGTCTCGGCCTCGGCCGGGACCGGGGCGGTCGCGGCGACCTCCTCGGGCTTGGGCTCGGCCTTCTTGCGCCGGGTGCGCTTGGGCTTGGGCGCGGCTTCGGCCTCGCCTTCGGGCGCGGGCGTCTCGGCCTTCTTGCGACGGGTGCGCTTGGGCTTGGGCGCTTCCTCGGCCACCGGCTCGGCGGCTTGCGTCGTCTCGGCGGCGGCCTCCTTCGCCGGTTCCGCCGCGGGCGCTTCGGCCGTCTCGGCAGGCGTCTCGGCCTTCTTGCGGGTCCGGGTGCGGGTCCGCTTGGGCTTGGCCTCGGCCTCGGGCGCGGCCTCTGCCGCCGCCTCCTGCGGCACGGCTTCGGCCTGAACCGCGCCGCTCTGCGCCGCTTCGGGCTGGGCCGTCTCGGCCTGCGCCTCCACGGGCTCGGCTGCGGGTGTCGCTTCGGGCTGAGCCTGCGGCGCGGTCTCGGCGCCGGACTCGTCGCTCTCGCCCTCGTCGTCGCGGCTCTCATCGCCCTGCGCCTCATGGCCTTCGCCATTGCCGCCCCGACGCCGCCGACGCCGACGCCGCTTCTTGCGCGGACGCTCGTCATCCTCGCCGCCTTCGGAGGTCTCGGCATGGCCGGTGGCGGCGGTCTCCGTCGCCTCTTCCGCGCTGTCGTCCTCGTCTTCTTCGATCTCGGCATCGGCCGCGAAGTCGTATTCCGCGTCGAGCGCCTCCATCAGCTCGGCCGAGGAGACGACCGGCGCGGCCTCGGGCACGGCGCGGGTTGCGGTCTTGAACTTCTCGACCACGAAATCGGGCGAGACCAGCGCCGCATCCCCCTCGACCCGCACCGCCATGCCGTAGCGCTGCTCGATCGCGGCGACATGCTCGCGCTTGAAGTTCATCAGGAAGTTCATGATCGCATGCGGCACGCGGACCAGAACCTCCTTGGTGCGGCCGCGCACGCCCTCTTCCTCGAGCTGGCGCAGGATCGCCAGCGCCACGTTCTCGTCCGAGCGCAGAAGGCCGGTGCCGTGGCAGTGCGGGCAAGGCTGGGTCGTCGCCTCGATCATGCCGGGGCGCAGGCGCTGGCGGCTCATCTCCATCAGGCCGAAGCCCGAGATGCGGCCGACCTGGATCCGGGCGCGGTCGGTCTTGAGCTTGTCCTTGAAGCGCTTTTCGACGGCGGTGTTGTTGCGCCGCTCATCCATGTCGATGAAGTCGATCACGATCAGACCGGCCAGATCGCGCAGGCGCAGCTGGCGCGCCACCTCGTCGGCGGCTTCGAGATTGGTCTTGAGCGCGGTCTGCTCGATCGAGCCTTCCTTGGTGGCGCGGCCCGAGTTCACGTCGATGGCGACCAGCGCCTCGGTCACGCCGATCACGATGTAGCCGCCCGAGGGCAGCTGCACGGTCGGGTTGAACATGCCGGCGAGGTAGCTCTCGACCTGGTAGCGCGCGAAGAGCGGCAGGCTGTCGGTGTAGGGCTTCACGTTGCGGGCATGCGACGGCATGATCATCTTCATGAAGTCGCGCGCGGTGCGGAAGCCGTCGACGCCCTCGACGATCACCTCGTCGATCTCCTTGGAATAGAGATCGCGGATCGACCGCTTGATGAGGTCGCCCTCCTCGTAGATCTTGGCGGGCGCGATGGATTTCAGCGTCAGCTCGCGGATCTGCTCCCACATGCGCTGCAGGTATTCGTAGTCGCGCTTGATCTCGGACTTGGTGCGCTGCGAGCCCGCGGTGCGGATGATCAGCCCCGCGCCCTCGGGCACGTCCATCTCGGAGGCGATCTCCTTGAGCTTCTTGCGATCGGCGGCGTTGGTGATCTTGCGGGAGATGCCGCCACCGCGCGCGGTGTTGGGCATCAGCACGCAGTAGCGCCCGGCGAGCGAGAGATAGGTGGTCAGCGCAGCCCCCTTGTTGCCGCGCTCTTCCTTGACGACCTGAACCAGCATGATCTGCCGGACCTTGATCACCTCCTGGATCTTGTAGCGCTTGGGCCGCGGCTTGCGGGCCGGGCGCACGTCTTCGCTGTCGTCCTCGTCGGCGACGCTTTCGATGCTCTCGTCCTTGGCGCTGGCGTCGTCGCCCTCGTCCTCGGTTTCGCCGTCGGCCTCGCCGTCATCGGTGGCCACGGCGTCGGTGTTGGCCTCCGACGCGCTGCGGCGCGAACGGCTGCGGCGGCGGCGCGGGCGGTCGCCCTCCTCGCCATCCTCCTCGTCCTCCGCCTCGTCGCTTCTGGAGGAGGCGGCCTCGGCCTCGGCCTTCAGGCTCTCGGCATAGGCCTTTTCCTCGGCCAGCAGCGCCTCGCGGTCGGCGACGGGGATCTGGTAGTAATCCGGGTGGATCTCGGAAAAGGCGAGAAAGCCGTGCCGGTTGCCGCCGTAATCGACGAAGGCCGCCTGCAGCGACGGCTCTACCCGCGTGACCTTGGCGAGGTAGATGTTGCCGGCGAGCTGACGGCGGCTCTGGCTTTCGAAGTCGAATTCCTCGACCTTGTTTCCGTCACAGACCACGACGCGGGTTTCCTCCGCATGCGTGGCGTCGATAAGCATTTTCTTTGCCATAATATCCATTCGCATGGCACGCCGGGCGGCGCCCCCGTGGGGGCGTGGCCTGCGCGCTCATGTCCGATTGTGGCGATGACGCGGGCATCGGCCTGCCTGCGGCCCCTCGGGGCCGTCACTGGCTCGCCTGCATGCTGCGCGCGTTGCATCGCGGTTCTTCCTTGGCCCCCGGGGGGCCCGTTCATGCCCGGCGGCCATCCGAGGAGCGGGCCGGTCGGGGTCAGGTCAACGGCCCCTCTCGGAGCCGGTCTCGTCCGCCGCCGGTGCCGGGCAAACCCGTCGCAAAGGTGGCGGAAAATCCGTCCGGGCCACCGCGCGATGCGCAGGCCCGTTCCGACCTTCATAGCGGCACTTGTCCACATGACACAATGACGAATGTGAAAGGCCGCCCCGAGGGGCGGCCCGTCATGCGTCCAATGCCATGAAAATCAGAGATAATCGGAGCGCTGCAGCCCGTATTTGGCCATCTTCTCGTTGAGCGTCCGGCGCGGCAGGCACAGCTCGTCCATCACCGCCACGATCGAGCCCTTGTGGCGGCGCATGGTGTTGTCGATCAGCATCCGCTCGAAGGCCTCGACGAACTCCTTGAGCGGCTTGCCCTCGGTGGTCATCGCCTGATCGCTCTGCTCGTCGCCATCGGTCATCAGGAGCGAGGCGATCGAGCCCGAGCCGCGCCGGTTCTGCAAGACCGCGCGCTCGGCCACGTTGATCAGCTGGCGCACATTGCCGGGCCAAGGCGCCTGCAGAAGCTGCGCCGCCTCCTGGGCGCTGACCTCGGGCGCATCGCAGCCATATTCGTCGGCGAACTGCTCGGAGAGCCGGGTGAAGAGCGACAGGATGTCCTCGCCGCGCTGGCGCAGCGGCGGCACGACGATCCTGAGCGCCGCGAGCCGGTAGTAGAGATCGGGGCGCAGCACGCCCTCGCAGGTCTTGCCCTCGTCCTGCAGGTTGCAGATCGCGGTGATGCGGGTCTCGGACGGCATGCCCTGGTCGTTGATCGCCGTCAGCAGCCGCGCCTGCAGCGCGCTCGACAGCGCCTCGATGTCCTCGAGCACCAGCGTGCCGCCGCGCGCCTCCTCCAGCGCCGGGATCGGCTCGTCCTCGCCCGCGGGGCCAAAGAGCCGCGCGGCGAGCCGCTCCTCGTCATAGGCCGAGCAGGAGACCAGCACGAACTTCTTCGAGGCGCGCGCCCCCACCGCGTGCAGCGCATGGGCCACCAGCGTCTTGCCGGTGCCGGTCTCGCCCTCGATCAGCACATGGCCATCGGCCTGGCCGAGATCGAGGATGTCCTCCTTGAGGCGCTCCATCACCGGCGAGGAGCCGATCAGCTTGTTCATCAGCGCCGAGCCGTCCGACAGCTCGCGCCTGAGCGCGCGGTTGTCGAGCACGAGGCGGCGCGCATTGCTGGCCTTCTTGGCCAGATCGGTCATGCGGTCCGGGTTGAACGGCTTTTCGAGAAAGTCGAAGGCGCCGATCCGCATCGCCTCCACCGCCATCGGCACGTCGCCATGGCCGGTGATCATGATGACGGGCAGCGAGCTGTCGACGCTCTTGAGCTTGCGCAGAAGCTGCATCCCGTCCATGCCGGGCATGCGGATGTCGCTCACCACGATGCCCGGATAATCGGCCGTGAGCCCCTTGAGCGCCTCCTCGGCGCTGGCGAAGCTCTCGGTGTCGAACCCCGACAGCGCCAGCCACTGGCTGATCGACTGGCGCATGTCCTTTTCGTCATCGACGATGGCGACCTTCATGGTCTTGCTCATGTGAGCCCCCTATTCCGCCGCAGCCATACCTTCTTCCAAGATAGGCAGTTGCACTTCGAAAACAGCCCCACCGCCGGATGCGTTCCGTGCGGTCAGCCGTCCGCCGAGATCGTTGACGATCCCCGAGGAGATCGCGAGCCCGAGGCCGACGCCGTCGCCGGGCTGCTTGGTGGTGTAGAACGGTTCGAACAGCGCATCGAGATCCTCGATGCCCGGGCCGTTGTCATGCACGGTGAGCACCACGGCCTCGTCGACCGTGAGCGTGATGTCGATCCGCGGATCGCGCACGCCCTTGGTGGCGTCGAGCGCGTTGCGCAGAAGGTTGATGATCACCTGCTCGAAGCGCAGCCTGTCGCCCAGGATCATCGCCGGGCCGGGCGGCAGCGTGCGGTTGATCGCGACCGAGCGGGTCTTGAGCTGCGGCTCCATCATGGCGAGCGCCGAGGAGAGGGCCGCGCGCGCATCCACCGGCTCGAAGGCCTGATTGCCCTTGCGCGCATAGGATTTGAGCTGGCGGGTGATCGCGCCCATCCGGTCGATCAGGTCGTCGATCCGCTGAAACGACGACAGCGCCTCCTCGGCGCGGCGGCGCTGCAGCAGGAGCCGCGCGCCCGCCAGATAGGTCTTCATCGCCGCCAAAGGCTGGTTCAGCTCGTGGCTGACGGAGGCCGACATCTCGCCCAGAACCGCGAGCTTGGAGCTTTGCGCGATGGTCTGCTCGGCGCTCTCCAGGTTGCGCTCGACCTGCTGGCGCTGCGCGATCTCGCGCTGCAGCCGCATGTTGAGCCGCCGGAGCTGATCGCTTTCGCGGCGCACCAGCAAGAGCCGCGAGGCGGATTTGCGCGAGCTGATCCAGAAGGTCAGCGCCAGCAGCATGGCAAAGCCCATGATCTCGAGCGCCAGAACGCCGTTCACCCGCTCGCGCACCGAGGAATAGGCGGTGAAGGTGACCATCTTCCAGCCCTGGAACGGCACCCGCATCTCGCGCCGCATCACCGCCTCGCCGCGCAGATAGGCGTCGATCGGCAGCGCGGTCCAGTCGGTGGCGAGAAAGGCCCGCTCGATCGCCGAGGGCGCGCTTTGCCGCTCCAGCGCCTCGCTCTCGGGCAGGCCGCGCCAGCGCGGCTCGGTCGACAGGATGATCTCGCCTTCGCTGTTGGTGACCAGCACCGCGTCCGAGGTGCCGGCCCAGCTGCGTTCCAGCTTGGCCAGATCGACCTCGACCGAGATCACCCCCAGCCCGGCCCCGTTGGCGTCGATCTTGCGCGAATAGAGAAAGGAATAGCCGCCCGTGGGCTGCTGGAAGATGGTGAAGACGGTGGAATTGGCGCGCATCGCATCGACGAAATAGGGCGCGCCGCGATGGGTCTCGCCCAGCCGGTTGCGATCGGTCGCCGCCACGATGCGCCCGTCGCGGTCGTAAAGCACGAGGCTCGCCGCGCCGATCTCGTCGACGAAGGAGAGCAGCCGCTGGGTCGAGCGCGAGAAATCCGAAGAAGAGAGCGCGCCGATCAGCTCGGGGTCGCGCGCCAGAAGCTGCGGCACGATGGAGTTGCGCTGCAGCTCGGAGATCAGGTTGCCGACATAAAGCGTCAGCCGGACCTCGGCGCGGTTGCGCGTGGCCTCGGTGAAGCGCTCGGTCAGAAGCACGTTGGTGACCCAGATCACCGCGATCGCGGCAAGGCAGAACAGGGCCAGCGCGATGCGCGGGCCCCAGCTGCGCCGCGGGCGGGGCGGTCTGGAGGCGTGGGTCGACATGCGCAGGGTTTACGCGCCCCCGCCCGGCACGGCAAGCCGGAGGCCGATCACGCCGCGATCACGCGAAGGCGCAGCCAGGCTCAGGCCGCGACCAGCGCGCCCACCAGCCCGTCGAACAGCCCGCGCCCGTCGGTGCCGCCATGGCCCGCATCCACCGCCCGCTCGGGATGCGGCATCATGCCGAGCACGCGGCGGTTCTCGGACAGCACGCCCGCGATGTCGCCGGTCGAGCCGTTGGGGTTGTCGCCATAGGTGAAGGCGATCCGGTCCTCGGCGCGCAGCCGCTCCAGCGTCGGGGCGTCGACGAAGTAATTGCCATCATGATGCGCCACCGGGATCTGCAACTCGGCGCCCTTGGCGTAGCCGCGGGTGAAATCGCTCTCGGCGGTGGCGACGGTGAGCGGCACGGTCCTGCACACGAAGCGGATGCCGGCATTGCGCATCAGCGCGCCGGGCAGCAGCCCGGTTTCGGTCAGCACCTGAAAGCCGTTGCACACGCCGAGCGCGTAGCCGCCCTTGTGGACGTGGTCGATCACCGCGCGGCAGACCGGCGATTGCGCGGCGATGGCGCCGCAGCGCAGGTAATCGCCGAAGGAGAACCCGCCCGGCACGGCGACGAGATCGACCCCGCGCGGCAGGCCGGCATCCTTGTGCCAGACCATTTCGACATCCGCGCCCGCCGCGCGCAGGGCGACGGCCATGTCGCGGTCGCAGTTGGAACCGGGAAAGACGATGACGGCTGCCTTCATGGCGAACCTCCTTCAGGATCAGCGGCCGCGCCGCGAAAGGGGTATTCCGGGCCGGGGCACGGGCTGCCCCGCCGGGGGGAACAGGTCGGCGGTGGCGCCCTCCCCTGCAACCACCGCCGCATCGCTCCCGGTGCTCAAGACCCTCGTGAAAGGACCGAGCGGCGCCCGAAAGCGAAACCTGCGCCAAAGATGCGAACGCCGCCCCGAGAGGCGGCGCACGACCTCAGCTCAGGTCGATCTTGTAGCTTTCGATCACCGTGTTGGCGAGAAGTTTCTCGCACATCTCGGTCACTTGCGCCTCGGCGGCGGCCGCATCCTCGCCCGCGAGGTCGAGTTCGATCACCTTGCCCTGGCGGACACCCTCGACACCGTCGAAGCCCAGCGCGCCCAGCGCGTGGCGGATCGCCTCGCCCTGCGGGTCGAGGACTCCGGTCTTCAGCATCACCTGCACGCGAGCCTTCATGCGCGCCGCTCCTTCTACTTTCGGTCTGTCTCGTCGCTCCGGCCCTGGCCGGCGCGGTCAGTTGATCAGCGTCGGCCGGGGCCGGTGAGTCACGTTGGAGGGCAGGACGCCAAGGCGGCGGGCCACCTCGGTATAGGCATCCGTGAGGCTGCCCAGATCCTTGCGGAACACGTCCTTGTCGAGCTTCTGGCCGGTCTCGATGTCCCACAGCCGGCAGCTGTCGGGCGAGATCTCGTCGGCCACGACGAGGCGCTGGAAGTCATTGTCCCAGACCCGGCCGATCTCGATCTTGAAATCGATGAGCTTGATGCCGACGCCGTGCATGACGCCAGACATGAAGTCGTTGACCCGCAGCGCCAGCGCCACGATGTCGTCGAGATCCTGCTGGGAGGCCCAGCCGAAGGCGATGATGTATTCCTCGGGCACCAGCGGATCGCCGAGCTTGTCGTCCTTGTAGGAGAACTCGATGATCGGGCGCGGCAGCGGCGCGCCCTCCTCCATGCCGAGCCGGCGGGCCATGGAGCCGGCGGCGAAATTGCGCACGATCACCTCGAGCGGAATGATTTCCACCTGGCGAATCAACTGCTCGCGCATGTTGAGCCGCTTGATGAAATGCGTCGGCACGCCGATCGCCTGCAGCCCGGTCATGAAGAACTCGGACAGGCGGTTGTTGAGCACGCCCTTGCCCTCGATCACCGCGCGCTTCTCGGCGTTGTTGGCGGTCGCGTCATCCTTGAAATATTGCACGAGCGTGCCGGGCTCGGGGCCTTCATACAGGATCTTCGCCTTGCCCTCGTAAATCTTCTTGCGACGTGCCATGCGGTCTCCAAGGGGTTCATGCGCCCAACCCCCCGGATGTCGGGGCGACGCAACGTTTCCGTGACGGGAAAGCTGCGCGGCGCGGCCTCGGGGGCCTCATAGTCCAAGGCCCCCTTGCGGGCAAGGTGCAGCAGGACGTATCCTGCAAGCCCTAGGACGAGAGCGTGGAAAGGCAAGTCACATGACCACCTTCGATGAGAGAGAGCGCGCTTTCGAGGCAAAGTTCGCGCATGACGCGGAAATGAAATTCCGCGCCGAGGCCCGGCGCAACCGGATGCTCGGCTTCTGGGCCGCGGGACTCTTGGGCAAGGAAGGCGACGAGGCCGCCGCCTATACCCGCGAGGTCATCAAGGCCGAGTTCCAGGAGGCGGGCGAGGACGACGTGTTCCGCAAGCTGCGCCGCGACACCGGCCACCTGCTCAGCGACGAGGAGATCCGCGACAAGATGGCCGAGTTCACCGCGCTGGCCAAGGCCGAGCTGGTCGAAGAGAACTGACCGGGCCGCCTGCCTTGCCCCCGGCGCGCCTCCCGGGGCGCGGGCCTTGCCGTCATACCGCATCGTAAACCCGTTTTTCATCCCCCTGCCCGAAACTGCCCGTCGCATCGCCGCGGCAGAACCCCGGCCCTCTGACCTGGAGCCGTCGCCATGCCCGCACCCTCGCCCGAGCCCGCCGCGCGCGGCGCCCGGACACTGCCCTTCACCCTCGGCCAGACCGTGCTTCGGCTGCTGCCGCTGCTGGCGCTCGGGCTCGGGGCGCTGCTGCTGGCCCGGCGCTGCGAAAGCATCGATTTCGGCGCGGTCTGGCCCGCGCTGCTGGCGCTGCCGCCGCTGCAATGGATCGGCGCGCTGGCCTGCACCGGGCTGAGCCTCTGGGCGCTGGGGCAATACGACGTGGTGCTGCACCGCGCCATGGGCACCGGCATCGCGCCGGGCCGGGCGCGGGCCGCGGGGATGCGCGCCATGGCCATCGCCCAGACCGTGGGCTTCGGCAGCATCACCGGCGCGCTGGTGCGCTGGCGCTGCCTGCCCGAATGCGACCTGTGGACCGCGACGCGGCTGTCGCTGTGGGTTTCGGCCTCCTTCATGGGGGCGCTCGCCATGCTGGCGGGGCTGTCGCTCCTGCTGCTCGACGGGCACAGCGCGCTGGCCGCCCTGCTGGCGATCGCGCTCATCGCCGGGGTGTCGCGGATCACCCGCCTGCCGGGCCTGCCGCAGATGCGCGCCGGCACCCTGCCACGGCTGATGCTCTGGACCGCGATCGACACCATCGCCGCTGGCGCGGTGCTGTGGCTGCTGCTGCCCGCCGGGGTCGAGGTTCCGGCGACCACGGTGATCTTTGCCTATCTCGCGGCGCTGGGCGCGGGGCTGGCGAGCCAGAGCCCCGGCGGCGTCGGGGCCTTCGAGCTGTGCCTGCTGGCGCTGCTGCCGCAGCTGCCCGAGGCCGAGCTGCTCGCGGCGATCATCGGCTACCGCGTCGTCTACCACGCAGGACCGGCGCTCATCGCGCTGCTGGCGCTGATCCGCCCCATGGCGCCCGAGGCCCGGCCCGGTCTCGTCGTCGCCGAGGGCGCGGCGCGGCACCGGGCGCTGGCGCAGGCGCCGCAGGCCGAATGGGGCCTCGTCTGGCAGGGCGCGCGGATCCTGCTCACCCCCGACCATGAAAGCGGCTGGCTGGTGCGCCGCGCCGGCGGCACGCTGGCGGCGATCGGCACGCCGCTGGGCCGCCCCGATTTCGGCGCGCTGCGCGCCCATGCCAGCCGGCTCGGCCTGACGCCCGCGCTCTACAAATGCGGCCCGCGCGAGGCGCTGCGCGCCCGCGCCGCGGGCTGGGCGGTGGAGCGCATCGCCACCGAAGCCGTGATCGACACCGCCCGCTGGAGCCTCGACCGCCCCGCCTGCCGCAGCCTGCGCCGCAAGCTGAAATCCGCGGCCAAGGCCGGGGTGACGATCGAGTGCGCGCCGCAGATCCTGCCGCTCGACGAGATGGCGCGGATCCATGCCGACTGGGCGGCGCGTTCGGGCGGCGAGCGCGGCTTTTCGATGGGCCGCTACTGCCCCGAGCTGCTGATGCACCAGCACGTGGTGCTGGCGCGGCGCGAGGGCGAGCTCGTCGCCTTCGCGAGCTTTCACCAGGGCCGGGGCGACTGGACGCTCGATCTCATGCGCCAGACCGCCGCCGCCCCCGACGGCACGATGATGGCGCTCGTGCTTTCGGCGATCGAGGCGGCGCGCGCGGCGCAGGTGCCGGTGGTGTCGCTCGCGGCGCTGCCGAAGCTGCCCGGCTGGATGCCCGCCGCTTTGCGCGCCCGGATCGCCGCGCGGCCGGGCTGCGCCGGGCTCGAACAGTTCAAGCGCGGCTTCGGCCCCGGCTGGCGGCCGCTCTACGCCGCGGCACCCGGGCGCGCAGGCCTGACGCGCGCCGCGATCGAGATCGCGCGCGCCGTGCATGATCCCGCGCCGCTCGGCGCCGAGCCGCCCATCCCCGACATTGAACTCGGGGCCGCTCTTGTGCAGAAGGGCGGCGCTACCGCCCGGCGGCCGCTCCGGCTTCCGGTCCTTCGCGGCGCCGCGCCGCGCCTCACCGAGCAGACAGGCCCCGCCAATGACAGATGCACTCTCCCGACTTCTCGAAACCCGTGACTGGCTTCTTGCCGACGGTGCGACGGGGACCAACCTGTTCAACATGGGGCTGAGCTCGGGCGATGCGCCCGAACTTTGGAACGTCACCGAGCAGGACAAGATCCGCGCGCTCTATGCCGGGGCCGTCGATGCGGGCTCGGACCTGTTTCTGACCAACAGCTTTGGCGGCAACGCCTCGCGGCTCAAGCTGCACCAGGCGCAGGACCGGGTGTTCGAGCTCAACAAGGCCGCCGCCGAGCTGGGCCGGGAGATCGCCGACAAGGCGGATCGCCCGGTGATCGTCGCGGGTTCGGTCGGGCCGACGGGCGACATCATGGCGCCGATGGGCGAGCTCACCCACGAAGTCGCGGTCGAGATGTTCCACGAGCAGGCCGAGGGGCTCAAGGCCGGTGGCGCCGACGTGCTCTGGGTCGAGACGATCTCGGCCGCGGAGGAATTCCGCGCCGCCGCCGAGGCCTTCGGCAAGGCGGGGATGCCGTGGTGCGGCACGATGAGCTTCGACACGGCGGGCCGCACCATGATGGGGCTGACCTCGGCCGACATGGTCAAGATGGTCGGCAAGCTCGACCACGCGCCGCTCGCCTTCGGCGCCAATTGCGGCACCGGGGCCTCGGACCTGTTGCGCACCGTGCTGGGCTTTACCGCCGCGGGCACCGAGGCGCCGGTCATCGCCAAGGGCAATGCCGGCATCCCGAAATACCAGGACGGGCATATCCACTATGACGGCACGCCCGCGCTGATGGCCGATTACGCCTGCCTCGCCCGCGATGCGGGCGCGACGATCATCGGCGGCTGCTGCGGCACCATGCCCGAACATCTGCGCGCCATGCGCGAGGCTCTGGAGACGCGGGCCCCGGGCGAGCGCCCGACGCTGGAGCAGATCGTCGAGGCGCTGGGCGGGTTTTCCTCGGCCTCCGACGGCACCGACGGCGCGGGGCCGACGCGCGCCGCGCGGCGCGGACGCCGCCGGGGCTGAGCCTCTTTCCGAAACGAAAAAGCCCCGCGACCGAAAGGACGCGGGGCTTTTTCATGCATGGCTGACCGATCAGAGATCGTAAAGCGTGCCGAACTTGGCTTCGAGATAGTCGAGCAGCGGCGCCTCGGAGGGGGCAAAGCCGCAAGCGGCCTGAACCGTTTCGCGCGGGCCGCGCAGCGCGCCGTGGCGCTGGACATTCTCGCGCAGCCAGCCGGTCGCGCCCGACAGATCGCCGCGCGCCAACTCGTCGTCGAGCCCGGGCCGCGCCTTGCGCAGCGCCTCGTGCAGGCAGCCCGCATAGACATTGCCGAGGCTGTAGGTCGGAAAATAGCCCATCAGCCCCACCGACCAATGCACGTCCTGCAGGCAGCCATTCGAGGGCCGGTCGACGGCAAAGCCGAAATCGGCGGCGAAGCGGTCGTTCCACGCCGCTTCCAGATCCTCCACGGCCAGATCGCCCGAGATCAGCGCGCGTTCGAGATCGAAGCGCATCAGCACATGCAGGTTGTACTGCACCTCGTCCGATTCGGTGCGGATGTAGCCGTCGCTGACGCGGTTGACGGCGCGCGCGAACTCCATGGGATCGGTGATGCCGATATCGCCGAAAGCATCGCGCATCCGGCCCAGCAGCCAACCCGCGAAGGCCGGGCTGCGGGCGAGCTGGTTCTCGTAGATCCGGCTTTGGCTTTCATGCACGCCCATCGACACGCCGCGCCCGATCGGGGTCAGCAGGTAATCGGGATCGACGTTCTGCTCGTAGCTCGCATGGCCGACCTCGTGGATGGTCGAATAGAGGCAGTTGAACGGATCGGCGGGATCGGTGCGGGTGGTCACGCGCACATCGTTGCCCGAGCCCGAGCAGAAGGGATGCACGGCCTTGTCGATCCGCCCGCGCGCCATGTCGTAGCCGAAGATTTCGGCCAGTTCGCGCGTCAGCGCCAGCTGCGCGGCCTCGTCGAACTTGCCCGATAGCGCCTCGGGCTGCGGCCTTTCGCGGATCGCCTCGCGCAAGGAGACGAGCCGCGGGCGCAGCGCGCCGAACATCGCGTCGAGCTCGGCGGCCTTGGCGCCCGGCTCGTAATCATCGAGCAGCGCGTCATAGACGTCGCCGCCCCCGGCCAGCGCCTGCCCCTCCTCCTGCCTGAGCGCCACGACGCGCGCCAGCGTCGGCAGGAAGGCCGCGACATCCTCGTCGGCGCGGGCCTGCGCCCATGTGCCCTGCGCCACGGAGGTCACGCGCGCGATCTCGGCGGCGAGGCTGGCGGGCACCTTGTTCGCGCGCGCGTAGGCGCGGCGGATTTCGCGCAGATTGGCGGCGGCGACGTCATCCGGGGCCTCCGCCCGCTCCAGCCAGTCGCCGATGCGCGGATCGGTGCGGCGGGCATGCAGCACGCCCTCCATCGCAGCACTTTCCTCGCCACGCTGGGCCGCCGCGCCGCGCGGCATCATCGTCTCCTGATCCCAGCCGAGACGGCCCGCCACCTGCGCCAGCGCCTCGGTTTCGCGCGCATGCGCCATCAGATCGTCGTAAGCGGTCATCAGCGGATCTTCCTGAGCGATTGGATGTAGGGGTAGCGGGCGAGGAAGCGGGCGCGCAGGATCAGCACCCACAACAGCACCGCGCCGAGCTGGTGGGTGATCGCGGCGTGCCAGGGCGCGGCGTAGAGCGCGGTGACGATGCCCAGGCCCATCTGCACCACGAGCATCGCCAGCACGGCGTTGACCGCGAAGCGGGTCGAGGGATGCGGCGAGCGGCTGCCGCGCAGCCAGACGACCACGCCGAGGATCAGGAGCAGGTAGCCGGCCATGCGGTGGATGAACTGCACCAGCCCCGCATCCTCGAAGAAGTTGCGCCAGAGCGGTTCGAGCTGGAACGGGTCGGGCGGAAAGAAGCCGTCGCCCATCAGAGGCCAGGTCGGAAAGGCCCTTCCTGCGTCGATGCCGGCGACCAGCGCGCCGAGGATGATCTGCAAGAAGCCCAGATGCATGAGCCCGGTCATGCCGCCCCAGAGCTTGCGCTCGGCCGAGCGGCGGGCCTGCAACAGGTCCACCTCGCGGCGCTTCAGCCGCAGGATGTACCACGTGATCAGCCCGAGGATCGCGAAGGCGAGGCCGAGATGGGTGGCAAGGCGGTAGGAGGCGACGGTGCTCATCCCCTCCTGCAGACCGCTATGGACCATCCACCAGCCGACCGCACCCTGCAGCCCGATCAGCGCGCCGAGGCCGAGGAACCGGCTCGACCAGCCCGGCGGCACGCGGCGCGCGATGGCAAAGCCCGCGAAGCCCAGCGCCCAGACGAGACCGATGGTCCGCCCGAGCTGCCGATGCCCCCATTCCCACCAGAAGATCGGCTTGAACTCGGCAAGCGTCATGCCCTTGTTCAACAGCTCGTATTGCGGGCTGGCCTTGTAATTGGCGAATTCGACATCCCAATCCTCGGCCGAAAGCGGCGGCACCGCGCCCGAGACCGGGTTCCACTCGGTGATCGACAGCCCGCTGTCGGTCAGCCGGGTCATGCCGCCGACGACGACGATGGCCACGACCAGCGCAAAGAGGATGCCGAGCCAGATCCGCAGGCCGCGCCGCGCATCGGCGCGGCCGCGGTCGATGCCGCCGGGCGTGGCGACGGATCTCTGGCTCGTGCCCACCTCCTCGAAGATGGAGCGGGGCTTCTTTTCCGCCTGTTTCGCCATGTCTGGGCCTCCGGTCTGATCGGCGCGCAGCCTAGGCGTGCGGCCTGCGGGCGACAACACCCGCCAATGCAAGGGCTTGGAACCTGTGAAGGGCTAGGCCTTCAACCGCGCTCCTTCCAGCGGACCATCTGTCGCATCACCCCGTGCAGCGTCTGCACGTCCGAACGGGTGAGCGGCATCCGGCTCCACAGGTTGCGCATGGTCTGCTTCATGTGGGCGGCCTTGTGCTCGGGGAAATAGAACCCCGCCTCGTCGAGCCGCTCCTCGTAATGCTCGGCCAGCTTCTCGACCTCATGCGCCTGCGCCCATTCGGCCCCCGCCATCTCGATCCGGCGGTCCTCGACCGCGCCGCTGGCGCGGCGCCATTCATAGGCCATGAGCAGCACGCATTGCCCGAGGTTGAGCGAGGCGAAGTCCGGGTTCACCGGCACCGAGACGATGGCATTGGCGCGCGCGATGTCGTCATTCTCCATGCCCGCGCGCTCGGGCCCGAACATCACGGCGACCTTCTGGCCCTGGCTGATCCGCTCGGCGGCGTCGCGCATCGCGGCCTCGGGCGTCATCACCTCCTTGGTGAGTCCGCGCGGCCGCGCCGTGGTGGCGTAGACGAAGGTGCAGTCGGAGACGGCTTCGGCCGTGCCTTCGGCCAGCACCGCCTCGTCCAGAAGCCGCCCCGCGCCCGAGGCCAGCGCCACGGCGCGCTCTTGCGGCCAGCCATCGCGCGGGGCGACGACGCGCATCCGATCGAGGCCGAAATTCCACATCGCGCGCGCGGCCGCGCCGATGTTCTCGCCCATCTGCGGGCGGATCAGGACGAAGGCGGGTTGCGGCGTGTGCTCGGTCATGGGGGTCCCGGGGGCTGGTCGGAAGGATGCGCGGCGGTGTAGCCCCCGGGGGCCGCGATAACAAGAAGCCGCGCGCATCCGCGACGATGGCGCGGCGGGGGCGCGGCGGGGGCGCGGCCCGCCGAATCCCCCGCCTGCGACGTAGCCAAGCGCGAGGAAGCCGGATATAGGGCGGCCTCGAAGTGCAGGAGGCCCTCATGAGCGACCAAGACGACGCGCCGCAGATCTATCTCGTCACCCCGCCCGAATTCGAATTGTCGGAGTTTCCCGACCGGCTCGCCGCCTGCCTCGACGCGACCGAGGTGGCCTGCGTGCGGCTCGGCCTCGCCACCCGCGACGAGGACCGCATCTCCCGCGCCGCCGACGCGCTGCGCGAGGTCACCATCGCGCGCGACGTGGCACTGGTGGTCGACAGCCATGCCCGGCTCGTCACGCGGCTCGGGCTCGACGGCGTGCATCTGACCGACGGCGCGCGCTCGGTGCGCGCCACGCGCAAGGATCTCGGCGAGGACGCGATCGTCGGCGCGTTTTGCGGCAATTCGCGCCATGACGGCATGACCGCGGGCGAGCTTGGCGCCGATTACGTCTCCTTCGGCCCTGCCGGGGCCACCGATCTGGGCACCACGCCGCAGGCCGAGGCCGAATTGTTCGAATGGTGGTCGATGATGATCGAGGTGCCGGTGGTGGCCGAGGGCGCGCTCGATCTCGACGTCGTGCGACGCCTTGCGCCGCATGCCGATTTCTTCGGGATCGGCGAGGAGATCTGGCGCGAGGCGGACGCCGCCGAGACGCTGCGCCGCTACGCTTCGGCCATGGCGGGCTGAGCCGCCTCTTCCAGCGCGCCGGCACGTTCCAGCCCGGCGCGCACCTGCCCCTCGAGCCTGCGCGCCAGCGCCTTGCGATCGGGGTGATCGGCGACCCTGAGCGCCGGATGATAGACAAGCTCGATCCGCCCGTGCCGCCGTACCGACAGCATGCGCAGCATGTGCGGGCCGAACTCCATGTCGCCCCACCAGCCATAGAATCGTGGCTCCATGCCGTCGGGCGCGTGGTAGGCGACGCTGACGGGCTGGATCTCCAGATCCGGCTGGTCGGGCGTGAGAAAGGCCGCGAAGAGCGTCGGCTTGAAGGGCAGCACCCGGCGCCCGTCGGTCGAGGTGCCTTCGGGAAAGAACACCAGCCTGTGGCCATGCGCCAGCCGCTCGCGCATGAGCCGCACCTGCGCTGCCGCCTCGCGCCGCTCGCGGCGGATGAAGACCGTGCCCGTGGCGCGCGCCAGCCAGCCGATGCCGGGCCAGCCCGCCACCTCGGCCTTGGAGACGAAATAGACCGAGGCGCGCGCGTTCAGCGCGAAGATGTCGAGCCACGAGGCATGATTGGCGACCATCGCGCCATGCGCCTGCATCGGCTGGCCGGTGACGCGCAGCCGCAGCCCGAGGATCGCCAGCGCCGCGCGGCAGGCCCCTTGGGTGATGCGCGAGGTCAGCGGCCGGCTCAGCCCCCAGATCCGCCGCTCCAGAGGCCGCAGCGCCAAAGACAGCGCCAGCGCGCCGAGCATGACCGCCACCAGAAGCGGCCCGCGCCGCGCCACGCGCAGCCAGCCGCGCAGGCCGGGGCCGGTCCACTCGGCCGGGGTGGCGCCGTGCCAGGTCTGCGAAGCGGAGGCGTCGCTCATATGCGCGCACCAAAGCGGGCGCGCTGCGCGGCATGGGCGGTGGCAATGTCGAGGATCATGCAGACATCCGTGGTGTTGAAGGCGGCATCCGAGAACACGCCCTGCCCGACCTTTCCGCCGATCCGCAGATAGGCCTTGATCAGCGGCGGGATCACCCGCATCGCCGCCGCCCTGTCGAATTCGGCCGGGCCGGGCAGCGCGATGTCATGCGCCTGGCGGCTCGTGACGCGCAGCGCGGCGGGGGCGAGATGCTCGCGCTGCAGCAGCGCCAGCGGCGCGGCATGGGCCTTTGGGTCGGCCCCGCGAAAGGAGGCGGTGCCGAACAGGATCTCGATGCCGCGCGCCTCGATATGCGCGGCCAGCCCCTGCCACAGCCGGAACATCGCCGTGCCGCCGCGGTAGTCGCGATGCAGGCAGGAGCGCCCCAACTCCAGCAGCTTTCGCCCCGAGGCCCTGAGCGGCGCGAGGTCGAACTCGTCCTCGGTATAGAACTGTCCCATCCGGGCCGCGCCGGCCTCGTCGAGCAGCCTGTAGAGGCCGACGACGCGCGCGCCCTCGGGACGCGCCTCGTCGATCAGCAGGAGCTGCTCGGTGACCGCGTCGAAACGGTCGCGCTCGCGCCCTTGCGCGTGATCCACAAGTTCGCCGTCGCCGCCAAGCTCGCGGATGAAGACGTCGTAGCGCAGCCGCTCGGCCTCGGCGCGATCGGCCGCGTCGCGGGCGAGCCGCACGGACAGGATGGGAGAGGCAGCGATCATCGGCGTCGGATCGAGCTCGGCATCGGCGCCATTCGGATGGTCTCCGGATCGGATGTTGCTTCGGGGTTCTAGGCGCGGCGCGCCCGCTTGGCAACAGATCCCGCCCGGGCTGTGTCCTGAGTTGACAGGACAAGCGAACTCGCTACCGTGAGTTGCATTCAATCGCTGGCGGAAACGAGGACGAGCGCCACCCGGGAGCCATCGAGCACCACCTTGCCCGCTTCGCGGAAATTGACCGTGATGCGACCGGCGATGTTCGACTGGATCTGACCATCGCCCCAATCGGGATGGTCTGGATGACGCACGATCATGCCCGGCGTGAGAATGGAGTTCAAATCGGCCATCGCGGCCTCCTGCTGTCTTGGGACCATGTCATGACCGACGATCCGGATTTCGGCGCGCTGATCGCCTCACGCATCTGCCACGACCTTATCAGCCCGCTGAGCGCGATCGGCAACGGGGTCGAGCTTCTGGCGATGAGCACGCCGCCCGGCCCCGAATTGTCGCTCATTTCCGAAAGCGTCGAAAGCGCGCTGGCTCGCATCCGTTTCTTCCGCCTCGCCTTCGGCGCGGCCTCCTCGGAGCACCCTGTCGGGCGCGGCGAGATCGTCTCTCTGCTCGATGCGCTGTCGCGCGGTGGCCGGCTGCGCTTCGATTGGGAGGTCTCCGAAGAGCTCACCCGCGACCGGGTGAAGCTGGTTCTGCTGCTGGCCGCCTGTCTCGAAGCGGCGCTGCCCCATGGCGGGCGGATCGTCATCGACGGCGCCGCGGGCCGGCTGCAGCTGCGCGGTCACGGGCCGAGGCTGCGGATCGAGAAAGAGGCCTGGTCCCGGCTGCATGGCGAGACGGGGCCGGCCCTGATGCCGTCCGCCGCGCAGTTCGCCGTGGCGGCGGAAATGCTGCGCGACGCGGCCCGCCCGGTCTCGATCGAGATGGGCGAGCACGAGATCGCGATCCGGCTCTGATCAGCCGCGCACCGCGCCGTCACCGACGACGAGATACTTGAAGCTGGTCAGCTGCTCGGCGCCCACGGGGCCGCGGGCGTGCATCTTGCCGGTGGCGATGCCGATCTCCGCGCCCATGCCGAATTCGCCGCCATCGGCGAACTGGGTCGAGGCGTTGTGCACGAGGATGGCGCTGTCCACGCGCTCGAAGAAGCGCTCGGCGGTGGCCTTGTCCTCGGTCAGGATGCCGTCGGTGTGGTTCGAGGAATAGGCGCGGATATGCTCGATCGCGCCATCGACGTCGCGCACGGTCCTGGCGGCGATGTCCATGTCGAGATATTCGCGGCCCCAATCCTCGTCGGTCGCGGGCGTGGTGCCCTCGACACCCTGGAATTCGGGCGCGGCGTGAACGTTGACGCCCGCCTTGACCAGAGCGGCGACGATCTCGCGGCCGAGGCCGTCCTTCAGATCCTCATGCACCAGCAGGCATTCGGCGGCACCGCAGATGCCGGTGCGGCGGGTCTTGGCGTTGAGCACGACCTCCATCGCCTTCTTGGGGTCGGCGTCCTTGTCGACATAGATATGCACGATGCCTTCGAGATGGGCGAAGACCGGCACGCGGGCCTCGCGCTGCACGAGGCCGACGAGCCCCTTGCCGCCGCGCGGCACGATCACGTCGATATGGTCGGTCGCCTTCAGCATTTCCGAGACGGCGGCGCGGTCGCGGGTCGGCACCAGCTGGATCGCGTCCTTGGGCAGGCCCGCCTTCTCGAGGCCCGCCTTCAGGCATTCGGTCAGGATGGTCGAGGAATTGAGCCCCTCCGAGCCGCCGCGCAGGATCACCGCATTGCCCGATTTCAGGCACAGCGCCCCGGCATCGGCGGTCACGTTGGGACGGCTTTCATAGATCACGCCGACCACGCCGAGCGGCGTGCGCACGCGGCGGATGTTGAGGCCCGAGGGCATGTCCCATTCGGTCAGGGTCGCGCCGACCGGATCGTCCTGCGCCGCGATGGCGCGCAGGCCCTCGACGATGGCATTGATGCGGTCGTCATCGAGCTTGAGCCGGTCCATCATCGCCGGGCTGATGCCCTTTTCGGTGGCGAACTCCTGGTCCTTGGCGTTGGCGGCCTTGATCTCCTCGGCGCGCGCGAGAACGGTCTCGGCGGCGGCTTCGAGCGCGGCCTTCTTGGCCTCGGGCTTGGCAAAGGCCAACTCGGCGGCGGCGGCGCGGGCGCGCTCGCCGATGTCCTTCATCAGGGCGGGAATGTCGGTCTGGTCGGTCATGCGGGGCTCCTTTCGGAAGCGGGTTTCGGTTGCGGGAGGCGGGCCGGGCTCAGACGACCATGTCGTCGCGATGCACCAGCGAGGCGCGGCCCTTGTAGCCGAGCACCTTCTCGATCTCGTCGCTCTGATGGCCGCGCAGCTTGCGGGTCTCCTCGGCGGTGTAGCGCGTCAGGCCAAAGCCGACGCGCGCGCCGTCGGGCCCCGAGATCGCCACCGGATCGCCGCGGCCAAAGCGGCCCGAGACGCCGATGACACCGGCGGGCAGCAGCGAATTGCCCTCGGCCAGGGCGCGTGCCGCGCCCTCGTCGATGCGGATCTCGCCCTTGGGCTTCATCGCGGAGATCCAGTTCTTGCGCGCCGAATGCGGATCGGTCTGCGCCTTGAACCATGTAGAGTTGCACCCCTCCATGAGCTGTTTCAAGGGGTTGAGCGGCGAACCCAATGTGATCGCCATGTCGCAGCCCGCCTCGGACGCGACCTTGGCCGCCAGAAGCTTGGTGATCATGCCGCCCTTCGAGAGGCCCGACACGCCGAGCCCGGCCATGGCCTGGATCTCGGGCGTGATCTCCTCGACCACCTCGAACCGCTTGGCCGAAGGATCGACATGCGGGTTGCCGTTGTAGAAACCATCCACGTCCGAGAGCAGGATCAGCTGGTCGGCACCCACCGTCACGGCGACCTGCGCGGCGAGGCGGTCGTTGTCGCCATAGCGGATCTCGTCCGTGGCGATGGTGTCGTTCTCGTTCACGATCGGGATCGCGCCGAGCGACAGCAGCGTGTCGAGCGTCGCGCGGCTGTTGAGATAGCGGCGACGGTTCGTGGAATCGTCAAGCGTGACAAGGACTTGCGCCGTGATCTTGCCATGCGGGGTGAAGACATCCTCGTAAGCCCTTGCCAGACGGATCGCACCCACGGCGGCGGCGGCCTGGCTCTGCTCGACCGGCAATTCGCCCTCGGGCAGATGCAGCACGCGGCGGCCGAGCGCGATCGAGCCCGAGGAGACCAGCGTCACCTCGGTGCCGTTGTCGCGCAGCATCGCCACGTCCTCGGCCAGGCTGCGCAGCCAGTCCGATTTGAGCTGTCCGGTTTCCCGGTCCACCAACAGGGCAGAGCCGATCTTCACGACCAGCCGCTTGGCGTCCGTCAGGGTTGCCATGTCTTGTCATCCTCTTCCGGTAATTTCTTGTGGCGCAGGCGGTCCGCATCGATGCGCTCGCGCAGCGCGCGCAGCACCTCGGTCACGCCCTCGCCGGTGACGCCGGACATCAGCATGACCTCGCCGCCCGTTTCGGCCGCGAGCTCATCGGCCAGAAAGGCCCGCTCTTCCTCGTCCAACGCATCGATCTTGTTCAGCACCGTGATCCTCGGCTTTTCAGCCAAACCCCCGCCATAGGCATCGAGTTCACCGATGATGGTGCGATAATCGGCCATCGGGTCGCCGGAGGTGCCATCGATGAGATGCAGCAACACCGCGCAGCGCTCGACATGACCGAGGAACATGTCGCCAAGGCCCCGCCCCTCGGAGGCCCCTTCGATCAGGCCGGGAATGTCGGCCACCACGAATTCGACATTGTCGACGCCGACCACGCCGAGATTCGGCGCCAGCGTGGTGAAGGGATAATCGGCGATCTTGGGGCGCGCGTTCGAAGTCGCGGCGAGGAAGGTCGACTTGCCCGCATTGGGCAGGCCCAGAAGCCCCGCATCGGCGATGAGCTTGAGCCGCAGCCAGATCATCCGCTCCACGCCGGGCTGGCCCGGATTGGCGCGGCGCGGCGATTGGTTGGTCGCCGATTTGAAATGCAGGTTGCCCCAGCCGCCATTGCCGCCGCGCGCCAGAACCACGCGCTGGCCCACCTCGGTCAGATCGGCGATCACCGTCTCTTCGTCCTCGTCGAGGATCTCGGTGCCGACGGGCAGGCGCAGCACGATGTCGTCGCCATCGGCGCCGGTCTTCTGGCTGCCCTGGCCCGCCCGGCCGTTCTGCGCGAAGAAATGCTGCTGGTAGCGGAAATCGATCAGCGTGTTGAGCCCGTCGACCGCCTCGGCGATGACATCGCCGCCGGCACCGCCATCGCCGCCATTGGGGCCGCCATACTCGATGAACTTCTCGCGGCGAAACGAGACACAGCCATTTCCGCCCGAACCGGAGCGGATGGTGACCTTTGCGAGATCGAGAAATTTCATGGGTCGACGCCTCTTGCGGATAAGCGCTTGAGGTAGCCGATCAGGCCGCCCTTCTCAAGGGCGGGCATCCGGCGCGGGCCTGTGCCCCGCGCCGGACGATGGATCAGGAGGCGCGGCGGGCCTCTTCGCGGCGCGCTTCCCAGCGCGCGCGGGTGAGCCGCACCTTCTGGCCCGGCACGTCATGGCCCAGCACCGGCGAGGGCAGCATCTGCGGCCCCACCGGCTCGAAGCCGAGCTTTTCGAGCACCCGGCCCGAGCCGGGGTTCTCGTCGTAATAGCCCGCCTCGACCAGCTCCACGCTCGGATCGGCGAAATGCGCGGTCAGGAGCGCCCGCCCGGCTTCGGTGGCATAGCCCCGGCCCCAGCGGTCGCGCGCGAACCAGTAGCCCAGCGTCGGGTCGATCGCGATCACGCCGGCAAAGCCCGCATCGTCGAGCACGGCATAGGCCGGGATGCGGCCCGCCTCGACCTCGCCCGCGAACCATTCGGCATCGCCGGGGCCATAGGGGTAAGGCACGCGGCTGAGCCAGCGCGCGATCTCGATGTCCTGCAGCGTGGCGTGGATCACGCCCGCATCCTCCATGCGCACCGGCCGAAGATGCAGGCGTTCGGTCTTCAGTTCTGCTGTCATCACTCGATCTTCAGGGCATAGGTCCAGGTCGGCGCGGTGGCCCCGCGCGCGACCGAATAGGCCTCGGCATCGCCGAGATACTCGAAGCCGCAATTGGTCAGCACGCGGGCCGAGACGGCGTTGTCCTGAAACACCTCGGCAAAGATCTGCGCCGCGCCATGCGGGTTGGCCGCGATCAGCGCGCGCAGCGCCTCGGAGGCGAAGCCGGTGTTCCAGAAGGCCGGCGCGACCCAGTAATGCACCTCGGACTGGCCGCGATCCATGCGGGTCAGCGTGACGAGGCCGAGCACCTCGGCGAGCTGGTTCTCGGAGCCGTCGATGGCCCAGACATCCTCGGTCCGGTCGGGGCGCTGCGCCCGCTCGATCAGCTGCGTCACCGTGCCCGGCGGCAGCGGATGCGGGATCGAACGGGTGCCACGCGCGACCCGCGGATCGGCGCCGTAATGCGCGATCAGCCCCTCGTCGGAGCGGCGCAAGGGCCGAAGCTTGAAACGCTCTGCCGTGATGACGGGCTGTCCTTCGCTGACCTGGATATCGTTGCTCTTCATGGGCCGCCTCCTCCGCTTCCCTGCTGCTCGGGCCCCGGTTCTGCGCCGGGGCTCTTCGGTCGCCATGCTAGGCGAAACTTGTGTCCATAATGCGAACGGGGGACCGGTGTGTCACCGATCCCCCGCGCTTTGGTCTTCAGCTGAAGGGCCGGCGGTTACTCCGCGGCCTCGGCAACCGGGAGCACCGAGATGAAGGTGCGGCCCTTGAGACCCTTGTGGAAGGTCACGCGGCCCTCTTCGGTCGCGAAGATGGTGTGGTCGCGGCCCATGCCGACGCCCTGGCCCGGCCACATCTTGGTGCCGCGCTGGCGCATGATGATGTTGCCCGGGATCACGGCCTCGCCGCCGAACTTCTTGACGCCGAGACGGCGTCCGGCGCTGTCGCGCCCGTTGCGGGAGGAGCCGCCTGCTTTTTTATGTGCCATGTGTCTCTCTCCTTAGGCCTTGAGGTCCTGGGACTGGGCGACCCAGCCCTCTTTCTCGATCTTGCCCTTGAGGCCAAGCTCTTCGTCGTAGCGGGCGATGTCCGCCTCCGACCAGCCGGCGATCTGGGCGAAGCTGGTGATGCCGGCGGCATTGAGCTTCTTCTCGAGCGCCGGGCCGACGCCCGACAGCTTCTTGAGGTCGTCGCCCGAAGCGGCAGCGGGAGCGGCTTTCGCGGCCGGGGCGGCCTCGGCCGAGCGCGGCGCGGAAGCGGCACCCAGGGCGGCCTTCACGCCCGACTTGTCGGCGCCTTCGGCCAGCAGCTCGGTGACGCGGATCAGCGTCAGCTGCTGACGGTGGCCCTTGGTGCGCTTGGACGAGTGCTTCCGGCGGCGGCGCACGAAGTTGATGACCTTCTCGCCCTTGATCTGGTCGATCACCTCGGCCTGCACGCCGGCACCTTCGACGAGGGGCGCGCCGATGGCGTCGCCGATCATCAGGATATCGTTGAACTGGACGGTGTCACCCGCCTCGGCGGCCAGCTTTTCGACCCGGAGCACATCGCCCGAGGCCACTTTGTACTGCTTGCCGCCGGTCTTGAGAACCGCAAACATCTGTCGTTCCTTCGTATACCGCGTCGCTTGGGTCCCCCTTGCGGGGCGTTGCGGGGCGGATGCCCCACCGTCGGACGGCGCGCCCCGATCGGGGCAATCGTTGAAAATCCGCGGCCGCCTTGCGGATAGCCGCTCATCCCGAGACAAGGGGTCTTGCCGGGATGCGGGCTTATCGGCGAGGCGATGGCCCAAGTCAACCCCCGCGAAAGGAGCCCCATGCGCCCGCTGATCCTCGCCCTGCTCGCCGCCCTGCCCGCCACGCTGTCCGCCTGCGCGCCCGGCACGTCTCCCAATGCGCTGCCCGGGCTTCGCCCGACGCTCCTGCCCGCCCAGGCGCAGGACAATGCCCGCCGCGGCGCGGTCGAGCTTGCCGTCAAGGGGGCCTTCGAGCCGGTGATGTCCGACATCGCCGCCGGTGGCGGCCCCGCGCTCGAACGGGCCTTCGACGCGGCGGGCGTTCCGGCCGCGGACCGCCCGGCCCGGCGGCTGCAGCTTTCGGGCGATCTCGAGCTCTACGAGGCCAATCCGGGCGCGCTGGTCACCTCGCTGCTGCTCTGGGGGCGCTGATCAGATGCGCTGGCCCGCCATCAACCGCGCAGCACTCAGCCCCAGTTCGCGCGAGATGCCGATCAGCATCTCGTCATAGGCCGAAAACAGGGCCCGGTTGAGCGCGCGCCCGGCCGGCTCCTCGGAAAAGGCGATATAGGCCTGCAGGTCCTCGGCCGGGGCCGGGCCGTAGGCGAGGTTGAGGAAGGCATAGAGCCACTCGGTCGTGTCGCGCCGGATCTGCGGCTCCTGGGCCCAGACATCGCCGAGCAGCGCCGCCTCGTCCACCGCGCCGCCAAAGGCGCCGCCATCGAGCAGCCCCTGCGAGAAGGCGAAGCTGGAGTTCAGCGCCCCGGCCACATTGGCCTCGATCAGGTCATTGGCCTCGACGAAGCCGTCGATGAGCGCGAAACGCGCGGTCTCGTCATGCATCGCCCGCGCCGCCATCCGCTCGGCATCCGCTTCGACATGCGGATCGAGCATGGCGCGCCGGGCCGACGCCTCGAGCCGCGCCAGCCGCGCGCCGGGCCCCTCCTCGAAGAATTCGAGAATCGGGCCGATCGGCTGGTCCACCAGCCCCTCGGCGAGCCCCTGCGCCAGCGCGTCGCGCATCGCATCGGCATCGTAGATCCGCGCGACCTGCGCCGCCCAGCCGGTTTCGTCGCCATCGAACAGCTCGGCGCCCAGCTCGGCACCATAGGCCACCCCCTCCTCGCGCATCACCTCGGTGACCTCATCGAGCGCCAACGCCTCGACCAGCCTGTCGAGCTGCTGCGCCGGCAGGGCCGCGGCGGGCAAGGCGGCGATCGCGGCCACGGTGGCAAGGACGGTCAGAAGGCTTGCGCGGACAGGCATGGCTTTGGTCTCCCGGTGACATCACCCGGTGATAGGCGCATGGCCGCGCCATTCCAACAGATCCGTGCGGCTTGACGCGACGGTCGCGCGAAGTTTGCGAAATTTCCGCCATCCGGGACTTGCGCCCGCCCGCGCCACTGGCTAAACGCCCCACAGACCGCGGAGAGGTGCCGGAGTGGTCGAACGGGGCGGTCTCGAAAACCGTTGAGCCTTCACGGGTTCCCAGGGTTCGAATCCCTGTCTCTCCGCCAAATGGTCTAAAATCAATGACTTAAGACTTCGGGCAGCAAGTGCGACACCAAGTGGAGCACTAGCCCATGAAGTTGTCAGCCTACCTTTCCCCATCAAGACACGGCATCTACTATTTTCGCTGGCCTTTGCCCGTTGCTGAGGGTCAAGCCCGCAGAACCGTAAGGCTTTCGTTAAGAACTAAATGCCCTGATAGGGCTGGCGACCTGGCCCGCTATCTTGCATCCTGTGGCCGATTGGTTCGGGACGACGAGACTTTGACAAGGCTCAGACAAAACGAGATACGCCAGAAGGTCACAGACTACTTCAAGGCGCAATTGGACCAGTATCTGGACTGGCTAGATAAGCGTGGCCTGTCCAAGAACGCTTTGGCCGATGCCCGCGAGGAAATGCTAGACCATGATTGCTTGGTCGACCTTCAATCGGTGCATCCGCAGTATCTACCTATCGCCCGGTTCAAGCGCCGTATGGAAGTTTCCGACGCGTCATGGGACGCCAGCCTTCCCCAGATAGCGGTTGAACTGAGGAAGGGCCGCCGGGACATGCTCCGAGACGTTCTGAGCGCCGCTGAGAGTCTTGAGGGCTATTCTTTCACCGAACCCGCCCAGACCGCGCCGAAGCCACCACAGGCCCGCTCTGCGTCTCTGAGCGCAACCATCGCGGATTTCAAAGCCGAACATGGGCCGCAATGGTCGCAGGAGATGCGGAACAAGGCGGATGCCTACCTTGCCCTGCTGGTGGAGCATTTTGGACCGGATCGCCCGATGGACCAGATCAGCCGCCAAGACGCCGCTGACATGAAAAAGCTGGTGCAGGCCCTACCCGCCAACCGCAAGACCAAGCCCGAAACCCGCGACCTGAGTTTGCAGGACGCCATCGCCGTTCCCGGCCTGCCCAAGATGGGCGTGAAGACCGTGAATAGTTACATCGACATGTTCCGCCGTTTCTGGGACTGGGCGGAACGGCATGGGCGCGCGCCTCACAAGTTGTTCGTCGGCATGAAGGTAGCGAAGGCCAAGCAAGCCGCCGAGAAGCGCAAGGCGTACAGCAAGGAACAGTTTTCGAGCCTCTACGCCGAGTTGACTGAAAATCGTTCCGGGTTGGTCAAGAAAGACGATCACAGGTGGGGAACGCTTCTCGCCATGTTTACCGGGGCACGCTTGCGGGAAGTTGCGCAACTGGTGCCGTCTGATGTACAGAAGGAGGGCGGTATCTGGTATATTGACATCAACGCGGATGGTGAGAAGAAAAGCCTGAAATCGCCTGCCGCCAAACGCCGGGTGCCCGTCCATTCGGAGTTGATCCGGCTTGGCTTTCTCGAATGGGTCGAAGGCTGCGCCAAGCAATCCCGCTTGTTCATCTCGTTCACACACAACACCAAGGAAGGCTATGGCCGCAATCTGGGTCGCTGGTTTGGCACCTTCCTTACCAAGATCGGCATGAAGGAAGACGGTCTTGTCTTCCACAGCCTGCGCCACACTGCCATTACCCGGATGCGACAAGCCAGTATTGAGTTGTCACTTGTGCAAGAGATCGTCGGGCACGAGCGCGACACCGTCACAGACGGGTACTTTGGCGAGGGCTACACGCTGGCCCAGAAGAAAGACGCCATAGAGAAAATCACCGCGCGTTAGGCTTACAGCACCAATCGTCTGCCGAAGGCCAGAATGACGGAGTGGGGCCATCCCGCATGGCCCCTTCCACCATGTAGGCAAAGCGATCAGCTACATCTGACGCGCAAGGCTATTCTACTACGGCCATGCAATCATTGAACATTGCAACGTCTTTGTGCTGTTCAAAGCGGGCAAAGCAATGGTCGAAAATAGGCGTGCAAGAAAGGTGGTTCGCGGGCGTACATCTGCTCATACCGCTTATCGCTACGGCGGCTCTTAACTCATGCCATGCCTGATCCTCGGGTGACACGGCAGCCGTGATTTGTATGGCATCCTCAACGGCATTGTGCAGCCCGGACAAATCCCAGCAAGTATCTTGCTGGCCACTGAATGTGAAAAACCTAGCGCAAAGCGTCTTACTATTCAGAATGTCACGAAACGTCCCTGCATACGCTGTCGGACCGTCGCCGTGCCAAATACTGCCAGTGACAGTTCGGCCGTCCGTGAAGCCCGTTTCCTTCGGGTTCAGCGTATCAGGCAGTTTGATGTCTGAGCCGCGACCTTCATTGCCACGATACAGAGCTACCAAACCCGAACTTATCAAGCGTTCCGGGTTTTCTTCGGGAAGAGCTAAGTAGATACGAACCCGGCGGTCAACGTCACGATAAAACCCAGCGACAAAGCCGTCCGGATTTTGACTGATAGCGATGGTTGTACGGTGGTCGGAAGGTGGCACAGGCCAGTTGTGAACGGACAGCCATTCATCTGCGACAGCACTCGCAGCAGGAACAGCCACAAGGAATGCTGACAAAAGCCAGCGGGCCAAACCGCGTGGCCTTCGGCTGGCGTCTTGGGATGTCATTGAACGTGTCCTTGTTTGCATCTGAATTTTAGATATCCAGTTTTGAGAAATAGTCAACGCGCCCAGTGCAACAGCATGGGGCATTCATGCCTAAAACTCTTGAAGATCAAAGGCATGATGCTTTTATCCACTATCTTGCCGAGAAGCGGGCCGAGGCAGGCTTGAAACAGGTGGAACTTGCGGAGAGGATGAAGGTCTATCAGTCCTTCATCGCGCGGCTGGAAAGCGGTCAACGGCGCGTGGATGTGGTGGAACTGGTCAAGCTGGGCGAGGTTCTGGGCTTCGATCCGACCGAGATCGTGGGCAGGCTGGCGAAGATGTCGGACTGAGCCTGCACCGACCCCGGCTTATTTGCCCCAGTAATCTTATTTGCCCCAGTAATGGGGAACCATTCCTTAGACCATCAGTCCCGCACACATAGGCAGGTCCAGACATATAGACAGGCAAGATCAGACTATACGTCCAGCGCCTCAGTCTCGAATGCGGCTTTGAAGTCGGTATTGGTCTGCCCCGTCTCATTGAAGAAGGGCAGTCCAAGAACGGTATAGTCACGGCCTTGGAAAACCGTTTCAAGTCGGGCCTTGGTTTTCACTTGCTCAAGAAAGCCCTGCTTCCAGTCGTCTTGCGGGCGCAACTGGTCGCCCTTCGGCTCGATGAATAGCTGCAAGATCGTGCTGGCTTCCTCGTCCTTCTTCCTCAAAAACAGAACGAAGTCGGGTTCAAAGGCGCGTCCGGTGTCGAAGTCGTACAGCTTCACCGCCTTCTCGTTCCGCAGCAGGTAGAAGTCATCATAAACGCCGCGCAACCAGGCTTCTTGATCGTGAATGTATTTGATGAAGTGCTTTTCCTGATCGGTCCCGTAGCTGTCGTCATAGGCGTGCCAGTCTTTGCCGCTCAGGTCGATCTGGTCCAGCCCTGGAACGTTGCTTTCGGTCCAGCTTTGCCCGGTCTCGCCTTCGATCCGCAGTTTCAGCACCTTGTCGGTGAAGCGGTCCTTGATGGGATAGGGCTTGAAGTCCTTGGTGCCGATATACTCGACACTTTCGCGTTTCACGCCGCTTTCGATCTGGTGCAGAACGTATTGCGCGATGTCCAGCTTTTGCCGCGCAGTCAGGTTGTCTAAGTCATCGGGCAAGCCGCGTACGCTCACTATCACGCCGCCCAGATAGGTGACAGAGGTAACAAACTGTGAGGAGCTGGCAAGTTGCGGGAAGTAGTCGCGCAGGTTGGCGAAGTGGAAGAAGTCGTTGGCGTCCATCGCAAAGCCTAGAATGGCCCTGCCGAAATCGGCCAGCTTGAAGTCGCGGGACACAGGTTCCTTGCTCGACGGTTTCAGCGTCAACTGTCCACCGCCAAAGGCAGAGGCTTCCGTCACCCGGCCTGTCATTAGGTTGGGATATGTGAACGGGCCTTCGATCTTGTAGGCGTCCAGCCCGGCCACACCGTCGCGCGGGTTGCGCACCCGATCATTCGTCCAGACGTATTCCCTCACATATAGGGAGGTTTGCTTGAAGCTGTCCTTAAGCCGTAGCCGCACCGTCCGGGCCGTGTCGTCCAGCATCCCGGTTTCACGCAGAGCGTTGCGGATGTCTTGGATGTACTTGGGATTGTGCGAGCAATGGTAATGCAGTTCCTCCAAGATGCGCAGGGGCGTGTCCACCGCACTGTCGTACTTGCGCTTTTCCCGTGCCGCGTCGGGCTGGTCTGGGGCTATGAAGGGAAAGTACCGCGCCCCGCGCCCGATCAACTGCGCCTCGGCCATCGTGGTCTTGCCCACCTTATTGGCCTTGCCGTCACGGGTATCGTACAGGCGCACGATGTCGAACAGGTTCAGCACGTCCCAGCCTTCGTTCAGCTTATCGACGGCAAAGATCACCCGTATCTCGTTGCCTCGGTCCTCCAAGGCGTTCAACTCGATCTGTCTGTTTTCCAAATCCTTGGGGTTGTTGACGTTCACCACCTTCTCGGGCGCAAAATCCCCCTGTAGCTCACGGGCGAAATCCGCGCCGCTCATGGCCCTTTCGTCCATGATGAAGGTAAAGGCCCGCGAAAGCGTTTCATCGCCCTCAGAGGCCGCCCTGAGCGCGTCCAGCGCCTCGCCCGTCAGCCCGGCCACCATCGCCGTAAACGCGGCCTCGTTATCGCCGCTGTCCTTGATCGTCTTCGACTTCATCAGGATCACCGGCTTGCAATGCAGCCCGTGCGACTCGGCCACCTTGCGGCGGTACTGGCTCAGAACCATCGCCTGCATCATCCGGGCCTCCGGCGGCAAATCGGCCTGCCGCAACTCGATGTCCTTGGAATAGCCGTCTTCCCGAAACTGCCGCAGCGAATAGTCGTACAGTATCTTGTCGGCATACTTCGCCCGGATCGCGTCATTGCTCAGGTCCACGGTCGCGGTAAACTCCAACAGCATGTTCTCGGGATGCTGGCGGAAAATCTCGGATACCGTGCCTTCCCAACTGGCCTTTTCCTTCGCTTCGTCCTTGGTCAGCTTGTCCTTGCTCTTGGTCTCGGCGTTCAGGTGGTGCGCTTCGTCCGAGATCATCACCACCTTGTAGTCGCGGAAGTCCTCGATGGTGACTGCGTTCTCTTTCGGGGCCTGCATCCGGGTGTGCAGCCCTTGAATGGTGGTGAAGTGGATGTTGATCGCGTTCGTGTTCACCGCGTCGAAAGTGTCCACCGCGCGGATGTCCACGGGCTTGTCATCAATCCGCACAGAGGGCGCGAACAGGTGCTTGGCCGATGCGGGGTTGAGGAAGTTTTCCTTCGTTTTCTCGATGATCTGGGCAGAGTTCACGAAGAACAAGAAGTTGCGGTAGCCGCGCCGGTAAAGGTCTAGGATCAGCGCCGCCATCAGCACCGTCTTGCCGCTGCCCGTGGCCATGTGGAACAGCAGGTGCGGCGCCTTGGGGCGTGCCTTGTATTTGTCCATGTAGATCAGCCAGCGCTCTAATGCCGTTCGCTGGTAGGGCCTTAGAGAGATATTGCTCGCCAGATTGTCTGTGATTGCATCCGGGATAGCAGACTCAAGATCTGCAAACTCAATAGCGGCGTCGATGCGTTCGGTAAGGGTCTGACTCATGCGTCCAGCCCATAGAAAGAGCGTGTAGCTCGGGCGTCTTCGTCGGAGATGTCAAAGTCCGCATCGCCAAGGGAGCCGAGATTGACATAAAGGTGGTTGGCATCAAGGCAGTCCATCAACACACGCTTAGCCTCGTCCAGCGGAAGTGCTGCGAAGTCATCGGTATCGAAGGCGCTCAGGTCCACGTCATAGCGTAGATAGCCGGTGGCCTGCATGTCGGCATGGATGGTTTGCAGCGCGGCCATATCCGGGGCTGCTTCGATCCGGTCGGCAAAGGCAGAGTTTGAAGCCGCGAGTTCGGCATAAACAAACGATCCGCCGCCCTGCCACTCGATGGCTTTGGAAATGCCGCCCTGTTCGCCTTCGATGACTTTCTTAAGGCGTTCTGCGGTCAACTTGCGAACATAGTCCATTTGCTCAATAGCGAGCCATCGACGCTGCATCTTTGCCGCGACAGCGGCGAAAGTCCCGGAACCAACAAAGAAGTCAAGCACAAGGTCGCCCGGCGATGTAGTAACCTCAATAATCCGCTGCATGAGTTTTTCAGGCTTGGGTGTCGGAAATGTGTCCCCTAACCCAAATGCCATTGCCTCACGCTTCGCATCTTGATTGTCGCCAGCAAAACTTCGAAGCCAAAGCGTCTCAGGTACAATACCACTCTTTACTTCAGACAAGAACGACTTCTTCCTGGGCTTTTCCATCTCGTGATTTGGCCCCCACCACAACCGCCCATCTTCAATGTTTTTCATTGTAGTTTCACGTTCGCTAGCCCACACTCTCGATCTTTCCGGCCAGACTTCTTTGCCAGTGCGAGGATGGGTGATCGGATAGAAAAGATTGGGGCGCTCATCGGCGGTCTTGTTGCATGTGTAGACCACAGATTGCCAAGGTCCGCGCGGGTCGTTGTCAGGATTCTTGTAGTTCGAGAGTTGCCCCTCATCTCGCTCGACAGGGTTAAACCCCACTGACTGGATGTCTTTCACGAATACTAAGAGGTGATCGTGGCTTTGACTAAAACCAGTCGCATCATTTTGCTTTGCATATTTCTTCTGCCAGATAACATTCCCTATGAAGTTATCCCGGCCAAACAGCTCATCCATCAACACTTTAGCATAGTGTGCTTCGCCATCGTCCAAGTTGACGAATACTGTGCCATCGCGACTTAGCAACTCCTTCGCCACTTCCAGCCGGTTTCGCATGAAGGTCAGCCACGCTGAATGGTTGAAGCGATCATTATATCGGAAGCCGTCATTGCCGGTGTTATAGGGTGGGTCGATATAGATCAGCTTCACCTCACCCGAATACCGCTTCTTCAGCGAGTGCAGCGCCAGCAGGTTGTTGCCCTTGATAAGCAGGTTGTCATCCTGAGACACGTCCCCTACGGGCTTGGCCTTGCCCTCCGCCACGGCCTCGGCATCCCAGCGTTGCCACCCTGTCAGCACCTTGGGTTCGAACAGCCGCGTGATGTCGTCCGGGGCCAGCGTCGTGTTCCAGAACACTTCGTTGCGGCCCCGGTCCTCTTTCGTCATGCCGCCTTCCAGCACGCAATCCTTGTAGGGCCACGCCAGCACCACGTCACGCGACTGGCTCAGGTAGTCGCCGCGCCCGTCCGTCAGGCCGATGCGGTTCTTGAAGGCGGTGTAGCTGTCGGGAAGGAACGCCTTGTTGGACACGAAATCCTGAAACTTCACCTTGTCGAAGACCAGCGCGTCCGCCACCTCGGTGAAGAAATGCGCCTTGATCGTGTCGGACTGCATCAGCAGTTCCAGCAACCGTGCGTCCATGTTCAGCGCCGCCTCGATCACAGCATTCTTGAGGATCGCCCCGTCCGAGATGAACGCCTGTTCGGCTTGGAGAAGCTCCGTGAGGTCATCGAGAAGGTTCTGCATGGATGGTTGCCCCCGTGTTCGTTTTTTCGCACTTTGTGCCTGACGGGACAGGGAAAATCCAGACGCGACGAACCACGAGCCTTATTTGCCCCAGTAATGGGAACATTGGGTTTACAGGGGCAGGTCAGCGCAGGGCATAGGACCGGGTGACTTTAACTGGGGGAACCTGCCCTAGCCTTGCCTTGAAGGTGTCCTTCATCACCTGCACCAGTTCCCCTTCCAGATGGGCCTGCACAATGAAGGCGTCATGTATGGGCAGGATCGCATGGCCCTGCCTGACAAAGTGCAGCATGATCTCTTCCGCCAAATCGCTTTCCAGCCGTTGCAGCGTCATGCCCTTGTCGGTGCCCAGCATGGCGGACACCATCGGAAAGGCGTCCAGTACCTTGTTACGGAAGTCCTCTGCCGTCATTCCCCATCGAGTGCTGTTGAAGTCGCGGGGTTCTTCTGTCGAGCCCGACTTGGAGTTGAGAAGGGCGGCAAGCGTAGCCTTGGCATGGTCCCGCAGCTCCTTGGGTGCATTCGCCCCCACGATGGGAGAATAAGGGTCTTCCGGTATAGACTGGCCCGCCTCAGCTAACAGCACCGCCGGGTTGAAGCCCCGGAAGTCTGCTTCGATGGTGTGCTGTCCGTCTATAGTGATCTTGGCCCGTGCATTGCTTTTGACGTTCTGCCACCACCCGCCGTAGAACCTGCCACCGTGGTCGAAGTTGCCCCGATTGAATACACGGTGCAGGCGAACCTTGCGGCCTTGGTATTCGGATTTTCGGTCATGGATAGTAAGGGGGCGGGTCGTTGCTATGTCGATCGTATCCAACTTCGCGTTGATTTCGTCCAGTCTCGCCCGAAGGTCGTCAATCTCGGGTGTGTCGTCATAGCCGCACAGACGGTCATTATGATCTTTCAATCGAACGGCTTCCCTCCCCCGGTACACTTTGAAATCGTCAAAGGTCCAGTCTTTGACTTCCAGTTCCTTTGCGCCTGCCTCCGTCAAGGCAAAGCGGCTTGTCTGACTGTCGCCCGGAAGATTATAACCTTTTTTGACCAATTCGATATGGCCACATTTGACAAGCCAGTCTTGCACGGTCCTGAACCGGTCAGCGGTCATATACATGGGCCGGTATCGCCTTTCCCGGTCCAATGCCCCCTTGCTACGGTACATACCTATTGTAGTGGGCCATTTGTTGCACTTGGCCCGCATCAGGTTCGCAAGAATTGCACTACCACAGTCCCAAAACTTCTGTTGCGTGTCGGTGCTTGGTTTGCGCACGGAAAAAGTCGCCATCCACGCTGCGCATACGTCATCCATCAGTAGGTCTATGAGGTTTTGCGCATCCGGGTTTGATGCAGACAGATACGGTTCAAACGCCCATGAGTTGTCCCCAATTTGGTTGGGCAACTTTGCGGCCAATGCCTGGGCTTTCAAAGCAAGTGCAGACTTAGGTTCATCAGTCATCGTAAAATTTTGACACAGTTTTTCGTGGCCCGATACATATAATAGCACGCGTTAACTTCCCCCATACCCCGCCCGCGCGGCAGGGGTACGCCCCGCCTTGCAACCCGGCAACACTATAGGACAGAAGAAGCGCCAAGTGGGTCGGCATCCGGGCCACGCATAAAGGCAAAGACGCGCTGAGGCGCGACCCGCCCCCCACTATAGGACGAATGGATAACCAAGGCGGCATCCGTCCCACCTATAGGCGGATAGAGAGCCACCCGATACGACACCCGCCGGTTGACAGAAACAGTACTTGCGATCAATAAGTGGGGCGTCATGTGAGACACCAAAGCAACCTTCGCGCTTGGATGTCCAGTTAAGTCAACGACTTAGAAAAATGGTGGATTGTCCCTGTCTCTCCGCCACTACCCCCCTGAATATCCTCACGGCTTTGGAGATGCTCGGGTGTGGTGCGCCTGCTTGGACACTCCGATAGATGCCTGAAAAGCGTCATGCCATGACCCCTTTCAGGCCTCCGGATGGCCTGGCCCCGATCCCATCCTCGTGATGGTCAGCCTGCGACCGCCACCCCGATCTTGCCCATGTGCGACTTTTCCAGGAATGCCGTCTGCGCCGCGTGCAAGTCGCGCAATGGATAGGTTTCGGCGATCACGGGCTTGATCTCGCCCGCCTCAATGTAGCTGATCAGATCAGTGAACACGCGCGGGTCCTGCCGAGTGCTGCCAATCAGTGTCAGATCTTTGAGGTAGAGCGTCCGCAGATCAAGCTCGACAATCGGCCCTGCAATAGCGCCCGATGTCACGTAGCGACCGCGTGGGACCAACGTATCGAGCAGTTCGGGCCAGCGCGGCCCACCCACCAGGTCGAGCACCACGTCGAAGGTTTCATCCGGATAAGCGTCGTCGCGGTCCATCACCGCATCGGCGCCGAGCGTTTTCAGCGCTTCCATCTTGGCCGGGCTGGTCGAAGCCGTGACATGCGCGCCTCGCCGCTTGGCGAGTTGCACCGCCGCCGAGCCGACGCCGCCAGATGCCCCGGTGATCAGCACATGCTCGGCGCCCAGTCCGGCGCGCTGGATCATGCCTTCGGCAGTGGAGAACGCACAAGGAAATGACGCAAGTTCGATGTCCGTGAGCGGGCTGTCGATCCGCAGCGCGTGTTCGTCGTCCATGGTGGCATATTCGGCAAAGCCGCCATCGCGCTCCGAGCCGAAGGTGACAAGCGCATCCGGTCCTGCGCCGGTTGGACGATGCATAGGCCGTACCAGCACGCGCTGGCCAATCCGCGCAGCCTCCACACCGTCACCAACCGCAACGATCTCACCGCAGCAGTCCGCGCCCTGGATGCGCGGAAAGCTGAGCGCACCGGACCATGCGCCGTCGGCATCGGAGGCGCCCGCATAGCCCTCCGCGGCGGCCGAACCGGTGTCGCCCCGCACCGCTTTCGAATACCAGCCCGTTCGGGTGTTGACGTCGGTGTTGTTCACCGCCGACGCGCCCACACGGATCAGTACCTCGCCAGCTTCCGGTCGCGGAACCGGCACGTCCTCGCGCCATTCGAGCTTGTCCAACCCGCCATGGCCCGTGAGGATGACGGCTTTCATCGTTTCAGGCAGTGTCACTTGGGGATGCTCCAATGTAGAATGATTGCTCTACTTGCGTAGGTAGAGAGGTCATTCTACATCGTCAAGCATGAGTGATATGATGAGCAAGATAGCCGCGGGGCTTGAGCGCGCCTTTGCCAGCCGAGGCTTCGCCGAGCCCAGCGTCGAAGACCTGCGGGATGCTGCGGATGTAAGCCTCCGCACGCTCTACAAATACACGCCTTCCCGGGCGGAGATGGTGCTGGCGGCGCTGGAGAACCGGCACCAGCGCTATCTCGCCCGTGTCTTCGATGACCTGCCAAAGGAGCCAGGAGAGGCGCTCGATACGATCCTGACCCGCATCGGCAACTGGATGGCGACCGAGGCTTCGCATGGCTGCCTCTTTCATGCCGCCGTGGCCGCCGAACCCGGAAGTCAGCCTCTCCGCGCTCTTCTCGAGCGCCACAAGGCAGAAGTCGCGGCAAGAGCCGCAGCAGCGACCGATCTGCACGGGGCCGATACCGCGCTCTTGGTGATCATCGAAGGACTGACGCAAGCATGGCCGCTGCGCGGCGAGGCCGCGCTCGATGCGGCCAAGCGGTTAGGTGTTGCGCTGCGGCCACCGGACAATTGACGGAGGCAAAGCCGGATCTCGCAGCTTGATCCGCTTCCCGACCGAAGCGCCCTTCAAACCCGCGGGGAAAGAACGTCAGCTCCCCGCTGCCCCGAGGCTGCGTCCTGAAACGCGTTCCGGCATAGGTCTTCGGCATTCGATCCCTGATCGAGCGGCCCCATGCCGCTTGTTCCCGTTTCCCTTTTCGCCCGCCTGATCCTGCTGGCCGCCCCGGCCTGGTTCGCCCGCAGGCATGACCCGTCCCAGAAGGCCCATCAGCTGTTCTTCGCGGTGATCGCGCTCCATGCCATGCAATCGCTGCTGCTGACGCTGCGATGGGGCCATGGGATCGAGCCTGCCGGGCGCTTCGCCGGGTTCACGGCGCCGGTCCTGCCGGTCATTGCCTACATGTCCTGCAGGGCCCTCTCCGCTCCACTCCGCTGCGCGGCGGGCGCCTTTGGCCGCTCGCGGTCATTTTGGTGAACTGGATGGCCGTGGCCACGGTGCCGGAGGCCGGAAGTGCCTTCATTCCCGTCACCTATCCCGGCTTCGGCGGGTTGCCGATCGGGCTCGCCCGGCGGGGACCGGACCGGCTCGCTCTCTCGCCGCGACATCATCTTCGATTTCATCAGGCATGAGGGGCGGAATGTCGGGCTGATCGTCGGCGTGCTCCAATCCGCCCTCGTGCTGATCATCGGCCTTTGCGCGGCGTTCGGCCCCGACCAGGGCGATACAGGTTGCCCCCCGTCAGCACCCGTGGGGTGTTGGCCGGGGGCCGTGTTCAGCTGTGGTGATCCATCCCGTGCTGGTCCGGGCTGTAGGGGTTTCCCGCCTTCGGATGGAGATAGACCTTCGTGCCCATGGGGACCTTCTCGTAGAGCTCGATGATGTGGTCGTTCACCAGCCGCGCGCAGCCATTCGACACCGCCTGACCGATCGTCGAGGGCTGGTTGGTGCCGTGGATGCGCAGATATGTGTCCCGACCATCGACGAAGAGATAGAGCGCCCGCGCCCCGAGCGGGTTGTCGAGACCGCCGGGCATGCCGTCCTCGGCGTATTTCTCGTATTTCTCGGGCGCCCGCCGCACCATGGCCGGGGTCGGCTTCCAGCTTGGCCATTCCCTCTTCATCTGCACGACGAAACTGCCCGCGTGATAGAGGTCGTCGCGTCCGACGCCGACGCTGTAGCGGATCGCCCGGCCTTCGGGCAGCGTCCAGTAGAGCGCGAACTCGTCCGGCATGACGTGGATCTCCCCGGCGGGGATGCCCGGCGCGATGTCGACTTCGCGCGGCAGGAACCGCTCCGGCAGTTCGCCTCCCGCATGCGCCCGCACCAGACCGGGGGCCCATGCCCCGGCCGCACCGAACCCCGCCAGTCGTGTCAGAAACCGTCTTCTCTGCATGTCATTCGCCTCATGATTGACCGGTTACAATGACCCAAGCAGTCTTTGGCTCTTTCGGTTCACACCGGGGCTGCCAAGACGGAGGGCCCGCCCCCGGGCCGGGCAGGACCGGGTCAGCCGTCATCGGAGAGGGGCGCCTTGCCGCCCATCACCTGAAGCATGAAGGAGCCCGAAGCGGTGATCATCAGGAAGCCATGGAACGCCTCGATCCCGGTGATGAAGCGCAGATGACCGTCAGGGTTCAGATCGCCGCGGCCCAGCGTGGTGAAATTGACCAGCGAGAAATAGAAGTAGTCCATGAGGGTCGGGTCCGGTGCGCCGGAGGCAGCCGGCCTCAGATCGCCGATCTGCAATCCCCGCACCGCCCAGACGAAGGCGAAGGTGTAGATCAGCGCCTCGATCACATGCGCCACGGTGATCGCGCCGATCGTCATGGAAAGATGACGCCCCCGGGCATTGGCCGGGCCGGACGCGATCGCATCAGAAACCCGTTTCAGCATGAAATAATGGATGGCGCTGCACAGCGCCACGACGACGGCTGATATGAGGATGGCCGGGATCATGCGGCCCCGACGACATGAGCCACCGGATCGTTTCGCGGATCAGTCACGCGCCTTCTCCAGCAGCGCGACCATCTCGCGGAACTTGGTGCGCTGCTCGTTCGGATCGCCCGAGAGGATCGCCGCTTCGAGGCAGTGATTGGTGTGATCCTCGATCAGGAGCCGCTCGACCGCCTTCAGCGCCGAGCGCACGGCCGCGGTCTGGGCCAGCATGTCGACGCAGTAGCGGTCGTCCTCGACCATGCGCGAGATCCCCCGGATCTGCCCCTCGAGCCGCGCCAGCCGCTTCTGGATCGCCGCCTTGTTCTGCTTTTCCTGCATGTCATTCGCCTCCGACTTCGGAACCCTACGCTTGAACGGTGGTTCCCGCCATACCGGGTGAGGGTATTTCGCCCCCTGCCCCACGGGGCCGTGATCGGGCAGCGCGGCATGCGAGACCGTTTCCGGCACCGCCACCTGCCGGCCCCAGGCCGCCCCTGAATGGCCCGGAGGGTCGACCGCCGGCCCTGATACGAAAAGGAGAGTATCCATGTCCTACTGGCGCTTCGCCGCGATGATCGCGACCTCGACGGTGGTGATGTTCGGGCTGATGTACATCAACACCTATGCCTTCGAGCACGTCTTCTTCAGCGAGACGCGAACCTACATGGCGCTCTTGATGGGTGCCGCGATGGCGGTGATCATGCTCAGCTTCATGCTGTCGATGTATGCCAGCAAGGCGATCAACATCGCGATCTACGCGGGCGCCGTCGTGGTGTTCGGCCTGACGCTGTGGCTCATTCGCAGCCAGGAGACGGTGGACGACACCAGCTACATGGCGGCGATGATCCCGCACCATTCGATCGCCATCATGACCTCCGAGCGCGCGCAGATCGACGACCCGCGCGTGCGCAAGCTCGCCGACGAGATCATCGCCGCGCAGCGCAAGGAGATCGGCGAGATGCGCCACCTGATCGCCGATATCGAGGAAAACGGCATCGCCACCGATCCGGCTCTGGGCGAATCCGAAGCGCCAGCCGAGACGGGCACCATCGAGGAGGCGCTGGGCTCGGCGCAGCTGGCCGGGCTCGACGTGGCGGGGCTGAAACCCGGGGAGATCGAGACCGCTCTGGGAAACAACGCGACCTGCGAGTTTCGCCGCACCAATGAAGGCGAGCCGGTGCTGGCCATGGCCGGCGAGAGCGGTGCGATCAAGCTGTCGGGCGTGCTGATCCCGCTCGCTGCCGGTTCGCCTGTCGCCGCAGGGGCGCTGGATGACGGCGCGCGGTTCGCAGCCGAAGGCGTCGACATCTCCGTCATGCCCGACCCCGGCGCCGACTGGACCGACACAGACGACAGCCTGCGCCGCGCCGAGGCCGAGATGGTGTTTCACCTCGAAGAAGGCCTGCGCGTCGGCTATCGCGGCTTTCTCGACTGCGCCGCCTGAGCTCGGCGCGCCCCTGCCGCCCCGCGTTCTGCCCCTGCCGGCAGGCCGCCCGCGCGGGGCAGCATGGGCCTCGCGAAGGGCAGGATCGACGCCGAGGACCGCGCTTTCCGCCGGACACTGCCGGGCCACGGCCGCCCCCTGAAGGGCGGCCGTTACACGCTCACCCTGCGGTGACCGCGAACTCGGTCATCATCCCCGAGGCCAGATGCGGCATCTGGTGGCAATGCAGCATCCAGCGCGCCGCCTCGCCCGCGTCGAGCGCGACCGTGACGGAGGCCATCGGCGGGACGTAGACCGTGTCGCGCACCGCGCCCGAAAAGCGCTGGCCAGCCGCCTCCACCACCTGGAACACATGCCCGTGCAGGTGCATCGGGTGGCCCATGGGTGACATGTTGTGGAAGGTCAGCTCGACCCTTTCGCCCGAGATGGCCGGGACCGGCTGGTGCTCGCTCCAGAGCTTGCCATCAATGGTCCAGACATAGGGCTGCATCTGCCCGCCCAGCATCACCATCTGCCGCCGATCCACGGCTCGCTCCGGCAACGGCTCGACGGCGCAGAGCGACCGCTCCTGCGCCATGTCGAGATCGAAAGCCGGCGCCGCGGTGGGGGCGATGCCGGGTATCTTGTCGATCACCGCACCAAAGCTCGCCAACACGATCCCGGTGCGCTCGCGCGCGCCCTCGCGCAGCGCGAGGATCGGGAAGGCTCCGCCCGAGGGCAGATCGACCTCGATGTCGAGCCGCTGCGCCATCGCCGCACCGAAGCGACGCCCGGCAACCGGCTGCACGGCATGGCCGTCGACCGCCACCAGCCGCGCCTCGACCGCGCCGGTCTCGATCCAGAAACTCGTCGCGGCGGCGGCGTTGATCACCCGCAGGAGGATCCGCCCGCCCGGTTCGACCTGCACCACCTCGGGGTCCGACAGCGTGCGGTCGTTCGCGAGGTAGGCGTCGAAGTCGTAATCATTGAGATCGGCAGTCATCGCCATGCCACCGTGGTCCATGCCGCCATGGCCCATGCCGCCATGATCCATCCCTTGCATGGCCGTGCCGGAGACGATCCGTTCCATCACCTCCTCGGGCGAGGTGAAGGAGAAGTCCTGCAGGAACAGCACCACCTCCTGCCGGTCGGCGGCGAGATCCTCGGCGCGCCGCACGATCAGCGGCGCGGCAAGCATGCCGAGTTCCTGAGTCGGAATGTGGCTATGCATCCAATGCGTGCCGGCAAGCGGTGCGAAGTCGTAGCCGCGGCTCTCGCCCGGTGCGAGCGGCGGCATCGGCAGGTGCGGAATGCCGTCCTGCGCGTTGGGCGGGATCTGCCCGTGCCAGTGGATCAGCGTCTCGACATCGAGCTGGTTTTCGAGCCGGACCGCAAAGCGCTGGCCGGGATCGAGGGTCAGGCCGGGACGGCCATCGGGGCCGAGAAGCCCCATGACGGTGGCGGCGCGCCCGTCGATGTCGAGCGTGCGGCTCGCGGCGCGCAGGGCAAGCGGCGCGTTCTGGGCGCGCACGGCCCCGGGCATGGAAAGGGTCGCGGCCATGGCCGCGCTGGCGGCAAGAAAGCCGCGGCGTGAAATCTGGGTCATCTGTCTGTCATCCTTGCGGCGTGGCGCGCCGCGCTTGAAAGGTCCCGGCAGGCCGGGGGGAACAAGGGCGTCAGACGAAGTTGGGTGGCCTCTGGGGCGGCGCAGGCGCGCAGCCGCCAAGCAGGAGACAGGCGGTGATCGACGGGCTGTCGGCGACGCGCGCCAGCTTGCGGTAGCCCTCGGGGCCACCGAAGACCGGGCGTTGCGCCAGACACATCAGGGCACAGGCCGCGTCGGTGGAGGTGTCGTGGGGAATCATTGGTTCGGCATGTTCGGCGTGGTGCGCCGTGACCGGCGTCCGGCCTGTCATGTCACCGTCGAGGCCCCAGCCCGCAAGCAGCAGCAGCACCACCCCGATCAGGGCAGGCAAGGCAGAGAGAGGGTGGATTCGAGGGCTCATGTCGCCGCCACAGATGGCATGTCCCGCGCCCGGCGCAAGTGGCTGCGCGCAGGACCTCGATCGCATCGGCGCCAAACCGCGCCCCGATCGTGGCGCGACCTCAGTCGATGCCGTTCTCGCGTTGCAGCGCGCGAACATAGGCCACGATGTTGGTGACATCGGCATCCGTCAGCCCGGTGACCGGGGGCATGTCGCCGAAGTCCCAGTGATGCGACCGCACGCCGTTCCGCACGGCAGCGAGAAAGGCGTAATCGCCGTGATGGCCCGGCTCGTAGGTCTTGTGCACCAGCGGCGGCGCCACGCCGTTCTTTCCGGCCGCGTTCGCCCCGTGACAATCGGCGCAGACCGCCTCGAAGGCGCGCTTGCCCATCTGCGCCTGCTCGTCGAGCCCGGTGGGCAGCGCCACCTGCACGATCGCCGCGCCCTGCGGGATCTCGCTGGTGTCGGGTGGGGTCATGGAGTGGCCCGCCATGCCGCCTTCATCGGGCGTCGAGGCGACCCAGAGCAGGCCGCCCGCAAGAAGAAGGCCAGTGACCCCCGAGAATGATCGTCTTGTTCATATGTCCGTCTTTCCAATGGATTGACCCCGGCGCAGCAGGAGCGGCGCCGGGACGTTCGTCAGAAGCGATCAGCGGAGCTGCGCCAGCGCGTCGATTTCGGAGAGTTCCGTTTCGGGATCGAGCAGATAGGCCGCGATGGCCCGCCTGTCGGCCTCGTCGAGAAAGCTCGTCCCCTGCTCCACCACCTCGGTCATGGAGCCACCGAAGACGTCGCCCGCGGGCGTGATCCCGGTCTCCAGCGCATAGGCCAGCGCATTCGCGGTCCAGCCGGCGTCCTTCAGGGCGGCGGCGCGGATCGATGGCGCGACGGACCCGCCCGGCAGATCGTCATTGCCACCGAAGCTCGTGGCGTCGAGCCCGCCCAGCAATCCGCGCCCGGTATGGCAGGCGCCGCAATGCGCCGCCCCCTCCACCAGCTCGCGCCCCCTGTTCCATTCCTTCGAGCGGCCGAGCACAGGCGCGCTCTCGGCCTCGAGGAGCGCCGTCGCGCGCCAGAGCTTCAGGCCGGAACGCATGCTGAACGGAAAGCGCATGTCGGTCTCGCCGCGCGTCTCGGCCACCGGCGGCACCGTCGCCAGCGCCGCCCAGAGATCGGCGATGTCCTGGTCCGAGAACCCGGCATAGAACTCGAAGGGAAAGGCCGGGTAATAGGGTTCGCCATCGGGCGAAATGCCTTCCCGCAATGCCCGGCCGAGGTCCTCCGGGGTCCAGCTGCCGATACCATGCTCGAAATCGGGTGTGATGTTCGGCGGCACGAAGCTGCCGAATGGCGTGTCTAGCGCCGCGCCGCCCGCCAGCGCCGGGCCTTCGGCCGCCGTGTCGGTGTGGCAGGCCACGCAGCCCGCGGCCCGCGCCAGATAGGCCCCGCGCCGGGCATCGCCATCGAGCGTGATCCTCGCACCCTCCTTGCCGATCGGCCAGGCGCGCAGCCCGGCATAGCCGCCTCCGGCCAGGGCGGCCACCAGCAGGACGCCTCTGAGCAAACCACGCATGCTCAGCTCCCCGCCCGGTAGCGGCCATGGCAGGCCGCGCAGGTTTCGCCGATCCGCCGGAAGACCTGTGGCGCGGCGAGCGTCGCGTAGCCGGGCGCGGTGGCACTCCCGTCCGCCGCGGATGTGGAGGCCATCCCCGCCTGCTCCGCTCTTCGCCGCGGCTCGACGCCGAGGAGCTGCGCCACCGAGAACCCGGCGCCGGGGCCGGACCGGGCCGGAGCGTCACCCGGCATCGTCATGCCCTCGTGCCCCTCCATGGAACCGCCCGTGGAACCGCCCGTCGCCATTCCGGCATGAGGATCTGGCGCCGCAAGCCCGTTCGGGGCGGCTTTCACGAGGCCTTCGGCATGGCGGCGCAACTCTTCGGCCAGGGCGTCGAACGTCTCACGCTCCTGCCAGATCGCCTCTTTTGCATAGGAGACCCCGCCCGCGCTGCCCTCCGGGAAAAGCCCGGTCATCTCGCTTCCGGCATGCGCCGCGATCGCGCGACCGGCCTCGGCCACGCGGGCCGCGTCATAGGGCATCTCGCCCCGCATCATCGGGGTCACGTCGCGCAGGGCGTCGCGCATCGCGACCATCCCCTCCATGCGTTCGCGCACCACGCCCGTCGCGCCACTATGCGCGACCACGGTCCCCGCGGCGATCCAGATCGCCAGCGTGGCCACCGCCATCTTCTTGCTTGTCATACTGCCCTCGTCGACTGAGTCCGATTGTTCAGATCAGACCCTTCGACGGGGGGGCGGCAGGGCGATGTCAGGCTGCCGGGACGCCGGTTCCGCCCCCCCGGCGCTGATGGTCATCCGGTCCGACAGCCGCAGCGGCGGCCTGAGAAACGCGCCCTCATCCACCGGAACGATGATGCACCGCACGCTGGGATGGCAGGCCGCGGACGGGGGCACCGGGCCGGAGACCACGGAAGGGACGACGGATGCGTGTTCCGCATGGCCGTCCGCCGCATGCGCATGCTCCGGGCCGGCAACGTCCCACAGGCTTCCGAGAAGCAGAAGCCAGCACAGGGACAACCCGACGATTTGCCTCAGCAGCATGGGAGACGATGCCTTCCGCACATCCAACTTGTGGCCACCCTATGGCACCCGCCCCCCGGGGGGAAGCTGGCCCCCTGCCAAACGCGAGAAAGGGCGGAAGCGTGCCGAACCGACACGGTCGGCCAGACCCGAAGGCCGCTCGCCCTCCCCGAAAACAGGAACCGGACCAATGGTATCCTGCGTTCCCTGCCCAAAGGAGGACCAGCCATGACCCTGCGCTTCGAACAGATCCTGGCCGACGGTGTCGCCGAATGCTCCTACCTACTGGGCGACGACGCCGCGCATGTCTGCGCCATCGTCGATCCGCGCCCCGACGTCGAGATCTATCTCGCGGCGGCGCGGCGCTTCGGCCTCGCCATCACCCATGTCTTCGAGACCCACATCCACGCCGATTTCATGAGCGGCGCGCGCGAGCTGGTCGACCGGCTCGGCGGTCAGGCCAAACTCTGCGTCAGCACCGAGGGCGGCGCCGAATACGGCTTCGAGCACGCGCCGGTCCGCGATGGCGATGAGTTCGTCTTCGGCGGGCTGCGGATGAAGGCGCGCTTCACCCCCGGCCACACGCCCGAGCACATGTCCTACTTCCTCCATGACGGCGACACCGAGACGCCCTGGGGCGTGCTTTCGGGCGATGCCTTCTTCGTCGACAGCGTCGGCCGCCCCGACCTGATGGGCGACGACCGGACCGAGGAGCTCACCGAAAAGCTGTTCCACACCGTGCGCGACGTGTTCATGGCGCTGCCCGACGACGTGATCATCTATCCCTGCCACGGCGCGGGATCGGCCTGCGGGCCGGATATCGGCGACCGCATGTCGAGCACGATCGGCTATGAGCGGCGCTTCAACGACTACGCCAGGATCGAGAGCCTCGAGGAGTTCAAGAAGGTGATGCAGGCGGATGCCCCGCCGGTGCCGACGCATTATCCGCGGCTGAAGAAGGTGAACGCCAAGGGCCCCGAGGTGCTGCGCAACCTGCCGCGCGTGCCGCCGCTGACGGTCGAGCAGTTTGCCGAAGCTGCCGAGAACGGCGCGCAGATCCTCGACGTGCGCGACATGATGGGCTTCGGCGCGGGCCATGTGAAGGGCGCGCTCAACATCGGCGCGCGGCCCGAACTGTCGGTCTGGGCCGGCTGGCTGCTCGACCCGGAACGCCCGATCCACCTCGTGCTGAACGAGGATGCCGAGCTGCCCGAGGTGGTCAGGCTGCTGTGGCGCACCGGCTTCGACCGGTTCGGCGGCTATCTCGCCGGCGGCATGAGCGCGTGGCGCGAGGCGGGGCGGGAGTTCGCGCAGATCCCGCAGATCTCGGTGCATGAGCTGAAGGAGGCGCGCGGCATCACCCCGCTCGACGTGCGCAAGCCCGAGGAATGGGAGGGCGGCCACGTGCCGGGCGCGACGCATGCCTTCCTCGGCGAGCTGCGCGAGAAGCTGCACGATCTTGACCGCACAAGGACCTACGCCACCTATTGCGCCAGCGGCTTTCGCGCCAGCATCGCGTCGAGCCTGCTTGCTGCCAATGGCTTCGAGACCATCCGCAACGTGCCGGGCAGCTGGAAGGCATGGAGCGCCGCCGGCTACCCGGTCGAAACCCCCGAGAAGACATGAGGACCCCTATGGACAACACCGTTACCATCGACCGCAATTACAGCATCGCCCGCTTCGCCCCCGACGAGGCCGGATTGCGGCAGGCCGCCGAAGAGGGCTTTCGCAGCGTGGTGAACTTCCGCACCTCCGAGGAGAAGCAGGAGGTCACACCCGAGGAGGAGCGGCGCATCGCCGAGGAGGCCGGGCTCGCCTACCTGCATCACCCGGTCTCGCCCGACGCGCTCGATGACGCGCTGGTCGATGATTTCCGCCGGAAGATGCCGGAGCTGCCGCAGCCCGTCCTGCTGCACTGCGCTTCGGGCAAGCGCGCCGGCGCGATGACGCTGATGGCGCTGGCGGCCGATCGGGGCCTCGATGGCGAGGCCGCCCTTGCGATGGGCCGCGAGAACGGCCTCGACCTCACCCAAGAACAGATCGGCCGGTTCGTGAAAGACTATGCCGACCGCAAATCCGGGGCCTGACCCCCGCCCCGCGCCCGGACGCCCCGGGCGCGGGCGCTCACTGCGCGTCGCGCGCGCAATAGAGCTTGTGCAGCGTCTCCAGCACGGCGGCGACCTCGTCGCCCATCACGCTGTAATAGATCGTCTGCCCGTCGCGGCGGCCTTCGACGAGGCCCGCCTCCTTCAGCCTTTTCAGCTGCTGCGACATGGTGGGCTGCGACATGCCGCAGATCCGCGCCAGATCGCCGACCGAGCGCTCGCCCTCGACCAGACGGCACAGGATCCGCAGCCGCGCCTCCGAGGCCAGCATTCCCATCAGCGCCGCGGCGCCCGCGATGTCGCCGTCGAGAAAGTCATCGGTGATCTTCATATGCGACCTATTGAATATGCCATGTGAGTAATATATAGATGTCCTGAAACAAGGCAAGCGCGTCAGCGCCCGCCGTCGTATCACGGAGTCGAGAGATGGAAACAGAGTTCACCCCATGGCTGTCGCTCGGAGGCGGCATGATGATCGGGGCTTCGGCGGTGCTGCTGATGGCCACCAATGGTCGCATCGCCGGGATCAGCGGCCTCACCTCGCGGATCTTCGCGCGCTCCACCGATGGCGAGGCGCGCGGCGTCTCGGCGCTGTTCGTGCTCGGCCTGCTCATGGCCGCGCCGATCTGGATGCTGGTGTCCGGCGACTGGCCGCAGCAATGGGTGCCGTCGAGCCCGGCGCTGATGGCGGTGGCGGGCCTTCTGGTGGGCTTCGGCGCGACCTATGGCAATGGCTGCACCTCGGGCCATGGCGTCTGCGGCATCAGTCGCGGCTCGATGCGCTCGATCGTCGCCACCCTCACCTTCATGGCCGCGGCCTTCGTCACGGTCTTCGTCACCCGCCATCTGATCGGAGGCTGAGATGAAACAGATCTTCGCGCTGCTCTCCGGCCTGGTCTTCGGCCTCGGCCTGATCGTCTCGGGCATGGCCGACCCGGCCAAGGTGCTCAATTTCCTCGACGTCTTCGGCACCTGGGACCCGAGCCTCGCCTTCGTCATGGGCGGTGCCATCGCGGTGACCGCACCGGGCTTCGCGCTTCTCACCCGCCGCCGGTCGCGTCCCTTCTTCGACAGCCAGTTCCGCATCCCGACCCGGACCGACCTCGACCCCAGGCTTCTGACCGGCGCGGTTCTGTTCGGCATCGGCTGGGGGCTTGGCGGCTTCTGCCCCGGCCCGGCGCTCACCGCGCTGCCGATCGCGACGACCGGCGCGCTGATCTTCGTGCCCTTCATGCTGGGCGGCATGTGGCTTGCCCGGCACACCCCCGACCTCTCCCTGCCCATTCGCAAAGGAGCCCCCCAATGACCGATCCCCTGAAGAGCCGCGTCGTGCGCCATTCGCCTTCGACCGGCGCGAACAGCCCCGATGTCTGGGGCATCTACGAGCCCGATACCGGGTCGATCCAGTATATCTGTGCCGATCCCAAGACCCGTCAGGCGGCGCTGATCGACGTGGTGTGGAACTTCGACCCGAAGAATTACCGCTTTTCCACCGAGAGCATGGACCAGGTGCTCGATATCGTGCGCGAGAACGACCTGAAGGTGCAGTGGGTGCTCGACACCCACCCCCATGCCGACCACGTCATGGCCTCGGCGCATCTCAAGGAGCGCACCGGCGCGCCCAACGCCATCGGCGCGCTGGTGCCCGAGATCGCGAAGATCTGGGCCGATCTCTACAACCTGCCCGATGCCTTCGATGCCAATCGCGATTTCGACCACCTGTTCGAGGAGGGCGAGAGCTTCAAGATCGGCGATCTGGAGGCGAAGGTGATGCTGTCGCCCGGCCACACGCTGGGCTCGATCACCTATGTCTGCGGCGATGCGGCCTTCGTGCATGACACGCTGATGCAGCCCGATGCCGGCACCTCGCGCTCGGACTTTCCGGGCGGCAGGACCGCCGAGCTGTGGGACTCGATCCAGGACATCCTCGCCCTGCCCGGCAACACCCGCCTCAATGTCGGCCACGACTACGGCACCAAGGAGCGGAAGGAGCCTGCGTGGGAGGCGACGGTGGACGAACACCGCGCCAACAACATCCACGTCAAGGACGGCACCAAGCGCGAGGATTTCATCGAACGCCGCCAGAGCCGCGACGCGACGCTGGCGCTGCCCAACCGCATCCTCGCCGCATTGCAGATCAACCTGCGCGGCGGGCGGCTGCCCCCGGCCGAGGATGACGGCCACCACTATCTGAAACTGCCGGTGAACCGCTTCGACTGATCGCCCGGGCGGCCCGTCCTCCCGACTAGGGCCGCCCTTTTCCCTTCCTTCTCATGCCGGACAAACCGAGATGACCATGCCCTCGCTGTCGCGCTACCTGCCGATCCTCGACTGGGGGCGGCGCTACGACCGCTCCGCCTTCACCGGCGACGCGGTCGCGGCGGTGATCGTCACGATCATGCTGATCCCGCAATCCCTGGCCTATGCGCTGCTCGCGGGCCTGCCGCCCGAGGCCGGGATCTATGCCTCGATCGCGCCGATCCTGCTCTATGCGATCTTCGGCACCAGCCGCACGCTGGCGGTGGGCCCGGTCGCGGTGGTGTCGCTGATGACGGCCGCCGCGGTGGGCGAGGTCGCCGCAAGCGGCACGGCGGGCTATGTCGCCGCGGCGCTGACGCTCGCCTTCCTGTCGGGCGCGATGCTGCTGGCGCTGGGGCTGCTGCGGCTCGGCTTTCTCGCCAATTTCCTGTCGCACCCGGTGATCGCGGGCTTCATCACCGCGAGCGGCATCCTGATCGCGGCGAGCCAGTTGAGCCACATCCTCGGCATCGAGGGCGAGGGCCACACGCTGATCGAGATCGGCGCCGGCCTCGTCGCGCAACTGGACGAGATCAACCCGATCACCGTCGCTTTGGGCGTCTCGGCCACCGCCTTCCTGTTCTGGGTGCGCGGCGGGCTGAAGCCGCTCTTGCGCCGAATGGGCCTTGGCCCGCGCATGGCCGATATCGGCGCCAAGACCGGCCCGGTGCTGGCCATCCTCGCCACCACGCTTGCCGTCTGGGCCTTCGATCTGGGCGCGCGCGGCGTCGCCATCGTCGGCGAGGTGCCGCAAAGCCTGCCGCCGCTGACCCTGCCCTCATTCTCGCCCGAACTGCTGTCGCAGCTCTTCGTGCCCGCCCTGCTCATCTCGATCATCGGCTTCGTCGAAAGCATCTCGGTCGCGCAGACGCTGGCCGCAAAGAAGCGCCAGCGCATCGACCCCGACCAGGAGCTGATCGGCCTCGGCGCCGCCAACATGAGTGCGGCCTTCTCGGGCGGCTTTCCGGTCACGGGCGGCTTTTCGCGCTCGGTGGTGAACTACGACGCCGGCGCCGAGACCCCCGCCGCAGGCGCCTTCACCGCCCTCGGCCTCGCGCTGGCCGCGCTGTTCCTGACGCCGCTGATCCACTACCTGCCGAAAGCCACGCTGGCGGCCACGATCATCGTCGCGGTCCTCAGCCTCGTCGATTTCTCGATCCTCAAGCGCGCCTGGCGCTTCAGCCGCGCCGATTTCGCCGCCGTCTCGGCGACGATCCTGCTGACGCTCCTTTTCGGCGTCGAGACCGGCGTGACGGCGGGCGTGGTCACCTCGATCCTCGTGCATCTCTACAAGACCTCGCGCCCGCACATGGCGGTGGTGGGCCGGGTGCCCGGCACCGAGCATTTCCGCAACGTGCTGCGCCACGAGGTCGAGACCCAGCCGCATGTGCTGTCGTTGCGGGTCGACGAAAGCCTCTACTTTCCCAACGCCCGTTATCTCGAGGACCGGCTCTCGGCCTATGCCGCCGAGAAGCCCGAGCTCACGGACGTGGTGCTGATGTTCCCGGCGGTGAACGAGATCGACCTTTCGGCGCTGGAGTCGCTCGAAGCGATCAACACAAGGCTCAAGGATGCCGGCATCCGGCTGCATTTGAGCGAGGTGAAGGGCCCGGTGATGGACCGGCTGAAGCGCAGCCATCTCCTCGAAGAGCTGACCGGCGAGGTCTTCCTAAGCCAGCACGAGGCGGCGTGCAGGCTGGGGAGCCCTGCAAACCTCGAAGGAACGGCTTGATGCGACGCAGGAGTTTTCTGAGTGGGGCGCTGGCCAGCCTTGCGGTTCCGGCGCTCGTCGGTCGTGCGTCGGCGCAGGCCGTGGCAGGGCAACCGCTGCCCATTCCGGCCTTGATCGATATCGGCGAAGAAGCCGGAAACCGGATCGATGCGATCGCCGGGCGAAAGGCCTTTCTCGATGGCGCTGAGACACAGGTGCTGGGCTGGTCGCAGGATTATCTCGGCCCGACATTGAGGATGCGGCGGGGACGAGGCGCCCGGATCACGGTCGGCAACAGGCTGGAGCAAGGTATCACGGCGCATTGGCATGGGCTGCATGTGCCCGGCTGGCAGGATGGCGGGCCACATTCCGTGATCGCGCCGGGGCGGGAACTCGAACAGACGCTCGAGATCGACCAGCCTGCGGGCACCTACTGGTATCACTCGCATGTCCATGGACGCACCGGAGAGCAGGTCTATCACGGGCTGGCAGGTCTGCTGCTCATCGATGACTCCGAAGCGGCGGATGCGGGACTGCCTTCGGATTACGGCGTGGACGATATTCCCATGATCGTTCAGGATCGCAGTTTCTCGCGCCGCGGCGAACTGCGCTACGACGATGACGGCATGGCGCTCATGCAAGGATTCCGGGGCGACAGGGTCCTCGTGAACGGGGCGCCGACCCCGGTCGCCGGGGTTCCCGCGGGGATGGTCCGCCTGCGCCTGCTCAACGGTTCGAACTCGCGGGTCTACCGCTTCCGCTTCGCGGATGGCCGCGCGTTCCATCATGTCGCCGGCGATGCCGGGCTTCTGCCGGCGCCGCTACGGCGGACCGAAATCCAACTGGCCCCCGCCGAGCGGGCCGAGATCGTCGTTGATTTCGCGAACGGACACCCCGCCCGGCTCGTCTCGGCCGATGTGCCGATGCCGATGATGGGCGGCGGCATGATGGGCCGCGGTGGCATGATGGGCGGCATGATGAGCGGTAACTCCGAGGCCTCCGATGGCAGCGATGTCTTCGAGGTGGCGCGGTTCGAGGTCGACCCTGGCCGCGCGGCCAGGGTCGCGACCTTGCCTGCCACTTTGGCAGGCGCGCCGCGCCCCGATTTCGGGGAACCCTTGCGCCGCCGAAGCTTCCGGCTCGACATGATGATGGGCATGGGGATGATGGGCGCGATGTTCGGCGGCAAGCCGGATCTCGGCATCAACGGCAAGTCCTACGAGATGGACCGGATCGACCAGCAGCTGCGCCTGGGCGAGACCGAGATCTGGGAAATTTCGGCCGACATGATGGCCCACCCGTTCCACGTCCACGGCACCTCGTTCCAGGTGATGAGCCGCAATGGCCGCGCGGTAGATCATGCCGAAACCGGGCTGAAGGACGTGGTCTGGGTCGATGGCACCGCCGAAATCCTGATCCGTTTTGACCAGCCCGCCCGCCCCGACGCGCCCTACATGTATCACTGTCATATCCTCGAACACGAGGACGCAGGCATGATGGGCCAGTTTACCGTTTCCTGAGCGAAACTTGGAGGCTTCAGCCCTCTGTTCGGGAGGGTCCGACCATGGTGGGGCGGAACGGCGGCCTCTTGAGTTGCTCCTCCCGAAGGCAGACCGACCCCTTTCCCCCCTGCTCGACAAGCGCGAATGGCCGAAGGGCTTTACCTCGACATCTGCCTCATCAGCTGCCTGCGCAAGCACCGGCACTGCATCATGATCCCGCAAGGAGCCGGTGCCGGTGACTTCACGCCCTTGCTCGATCTCGACGAGGTGGAGACGGTCGTGGTCACCGTCGTCGCGGCCACGGCAGCGCGGAGGGCTCTCGTCGGGATCAGCGGCAGTTCGCGCTGGAATGCGATGGCAAGGATCGCTCACGGCGCGCCCGAGCCGAGCATCAATCGAAGCACCCTGCCCGTCGACACCAGCTTGAACAGATGCCTCCGGCGTCACCCCTGCGCGGACGGACATCTGGCCCCGACATGACCGCCTCCCTGCCTTCGGCCATGAGGTCGAAACCGATCCGCCATGGCGCGGGCCATGGTCCCGTAGCCGTCGCGGCGAGGCTTCTCACGGCGATCCAGTCGGGAATCGCAAAGAGCCGCGGCGACGGCGCCGCCGATGGCCCTGGGCGCCCCCTGCGCCGAGATCCGCGGCCGAGCGGAATGCTGGTCCTCGCAAGACCCGTCGCGGCCGACAATTTTCCACGTCCGTCCTCGCCTGCCGAACATTCGCCCTTATCTGGTCTGACACGTTGAACCTGGCCCGCTCAGGCGGCACGTCGGGTGTCCAGGACAAAGGAGCTGCATCATGCTGAAAACCTTCATCACCGCCGCGATCGCGACGGCCGGGCTGTCGACCGCCGCCGTGGCGCAGGAAAACGATACGCTGGTCGTCGGCATGTCGGGCGGCTATTTCCCCTTCACCTTCGTGCGCCAGGACGAGCTGCAGGGCTTCGAGGTCGACGTGATGAACGCCGTCGGCGAAGAGGCCGGGCTCGACATCGAGTTCCAGACCATGAGCTTTTCGGGCCTGATCGGCGCGCTCGAAGCCGGGCGGATCGACACGATCGCCAACCAGATCACCATCACCCCCGAGCGCGAGGCGGCCTTCGTCTTCACCCAGCCCTATGTCATCGACGGCGCGCAGGTGGTGACGCAGGAGGGCAATGACGAGATCGGAAGCGTCGAGGATCTGCGCGGCCGGACCGTCGCGGTCAATCTCGGCTCGAACTTCGAGCAGCTGCTGCGCGAGCTGCCCTTTGCCGACGAGATCGACATCCGCACCTATGAATCGAACATCGAGCAGGACACCGCTTTGGGCCGCGTCGATGCCTTCGTGATGGACCGCGTCTCCTCGGCGCAGGTGATCAAGGAAAGCCCGCTGCCGCTGCAGCTCGCCGGGCAGCCCTTTTCCGAAATCCGCAACGCCCTGCCCTTCCGCGACACCGAGGAAGACCGCGCCATGCGCGACCGCGTCGATGCGGCGCTGAGCGCGCTCAAGGAAGACGGCAGGCTGGCCGAGATCTCGCAGGAATGGTTCGACAGCGACATCACCTCCGTTGCCGCCGAAACCGAAACCGAGTGAGCTGAACCATGCGGGCGCTCGACCTCGATTACATGCTGGGGCTGGTGCCCGTCATTCTCGGTTACGTGCCGCTGACGCTCTTCATGGCGGCGGTGGCGATGCTCTGCGCGCTGGTGCTGGCTTCGCTGCTCGCGGTGGAGCGCGTGATCCGCGTGCCGGGGCTCGACTGGCTGGTGGTGCTGTTCATCAGCTTCTTTCGCGGCACGCCGCTGCTGGTGCAGCTGTTCCTCTTTTATTACGGCCTGCCGCAGGTGCTGTCCTTCCTGACGCAGATCAACGGCGTGACCGCCGCGATCATGGGGCTGACGCTGCATTTCTCGGCCTACATGGCCGAGGCGATCCGCGCCGCGATCACCGGCGTCGATCGCAGCCAGTGGGAGGCGGCGCAGTCGATCGGCATGACGCAGGCCCAGATGATGCGGCGGATCGTGCTGCCGCAGGCGGGCCGGATCGCGGCGCCGACGCTGGTCAACTACTTCATCGACATGATCAAGGGCACCTCACTGGCCTTCACGCTCGGGGTGACCGAGATGATGGGCGCCACGCAGAAGGAGGCGTCTGGCAGCTTTCTCTACTTCGAGGCCTTCCTCGTGGTGGCGATCCTCTACTGGATCATCGTGGAGGTGCTGAGCCAGGGGCAGAAGCAGCTCGAAACCCATCTCAACAAGGCCTATGCGCGATGATCTCGATACGTGGACTGACCAAGCGGTTCGGCAGCACGGCGGTGCTCGACGGCATCGACCTCGACATCGCCGAGGGCGAGCGGGTCGTGGTGATCGGCCCTTCGGGGACCGGCAAGTCGACGCTGCTGCGCTGCCTCAACTTCCTCGACCGGCCCGATGCCGGGACGATCGCGATTGGCGATGTCTCGGTCGATGTCGCCCGGGCCACGAAGCGCGACATCCTGGCGCTGCGCCGGGCCACGGCCTTCGTGTTCCAGAACTACGCGCTTTTCGCCAACAAGACGGCGAAGGAGAACATCATGGAGGCGCTGGTCACCGTGCAGGGCCGCCCGCGCGAGGAGGCAGAGCGCCGCGCGCGCGAGGTGCTGGCCGAGACCGGGCTTGCCGAAAAGGCCGACAGCTACCCCGCGGCCCTGTCCGGCGGCCAGCAGCAGCGCGTCGGGATCGGCCGGGCGATGGCGATCGGCGCGGAGCTGATGCTTTTCGACGAGCCGACCTCGGCGCTCGACCCCGAATGGGTGGGCGAGGTGCTCGACCTGATGCGCCGCGTCGCCGCCCAGCGCCAGACGATGCTGATCGTCACCCACGAAATGCAGTTCGCCCGCGAGATCGCCGACCGCGTGATCTTCATGGAGGGCGGGCGCATCGTCGAGCAGGGCCCGCCGGGCCAGGTGCTCGAAGCGCCGCATGACGCGCGGCTGCGCCGCTTCCTGCGCCGCGTCGCCTGATCGGGCGCGGCACCGGCGGTCAGCCATGCAAGAGCGCCCCCTTGCGGGAAAAATTCGCGCATGATGCGACCCATTCTGGGCATGGGGGGTTGGACCGCGGTAAGCCTTGGCAACGCGCAACAAACCAACCCAGTATCGGCAGGCCCATGAGTTCCGGATTATTCGCACTTCTCGACGACGTCGCCCTGATCGCCAGAACCGCCGCGGCATCGCTCGATGACGTGGCCGCGGCCACCATGAAGGCGGGCTCGAAATCCATGGGCATCATCATCGACGATGCCGCCGTCACGCCGAAATACGTGCTGGGCTTCATGGCCGACCGCGAGCTGCCGATCATCCGCAAGATCGGCATCGGCTCGCTGCGCAACAAGATCCTGGTCCTGCTGCCGGCGGCGCTGGCGCTGAGCTTTCTCGCGCCATGGGCGATCACGCCGCTCCTGATGCTGGGCGGGCTCTATCTCGCCTATGAGGGGGCGGAAAAGATCGTCGAGGTGGTGCTGGGCCATGGGCACGAGGCCAAGAAGAAGGTCGTGCTCGATGAGGAAAGCACGGTCAGGGGCGCGATCCGCACCGATTTCATCCTCTCGGCCGAGATCATGGCGCTGACCCTGTCGAGCGTGTCCGAGCTGCCCTTCGTCACACAGGCCGCCGTGCTCGGCGTGGTGGGCGTGTTCATAACCTTCATCGTCTATGGCGCGGTGGCGATCATCGTGAAGGCCGATGATTTCGGCGCGGCGCTGGCCGCGCGCGGGCCGGACGGCTTCGTTCCCGGCTTCGGGCGGGCGCTGGTCAAGGGCATGCCCTATGTGCTCAAGCTGCTCTCCATCGTCGGCACGGCGGCGATGCTGTGGGTGAGCGGCGGCATTCTCGTGCACGGGCTGGAGAACTACCACATCTCCCGGCCCGAGCATGTGGTGGAGGAGGCGCGACATTGGGTTCTCGCCCATGCGCCGGTTCTGCAAGACGCGCTGGGCTGGCTGACGGGGGCCACGATCATGGGGGTGATCGGACTCGCCGTGGGGGTCATTCTCGTCGCGATACTCTCGGTCCTGCCGCTGAAATCGCGCGCCCATTGAGCGCAGATGGCCGGGCGGCACCGCCCGGCCACGGGACGCGCGCGGCCCCTGTTGCGCCACGCCCCGGCGGAGGCGCAAAAAGAACGGGCCGAGCCGATGCGCAGCGCGAATCCCGGAACCCCGGCGCAGGGTTGCGGTTGTGGCGCCATGGGCAGAGCTAAGACAGCCGGGCGCGCGACGCCGCCAGAGAGGGACACGGGCGCGAAAGCGGCGCGGTCCCTTCCCCGATGCGGGCACCGCGCATGATCTTCAGGCGGCGCGATGCCCCCCGGCCTTCGACCGATGGCGCTTTCCTGCGCGCCGCCGATGGCGCGCTCTCGACCACGGCCGCGCGGATCATGTCGGGCGCTTCGCGGCTGGCCGTCATCGTCGCGCGCGCGGGCGACGAGACGCTGTGCTGCGGCGCGCTGATCCATGCGGCGGCGCGCGGCGGCGCACGGGTCGACGTCATCTGCCTGACCCAAGGCGAAGAGACCATGCGAGCCCGCCATGACGAGACGGCGGACGCGCTGGCCTGCCTTGCCCCCGATGCGACACTGCACTGGATCGGCGAGCCCGAGAAGACGCTGCCCGCGCGGGGGCGGCATTTCGACATGCTGGCACGGCGGTTGCAGCCGCTCATCGCCCCCGAAGCGACGGTGCTGCTGCCATGGCCGGGCGAGCCCTGCGTCGATCTTGCGCGCGGCCATGCGCTGGGGCGCGCGGCGATGGCCGCTGACCGGGCGGCGCTATGCTACCTGGCCGAGGCGCGCTTTCTCCCCAAGGCGCAGGTGCCGCATGGCCTGCGGCTTCTGACCGCGCCGCCCGCCTCGATCGCGGCCAAGCGGCGTGCGATGAGCCAACATTCCGGGCGATGCGGAGAATTGGCCGCATCGGGCCGGACACCACCCGCGATGCTGGAGCATTTCCTGCAACACCCGGAGCTTTACCTGCCCGGCTAGGCCTGTCCCTGTGGCGCGACGCCGATGACGAGATGCACCGAGACATAGCTCAGCCCCAGCCGGCCATCGGCAAGCCCATGCTCCGCACGCCAGCGCCGCTCGGCCTCGCGCATCGCGCCTCGGCCCCAACCGGCGCGCGCATTGCCGGTGACGCCGGTGGCCCGCAGATGGCGCAGCAGCTGCGGAAGATCGTCGAATCCCAGCACCTCGCGTCGCCGCTCCGCCGCGCGCAGCACGAGCCCCGGCGGCAGCAGCGCGGGCCAGTCGGCGGGATCGGCATAGAAAAGCGGCGCGGGCGCAGCCAACGCCGCCAGCTCCGCGAAATGCCCCCGCCCGAAGCCGCCGATCAGCAGCCGCCCCCCCGGCGCGAGATGGCGCGACAGCCGCGCCAGCAGCGCCGCCGGATCGGCGATCCATTGGATCGTCGCGCCGGAGGCGATGAGATCGTAGGCGCCGTGCAGCGGCAACCCCTCGATCGGGCCGGAGCGGAAGGCGGGCCGCAGGTCGCCGGGCAGGTGATCGCGCGCCTCGTCGAGCAGGTCATTGCTCTCGAAAGCCCCGAAGTCGAAGCGGCGATGCAGCGCCCGGGTCAGCAGACCGGTGCCGCAGCCGAACTCCAGCGCCCGGCCGATCCGCGGCCCGGCCCCGTCCACCGCCAGCATCTCGGCCAGGCGCTGCGCGCTCATGGCCTGCACCCGCGCCGCGTCGTGATAGCTCGGCAGGCCACGGCGAAAGGCACGGGCGACGCGCGCATGAGGCAGGCTCATCGCAGCACCTCGTCCCAGTCGCGCCAGAGACCGAACGGCGCATGCGGCGCATCGACCATGCGCGTCGGCGTTTGCGCAAAGACGCGTTGCAGGTTGGCGGCGGGAAAGACATGGTCGCCCGCCGCGATCACCGCGGCATCCCAATCGCAGGACGGCGCGGCCCCCCGCGCGGCCACGGCGTCGAGTTCCGCGCGCAAGGCCGCGATGTCGGGCGCATCGATCGGCGGCACCCCGGCCCGGTCGAGAAACGCCGCGAGCACCGCTTGGCTCAGCCTGTCGCGGGTCCGGGCGAAGACGGCGGGCGGAATGCCGAGGCGGCGATCGACCGGCGCCGGGCTGCCGCAGATCGCCACGCGGCGGTCGAAGCCGAGCGCGCGCCCCTCCTGCCAATGCGCATAAGCGGCGACGCCGAAGGACCAGGCGACGAGGTGGCGCCTGCGGTAGCCCGACAGCGGCGGCAGATCGGCATCGAGATCGCGCCAATCCCAGACGAAAAGCACGTCGCGACCCCCGCAAAGATGCGCCAATGGCGCGGCGCCCGCGGCCCAGCCGCCGAACACCACCACGACCTCCCCGGCCCCGCCCGGCCCGGCCAGCCAGCGCCACCGCATGATCCTAGAGCTCGCGCGCGAGGCGCAGCATCGCGGCGCAGACCCGGTCGATCTCGTGGGGCGCGAGGATGAAGGGCGGCATGGCGTAGATGTTGCATCCGAAGGGCCGCAGCCAGACGCCCGTCTCGCGCGAGATCGGGTGCGCGGCATCGGCGCTGACCACGTGATCCATCTCGATCACCGCGATCGCGCCGAGCACGCGGACATCGGCCACGCCGGGCATCTCGCGCGCGGGCGCGAGCCCCGCCTCCATTCGCTGCGCAATCGCGCCCACCCGGTCGCGCCAAGTGCCATCGGCGAGCAGGTCAAGGCTGGCGCAGGCCGCGGCGCAGGCCAGCGGGTTGCCCATGAAGGTCGGCCCGTGCATGAAGAGCCCCGGCTCGCCGCCGCCGATGGTGCGCGCGACATGCCCCGAGGCCATGACGGCGGCGAAGGAGAGATGCCCGCCGGTCAGCGCCTTGCCCAGGCACATGATGTCGGGCGTCACGCCCGCGAGATCGGCGGCGAACATCTCGCCGGTGCGGCCAAAGCCGGTTGCGATCTCGTCGAAGATCATCAGGATGCCGAGCTCGTCGCAGAGCTTGCGCGCCCGGCGCAGGTATTCGGGGTGATAAAAGCGCATGCCCCCCGCGCCCTGCACCATCGGCTCGAGGATCAGGCCCGCGATCTGGTCGCCATGCTCGTGCAGGAGCCGCGACAGCGCGGCGATGCCGTTCTCCTCGTCGTCTTCGGGCCAGTCCTCGTCCAGAGTGATCGGCGGGCGCGGCGCGAAATACTGGATGTTGAGCGCGCCCTCGAACAGGTGATGCATGCCGTTGACCGGGTCGCAGACGCTCATCGCCTTCCATGTGTCGCCGTGATAGCCGCCGCGCGGCGTGGCAAAGCGGGTGCGGCCCGGGTTGCCGGCGGCGATCTGGTGCTGCACCGCCATCTTCATCGCCACTTCGACCGCGACCGAGCCGCTGTCGCAGTAGAACACGTGGTCGAGCCCCTCGGGCGTCATCGCCACGAGGCGGCGGCCCAGCTCGACCGCCGGGCGATGCGTGAGCCCGCCGAACATGACATGCGGCAGCCTGTCGATCTGGGCATGCATCGCCGCGGTGATCGCCGGGTGGCGGTGGCCGTGGATCATGCACCACCAGGACGACATCGCGTCGATCATCTCCGTCCCGTCCTGAAGCGTGATCCACGCGCCCTCGGCCCGCTCGACCAGGAAGGTCGGCCCCGGCGCCATGACGTTGGTATAGGGGTGCCAGAGGTGATCCCGGTCGAACGCGGCGTCGGTCATGCGGCCTCCATCGCGGCGCGGATCGCGGCCATGTCGATGCTTTCGAAGCCCGAACGCAGGGTCTCGGGCGTCAGCGGATCGAGGCGGCCGAGCCGCCCCAGATGCGCCACGTCGCCCATCTCGGCGATGGTGCGCTCGACACGCGGCGCGGCCTCGCCCGAAAAGATCACGCCCGCCACCGGCACGCCCCGCGCGCGCAGCGCCGAGAGCGACAGCAGCGAATGGTTGATCGTCCCCAGCGCGGTCCGCGCCACGAGCACCACCGGCGCGCCCCAGCGGGCGAAGAGGTCGAGGAAGGTGGTCTCGTCATCGAGCGGCACCATCAGCCCGCCCGCCCCCTCGACCACCAGCGGCCGGGGGCTTTCGGGCAGGTCGAGGGCGGCGAGGTCGATCCGCACGCCCTCGGCCTCGGCCGAGATATGCGGGCTGGCGGGCAGCTCGAGGCGCACCGCCTCGGGCAGCACCGGGCTGCCCGCGAGGCGCGCCACGATCTCGCTGTCGGTTTCCTCCTCCAGCCCCGACTGCACCGGCTTCCAGTAGCTTGCGCCGAGGGCTTGGGCGAGGCCCGCCGAAACGATGGTCTTGCCGATGCCGGTATCGGTGCCGGTGACGATGATGGGCTTCATGCGGCCACCTTTCGGATATCGCCGAGATCCGCGAAAAGCGCGTCGATCTCGGCCGTGGAAACATTGGGGGTGATCGAAACGCGCAGCCGCGCCGTGCCGCGTGGCACGGTGGGCGGGCGGATGGCGCGCACGTCGTGGCCGCGCGCCTGAAGCGCCGAGGCCAGCGCCAGCGCCTCGGCGTCCTCGCCGATGAGGATGGGCAGGATCTGCGTCTCGAAATCGCCGAAGCCCGCCCGCCGCGCCGCCTCATGGGCGTGGCGAATGGCGTCCCACGCCGCATCGCGCAGGCCGGGCCGCTCGGCCAGAAGCCGCAGGCTCGCCCGCGTGATCGCCGCATCGAGCGGCGAGGGCGCGGTGGAGAAGACGAAGTTGCGCGCGCGGTTGACCAGCGTGTCGATCAGCACCGGGTCGGCGCAGACCAGACCGCCCGCGGAGCCCAGCGCCTTGCCGCAGGTGTGCAGGGTGACGAGATCGACGGAAGCATCGAGCCCATGCGCCCGGCCCTGCCCGCGGTCGCCGTAAAGCCCGGTGGCATGCGCCTCGTCGACCACCAGCACCGCGCCGTCCTCCGCCGCGACGGCGGCAAGGTCGGTCAGCGGCGCGAGGTCGCCCTCCATGGAATAGAGGCTTTCGCAGGCGATCCAGACGCGGCCCATGCCGCCTTTCGCGCGCCAGCCCTTCAGCGCATCGCGCGCGGCACCGGCATCGTTATGGGCGAAGGACGCGGTATCGGCCCGCCCGAGCCGCATGCCGTCATGCGCGCTGGCATGGACGAGCACGTCGAACAGCACGAGGTCGCCCTGCATCGGCAGGCCTGAGAAGATCGCGACATTGCCGGGAAAGCCCGCGCCCATGTAGAGCGCGGCGGGTGCCTCGAAGAAGGCCGCCGCCTCGGCCTCCAGCGCCTCGTGCTCGGCATCGTTGCCGCGCAGCAGTCGCGAGCCGCCCGAGCCCGTGGCCACGCCGCGGTCGAGTGCTTCGCGCGCGGCGTCGCGCAGCCATTCCGACGCCGCCAGCCCGAGATAATCATTCGATGCGAAATCCCGCCCCGCGCGCGGGCTCAGCGCCCGCCTGCGGCCACGCGCGCCGAGCGCGTCGAGCGCCTCGGCGTGGCGCGCAAATCCGGGGCGGCCCTGTCCGGCCGCCGGGCTCATCGCGCCCCGGTCTCGCCAAGCTCCATCGACTCCAGCCCGAGCCGCCCGAACAGCACGGAATCGCGGTCCTCGCCGGGGTTCTCGGCGGTGAGCAGCACGTCGCCCGAGAAGATCGAGTTCGCGCCCGCGAAGAAGCACAGCGCCTGCGTCTCCTCGCTCATCGAGGTGCGGCCCGCCGAAAGCCGCAGATGCGCCTTGGGCATCAGGATGCGCGCCAGCGCGATCACGCGGACGAAGTCGATCCCGTCGACCGGTTCCGCATCGGCGAGCGGCGTGTCGGGCATCGGCATCAGCTGGTTGATCGGCACGCTGTCGGGATGCTCTTCGAGATTGGCAAGCGCGAGCAGCATGTCGATCCGGTCCATCTCGGTCTCGCCCATGCCCAGGATGCCGCCCGAGCAGACCTTGATCCCGGCCTCGCGCACGCGGTTGAGCGTGTCGATCCGGTCGGCAAAGGTGCGGGTGGTGATCACTTCGGGGTAGTAGCGCTCCGAGGTGTCGATGTTGTGGTTGTAATAGTCGAGCCCCGCGCCCTTGAGCCGGATCACCTGGTCGTCCTCGAGCATGCCCAGCGTCATGCAGGTCTCCATGCCGAGCGCGCGCACACCCTCGACCATGGCGACGAGCTGATCCATGTCGCGCTCCTTGGGCGAGCGCCAGGCGGCACCCATGCAAAAGCGGGTCGAGCCCTGCTCCTTGGCGCGGCGCGCCTCCGAAAGCACGCGCTCGACCTCGATCAGCTTGGAGGCCGGGAGATGCGAGCCGTTGCGCGCCGACTGGCTGCAATAGGCGCAATCCTCGGCGCAGCCGCCGGTCTTGATGTTCGACAGCCGGCTGCGCTGGACCTTGTTGGGGTCGAAGTTCTGCCGGTGCACGGTCTGCGCCTGGAACAGCAGGTCGTTGAACGGCTGATCGAAAAGCGCCTGCGCCTCGGCGCGGGTCCAGTCGTGGCGGATGATGCTTGCGTCGGTCAAGGCGTGTCCCGCTGTCTCGGAAATGTTGCCGACTTCTAAGCCGCCGACGCCGAGGGGTCAAACGGCTTCGCTCGCCCGCCCCATCCGCCCGCCCCTCCATGCGCCCCTTGCACGGCAGGCATGGGCAATCCCGCGATGCCGCGATAGCACTTGGCGCACAACGTGGGGAGGAGCGGCATGGGCGCACGGATCGAGACGGAAACAGGATCGGAGGCGATCCGGGCCGCGGGCTGGATGATGGGCGCCGTCGCCGCGCTGACCTCCATGGCGGTGGCCGGGCGCGAGGTGTCCTTCGCGCTCGATACCTTCGAGATCATGGCCTATCGCTCGATCGCCGGGGTTGCCCTGCTCGCCGTCATATTGCGCGCGCGCGGCGCGCCCGCCTGGCCCCGCCTGCGCCGGCCGGGGCTGCACCTGTCGCGCAACCTCGCGCATTTCACCGCGCAGAACCTGTGGTTCTACGCCATCATCTCGCTGCCGCTGGCGCAGGTCTTCGCGCTGGAATTCACCGCGCCGCTCTGGGTGCTGGTGCTGTCGCCGCTGATCCTGGGCGAAAGGCTGACCCGGCCCCGCGCGCTCGCCGCTCTCCTGGGCTTTGCGGGCATCCTCCTGGTGGCGCAACCCGGCGCGGCGCCGCTGTCGCCCGCGCTTCTGGCGGCGGCGGGCTGCGCGCTGGGCTTCGCCTTCACCTACATCTTCACCAAGCGGCTCACGGCACAGGTCGATACCATCGAAATCCTGTGGTGGATGACCGTGAGCCAGACGGTCTTCGGCCTCGTCTGCGCGCTGATCGACGGCGAGATGGCCCTGCCCTCGGCCCAAAGCCTGCCCTGGATCGCGGTGATCGCGGCGGCGGGGCTTTCGGCGCATTACTGCATCACCAACGCGCTGCGCCGCGCTTCGGCGATGGTGGTCATGCCCTTCGATTTCCTGCGCCTGCCGCTGATCGCCCTCATTGGCTATCTCGCCTATGACGAGCCCGTGGGGCTCGCCGTCGTCGTCGGGGCGGCGCTGATCCTCGGGGGCAACTACATCAGCCTGCGCGCCGATGCGCGCCGGTCGCCCCGCGCTTGAGGCGGATCACGCCTCGGGGCGCGCCTCCTCGTCCCGGCCCTTGTAGCCGGTGGCGACCACGAATTTCTCCGAGCTGTCGGAGCGCGAGGCGGGCGGCTTGACGTTCTGCACCTTCTCGAACTTCTGCTTGAGCAGCTGCTGCAGGCTGCCCTCGGCCCCGCCCGCGAGCACCTTGGCCACGAAGGTGCCGCCCGGCTCCAGCACGTCGAAGGCGAAATACGCCGCCGCCTCGCACAGCGCGATGATGCGCAGGTGGTCGGTCTGCTTGTGGCCCGAGGCCGAGGCGGCCATGTCCGACATCACCACCTCCGCGCCGCCGCCGAGCCAGTCCTTGACCTTGAGATCGGCGTCGTCCTCCATGAAATCGAGCTGGTGGATCTCGGCACCGGCGATGGGCTCGACCTCCTGCAGGTCGACGCCGAGCACCGAGCCCTGCGCCTTGCCCGATTTCGCGCCGAGCGCGTTGACCCGCGCCACCGCGACCTGGCACCAGCCGCCGGGCGCGCAGCCCAGATCGACCACCCGCGCCCCGGGCACGAGAAAGCGGAACTTGTCATCGAGCTCGATGATCTTGTAGGCGGCGCGGCCGCGATAGCCCTCGGCCTTGGCGCGCTTCACGTAAGGGTCGTTGAGCTGGCGCTCCAGCCAGAGCTTGGAGCTCATCTTGCGGCCCCGCGCGGTCTTGACCTTGACGGTCAGGTCGCGCTGCCCGCGCCCCGAGGTGTTGCCGCTGCCCGCGCCGGGCTTCTTGGGTGTCTTGGCCATGCCGGGCTCTCCTGATCCGAAGACCCCGACTATGCCAAGCGGGGGTGACGGGGCAAGCCCCGCCGCCCATCTCGCGTCACGATCGTTCGACCGCCGCGCGCCGCGGCTCAGGCCCGGCGCCGCCGACGCCCGCCATCGCGCCCGCCGCGCCCCTCGCCGGGCACGCCGGGGGGACGGTTGAAGCGGATCCATTCGCCGCCCGAGGGGTCGTTGTCGGTCAGGAAGTTCGCCGCGCGGATCGCGCTCATCTCCCCGCCCGGGCGCGCCTCGCGGCTGCCCAGCCCCATCAGCCGGCAGAAGGTCTCGTCATCCATGCCCTCGGGGATCACGATGCCCGCGGCCTCAAGCTCGGCCTTCTTCTCGGCGATCTTCGACAAGGGCGTCGGCAGGGCACAGGGATTCATGATCGCGCTGGTCATGCCCGAGGCGATCGCCATCGGCAAAAAGGCGTTGTTGATGCCGTGCCGGTTGGGCAGGCCGAAGGAGATGTTCGACGCGCCGCAGGTGGTGTTGACGCCCAGCTCGTCGCGCAGGCGGCGGACGAGCGAAAAGACCTGCAGGCCGGCCGTCGCCATCGCGCCGATCGGCATCACCAGCGGGTCGACCACGATGTCATGCGCGGGGATGCCGAAATCGGCGGCGCGCTCGACGATCTTCTTGGCGACGGCAAAGCGCACGTCGGGGTCTTCGGAGATGCCGGTGTCGTCATTCGAGATCGCCACCACCGGCACGTTGTATTTCTTGACCAGCGGCAGGACGAGTTCGAGCCGGTCCTCCTCACCCGTCACGGAGTTCAGCAGCGGGCGGCCTTCGGCCGCGGCGAGACCCGCTTCGAGCGCGGCGGGCACCGAGCTGTCGATGCACAAGGGCACGTCGACGAGGCCCTGCACCAGCTCGATCATCCTGGTCATGAGCGGCGGCTCGGTCTCGTTGGGGTTGGGGTTGGAGTTGTAGACCACGCCCGCATTGACATCGAGCATGGTCGCGCCGCAGGCGACCTGCGCGATGGCGTCCTTTTCCACGGTCGAGAAATCGCCCGCCTCCAGCTCGGCGGCGAGCTTCTTGCGGCCCGTGGGGTTGATCCGCTCACCGATCACGCAGAACGGCTGGTCAAAGCCGATGATCGCGGTTTTCGTTTTCGATTCGACGATCGTACGGGTCATTCTTCATCCTTGTCATTGGCCTTGGGAGGCCGGAAATCTCAGTTGGCGGCGGCGCGCTGCGAGAGGTGCCGCGCGGCCAGCCATTCGGCGCTGGCCTTGATGCCGCCCAGCGGGAAGAGATGCGCCTGCTCCAGCCCGAGCGCGGGCTCGGCCAGGCGGGCGCGCTCAAGTTCGGCGGCGACCTCGTCGGGCGCATAGGGCACGAGAAGCTTGCTGACGTCCATCGCCCGCTTCTGCAAGACCTTGAGCGAAGGCCCGACGCCGCAGGCCATCGCGTATTTGATCAGCGTCTGCAGCTTGGCGGGCCCCGCAAGGCCGACATGCACCGGCAGCTCGATCCCCGCCGCGCGGATCGTGCGCGCCCAGTCGATCACCGGCGCGGCGTCGAAGACGAACTGCGTGACCAGCGCCATCTGCGCATCCGAGCGGTTGGCGAAATCCTGTTTCCAGCGCAGCGCGTCGCGCACCACCGCATCGCCGCCATCGGGGTCGATGTCGCGATTGCCTTCGGGGTGGCCCGCCACGTGCAGCCGGGTGAAGCCCGCGGCATCGAAGAGCCCCGTCTTTAGAAGCTGCATGGAGGAGTGGAATTCGCCGCGCGGTTGCGCGATGCCGCCCGCCAGCACCAGCGCCTCGCGCACGCCCGCCTCGCCCTGGTAGCGCGCGATCCAGTCGGAAAGCTGCGCGCGGCTCTCGATGCTGCGGGCCGGGAAATGCGGCATGACCGTAAAGCCCTCGGCGGCGATGCGCGCCGCCGTCGCCACCATCTCCTCGATCGGCGTGCCGTCGATATGGGCGATGTAGACGCGGGTGCCCGCGGGCAGGATCGCGGCGAAACTGTCGACCTTGGCCGCGGTGCGCGGCATCACCTCGATCGAGGCTCGGGCGGTGAGCGCACCGCCCAGGACAGGCGCGGGGGCCGCGCGGCGGAAGGTCAACAGGGACATCAGCACCTCCTTGAGGGCGCGGTTCATTCGCGCCCGTGATTGTCGATCAGCGCCATCAGGCGCGCCTTGTCGTATTCGGCCTCGATCCGCTCTGCGGCAAGGCGCGCGGCCTCTTCCGGCGCGCCCTCGATCTCGCCCCATGGCTGCTTGCGCCATTCGGCGAGGTAGTCATCCGTGCCCGCCGCGCCCGATTTCATCGCCGCACGGTCGATCGCCTGCTCGAACCGCTCGGAGAGCTGCAGCTTGGTGCCGCGCCGACCGCGGCCGACGATCACCTGCGCCGGCATGTCGCGCCAGAGAACGAGCGTGATTTCGGGCATTGCGGATCCTTTCCTCGACATCGCTGATAGCGCGCCGCACCACGGGCGCAGGGTCGAAATTCGACATATTGTCCGCGTGGCGCGACGCCAGCCCTTTTCGCAGCCGCGTGGCCGGGCGACCAGTGCCGCGAATCCTCAAAATAACCAAGATCGTGATGAGTTGCGTAAAGATACGGTACGTCGCGATGCTTGCGCCGCATCCGCGCAACCCCTACCCTGAGAGCAACTCGATATTGGAGGGCGTATTCATGGCGCCCATGCGTCCCGACGGTGCGGGCGCGTTCCCCAAAGCGGTGAGATCCCCCGCGCCAGGCCCGGATCAAGCGACGCTCTATGCCGCGCTTGATCTCGGTACAAACAGCTGTCGAATGCTGATTGCCCAGCCCAAGGGCAGCCAGTTTCACGTGGTCGACAGCTTTTCCAAGACGGTCCAGCTGGGCCACGGGCTCGAACAATCGGGCCGGCTTTCGCGTGCCTCGATGAATCGCACCATCGGCGCGATCCGCATCTGCCGCCAGAAGCTGCAGAAACATGGCGTCAGCCGGATGCGGCTGGTCGCGACCGAGGCCTGCAGGCGGGCCAAGAACGGCCGCGCCTTTCTCGCGCAGGTGCAGCGCGACACCGGGCTGAGGCTCGACGTGATCCGCCCCGAGGAAGAGGCGCGGCTCGCGGTGATCTCCTGCGCGCCGCTGGTCTCCACGAGGACCGAGCAGCTGCTCGTCGTCGATATCGGCGGCGGCTCGACCGAGCTGGTCTGGATCGACCTGACCAACGTGCCCCGGCGCGAGCGCCCGCGCGCGATCATGCGGCTGCATTCGGGCTTCCAGCAGGACCCCGGCCCCTTCGCCGCCGCCAAGGTGGTCGACTGGATCTCGGTGCCGCTCGGCGTGGCGACGCTGCGCGACCAATTCCACGACGTGGAAGACGACGCGGCCCGCTTCGCGCTGATGAGCTGGTTCTTCGAGGAGAACCTCTCGGGCTTCGCCCCTTCGGCCGCCGAGCAGGCGCGCGAGGGCTTCCAGATCATCGGCACCTCGGGCACGGTCACCACCGTCGCGGCGAGCCATCTGGGGCTCAGGCGCTACGACCGCAACAAGGTCGACGGGCTGCGCATGACCTCCGACCAGATCGACGCGGTGATCCGCGACTACCTCGCGCTCGGCCCCGAAGGGCGGCGCGAGGACCCGCGCATCGGCCGCGACCGGCAGGCGCTGATCATGTCGGGCTCGGCGATCCTGCAGGCGCTGATGCGGCTGTGGCCGACCGACCGGCTCTCGGTCGCCGACCGGGGCCTGCGCGAGGGGCTGCTCTACGCGCAGATGAGCGCCGACGGCGTGCTGGAGGACGGGCCCTACTGAGGCCCGCCCCGCTTGGCTCAGCGGTAGTAGAGCGAGCGCCCGTCGAGGAAGACCTGCACCTTTTCGGGCGCGGCCGAGAGGCGGACATTGCGGCCGCGCAGATCCGAATGGATGCCCGGCAGCTTGGCGATCACCGGATCGGCGCCGCCCACCTTCTCGAAATAGAGGATCGTCACCTCGCCGAGCGACTCGGTGAAATCGACCTTGCCCTCGAAGATGTAGGCGTCGCCCTCGCTCGTCGTCTCCAGCAGATCCTCGGGACGCGCGCCGAGCTTGACCGCGCGGCCCATGTCGGCCTCGGTCGAGGGCGCGTTCGAGACCGCCACGCCGCCGCCGTCGAGCGTCACGGTGGTCTGCGCGCCGGTGCCGGTGATCTTGCCGGGCAGCAGGTTCATCGCCGGAGAGCCGATGAACTGCGCCACGAACTCGTTCTCGGGGCGCTCGTAAAGTTCGAGCGGCGTGCCGACCTGCGCGATGCCCTTGTTGGCCAGCACCACGATCCGGGTCGCCAGCGTCATCGCCTCGACCTGGTCATGGGTGACGTAGATCATCGTCGAATCGGGCATCGATTCCTTGAGCTGCGCGATCTCGATCCGGGTGGCGACGCGCAGCGCCGCGTCGAGATTCGAGAGCGGCTCGTCGAAGAGATAGACCTTGGGATCGCGCACGATCGAGCGGCCGATCGCCACACGCTGCCGCTGCCCGCCCGAAAGCGCCTTGGGCAGGCGGTCGAGATAGGGTTCGAGCTGCAGGATGCGCGCCGCCTTGGTGATCGCGGCGTCGATCTCCTCCTTCGACTTCTTGGCGAGCTTCAGCGCGAAGGCCATGTTGTCGCGCACCGTCATGTGCGGGTAGAGCGCGTAGGACTGGAACACCATGGCAATGCCACGCTGCGCGGGCGGCACGTCGTTGACCACCTGCCCGTCGATCTCGAGCGTGCCGCCCGAGATCTCCTCGAGCCCCGCGATCATGCGCAGAAGCGTGGACTTGCCGCAGCCCGAGGGGCCGACAAAGACGACGAGCTCGCCCTTGCCGATCTCCAGATCGATGTTCTTGAGAACCTCGACCGACCCGCCATAGGTCTTGGCCACATCCTTGAGTTTCAGCTCTGCCATGGGGGTCCCTTCCCTGCTCCGTCTCAGTCCGTCGGTCGCTTCAGCACCAGGCAGCATTGCCATGGCTCGAGACGGACCAGCCCGTTCTCGGCCTTCGTCACCGAGCCCAGATCGGTGCCGATCGGGGCCCAGGCGCCCTGGGGCAGCGGCACCTCGGCCGGCTCCTCCCCCAGATTGAAGGCGCAGAAGATCGTCTCGTTCTCGTCGTGGCGCACGAAATGCACCACGTCGCCGCGCGAATGCACGCCGTGATCCGCGCCGGTGGCCAGCACCGGATGCGCGTGGCGCAGCGCGATGGCGCGGCGGTAATGATGCAGCATCGCCTCCGGGTCGGCCTCCTGCTCGGCCACCGCCAGCGGCAGATGCGCAGGCGAGACCGGCAGCCAGGGGCGGCCCTCTGAAAAGCCGCCATTGGGCGCGGAGCCATTCCACGCGATCGGCGTGCGGCAGCCGTCGCGGCCCTTGTATTCGGGCCAGAACTCGATCCCGTAGGGGTCCTGCAGATCCTCGAAGGCGACCTCGGCCTCCGGCAGGCCCAGCTCCTCGCCCTGATAGATGCAGACCGAGCCGCGCAGGCACATCAGCATCGTGGTATAGGCCCGCGCCGCCGCGTCGGAGAGCTTCCAGCGGGTGACGTGGCGCTCCACGTCGTGGTTGGAATAGGACCAGCAGGGCCAGGCGTCGGGGGCGGCGTGGCTCAGCCGGTAGAAGGTGTCGGCAGCGGCGGCGGCGGTGAGGCGCGGCGGCTGCAGCATCTCGAACGGGTAGCACATCTGCACCTTGTCGCCGCCCGAGGTGTATTCGGCCATGATCTCGAGCCCGCGCTGCGCATCGCCCACCTCGCCCACGGCGGCGGCGCCGTAGGGTTCGAGCTCGGCGCGGAACCGGCGCAGGAATTCGAGGTTCTCGGGCTGGTTCTTGGAGTAGAGATGCTCCTGCCAGTTATAGGGGTTCACGCCGGGCGCGATGGAATCGTTGCGCCGCTCGGGCGGCAGCGCCGGGTTGTCGCGCAGCTGAGCGTCGGCGAAGTAGAAATTGATCGTGTCGAGGCGGAAGCCGTCGACCCCGCGCTTGAGCCAGAACCGCTCCACGTCGAGCAGCGCCTCCTGGACCTCGGCGTTGTGAAAGTTCAGGTCCGGCTGGCTGGTCAGGAAGTTGTGCAGGTAATACTGCATCCGCCGCCCGTCCCACTGCCAGGCCGAGCCGCCGAAGATCGACAGCCAGTTGTTGGGCGGGGTGCCGTCGGGCTTGGCGTTGGCCCAGACATACCAGTCGGCCTTGGGATTGTCGCGGTTCGACCGGCTCTCGACGAACCAGGGATGCGCCTCGGCGGTGTGCGACAGCACCAGGTCGATCATCACCCGAATGCCCAGACCATGCGCCGTCTCGATCACCGCGTCGAAATCCGCCAGCGTGCCGAACATCGGATCGACATCGCAGTAATCCGAGACGTCGTAGCCGAAATCCTTCATCGGCGAGGTGAAGAAGGGTGAGATCCAGATCGCGTCCACGCCCAAGGAGGCGATATGCGGCAGCCGCTTCACGATGCCCTTGAGGTCACCGATCCCGTCTCCGTCCATGTCCTGGTAGCTGCGCGGATAGATCTGGTAGATCACCGCGCCGCGCCACCAGTCGGGGTTTTTCGGCATGCGGGTCCTGTCGGCCGAAGCCGGGGCGGAGACGGGTCGTATCATCGCAAAGCAGTCCTCATTTCACGGAGCCCGCAAGCAGGCCGCGCACGAGGTATTTCTGCATGGCGAAAAACACAACAAGCGGAACCGCGATCGAGACGAAAGCTGCCGTCGCGAGAATTTCCCAATTGCCGCCGCGCGTGCCCAGAAGCTCGATGATCTGCTTGGTCATCACCGTGGTCTCGCCCGAGCTGTCGATCAGGAAGACGATCGCCACCAGCAGGTCGTTCCAGGTCCACAGGAACTGGAAGATCGCGAAGGAGGCCAGCGCCGGAAAGCTCAGCGGCAGGATGATCTTGGTGAAGATCTGGAAATCGGTCGCGCCATCGACCTTGGCGTTCTCGATGATGTCGCGCGGCAGGCCGACCATGTAGTTGCGCAGAATGTAGATCGCGAGTGGCAGGCCGAAGCCGGTATGCGCCAGCCAGACCCCGAGATAGCCCTTGCCGATGCCGATCTCGTTATGCAGCTTCAGCAGCGGGATCAGCGCCAGCTGCAACGGCACCACGAGCAGGCCGACGATCGCCGCGATCAGCAGCGCCCGGCCCGGAAAATCCATCCATGCCAGCGCATAGGCGGCGAAGGCCGCCACCAGGATCGGGATGATCGTCGCCGGGATCGACACCGTCAGCGTGTTGAAGAAGGCCTTCGACATGCCCTCGATGTTGTTGGGGTCGAACAGCATGTTGTCGTAGTTTTCGAGCGTGAACTCGGGCGCCACCTCGGCTGTGACGAAGACCCGCTGGCCGCGCCCCGACATCTCGGCTTCGGAGGTGTAGACGTAATCGCCATCGGCCTCGACGGCGATGATCTCGCCATCGCCCATATCGACCGTCTCGCCGGGGGCGTAGGCGCCGACATCGCGCGAGGAGGTGCCATAGGCGGAAATGTCGAGTTGCTCGATGCCCTCATGCGCAAAGAGGTTGCCCGAAACGGTGTAGAGCCCGTCGATCAGCTCGGCCTCGTCGCCGCCCGCGGTCCGAAGCGTCAGGTTCTGCTCGGTGGGCAGCATGGATTTCCACCAGCCCGACGAGGCGATCTGGTCGCCGGTGCGGAAGGAGGAGACCAGCAGGCCCACGGTCGGGAACACCCAAAGCGCCACCAGCGCCAGGACCGCGATGTTGACCGCCCAGCTCAGCGCGGATTTCTTGCCGGCGATGTTGTCCATCAGCGCATCTCCTTGCGGGCGTTGTAGACGTTCCAGATCAGGATCGGCGTGACCATCAGCATGATGACCATCGCGCCCGCCGAGCCCACGCCCCAGTCATTGGCGCGAAACAGCTTGTCATACATGTAGTTGGCCAGCACCTGCGTCTCCCACTGGCCGTTGGTCATGGCAAAGACGATGTCGAAGACCTTGAGCACGATGATGGTGATGGTGGTCCAGACCACGACGATGGTGCCGACGATCTGCGGCATCTTGATCTTGAAGAAGATCTGGAACGGGTTGGCGCCGTCGACGATGGCGGCCTCGACCGTCTCCTCGGGGATGCCCCTGAGCGCCGCCGAGAGCAGCACCATGGCAAAGCCGGTCTGGATCCAGATCAGCACGATCATCAGGAAGAAGTTGTTCCAGAAGGGGATGGTGAGCCAGGTCTGCGGCTGGCCATAGGGAAACTCGGCGGTGAAGACCGCGAGCGTCTGGCGCAGCATCAGGAAAACGACCGCCGCCATCAGCACCGCGCCCAGGATGCGCAGCGCGCCGAAGATCACGCCGGGGCTGCGCCCCTCGCGGCCCAGGACCGGCTTGATCAGCGACCAGGCGAGCGCGCCCGCGCCCGCGGCCAGCGCCAGAAGCAGCAGCCCCGGCACGAGGCGCAGCCAGATGAAGGAGCCCACGCCCCCGTCGAAGCCGAGCCAGACGGCGTTGAGCACGCCGATCTGCTCCTGGCCCGCGGGGCGGGTGTCGTAGATCAGCTTGAAGATCACCGCCGCGCCGACGAAGGAGATCGCCATCGGCATGAAGATCAGCGACTTGGCGATGGAGCCCCATTTTATGCGATCGGTGAGCTGCGCGGCCAGAAGGCCGAAGGCGGTCGAGGCGGCGGGCACCACGATCAGCCACAGGATATTGTTGGAAAAGCCTTCCCAGAATTTCGGCTCGCGCAGCATCTGCTGGTAATTGGCGAGCCCGACGAATTCGTAGCCGCCGCCACGCACCCTTTGGGTCAGCGACAGGCGCAGCGTCTCGAACACCGGGTAGGCGAGATAGAGGCCCAGCGCGAGAAGCGCGGGCAGCAGGAAAAGCCAGGGCCGGATCATGTTGGCGCGGTTGATGTTGCGCCCGGCATTGGGCCCGCGCGGCGGAAACAGCACCTTGTCGAGGACGATGTTGGAAAAATAGAAATAGGCGACGCAGCCGCCGACGCCGATCACGATGGTCAGCAAGCCCTGTAGTGCCGGATTCATTGCGCCCTCCCCGATCCTCGATGCAAAGAAGCGGCCGCGAGCCGAGTCGCGACCGCTTGGTCTTATGGTTACACGCTTATTTCAGGGCGTCCCAAGAATCTTGGATCTCGGAGGCGACGCTCTGGGCGTCTTCGCCGCCGGCATAATCGACCATGCCGGTCCAGAACGAGCCCGCGCCGACGCCGCCGGGCATCAGGTCCGAGCCGTCGAAGCGGAAGGTGGTCGCCTCGAGCAGGATGTCGTTCATCTTCTTGAGCGTCGGATCGCCGAACACCTCGGTGTTGACCGTGGTCAGCGGCGTCAGGAAGCCGCGCTGCGCCATCCAGACCTCGTGGGCGATCGGCGTCTGCAGCCACTGCATGAAGACGTCGGCCGCCTCCGAGGCCTCGGTGATGCCGAACATCGTGCCAGCGCCGAGCACCGGCTGGCCGAGATCCTTTTCCTCATAGGCGGGGAAATAGAAGAAGTCGGCATCGAGGCCCACTTCGGTGCCTTCGGGGAAAAAGCTCGGGATGAAGGAGGCCTGGCGGTGCATGTAGCACTGCGGCGGGCTGTCGAAGAGGCCCTTGGGGCTGTCGCGGAAATCGGTCGAGGCCACCGCCTCGCGGCCACCGGCGACGCGGTCGCCCTCGATGAAATAGCCGAACTCCTCGATCGCCGCGACCACCTCGGGCGCGTCGAAGGGCATCTCGTTGCTGACCCACTGGTCATAGACCTCGGGCGGCTGGGTGCGCAGCATCAGGTCCTCGACCCAGTCGGTGGCGGGCCAGCCGGTCGCGCCGCCCGAACCGAGGCCGATGCACCAGGGCGTCTCGCCCTCCTCGACCATCTGCTCGGTGAGCGCCTTCAGCTCCTCCATCGTCTCGGGCACCTCGTAGCCCGCATCCTCGAAGTTCTCGGGCACGTACCACACGAGGCTCTTCACGTCGGCCTTGTAGAAGAAGCCGTAGAGATCCTCTTCGCCCTCGGGGCCCTCGAAGGTCGCCAGATCGACCCAGGACTGGCCCGCGGCGTAGTTCTCGGCGACCCAGTCGCCGGTGCCCTCGGGCATCGGTTCGAGATAGCCCAGAGCGGCGAGATCGCGCGCGAGGCCCGGCTGCGGGAAGACGGCGATGTTGGGGGCCGAGCCCGCCTCGGTGTCGATGCGGATCTGCGTCTCGAAGCCGTCCGAGCCGGTATATTGCACGTCGGCGCCGGTCGCTTCCTCGAAATAGGCGAGCATCGATTCAAACAGCTCCTGGTCGGCGCTGAGCCAGGGGCCGAAGACGGTCAGCGTCTCGCCCGACAGGTCATGCGCCTCGGCGAACTGGTTGTAGCTGTCCCAGTCGAATCCGCCTTCGCCCACGGGGAATTTCAGATCCTGCGCTGCAGCCGCCGATGCCAGCGCAATGCCTGCGACGCCCGCGAGAAAGATGGTCTTCATGCGTTACCCTCCCGTAACCGCGCCCCCACGCGCGGGAGGCGCTTATGAATGGCCAGTGCCCCGGACGCGACAATGCACGCCAAAGCGCTTTGGACATGGTCAACCTGTCTGAGCCCTCGGGCGCTGTCAATGGGCTCTTCCATTCCTCCACCGATGAATCCCAAGGCATTTCCGGCTCGGTCCGTCTTGAAACTGCGCTTTGACGCGCGCCGGATCGTGGCCTAGGGTAACGCCAGTTTCAAAAGCGCTTTGGAAAGCTCTCGGAATGAATCTCAAGCAGCTTTCGGCCCTGCTCGGCTTGAGCCAGACGACGGTCAGCCGGGCGTTGAACGGCTATGCGGATGTCAGCGCGGCGACGCGCGCGCGCGTTCTGGCCGCGGCCGAGGCGCATGACTACCGCCCCAACACGCGGGCGCGGGCGCTGGCCACCGGGCGCAGCGGCGTGATCGGCCATGTCATTCCGCGAATCAACACCCACGCCATGGTCAACCCGATCTTCGCCGATTTCATCGCCGGGGCGGGCGAGACCTATTCCCAGGCGGGCTACGAGATGCTGATCTCGGTGGTCGATGACGGCGAGGAAGAAAAGGCCTACCGGTCGATGAAGCGGCGCGGACTGGTCGACGGGCTGGTCGTCTCGGCGCCGCGGATGAACGATCCGCGCATCGCGCTGCTCGACGAGATCGGCCTGCCCTATGCCGTGCATGGAAGGGCGACCGGCGCCGACCGGCCCTATTGCTGGGTCGACGTCAACAACCGCCGCGCCTTTGCCCGCGCCACCGATTTCCTGATCGATCTCGGTCACAGGCGGATCGGTTTGATCAACGGCATGGAGACGATGGATTTCGCCCACCGCCGGCGCAGGGGCTACGAGGAGGCGCTGCGCGCGCGCGGGCTGGCGGTGGATGCGGCGCTGACCCGGCAGGACGAGATGACCGAGGGCTATGGCTGGCGCGCCGCGCGCGAGCTGCTCGCCCTGCCCGATCCGCCGACCGCCTTTCTCGTCTCCTCGGTGATCTGCATGCTCGGCGTGCGCCGCGCGATCGAGGAGGCCGGGCTGATGCTCGGGCGCGACGTCTCCGCGATCACCCATGACGACCAGCTCTCCTACCTGCGCGATGACGGCCCCGTGCCCACCTTCACCGCGACCCGGTCTTCGGTGCGCGAGGCTGGACAGCGGCTTGCCCGGATGGTCATAGACCGCATCGACACACCGCAGGTTCCGCATGCCCACGAATTGCTCGAGGCCGAACTGATCATCGGCCGCTCGACCGGACCGGCTCCAAGATAAGGCGATGAAGATGCATCCGACCCGCAAGGATTTCCCGCAAGGCTTCGTGTTCGGAGCGGCAACGGCCGCCTACCAGATCGAGGGGCACCGTTTCGGCGGCGCAGGCCCCACCCATTGGGACAGCTTCGCCAAGGGCCCCGGCAACGTGGTGCGGGCCGAGGACGGCGCGACCGCCTGCGACCATTACCATCGCTACGAGGCGGATCTCGACCTGCTGCGCGAGGGCGGCTTCGACGCCTATCGCTTCTCGACCTCCTGGGCGCGGGTCATGCCCGATGGCCGGACGGTGAACCCCGAGGGGCTCGATTTCTACGACCGGCTGGTCGACGCGGTGCTGGAGCGCGGGCTGAAGCCCTTCCAGACGCTCTATCATTGGGAGCTGCCCTCCGCGCTCGCCGATCGCGGCGGCTGGGCCAACCGCGACACGGCGCTCGCCTTCGCCGATTTTTCCGAAACCATCAGCGCCCGCATCGGCGACCGCGTCGCCTCGACCGCGACCATCAACGAGCCCTGGTGCGTCGCCTGGCTGTCGCATTACCTCGGCCATCACGCGCCGGGGCTGCGCGACATCCGCGCCGCGGCGCGGGCCATGCACCACATCCTGCTGGCGCATGGCCTCGCGGTCGAGCGGCTGCGCGGCATGGGGCGCGAGGAGCTGGGCATCGTGCTCAATTTCGAGCGCGCGATGCCCGCCACGGAAGCACCCGCCGATGCCGCCGCCGCCGACATACAGGACCAGATCTACAATCGCTGGTTCCTCGAGGCGATCGCGCATGGCCGCTATCCCGAGGGCGCGCTGGCGGGCCTTGCGCCGCACATGCCCGAGGGCTGGCAAGAGGACATGGCCCTGATCTCGCAGCCGCTCGACTGGCTCGGCGTGAATTACTACACCCGCGCGATGATGCAGGCCGCCCCCGATCAGCCCTGGCCGTCGGTCACGGCGGTCGAAGGCCCCCTGCCCAAGACGCAGATGGGATGGGAGATCCACCCCGAGGGCCTGCATCATTTCCTGCTGCGCGCGCGCGACGCGTTGGGCGCGGTGCCGGTCTATGTCACCGAAAACGGCATGGCCCGCGCCGACACGCTCGAAGACGGCGCCGTCAAGGACCCCGAGCGCACGGCCTTCATCTTCGACCATCTCGACGCCATGCGCCGCGCCATCGCCGATGGCGTCGATCTGCGCGGCTTCTTCTACTGGTCGCTGCTCGACAATTACGAATGGGCCTTCGGCTATGAGAAGCGCTTCGGCCTCGTCCATGTCGATTTCGAAACCCAGGCGCGCACGCCGAAGTCCTCGTTTCACGCCCTCTGCGCCGCGCTCGCCCGCTAAGTCCGAAGGAAACCGCATGTCCCACCCCGACAACGCCTATTCCCTGGTCGCCGATATCGGCGGCACCAACACGCGCGTCGCGCTCGCCCGCGGGCTCGAGATCCTCGAAACCAGCATCCGCCGCTATTCGAACGCCGATTACGCCGGGCTCGAGACGGTGCTGAAACGCTATGTCGCCGAAGAAGGCGGGGTCGATTGCATCGGCGCCTGCGTCGCCGTGGCCGGCCCGGTGCGCGACGGGCGCGCGACGATGACCAATCTCGACTGGACCATCGACAAGACCACGCTGAGCCGGGCCACCGGCGCCGAAACGGTGGCGATCCTCAACGACCTGCAGGCGCAGGGCCACGCGCTGGGCCATGTGCCGGCCGACAATCTGCGCGAAATCATCCCCTTCCCGGAGGCGTCGCCCCATGCGGCAAAGCTGGTGATCGGCGTCGGCACCGGCTTCAACGCGACGCCGGTCTTCGACACCGAGGATGGCCGCTACGTCACCCCTTCGGAATCGGGGCATGTCAACCTGCCGGTCAACAGCGAAGAGGAGCTGCGCCTGGCGCAGTTCGTCTCGACGGCGCATGGCTTTCCGGCGGTCGAGGACGTGCTGTCGGGCCGCGGGCTCGAACGGATCTATGCCTGGCTCGGCGTCGAGGCGGGCGATCCGGCCGAGAAGACGGCGGCCGAGATCATGACCGGCTGCGCCGAGAAGAGCGATCCACGCGCGATCGAGGCCGCCCGCGTCTTCACCCGCTTTCTCGGCACGACGGCGGGCAATCTCGCGCTGATCCAGCTTCCCTTCGGCGGGGTCTACCTCGTGGGCGGCGTCTCGCGCGCCATCGCGCCCTATCTGCGCGAATTCGGCTTTGCCGATGCCTTCCGCGACAAGGGGCGCTTTGCCGGCTTCATGGGCAATTTCGGCGTCTCGGTGATCGAGGATGATTACGCCGCCCTGACCGGCTGCGCAGCGCATCTCAACGGGCTGCTCCTGCCCGGCACCGCGAGCTGACGCCCCGCGGCCCCGCGATGCCTGCGCGTCGCGAGGCCGCGCATCGCCCTATGGTTCAGCAGGCGATCCGCGATTGCACCGTGGTCGCGAGATCGGTCAGCGAGAAGGGCTTGGGCAGGAAGACCGAATTCGGGATGCCCGCCTGCTGCTCGGCGAAGGCATCCTCGGCATAGCCCGACACGAAGACGACCTGCGTCTGCGGCCGGTCGACCAGGGCCTCGCGCACCCAGGTCGGCCCGTCCTTGCCCGGCATGATGACATCGGTCACGAAAATGTCGACCTTCAGCTCCGGGTCCGCCAGCAGCGCCAGAGCCGCCTCCGCATCCTCGGCCTCGAGAACCGTGAGCCCCCGCAGCCGCAGGGCTCGCGCGGCAAAGGCCCGCACCGGAGCCTCGTCCTCCACCAGCAGCACGACGCCCTCGGCATGACGGGCCAGCGGCCCGGGCTCCGCCGGCCGGGCGGGGCGTTCGGGCTCGGCCAGGGGGGCGCGATGCGGCAGCATGAGCGTGAAGCAGCTGCCTTCCCCAGGCGCACTGTCGACGAAGACATAGCCTCCGCTCTGCTTGACGATGCCATAGACGGTGGAGAGGCCCAGCCCGGTGCCCTCTCCGGGCCGCTTCGTCGTGTAGAAGGGTTCGAATATCTTGTGCAGCTTCTCGGGCGGTATGCCGCAGCCGTGATCCATGACCCGGATCCTGACCCATTCGCCCGCGGGCACGATGGCGCGGTCGCGATGCATCGGGGCGTCGAGCCAGAGATTGTCGGTTTCGACCACGATCTCCCCGCCCTGGGCCATGGCGTCGCGGGCATTGACCACGAGGTTCATCAGCACCTGTTCGAGCTGGCGGCGATCGGCGCGGACCTGTTTGAGGTCGGGGTCGTGGTTGAGCGTGAGCCTGACCTTCTCGCCGACGAGCCGGTTGAGCAGATGGGTGAGGTCGGACAGCGTGTCGCGCAGATCGAGCTGTTCGAGCCTGAGGTTCTGCTTGCGCGAATAGGCCAGGAGCTGGCCGACGAGGCTGGCGGCGCGGTTCGCGTTCTGGTGGATCTGCGTCAGGTCGCCGAAATCCTGATCGTCCTTGTCGTGCCGCAGCAGCAAGAGGTCGCAATGGCCGGAAATGGCCGTGAGCAGGTTGTTGAAATCATGGGCGATGCCGCCTGCGAGCTGGCCGATCGCCTGCATCTTCTGGGCCTGCACGAACTGCGCTTCGAGCGATTTGTGCTCCGTCGCGTCATAGAGCACGGCGACGAGGCAGCCCGACGCGTCGGCCTTGCCGAGCGTGACCTGCAGCACCGTGTCCCGCCCCGGCCCGCGCAGCTTGAGAAACTGCGGCCCCGGCACGGCCCGGCCCTCGGCCGCCTCGGCGAGCCAGTCGCCCAGCGGCCGGCCGAGCCCCTCGAGCAGGTCCGACAGCCGGGCGCCCGGCCCCGGCGGCTCCGGCAGCAGGGTCTGGGCCGCCTGGTTCGCATCGAGGATGATCCCGGCCCGGTCCAGCCGCAAGAGCGGCACAGGAAACCCGTCGATCCCGGTGCTTTCGGGGTCGCGCGGCACGCTGTCGGGCGGCAGTAGGTAGATCTCGCGCCGCCCCGCGGCGGCGGGGATCTCGGCCATGATGGCTTCGGTCGGCTCGGGCGTTCCATGCAGGAGCTGCACCTGCCCCGGCCGGGGCGGCTCGGGCCCGAATATGGCTTCGAGCGTGCTTGCGCGCCCGCCGGTCAGGGCGCGGCAGGCCTCGTTCATGTAAAGGATCGTCCCCGTCGGGCCGGCGGTCAGCATCGGCAGGCCGAGCGCATCGGCGGCCCTGCCGGTGCCGGTCCGCTCCGTCAGATCGTCGATGCGCCACAGCAGCGCCCCCGCCCCCAGCCGGGTCACGGTCAGGCGCAGATGGCCGCGCCGGGTCGCGATCATGTCCTGGGCCGAGCCTTCGATGGCGGCGCGCTGGCGCAGGCGCGACAGGGTGGCGGAGGGCGTCGCGAAATGGCGCGAAAGCGCGGCAGCGAGCGTGCCGCAGCGCGCACCGAACCGCTGGGACGCGGCCAGGTTGCAATCCAGTATCGTGCCCTGCATGTCGCTGAGCAGACCGGGCACGGTATCGCGCTCGATGATCCGCGCGCCGAGCCGCACGAGATCGCGGCGCAGCCGCGCCCGGCGCAGGCGGCGTATCCCGAACAGCCCGGCCACGCAGGCCAGCGTCGAGCCGAGCAGCAGCAGCGCGAGCGCCGCGTGGCCATCGGGCGACAGGGCCGCCGCCGCCAGCGCCATCGAGGCCATGCCGAGAATGGCCGCCAGATGCGCAGCGCCCGGGAGAGCATCTCCGTCGTCGGCCGCCATGGCCGGCAGATCGAGTTCGACCACCTCTGCCTCCTTCGATGTCCTCTCAGACAAGGAAGGCCAAAAACACTAACACCGGGTTAAGGAATACGGCTCAGCCCTGCTCGAACCTTGCCAGAAAGAAGCCGTCGCCCGCCTCGTCGGGCCATCTCTGCATCCGGTCGCACAGGCGCCAATGGGGGTGGCGCTCCAGAAAACCGGTGACGATCGCGTCGTTTTCCTCGTGCAGCACCGAGCAGGTCGCATAGCTCAGGCTGCCGCCCGGCGCGACATGCGCGAGCGCTTCATCGAGCAGCCGCGCCTGCAGCTGCGCGAGATCGCGCAGCGCCTCCGGGGTCAGCCGCCACTTGCCATCCGGGTCGCGGCGCCATGTGCCGCTGCCCGAGCATGGCGCATCGACGAGCACATGGTCGTAGCGCGCCGCCCCGGGATCTTCGGCCAGCTCGATCCGCACGCCTGCGCGCGCCGCGCGGGCGGGGATGTCGCGCATGCGCGCGGCGCTGATGTCATGCGCCGTCACCGCGACCTCTGCCCGCCCGGCCAGCGCCAGCGCCTTGCCGCCGCCACCGGCGCAATAGTCAAGCACACTCTGGCCATCGCGCAGCGGCAGGCGCAGCATCGCGGCCTGCGACGAGGCGTCCTGCAGCTCGACAGGGCCATCGGTGAAGGCGCGGCTGCGCGACAGCGCCCTTTCGCCCGAGATCACCCGCAGGGCGCCCTCGACCGTCTCATGCGCGGCGGCAGCAATGCCCTCCTGCGCAAGGGCCTCGATCGCGGTGGCGGCATCGGCGCGGCGCGGATTGACGCGCAGATAGACCGGCGCCCGTCTGCGCAGCGCAAGGGCGGCAGGCCCGGCCCGGGGGCCGAGATCGGCCTCGAAGCGCTGCCAGAGCCAATCGGGCAGGTCATGCGCCACCGCCGCCGGGGGCGGATCGGTGGGGGCCGCCTCTTCCGCCGATGACAGCGCGGCGGGCGCGTGCCCCTGCCCGGTGAAGACGAGATCGAGATCCGCGCCATCCTCGCGCAGCAACCCGATCATGATCCCCCGGCCCGTCTGCGCTCCGCCGGCATGGGCGGCCGACCGCCTGCGCCGCCAGCCGTCGAAGACGTGATCGCGCACCGCGGCCCGATCCTTGGAGCCCGCGTAGCGGCTGCCGCGCGACCAGCGCAGCAACGCCTTTTCGACCGGCATCCCGGCAAGGCAATCATCGATAACCCCGATCGCGGCGGCGACGCGCGCGGCCGGGGTCACCGGTCCACCCCCAAGATCGGCCCGAACGATGCCATCCTGCCCCCCGGTGCCATCTGCATTCCGTCCTGCCGCATCATCTCATGCCCATCCGCCGTTTCGGGCCATGCTCTATACCCACGGAGGCCGGGAATGAAGGCCGCAGCTCATCGGCGGGGCGGTATGAAAAGACTACCGATCGCCAGGCTTCGGATATCTGTGCGGCGGAGAGAGCTCGCGGCGACCCTCGCATGGCCCGGATCCGAATGCCCGACGCGAACGCGACTGGCGACCGGGACGGGCAAAAGAATACGGGGTGCCGACCGGAGCAGCCTCCGGCCGGCACCCGAAAACAAGGCTCAGCCGATCCGGTAGTTCGGGCTTTCGCGGGTGATCTGCACGTCGTGCACGTGGCTTTCCTTGAGCCCGGCGCCGGTGATCTTGACGAAATTGCAGTTGCCCCGCATCGCCGCGACCGTCGGGTGGCCGGTATAGCCCATCGCGGCGCGCAGGCCGCCCACCAGCTGGTGCACCACCGCATTGGCCGTGCCCTTGTAGGGCACCTGCCCCTCGATCCCTTCGGGCACGAGCTTGTCGGAAGCGGCGTCCTTCTGGAAGTAGCGGTCGGCCGAGCCGCGCGCCATGGCGCCGAGACTGCCCATGCCGCGATAGGATTTGAAGGTCCGGCCCTGGTAGAGGATCACCTCGCCCGGGCTCTCATCGGTGCCCGCGATCATCGAGCCGACCATGGCGCAGGAGGCCCCCGCCGCGATCGCCTTGGCGAAATCGCCCGAGAACTTGATGCCGCCATCGGCGATCACCGGCACGTCGCCCGCGGCCTGCGCGCAATCCATGATCGCGGTGAGCTGCGGCACGCCGACGCCCGCCACCATCCGCGTTGTGCAGATCGAGCCCGGCCCGATGCCGACCTTGACCGCATCCGCGCCCGCGTCGATCAGCGCGCGCGTCGCCTCGGCGGTGGCGACGTTGCCGGCCATGATCTGCACCTCGCCCGCCTCGCGCTTGAGCCGGCGCACCGCCTCGGCCACGCCCTCGGAATGGCCATGCGCGGTGTCGATCACCACGATGTCGACGCCCGCCTCGACCAGCGCCATCGAGCGCTCGAAGCCCGCATCGCCCACGGTGGAGGCGGCGGCGGCGCGCAGGCGGCCCAGCCGGTCCTTGCAGGCCGAGGGGTTCAGGACGGCCTGCTCGCTGTCCTTCAGCGTCAGGAGGCCGGTCAGACGGCCCTCCTCGTCGGTGACGAGCAGCTTCTCGATCCGGCGCGCCTTCATCAGGCTGCGCGCCTCGTCGAGATCGGCGGGCTCGCGCAGGAGGGCCAGATCCTCGGAGGTCATCATCGCCTTGACCGGCGTCGCGTCATCGGCGGCAAAGCGCATGTCGCGGTTGGTGACGATGCCGACCACGCGGCCCTCCGCATCCACCACCGGAAAGCCGGTGACGGAATACTGCTCCATCAGCTTGCGCGCATCGGCGAGCGTCTGGTCGGGGGTGAGCGTGATCGGGTTGTATACGGTGCCCGAAACGAAGCGCTTCACCTGCCGGATCTGGTCGGCCTGCTCGGCCACGCTCAGGTTGCGGTGCACCACGCCGATGCCGCCGGCCTGGGCCATGCAGATCGCCATGCGCGCCTCGGTCACCGTGTCCATCGCGCTCGACAAGAGCGGGATGTTCATGGCGATGTCGCGCGTCACCTGTGTGCGGGTGTCGGCCGTGGACGGCAGGACGCTCGATGCGGCGGGAACCAGAAGAACGTCATCGAAGGTCAGTGCCTCGCGAATCTCCATCGGGACCACTCCTTTGGGATGCTTCGTTTGGCACGTCCCTATCGCACCGTTCTTCCCGGGGGGAAAGGGCGAAAGCGGCCTGTCGCATCCGCGCGCCGCCCCGCCGCCTTCGTGCCCTTTCCCTCCCGGCGCAATCGCCTATGGTCCGCCCCGAGACCACGCCGCGCGAAAGGCCCGCCATGACCCAGGATCCGCTCGTCATCTTCACCCCCTCGGGCAAGCGCGGCCGGGTGCCCGCCGGCACCACCGTGCTGACCGCCGCGCGCCGTCTCGGCGTCGATCTCGACAGCGTCTGCGGCGGGCGCGGCATCTGCTCGAAATGCCAGGTCAGCCCCGGCCGCGGGCAGTTCTCCAAGCACGGCGTCACCGTGGCCGAGGATGCGCTGAGCGAGGTCAACGCCGTCGAGGAGCGCTATGACCGCATCCGCGGGCTCAAGCCCGGCCGCCGCCTCGGCTGCCAGGCGCAGATCAATTCCGACATCGTGCTCGACGTGCCGCCTGAAAGCCAGGTGCATCGGCAGGTGGTGCGCAAGGCCGCCGATGCGCGGCCCATCGTCATGGACCCGGCGACGCGCAAATACTTCGTCACCGTCTCCGAGCCCGACATGCACGAGCCGCGCGGCGATCTCGAACGGCTGACGGAGGCGCTGCGCCACCAGTGGCGGATCGACAGGATCGACGTCGCGCCGCCGGTGCTGGCCAAGCTGCAGCAGGCGCTGCGCAAGGGCAATTGGGAGGTGACCGTCGCGCTGCATCACGACGCCGAGGACGGCGCGCAGAGCATCATCGATCTGTGGCCCGGCTTTCGGTCCGAGCCGCTCTGGGGGCTCGCCATCGACCTCGGCTCGACCACCGTCGCCGCGCATCTGACCTCGCTCGAAGACGGCCATGTCGCGGCCTCGGCGGGGGTGATGAACCCGCAGATCCGCTTTGGCGAAGACCTGATGAGCCGCGTCAGCTACGCGATGATGAACGAGGGCGGCGCGGCGGAGATGACCGCCGCCGTGCGCGCGGCGATCGACGATCTCGCCCGCGAACTGGCCACCGAGGCCGGGATCGACATGCGCGACATCGTCGAGGCGGTCTTCGTCTGCAACCCGGTGATGCACCACCTGCTGCTCGGCGTCGATCCGGTGGAGCTGGGCCAGGCGCCCTTCGCGCTCGCCACATCGGATGCCATGAGCCTGCCCGCCCGCGATCTCGATCTCGGCGCGATCAATTCGGGCGCGCAGGTCTATGTGCTGCCCTGCATCGCGGGGCATGTGGGCGCGGATGCCGCGGCCGTGGCGCTCTCCGAGCGGCCCGACCAGTCCGACGATCTGGTGCTGGTGGTCGATGTCGGCACCAATGCCGAGATCCTGCTCGGCGACCGGGCGCGGGTGCTGGCCTGCTCCTCGCCCACCGGCCCGGCCTTCGAGGGCGCGCAGATCAGTTCCGGCCAGCGCGCCGCCCCCGGCGCGATCGAGGCGATCAGGATCGACCCCGAGACCAAGACGCCGCGCTTTCGCGTCATCGGCTGCGACACATGGTCCGACGAGCCGGGCTTCTGGGAGGAGGTCGGCCCCGGCGGGGTCACCGGGATCTGCGGCTCGGGCATCATCGAGGCGGTGGCCGAGATGCGCATCGCGGGGCTACTGGACGCGCGCGGGCTGATCGGCTCGGCCGAGCAGACCGGCACGGAACGGATGATCGCCGAAGGCCGCACCCATGCCTACCTGATCCATGACGGCACGGAGGCGGGCGGGCCGCGCATCACCGTCACGCAAGGCGACATCCGCGCGATCCAGCTCGCCAAGTCGGCGCTCTACGCCGGGGCGCGGCTCCTGATGGATGAGCGCGGGGTCGAGGCGGTCGACCGGGTGGTGCTGGCGGGCGCCTTCGGCGCGCATATCAGCCCCAAGCACGCGCTGGTTCTGGGCATGATTCCCGACGTGGCGGTCGAAAAGGTCACCAGCGCGGGCAACGCCGCCGGCACCGGCGCGCGGATCGCTCTGTGCTCGATCGCCGCGCGGCGCGAGGTCGAGACGCTGGTGCGCGAGATCACCAAGGTCGAAACCGCGATCGAGCCGCGTTTTCAGGAGCATTTCGTCGCCGCCAACGCCATCCCCCACGCCACGGCCGGCTTCGAGGGCCTGCGCGCCGCGCAGCCCCTGCCCGAGCCGAGCTTCAACGCGGGCAGCGGCGGCGAGGGCGGCGGGCGGCGGCGCAGGCGCGCCAGACCCTGACCCAAGGCCCCGGGGCGCGAAACCCGCTTGACGAGAGCGGGCGGCGCGGCTACCTCGGGGCCAGAGCGCGCGGGTATGGTGAAAAGGTATCACGAAAGCTTCCCAAGCTTCAGTTACGGGTTCGATTCCCGTTACCCGCTCCATCTTCTCCCGCCGGTCACCACCACAGGGAGCCCTCCATGACAGACATCATCCGCCACGAGACCGACGCCCGCATGAGCCAGGTCGTCGTCCATAACGGCATCGCCTATCTCGCGGGCCAGATCGAAGGCCCGGCCAATGACGCGGGCGCGCAGACGCGCGAGACCCTGGCCGAGATCGACCGCCTGCTGGCGCTGGCGGGAACCGACAGGACCCGGCTGCTGACGGCACAGATCTGGCTCGCCGACATGACGGATTTCGAGGCGATGAACGCGGCTTGGGACGAATGGGTGCCCGAGGGCCACGCCCCCGCCCGCTACACCGGCGAATCGAAGCTCGCCGCGCCGGAATACCGCGTCGAGATCATCGTCACCGCGGCGGTCTGAACCGCACCTTTGTAGCGCGCGCCATCCCTTTCATCTTTCTCCAAATACGCATGTCGCCCGGCCCGCCGCCGGGCGCGCGGGTGGCAGATGGGGGGATTTGCGTATTTGAAGAAAGATGAAAGGGGGCGGCGCGCATGGCGACCGCCCCCTGTTCTCATCGAAAGCGGACGGTCGCCCCGTCAGGTGCCGTTGGCGCGCAGGAAGCCCACGAGCTGCGCGGTGGAGCCATCCTTGCCATCGGCGCTCTCTTCTCCGTCGACGATCGGCTGCAGCGCCGTGGCCAGCTCCTTGCCCAGCTCCACGCCCCACTGATCGTAGGAGTTGATGCCCAGAACTGCGCCCTCGACGAAGACCCGGTGCTCGTAGAGCGCGATGATCTTGCCCAGCGTCTCGGGATCGAGCTTCGGATAGGCCAGCGTGGTCGAGGGGCGGTTGCCGGGGAAGACGCGGTGCCTGGCCTGCCGCTCCAGCTCGTCGCCCTCGAACTTGCCCGCGACCTTCTCGCGCGCCTCGTCGAGATCGCGGCCCTTCATCAGCGCCTCGGACTGCGCGAGGCAGTTGGCGATGAGCAGCCGGTGCTGGTGCTCCAGCCCCTCCTCGTGGCCCTCGGCCGCAACGAGGAACTCGCACGGCACGACCCGCGTGCCCTGGTGGATCAGCTGGTAGAAGGCGTGCTGGCCATTGGTGCCCGGCTCGCCCCAGACCACGGGGCCGCTCTCATAGGGCAGCTCTTCGCCATCCATCGAGACGCGCTTGCCGTTGCTCTCCATCTCCAGCTGCTGGAGATAGGCGGGCAGCCGCGCGAGGCGGTTGTCATAGGGCAGCACCGCACGGGTGGCGTGGCCCAGAACCTGATTGTGCCACATGCCCACCAGCGCCAGCATGGCGGGCATGTTCTGCTGCCAGGGTGCTGCGCGGAAATGCCGGTCCATCGCCTCGCCGCCGCGCAGGAAGGCGCGGAACGCCTCCGGCCCGATCGCGATCATCAGCGACAGGCCGATCGGCCCCCACATCGAGTAGCGCCCGCCGACCCAATCCTCGAAGCCGAAGACCCGCTCGGGCGCGATGCCGAAATCGGCGGTCTTGTCTGCGGCGGTCGAGAGCGCGGCGAACTGCGCGCCGGTATCCGAGACCGCCTGCCCCATCCACGCCTTGGCGGTGCGGGCATTGGTCATCGTCTCGATGGTGGTGAAGGTCTTGGAGGCGACGATCACCAGCGTCGTCTCGGGGTCGCAGGAGGCCAGCACATCGGCGATGTCGGCCGGATCGACGTTGGAGACGAAATGGCAGCGCGGCCCGTCGTGATAGGGGGCAAGCGCCGTCGCGGCCATGGCCGGGCCGAGATCGGAGCCGCCGATGCCGATATTGACCACATCGGTGATCGCGCCGCCCTGCCCGGTGAATGCGCCCGAGCGCACCTTGCGGGCGAAATCTTCCATGCGCCCCAGCGTGTCGAGCACGCCGGGCATGACATCCTGCCTCTCGACCGTCACCGCCCCGCCATCGAGATTGCGCAGCGCGGTGTGCAGCACGGCGCGGCCCTCGGTCTCGTTGATCGGCGCGCCGGAGAACATCGCCTCCCGGCGGCCTGCCACATCGGCCTTGTCGAGCAGCGCGATCAGCGCGTCGCGCGTCGGCGCGTCGATATTGGTCTTGGCATAGTCGAACAGCATGCCCAGCGCGCTGACCGAGAAATCGCGCGCGCGGCCGGCATCCTCGAACAGCGTCTCGATGCGGCGCTCGGCCACGGAATCGGCCCGGCTCTTCAGATCATCCCACATGTCTCAGCTCTCCGCCCAATGCACCGTCGCCCCCTTGAGAACCGCCGCCACAGGCGCCTCCTCGGGGCTCAGGCTCTGGGCCTTTTCCAATGCGGCGCGCTTTTCGGCGCCGATGATGACGATATGACGGCGCATCGAATCCTGAAGCACCTTGGCCGACAGGGTGATGCGCGGCTCGGGCGCGCCCGGCGCGCGCATGGCCACCAGCGTTTCGTCGCCGTTGAGCGCCGCATCGAGGCGATCGGCGCCCGGAAAGATCGAGGCGGTGTGCATGTCCGCGCCCATGCCCAAAAGCACCACCGATAGCGGCAGATGCGGCGCGAGTTGCGCCTGCAACTCGTCGAGCTTCTCCTCGGGGCACTCGGCCTCGGCATAGAGCGGCAGGTAATGCGCACGCGCCGCCTCGCCGGTGAACAGCCGCCGCTTGAGCAGGCCGGTGTTCGAACGCTCGGAGCTTTCGGGCACCCAGCGCTCGTCGGTGAGCATCACATGCACCTTGTCCCAGTCGAGCGAGATGGCCGAGAGCGTGTCGAAGACCGGCCCCGGCGTGGTGCCGCCGGGCACCGCGAGGCTGGCGCGGCCATCCGCGGCGATCGCCGCGCGCAGCTCGCTCGCCAGCCGGTCGGCGAGATCGATCATCATCATCTCGGAGTCGGCGTATTCGACGAATTCCATGCCGTCGGTTCCTTTCGGTTTCGTGTTCCGGTCGCGCCGCGGGGGGCGGGCGCGATCTCAGCCCTTGATCTCGCGCCAGCGCCGCCCGTCGCGGTGCATCAGCATCATCGCATCCTCCGGCCCCGCGGTTCCGGCCTCGTAGAGCTTGGGCACGTCGTTGCGCGCCTCCCAGCCCTCGATGATCGGGTCGGTCCAGGCCCAGGCCGCCTCGACCTCGTCGCCGCGCATGAACAGCGTCTGGTTGCCGCGGATCACGTCCATGATCAGCCGCTCATAGGCGTCGGGCGCCTCCTGGTCGGGGCCGAGCGCATCGGCAAAGGTCATGTCGAGCGGCACATCCACGAGCCGCATGCCCCCCGGCCCCGGCTCCTTTATCGTCACCTGCAGATCCATCCCCTCGTTCGGCTGCAGCTGGATCGACAGGATGTTGCGGTGCCGGGCGGTGTCGCCCTCGAAGATCGAATGGCCGAGATCCTTGAACACCACCGCGATCTCGGAAGAGCGCGCCTTCATGCGCTTGCCGGTGCGGATGTAGAACGGCACCTTGGCCCAGCGCCAATTGGCGATGTGGCATTTGAGCGCGAGAAAGCTCTCGGTGAAGCTGCGCGGATTCTCGGCATCCTCGCGGTAGCTCGGCCCGTCCTGCGAGGCCTCGTATTGCCCGCGCACGACCTGGTGCGGCTCCACCGGCTGCAACGCGCGGATCACCTTGAGCTTCTCGTCGCGCACCGTGTCGGCGTCATAGGTCGAGGGCGGCTCCATCGCGATCAGGCACAAAAGCTGCATCAGGTGGTTCTGCACCATGTCGCGCATCGCGCCCGACTTGTCGTAGTAGCTGCCGCGCCCGGTGACACCGACGGTCTCGGCCACGGTGATCTGGATGTGATCGATGTAATGCGAATTCCACAGCGGCTCGAACAGCACGTTGCCGAAGCGGGTGGCCATCAGGTTCTGGACCGTTTCCTTGCCGAGGTAATGATCGATCCGGTAGATCTGGCTCTCGTCGAAATGCTCGGCCAGCGTCGCGTTGAGCGCCTTGGCGGAGGCAAGGTCGCGGCCGAAGGGCTTTTCCACCACGATCCGGCTTTCGCCGTCGGCGATGCGATGCTCGTGCAGCCGCTCGGCCAGCGCGCCGAAGAGCGAGGGCGCGACCGAGAAGTAGAAGGCGCGCACGACGCCGTCGCGCATCAGGTCGCGCAGCTGCTTCCAGCCGCCCTCGCCCATGGCGTCGATGGCGACGTAATGCAGCCGTTCGAGGAAGGCGTCGATGCCGTCGGCATCCTCCTTTTCCTCGGAGCCGAACTCGGCGATCGCCTCGCGGATCATCTGCCGGTAGCCCGCATCGTCCATCTCCGAGCGCGCGGCGCCGATGACGCGGGCCTCGGCGGGCAGCTGGCCCGAGCGGAAGCGGCGGAACAGGCCCGGCAGGATCTTGCGTCGCGCAAGATCGCCGGTACCGCCGAAGATGACGAGGTCGAAATTGTCGACCGGAATGACGCGCGATACCATGGCTGTCTCCGTCTGGGCGGCCCCAAAAGCCGCCAGTTAGCGCTAACGCCGCCCTCATAACGACGTGTTTCGCCGCAGTCTAGGCATCGCCAGCCGAGCCGCAACCCGATCCCCGAGGCCGCGCAACCAACGCGCGATCAGGCTTCGAGTTCGGCGTCCCAATAGAGGAAATCGACCCAGCTGTCATGCAGGTGGTTGGGCGGAAAGCTGCGCCCGCGGTCGCGCAATTCTTCGGCGCCGGGGCGGCGCGGCGCGCGGCGCAGGCTCAGCCCCGAGCGGCGCAGGCTCTTGGAGCCTTTGCGCAGATTGCACGGTGCGCAAGCCGCGACGACATTCTCCCAGCTCGTCACCCCGCCACGGGCGCGCGGGATCACGTGGTCGAAGGTCAGATCGCCCTTCGAGCCGCAATACTGGCAGCGGAAACCATCCCTCAGAAAAAGATTGAAGCGCGTGAAAGCCACGCGCTTCTGAGGTCTTACATAATCTCTGAGAACCACCACCGAGGGTATTCGGATCACCGTGGAGGGCGAATGCACCTCCGCCTCGTATTCGGCGACGATGTCGACCCGGTCGAGAAACACCGCCTTCACCGCCTCCTGCCAGGGCCAGAGCGACAGCGGATAATAGGACAAGGGGCGGTAATCGGCGTTGAGCACCAGCGCGGGATGCTGCCTGAGCCCCACCGGATCGCGTACGAATTCGGTTCTGAAGTCGCCTTGCATTGTTGAGTCCGTCCTCGCTCTCGCAGCCCTATCCGGACGACCAGAGCGGGAGCCCCGCTCCTGCCGTACATCGACTATATCTGGCGGCGAGAAGCTGGCAAGTGCCAAGGTCGTGTCCCCGCCACGTCGAAGATGACAGCGGCGGATGACACCGGGATGACGGCTGCGGCGGGCGGTGCGCTCAGCGGGTGATGCCGAGGCGCTCGCGCATGAAGGCCAGCGCCACTTCGAGCCCGTCGGGTGCGATGCCATGCGCGGTGCCCTTCATCACATGGGCATAAAGATCGGTCCAGCCCGCCTCCTGCAGCGCCTGCGCCGCCTCGGGGAGCGATTGCGGCGGCACCACCTCGTCCATGTCGCCATGCACCAGCAGGATCGGCAGGCGGTTCTGCACCTCGTCGGCCAGAAGCTCGGGCTCCAAAAGCCGCCCCGAAAAGGCCACGAGCCCCGCGACCGGGTCCTCGCGGCGCGGCAGCACGTGCAGCGCCATCATCGTGCCTTGGGAAAAGCCCACCACCATCACCTGCTCGGGCAGCAGGTCCTCGTCGACCATGACGCCGTCGAGAAAGGCGTTGAGATCGTCGGCGGCGCGCTGGAGCCCCTGACGGCTCTCCTCCTCGCTCGACCCGTCGATCCAGGGAATCGGAAACCACTGAAAGCCCATCGGCGCGCCGATGCAGGCCTCGGGCGCGTCGGGGGCGAGAAACAGCGTGTCGGGCATGTGCTCGGCCAAGGGCTCGGCGAGGCTCAGCAGATCGGCACCATTGGCGCCATAGCCATGCAGGAAGATCACCGCCGAGCGCAACTCGCCGCTCTGCGGCTCCACCCGGCCCGATTGCAATGCGCGCGTCATAGGATTCCTTCCCTGCCCTTCACGTGGTGGTAGTATTCCCACAAGCCGCGTGCCGCAACCGCGCGCCAGGGCGACCATTGCCGCGCGATCTCGCGCAAGGCCCGCTCCTTGGGCCGCTCCTCCAGCCCCAGCAGATGCCGCGCCCCTTCCTGCAAGGCCAGATCACCGGGGGCGAAGACATCCGCCCGGCCCAGCGCGAACATGGCGTATATCTCGGCCGTCCAGACGCCGATGCCGGTCACGGCGGTCAGGGTCGAGACGACCTCGTCGGTGGGGGCGTCGCGCAGGCGCTCGAAATCGATGCCGGAGGCCGCGAGCGCGCGCAGGTAGCGCATCTTCTGACGGCTGAGCCCGCAGGCGCGCAAGGCCTCGTCATCGGCGCTTGCGATGGTTTCGGCGCGCATCAGGTCGGCCGCCTCCAGCCGCCCGCGGATCGCGCGGGCCGAGGCGGTGGAGACCTGCTGGCTGACGATGGCCGAGCAAAGCTGGCCGAAGCCGTCGGGCGTGCGGCGCAGCGGCAGCGGGCCGGTGATCTCCAGCAGCCGCGCGAAATGGTCGGTGTTCTGTGCCAGCCACGCCGCGCCTTCGGCGACGTGGTCCTCATGGGTGATGATGCGTTCGCTCACAAATTCTCCGCCCAGTTCAATGCCGCCTCCACCGTTTCGACCATGCGCGCGCCTTCGGGCAGCGGCGGCCGGTCGAGCAGCACGACCTTCAGCCCCAGCGCGCGCGCCGCGTCGAGCTTGGCGCGCCCGTCCTCACCACCCGAATCCTTGGTCGCCAGCACGTCGACGCCCAGAAGCGAGAACAGCGCCGTTTCGTCATCCACCGAAAAGGGCGGGCGCGAGACGACCCAATCGCCGTTCTCATGGGGAAACGGCCCCGGCGCCGGATCGATCCGGCGGCACAGCACGCGGCGGCCCTCCAGCCCGGTGAAGGCCTCGAGCCGCTGCGGTCCCGTGGCCAGGAACACGGTAGCGCCGCGCGGCACGTGATCCGCGAGATCGGCCTCGCGCGCGATCCGCGTCCAATCATCCCCCGGGCCGGGCTGCCAGCCGCGGCGGCGGAGGATCACATGCGGCAGGCCGTCCTCGGCGCAGATCCGGGCGGTGCGCTCCGTGATGGCCTCCGCAAAGGGATGCGTGGCGTCGATCACCGCCTCGATGCCCTGCGCCGCCACTGTCTCGCGGAACCCTTGCGCGCCGCCGAAGCCGCCCGTGTGCAGCGGCACGCCTGCCTCCAGCGGCCGCCGCGTGCGCCCGGCGAGCGAGGCCAGCACCGGGATGGCGCGCGCCGCCAGACCGGCGGCGATCTCGCGCCCCTCGCGCGTGCCGGCGAGCACCAGCACCGTCACGAGGCGCGCCCCAGTATCGCGCCCGCCCGGTCAATCACCACCACGTCGAAAGCGATGGGGCTGCCATCCTGCGCCGTGCCGAAGCGTTCAGCCAGCCGCGCCAGCGCCGCTCGGGCCACGCGCTGCCCCAGATCGGGGGCCATGCGGGACGCTTCCAGCGCCGTGTTGGCCCCTGCGATGCCGGGCAGGCCCGCGAGATCGGCCAATGCCTCGAAATCGATCTGTGAGCGCGCCGAATGCAGATCCACCGCGCCCTGCGCCAGCTTGGTGATCTTGCCGATGCCGCCGCCGATGGTGACGCGCGGCACCGGGTGCTTGGCGAGGTATTTCAGCATCCCGCCCGCGAAATCGCCCATGTCGAGCATCGCGTGATCGGGCAGGCCGTAGAGCCCCTGCACAACCCTCTCCGACGTCGCCCCGGTGCAGCCCGCGACATGGCCCAGCCCCGCTGCGCGCGCCACGTCGACGCCGCGATGGATCGAGGCGATCCAGGCGGCGCAGGAAAAGGGGCGCACGATGCCGGTGGTGCCGAGGATGGAGATGCCTCCCGTTATCCCCAGCCGGGGGTTCCATGTCTTTCCCGCCAGCGCCGCGCCGCCTGGCACGGAGATGGTGATCTCCACATCCGGCGCGCGGGCGAGATCGGCGGCGATCTCGGCCACCACCTCCTCCATCATGGCGCGCGGCACCGGGTTGATCGCGGGCTCGCCCGCCGGGATCGGCAGGCCGGGTTTGGTCACCATGCCCACGCCCTCGCCCGCGCGAAAGGTCACGCCGCCCGCGCCCGCCCGCACTCGCGCCACGATCAGCGCGCCATGCGTCACGTCCGGGTCGTCGCCCGCATCCTTGACGATCCCCGCCTCGGCCCAGCCCGGTCCTTCGTCGCGATGGGTTACCGCGAAGACCGGCGTCTCACCGCGCGGCAGGGTGATCGAGACCTCGCTTGGCCAGTCGCCCCCCCACAGCCGCAGAAGCGCCGCCCGCGTCGCGGCGGCGGCGCAGGCGCCGGTGGTCCAGCCGCGGCGAAGGGGGGCGGAATTGCTCATGGGGCGACATTAGGCGCGCTGTGCGCGGGTGGAAAGCGCATCCGGGGTTTCCTCGCGCCCGGCGCGCGGCAATAACGAGGCCATGACCGACTCGATCTCCCTTCCCGCCCATCATTGGCCCGCTCTCGAACCCGGCTGGGTCTGGCTGTGCGGCGCGGGGCCCGGCGATCCGGGCCTGCTCACGCTGCACGCGCTCAACGCGCTCAGGCAGGCCGACGTGATCGTCTATGACGCGCTGGTCGACGAGCGCATACTCGACTGGGCGCCCGAGGCCGAGAAGATCTATGCCGGCAAGCGCGGCGGCAAGCCTTCGGCCAAGCAGCGCGACATCTCGCTCAGGCTCGTGGATCTCGCCCGCGCCGGGCGGCGCGTGCTGCGGCTCAAGGGCGGCGATCCCTTCGTCTTCGGGCGCGGCGGCGAGGAGGCGCAGACGCTGGTGCAGCATGGGGTGCGGGTGCGGATCATCCCCGGCATCAGCGCCGGGATCGGCGGGCTGGCCTATGCGGGCATCCCCGTGACGCATCGCGACGTGAACCAGTCGGTGACCTTCGTCACCGGCCACGACCAGTCGGGCGAGACGCCCGCCTCGCTCGATTGGGCCGCGATCTCGCGCGGCAGCCAGGTGATCGTGATCTACATGGGGATGAAGCACGCCGCCGCCATCGCCAAGGCGCTGCTGGCCGCGGGTCGGCCCGGGGCGGAGCCGGTGGCCGTGGTGGCGGGCGCGACGACGCCCACGCAGCAGGTGCTGGAAACCCGGCTCGACCGGATGGCCGAGGACATCGCCGCGAGCCGGCTCGAGCCGCCCGCGATCATCTGCATCGGCCGCGCGGCCTTGATGCGGCAGGTGCTCGACTGGCAGGGGCAACTCGCGGGCGAGCCCCCGCGCGATCTCGACCCGCTGGGACGCGGACGGCCCGCCGAGCAGGGCTGATGCCCGGCCTGCTGATCGCCGCCCCCTCCTCGGGCTCGGGCAAGACGACGGTGACGCTCGGGCTCTTGCGCGCATGGGCGCGGCGCGGGGTGGCGGTCAGGGGCGCGAAATCGGGCCCCGACTACATCGATCCGCGCTTTCACGAGGCCGCCTGCGGCGCGCCCTGCTTCAACCTCGACGCCTGGGCCATGGGCCCTGACCGGATCGTCGCGCTGGCGGGTGGCTCTGACACATTGGTGGTCGAGGGGGCCATGGGCCTGTTCGACGGCGCGCCGCCCGAGGGGCGCGGCGCAAGCGCCGATCTGGCGCGGATGCTCGGCCTGCCGGTGGTGCTCGTGATCGATGCGGCGCGCATGGCGCAGTCCGTGGCGCCGCTGGTCGCGGGTTTTGCCGGGTTCGATCCGGCGGTGAGCATCGGTGGCGTGATCCTCAACCGCGTCGGCTCGCCCCGGCACGAGGCGATGCTGCGGCGCGCCCTGTCGGGCATCGGCGTGAAGGTGCTTGGCGCCGTGCCGCGCGATGCGCAGCTGGCGCATCCTTCGCGGCATCTGGGGCTGGTGCAGGCGCATGAGCGCCCCGATCTCGATGCCTTTCTCGACTGTGCCGCCGATCTCGTGGAGGGGCATCTCGACCTCGACGGGCTGGCGGCGCTGGCCTCGACCGCTGCGGCCATGCCCTCTTGCGAGGGGCCGCGTCTGTCCCCCCCGGCGCAGCGGATCGCCCTGGCGCAGGACCGCGCCTTCGCCTTCGCCTATCCGCATCTCCTGGCCGATTGGCGCAGCCGCGGCGCCGAGATCCTGCCATTTTCGCCATTGGCCGACGAGGCCGTCCCGAAGGCCGATCTCGTGCTGCTGCCGGGCGGATACCCTGAGCTTCATGCAGGGCGGCTGGCGGCAGCCGATACCTTCATGCAAAGCCTGCGAAACGCACCTGAAGCAAATGATATATATGGAGAATGCGGCGGCTACATGGTCTTGGGCGAATGCCTGACCGATGCCGAAGGCAGGCCGCATCGCATGGCCGGGCTGCTGCGCCTCTCCACCTCCTTTGCAACGCGGAAACTGCACTTGGGCTATCGGCAGGTAAAGACGGCGCAGGGGCCTTTCGCGGGCGCGTGGGCGGCGCATGAGTTTCACTACGCCACAACGGTATCGGCCGAAGGCGATGCGCTGTTCGAAGCGCGCGATGCCGAGGGCATGGAACTGCCGCCGATGGGGCTTCGCGAAGGCCGAGTCTTCGGCTCCTTCGCGCATCTGATCGATCGGGCGTGACAGGCGCGCCAATGGGCGCTACCGGTAAAGCATGACATCAGCACTTATCTCCGACGATCACCGCGCGAAGCGCAACACCGCCTTTCTGGTCGCGGCTCAAGCGATCCTGGGTGCGCAGATGCCGATCCTCTTCGTGATCGGCGGTCTGGTCGGGGCGGAGTTGTCGCCCAATGCCTGCCTTGCGACGCTGCCGATCTCGCTCATCGTGTTCGGCTCCATGACCACCGCGCCATGGCTGTCGCCGCTGATGCAGCGGCGCGGACGGCGCTTTGGCTTCGTGATCGGCGGCCTGGCGGGGGCGCTCGGGGCGGCGCTGGCGGCGCTGGGCCTTGTCATGGGGTCTTTCGCGCTGGTGCTGGCGGGCTCCTACGTGACCGGCATCTACATGTCGGCGCAGGGCTTCTATCGCTTCGCCGCTGCCGACAGCGCTTCGGACAGCTTCCGCCCCAAGGCGATTTCCTGGGTGATGGCGGGCGGTCTTGGCGCGGCGATCATCGGGCCGCAGCTCAACAAGGCGGTGCTCGATGCCTTTGCCGTGCCGTTTCTCGGCAGCTACCTCGCGGTTATGGCGCTCAATCTCGGGGGGCTGTTCCTGTTTCTCGGGCTCGACCTGCCCGCGGGCACGCGGGCCGATCCGCAGGTCGCGCCGCGGCCCGCGCGGTCGCGCCGCGCGCTGCTGCGCGAGCCGGGCATCCTGGTGGCGATCCTGTGCGCCATGGTGGCCTACGGGCTGATGAACCTCGTGATGACCTCGACCCCGCTGGCGGTGGTCGGCATGGGGCATGGGCGCGATCACGCCAATGACATCGTCTCGGCCCATGTGCTGGCGATGTTCGTGCCGTCCTTCTTCACCGGCCACCTGATCGCGCGGTTCGGCGCGCCGAAGGTGGTCGGCGCGGGGCTGGCCTGCCTTGGCCTTGCGGGTCTGACCGGTCTCATGGGCACGGCGCTGCCGCTGTTTTATGGCGACCTGATCCTGCTGGGCCTTGGCTGGAATTTCGGCTTCATCGGCGCCACCGCGATGCTGACGGCAGAGCATCGCCCCGACGAGCGCGGCGTGGTTCAGGGGCTCAACGACACGGTGGTGTTCGGCTTCGTGACGCTGGCCTCGCTCGCCTCGGGCGGGTTGATGAACTGCTCGGGCGGTTTGCCCGCGCAGGGCTGGTTCTCGGTCAACGCGGCGATGTTCCCGGCGCTGGCGCTGGCGGGCGGCGCGCTGGTCTGGCTTCGGCTGCGCCGGGCGCGGGTTACCAGCGCCCCGTGAGCGCCTTGAGCGCGAGGCTGCCGCTCGCGCCCGCGGGACCGGCGCCAAGCGCCCCTTCGGCCACGCGGCGCGGATCGGCGATCGCGCGCTTCAGCACCCCTTCGGCCTGCCAGCCCGCGCGCAGGGCGGGCACGGCCTGCTTCGAGATCCGGGCCTTTCGCGCCTCGCGCAGCGCCGCGAGGCCGCGCCGGGCCAGTTCGCGCACCGCCTCGGGCCGCCCGTCGACCAAGGGCCGCTTGCCCCGCTCCTCGAAGCCGGGGATCGCCATGAGCCACAGCGCCACGCCATGCCCGAACCCGGCCCGCCGGATCGCGGCCTCCTCGTCGTCACTCGCGCCCAGCGCCTTGGCCGAAAGCCACATCAGCCCGCCCGCCGTCGCGTCGAGATGCGCGTCGAGCGCGGCCTGATCCGCGAAGGGATCGGCATAGATGTCCCAACGCCGCGCGGCGACCAGCGCGTCGAGCGCGGCCTCGGGCAGCTCCGCTTCGCGCACGACCCGGCTCAGCGGTGCCGCCACCTCATGCGCGCGCGCGGGCGCACCTGAGACGATCTCCTCGATCACGTCGCGCCACCATTGCAGGCGCATCTCCGCGATCATGGCCTCCTTGGTCACGAAGGGCGCGCGCGCCACTTCGAGATTGAAGGCATAGAGCGGAAACAGCTTTTCGCGCGCAGCCACGGGGGCCGCCATCGCCGCGCGAAAGCGGTCGGGATCGCCGCGCTCGACCAGCCCGGCACAGGCTTCGATGCTCATGCGCGCCCCCCGTTCATCTTTCCGAAAATACGCAAACCCGGCCTCAGACCCGCGCGACCGGCTCGGCATTGTCGCGCACCAGCTTCCAGCGGATGGCGTCGACCAATGCGTCGAAGCTCGCATCGACGATGTTGGCCGAAACGCCGACGGTGGACCAGCGGTTGCCCTGCCCGTCCTCGCTGTCGATGATGACTCGGGTGACGGCGTCGGTGCCGCCATCGGTGATGCGCACCTTGAAGTCCACGAGATGCACGTCGTCGATGATCGACTGGTAGGGGCCGAGATCCTTGCCCAGCGCGCGGCTGAGCGCGTTGACCGGGCCGCGGTCCGAGCCGTCGGGTCCCGCGCTTTCGGAGACGCTCATCACCTTTTCGCCGCCGATCTTCACCACGACGACCGCTTCGGAGAGCGACACCATGCGCCCGCGCTTGTTGCGGCGGCGCTCGACGGTGACACGGTAGCGCTTCACTTCGAAGAAGTCCGGCAGGCGGCCCAGCTCGTCGAGCGCGAGAAGCTCGAAGCTCGCCTGCGCCGTGTCGTAGGAATAGCCGCGCGATTCCTGGTCCTTGATCCGGTCGAGGATGCGCGCCAGCGCCGGGTCGCCCTTTTCGACCTTGATGCCCGCGCGCAGCAATCGCTCGCGCAGGTTCGATTGCCCGGCCTGGTTCGACATCGGCACGATGCGGCTGTTGCCGACCAGCGAAGGCTCGATGTGTTCGTAGGTCGAGGGGTCCTTGGCGATGGCGCTGGCATGCAGCCCGGCCTTGTGCGCGAAGGCCGAGGCGCCGACATAGGGGGCCTGTTTCGAAGGCACGCGGTTGAGGATGTCGTCCAGAAGCCGCGACGCATGACGCAACCCGCGGAGCGCCTCGAAGGTCACGCCGGTGTGCAGCGTCGACACATAGGGCTCTTTCAGCAGCAGCGTCGGGATCAGCGTGGTGAGGTTGGCGTTGCCGCAGCGCTCGCCCAGCCCGTTCAGCGTGCCCTGGATCTGCCGCGCGCCCGCCTCCACGGCGGCGAGCGAGCAGGCCACGGCCTGGCCCGTGTCGTCATGGCAGTGGATGCCGAGCCGGTCACCCGGGATGCCCGCCTCGACCACCGCGCGGGTGATGGCCGCGACCTCGTCGGGCATGGTGCCGCCATTGGTGTCGCACAGCACGATCCAGCGCGCGCCGGCGTCATAGGCGGCGCGGATGGCCGAGAGGGTGTAATCGGGGTTGGCCTTCCAGCCGTCGAAGAAATGCTCGGCATCGAACAGCGCCTCGCGCCCCTGCGCCACGATATGGGCGATGGAGTCGCGGATATTGGCGAGGTTTTCCTCGAGCGTGATGCCCAGCGCCGTGGTGACGTGGAAATCATGCGTCTTGCCGACGATGCAGACCGAGCGGGTGTCGGCGTTGAGCACCGCGGCCAGCACGTCGTCGTTCTCCGCCGAGCGCCCGGCCCGCTTGGTCATGCCGAAGGCGGTGATGGTGGCGCGCGTCTCGGGGCGGCTCTCGAAGAACTCGCTGTCGGTCGGGTTGGCGCCGGGCCAGCCGCCCTCGATGTGATCGACGCCGAGCGCGTCGAGCGCCTCGGCGATCTGGATCTTCTCGCGGGTGGAGAACTGGACCCCTTGGGTCTGCTGCCCGTCGCGCAGCGTGGTGTCGTAGAGATAGAGCCTGTCGGTCATGCCTGCCCCTCCAGCTTGGCCGCGTCGAAGCCGGGGCCGGGCACAAGCTCTACACCCGCCTTCGACATTCGAACCTCGACGCCAGCTTCCTTGAGCACAGCTTTCAGCCGATCTACTTCGGCGAAATCCTTATTTTCCATGGCTTTCGAACGCGCAGTCGTAACCTTGGACACCCAACTGGACAAATCGACCTCCGGTGTCGTGGCCCAAGCGGGTATGCGGTCTTCCATGAAGCCCATGAATTGCAAACTGGCCCGGAGGGTGGATGCATCTTCAGCCAATGCCAGTTGATGAATTTCTGCGATAGCGCCTGCGGAGTTTAAATCGTCACCGAGAGCGTTCAGAACGCCTACGTACACATTTCCACCATTCTGTGCCGTAGCAGCAATCCTATACCAACGACGCAATGTCGCCTCGGCCTCGGCCCGCTTCTCCTCGGTCCAGTCCATCGGCTTGCGGTAATGCGTGCCGAGCATGACGAGGCGGATCACTTCGCCAGGCACGCCGCGCTCCAGCAGGTCGCGCACGGTGAAGAAGTTGCCCAGCGACTTGGACATCTTCCGGCCCTCGACCTGCAGCATCTCGTTGTGCATCCAGATATTGGCGAAATCGCCCTCCGGGTGGGCGCAGGCGCTTTGCGCGATCTCGTTCTCGTGGTGCGGGAATTGCAGATCGATGCCGCCGCCATGGATGTCGAAGCTCGCCCCGAAGAGCTGATAGGACATGGCAGAGCATTCGATGTGCCAGCCGGGGCGGCCATGGCCCACGCTCTCGCCCTCGATCACCGGGCCGTCCCAGCCGGGCTCGCCCTCGCCCGAGGGCTTCCACAGCACGAAATCCATCGGGTCGCGCTTGTAGGGCGCGACCTCGACCCGGGCGCCGGCGATCATGTCCTCGACATCGCGGCCCGAGAGCGCGCCGTATTGCTCGTAGCTCGCGACAGAGAACATCACGTGGCCTTCGGCGGCATAGGCATGGCCCGCCAGCGCCAGCCGCTCGATCATCGCGACCATCTGGCCCACGTAATCGGTGGCGCGCGGCTCGTGATCGGGGCGCAGCGCGCCAAGCGCGTCCATGTCCTGATGGTACCACAGGATCGTCTCGTCGGTGATCTCGCGGATCGGGCGGCCGGTCTGGGCCGCGCGGGCGTTGATCTTGTCATCGACGTCGGTGAAGTTGCGCGCATAGGTGACGTGATCGGGCCCGTAAACCTCGCGCAGCAGCCGGTAGAGCAGGTCGAAGACCAGCACGGGGCGGGCATTGCCCAGATGCGCCCGGTCATAGACCGTCGGCCCGCAGACATAGAGCCGGACGTCCTTGGGGTCGATCGGCGCGAACTCCACCTTGCGGCGGGTCTTGGTGTCGTGCAGGCGGATCGTCGTCATGTGGGCCTCGCAGGCGGTGACGCCGGCGGGCTGATCCTGTGTTCCATCTGGAAAACGTGAGAGCGGCCCGCGTGACGCAAGTCAGCAGGAAATGATGCAGCCGATAATGATGCTCGTGCTCGTCATGGGATGCGATCTAGCAGCCGCATCCCCCCGCGTCCAGCGTCTCGGGCGTTGACAGCCGCGCGCGGGCGCGCCCTTTTGCATGCCATGGAACTTTCGCATCGCATCACGCGCATCAATGACGGCGGCTCGGACGGGTGGGACCTGTTTCGCAAGGCGCGCCGGATGATCGCCTCCGGCGTGCCCGTGGTCGAGCTGACCATCGGCGAGCACGACATCCGCACCGACCCGCGCATTCTCGACGCGATGGACCGCGCCGCGCGCGGCGGCCATACCGGATACGCCGCCGTGGCCGGGACCGATGCGCTGCGGGCCGAGATCGCCCACCGCGTGGCCGCGCAAAGCGGTGTCGCCACCACGCCCGAGAACGTGCTGGTGGTGCCCGGCGGTCAGGCCGGGCTGTTCATGGCCCATATGGCGGCCTGCGAGCCGGGCGACGCCGCGCTCTATGTCGATCCCTATTACGCGACCTATCCCGGCACGCTGCGCGCGGCCGGCGCAAGGGCGATCGCGGTGGCGGCGCGGCCCGAGCACGGCTTCGTGCCGCAAGCCGGGGATATCGAGGCGGCGATCGACGCGGCGGGCGGCCCGGTGCGCTCCTTGCTGATCAACAGCCCCAACAACCCCACGGGCGCGGTCTATGACCGCGCGGCGCTGGAGCGGATCGGCGCGGTCTGCGAGCGGCGCGACCTGTGGCTGATTTCCGACGAGGTCTATGAGGGGCAGGTCTGGGAAGGCGCGCATCTGAGCCCGCGCGCCCTGCCCGGCCTCGCCCAACGCAGCTTGGTCGTGGGCTCGATGTCCAAGGGCCATGCCATGACCGGCAGCCGCGTCGGCTGGATCATCGGCCCGGCGGAGGCGATCGTGGCGCTCGAGGATCTCGCCACCAACATGACCTATGGCCTTCCGGGTTTCATACAGGATGCGGCGCTGCACGCGTTGCGGCTCGGGCCTGTCTTCGAGGCCGAGATCGCCGCCCCCTTCCGGCGCAGGCGCGAGATCGCGCGGCGGCTTGTCGCGGCGCAGGAGGTGGTGCGCGCCGTGCCGATGCAGGGCGCGATGTATGCGCTGCTCGACATCCGCGCGACGGGGCTGTCGGGCGAAGCCTTTGCCGAGGCGCTGCTGGAGCGCGAGCGGATCGCCGTCATGCCCGGCGAAAGCTTCGGCCAGGCGGCGCGGGGGCATGTGAGGGTGGCGCTGACGGTCGAGGACGCGCGGCTCGAGGCGGCGCTGGCCCGGCTGCTCGCGCTGGCGGGCGAGCTGGCGGAAAAAAGGGGGCCGTGACCGGCCCCCTTTTTCCTCGTGCGGTTCTTCGAGCGGCCCGGCGGTTGGCCGGGCCGTTCGATCAGAAGCGGTAGGAGATGCGCGCGGCGGCGGTGGTCGCGTCGAGATCGGTGTCACCGAGGTCTTCGAACTCGTGCTTGAGCACTTCGGCACCGACGGTGACGTTCTCGGTGACCTTGTAGTCGACACCGGCACCGTAGACATAGCCGTCGAACTGGTCCTCACCGTCGATCTCGTCGGCGGTGTAGGCGCTGGCGTAGCCCGCGGTCACGTAGGGCAGGAAGGCGCCCGCGTCATAGCCCGCGCGCAGCTTGGCGGCGGCGATGCCGTCGATCTCGTTGCCGGTGGCCTCGTCTTCGATCTCGGCGCCGGCATAGGAGATTTCGCCACCGAGGACGAGCTTGCCGAAGTCGTAGTCGTAGCCGAGCTGGGCACCATAGACCGAGCCGTCATCGTCGAAGCTGTCGTCATCGGCTTCGGTCTCGCCATAGCCGAGCTGACCACCGGCATAGAAACCGGTCCAATCGCTCACGGCGACCGGAGCGGGGGCGACGGCGACGGGCGCGGTCGGGGCCACCGGGTCGGCGACGGGCATGGCCAGGCCACCGGCAAAGGCGGGGGCGGAGAGCAGGCCGAGGGCCAGCGCGGAGGTGAGGGTCTTGGTCATCATCTGTAGCTCCTGTTCGTACATTGCCCGGCCGCCCAAGTTCGGGGAGGAAGCGACCGCGGCAGACGCCCGGCTTTACCGGTGCGCCCATGACGAACACATGGCGCAGTTAAGTGTTCAATACGATTGCACAAAAATGCGCAGCCCCGACGCCGTGCACGCGCAGAATCCTGCCCGCCTTTCGGCGGCACTCTGCCGATTACCCGGCGGCACTCGCGCGCAGAACCTCGATCACGGCCTCGCGCGGCACATCGGAGGTCACGAATGCGTGACCGATGCCGCGCGCCAGCACGAAACGCAGCACGCCTTCCTTCACCTTCTTGTCCTGCCCCATCAGTTCGAGCAGCGACTCGGGCCCCGGCAGATCGCCCGGAATGTCGCGCAGCTCGGCGCGCATGCCCATTTCGGCGAGATGCGCGCGCAGGCGGCTCGGCTCTTCTTGCGAACACAGGCCCAGCCGGGCCGAAAGATCGAAGGCAAGCGCGCAGCCGATCGCCACCCCCTCGCCATGCCTGAGCCGGTCCGAATAGCCCGTCGCCGCCTCCAGCGCGTGGCAGAAGGTATGGCCGAGATTGAGCAGCGCCCGGTCGCCCTGCTCGGTCTCGTCGCGCATCACGATCTCGGCCTTCATCTCGCAGGAGCGGCGCACCGCTTCGAGCCGCGCCGCTGCGTCGCCGTCGCGCAGGCGCGGGCCATGGGTCTCCAGCCATGCAAAGAATTCGGCATCACCCAGCAGCCCGTATTTCACCACCTCGCCATAGCCCGACAGGAATTCGCGCTCGGGCAGCGTGTCGAGAAGCGCGATATCGGCGAGCACGAGCGCGGGCTGGTGGAACGCCCCGGCGAGGTTCTTGCCCTGCGCGGTGTTGATGCCGGTCTTGCCGCCGACCGAGCTGTCGACCTGCGCGAGCAGCGTGGTCGGGATCTGCACGAAGCGGACGCCGCGCCGCATGATCGCGGCGGCAAAGCCCGCGAGATCGCCGATCACGCCACCGCCGAAAGCGACCACGAGATCGCCGCGCTCGACCCGGTTCTCGATCATCCATTCGGTGGCGCGCGCCAGCCCGTCCCAAGACTTGGTCGCCTCGCCTTCGGGCAGGGCAAGGCTCACCGCCTCGATGCCATCGGCGGCCAGCCCCTCGATCAGCGTGGCCAGATGCGCCCGCGCCACCGTCTCATCGGTCACGATGGCGACGCGGCTGCGCCGCAGCAGCGGCGCGATGTGCCGCCCGGCCTGCGCCGTAAGCCCGGCGCCGACATGAATGTCATAGGCGCGCCCCGGCAGGTCGACCCGGACGGTGGCGGTCTGTGGTGCGGTCATCGGCGGGTCTCCAGTATATCGGGGCGGGTGGCGAGAAGCTCGATCACGCGGTCGGTGGTGCGGTCGATCGAATCCCCGGCCTGCGCGGTGAGCCGCAGCTCGGCCTGCGCGTAGATGTCGCGCCGCTCATCGAGCAGCCGCGCCAGCGTTGCGCGCGGATCGGCGGTGCGCAGCAAAGGCCGGGTCGATTTGTGGCGGACGCGCTCCCACAGAAGATCGAGATCCGCATCGAGCCAGAGCGCCGCGCCGCGCTCCGCGATGAGCGCGCGGTTCTGCGGCGCGAGATAGGCGCCGCCGCCGGTCGAGATGACGCGCGGCCCGGCCGCGAGCAGCCGCGACAGCACCTCGCTTTCGCGCGCGCGAAAGAAGGCCTCGCCGTCGCGCGCGAAGATCTCGGCGATGGTGCGGCCCGCGGCCTCCTCGATCGCGGCGTCGCTGTCCACGAAACCGCATCCCAGGCGGGTCGACAGGGCGCGGCCGATCGCGGTCTTGCCCGAGCCCATCATGCCCACCAGCACCACGGGTCGGAGCAGCCCGCCGCCGCCCATGGCCTTCGCGCCGTCCTTCGCCGTCATCCGCGCCTTTTCGCCTCCGTCGAGCTTCCGTCGCGCCCCGCCGGGCGGGGCTGGCAATTTCTCGCCCTGAATGACGTGATATCCGCCGAAAGACCAGTTATGAATCGCTCGAAAGAGGCGGCGCAGGTCCGCCCGCGGACCGGGGCAAGGGAACGAGTAAGATGCTGAGACGACTGATCTGGGCGCTGGTGAAGGCGGCGCTGATCCTTGTGGTGCTGGCGGCGCTGGGCGTGCTGGCCTATGCCTATGTGGGGCCCATGCTGTTCCCCGCCGATTTCGCCGCCCCCGCGACGGAGGTGGTCAAACCCGTCACCCTCGAGATCGGCCAGTGATCAAGACGTCGCGTCTTCTGCTCGCGGCGGGCGCGATGGCGGCCTTGGCCTCCGGCGGCGCGGCCCAGACCGAGGCGAGCGGCGGAGAACCGCTCTCGGCGATCGACTGGCTGTCACGGTCGGTGACGCCGCCCCCCGTGGCCGATATCGGCCCGCCCGAAGCGCCGGTGGCCGACAGCGCCGCCGCGCCGCGGATCTCGGTGCAGCCGCTCGATTCCGCCTCGCCCGACTCGGTGGGCCTTGTCGCGCCGCGGCTGTCGGGCCTGCCGCGCGGGCTGTGGTCGGCCAGCGCGCAGGACAAGCTGATCGCGCTGATCGAGGCGCAGCCGATCGAAACGCTGCCCGCGGTCGAGGGGCTGTTGCGCCTGCTCATGCTGGCCGCGGCCGATCCGCCGGCCGGCGCCGACGCGCGCGGCAAGCTGTTTCTGGCCCGGATCGACCGGCTGCTCGAAACCGCGGCGCTGGAGCCCGCGGCGGAGCTTCTGCAGGAGGCCGGACCCGACGATCCCGAGCGGTTTCGCCGCTGGTTCGACATCGCCCTGCTGACGGGAACGGAGAACACCGCCTGCCGGGCCATGCGCGACAAGCCCGCCATCGCGCCGACCTGGCCGGCGCGCATCTTCTGCCTCGCGCGCGAGGGCGATTGGCAGGCGGCGGCGCTGACGCTCAATTCGGCCCGCGCGCTGGGCGAGGTGACGGATGCCGAGGACGCGATGCTGTCGCGTTTCCTCGACCCCGATTACTACGAGGGCGAACCGCCGCTGGAGGCGCCCGAACGGGTGACGCCGCTGGTCTACCGGCTGCGCGAGGCGGTGGGCGAGACCATGCCCGCCGCCGGCCTGCCCCGCGCCTTCAGCCATGCCGATCTGCGCCCGACCAAGGCCTGGCGCGCGCAGCTCGAAGCGGCCGAACGCCTCGCGCGTCACGGCGCGATCGAGCCCGCGCGCCTGTTCGGCATCTATACCGCGCGCACCCCCGCCGCCTCGGGCGGCATCTGGGACCGGGCCGCCGCGGTCCAGGCCTTCGACACCGCGCTGCGGGCCGAGGACCGGCGGGCCGTGGCCGAGACCCTGCCCGCGGCGTGGACGGCGATGCGCGCGGCCCGGCTGCGCGCCGCCTTCGCGCAGCACTACGCCACCGATCTCGCCGCGCTGGAGCTGCCCGACACGGTCGCCGGCATCGCGCTGGAGGTGGCGCTGCTCGGCCCCGATTACGAGGCCGCCGCCTTGGCGCCGGACGCGCCGATCGACAATGCGGGCCTTGCGGCGGCGCTGGCGCGCGGGCTGAGCGCGCCGCCCTTCGGCCCGCCGCCCGAAGAGCCGATGGCGCTGGCGCTGCTCGACGGCTTTTCGGACCGCGCGCCGCCCGAGGCGCTTGCGCGGATGATCGAGGAGGATCGGCTGGGCGAGGCCATCCTGCGGGCGACGCTGCTCATCGATCAGGGCCGCGCCGGCGACACGGGCGCGCTGTCCGACGGGCTGGCCACGCTGCGCGCGGTCGGGATGGAGGAGGTGGCGCGCCGCATCGCGTTGCAGGTGCTCTTGCTGGACAGACCCGCATGAGCCGGTCGCAGGCCGCGACGATGCCGATGCCGCACTGGATCTCGGCCTTTCTAGAGGCGCAGGCCGCCGAGCTCGACGCGGCCCGCAACACCCTGCTCGCCTATGGGCGCGACCTGAACGCCTTTGCGGGGTGGCTGGCCTATCGAAACCGCCATTTCGCCGATGCGACGCAGAACGATGTCGAGAGTTACCTCGTCTCCTGCGAGGCCGAGGGGCTCTCCAGCGCCACCCGCGCGCGGCGGCTCTCCTCGATCCGGCAGCTCTACCGCTTCGCCTTCGAGGAGGGCTGGCGCGAGGACAACCCGGCGATCCGGCTCAAGGGCCCGGGCCGCGCGCGCCGCCTGCCCGGCACGCTTTCGCGCGAGGAGGTCGAGGCGCTGCTTGCGGCGGCGCGCGAGCATCCGCGCGACCCGTTGCGCGCCACCTGCCTGATGGAGCTGCTCTACGCCACGGGGCTGCGCGTCTCGGAGCTGGTCAGCCTGCCGGTCGCGGCGCTGCGCGGCGACCCCGAGATGCTGCTGGTGCGCGGCAAGGGCGGGCGCGAGCGCATGGTGCCCTTGTCGCGCCCGGCCCGCGTCGCGGCCGCCGCATGGCTGGCCCGGCGCGATGCCATGCAGGCGGCGCAGACCGCCGCCGGCAAGCCCGAATCGCGCTTTCTCTTTCCCGCGCGCGGGCGGGACGGCCACCTGACCCGCCAGAGCTTCTTCGTCATGGTCAAGGAGCTGGCCGCGCGCGCCGGCATCGCGCCCGACCAGGTGACGCCGCATGTGCTGCGCCACGCCTTCGCGAGCCACCTTCTCGCCGGCGGCGCGGATCTCAGGGCGATCCAGGCGCTGCTCGGCCATGCCGATCTTTCGACCACCGAGATCTATACCCACGTGCAAGGCGAGCGCCTCAGCGCGCTCGTGCATGCGCACCACCCCCTTGCCCGCGCCGGGACGCGCGACGACAAGGCTTGATCGACACCGCCCCGCCCCATACCTCGGCAGGGCCAAACTTGCGAAGGACCCCATGGAAACCGCCCTCGACGCCGCCTTCTGGATCACCAGCATCGCGATCCTCCTTCTTCTGGTGGCTTCGGCCTTCTTCTCGGGCTCCGAGACGGCGCTGACCGCCGCCTCGCGCGGCAAGCTGCGCGCCGCGGCCGATCGCGGCTCCAAGGGAGCCGAGCAGGCGTTGCATGTCACCGAAGACAACGAGCGGCTGATCGGCTCGGTGCTGCTGGGCAACAACGTCGTCAACATCCTCGCTACCTCGCTCGCCACCGCGCTTCTGACCCGCGTCTTCGGCGACAGCGGCGTTGCCGCGGCGACTCTGGTGATGACGCTCCTGGTGCTGATCTTCGCCGAGGTGCTGCCCAAGACCTATGCCATCACCAATGCCGAGACCTTCGCCAGCGCCGTCGCGCGGCCCATCGGCTGGGTGATCCTGATCTTCGCGCCGGTCGTCTCGGCGGTGCAGGTGCTGGTGCGGGCGCTCTTGCGGATGGTCGGCGTGCGCACCGACCCCGACACCAACGTGCTGGCGGTGCGCGAGGAGATCGCCGGCGCGCTCAGCCTCGGCCACGAGGAGGGCGTGGTCGACCGCGAGGACCGCAACCGCATCCTCGGCGCGCTCGATCTGGGCGACCGCACGGTCGAGGAGGTGATGCTGCACCGCTCCAACATCGCGATGATCGACGCCGGCCGCCCGGCGACCGAAATCCTGACGCTCTGCCTCGAAAGCCCGCATACCCGGCTGCCGCTCTACCGCGACGAGCCCGAGAACATCGTCGGCATCCTCCATGCCAAGGACCTGCTGCGCGCCATGCACAGGATGATGATGGGCGACGGCGCCGTCGACACGGCGGAGCTGGAAAGCTTCGACATCATGGATGTCGCGATGACGCCCTATTTCATCCCCGAGACCACGACGCTCGACGACCAGATGCGGCAGTTTCTCAAGCGGCACACGCATTTCGCGCTGGTGGTCGATGAATACGGCGCGCTGCGCGGGCTGATCACGCTCGAGGACATCCTCGAAGAGATCGTCGGCGAGATCTCGGACGAGTTCGACGCCGAGCGCGAGGAGCCGATCGCGATGACCGAGGATGGCGCCTATGTGATCGACGGCTCGATGACGATCCGCGATCTCAACCGGCGGCAGGACTGGAACCTGCCCGACGAGGAGGCCAACACCATCGCGGGCCTCGTCATCCACGAAGCGCAGATGATCCCGACCGAGGGGCAGGTGTTCAGCTTCCACGGCTTCCGCTTCGAGGTCATCGCCAAGGAAGAGAACCGGATCGCGACGCTGAAGATCCGCCCGCTCGACGCGGCCTGATCGCAAGCCCTGTCACCGGCCTTGCCCTGCAAGGCCAAGGGGCCGGCCTTTCTCGCGAAAGGCCGGCCCCTTTTTCCCCTTGAACTTGCGGCTTCAGGCGGCGCCGAGCTGCGAGGCCGGGCGCGGCTTGCGCCGCAGCATCCTGACCTGTTCCCCGGCCTCGTCGCCATCGCGCACGTCGCGTTCATGCGACAGACGGTACCACGTGCCGTCATCCGACAGGTAGGTCGAGGCGCAGCGGGCGCGCAGCGGTGTCGAGCAGCAATCGCGCCATGCCACGATGGAGTAGCTCAGAAGGACGGTGTCGTCCTCCTGCTGCAGGGTCTGGTCGGTCATCTCGACCGCCTCCCATTGCCGCGCCGGGCGCAACCCGCGCAAGGCGGCGTCGCGATCCTGAATGTCGGCCGGATACGGAATCACCAACTCACCTCCTGAATCGAGGCGGCGCTGATAGAATTCCCCGCCATCGAACCAATGTCTTTTCTCGAGCGTCCAGAGCGTTTCGGCCAGCGGCGCCATTCGGTTCCTCCCATGCGTCATTATCTGTTCTCCCGTGGCACAAACGTTACAGGATTGTTTCCGTTCCGTCAGCAGATCAGTCCTCATGGTTTTGTATCGAATCGTACGTATTACTTGGGCGTGAATCGTCCAGCCCGGCGGGGCGGTCTGGCGACAAAGCGGGCGAAATCTTGCTGCGCGCTGCGAAACGGCAGGGATCCATAAAGGGTTTGATGGCATGATGGGGCTGTCGGGCGATGGGCCCGGCGACCTCCCTGTCAGACTTGCCGCGCCTTCGGGCGCGGTTTTTTTGCGGGTTATCCTTGCAGTTTCGGGGGTTACCGGTTGACGTCGGGGCCGCCCTCGCCTAGCTTCCGGTCAATTAGTCGGCCAAGTCCGACAGGGAGACACGGGAAAGGGGGCCGCCACGCGGCCCCCTTTCTCCGTCTCGACAGCCCGCGCTTTCGCGCCTGACAGCTTGCGCGGGCCATGATAGATCCGCGCCGACACTGAAAAACGGGATGCCAAATGCCGACACGACTGACCCTTCTGGCCAGCGCCGCCCTGCTGGCCCTCGCCACCCCTCTCGCCGCGCAGGAGACCGCCGCGCCGGACGAGCCCGCGGAAACCGCCGCTCCTGCCGAGCCCGCCGCGCCCGAGGCACCGGCCGACTCCGCGGCCGAGGCTCCGACGGATACCGCCCCCGCCCCCGCCGAGACCCCTGATGCCGCCGAGCGCCCGGGCCAGCCCTATATCGCCGAAACCCACGATGATTGGGCGCTGCGCTGCATGCGCGCGCCCGAGGGCGAGACCGATCCCTGCCAGCTCTACCAGCTGCTCGAGGATGGCGAGGGCAACGCGGTGGCCGAGGTCAGCCTGCTGCCGCTCGGCGATGCGGCGCAGGCCGCCGCCGGCGTGACCGTGGTGGTGCCGCTCGAGACCCTGCTGACCGAGGCGCTGTCGCTGTCGATCGACGGCGGCGAGACCGCGCGCTACCCGTTCAGCTTCTGCAACCCCGCCGGTTGCGTCGCCCGCTTCGGTCTGTCCGACCCGCAGCTGGCCGCCTTCAAGCGGGGCCGCGCGGGCGAGCTGCGCATCGTTCCGGCCGCGGCACCCGACCGCGAGGTGACGCTCGAGATGTCGCTCACCGGCTTCACCGCCGGCTTCGATGCGGTCAGCGCCGCCGTCGAATAAGCCCTTTGCCGCATGAAACAGGGGCGCGGCCGCACATGGCCGCGCCCCTTTCCTTTGTTCCGGCGTCGCCTCAGGCCGCGCGCAGCGCCAGCACCGCGTTGAGCCCGCCAAAGGCAAAGGCGTTCGACAGAACCGCCTCGACGCGGGCCTCGCGCGCCACGTTCGGCACCACGTCGAGCGCGCATTCCGGGTCGGGCAGCTCGAAGCCGATGGTCGGGGCGATCACCCCCTCGCGCAGCGCCATGATGCAGGCCAGAAGCTCCACCGCGCCGGTGCCGCCGATCAGATGGCCATGCATCGACTTGGTCGAGGAGATCATCAGGTCGTCGGCAGCCGCGCCGAAGACATGCGCCACCGCGGCGCATTCGCTCTTGTCATTGGCCGCCGTGCCGGTGCCATGGGCGTTGATGTAGCCCACCTGCTCGGGCACGAGCCCCGCATCGCGCATCGCGATGCGCATCGCCCGCTCGCCCCCCTCCCGCGAGGGCATCACGATATCGGCCGCATCCGACGTCATGCCGAAGCCCGCCACCTCCGCGAGGATCTCGGCCCCGCGCGCGCGCGCGTGCTCGTACTCCTCGAACACGAAGACCGCGGCGCCCTCGCCCTGCACCATGCCGTTGCGATTGGCCGAGAACGGGCGGCAGGCGTCCTTGGACATGACCCGCAGGCCCTCCCACGCCTTCACCCCGCCAAAGCAGAGCATTGCCTCCGCGCCACCCGTCAGCATGGCGCGGCACATGCCAGAGCGGATCATCTGGAAGGCCAGCCCCATCGCGTGGTTCGAGCTGGAGCAGGCGGTGGCGACGGTGAAGCTCGGGCCGCGCAGGTTGTATTCCATGCTGACATGGCTGGCGGCAGCATTGTTCATCAGCTTCGGGACCACGAAGGGGTGAACGCGGTTCTTCCCCTCCTCGTAGACGTTGCGGTAATTCTCGTCCCAGGTGTTCACGCCGCCGCCCGCGGTGCCGAGCACCACGCCCGACATCTCGCTCTCCTCATCCGAGAATGAGATGCCCGATTGCGCCATCGCCTGCCGCGCGGCGAGCAGGGTGAACTGGGTGAAGCGGTCATAGAGGGCGATCTGCTGGCGATTGAAATGCGCCTGCTCGTCATAGCCCTTCACCTGCGCGCCGATCTGCACCGACAGGCGCTCCACGTCGCGCAGCTCCAAAGGCCCGATGCCGCAGCGCCCCTCGCGCATCGCCGCAAGGGTCGAGCCGACGTCATGGCCGAGGCTGTTGATCGTGCCCGCGCCGGTGATGACGACGCGGCGAGGCCCGCCGCTCATGCGCTTGCGTGCTGCTCTTGGACCAGCCGCTCAACGGCATCCGTGATGGCCGCGACCGACGAGATGTCGAAATCGCTTTCCTCGGGGGCGTTGGCATTGAACGGCACCGAGATGTCGAAGGCCTCTTCTATGGCGAAGATGCTCTCCACCAGCCCGAGGCTGTCGATGCCGAGATCGGCCGGGCTGTGCTCGGGCTTCACCTCGCCCGGCTCCAGCATCGCCTGCTCGGCGATGATGGCGGTCACCTTGTCGCGCAAATCCATGTGTCCAGCTTCCCCTCGCCGATCCATGTCCCGCGCCCGAGATAGTCGCTCGGACGCAAGTTTGAAACCGTAAAGGCGGGCCTCAGCCCTTCTGCTTCGCCAGGTCGCGCAGGATGCGCGGCAGGCGGCGCAGCGCCTTGTAGCTTTCGACCTGGCTGTCGATCTTGGTCGCGGGATAGCCCATCATCACCCGCCCTGCCGGCACGTTCGACAGCACGATCGAGCCGCCGGTGAGCACCACGTCGGCGCCGATGGTCAGGTTGTCCGAGACGCCGACCTTGCCGCCGAGCACCGAGCGGTCGCCGATCGTCACCGAGCCCGCGAGACCGACATGGCCGCACAGCAGGCAGTGATCGCCGATCACGCAGTTGTGGCCGACCTGCACGAGATTATCGATCTTGGAGCCATTGCCGACCCGCGTGGGCCGGATCGTGCCCGCATCTACCGTGGCGCAGGCGCCGATCTCCACGTCGTCGCCCAGGATCACCGAACCGAGGCTGTGGATGCGGTGCCAGGTCGGGTCGCTCTCCTCGGACACCGTGCCCTGCCCCAGCTCGGCGCGCGCGGTCTCGACATGGCTCGCATCCTCGGTGACGAAGGAAAAGCCGTCGCCGCCGATCACGGCGTTGGGCTGCACGATCAGCCGCGTGCCGGCGACGACATTGCGCCCCAGCCGCGCGCCCGAATGGATCAGCGCCCCCTCGCCCAGCCGCACGCCCGGCCCGATCGAGGCCTGCGCCATGATCCGCGCGCCCGCGCCGATCACCGCGCCCGCGCCGATCACCGCCAGCGGGCCGATGAAAGCATCCGCACCGATCTCGGCGGAAGGGTCGATGACGGCCGAGGGATGAATGCCGGGCGCGACATCGGCGGCATCGAGAAGCTGGGTGAGACGGGCCATGGCGAGCCGGCCGCGCGGCGCGATCACCGCGCCTTCGAGCCCCATCGCCTGCCAGTCGGCCTCGGGCCAGACCAGCGCCGCGCGCGCGCGCCCCTGCCCCAGCGCCTCGGCGTAGCGCGGCGACATGGCGAGCGCGAGATCCATCGGCCCCGCCTGCGCCGGCTCGGCGGCGCCGGTCACGCGCACCGCGCCGTCACCGACCAGCTCGGCGCCGAGTGCCTTGGCGATATCGCTCAGTGTGTAATCCATCACGCTTCCCCTTGTATCGGGGCCGATCTAGCTTGCGGGGCGCGAGATCGCCACCCCTTCGCGCTCCAGCGCCGACCAGATCGTCGCGTCGCGCCCATAGATATCGCGCCGGAACTGCAGCCCGCCCTCGGCATCGGTGAAGGCGGTGCGGTAGATCAGATGCACCGGCACTGGCGTCTCGAGATTCACCCGCGTCTCGCGCCCCGTGGCCAGACGCGACCGGAAGAAGCCCTCCGGGTCCTCCTCCTGCGCGGCCAGCAGCGCATGGGCGAAGTCGAACGGATCGCTGAGCCGCACGCAGCCATGGCTGAAGGCGCGGGTCTCGCGGCCGAACAGCGACTTGGCGGGCGTGTCGTGCAGGTAGATGTTGTAGCGGTTGGGGAACATGAATTTCACCAGCCCCAGCGCGTTGGAGTTCGAGGGCGGCTGGCGCATCGAATAGGGAAAGCTGCTTGCGTCGTAGCGGGAGAAGTCGATCGCGCCGTGGCTCACCTCGCGCCCCGACCGGTCGGTGATCAGGATCTGGCTCGCGGCGTTGCGGTTGCGCTTGAGCTGCGGGAGGTACTCGTTCACCACGATCGAGCGCGGCACGTACCAGCTCGGATTGATGACCATGTGTTCCATGACGTCCGAGAATTCGGGCGTCTGCCGGTCGTCCGAGGTCGCGCCGATCACCGAGCGGGTGCGAAAGGTCTCGCGCTCGTCATCGATGATGGTGGCGCTGTAATCGGTGAGGTTGACGAGAACATGCCGTTCGCCGCGGTCCATGTTGGTCCAGCGCTCGCGCTCCATCGCGACGAGCACGGATTGCAGCCGTTCCTCGACCGAGCGGTTCAGCTCGGCCAGCGTGCCCGGTCCGACGACGCCGTCGACCGCGAGACCGTGGCGGCGCTGGAATTCGCGCACCGCCACGACCATGCCTGGATCCATGACCGCCACCGAGACCGGCTCGAGCAGCCCCATGGCGACGAGCCGGTCGCGCAGCGCCACCACCGCCGGGCCGCTGTCGCCCGCCACGATCTTGCCGCCCGGAACGCGCGGCCCCCAGCCACCGGCGTCGAGCGCGCGTTGCAGCTCGGCGCGGGCGCGCATCAGCCGGCCATATTCGGGCGCGGTCGGCGCAAGACCGCGCAGGAAGGCCACCGGTTCGGCATCAAGAAAGCCCGCGAGCGTCTCGGCCGGATCGCGCAAGGGCACCTCGCGGCGAATGAGCGGCACCACCCGGCCCGGTTCGAGCATCCCCGTCTGAAGGTCGCGCGCGTAGCGCAGAAAGACGCGGGTCATCTCGACATCCATCGCCGCGCGTTCCTCGGCGCTGCGCGCGGCGCGCAGCCGCGCCGCCAGCCCCTCGGGGTCGTAGCGCGCGACGGGCAGGCCATGCGCATCCGCGCTCGACAGGGCCGAAAGCAGCGCGTTGCGCCGCGCCACGGCGGCGGCCTGCGTGCCGGTCCAGATCCCCGCGAAGCCACGGGCGCGGTAATTCTCCGCCAGCCCCGCCTGACCGGCGACGGTCTCCGCGACCGCCTGCCGGAACGGGGTGATCTGCGCCAGCGGCTCGGCGCCGAGGGGGGAGGACAGCGACAGGGCGATTCCCGCGCTCAGCACGAGGGACCCGAGGGAAGGAAGGCGGCGGCGGGGGACGAGCAGCATGGGGGCACCGTGAAGGTCAGAAGGATCCGGCGGGATCTCGTGGCGGTGATAGACGCCGGCATTCTGCACGGCCAAGAAAGGATCGACGCCCGGAGAGCGAAACCATTTGCAGCGCGGCAAATGCGCCACGAAACCCGGGGCTTGAGATACAATGCGCCGACCGTTGCGCAAGTTCCCGCCGATTTTCCCTTTCTTCACCCGGTTATCCGATAACCGGCCTTGGTCGAGTCGTCCTCCCATGCGATAGAGAGGCTGCATCTGGGGATGGATGGCAAAAATGCCCGTGAAACTGCGGGCCCACAGGTAAGCGACGGGACAGGCGCTCACATGATGAAAAATCTTCGCACGGCGGGCATGACCCGCCGCGGTCTCCTTGGCGCGTTCGCGGCCACGGCAGTCACCGCAGCTCCGACCTATTCGAATGCGGCCGGTTTCCTGAGGCGTGCGGGCGATGTCCGCAGGATCTCGATGTATTCCGAGCGGACCGGCGAAAAGATCGACACGATCTACTGGATCGAAGGCGAGTACATCGCCGAGGCGATCCGCGAGATCAACGTCTTCATGCGCGACTGGCGCAATGACGAGCTGATGGACATCGACACCCGCACCGTCGACATCATGTCCGCCTCGCATGGCCTGCTCGAAGCAAGCGAACCCTACATGCTGCTGTCGGGCTACCGCTCGCCGGCCACCAACGCGATGCTGCGCCGCCGCTCCTCGGGCGTGGCCAAGAACTCGCTGCACCTCAAGGGCCAGGCCGCCGATCTGCGGCTCGCCAGCCGCAGCGTGAACCAGATGGCGCGCGCCGCCGCGGCCTGCAAGGCCGGTGGCGTCGGCAAGTATTCGGGCTCGAACTTCGTCCACATGGATTGCGGCGCGGTCCGCAGCTGGGGCAGCTGAGCCAAGAGAATTTCCGAGACCTGCTGCACAGGTTGGAAGGGGCGTCCCATGTAGGGGCGCCCTTTCTCGTTGCGGCACCCCTGAACTCGCACCGGCCTTCGAAGCCTTCGCGAAGAGACTTCCGAAACGCGAAAGGCCGCCCCGAAGGGCGGCCCTTGCATCATTCGATCGGTGGCGAGAGGCTCAGGCCTCGTCGTCGAGCGCCTCGACGGCCTTCTGGAGATCTTCCTTGGAGACCTCCTTTTCCTCGACCTTGGCCTGCTCGAGGATGTGGTCGATGACCTTGTCCTCGAAGATCGGGGCCTGGATCTGCTGGCGCATCTGCGGGTTCTGCTGAACGAATTCAAAGAACTGCCGCTCCTGGCCGCGATACTGGCGCGCCTGATTGAGAATCGCCTGGGTCAGCTCCTGGTCGGTGACCTGGATCTCGGCCTTCTGACCGATCTCGGCCAGGAGCAGGCCGAGCTTCACGCGGCGCTCGGCGAGCTTGTTGTGCTCGTCGGTGGGCTCGATCTCGCCGTGGTCGTGGCCGTGATCCTCGGGGTGCTCCTCGTGGTAGAGCTGGTGCGCGATCTGCTTGGCCTCGGCCTCGACGAGGCTCGGCGGCAGGTCGAACGAGACCTTCTCGTCGAGGATGTCCAGAAGCTTGCGCTTGGCGACCGCGCGCGACGCGCCCGAATACTCGGCCTCGAGACGCTCGGCGATCTGCGACTTCAGAGAAGCGAGATCCTCGGCGCCGAACTTCTTGGCGAGCTCATCGTCGATCTCGGCCTTCTGCGGGGCCTTCACCGCCTTGACCTTGCACTCGAACACCGCCGATTTGCCGGCGAGGTTCTGGGCCTGGTAGTCCTCGGGGAAGTTGACCTCGACGTTCTTTTCTTCGCCGGCCTTCACGCCCTTCAGCCCGTCTTCGAAGCCGGGGATGAAGGAGTTGGAGCCGAGCACCAGCGGGTAATCCTCGGCGGCGCCGCCTTCGAAGGCCTCGCCGTCGATCTTGCCGAGGAAGTCGATGACGACCTGGTCGCCCTCTTCGGCCGCGCCGTCCTTGTCCTCGAAGTTCTGCGCGGTCTCGGCGAGGTTGCCCAGCGCCTCGTCGATCGCGGCGTCGTCGGCCACGACCTTCAGACGCTCGATCTCGACATCGGAGAAATCGGCCTCGGGGATCTCGGGCAGCTTCTCGTAGGAGACGGTGACCTCGACGTCGTCGCCTTCTTTCCAGTCGTCATTGGCCATCTTCACCTCGGGCTGCATCGCCGGGCGATCGCCGCTTTCCTCGAGGTGGTTCGACAGCGCGCCGTCGATGCTTTCCTGCATGGCTTCGCCGAGCACGCGCGGGCCGAACTGCTTCTTGAGCAGCGACAGCGGCACCTTGCCCTTGCGGAAGCCCTTCATGGCGACCTCGGGCTGGGCTTCGACCAGCTTTTCCTGCACCTTGGCGTCCAGTTCGGCGGCGGGCAGCGTGATCGTGTAGCCGCGCTTGAGGCCGTCGTTGAGGGTCTCGGTGACCTGCATCTGTCGTCCTTTTCTCAGTCGTGTTTCCTGGTGCGGGTGAAGGGACTCGAACCCCCACGCCTTGCGGCGCCAGAACCTAAATCTGGTGCGTCTACCAGTTCCGCCACACCCGCATGTCTCTTTGGGGAGGCTTGAACGGCCCCCCCGGAATTCTCGGCGCTGTCTAGCAAAGCCCGAAGCGGTGCGCCACGGGAAAAAAGCGGGCTGCCGTGGCGGCCCGCAGAGCCCCTCAGAGCCCCATCTCGCGCATCAGCCCCGGCAGCTGGTCGGGAATATCCTCGGCGATCAGCCCGGGCCCGAAGCGGCGCGCGGCGGCGACATGCAGCCACGCCGCGTCGCGGCCCGCCTCGAATCCCGGCCAGCCGCGCGCCATCAGCCCCGCCGCCATCCCGGCCAGCACGTCGCCCGCCCCGGCGGTGGCAAGCCATGGCGCGGCGCGCTCGAAAACCCCGGCATTGACGCGCGCCCGCCCGTCCGGTGCGGCGATCACCGTGTCGGGCCCCTTGAGCAGCACGGCACAGCCCGCCCTTGCCGCCGCCTCGCGCGCGGCGTCGAGGCGCGAAAAGGCCGGACCGGCATCGGGATCGCCTTCGAGCCGATCCGACAGATCGGGAAAGAGCCGCGCGAACTCCCCGTCATGCGGGGTGAGCAGGCAGTTCTCGTGCAGCGCCGCGCGCAATTCCGTGTCGCCTGCGACGAGGCTCAGCGCATCCGCATCGAGCACGGTGGCGCGGCGCGCGGCGAGAGCGCCCGCGACAAGGTCCCGCTCGCGCGCCCGCACCCCCAGCCCCGGGCCGAGCAGCAGCGCGTTGAGCCGGTCGTCTTCGAGCATTTCGTCGAGCGCCGCGCGGTCGCGCAATCGCCGCAGCATGACCGCATCGAGCCGGGCCGCGTTCTCCTGCAGCGCGGCGGGCGGGCAGGCCATCGTCGCCAGCCCCGCGCCGATCCGAAGCGCCGCGCGCGCGGCCATGCGCGCCGCGCCGCCGCGCCCCACCCCGCCCGACAGGACCAGCGCGTGGCCATACCCGTATTTGTGCCCCGACCGCTTGGCGAGGTGTTCGGGCGGCTGGGTCAGCCTGACGGGGGCTTCCGTCCCTTCGAGCCCGATGTCGCGGTTGTCGAGGGCGCCGCAGCGCGCCGGGCCCTCGGCCAGCACATGGCCGCGCTTGGGCGCGTGAAAGCTCACCGTGAGATCCGCGTCGATGCAGCGCCCGCCAAGCGCCCGGCCGCTGTCCGAGCACAGCCCCGAGGGCAGGTCGACCGCCAGCATCCGCCGCGCCCCCGCGCCGAGCACCGGCTTCAGCCGGGCATCAAGGGGCCGGGTCAGGCCGAGGCCGAACAGCGCGTCGATGACGAGATCGGCGCGCCGCACCGCCCCCGCCGCCTCGTCCCAATCCTTGATCGCGCCCATGCCGGCCCAGAGCGCCGCCTGCGCCGCCGCATCCGCTTGGCGTGCAGGCGCAAGCGCGCAAAGCTCCACCGTCCAGCCGCGCGCCGCGAGCAGGCGAGCCACGGCGTAGCCATCGCCGCCATTGCCCCCCGGCCCGCAGAGCACGCAGGCGCGCGCCCCCGCGCCGAGCATGGGCCATTGCGCCTGCAAGGCGGCAAGCACCGCCTCCGCCGCCCGCTCCATCAGCACGAGACCGGGCGTGCCGCGTTCGATCGCGCGGGCTTCGGCCGCGCGCATTTCGGCGGCGCTCAGCAGCGGCGCTCCGTCGAAAATGCCCATGGATGCGGCGGTCTCCTGCGGCGATCGGGGGCTTTCATTCTCGGATTGCATCATTCGGAGCCATCCTGCACAAATTTTAATCACGCTCGTGGATTTTCGAGGCCTTGGCCGGGCTCGGTCCGGGCGGATGATTGAGGTGGTCGGGCCGACATGGTTTCACGCCACAGAACGCGGACGCAAGGGATGCGCGACATGAAGAAGATCGAGGCGATCATCAAGCCGTTCAAGCTCGACGAGGTGAAGGAGGCGCTGCAGGAAGCCGGGGTGCAGGGTCTTTCGGTCGTCGAGGTCAAGGGCTTCGGACGCCAGAAGGGCCACACGGAGCTCTATCGCGGCGCCGAATACGTGGTCGATTTCCTGCCCAAGGTGAAGGTCGAGGTGGTCCTGCCCGACGATCAGGTCGAGCGCGCGATCGCCGCCATCGTCGATGCCGCCAAGACCGACAAGATCGGCGACGGCAAGATCTTCGTCTCGCCCGTCGAACAGGCGATCCGCATCCGCACCGGAGAATTCGGCGACGACGCGATCTGATCCGCGCGTCGCGAGGGGGCGCCGCCCCCTTTTCACGAACACGAGACAACAAGGAAGGCAGTCAGATGGACAGCGCCACGATTCTGAAGATGATCAAGGACGAGGAAGTCGAATATGTCGACATCCGCTTCACCGATCCCAAGGGCAAGCTGCAGCACGTCACCGTGGTCAACGATCTCGTCGACGAGGACTTCCTCGAGGAAGGCTTCATGTTCGACGGCTCCTCGATCGCCGGGTGGAAGTCGATCGAGCAGTCCGACATGAAGCTGATGCCGGCCTTCGACAGCGCCTATATCGATCCGTTCTACGCCGAGAAGACGCTGTGCATCCATTGCACCGTGGTCGAGCCCGACACCGGCGAGCCCTATGACCGCGACCCGCGCGGCACCGCGCTGAAGGCCGAGGCCTACCTCAAGTCCTCGGGCATCGGCGACACCGCCTTCATGGGCCCCGAGGCCGAGTTCTTCATCTTCGACGACGTGCGCTTCGCCGTCACCTCGAACAAGGTCTCCTTCCATGTCGACGCCGTCGACGGCGCCTGGAACACCGACACCGAATACGAGGTCGGCAACACCGGCCACCGTCCGGGCGTCAAGGGCGGCTACTTCCCCGCCAACCCGATCGACGATGCGCAGGACATGCGCGGCGAGATGCTCTCGACCATGAAGCGCATGGGCATGAAGGTCGACAAGCACCACCATGAGGTCGCCTCGTGCCAGCACGAGCTGGGCCTGATCTTCGGCACGCTGACCCACCAGGCCGACGAGATCCAGAAGTACAAATACGTGATCCACAACGTGGCCCAGGCCTACGGCAAGTCGGCGACCTTCATGCCCAAGCCGATCTCGGGCGACAACGGCTCTGGCATGCATGTGAACATGTCGATCTGGAAGGACGGCAAGCCGCTGTTCGCCGGCGACAAATATGCCGATCTCAGCCAGGAGGCGCTCTACTTCATCGGCGGCATCCTCAAGCACGCCAAGGCGCTCAACGCGATCACCAACCCGACCACCAACAGCTACAAGCGGCTGATCCCGGGCTTCGAGGCGCCGGTGCTGCGCGCCTATTCGGCCCGCAACCGCTCGGGCTGCGTGCGCATCCCGTGGTCCGAAAGCCCGAAGGCCAAGCGCGTCGAGGCCCGCTTCCCCGATCCGGCCGCCAACCCCTATCTGTGCTTTTCGGCGCTGCTGATGGCCGGCCTCGACGGCATCCGCAACAAGATCGACCCGGGCCCGGCCTCGGACAAGGATCTCTACGACCTGCCGCCCGAGGAGCTGGCCGAGATCCCGACCGTCTGCGGCAGCTTGCGCGAGGCGCTCGAGGCGCTCGAGGCCGATCACGAGTTCCTGCTCGCGGGCGACGTGTTCACCAAGAGCCAGCTCGAAGGCTACATGGCGCTCAGGTGGGAAGAGGTCTACGCCTACGAGCACACGCCGCACCCGGTCGAGTACAAGCTGTACTATTCCTGCTGATCGCGGCAGCGACGACGGATCACGCGGGGCGCCTTCGGGCGCCCCGTTTGCCTTTCGCCATGGCGATGCGCGCGCCATGCCATGGGGGCATCGGGGGCGGCCGCCGGGGCGACCGGGGTGGCAGGATGGCCGAAATGCGGCAGCAGGGAGGCCCATCTCGCCAAACGACCATGCTAATTCCCCGGTTCGCGCTCAAGGCGAACACAATCATTAACCTAATTGAAAGGACCACTCACCGGCCAACGAGCCGACTCATCTTGGAGACCGGTCCATGTCCGACCCGATCACCAGTACCATTGCCCAGTTGCTGTTTCGCGGCGTCCCCTCGCTCGATTTTCCCAATCTCGTCGACGATCTGCGCACCTCGCTCATGGAAGGTCCCACCGGGACCTGCCGACTGGACTGGGATCATGAAGACGTCGCCATCTTCGATCTCGACAATGCCCGGATCATCCTCGGCTGGTCCCAGCCCCTGCCCGGCCGCTACGCCGCCTGCCTGACGATCGGCGTCGGCGCCGATGAGAGCGGTGATTGCCAGATCGGCATCGCCAGCCACCAAGGCACGATCACCCGCCTGCTCGCCGACCGGATCAACGCCCGCTACATGTCCGACCGGATGCTGTGGAAGACCAGCACCCAAAGCCCGACCGCCGCGATGATCGACGGCATGGTCGACGAACTGCCGGGCTTCGATCCGGCCTGGCCCGGCGGCCACCCCGACTCCTGCGAATTCGACCGCATGCTCGCCCGCTACGACGCGGAGACCGCCGAGCAGGTCTCCGAGCTGGCCCCCGAGGTGCCGAAGCGCCGGCCGCGCCCCAAGCGGCCGCAGCCGCCGACCTACCGCACCGAGCGGCCCAAGCCGCGGCCCCGGCCGGATACCGCGACCCCGGCCAATGACATCTCCGCCGCCCTCCACCCCTCGGCCCTGGAGATGCAGCGGATCCGCGCCGCGCTTGCCGAGACCGAGCAGGAGGCGGAGGCCGCCCGCGCGCCGCGCCGGGTGTTCGGTCTGCCCCTGTGGCGCGGGCGCGGCTCGGCCTTCGTCGCCGCCGGTTTCGCGATGACGCTGGGATCGCAGCTGCTGCAGCCGGCGCTCGGCGCCGCGGGCTATTGAGGCCCCGCCGGGCCGCGACCGGCCCGGCACCCCCGTTCCGCGGCGTCATCCCGCGACCTTGTGCGGGCGACGCCCAGCCCCTATGACCCCGGCGAACCCTCCCCATACGAGAGAGCGCCGATGATCCCCCGCTATTCCCGCCCCGAGATGACCGCCATCTGGGAGCCCGCCACCAAGTTCCGCATCTGGTACGAGATCGAGGCCCATGCGGGCGACGCGATGGCCGATCTGGGCGTCATCCCGCGCGAGAACGCCGATGCCGTGTGGAAGGCGAAGGATGTCGAGTTCGACGTCGCGCGCATCGACGAGATCGAGGCCGTCACCAAGCATGACGTCATCGCCTTCCTCACCCATCTGGCCGAGCATGTCGGTTCGGACCAGGCGCGTTTCGTGCATCAGGGCATGACCTCCTCTGACGTGCTCGACACCACCTTCAACGTGCAGCTCACCCGCGCCGCCGATCTGCTGATCGCCGACATGGAGCGGGTTCTCGCCGCCCTGAAGGCACGCGCGATCGAGCACAAGGACACGGTGCGGATCGGTCGCAGCCACGGCATTCATGCCGAGCCGACCACCATGGGGCTGACCTTCGCGCGCTTCTACGCCGAGATGGATCGCGGCCTCGCCCGCCTGCGCAACGCGCGCGAAGAGATCGCCACGGGCGCGATCTCGGGCGCGGTCGGCACCTTCGCCAATGTCGATCCCCGCGTGGAAGAGCATGTCTGCGCCAGGATGGGGCTCAGCCCCGAGCCGATCTCGACCCAGGTGATCCCGCGCGACCGGCATGCGATGTTCTTCGCCACGCTGGGCGTGATCGCCTCCTCGATGGAGAACATCGCCACCGAGATCCGCCACATGCAGCGCACCGAGGTGCTGGAGGCCGAAGAATTCTTCTCCAAGGGGCAGAAGGGCTCCTCGGCGATGCCGCACAAGCGCAACCCGGTGCTGACCGAGAACCTCACCGGCCTCGCGCGTCTGGTGCGCATGTCGGTGGTCCCGGCGATGGAGAACGTCACGCTCTGGCACGAGCGCGACATCTCGCATTCCTCGGTCGAGCGGGCGATCGGCCCCGACACCACGGTGACGCTCGACTTCGCGCTCAACCGGCTCGCCGGCGTGATCGAGAAGCTGGTGATCTACCCGCAGCACATGCTCGACAACATGAACAAGTTCCGCGGGCTGGTGATGAGCCAGCGCGTGCTGCTGGCGCTGACGCAGGCCGGCGTGAGCCGCGAGGACGCCTACCGCCTCGTGCAGCGCAACGCGATGCGGGTCTGGGAGCAGGGCGCGGATTTCAAGACCGAGCTTCTGGCCGACGAGGAAGTGACGGCGGCGCTCAGCCCCGAAGAGATCGAGGAGAAGTTCGATCTGGGCTACCACACCAAGCATGTCGAGACGATCTTCGCGCGCGTCTTCGGCTGAGCCGACCGCGGCGGGCCTTCGGGCCCGCCCCCCCTTCTCTCAGATGAGCCCGAACCCTGCCGCCAGCGTCGCCGCCTGCGTCGCGGTATTGGCGCCGAGCTTGGTGCGGGCGTTCTTCAGCCGCTGCTTGATCGCGCCCTCGGTCACGCCCAGCGCATGGGCGATCTGCTTGAGCCTGTAGCCGTTCTTGACCATCCGCAGCACCTCGATCTCGGCTTGCGTCAGGTTGCTCGGCGGCGCGGCGGCGGCGTGCAGCCGGCCGATCATCTGCTCGAGCGTGACCAGCTCGCGGTCGCTGAATTCGCGGTCCTCGCGGACATATACCCCGTAGGAGCGCGCCCCGTCCGCATCCGCGACCGACGTCACCGCGCCATGGCGCAGGCCCATCCGGCGCGCCCGGACGAAGAGGCCGAAGGGGTCCTCGATCGCGCTCCAGCGCGCCGCGCCCTCGTTCGAATAGGCCCAGCGGATCGCCGGATCATCGAGGATAAGTCGCTCTGTAGTATAAATTTTGACCCATGATGCAGGCAAGAGGTTGTATTCCTCGAGCGGGGATGCAAATCCCACTCGCAGTGCGATGTAGTACCCGACCGGGGCGAGCCGGTTCAGCAGTTCGGTCTCGTCATCGATCGTCACGTGCTGGATCCGGATCGGAGGGGTTGGATATGCGAAGAGATGATCATTGCGCCAACGCTGATTTCCGCCCCCTCGTGACGCTGTGCTCGTGGAGGCCGCGAACACCGAGGTGACCCCCGAGATGACCCCGCCCAATGCAGACAGTATCGGCGATAGCCTGTCGCATCTCAAGCAGATTGCGCCCGGCGGCTTCGCCATCGGTCTGCATGTCCGCTTCGCGGCCCCCAAGCTGATGTTCAACTGCTACCCGGCCGAGTGGATCACCAGCTATGCCAGGCAGGGCCTGTTGATGAGCGATCCGACCGTGCGCTGGGCGATGTCCAGCGAGGGCGTCCTGCGCTGGAGCGATGTCGATCCCGGCGACGATCCGCGCCGCGTCATGCCGCAGGCCGCCGAATACGGCCTGCGATACGGCGTCACGCTCTCGATGGCATCGGGGGCGCGCAGCTTCGGCGGGCTGGCCCATACCGAGCGGCCCTTCGAGGATGCGGAGATCGAGACGATGCGCGCCGAGCTGGCGCGATTGCACGCGCTGACCCGCGACATCGACGAGCTGGACCCGGCCACGCGCGCGCGGCTCGCCAAGCTGTCGATCGCCGTCGTCACCCTCTGAGCGGGGCGCATCATCGCGCTCTTGCGAACAGCTTGTTTACCTTGATCCCCTAATCCTCGGACTGAGAGAGCATGCCGAGGAGCGCGGGATCCGTGTCAGCACCACAATCCATCGACCATGCCGCCGGTAAGCCCGTCGGCGCAGACCATGTGAGCCCGCGCCGCAAGGCGGCCATGGTGGTGCAGCTGATGATCGCCGAAGGGCGCAAGCTCGACCTCGCCTCCCTGCCGGAGGCGGTGCAGATCAGCCTGACGCGCGAGTTGGGCGCGCTTCGGCTGGTGGACCGCGCCACGCTGGCCGCAGTGGCCGCGGAATGCGCCGACCGGATCGAGGGGCTGGGCCTTGCCGCGCCGGGCGGCATGGACCAGGCGCTGCAGGCGCTCGACGGGCGGATCAGCCCGGCCACGGCGGCGCGGCTGCGCGCCGAGGCCGGCCCGCCGCGCGGCGATGACCCCTGGGCCCGGCTGACCGCGCTGCCCTGCCCCGCGCTGGTGCCGCTGATGACCACCGAATGCGCCGAGATCGCGGCCGTGACCCTGTCGAAGCTGCCGGTGGCCAAGGCGGCGGAGCTTCTGGGGCTGTTGTCGGGGGAACGGGCGCGCCGGATCACCCATGCGATGTCGCAGACCCGCGCCATCGCGCCCGACGCGGTGGAGCGGATCGGCGCGGCGCTCGCGGCGGAGCATTGCCAGGAGGTGCCCAAGGCCTTCGCCCACCCGGCCCCCGACCGGCTCGGCGAGATCCTCAATTCCAGCGGCAGCGCCACGCGCGACGCGGTGCTCGACGGGCTCGAGGCCGAAGACCCCGATTTCGCCGCCGATGTGCGCCGCGCGATCTTCACCTTCGCCGACATCCCGCAGCGCCTTGCCCCGGGCGATGCGCCTGCCGTGCTGCGCCGGATCGAACAGCCGGTGCTGATCACCGCGCTCGCGGCGGCGCAGGCCACGGGCGGCGGCGATGCCGCGGCGGCGAACCATCTGCTCGACAACATCTCGCAGCGCATGGCGCAGGGCCTGCGCGAGGAGATCGCCGAGCGGGGCGCGGTGCGCCGGGTGGAGGGCGAAACCGCCATGAGCGAGGTGGTCGGCGCGATCCGCGCCGCCGCCGATGAGGGCGACATCGCCCTCGTCTCGCCGCAGGAGGAGGATGAGAGCTAGGCCGGCTCCGCCCGGCTTGGCTTGGCTTTCGGTGCCGCGCGACTTATGGCCGGGCCGGAACGGACGGGAACAGACCATGGCAGATGACCACGTCGCCGCCGGGCGCGGCACGACGGACCGGATGGTGGACCTCGCCCTGCGCGGCGCGATCGGTGCCGCGCGGCGGCTGCCCTATGAGCGGCGGGTCGCGGCGATGGGCAGGCTGACCACCCATGCGCTCGGCCCGGCTGCCGGCTATCGCCGCCGGGCCGAGCGCAATCTCGGCCTGATCTGGCCCGAGATGGCGGCGCAGCGCCGCGCCGCCCTGTCCCGCGCGGTGTGCGACAATCTCGGGCGCACCCTGATCGAGAATTATTCGGGCGAGGAGTTCGCCCGCATCCTGCCCGACGCGCCCGTGGAGGATGCGGGGCTCGACACCATCGCCCGCGCCCGCGCGGACCGCCGGCCGGTCCTCTTCGTGACGGGCCATTTCGGCAATCACGAGGCGCCGCGCCGGGTTCTGTCGCGCATGGGCTACGAGATCGGCGGGCTTTACCGTCCGATGTCCAACGGCTTCGTCAATGATCACTACGCCGCCACGATGCAGGGCGTCTCGGGTCCGGTCTTCGCCAAGGGGCGGCGCGGCCTGACCGGCTTCCTGCGGCACCTGAAATCGGGCGGCATGGCGACGATCCTGTTCGACCTGCACGACCAGGGCGGCAGCATGATCGACTTTCTGGGGCGTCCGGCGCGCACCGCGCTCACCGCCGCCGAGCTGGCCTTGCGCTTCGACGCGCCGCTCGTGCCCTATTTCGGCATCCGTCGCCCCGACGGCATCGGCTTCGACATCGCGGTCGAGGCACCGATCCCACATGACGAGCCGCTCGCGATGATGCGCGAGGCGACGCGGCGGCTGGAGGCGCGCATCCTGCGCGATCCGGGGCAATGGTTCTGGGTACACAACCGCTGGAAGGCCGACCGGCCCCGGCCCGCGGCCTAGGGCATCCGCGCCGCCGCGAGAATCGCGCCCGGACCTTCCTCCTGCACGATCACCGCCCCCGGCAGCGCGCCCTCGACCGGCGCGGTCACCTCCAGCTCCTCGGACCCGTTCCAGCGCAGGAGCAGGTTCCACGAGGTGACGATATTGGCGTAGTGCAGCTCGTGGCCGGCGTTTTCGCCATGCTCGATCGCCACGCTGGCCTCGGGCCTGTAGCGCACGAGCTGCACCAGCAGCGGCTCGGGCCGCCCGTCGAGCCGCCGCGCGGCGATTCGCAGCACCTCGCCCTCGCGCGCGACCGAAAGCTCGACCCGCGCGGGCGCCTCGGCCCGGTCGAGCACGGCATCCATCACCTTCATCGGCTTGGCGCCGACGATGCGCTCGACCCCGCCCACGACGAATTGCGGCGTGTAGACCATGCGCTCGCCCGCCGCGGCGGCATAGCTCTTCTGCCGCCTGGTGAATTCGGGCCGCGCGAAGATGTCGGCCCAGCCGATGTAATCCCAGTAATCGACATGCAACCCCAGCGCGATCACCTCCTCGCGCGTGGCCAGATCGCGCACCATCTCGTCGGCGGGCGGGCAGCTGGAACAGCCCTGCGAGGTGAAGAGTTCGACCACCACCGGAGAGTCGGCCAGCGCCGGGCCGGAGGCGAGCCAGCCCGCCATGCTCAGTGCCGCCATCAATTTGCGCATTCGATCTCTCCGCCGGACATATCCCACCGGTCTAAGCTGATCGGTGCCGCAACGCCAATCAACCCGCCGCGAGAGCGCCGTGCGCAACCGGGGGGCCAACGGCATCTGGACATTTGTGTGCCGTTGTATACATAGCAGGCAACGGCCTTGATCGCCTGCTGCCCTTGCGGCAGAACCGGGGCCAGACCCACAGCTCGCAGCCAGAAGGGACACTTCATGCCGATCAAAGTTGGCCAGGACAGCGCCAAGACCCGCCGGAAGCTCACGGTCGGGTCGCAGAGCCTGTCGTATTACTCGATTCCCGCCGCCACCGAAGCCGGACTCGGCGATTTCGGCCGCCTGCCCGCCGCGCTCAAGGTGGTTCTGGAGAACCTGCTGCGCTTCGAGGATGGCGGCTTCTCCGTCTCCACGGACGACATCAAGGCCTTTGCCGAATGGGGTGCCAATGGCGGCAAGAACCCCCGCGAGATCGCCTATCGCCCCGCCCGCGTGCTGATGCAGGACTTCACCGGCGTGCCGGCGGTGGTGGACCTCGCCGCGATGCGCGACGGCATCAAGGCGCTGGGCGGCGACGCGCAGCTGATCAACCCGCTCAACCCCGTGGATCTCGTGATCGACCATTCGGTGATGATCGACGAGTTCGGCAACCCGCGCGCGTTCCAGATGAACGTCGACCGCGAATACGAGCGCAACATCGAGCGCTACCAGTTCCTGAAATGGGGCCAGAAGGCGTTCCAGAACTTCCGCGTCGTGCCGCCGGGCACCGGCATCTGCCACCAGGTGAACCTCGAATACCTCGCGCAGGTCGTCTGGTCGGACACCGATCAGAACGGTGAGGAAGTGGCCTATCCCGACACGCTGGTCGGCACCGACAGCCACACCACCATGGTCAACGGCGCCGCCGTGCTCGGCTGGGGCGTGGGCGGCATCGAGGCCGAAGCCGCGATGCTGGGCCAGCCGATCTCGATGCTGATCCCCGAGGTCGTGGGCTTCAAGCTGACCGGCAAGATGGTCGAGGGCACCACCGCCACCGACCTCGTGCTGCGCGTCGTGCAGATGCTGCGCGAGAAGGGCGTCGTGGGCAAGTTCGTCGAGTTCTACGGCGACGGTCTCGACAACGTGCCGCTCGCGGACCGCGCGACGATCGGCAACATGGCCCCCGAATACGGCGCCACCTGCGGCTTCTTCCCGATCGACGCCGAAACGCTGCGCTACATGGAGCAGACCGGCCGCGACAAGGACCGCATCGCGCTGGTCGAGGCCTATGCCAAGGAAAACGGCATGTGGCGCGATCCGGGCTACGAGCCGGTCTATACCGACACGCTCGAGCTCGACATGGGCACCGTCGTTCCCGCCATTTCCGGCCCCAAGCGCCCGCAGGACCACATCGCGCTCGACGTGGCCGGCAAGGCCTTCGGCGAGTACGTCAAGGGCCAGCGCGAAGGCAAGGACACCTCGGCCAATTCCGAGATCCGTTGGGAAGGCGAAGGCGGCCAGCCCGAGCCGGTCGACATCCCCGGTGACGAGGGCCACCACAAGCGCGGCTTCGTCGAGACCGAGAACGGCCATTACCAGCTGCATGACGGCTCGATCGTGATCGCCTCGATCACGTCCTGCACCAACACCTCGAACCCCTATGTGATGATCGGCGCCGGTCTCGTCGCCCGCAAGGCGCGCGAGCTGGGCCTCGACCGCAAGCCCTGGGTCAAGACCTCGCTGGCGCCGGGCTCCCAGGTCGTCTCGCACTACCTCGAAGCCGCCGGGCTGCAGGAAGACCTCGATGCGATCGGCTTCAACCTCGTGGGCTATGGCTGCACCACCTGCATCGGCAACTCGGGCCCGCTCGATGCCGAGATCTCGAAGGCGATCAACGACAACGACCTGATCGCGACCTCGGTGCTCTCGGGCAACCGCAACTTCGAGGGCCGGATCAGCCCGGACGTGCGCGCCAACTACCTCGCCTCGCCGCCGCTCGTCGTGGCCTATGCGCTGGTGGGCGACATGAATGTCGACATCACGAGCGAGCCGCTGGGTCAGGACAAGAACGGCAAGGATGTCTACCTGAAGGACATCTGGCCGAGCCAGGCCGAGATCGCGGATCTGGTGCAGAAGACCGTCACCCGCGAGGCGTTCCAGGAGAAATACGCCGACGTCTTCAAGGGCGACGAGAAGTGGCAGTCGGTCGAGACCCCCGACAGCGAGACCTATGACTGGCCCGCGACCTCGACCTACGTCCAGAACCCGCCCTACTTCCAGAACATGTCCAAGGAGCCGGGCGAGATCCACGACATCGAGGATGCCCGCGTTCTGGCGATCCTCGGCGACATGGTGACGACCGACCACATCTCGCCCGCCGGCTCCTTCAAGGAGACCACCCCGGCCGGCAAGTACCTGGTCGAGCGTCAGGTGCCGGTGCGGGAGTTCAACTCCTATGGCTCGCGCCGCGGCAACCACGAGGTGATGATGCGCGGCACCTTCGCCAATATCCGCATCCGCAACGAGATGCTGGACGGGGTCGAGGGCGGCTACACCAAGGGCCCCGATGGCAGCCAGATGGCGATCTACGACGCCGCCATGGCCTGGCAGGAGCAGGGCAAGCCGCTCGTCGTGTTCGGCGGCGAGCAGTATGGCGCGGGCTCCTCGCGCGACTGGGCCGCGAAGGGCACCGCGCTTCTGGGCGTGAAGGCGGTCATCGCCGAGAACTTCGAGCGCATCCACCGCTCGAACCTCGTCGGCATGGGCGTGATCCCGTTCGAGTTCACCGGAGGCGACACCCGCAAGTCGCTGGGTCTGACCGGCGAGGAGAGCGTCTCGATCAAGGGCCTGAGCGACGTCAAGCCGCTGCAGGAGGTCACCGCGACGATCACCATGGCCGACGGTTCGACCAAGGAGATCACGCTGCGCTGCCGGATCGATACGGCGGTGGAGATCGACTACATCAAGAATGGCGGCGTGCTGCATTACGTGCTGCGCAACCTCGCCCAATCGGCCGCCTGATCCACGGATCGGCCTGTCGAAACGGAAACCGCCCCGGAGGATCTCCGGGGCGGTTTTTCTTTGGCCACCCGCCCGAACGGAACGAACAGGCCGCTTTCCTTCCGTCGGTCAGTCCGCCCCGGCCCAGTCGGGCAATGGCGGCAGCTCGCGCATATAGGCAATGACCGCGTCGAGATCCTCGGCCGTCATCCTCGCGAAGTTCGCATAGGGCATGGGCGGCGACATGGCCTCCCCGTCGGGGCGCTGCCCCCTGGTGATCATCGCCTTCAGCTCCTCGTCGGAATAGCCCGCGATCCCGTCCTCGCCCGAGGTGATGTTGGGCGAGATCACCGTGCCCCAGGGCCCGTGGAACTCGAAGCCCCCGGCCCCGGCATGGGTGTCGCTCATCGGGCCTTGCGGGCCCATCGGCGAGTGACACTCTATGCAATGCGCCACCGGACCGGCGAGATAGGCGCCGTATTCCGCCGTCGACCCGCGCTCGGGCGCGTCGACGCTTTCGACCGGCGGGCCGTAAGCGGGCGGCAGGGGGATGTTGTAGACGCTTTCGCCGGGATCGTTCTCCACAGCGGGGATCTGGCGCAGGTAGATCACCATGCTCATGACATCGTCATCCGACAGCCCGCGATAGAGCGGGATCGGCATGGGCGGCCCGATCAGGCTGCCATCGGGCCGCAGCCCCTCGCGGATCGAGCGCGCAAGCTCCGCATCGGACCAGTCGGCGATGCGGGCGGCGGGGGTGATGTTGGGGGCTATGGCCGTGAAGGCCTGCGATTTCTCGACCAGCCGGCCCGCGAGATGCATGTCGGGCAGCGGCCCCTCCGGGCCCATGGGGCTGTGGCAATTGCCGCAGGCGGCAGGCCCCTCGACCAGATAGGTACCGCGTTCGAGCGAAGGTTCGCTCTGGACCGCGGTGGCCCCCAGGACGAAGACGGACCCGATCAGAACCAGATACTTCATGACACTCTCCCGCATCAATGGCGAAGAGACTATCACGCTGGCGTTACTTTACCTAGAGGAAGCTTCCTTGAGGGCCGGACGCAACCGTGCCGCAATGGAGCGCTGGGTCACCGGGCCGGCCATGCGCTCGACGATGCGCCCCTCGCCATCCACCACGAAGGTCTCGGGCACGCCGTAGACCCCCCAGTCGCGCGCGACGCGCCCGTCATCGGTGCCGATGGCGGTATAGGGATCGCCCAGTTCGACGAGGAAATCCTCGGCGTTGTCCGGGTTGTCCTTGTAGTTGATGCCATAGATCGTCAGCCCCTCCTCGGCGAGGGCCTCGAAGTTCGGATGCTCGACCCGGCAGGGCGCGCACCAGCTGGCCCAGAAATTGACGAGCTTCACCTCGCCATCGGCGAGCATGGCGGGATCGAAGGGCGCGCGCCCCGGCAGGGTGCCGGTTTCGGTCAGCGGCGCTTTGCGCCCGATCAGCGCCGAGGGCAGCTCGTCGGGGTTTTCGCGCAGCATGCCGGCGGCGAAGAGCCCGGCCAGCGCCGCGAAGATCGCGGGCGGCAGGATGATGAGAGGCGAGATCCTAGCCATGATCGCGTTCGGTCCTTTCCAGCTCGGCCCTGACGCGGCGATCGCGCCGGACGCTCCACCACACCAGCGCCGCCAGCAGCGCCAGGCTCACCCCCCAGGCCGAGATCACCTCGGCCGCGTATCTGCCCAGATCCATCATGCCCGCACCGGCTCCGAGCGCCGCGCACGGGCGCGCAGCGCGCCGATGCGGCGGGCCCGGATTTCGGTCCCGGTGCGCAGCAGCACGAGGGCGAGAAACAGCAGCACGAAGCCCGCCATGCAGACCAAAAGCGGCACCCAGAACACGTCGGCCACGTTCTCCTGCTTGTCGAGCGAGAGCGACGCGCCCTGATGCAGCCCCTGGTTCCAGAAGTTCACGGCATAGCGCGACAGGACGGCGAAGACCGAGCCCACGAGGCAGAGCACCGAGGTCAGGTCGGCGGCGCTGTCGGGATCGGGGATCGCGGCCCAGAGGGCGATATAGCCCAGATAAAACAGGAACAGGATCAGGAAGGAGGTCAGCCGCGGGTCCCAGGCCCACCAGGTGCCCCACATCGGCTGGCCCCAGATCGCCCCGGTGACGAGCGCGATCAGCGTCATCACCAGTCCCACCGGCGCGGCGGCGCGGGCCGCGAGCGCGCTGACATGGTGGCGGCGGATCAGCCAGATCAGCGAGGCGACGAGCATCATCAGCCAGGCATTGATCGCCATCAGCGCCGAGGGGACATGCAGGTAGATGATCTTCACGCTCGATCCGAAACGCTCGGCTTCGGGCGTGAAGAAGAACCCCCAGACGAGCCCGACCGCCAGCACGGCGGCGGACAGCCACATGAGCCACGGCACCCATGGCTCGGTCGTGTCGAGGAATTTCCTCGGATTGGCGTAGGACCAGATCGACATGGCTTTTCCTATCCCGTGCCGCGCGGCGGCTCAATGCCCGGCGGCGTCACCGCAGCGTGACCCGAAGCGCCGCGGCCGTGGCAAATGGCAGCAGCGCGGCGCAGCCCAGCCCGATCCCGGCGAGCAGCAGCAGCGGCGTCTGCGCGGGCAGCCCCTCGGCCCCGCGCCTTGCGGCCTCCGCCCCGAAGATCAGCACCGGCACGTAGAGCGGCAGCACGATGAGCGACAAAAGCAGCCCGCCGCGCCGCAGCCCGACGGTGAGCGCGGCGCCGAAGGTCCCGATCAGCGACAGCGCCGGCGTGCCGAGCGCGAGCGAGACGAGCAGCCAGGGCATCGCCTGCCCCGGCAGGTGCAAGAGCACTCCGAGGAGTGGCGCCGCAACGACGAGCGGCAGGCCGGTGGTGACCCAATGCGCCGCCGCCTTGGCCAGCGCCAGCATCTCCAAGGGCAGCGGCGCGGTGGCCAGAAGCGGCAGAGAGCCGTCCTCGTGATCGAGTGCGAAGATGCGGTCGAGCGAGAGAAGCGCCGCCAACAGCGCCGCCACCCACAGGATGCCCGGCGCGATCCGCGCGAGGATGTCGGCCTCCGGCCCCACGCCGAAGGGCACCAGCACGACGACGATGAGAAAGAAGGCCAGACCCAGCCCGAAGCCGCCGCCCGCGCGCACGGCGAGGCGCAGGTCGCGCGTCAGCAGGGCTCTCACAAAAACGCCTCGTCCGATCCGCCCGCCGCGTCATGCGCGGCCCGGTAGGGGGTGAGATCGAGCGTGGGCAGATCGAGCCCGAGATCGATATGCGTGGCGATCACCGCGATGCCGCCGCGCGCGAGGTGACGCTCGCGCAGAAAGCTCGCGAAGCGCTTCACCGAAAAGGCATCGAGCGAAACGGTCGGCTCGTCGAGCAGCAGCACCTCGCGCCCGATCACCGCGAGCCGGGCGAGGCCGAGCCTGCGCCCCTGCCCGGCCGAAAGCGTGCCGGCGGAGCGATCGCGCAGATCGGCAAGATCGAACAGCTCGAACACATCCTCGGGCAGCTCGGCCCGATAGAGATCGGCCCAGAATTGCAGGGTTTCGGCGACGGTCAGCGCGGGCTTGATGCCATCGGCATGGGAGGCATAGCCCGCCCGTTCGCCCGCGCCCTCGATCGTGCCCGACAGCGGCGGCTGCAGCCCCGCCACGGTGCGCAAAAGCGTCGTCTTGCCGATGCCGTTGGCCCCGCGCAGCACCAGCCCCTCTCCCGGCGCGAGGCGAAACGACACGCCGGTCAACACCGGCATGCCGCCGCGTTCGACGCCGAGATCGCTGACGACGAGGTCGGTCAGACCGGCAACAGCGCGACCGCGACGCGCCGCCCTTCCGACAGGAGCACATTATAGGTGCGGCAGGCGGCGGGGGTCGCCATGGCCTCCACGCCGATGCCTTCGGCCTCCAGCCGCTCGCGGAAGGCGCGCGGGGCGTGGGCGATCTCGGCCCCGGTGCCGACGAAGAGCACGTCGATCCGCCCTGCGAGCGCGAGGACGGCGTCGAGATCCTCGAAGCCGCCCCAGCTTCTGAGCCCGGTGGGCGCGAGCGTCACCGCCCCCTCGATCACCTCGCCGCCGATCCGGAAGAAACCCGGGCCGTAGCCATCGATCGGCTTGGAGTCGTCATAGTCGATCTCGGTCAGCCGCATGGGTGCGCCCCCCTGTTCATCTTTCCTCAAATACGCAAATCCGACGCCGCCGCCGGGTCAGGCGTCGATATTGGCGAACTGCGTCCCCGCCTTGGGGTCGTCCTTCTTGTCCCAGTCGCGCTTCACGCCGAGCATCAGCACGATGTTCTTGGCGACGTAGATCGAGGAATAGGTGCCGACGATCACACCCCAGAAGATCGCGAAGACGAAGCCGCGGATCACGTCGCCGCCCAGAACCAGGAGCGCCAGCAGCGCCAGCAGCGTCGTGCCCGAGGTCATCACGGTCCGGCTCAGCGTTTCGTTGGCCGAGAGGTTCAGAAGATCGCGCAGCGGCATGGTCTTGTACTTGCGCAGGTTCTCGCGCGCCCGGTCGAAGACGACGACGGTGTCGTTGATCGAGTAGCCGACGATGGTCAGCAGCGCGGCGATGATCGCGAGATCGAACTTGATCTGGAAGGCGGCGAAGATGCCGATGGTCAGCGTCACGTCATGCACCAGCGCCGCGATGGCGCCGACGGCGAATTGCCATTCGAAGCGCAGCCAGATGTAGAACAGGATCGCGACGAGCGAGCCCAGCACCGCGAAGAGGGCCGACTGGATCAGCTCCCCCGAGACCTTGGGCCCGACGCTCTCCACGCTCGGAAAGGTCAGCGTCGGATCGACGGTCTGCAGCGCGGCCTCGACCTCGGCGATGGTCTCGGCGGTGACGCTCTCGACCCCCTCCTGCGCCTGGATGCGCACCGAGGCCACGTTGCGGTCGTCTCCGAAGGAGGGATCGAAGACCTCGGTGATCACCACGTCACCAAGCTCCAGCGGCGCGATCGCATCGCGGTAGGCGGCGACGTCGATGGCGTTTTCGCTTTCGGTGCGGATCGTGGTGCCGCCCTTGAAGTCGATGCCGAAGTTCAGCCCCATGGCGAAGAACAGCACAATGCTGACCAGCATGGCGATGATCGAGGCGCCGAAGGTGATCTTCGCGGCGCGGAAGAAATCGAAATTGGTGTTTTCGGGAACGATGCGCAGCCGCATGTCAGACCTCGATGGTTTTGGGGCGGCGGCGCTCGAACCACATCACGATCAACAGGCGCGTCACGAAGATCGCGGTGAAGACCGAGGTGAGGATGCCGAGGCCGAGGGTGATGGCGAAGCCACGCACCGGACCGGAGCCCACGAGAAACAGGATGAGCGCGGTGATCAGCGTTGTCACGTTGCCGTCGAGGATGGCCGAAAGCGCCTTTTCATAGCCCAGATCGATGGCGCGGGCCGGGCCGCGTGCGGTCTTGAGCTCTTCGCGGATGCGCTCATAGACCAGCACGTTGGCGTCCACCGCCATGCCGACGGTGAGCACGATGCCCGCGATGCCCGGCAGCGTCAGCGTGGCGCCGAGGATCGACAGCACCGCGAAGATCAGCACCATGTTGAAGGTCAGCGCCACGGTGGCGAAGACGCCGAACAGCCCGTAGGACATGATCATGAAGACCACCACGGCAAGCGCGCCGACGGTGGCGGCGAGCTTGCCCGCCTCGATGCTGTCGGCCCCCAGCTCCGGCCCGATGGTCCGCTCTTCGAGAAAGGTCAGCCCGGCGGGCAGCGCGCCCGCGCGCAAGAGCACGGCAAGCTGGGTCGATTCCTCGACCGTGAAGTTGCCGGTGATGATGCCCGAGCCGCCGGGAATGTGGCTCTGGATCACGGGGGCGGAGATCACCTCCTCGTCGAGCACGATGGCGAAGGGCGAGCCGATGTTCTCGGCGGTGTAGTCGCCGAAGGCGCGCGCGCCGGTCGGGTTGAAGCGGAAGTTCACCGCCGGGCGGCCGTTCTGGTCGAAGGCGGGCTGCGCGTCGACCAGCTCCTCGCCAGTGACGACGGGGTTGCGCTCGAGGATGTAGAACACCCCCTGCTCGTCGAGCGAGGGCAGGATCTCGTTGTTGGGACCGGCGCTCTCATTGGCATCGGAGGTGCGCGACACGACCGGCTGGAAGGTCAGCTGCGCGGTGGTGCCGATGATCTCCTTGACCTCCTCGGCCGAGCCGACGCCCGGCACCTCGATCAGGATGCGATCCTCGCCCTGGCGCTGGATGGTCGGCTCTCGCGTGCCGACCTCGTCGATCCGGCGGCGCACGATCTCGAGCGCCTGTCGGATGGTGCGGTCGTCGGTGGCCGCGCGCTCGGCCTCGCTCAGCGTGACGACGATCTCGGCCCCTTCGGCGCGCACGTCGATGTCGTTGGCGCCGCCGCCGGTGAGGCTCGTCACCGGGGTGGCGAGGCCGCGCACGATTTCGAGCGCGGTCGCGGCCTGCGCCGCCTCGGAGATGCGCACCCGCAGCTCGGAGGGGTCGCCCCCCTCCTCGCGGGTGACGAAGCCGACCGTGTCGCGCTGCGCGGCGAGCGCGTCGCGCACCTCGGGCCAGAAGGCCTCCATGCGCGCGGCATAGACCTCCTCGACCTGCACCTCGGCCAGCAGATGCGCGCCGCCGCGCAGGTCGAGCCCGAGATTGACGAGGCCCGAGGGCATCCATTCGGGCCAGAGCCCGGCATCGGCCTGCAATTCGGCATTGGTCTGGCCGGTCTCGATCACGGCGCGGGCGTCGTTCGCGGTCTCGACCCTGTCATAGAACAGGTTCGGCAATGCGAAGACCAGCCCGCCCAGGCAGATGAGCCAGATCAGGACCCGGCGCCAGGTGGGGATGTGCATCATGTCGTTCGTCCTCTGGCGCGGGGCCTCGATCGGGGGATCAGGCCTTGGCCGGTTCGGTCTTGGTGGTCACGGTGGCGATGGTCGAACGGACCACGCGCACGTTAACGCCCTGCGCGATCTCGACCTCGATCTCGTTGCTGTCGTCGCGGACCTTGACGACCTTGCCGATCACGCCGCCCTGGGTGATCACCTGATCGCCGCGGCGCAGCGCCGCCACCATCTTCTGGTGTTCCTTCAGCTTCTTCTGCTGCGGGCGGATCAGGAAGAACCACATGATCGCGAAGATCAGGATCAGCGGAATGAGGGATTCGATGCCTTGCATGGCGGTCCTTTATGTCGGCCGGGGGCGCGGATTTCGCGCCTTTGAAAAAGTCGCGGCACCCTACTGCCGGGTCCGGTGATTGGCAACCGCGCCGCCGGGGGCTGCGACGCGCCGGTTTGGCGGTTCACAAGCGGGCGCGTTTCGGTCCATATGGGCGCGGCCCCCGGGCCGTGAAACCCCCTATGACGGACGAGACAATGCACGACATCCGCGCCATCCGCGACAACCCCGACGCCTTCGACGCCGCCCTGGCCCGCCGCGGGATGTCTGGCGTGTCGTCGCGTATCCTGGCGCTCGATGACGCGCGCCGGGCCAAGATCCACGCCGCCGAGACCGCCAAGGCCGAGCAGAACCGCGCCTCGAAAGAGGTCGGCGCGGCGAAGGGCCGCGGCGACGAGGCCGAATTCGAGCGGCTGCGCGCGCTGGTGGCCGAGAAGAAGGCCGAGATTGCCCGGCTGAACGAGGAGGCGCAGGCCGAGGACGAGGCGCTGCGCCAGCTGCTGCTGACCATCCCCAACCTGCCTTACGACGACGTGCCCGCGGGCGCCGACGAGGACGACAATGTCGAACTGAAGCGCCACGGCACGCCGCGCCAGTTCAACTATGCCCCCAAGGAGCATTACGAGCTTCCGGCGGTGAAAGACGGCATGGATTTCGAGGTCGCGGCCAAGCTCTCGGGCTCGCGGTTCGTGGTGCTGTCGGGCGGCGTTGCCCGCCTGCACAGAGCGCTGGCGCAGTTCATGCTCGACACCCATGTCGAGGAGCACGGGCTGACCGAAACCATGACCCCGGTGCTGGTGCGCGAGGACGCGATGATCGGCACCGGCCAGCTGCCCAAGTTCGGCGAGGACAGCTACCAGACCACGACCGGCTGGTGGCTCATCCCCACGGCGGAGGTGACGCTGACCAACCTCGTGGCCGACAGCATGGTCGAAGAAAGCTACCTGCCGCGCCGCTACGTGGCCGACACGCAGTGCTTCCGCTCCGAGGCGGGCAGCGCCGGGCGCGACACATCGGGCATGCTGCGCCAGCACCAGTTCGAGAAGGTCGAGATGGTGTCGGTGGTGCATCCCGACCAGTCCGAGGCCGAGCACGAGCGCATGCTGGGCTGCGCCGAAGCGATCCTCGAAAAGCTGGGCCTGCCCTATCGCACCATGCTTTTGTGCGCGGGCGACATGGGCGCGGGCGCGCGGCGGACCTATGATATCGAGGTCTGGCTGCCCGGGCAGGACCGCTACCGGGAGATCAGCTCGATCTCGACCTGCGGCGATTATCAGGCGCGGCGCATGAACGCCCGCTTCCGCCCCGAGGGCGGCGGCAAGCCCGAATTCCTGCACACGCTCAACGGCTCCGGCCTCGCCGTGGGCCGAACGCTGATCGCCGTGCTGGAGAACGGGCAGGAAGAGGACGGCTCGGTGACGCTGCCCGAGGTGCTGCACCCCTATCTGGGCGGCCGGACGAAGCTTTCGGCGTCGGGCGAACTGGTCCGCGACTGAACGCCGCGCCTTATCGATTTTGCGCCGTCCGGTTGAACCACCGGGCGGCGCAATGCGTAATGGAGGCATGAGAACCTTCATCGCATGGGCCATCCTCGCCCTTTCCATCAGCTTCGCGGTCGCGCCGCTGCTGTCCTCGCCCTTTTCCGGCTTCACCGCCGACCAGCTGCCCAACCCGCAGATCGACCCGCCGGTGCAGCCCGCGGGCTGGGCCTTTTCGATCTGGGGGCTGATCTACCTGTGGCTGATCGTCTCCGCCGCCCATGGCGTCTGGAAGCGCTCGGATGCCGAGGATTGGCACCGCGCCCGGCTGCCGCTGCTCGTGGCGCTCGGCGTCGGCACGCCGTGGCTTGCCATCGCCAATGCCAGCGCGATCTGGGCGACGATCACGATATTCGTGATGGCGGCGGGGGCGATCGGCGCGTTTCTCGCGGCGCCCGCGCGCGATATCTGGTGGTTCCGCGTGCCGGTGGGCATCTTTGCGGGCTGGCTCTCGGCGGCGAGCTTCGTGAGCCTCGGCTCGACGGCGGCGGGCTACGGCCTCGTCATGGGGCAGACCGGCTGGGCGATCCTGTGCGTGTTTCTGGCCACCCTGCTGGCGCTGGCGGTGCAGTCGCGCCGCCCGCGCGCGGCGTCCTACGGGCTGGCGGTGGCCTGGGCACTCATCGCCATCGTGGTGGCCAACGGGCTGACCCTGCCGGGCCTCGTCGCGCTGGCGAGCCTCGTGGCCATTCTCGGCGCGCTGGCGCTGGCGCGCCGGGTCTCTTCCTGATCCATGAATGAAAAGAGCGCCTTGCGGCGCTCTCTTCAGTTCAGTCCTTGAGATGCTTGCGAAGCCGCGAGGGCTGCGCCTTCTTGCGGTCCTTGTAGGGGTTCTTCTTGCCCTGATCGCGCAGGAACAGCCGGATCGGCGTGCCCGGCATGTCAAAGTCGTTGCGCAAGCCATTGACGAGATAGCGCGAATAGCTTTCGGGCACCGCATCGGGATAGGAGGTCATCACCACGAAGGCGGGAGGCCGCGTCTTCACCTGCGTGGCGTAACGCATCTTGATCCGGCGGCCGCCGGGCGCGGGCGGCGGGTGCTGCTCCAGCATGCCGACGAGCCAGCGGTTGAGCTGCGCGGTCGAGATGCGGGTGTTCCAGACGGCGTGGGCGCGCAGGATCGCGTCATGCAGCCGGTCGAGGCCGCGCCCGGTCTTGGCCGAGACGGTGACCAGCGGCGCGCCGCGCAGCTGCGGCAGGAGCCGCTCGAAGCTCTCCTTCAGGGATTTCAGCTTCTCCTGCTTCTCATCCTCGAGATCCCACTTGTTGACCGCGATGACCACCGCCCGGCCCTCGCGCTCGGCCAAATCGGCGATGCGCAGATCCTGCTGCTCGAAGGGAATGTCCACGTCGAGCAGGACGACCACGACCTCGGCGAACTTCACTGCGCGCAGCCCGTCGGAGACCGACATCTTCTCCAGCTTTTCCTGCACTTTGGCGCGCTTGCGCATGCCGGCGGTGTCGAAGATGCGGAACGGCGTGCCGTTCCAGTCGATGGCGAGCGAGATGGCGTCGCGGGTGATCCCGGCCTCGGGGCCGGTCAATAGCCGCTCCTCGCCGAGGATCTTGTTGATCAGCGTCGATTTCCCGGCATTGGGCCGCCCGACCACGGCGACCTGAAGGGGCCGCTCTTTCGTCGGGGCAAAGGGCGCGTCCTCGTCGGTCTCGCCTTCTTCGTCGACATCGACATCCATCACCGGCGCGTCTTCCTCGGCGCGGGCCTCGAATTCGCCCGCGAGCGGCTCCAGCATCGCCAGAAGCTCGCTCATCCCCTCGCCATGCTCGGCCGAAAGCCCCAGCGGCTCTCCGAGACCCAGCGCATAGGCCTCGATCAACCCGCCCGCGCCCGCGCGGCCCTCGGCCTTGTTGGCGGCGAGGATCACGTGCTTGGCGCGCTTGCGCAGGATGTCGGCAAAGATCTCGTCGGCGGGCAGCACGCCCGCGCGCGCGTCGATCATGAACAGGCAGACATCGGCCATGTCGACCGCCCGCTCGGTCAGCCGCCGCATCCGGCCCTGAAGGCTTTCATCGGTGGCGACTTCGAGACCGGCGGTGTCGATCACGGTGAATCGCAACGGACCCAGCTTGGCCGGGCCCTCGCGCAGGTCGCGGGTGACGCCGGGCTGGTCGTCCACCAACGCCAGCTTGCGCCCGACAAGGCGGTTGAACAGCGTGGACTTGCCCACATTGGGCCGTCCGACGATGGCAAGGGTGAAACTCATCTCAGGGTCTTTCGCGTGCGGAAGCAGGCCCCATACACCGATTGCGCGTCAACGGAAAGCGGCAAGCGCACCATCGGCGGTCACGACGTAAAGGACACCGCCCGCGACGATCGGCGCGCTCGCGGCACCGCCTTCGAGCGGCAACTCGGCCAAGAGCCCGCCGCTGCGCGGATCATATTGCCGGATCACGCCGTCGGAGGAGGCCACGATCAGCCGGCCACCGGCGAGGACGGGGCCGTAATGCGCGGTCGGACGCGCCCGGCGCAGGAAGCCGCCGGCCTCGCCTTGGGGCAGGTCGCGCCGCCAGACGGTCGCGCCCGTGGCGGCCTCGATGCGCTGCAGCTGGCCGATATCATTGAGCAGGAACAGCGCATCCCCCGCGGGCACCACGGACCCGAGCGGGCCGTCGGCCACGCTCCACAAGGGTTCGCCGGTGAAATCATCGAGCGCGGAAAGACGCCCGGAGGCGTTGCCGACATAGACCCGGCCATCCTCGATCACCGGATCGGCGGTGATGCCGGTCGCGGTCAGCGCCGCGGCCTCGCCGGGCCGCCGCCCGGCGACCACCGAGGACCAGCGCGGCCGGCCGCCCTGCGCGAAGACGCCCGTCACCTCGCCGGAGGCGAAGGCGAACACCGCGAGATCGCCGCTGACCGCCGGGCCCGCGCCGCCATCGAAGCGCGAGACGTCCTCGACGCCCGAGACGCGCCAGCGCACGCGGCCGGTGCGCGCATCCACGGCAAGGCCGCTTCCGTCGCGCGCGGTGACATAGACCAGATCCCCGACCACCGCCGGCGCACCGGCCCTCGGCGCGCCGAGATCTTGGGTCCACAGCCGCGCGCCGCTTGCGGCGTCGAAGGCGACAAGCTCGCCGAAGCCGGTCACCGCGAAGAGCCGGGCGCCATCGGTCGCGAGCCCGCCGCCCGAGGCATCGCCGGCCGGCTCACCGGCGGGAACGAGGCTCTGGCGCCACAGCGGCGCGCCGCCGGTGGTGAAGGCCGACACGCCCGACAGGGCGTTCATGGCAAAGATGCGTCCGGCGGCGACCACCGGCTCGGCGGTGATGCGCAGCTTGCGGGTTTCGCCCGCGCCCAGATCGGCGCGAAACAGCGGCGCCAGATCCGCGCCCAGCGCCGGGTGGGCGATGTCGCGGTCTGCGCCGCCGCCGCGCTGCGGCCAATCGGCATTGGTGACGGGCGCCACGAGTGCGAGCGGCCGCGCCGCCCCGCCTTGCGCGGCCGCGCTGCCGGGCAGCGCCACGCCGATGCGGCTGCCCGGCAGCCGCTCCTCGGGCTCGCTGCAGGCCGCGAGAAGGGCCAGGGCCCCCGCTCCGATCACTCCGATGCGCCGCATGACTGCCCCTCGCCTCTGTTGTCTTGTCGCGCGCCCTTTATCGGCCGCTTGTCCGTCATTGCGTGGCCGGTGCCCCGGCCACGGTTTCGGGCGTCTCGCCCAGAGCGACCATCAGGCTTGCCGCCCGGTCGCGCAAGTCCGCGGAGGATTCGGCGTCTTCGAGGATCGCGCGCAATTGTTCGAGCGCGGGCTCGCGGTCGCCCATGGAAAGCCGGATCAGGGCGATCTGTTCGAGCGCCAGCATGCGGAAGGGCGCGCCGGGCACCGACAGCGCCTCAAGCGCGAGAAGCCGGTCCTGCGGCGTCCGATCCGCCTCGATCAGCACGGATTTCAGTGCTGCGAGATCGCGGTAGATCTCGGGCACGTCGCCATTCGCGGCCAGCGCGTCGAGCGTGGCCACCGCCGCCGTCCCCTCGCCCAAAGCCGCCTGCTCGGCGGCGAGGAAGAGCGCAGGCACGACCGCGCCGGGCTGCGCCTGCACCAGCTCGCGCAGTTCGGCGATGCGCGTCTCCGCCTCGGGTTCGGCCTGTGCCGCGAGAAGCGCGTCGCCGCGCGCCTGGGCCGCGGCGGTGATCCGCGACTGGCGCCATTCATAGGCCGCCGCGCCGCCGACGATCAGCAGCACGAGGACGATCCCGATCCAGCCATAGCGCCGCAAAAGGACATAAAGCCGCTCGCGGCGGACCTCTTCGCTCACTTCGTCGATGAAGCTGTCGGGATTGCTCACGCCCTGGTCCCCCTTGGGTTGCGCCTTGGTGCCGTGTTCGGCCGCGCCGGTCCGGGCGCCGTCTCGGATCGCGCCCGTCTTATCGTGAAGCCGGGCGCGGGAACAAGACCCGCTCGACACACGCGCCGCCGCGGCGCAGCGCCCTGTCGAGCAATGTTCGGAACGCTTGAGGCGTGGCGGCCTGCGGCGTAGTCTGAACCGAACGGTTCAGGCCAGCCGCGCGAAAGGGTCGCCCCCGGCACAGGCCCGCGTTCATCCAAGGAGCGCCCGGCCGCCCTGTCGGTGGCGGGGCCCGTTGCCCGGAGAGGACGCGCCATGAAACCGATCCCCGTCGTCACCGCGATACTGGTGGCCGCCTTTCTTTACCTGCTGGTGATCGACCGCGACAGGCTCAGGGCGATCGCGCAGATCGGCCCCGATGACGAAAGCGCGGCGTTGCAGGACGCGGACGCGCCCGCCCCCGGCATCGGCGTGGTGGCGCTGCGCAGCACGGCGCGCGAGGTCGACGACGCGGTGGTGCTGCGCGGGCGCACCGAGGCCGCGCGCGAGGTCGAGGTGCGCGCCGAGACGGCGGGCCGGGTGATCTCCGAGCCGCTGCGCCGGGGGGCCTTCGTCGAGACCGGCGATCTGCTCTGCGTGCTCGACCCCGGCACCCGCGAGGTCGAGCTGGCCGAAGCCGAGGCCCGGCTCGGCGAGGCCGAAAGCCGCCTGCCCACCGCGCAGGCCGCGCAGGCCGAGGCGCAGGCCCGGCTGCGCGAGGCGGAGATCAATCTCAGCAATGCCAAGCGGCTCAGTGAAGGCGGCTACCAGAGCGAAACCTCGGTGATCAGCGCCGAGGCCGCGATGGAGGCGGCGGCGGCGCAGGTCCAGAGCGCGGCTTCCGGCCTCGTCTCGGCCCGCGCGGGCATCGACGCCGCCCGCGCCGCCGTCGCCGCCGCCGAGCGCGAGATCGACAAGCTGTCGATCCGCGCACCCTTTCACGGGGTGCTCGAAACCGACACCGCCGAGCTGGGCCTCTTGATGCAGACCGGCGCGCCCTGCGCCACCATCCTCCAGCTCGATCCGATCCGGCTCGTGGGCTTCGTGCCCGAGGTCGATGTCGACAAGATCCGCGTCGGCGCGCCGGCGCGCGGTCGACTCGCCAGCGGCCGGGCGCTCGCGGGCGAGGTGCGCTTCGTGTCGCGCTCGGCCGACGAGACCACGCGGACCTTCCGCATCGAGGCGGTGGTGCCCAACCCCGACCTTGCGATCCGCGACGGCCAGACCGCCGAGATCCTGATCGACACCAATGGCACGCAGGCCCATCTGCTGCCGCAATCGGCGCTGACGCTCGACGATGCGGGCCGGCTCGGCGTGCGGCTGGTCGAGGAGACGGCGCAGGCGGCGGTGGCGCGTTTCGCCCCCGTGGCGCTGCTGCGCGACACCGCCGAGGGCGTGCTGGTGGCCGGGCTGGAGCCGCGGGCGGACGTCATCGTGGTCGGGCAGGAATACGTGACCGACGGGGTGCGCGTTTCGCCGAGCTTCCGGGACGCGGCGCCATGACCGGCATCGTCGACTGGGCCGCCGCGCGGGCGCGGATGATTGTCGCCTTCATCGTGCTGAGCCTCGTGGCGGGGGGCGCGGCCTATATCGGCCTGCCCAAGGAGGGCGAGCCCGATATCGAGATCCCGGCGCTCTTCGTCTCCGTCCCCTTCCCCGGCATCTCGGCCGAGGACAGCGAACAGCTGCTGGTCAAGCCGATGGAGACCCGCCTGTCGGATCTCGACGGGCTCAAGACCATGACCTCCACCGCCTCCGAAGGCTATGGCGGTGTCGCGCTGGAGTTCGAGTTCGGCTGGGACAAGACCAAGATCATGGCCGATGTGCGCGACGCGATGAACGCCGCCGAGGCCGAGTTTCCCGATGGGGCCGACGCCTGGTCGGTCAACGAGATCAACTTTTCCGAATTCCCGATCATCATCGTCAACCTGACTGGTGCCCTGCCCGAGCGCACGCTGATCCGCGTCGCCAAGGATCTGCAGGACCGGCTGGAGGGGCTCGACGCGGTGCTCTCGGCCGGTCTGGTGGGCCAGCGCGACGAAATGCTCGAGGTCGAGATCGACCCGCTCAGGCTCGAGGCCTACAACGTCACCGCCGCCGAGCTTCTGCAGATCGTCACCAACAACAACCTGCTGATCGCCGCCGGAGAGGTCGAGACGGCGCAGGGGGCCTTCGCGGTCAAGATCCCGTCGAGCTTCGACGAGCCGCGCGACATCTACGAGCTGCCGATCAAGACCAATGGCGACCGGGTGGTGACGCTGGGCGATCTCTCGACCATCCGGCTCACCTTCGAGGACCGCACCTCCACCGCGCGCTACAATGGCGAGACGACCGTGGCGCTGCAGGTGGTCAAGCGGCGCGGCTTCAACCTGATCGACACCGCGGCGCTGGTGCGCGAGACGGTCGCGGCCGAGCAGGAGAACTGGCCCGAGGAGCTCTCCATGGCGATCGAGGTCGGCACCTCGAACGACCAGAGCCGACAGGTCGGCTCGATGGTGAGCCAGCTCGAAGGCTCGGTGCTGACCGCGATCGCGCTGGTGATGATCGTGGTGCTGGCGGCCCTCGGGCCGCGGCCCGCGCTGCTGGTGGGCTTCGCGATCCCGACCTCGTTCCTGTTGTGCTTCGCGCTCCTCGCGGTGATGGACATCACCATTTCCAACATCGTGATGTTCGGGCTGATCCTCGCGGTGGGGATGCTGGTGGACGGCGCCATCGTGGTGGTGGAATACGCCGACAAGCGCATCTCCGACGGCGTCGGCCCGATGCATGCCTATGTGGAGGCGGCCAAGCGGATGTTCTGGCCGGTGGTCTCCTCGACCGCGACGACGCTCTGCGCCTTTCTGCCGATGCTGTTCTGGCCCGGCGTGGCGGGGCAGTTCATGGGCATGCTGCCGGTGACGCTGATCTTCGTGCTGTCGGCCTCTCTGGTCGTGGCGCTGATCTACCTGCCGGTGATGGGCGGCGTACTGGGCCGGGTGAGCCGCAGCTTCGGCCATGCCTCCGACGCGCTGCGCCGCCGCCTGCCCTGGGCGCTGCGCGCGGCGCTGGTGCCGCCCGCCGCCGCGCTGATCTTCGTCGGGCTGATGCTGGCGCTCAACCCGGGCTATCTCTCGGGCGAGGCGCGCCCCGCGACCGGGCTGGCCGAGGCAGCGCCCGGTCTGGCGCTGGCGTTTCTGGGCGCGGTCGCCACCACCGTGACCGGCGGCGCGGCCAAGATCCGCCGTGCGCCCAAGCGGGTGCGCGCGGGCTATCGCCGCTCGATCTTCGGGCGCGTCATCGCGCTGATCGCGGGCAACCCGGTGATGCCGCTGGTCACCATCGCCGCCGTCGGCGGCTTCGTCTTCTGGACCTTCACCTATTTCGGCACCCACAACAACGGCGTGGAGTTCTTCGTCGAGACCGAGCCCGAACAGGCGATCATCTACGTGCAGGCGCGCGGCAATCTGAGCCTTGCCGAAAAGGACGCGCTGGTGGCCGAGGCCGAGGCGCGCGTCGTGGGCTTTCCCGGCATCGGCTCGGTCTTCGCCTTTGCCGGCGAGGGCGGGCTCAATTCCAACACCGCGGGCGCCGGCGGCCCCGCCGATGCGGTGGGGCAGCTTCAGATCGAGCTCGTGCCATGGGAGGAGCGCGCCGCCTATGCCCGCGCGACCGGCTTCGATCCGGCCCTTCTCGACGGCAAGGTGGTGTTCGAGCGGCTGCAGGCGGAGCTGGAGGACATTCCCGGCATAAGAATCGAGATCCTCGACCTCGCGCAGGGGCCCGGCGCCTCGAAGCCCGTGAACCTGCGGCTCACGGGCGATGATTTCGAGGCGCTGCGCGATGCCACCGCGCAGGCGCGCGCGCGGTTCGAGCAGACGACCGGGCTGACGCTGATCGAGGACACGCTGCCGCTGCCGGGCATCGACTGGCAGATCGACGTCGATGTCGAGAAGGCCGGGCGCTTCGGGGCCGACGTGGCGACGGTGGGCGCGATGGTGCAGCTCGTCACCCGCGGCATCGTGCTCGACACCATGCGGGTCGACAGCTCGGACGAGGAGATCGATATCCGGCTGCGCCTGCCCGAGGAGGACCGCGTGCTCTCGACGCTCGACAGCCTGCGGGTGCGCACGCCCACCGGGCTGGTGCCGCTGTCGAACTTCGTGACCCGCACCCCCGTGGCCAAGCTCGCCGAGATCACCCGCGTCGACCAGCAGCGCTATTTCGAGATCAAGGCCGATGTCGCGCCGGGGCTGGTCAGGCTCACCGAGGATGGCGAAAGCCGGATCGTGGCGCAGGAGGAGATCGGGCCCGCGCTGCAGACGCGCATCGACGCGGGCGAGGTGAGCCGTGCGACGGTCAACGCCAATGAGCGGATCGAGGCGCTGACCGGCTGGCTGGAGACCGATCCGCTGCCGGGCGGCATCGCATGGGAATGGACCGGCGACCAGCAGGACCAGGCCGAGAGCCAGGCCTTCCTGCAATCGGCCTTCGCGGGGGCGCTGGGGCTGATGTTCATCATCCTGCTGGCGCAGTTCAACAGCTTCTACAACGCCATGCTGGTGCTTCTGGCGGTGGTGATGTCCACCGCCGGGGTGCTGATCGGCATGCTGGTCATGGATCAGACCTTCTCGATCATCATGACCGGCACCGGCATCGTGGCGCTGGCCGGGATCGTGGTGAACAACAACATCGTGCTGATCGACACCTACCAGGATTACGAACGTTACATGCCGCGCACCGAGGCGGTGATCCGCACCGCCGAGGACCGCATCCGCCCGGTCTTTCTCACCACCGTGACCACCATGGCGGGTCTCGCGCCGATGATGTTCGGCCTCAGCCTCGATTTCTTCGGCGGCGGCTACACGATCGACAGCCCCACCGCGCTGTGGTGGAAGCAGCTCGCCACGGCGGTGGTCTTCGGGCTCGGCATCGCCACGGTGCTGACGCTGGTCTTCACGCCCGCGATGCTGGCGCTCAGGATCTGGGCCGCGCGCTATGCGCATTGGATGGCGCGTCTGATGGCGCGGCTTTCGATGGGCCGCGGCAGCCGGGCGGCGCGCGACTGGGCGCTGCGTCGCGAGGCGCGGCGGATCAAGGCGCCCGAGATCATCTGGGAGGACGAGGACGGCCCCCTGACCCCCGCCGCGCCGACGCTGCGCGCGGCCGAATAGCAAAGAAAAAGGCCGCCCCGCGTGGGGCGGCCTTCGAAAGCCTCGCGACAGCCGGGCCTCAGGCCGCCTGCACCGCCCGCTCGCCCCGGCCCAGCGCCAGCAGCGCGAGGCTCAGCGCCATCACCGCGCAGCCCGCGATCACCGCGACCATCGGCAGCGCCGTGCCGTTGAAGAACGGCCCCGTCACCGCGACCATCACGCCGCCGGTCATCATCTGCAGCGTGCCGCCCATCGAGGAGGCAAGCCCCGCGATCTCGCCATGCGGATCGAGCGCCATGACCTGGCTCGTCGGAATGACGAGGCCGAGGCAGGCATTGCCGCACAGCAAAAGCCCCATCAGCACCGGCAGCGTGGCGTAGCCCGCCGCCGTGATCGCCAGCAGCGTCAGGCTGAACGCCGCGAAGCCCGACAGCGCCAGCCGCAGCATCCGCAGCAGCCCGATACGGCGGCCCAGCGTCGCGGCGAACTGGCTCGCGCCGAAGAAGCCCACGGCGTTGGTCGCGAAGGCGAGCGAGAACTGCAGCGGCGTCAGCCCGTATTGCTGGGTGTAGACGAAGCTGGCGCTCGCGATGAAGACGAAGAAGCTCGCCATGCCGAAACCCGACACGAAGGTCAGCGCCATGAAGGTCGGATCGCGGAACAGCCGCTTGGCCGAGAGCGCGAGGATGCGCGGGCGCACCGGGCGGCGGCGATCCTCGGGCAGGGTTTCCTTGAGCGCGAAGACGGTGAGCAGCAAGGCCAGCGCCGCCACCACCGCGAGCGCCCAGAAGATGCCGCGCCAGCCGGTGAACTGCATCATGATCGCGCCCGAAAGCGGCGCCAGCATCGGCGAGACCGAAATGACCAGCATGATCATCGCCACCAGCCGCGTCGCCTCGTGGCCGGTATACATGTCGCGCACCATGGCGCGCGGCACCACCATCAGGGCCGCGCAGCCAAAGCCCTGCAGCGCCCGGAACGCCACCAGCCAGGGCAGCGAGGGTGCCAGCGCGCAGCCGATCGTGGCCCCGAGGAAGATCGTCACACCGAGATAGACCGGGCGCTTGCGGCCCAGCGCATCGGCCATCGGGCCGTAGAGCAGCTGCGCAAGGCCGAAGGCGAGGAAATAGGCGCTGATCGTCGCCTGCGCCGCGGCCTCGTCCACGTTCAGATCGGCGGCAAGGCCGGGAAGGCCGGGGAGATACATGTCGATGGTGAAGGGGCCCACAGCGGAGAGCAGGCCCAGCACCACGGCGGTGCGGAACATCGGGGATAACATGGTGCTGTCCTTGAACTCCGGACACGATCGGCCCGGAACGTCGATTGGCCCACACGCGGCAGGCGACTCGCGCGCAGACTAGACCGATCGGTTCAGTGGCGCAATCAGGCGGCCTCCGCCTCCTCGGCCTGCTGGCGCGACCAGAGCTGCGCATAGCGGCCCTCCTGCGCCAGAAGGTGCTCGTGAGAGCCGGATTCGACCACTTTTCCCGCTTCCAGCACGATAATGCGGCTGGCATCTGCAATTGTGCTCAGCCGATGTGCGATGGTGATCACCGAGCGCCCCTGCCCCATGGCGCGCAGCTGGCCCTGGATCTCGCGTTCGGTATCGGTGTCGAGCGCGCTTGTCGCCTCGTCGAGAAGCAGGATCGGCGGGTCCTTGAGCAGCGTGCGGGCGATGCCGACGCGCTGCTTCTCGCCGCCCGAAAGCTTCAGGCCCCGTTCGCCCACGGTGGTGTCGTAGCCCTCGGGAAGGGACATGATGAAATCATGGATCTGGGCCGCGCGCGCCACCGCCTCGATCTCCTCGCGGCTGGCGCCCTCGCGGCCATAGGCGATGTTGTAGAGGATGGTGTCGTTGAACAGCACCGTGTCCTGCGGCACCACGCCGATATGGGCGTGCAGGCTGTCCTGGGTCACATCGCGCAGATCCTGCCCGTCGATGCGGATCGCGCCGCCGGTCACGTCGTAGAACCGAAACAGCAGCCGCCCGATGGTCGATTTGCCCGCGCCCGAGGAGCCGACGATGGCGACCGTCTCGCCCGGTGCCACGGTAAAGGAGACCCCCTTCAGGATGCCGCGCGCCGCCTCGTAGCCGAAGGTGACCTCGTCGAAGACGATCTCGCCGCGCGTCACTTCGAGCGGCCTTGCTCCGGGCCTGTCCGTGACCTCGGGCGGCTGGTTGAGAAGCTCGAACATCTCGCCCATGTCGATCAGCGCCTGCCGGATCTCGCGGTAGACCGTGCCGAGGAAGTTGAGCGGCATGGTGATCTGGATCATGTAGGCGTTGACCATGACGAAATCGCCCACGGTCAGCGCGCCGTTCTGCACGCCGATGGCGGCCATCACCATGACGATGACGAGGCCGCCGGTGATGATCAGCGACTGGCCGAAGTTCAGGAAGGCGAGCGAGTGGTTGGTGCGCACGGCGGCGGCGGCGTATTTCTCCATCGCGCCGTCATAGCGCGCGGCCTCGCGCTCGGCGGCGCCGAAATACTTGACCGTCTCGAAGTTGAGCAGGCTGTCGATCGCCTTTTGGTTGGCGTCGGTGTCCTGATCGTTCATCTGCTTGCGGATCTTCACCCGCCATTCCGTCACCTTGAAGGTGAAGGCGACGTAGAGGACGATCGTGCCCAGCACCACGACGAGATACCACACGTCGAACATGAAGAAGAGCACCACCGCGACGAGCAAAAGCTCGAGGATCAGGGGCCCGATCGAGAACAGCAGGAAGCGCAGCAGGAACTCGACGCCTTTCACCCCGCGCTCGATGATCCGGCTGAGACCCCCGGTCTTGCGCCCGATATGGTAGCGCAGGCTCATCGCGTGGATGTGCCGGAAGGTGCGCAGCGCCAGCTTTCTCAGCGCCCTTTGCCCGACCGGCGTGAACACCACGTCGCGCAGCTGCTGAAAGCCGACATTGGCGAGCCGGGCCAGACCGTAGATCAGTGTCAGCCCCGCCGCGCCGATTGCGAGCAACATCGCGGCGCTTTCCCCTTCGCCCGCCAGCGCATCGACCGCGGCCTTGTAGAACAGCGGCGTGGCGACCGCGATCAGCTTGGCCAGCACCAGCAGCGCCACCGCGAGCACGACGCGCCGCTTCACCCAGCCCTGCCCTTCGGGCCAGAGATAGGGGATCACCTGCCGGATCGTGTCCCAGCCCTTCACCGGCTGGCCCGAGAGGTTGGCATCGGTCTTGGGCAGGCGTCGCATCGGCTGGCTCCGGGGCTGGCGGCAGAGCGCGCAGGGTAGGATGCGGGGCCGAGGATGGCCAGAGCGCGGCTGGCGCTTGAGCGCGCGCGACTTGCGCCTTACGAGGTGGGCGTCACATCGAACCGGAGTTTTCAACATGCCCCTTCCCGCCTTTACCGCTTCCGTCTGCGTCTTTTGCGGATCGCGTCCGGGGCTGCGCCCCGCCTATGAAACCGCGGCGCAGGAGACGGGCGAGATGCTGGCCCGGCGCGGCTGGCGGCTGGTGTACGGCGCTGGCGATGTCGGGCTGATGGGCACGGTCGCGCGGTCGGCGCAGCAGACGGGCGGATCGAGCTTCGGGGTGATCCCGCGCCATCTCGTCGATGTCGAGGTCGGCAAGACCGATCTCGACACCTATGTCGTCACCGAGACGATGCATGAGCGCAAGAAGGTAATGTTCATGAACGCCGATGCGATCGTGGTGCTGCCCGGCGGCGCGGGCTCGCTCGACGAGTTCTTCGAGGTGCTGACATGGCGCCAGCTCGGCCTGCATGGCAAGCCGATCCTGCTGCTCGACACCGAAGGCTACTGGCAGCCGCTGCGCCAGCTGATCAACCACGTGATCGACGAGGGCTTCGCCGATGACAGCCTCAAGGGCTTCGTCAGCTACGTGTCGAGCGTGAAAGCCCTCGAAAAGACGCTGGACGAGACGCTCACGGCATAAAGGACCGCCCGGAGGCGGCCCTTTGCGCCGTCGATCGGCCAATCGTCAAACGGCCTGTCGTCAAACGGCCTGTCGTCAGCCTGCGATCTCGGCGGCGACGGCCTGCTCGATCTCGGCGATGGGGTGGTTGGTCAGGGTCTTGGGCACCTCGACCACCACCGTATCGGCCACTTCCTTGTGCAGCTCGGGGCGCAGCGCCCCCAGAACCTGCGGGCTGGCGACGATCACCAGCTTTTCGAAGCGGCCCTTGTGGACCTGCCGGTAGAGGATGTCCGCCAGATCGGCGGCGAAGCGGTCCTTGGCGAGCTGATGAAAATCGGTCTCGGCGAGCGCGGTGCGCTGGCCGGGGCCGTCATCGGCCTGGCGGCCCGCCTTGTCGGTGGCCTGCTCGCGGTCGGGCGGGTTGTCCTGCTCCTCCTTGCGCACGACGCGCAGGTTCGGGTGCTGATCGTCGGTGACGTTCTCGAGGATCAGCGCCTTTTCCCCATCGGCGACGAGAACCCAGGTGCCGTTGTCGATCTTGGCCATCACTCGGGATCCTTCTCGTCGCTCTTGCGGACGCGGGTCGCGCCCGCCTCGTCCTGCTCGGCGCGCTTGAGGTCGTCGCGCGTGCCGACCTTGCGTGTCAGGTCGCCGCCCTCGCGGCCCGGCTGGTTGCCGGCACCCGCCTTGTCCTCTTCGGTCACATAGGCGTCGGTTTCCTTCACACCGTCCTTGGATCGTGCCCTGTCGGCCATGGGAGCCTCCTATCTTGCGTTCGCAGGACCAACGATTCATGCCCCTCGGGGTTCCGGGGGCCGCTCGGGCGAGCGGGCACGAAAAAGGCCCCCGCGCCGCAGCGCGAGGGCCTCATGAGGCGTCCCCGGAGGGCCGCCGCCACGCTTACATGCGCGAGGCGACGTTCTCCCAGTTCACGAGGTTGTCGAGGAAGTTCGAGATGTAGGCCGGGCGCTTGTTGCGGAAGTCGATGTAGTAGGAGTGCTCCCACACATCGAGGCCCAGAAGCGCGGTCTGGCCGAAGCAGAGCGGGTTCACGCCGTTCTCGGTCTTGGTGACCTTGAGGCCGCCATCGCTGTCCTTGACGAGCCAGGCCCAGCCCGAGCCGAACTGGCCCGCGCCCGCGGCGGCGAACTCTTCCTTGAACTTGTCGACCGAGCCGAAGCTGTCGGTGATCGCCTTTTCCAGCTCGCCCGGCATCTTGCTGTCGTTCGGGGTCATCATTTCCCAGAACTGGTTGTGGTTCCACAGCTGGGAGATGTTGTTGAAGATGCCGTTCTGGGCAACGGCGTTCTTGTCATAGGTGCCGCGGATGATCTCTTCCATCGGCTTGCCGTCCCACTCGGTGCCGGCGATCAGCTTGTTGCCGTTGTCGACATAGGCCTTGTGGTGCAGGTCGTGGTGATATTCGAGCGTCTCCTTCGACATGCCCTTGGAGGCGAGCGCGTCGTGGGCGTAGGGAAGGTCGGGAAGTTCGAAAGCCATGTCGGTCTCGCTTTGCTGCCAGTGGTGGATTTGCGCCACATAACAGAACCCCTGCGCTGCAAAGGTCAATGGGAGAGGCCGGAAAATCCGGCGCCCCCGCGCCCGATCAGAGCCAGTCGAGCCGCTCGCGGAAAGCTTCGCGCTCGGGGAAGTCGCGCGCGTGGCGATCGCACAGGGCGCGCGCCTCCTCGTGCCTCTTGAGCGGGCGGCACAGGGTGATCAGCCGCTCGACCGGATCGGGGCGGGTGGGTGCCAGCTCGGCCGCGCGCAGCAGCACCTCATGCGCGCCGTCGAGATCGCCCAGCCGCCGCGCCGCCGTCGCCTCGAGCATCAGCGCGTCGATGCTGGCCTCGACGAGGTCGCGCTGCTGCCGGGCCAGGTCGCGCAGCGCCGCGTGGTCGTCGAGCCGGGCCAGCATCCGCATCGAGGACAAGAGCGCATCGAGGCTCATTACGGCCGGAGCCTCCGCCCCCCGCGGCCCGGCGACATAGCGGTCGAGCACGTTCGACATGATCCGGTTCACCAGATCGGGCGAGACGTGACGATAATCGTTCCGCGACCAGGCGACGGCGGGGTTCGACAATGTGACGAACTCGAAGGAGGGGAAGTAGTCCACGCCCTCGCGCGTGGCGACGAACTCCTCGATTGCGGCGCGCTGCACGGATTTGGAATAGGCGTTGGCCACCAGCACGTCCATCTCCCGAAAGGTCGCCAGAAGCGGCACGGGCGAGACGGTCACCAGCATCTTCAGCGGCTTGGCGCGGTGGCGCAGCAGCAAGGCGTGCAGCCGCTCCAGCCCGTCGAGCACGTCGGCATAGCTCAGCACCCGGAACTCGAATCGCTCGGGCTCGGCCTTCACCGCCGCCTGCGGCGGCGCGACGTTGAGATAGAGCCGCAGCTTGCGGTCATACCATGTCTCGACATAGCCGAGCGTCACGATCACCACGTCGGCCTCGGCCACGCGGGCCATCGCGTCGAGATAGCGATGCCGGAAATCGAGAATCGTCTCGACCGGAAAATCGAGCCGCGCCATGCCGAGCTGCGCATCGCTGAACCGGCCGCCGCCGGTATCGTAGAGGATGTCCGCACCGGGAAAGCTGTCGCGATCGAGCGCCCAGCCCAGCTCGTTCAGGACCGAGTGGATCGAGTACTTGTTGAAGAAGTTGGCCGCCTCGCCCAGGCTCTCGCCGATCTCGCCCAGCTCGAACTCGCGGCTGACGACCCGCCGCCCGGCGGCATCGAGCGCGCGCTCGACATTGCGCGCAAAGCACGAGCCGATGGCGAAGATCGTGTCGCCATCCTCGATCGCGAAGCTCGGGCTCGCCGTGGGTGCGGCCAGCGGATAGAGGCGGTCTCCGTCGCGCTCGGGCGAGGGGTAGCGACGAAGCCGGTTGCCGCGCGCCCGTCCGAAGGCTTCGATGGCCGGGACGGCTTCTATGTTGCGATCCATGGCGCGGGCTCTCCTTGCTTCTATCCGAGCCTAGCCACGGCTCCGGGGCCAGACAACATCACCCGCGGGGCAAAAATGCGGCCCTTGCCGAGGATGGCCCTGCCCGCGCCGCAAATCGGGCGTAAGACGGGGCGGACGCCCGGCCGGGCGCATCCACCGCGAAGGACCGCCCATGCCAGACGACACGACACGCCCCCCCGATCTCTCCGCTTCGATCGCCCACAGGATCCGCCGGCTCGACCGCGCCCTCGTGGTGCCGCCGCCCGAGGGCGGGCCGAACCGCTCGGTGCAAAGATCCGGCGTGCTCGACGAAGCGGGGCTGCCGGTCGAGGAGGCCGTGACCTGGCGCGGCGACAGCCCGGTCACCGTGCCGCCCGCCCTGCCCGACGGCCCGGTCGATGCGCTGGCCGGGCGCTGGCTCTTTCTCGGGCCGCTCTTCGGGCATTTCGGTCATTTCCTGGCCGAGAGCATCTCGCGGCTCTGGGCGCTCGACGCGCTGCGCGGCGAGATCGACGGGGTGCTCTACGTGCCCAAGTTCCAGCACAGGGTGCAGCATGTCGCCGAGACCTACCGCCCCTTTCTCAAGGCGCTCGGTGTCGACGTGCCGATGCGCAGTCTCGAGCGGCCGACGCGGGTGGAGCGGCTGCACGTGCCGGTGCAGGGCTTCGGCATGTTCGGCATGATCGAGGGCGCGCCTGAGTTTCGCGCCTACATGCGCCGCCATGCGGGCCGCGACATCGCGCCTAAGGGCGCGCGCAAGATCTACATCTCGCGCAGCGCGCTGCCGCCGGGGCGTGGCTCGATCCTGGGCGAGGCGCGGCTCGAAGCCTGGCTCGAGGCCGAGGGCTACGAGGTGTTTCACCCGCAAAAGCACGATCACGCCACCCAGATCGCGGCCTACAAGGCCGCCACGCATGTGATCGCCGTCGATTGCTCGCCGCTGCACCTGCTGGCGCTGGTCGGCAATGCCGATCAGCGCGTCGGCATCATCGCCCGGCGCCCCGGTGGTCTCGGGGCGCTGTTTGCCCGGCAGATCCGCGCCTTCACCGGCGCGCAGGCCGTCGCCGTGGACGCGCTGCGCCGCAACTGGATCGAACAGACCGCGAAACGACCCGACAGGATGAGCTGGGGCGAGGTCGACTTCGCGCAGATCGGTGCCGCGCTGGGCGAAGCGGGGCTGGTCGAGAACGGGCGCGGCTGGACCGCGCTCGACGCCGCGCAGGTCGAGGCGGAAATCGCCCGGCTGACCCCCTCGACCCGCAGCGGGCTCAGGCCCTACGAGGGCTGATTCCGCCCAGGCGCGTCCAGGCGCGCGCCAATGCGCCCTGACGTGCTTCGGACGCAATTCATGCGAAAAGGGCGGCGGCCCGCATGGCCACCGCCCCTTTCAATCCACACCCGCAAGGCGCATGCCTGGCGTGCTTACTGCACCACCTCGGCGTCGCCTTCGACTTCGATGACCTCGGTGTCGTCGGTCTCGGCTTCGGTCTCGTCGATCTCGGTGCCGATCTCGGTCGCGGTTTCGTCGATCTCGGTGCCGATTTCGGTCGCCGTCTCGTCGATCTCGGTCTCGATGGCCGTGCCCGTCTCCTCGACGCTTTCGACCACGGGCTCCTCGGTCTCGAGCAGGGATTCCTCGGCCGCTTCGGATTCGACGCTGATATTGGTCTCGTCACCGATCACGTCGGTGTTCTCGACATCGGTGCCGCCTGCGAACAGCCAGTAAAGGACGATGACCGCGACGACGAGGCCGCCGACGATGAGCGCGATCGACGAGCCGCCCTTCTTCTTCGGCGGCGGGTTGGTGTTGTTGTGGTTGATGTTCGGGTCGGACATGCGAGATGCTCCGTTCATGTGTCATTTGACGGGGCAACGTCACCCTGATCGGACCGGTTCCTCGGAGGATCAAATTATTGTTGGGGCAGGATCCGGTGCCATGCCGGGGTTCTCCATGCTTCGCAAAGGTTTGGCCGCAGGGCTTCATGCGGCGTATCGGCACGGGGGGGTTTCTCGGAGCGGCACCGCACGCTAGGAGAACCGCGAATGAGAGGTCACCATGCTGTTCTGGATCATTGCTGCCGGCCTGTCGGCCATCGTACTGGCCGCGCTTCTGGCCCCCTTGCGGCGACGCGACGAAAACGAGGCCCCGGCCCCGGACGTCGCCTTCTACAAGGGCCAGATGTCGGAGATCGAGAACGAGCATGAGCGCGGGCTGCTTTCGGAAGAGGAAACCGAGCGCGCCCGCACCGAGATCGCCCGCAGGCTGCTCGCGGCCGACAGGTCGGGCCGGCGCGAGGCCCTGGGCCGCGGCCCGGCATGGCCCGCCGCCGCGCTCGGCGCGGTGGTGCTGATCGGCGGCGCTTTTCTCGTCTATGCCGATCTCGGCGCTCCCGGCCTGCCCGACCAGCCGCTCCAGGCGCGCCTTGCCGCGGCGCAGGAGCTGCGCGCGGCGCGGCCGTCGCAACAGCAGGCCGAGTCCCGCACCCCCGCCACACCGGTTCAGGCCCCGCAGGAGTATCTCGACATGGTCGCCGAGCTGCGCGCCGCCGTGCCCGAGCGCCCGGAGGATCTCACCGGCTGGACGCTTCTGTCGCGCCACGAAGCCGCCTTGGGCAATTACGCCGCCGCCGCGCGCGCGCAGGAACGGGTGATCGCGCTCAAGGGCGCGGCGGCGAGCTTCGAGGACCGGCTGGCGCTGATCGACCGGATGGTGGCAGCGGCGGGCGGCCTCGTCTCGGCCGATGTCGAAGAGCGGCTGACACGGCTGCTGGCGGAGCGCGACGACGCGGCCGGACCGCTCTATTACATGGGCCTGCTGCACGCCCAGACCGAGCGCCCCGACCTGGCCTTCCGCTACTGGAAGCGCGCCATCGAACAGGGCGACCCGGCGGCCCCGCATGTCGCGCTGGCGCGCGCGCAGATCCCCCGCGCCGCCGCCCTGGCCGGCGTCGATTACAGCCTGCCGCCCCTGCCCGGCCCCTCGGCCGCCGATATCGAGGCGGCGGGCGAGATGACGGCCGAGGACCGCGAGGGGATGATCCGCGGCATGGTCGAGGGGCTGGCGAGCCGTCTGGCCGAAACCGGCGGATCGGCCGAGGAATGGGCGCGGCTGATCGGCGCGCTCGGGGTCCTGGGCGAGCGCGAGCGCGCCGCGGCGATCTGGGCCGAAGCGCAACAGGTCTTCGCGGGCACGCCCGATCTCGACAAGATCCGCGCCGCGGCGCGCGAAGCGGGAGTCGAAGGATGATCCACGAGACGGTAGAGGAATTCGCCGCCGCCCTGCCGCGCGCGGGCGCGCTGGCAGGGCTCGATCTGGGCACCAAGACCATCGGCGTCGCCGTCTCCGACGGGCTGCGCTCGGTCTCCACGCCGCTCGAGACGGTGAAGCGCAGGAAGTTCACGCAGGATGCCGGGCGGCTTCTGGAAATCGCGCAGGGGCGCGATCTGGCGGGCTTCGTGCTCGGCTTGCCGCGCAACATGGACGGCTCGGAAGGCCCGCGCGCGCAATCGACCCGCGCCTTCGCCCGCAACCTGTCGCGGCTTACCGAGGTGCCGATCGTCTATTGGGACGAGCGGCTTTCGACCGTCGCGGCCGAACGGGCGCTGATCGAAGCGGATCATTCGCGCAAGCGGCGCGGCGAGATCATCGACGCGGTGGCGGCGGGCTACATCCTGCAAGGTCTGCTCGACCGGCTGTCCTACATGGCGCGCCCATGAGCGACGAGCCCTGGCGCCGCGACGAGATCGAGAGCCCCTGCGTCAAGCTCTGCACGATCCACCCCGAAACGCGGCTCTGCCTGGGCTGCGCGCGTTCGATGGACGAGATCGCCCGCTGGGGCCGGATGGAGGCCGAAGAGCGGGCGCGCATCATGGCCGAGCTGCCCGAGCGCAGCCCCGCCCCCAAGGGGCGGCGCGGCGGCCGAAAGGCGCGGCTCGAGCGTTAGATCAGCGCCTTGCGCAGCATGTTGAGCGCGACGAGGATCAGGAAGGCGCCGAACACCCGCTTGAGCCGCGCGGGCTTGGTCCGATGCGCCAGCGCCGCCCCGATCGGGGCGGTCAGAAGCGTCATCGCGATGACGATGAGAAAGGCCGGCAGGTTCACCGAGCCCAGCGTCATCGGCGGCGCCACCCCGACGGGCAGCGGCGTCAGCAGGAACCCCATGACCGAGGGCAGCGCGATCAGCAGCCCGAAACCCGCCGCCGTCGCCACGGCGCGGTGGATCGGCACGCCGTGCAGCGTCATGATCGGCACCCCGAAGCTGCCGCCGCCGATGCCCATCAGCACCGACAAAAACCCCACCACCGAAGACGCGGCCCCCCGCACGATCCCGCCCGGCATCGTCTCGCCCAGCCGCCAGTCGCTGCGCCCCAGCACCATGTAGAGCGAGACGCCGAGCGCGAGGAAGCCGAAGATCAGCTGCAGCGTCACCGTGCGCAGCTGCGCCACCACCAGCACGCCTAAGATCGCGCCCAGCGCGATCCCCGGCGCCCAGCCGCGCAGCACCGCCCAGTCCACCGCGCCCTTGCGGTTGTGGCTCAGGACCGAGCGGGCGGAGGTGACGATGATGGTGGCAAGCGAGGTGGCAAGGCAGATCTGCATGAGCTGCGGCGTCTCGTAGCCCAGCGCCGCGAAAGCATAGAAAAAGGCCGGCACGAGCACGATCCCGCCGCCGACGCCGAGCAGCCCCGCGAGCACGCCCGCGAAGGCGCCGATCCCCATCAGCATGGCGCCCATGGCAAGCAGCAATGTGGTGTCGGTCATCTGGCGCTCCGGCTCGTTGCCTTCTGGCCGATGCCCGCTTGCTGCCCCGATCGCAAGGGGCGGCGCGGTGCTCCGGCCCCGCTTCACGCCGCCTGTTGCAGATCCTCGATGCGGGAAAGCGCCTCGCGCACCAGCTCCGGCCCCGCGCCTGCGCGCGATGCGCCTTCGGACAGCACCCGCCGCCAGCCCCGCGCGCCCGGCCGCCCCGCGAACAACCCCAGCATGTGGCGGGTCACCTGGTGCAGCCGCCCGCCCGCGGCGAGATGCGCCTCGATATAGGGCAGCATTTCCTGCACCACTGCCTCGGCGCTGCTGTCCCGGGAAGCCCCCCAGATGCGGCGATCGGCCTCGCACAGCATGTCGGCGGGCGTATGATAGGCCGCGCGCCCGACCATCACCCCGTCGAGCCCGGCGGCGAGAAAGGCCTCGGCCTGCTGCAGTGAAGTGATGCCGCCATTGATTGAGAGATGCAGCTGCGGGAAGTCGCGCTTCATCCGCCTCACCAGATCGTAGTCGAGCGGTGGAATGTCGCGGTTTTCCTTGGGGCTGAGCCCCTGCAGCCAAGCCTTGCGGGCATGGATGGTGAAGCGGTTCACCCCGGCGGCGGCGACCGTTTCGAGAAAGCGCGGCAGCACCTCTTCGGGTGCCTGCTCATCGACGCCGATGCGGCACTTGACCGTGACCTCGACGGGGCTCGCCGCGATCATCGCCGAGCAGCAGTCGGCGACAAGCTCGGGCCGGGTCATCAGCACCGCGCCGAACGCGCCGGACTGCACCCTGTCGGAGGGGCAGCCGCAGTTGAGGTTGATCTCGTCATAGCCCTGATCCGCCCCGATCCGGGCCGCCTCGCGCAGCTCCGAAGGCGCCGAGCCGCCCAGTTGCAGCGCCACCGGATGCTCCGGCGCACCAAAGCCCAAGAGCCTGTCGCGGTCGCCATGCAGCACCGCCGGGGCGGTGACCATCTCGGTATAAAGCAGGGTCCGGCGCGACAGCAGCCGGTGCAGATGACGGCAATGACGGTCGGTCCAGTCCATCATCGGAGCCACGCTCAGCCGCGCGGCTTGGCGAATGTCGGTGCTCTGCGATGTCGGTTGGCTTTGCATGTCGACTGCTCTCGATGTCTTGCGGGGGCCGCGCCGAGCCCGGCCGGTTGCCTGCGCATGTGCCGCGCGATGCGGCACCGGAAATGGCCTGTAGCACTTTTCCCAAGGCGAATGCCAGCCGCCGGAAAGCACCGTTCCGGGGCCGCGCCGCCGCTAAAGCGCCAGCATTGCCACGCCGCTGGCCGAGCAGAGCGCCAGGGTCAGCGGCACGCCCCGGTGCCAGCGCAGCAGCAGGAGAGCGGCGAGGAGCGAGATGGCGGCGCTGCGCCAGTCGAAGCTCGCAAGCTCCGGCACGGCGATCCGCAAGGGGCCGGCCTCGAGCGCGCCGACCGTGCCGAAGAGCACATGCAGCCCGAACCACACAGACAGGTTGGCGATCACCCCGACCACCGCCGCCGTCACCCCCGCCAGCGCCGCCCGCAAGGCGGGCCGCGCCGCGATCCGGTCGATCCAGGGCGCGCCCGCGAAGATCCACAAGAAGCAGGGCGCGAATGTGGCCCAGAGCGTGACCAGCGCGCCGCCCAGCCCCCAGATCAGCGCCGCGCGCCCCTCGGGTGCCGCGCCGTGGCCCGCGAGAAAGCCCACGAACTCGGTGACGAGGATCAACGGGCCGGGCGTGGTTTCGGCCAGCCCCAGCGCGTCGAGCATCTCCCCGGTGGTCAGCCAGCCATGGGTCGCGACGGCCTCCTGCGTCATGTAGGCTAGGACCGCATAGGCCCCGCCGAAGGTGACGGTGGCCAGAACGGAGAAGAACCGCGCCATTTCCGCAAAGACCGGCGGCGCGAGCAGCCCCACCACCGCCAGCGGCACGATCCACCAGCCGAGCCAAATTGCGGCGGTCCGCAGCGTGGCGATGATCGGCCGGGCTGGCATCATCTCCTTGCCGGCGTCATGCGGCGCGTCGCTTCGAAAGCGCAGCGCCCCCCAGCCGGCGGCCGCCGCGACGACCAGCGGATAGGGCACCGCGAAGACGAAGAGCGCGAGAAAGGCCAGCGCCGCGAGCATCAGCGCCTCGGGGCCGCGCAGCGCCCGGCGGGCGACCCGCAGCAGCGCCTCGATCACGATCACCAGCACCGCGGCCTTCACGCCGAGAAACAGCGCCCCGGTGACCGCGAGATCGCCGAACTGCACGTAGAGCGCCGCGAGACAGGCGATGACCACCGCCCCCGGCCCGACGAAGAGCCCGCCCGCGACCAACCCGCCGCGCACGCCGTGCATCCGCCAGCCCGCATAGGTCGCAAGCTGCATCGCCTCGGGCCCCGGCAGCAGCATGCAAAACGACAGCGCGTCGAGATATTGCCGCTCGCTGAGCCAGCCGCGTTCCTCGACCACCATCCGGTGCATCAGCGCGATCTGCGCCGCCGGACCGCCGAAGGACATGAGCCCGATCCGCCACCAGACGTGCGCCGCCTGCCCCAGCGTCGGCGGGGTCGCCGGGGCCGAGGGGCCGCGTGCAGAGGGCATGCCGCTGGTCACGGGGGATGGCATGATGCGTCCTTTCGAAGCCTCGGGAGGGCGAAACCCGCCCCGCGCCGCCTACTGGATCTCGCGGATCGCGGGATAGGCCCGCCGGAATTGCGCATGGGCCGCATCGAAGGCCTCCGTGAGCTTTTCGTCCGGCGCGATTTGCTCGCCGATCTCGGGGGCGGTCATGACCTCTTCGGGCCGGGCGCCGGTGGCGGCGACGAGGCCGAGCCGCGCCGCGCCCAGTGCCGCGCCGAATTCGCCATCCTTGGGCAGGTCGAGCGGCACGCCGAGCACCGTCGCGATGAGCCGCAGCCAGTAGCGCGACCGCGCGCCGCCGCCGATCGCCATCAGCCGCTCGATCCGCGCGCCCGTGGCCTTCAGCGCCTCGTGCGAATCGCGCAGGCCGAAGGCCACGCCTTCGAGCACGGCGCGGGTCATGTCGTCGCGCGTGGTGTCGGTGCCGAGCCCGGTGAAGCTGCCGCGGATCGCCGCGTCGTTATGCGGGGTGCGCTCGCCGGACAGGTAGGGCAGAAAACGGACCCGCCCGGGCGCGAGGATCTCCTCGCCCAGCCCGGCGGTCAGCTCGGCGGGCCGCACCCCGGCGATCGAGGACAGCCAGTTCAGGCTGTCGGTGGCCGAAAGCATGACCCCCATCTGGTACCAGCGCCCCGGCACCGCGTGGCAGAAGGTGTGCAGCGCGGTCTCTGGCGCGGGGCTGTAGCCGTCGCGCGCCGCCAGCAACACGCCAGAGGTGCCGAGCGAGACGAAGCCCTGCCCCTCGCCCAGCGCGCCCATGCCGCAGGCGGCGGCGGCGTTGTCGCCCGCCCCACCGGCGACGACGACCCGCCCCGACAGCCCCCAGCGCGCAGCCAGCTCGGCGCGCAGCGTGCCGGCGGGCGCGCAGCCCTCGACAAGGCGGGGCATCTGGTCGCGGCGCATGTTGCCCGCGTCGAGCAGCCGCCCGGACCAGTCGCGCGCGCCGACATCGAGCCATGAGGTTCCGGCGCTGTCGGACATGTCGGCGACATGCTCGCCGGTCAGGTGCAGGTTGAGATAGGCGGCGGGCAGGAGTACCTTGGCCACGCGCGCATGGTTTTCCGGCTCATGGGCGCACAGCCATTCCAGCTTGGGCGCGGTGAAGCCCGGAAACACGATATTGCCCGACAGCGCGCGCATGCCTTCCACCGCGTCGAGCCGGGCGGCCTCCTCATGCGCGCGGCTGTCGTTCCACAGGATGCAGGGGCGGATCACCCGGTCCTCCGCGTCGAGCAGCGTCGCGCCATGCATGTGCCCGGCGACGCCGATGCCCGCGAGCTCGGCGAAGGCGGGATGCGCGTGGCGCAGCTCCTCGACCGCGCCATCGAGCGCCGCGATCCAGTCCGCCGGGTCCTGCTCGCTCCAGCCCGGCCGGGGATGCGCCGCCGCATAGGCGCGCTCGGCCGAGCCGATCGGACGGCCCGCCTCATCGACGAGAAGCGCGCGCAGCCCGGAGGTGCCGAGGTCGATCCCGAGATAGCTCATGATGTGGTAGCCCCCCTTTGAGAATTTTGCCCAAGCCATAGCCCGCGCGACAGGCGGCTGCCAACAGCGCAGGGCACAGGAGAAGGCCGGCGATTCGATGCCGCAGGGTCACCAAAGGGCCATCGCGCGGCCCGATACCGCCACCTGCGCCCGGAATGGCCCGCCCGAAGCGGGCCAGAGCGGACCGGAGCGCGCCAAAGGCCCGATGCGGCAGAATGAAGCAGCCCGCGGCGAACGAAATTTTCGCGCATGTCTGGTCGCCGCCTTCCGTCTCCGCGATAGTGCGCGCCATGTCGCTTTTCATCATCGTCCTCCTCCCGTTCCTCGGCGCGCTGCTGCCCGGCCTGATGATCCGGGCCGGCCGGCAAGCCTGCTTCACCGCCACCTTTCTCGTGACGGCCAGCGCCGTGGTCGGGCTGCTCACGCATCTGCCCGCCGTGCTGCGCGGCGAGACGATCTCCGCCCGGCTCGACTGGATGCCGGGGCTGGGGCTCAACGTGAACCTGTTCCTCGATCCGCTGGGTTTCATGTTCGCGGGGCTGATCCTCGGGATTGGCCTTTTGATCATCGCCTATGCGCGCCACTATCTGTCGCGCGACGACAACATGGGGGAGTTCTTCAGCTACCTCCTGCTGTTTCAGGGCGCGATGGTGGGCATCGTCCTGTCGGACAACATCCTGCTTCTGCTGATCTTCTGGGAGCTGACCTCGCTCGCTTCCTTCCTGCTGATCGGCTTCTGGAAGCACCTGCCCGAGGGGCGGCAAGGCGCGCGCATGGCGCTTGCCGTGACCGGCATGGGCGGCCTCGCGCTTATCGGCGGCATGCTGATGCTGGGAAGCATCGTCGGCAGCTATGACCTGAGCGTCATCCTCGAGAACCGCGATCTGGTGCAGGCCTCGCCGCTCTATGTCCCGGCGCTGCTGCTGATCCTGCTGGGCTGCTTCACCAAGTCGGCGCAGTTCCCGTTCCACTTCTGGCTGCCGCACGCCATGGCCGCGCCCACCCCGGTCTCGGCCTATCTGCATTCGGCGACGATGGTGAAGGCGGGGCTGTTCCTGATGGCGCGGCTCTGGCCGGTGCTGTCGGGCACGCCCGAATGGGTGGTGATCGTCTCCTCGGCGGGGCTCGTCACCATGGTGCTCGGCGCGCTCATCGCGATCTTCAAGCACGACCTGAAGGCGCTCCTCGCCTTTTCGACCGTCTCGCATCTGGGCCTGATCACCTTCCTTCTGGGCACCGGCACCGGCTTCGGCGCCATGGCGGCGGTGTTCCACATCCTCAACCATGCGAGCTTCAAGGCCGCGCTCTTCATGAGCGCGGGCATCGTCGATCACGAGGCGCATACCCGCGACATGCGGCGGCTGGGCGGTCTGCGCAGGCTGATGCCGGTGACCTTCGTCATCATGCTGCTGGCGGGGCTGTCGATGGCGGGCATCCCGCTCCTGAACGGCTTCATCTCCAAGGAGATGATGCTCGAAGAGGCCACCCATACCACGCTGTTCGGCTCGCCCCTGCTGGTCACGGTGGTCGCCACGCTGGGCGCGCTGTTCTCGGCGGCCTATTCCTTCCGGCTGATCGCGCATACCTTCTTCGGGCCCGAGCGCGACGATTACCCGGCGCATCCGCACGACCCCAATGCCGGCATGTGGCTGCCGCCTGCCCTGCTGATCATCCCGGTGGTGGCGCTCGGCCTGTTCCCGGCGCTGGCCGAGCCCTTCGTCAAGCTCGTCACCGGTGCGGTGATCGGCGGCGCGGTCGAGTTGCCCGACGCGCATCTCAAGATCTGGCACGGGTTGAACCTGCCGCTCGCCCTGTCGGCCCTCGCCGTGGTCGGCGGCCTGGTGGTGCTGGTGCTCTTCGCCCCGCTGTCGCGCATCTGGGAGGCGGCACCCCGGCCCGAGGCCAAGCGGATCTTCGACCGGCTGATCGCGGCCTGCGCCGGCGGGGCGCAATGGCTGACCCTGCGGCTGCATGACGGCGCCTTCACCCGCTATGCCGCGATCTTCGTGGTGACGGTGGTGGGGCTCGGCGCGCATGCCTGGTTCAGCGGCACCACCGGCGCCGAGATCGCCCGCCCGCTGCTGCCCGTCACCCCGATCGCCATCGTCGCCTGGGCCATGCTGATCGCGGCCACGGGCTTTCTCGTCGCGGCGCATCGCAACCGGCTCGCCGTGCTGATGCTGATGGGGATCATCGGCCTCATGGTCTCGGTCGGCTTCAACCATTTCTCCGCCCCCGATCTCGCGCTCACGCAGATCTCGGTCGAGGTGGTGACGATCATCCTGCTGCTGCTGGCGCTCAACTTCCTGCCCAACCGCACGCCCGACGAATCGGGCGCGGCGCGGCGCATCCGCGACGCGGTCATCGCCGGTGCCGGCGGTCTCGCCGCCGCCGGGCTGATCTGGACCATCCTGTCCACCGAAGTCCCGATCGCGCCGATCTCGGACTACCACCTCGCCAATTCCTACAAGGGCGGCGGCGGCGACAACGTGGTCAACGTCATCCTCGTGGATTTCCGGGGCTTCGACACCTTCGGCGAGATCATCGTGCTCGGCATCGCGGCGCTCGTCATCTACGCGCTGACCGAGACGCTGCTTTCGGGCCCGGTGCGCCGCCGCCTGCTCAACCGCGGCCATGAGGAGCGCCGCGCGGGCGACGCGCATCCGCTGATGATGGTGGTGCTGACGCGGGTGATGATGCCGCTGATCCTTATGGTCGGCGTCTACATCTTCCTGCGCGGCCACAACGATCCGGGCGGCGGTTTCGTCTCGGGCCTCGTCGTCGCCATCGCGGTGGTGACGCAATACATGGCCTCGGGCTTCGCCTGGGCCGCGCGGCGCCAGCGCTACCCCTATCACGGCATCATCGGCGCGGGCGTCTTCGTCGCCGGCCTCACCGGCATCGGCGCCTGGTTCGTGGGCCAGCCCTTCCTGACCTCGGCCTTCGGCTATTTCCGCATCCCGCCGATGGAGGAATTCGAGCTGGCCACCGCCATGGGCTTCGACCTGGGCGTGTTCCTCGCCGTGGTCGGCGCGGTCATGCTGTCGCTCGAAAGTTTCTCGCGTCTGGGCTACAGGGCCGGCACGGAAACCTCCGATCACGCGATGGACATCGACCCCTCGCGCGACGCGGAGCTCACTCCGGACGACGCGGGCGCACAAGGCAAGGTTATCTGAGATGGAACTCCTGATCGCATCCGCCGTCGGCGCCCTGACCGCCGCCGGCATCTACCTGGTGCTGCGCCTGCGCACCTTTCCCGTCATCATCGGCACCTCGCTTCTGAGCTACGCCGTCAACGTCTTCCTCTTCGCCTCGGGGCGGCTGGCGCTCGATGCGCCGCCGGTGCTGCGCGACGGGGCGGAGCGTTACACCGATCCGCTGCCGCAGGCGCTGGTGCTGACCGCGATCGTGATCTCCTTCGGCATGACCGCCGTCGTCGTGATCATCGCGCTGGGCAGCTGGCTGTCCTCGGATGACGACCTCGTCGATCGCCCCGCCCTCCCGGATGGTGACGGCCACAGCCCCTCCCTGCCCGAAGGAGACGCGCGATGAGCCATTGGTTGATCACCCCCGTGGTGCTGCCGGCGATGCTGGCGGCGATCCTCGTGCTGATGGTGCGCGAACACATCGTGGTGCAGCGCGCGCTGTCGATGGCCGGTGCGCTGGCGCTTACCGCCATCTCGATCGGCCTGTTCTGGCAGGCCTCGGACGGCACGATCACGCTCTACCAGCTCGGCAACTGGCCCGCGCCCTTCGGCATCGTTCTGGTGGCCGACCGGCTTTCGACGCTGATGGTGCTGCTGACGACGCTGATGGCGCCGTTGGTGCTGCTTTACGTCATGGGCTCGGGCTGGGACACGCGGGGGCGGCATTTCCACCCGCTGTTCCAGTTCCAGCTGATGGGCATCATCGGCGCCTTCCTGACCGGAGACGCCTTCAACCTCTTCGTCTTCTTCGAAGTGCTGCTGATCGCCTCCTACGGGCTGATGATCCATGCGGGCGGCAAGGCGCGGCTGCGCGCGGGCACCCAATACGTGCTCTACAACCTGCTCGGCTCGACGCTCTTTCTCTTTGCCCTCGGCACCATCTACGCCAAGACCGGCACGCTCAACCTGGCCGATCTCGCGCTGCGCGTGGCCGAACTAGATCCGGGCGCCAGCGCGGGCATCCGCGTCGCCGCGGTGCTGCTGCTTCTGGTCTTCGCGATCAAGGCCGCGCTGTTGCCGCTGCATTTCTGGCTGCCCGACAGCTATGCCGAGGCTCCCGCTCCCGTCGCGGCGCTCTTCGCGATCATGACCAAGGTCGGCGCCTACGGCATCATCCGCGTCTACACGCTGGTCTTTCCGCCCGATCTCGAGATCACCCAAGGCCTGTTCGACACATGGCTTCTGCCCGCGGCGCTTCTGACGCTCGGGCTGGGCATGATCGGCGTGCTGGGCGCGGCGCGCATCGACCGGCTGGTGGCCTTTTCGGCGATCGGCTCGATGGGGCTCTTGCTCAGCGCCGTCGCGGTCTTCACCCCGGGCGGCATCGCCGCGGCGCTCTATTACGCGGTCCATTCGACCTTCGCCACCGCGGCGCTGTTCCTGCTCGTCGATCAGATCAAGAGCCGGCGCGGCGATACCGGGCCGTTGCTGGTGCATGGCCGGCCGATCGAGGGCGGCGCGCTGGTGGCGGGGATGTTCTTCGTCGCGGCCATCGCCATGACCGGCCTGCCGCCGCTTTCGGGCTTTCTGGGCAAGCTGCTGATCCTCGACGCCGCCACCGCGAGCCCGCTGGTCTGGTGGGTCTGGACGGTGGTGCTCCTGGGCTCGCTCGTCGCATTGGTCGGCTTTTCGCGCGCCGGCTCGCTGATCTTCTGGAAGGCGCATCAGCTGGAGCCCGATGGCCCCGGCGGCCCCGTCGATCCCGAGACCGCGCCCGAGGTCGAGGACACGACCGCGCAGCCCGAAACGACCGCCGCGCCGCTTGCGCCCCGGCCGGTGCTGCCGATGATCGCCATCGGCGGCTTGATCGCGCTGCTGATCGCGCTCACGGCCTTTGCCGGGCCGGTCAACCGGGCGCTCAATGCGACCGCGGCGCAGCTTTTCGCGCCCGCGCCCTATATCGAGCTGGTGCTGAACACGCCCGGCAAGGTGATCAAGAAGGACACCCATGCCGAAGAGGACGATCACGACGCCGCCGCAGAGGCGACCGGGGAGGAGCACTGAGATGTCGAGGCGACTGACCCGGAAACTCCTGCCCCACCCGATGCTGTCGACGCTGCTGGTGGTGGTCTGGTGCCTGCTGATCAACGACCTGACCTTGGGCACGGTGGTCTTCGGCGCGATCCTGGGGATCCTGATCCCGATCTCCACCGCCGCCTACTGGCCCGACCGGCCCAGGATCACGCACCCCTGGCGGCTGATTTCCTACGCGATGGTGGTGATCTGGGACATCCTGGTGGCCAATGTGCAGGTGGCGATGATCGTGCTGTTCAAGCCCAACGCCGCCATGTCCCCCAACTGGGTGGTGATCCCGCTCGACCTGCGCACGCCCGAGGCGATCACCCTGCTCGCCGGCACCATCACCCTCACCCCCGGCACCGTCAGCACCGACCTGTCGGCCGACGGGCGCGCGCTCTTGGTGCACGCGCTCGACGCGCCCGACCCCGAAGCGGTGCGCGACGAGATCAAAACCCGCTACGAGCGTCGGCTGAAGGAGATCTTCGAATGATCGACACCGTCCTTTATGGCGCCATCGGCGCGGTCGGGCTGGCCCAGCTGCTGGCCATGGCGCGGCTGGTGCGCGGCCCGCATACCGGCGACCGCATCCTCGCGCTCGACACCATGGTGATCAACGCCATCGGCCTGATCATCCTGCTCGGGATGATCCTGGGCACGCAGATCTACTTCGAAAGCGCGCTGATCTTCGCCATGCTCGGCTTCGTGTCGACCGTGGCGCTGGCCCGCTTCGTGCTGCGCGGAGACATCATCGAATGACCGATATCCTGTTTCTGGCCGAAATCCTCGTCGCCGTCCTGCTCGTCATCGGCGCGGTCTTCACGCTGGTCGGTTCCTACGGCCTTGTGAAGCTCGACCAGCCGATGAAGCGGCTGCACGCGCCGACCAAGGCCTCGACGCTGGGCGTGGGCTCGCTGCTGCTGGCCTCGATCGTTCACGCCTTCGCCTTCGGCGAGGGGTCGCTACACGAGCTTCTGGTGATGGCCTTCCTCTTCGTCACGGCGCCGATCTCTGGAAATTTCATCGCCAAGGTGCATCTGCATCTTCAGCGGGGCGGCAAGGAGCTGCCCCCGCCGCCCTCCGAAGAGCGTTGGGCGACCTATTCGGAACACTGACCCCCGGCCCCGCCGGGGCTGGGAGCGCGACGTGACCGAAACACCGGATGACCGCCATGTCGGGCCGATCCTGCATCTGCGCGGGCATGATGCGGAGGGTCTGCGCCTCGCCGCCATCGTGATCCGCCCCGAGGGCGCGCCCTGCGGCACGCTCCGTGCGGGCGACGCCACGCATGACCCCCGCGCCATCGCCCGGCTCGAAGGGCTGACGGTCTGGCGCTTCGACTTCACGCTGCGGACGCGCGATCGCGGCTATGTCTTCGAAGGCGAGAGCTACCCGGTCGAGACCGATCTCGCGGGCGATCTGCGGCTCGCCTTCCTGTCGTGCAACGGCGAGGAGATCGGCGACATGGACCGCGACCCCGCCGAGCGCGACGCGATGTGGGACAGGATGCGCGCCGAGCACGAGACACGGCCCTTCGCGGTGCTGATCCAGGGCGGCGACCAGATCTATGCCGACGAGGTCACGCAAGGCCACCCGCTCAGCGACGACTGGCCCGATGACGTCCCCTCCACCGCCTCTCGCGCCGATCTCGACGATCTGGCCCGGCATCTGCGTGCGGGCTTCGTGCGGCGCTACATGCGCAGCCTCGCCTCGCCCGGCATCGGCGGAATCATGGCGCGTGTGCCGACGCTGGCGGTGTGGGACGATCACGACATCTGCGATGGCTGGGGCTCGCTGCCCGAGGCCGCGACCGACAGCGCGGTGGGCCGGACGCTCTTTGCCGTGGCGCGCGAGATGTATCTGCTGTTCCAGCATGGCGCGGTCGAGGCCGACATCCCCGAGATCTTCGCCGATCCCTCGGGCGCGCAGCTCGGCTGGCAGCGCATCCTGCCGGGCCTGACGCTCACCACCCCCGACCTGCGCTCCGAGCGCCGCCGCAGGCGGGTCATGGGCGAGGCGGGCTGGGCGCTTCTGGAGGCCCCTTCGCCCGAGCCCGCCCAGACCTTCGTCGTCTCTTCCGTGCCGCTCCTGGGCCCGCGGCTGTCGCTGGTCGAGGCGGTGATGTGGCTCTGGCCCGGCATGCAGAAATACGAGGACGACCTGCGCGACCAGTGGCAGAGCCGGGCGCATCGGGCCGATTGGCGCCGGGCGCTGCGCGCGATGCTGCGGCTGCGCGCGCGCGGCCCCGTCACGGTGCTCTCGGGCGAGATCCACCTTGCCACCCGCGCCGAGATGGCGGCCGATCCCGGCCCGGTGCATCAGCTTGTGGCCTCGGGCATCGCGCATCGCGCGCCGCCCGGGGCCTATGCGCGCGGGCTGGGCTGGCTCGGCAGCCTCGGCGAGGGGCCGCTTGGCGGCCATCCGATCCGCATCCTGCCGCCGCCGGGGCTGCGCCGCCGCTACGTCGCGGAGCGCAATTTCCTGGTGCTGGAGCGCGATGCCGGGGCATGGGCCGCTGTGTGGCATCTCGAAGAGACCGGCCCGACCGCGCCTCTGCCGCTCTAGCCCGAAGCCAACGCCACCCGGGCTTCGAGCTTGGCTTGCCGCGGTCGCGCCCGCGGCAAGCCGGAGGCGGGAGCTTCGCTTCTGCAGATATCGCCCCGATGGCGCCCGAATGCCGCGCATGCCCTCGGCGGGATCTGCCTCTCGGCGGTGTCGCCCCTGCTCTGCTCTTCGCCCGGGCCATCGCGGCAGTTTTGTTGCCATATCTGACGCTACGGGCCGCAACGCGCTTGCCAGCCCGGCGCGGTCTGGATACATCGGCCCCGGGGCCGGCTTAGCTCAGCTGGTAGAGCGTCTGATTTGTAATCAGGGGGTCGGGGGTTCGAGTCCCTCAGCCGGCACCATCATTTCCGAAAACTCAGCGGTTGGCGCGCGCCAGAAACCCGACTGCGACGAGACCCACGGCGGTGATCATCAGCGCCGCCGGCGCGGCCTCGGCGATGTTTTCGAGGCTGGCCTTGGCATGCACCCTCGTGGCCAGCGTGTCGTAGCCGAAGGGGCGCAGCAGCAGCGTCGCGGGCAGCTCCTTGACGCAATCGACGAAGACCAGAAGCAGCGCCGAGCCGACGCTGGCGCGGATCAGCGGCACATGCACGCGGCGCAGCGTGCCGCCCGCCGTCTGGCCCAGCGAGCGCGCGGCCATCGGCAGGCTGGGCGAGACCCGCCCCAGCGCCGCGTCCGAAGTGCCTTGGGCAATGGCGAAGAAGCGCACGCAATAGGCCAGCACGAGGGCCGCCGCCGTGCCGGTGAAGATGAGCCCCGGATCATGCCCGGTGAGCGCAAGGATCGCATCGGCTAGCGCGTTGTCGAAGAAGGCCAGCGGAATGAGGATGCCGATGCCCAGCACCGCGCCCGGCGCGGCATAGCCGATCGCCGTCACCGGCAGGAGCAGCACCGGCAGGCGGTGCCCCGAGAGCCGCGTGCCATAGACCATGAAGAGCCCCGCCACCACGGTGACCAGCGCCGCGACGCCGCCCGTGGTCAGGGTGTGAAACAGCGCCCGCGAAAGCCCCGGCGCGGCCCATTCGCCCGCATCGAGCGCATGGCTCGCCAGCACCATGACCGGCAGCACGAAGCCCGCGAGGAACGGCAGCAGGCAGGCGGCGAAGGCCAGAGCGCCGCGCCAGCCAGACAGCCGAACCGGCGTCACCGGCCGCGGCTGGCGGGCCGAGCCGAAAAAGCGCAGCCGGCGGCGGCTCAGCTTTTCTAGCGTGACGAGAAACACGATCATCGTCAGAACCAGCGTGGCGATCTGCGCCGCACCGCCCAGATTGCCCGCCTGCAGCCAGACGGTGAAGATGCCGGTGGTCAGCGTCTGCACGGCGAAATAGTCGACCACGCCGAAATCATTGACCGTCTCCATCATCACCACCGCGACGCCCGCCGCGATGGCCGGGCGGATCAACGGCAACCCGACGCGGAAAAAGCGGCCCCATGGCCCGACACCCAGCGCCCGCGCCACCTCGAAGCCCGCGCCAGACTGCTCGCGCAGCGCCGCGCGGGCCAGCAGGTAGACATAAGGATAAAGCGCCGCCGACAGCACGAGGATCGCCGCGCCGCGCGAGCGGATCTGCGGGAAGGCGTAGTCGCGCGCATCCTGCCAGCCCATCAGGCCGCGCAGCCCCGTCTGCACCGGCCCCGCATATTCGAGGAAATCGACGAGGGCGTAGGCGCCGACATAGGCCGGCACCGCGAGCGGCAGCAGAAGCGCCCATTGCAGCCAGCCATGCCCCGGAAAGCGGTACATCACCACCAGCCAGGCCGCGCCCGCTCCGATGGCGGCGGTCAGCGCGCCGACCGAGAGCATCAGCAGAACCGTGTTGCCCAGATAGCGCGGCAGCGTCGTCGACAGCAGGTGCGGCCAGATGTTGTCTTCGGGGTGAAAGGCGAACCAGATCACCGACACCACCGGCAAAAGCACCAGCGCGGCAATCGCCACCGCCCCCGCAGACCACGGGTCGAGACGGCGCTTCGCGCCCTCGCCCCCCTGCGACTGAATGGTTTCAACGGACATGGGCGTGCGGTAGCTCAAAGCGGTTTCGCTGTCCATATAAGTCATTATATTGGGGCCGGTGCGCGCGCATTGGCCCCGGCGGACCAAGGAGCGGCAGCAAGGCCGAAGGCAGACAGGGGCAAGAACACGCATGGATATCGCCTTTCATATCGGCGCGAACTGCACCGATGACGACCGGCTGCTCAAATCGGTGTCCAAGAACCTGCCGATGCTTGCCGGGCGCGGCACCCGCGTGCCCAACCCCGCGCGCTACCGCCGCCTGTTGCGCGAGACGATCCAGCACCTGCGCGGGGAGATGCCCGAACCCGGCACGCGCGACGTGCTGATCGACGCCATCCTCGATCATGGCGAGACGACCGAGCGGCTGGTCATGGGCAATCCGGCCTTCATCTGCACGCCTGCGCGGATCTGCGAGGCGGGCTGCTTTCACGAGATGGCGAGCTTCAAGGCCCGCTCCCTGCAGGCGCTTTTCCCCGAGGACCGGATCGAGCTGTTTCTGGGCATCCGCAACCCGGCGAGCTTCGTGCCCGCCTGCTGGGAACAGACGCGCGGGCGCGGCTTCGACGAGTTCATGGCCGGGCTCGATCCGCGCATGATCCTGTGGTCGGATGTGGTGGCGCGGCTGCGCCAGGCCGCCCCCGGCATCGCGCTGACCGTCTGGTGCGACGAGGACAGCGCCCTGCTCTGGCCCGAGCTGGTCCGGGCCATGGCCGGGATCGAAGCCGATGCCGCGATCGAGGGCGGTCATGATCTCGTGGAGGAGATCATGCGGCCCGAGGGGGCGGCGCGGCTGCGCGACTATCTCGCCAGCCATCCACCGGCCTCGGCCGCGCAGGAGCGGCGGATCGTCTCGGCCTTTCTCGACAAATACGCCCGCCCCGAGGCGGTCGAGATAGAGATCGACCTGCCCGGCTGGGATGCAGGGCTGATGGCCGATCTCACCGCGATCTACGAGGCCGATCTCGACCGGATCGCGAAGATGGAAGGCGTGCGCCTCCTCGCCGCCTAGGCGGCGAGGCCCTTGCCTCAGCTCATGCCGAGCGCGGCCTTGTACATGTCGAGCACAGCCTCTTCCTCGGCGATGTCGTCGGCGTCGCGCTTCCTGAGCGCGATCACCTTGCGCAGGATCTTGGTGTCGTAGCCGCGGCCCTTGGCCTCGGCCATCACTTCCTTGATCTGCTCGGCGATGTCCTTCTTCTCGGCTTCGAGATGCTCGACGCGCTCGATGAACTGGCGCAGCTCCTCGCCCGCGGCGTTGCTTTGCACGTCGATGACGGATGACTCGCTCATGGGCTTCTCCTGATGGGCCGATACCGGAGCCACTCCCTAGCGCCGGGGCCTGCGGGCTTCAAGCGCCCCGCGCGCGCTTTGGCAGGCTTGTGCCGCCCCGGCCGCCCCGTTAGGCCCTGATGCGCGAGGTCAGCGGGAGTGAGAGCATGGACATCATCATCTGGATCGGCGCGGCGCTCACGCTGGCGGGGTTCGGGGCCATCGTCTGGAGCCTCGTCGCGGTGATGCGGCTGCGGCGCATGGGGCTCGACGACGCGCAGCTGCGCGCCCGGCTGGCGCGTGTCGTGCCGCTCAACATCGGCGCGCTGATGCTGTCGATGCTCGGGCTGATGATGGTGGTCGTGGGTCTCATCCTGTCCTGACGGCGCCGGCCCGGCCGCGGCGCAATGCCGCGTCGATGTCGTCATCGTTTTCGAGCGCAGCGCGCAGCAGCGGCGGCACGTCGAAGACCGGATCCTCCCGGCTCCAGTGCTGCATCCGCTCGACCAGCGCGCCGAAACCGATTTGGCGGGCCTCGAAGAACGGGCCGCCCGACAGCCGCGACCAGCCGAGCCCATGCACCGCCAGCGCGTCGAGATCGGCGCTGCGCGCGACCCGTCCCGCCGCCAGCAGCCGCGCGCCCTGCGCGACGATGGCCGCGAGCCTGCGCCGGCCCTCGAGCCCGTCGCTGCCGCGCATCAGTGCCGCGAGCAGGCCCCGGCCCACCGCCGTCGGCACGGCGCGGCCCGCCTCGCGCGCAAGCAGCGCGGCGGGGATCCGGCGCTCCGCGAAATAGACGTATCGCAGCGCCCGAAACTGCGGATCGGCCAGCGCGTCGGCATGGGCCGTGCGCTCGAAACGCAGCGCCGCCGGGGCGGGCAGCAGCAGCGCTGCCTCGATGCTGTCGAGAATCCGGGCCGCGCTGCGCAGCGGCGCGTTCGCGATCATCTCGCGCCGTCGCCGCAGGCAGGCGAGCCACTCCGCCCCGTCGGCCATGCGCTCGCGCCGACCGGCCACGGGGCGGGGCCGGATCCCGGCGGCGGCGAGCTGCTCCACCAGCGCCTGCGCGCTCTCCAGCAGATCGGCCTCGACGATCCCGTCGATCAGCCCGGCCTCGCGCGCGGCAAAGGCCGTCACCGGGCGGCCGCGCAAGAGCAGATCGAGCGCCGTGTCTACGCCGCAGAGCGCCGCCAGCCGCTGGCCACCCCCGGCGCCGGGCGGCAGGCCGAGCATGACATCGGGCAGACCGATCCGCGCGGTGGGCGCTGCAAGGCGATAATGCGCCGCGAGCGCCAGCTCGGCCCCGCCGCCGATGGCGCTGCCCGAAAGCGCGGCCACCACCGGAATGGGCAGCAGCTCGATCCGGCGGCAGATCGTGGCGAGGTCGGGGCCCTCGACCGGGCGATCGAGCCCGCGCAGGTCGAGCCCCACCGAAAACAGGCCGTTGGCGCCGGTCAGCACCACGCCGCGGGGGGGCTGCGGGGTGTCGAGCGCGGCTTCGATCTCGTCCAGCGCCGCGGCGAGCGCCTGCCGCGTGGCGGCGTCGAGCGCGTTGCCCGGCTTCGAATCGAGCGTGATCCGCGCGATGCCGTCGACCGTCCGGGCCGAGATCGTCTCCCCCTGCATCGCCATGACCCTCGCTGCTGCCTGCCCTGCCACATGATCGGCGGCGCGCTCCCCCGGCGCAAGGCCCGCCATGCCACGCGGCTTCGGCGATGGCAGCGGCGCAACGCGTCTGGACGCGCGCCGGGCGACGCGGTATTCCTCGCCGCATGGATATTCGCCGCATCAGCCCCGACTACGCCGTCAGCCCGCAGATCGAGCCGGAGGACATTCCCGCCATCGCCGAGGCGGGCTTTGCCACGGTGCTGTGCAACCGCCCCGACGAGGAGGTGCCCGCCGAGCTGCAGGCCGAGACGCTGCGGATCGCGGCCGAGGCGGCGGGGCTGCGCTTTGCCGTCAACCCGGTGACGCATCAGGGGCTCAACCGCGAGGTCGTCGACCGGCAGATGCAGGTGCTCGATGGCTCCGACGGGCCGGTGCTGGCCTATTGCGCCTCGGGCACGCGGTCTTCGATCGTGTGGTCGCTGGGCCAGGTGGGGCGGTCCGAGACCGACGAGATCATCGCCGCCACCGCCAAGGCGGGCTACGATCTCGAGCGGCTGCGCCCCCAGCTCGACGCGCTGCGCGAAAGCGACGCGGAAGACGACGCCAACTAATCGCCGCGCCGGGCCGGGCGGGCGGGGATCTCTCGCACCCCCTCGGCCAAAGCATCGGACGCGGCCTCGGGCTGTGCCAGACGCACCGCGCGCAGCCCCGCGAACTGCCCGAGCCGGACCTTCGCGACCGCGCGGCCGCCGCCATCCTCAAGGTCAATCGCCGAAAGCGACACGCCCGGCAGCATCAGCCGCTGGCCGGGCTCGAAGGCCTCGACCTCATGCGCCGGAAGCCGCATCCGGTGCAGGATGGCCGTCAGATCGGCGGGCGCCTGCAGGACGGTCTCGCGCAGCGCCATCTTCCACACCGCCGCCTCGGGCGCCTGCGGCACCGCGGGGGGCAGCGCCAGCGCCAGCATGAGCGCGCCCTCGCGGCCGCTGCCCGGCCTGATCTCCATCGAGAAGCGGTGCACCGCGAAACCGCCCTCCGGCAGGATCAGCCCCGCCGCCCGCGCATCGCCCAGGCGCGGCCCGGGGGCGAGCGCGGCCTGCTGCGGGCCATCATCGAGCTGCGCAAGCCGGATCAGCAGGCCTTGCAGCAGCGGCGCCATCATCGCCGCCTCCGTGCCGGTGATCTCTCCCGCCTGCGCCGGGGCCGCGCGCGGCGCGCCGAGCGTCTGCGTCTCGACCACCGCGCAGCGCAGCTGCGGCTCGATCGCGGCAAGGCCGGTGACCCGGCCCGGCGGGCCGATGCCGACAAGCAGCGCCGCCGGGTCGATCTCCCCGATCAGCGCCTCGCGGTCGAGCCTGTCGATGCGCGCCATGCGCGGCACGACGGGCAGGCCGATCGTCTCCTGCGCCGCCCGGGCCAGCGCCCCGCCCAGAGCATTGCCCTGCGCGCCGCCCCGCCCCACGGAGGCCGCCCTTGCAGAGCCGCCGCCGTCGATCAGGCGGCGCAGCACGTTCTCCATCGTCATCTCGGTCATCCTGTCCCGCCCCGGCGGCCGGGCCACGCCCGCCGATCCCCTCCGACCTATCCCGCCAGTGGTTGACCAACCCCTAACGGCGCGGCTTTCACCGGCAATTCGACCCGGAAGGCGCTGCCCGAGCCCTGCCCGCCCGGCAGGTAGCGTATGGCGCCGCCGAGCCGGGCCATGATCTCGCGGCAGATCGCGAGGCCGAGCCCGGCGCCACCCGCCTTTCCCGCCTCGCCGAGCCGGGAGAATTTCTCGAAGATGACCCGCCCCTGCTCGGGCGGGATGCCCGCGCCGTTGTCGATGAAATCCACCGCGTGGCAATCGGGCCGCCAGAGGATGCGCAGCTCGGGCTGCGGCGCCTCGCAATATTTGCGGGCATTGGCGATCAGGTTGATGAAGACCTGCGCGAGGCGGTCGGGATCGGTGTCGAGCGTCACCTGGTCGAGCGCGGGGTCGCGCTCCACGCGCAGCCCCTCGCGCAGCGGCAGGGCGGCGTCGAGCGCGCGGTCCACCACCTCGCCGAGCCCGATCTCGCGCAGGTCCAGGAGCCCCTGCCCCGCCTCAAGCACCGACAGGTCGAGCAGATCGTCGAGCAGCCGCGTCAGACGGCTCGCCTCGTCGCCGATGATGGCGGCGAAGCGGTCCTGCTCGGCCGGGTCGAGCCCGCCTTCGCGCAGGATCTCGGCAAAGGCCCGGATCGAGGTCATCGGGGTGCGCAGCTCGTGGCTGATCTGGCTCAGGAAGCCGTCCTTTTGCACCGAAAGCGCGGTGAGCTGCGCATTGGCCTCGCGCAGCGCGCTTGCGGTGCGCTCCAGCTCGGCGGATTTCTGTTCGAGCCGGTTCGAATACTCCATGATCTGCGCCGTCTCGTCGGCCACGGCGATCAGGTCCTCGACCGAAACGCTGACCCCTTCGGTCATCTGGCCGATCATCGCATGCGCCGTCGCCGCCCCGACCGAGCCCGCCAGCTCGCGTTCGAGCACGCGGATGAAATCGGGGGTGACGTCCGGCAGGCGGCCCTGCTTGCCCTGCCGTGCCGCGTGTCGCGCGAAGATCGCCTGCGCTTCGGCCGCGCCGATGATGCGCTGCGCCATGACGAGCAGCGGCTCGGCATCGGCGGCGCCGCGCGCCCAGCTTCCGGGGCCTTCGGACAGCTCGAAGACGCCGACGAACTGCGCGCCCTGCAGCCGCTCCACCGGGCCGGGAAAGCTCGCCAGCGACACCAGCACGAAAAGGGCCGCGTTGAGCGCGAGCGACCACAGCGCCGCGTGCAGCACCGGGTCGAGCCCGCCGGTCCAGAACAGCGCCTGCGGCCTGAGCCATTCCAGCCCGAAGGGACCCGCCGCCATCACCCCCGCCGGGATCGCGGTGCCGTCGCCGACGCTGGGCAGGAACATCGCCCAGAGCCAGACGGCAAAGCCCGCCAGCAGCCCCGCCGCCGCGCCGCTGCGGGTCGCGCCGCGCCAGAACAGCCCGCCGATCAGCGCCGGCAGCACCTGCACCACGCCCACGAAGGCCACCAGCCCGATCGAGGCCAGCGCCGCCCCGCCGCCCGAAAGCCGGAAATAGACGTAGCCCAGCCCCAGCACGCCGAGGATCGACAATCGCCGCGCCGCCAGCACCACCGCGCGCACGTCCCCGGCCATCATCGCCCCGCCCGAGCGCGCGCGCAGCCACAAGGGCACGATGATGTGGTTCGACATCATCGTGGCCAGCGCGATCGTCGCCACCATCACCATCGAGGCGGCCGAGGAGAAGCCGCCCAGAAAGGCCAGCACGGCGAGCCCGTCGCGGCCCTGGCTCAGCGGCACGGTAAGCACGAACATGTCCGGGTTCGCCCCCTCGGGCAGAAGCTCGAGCCCGGTCACCGCGATCGGCACGACGAAAAGGCTCATCAGCCCGAGATAGAGCGGAAAGGCCCAGCTCGCCGTGGCGAGGTGATCCTCGTCCGCGTTCTCCACCACCAGCACCTGGAACATGCGCGGCAGGCACAAGAGCGCCCCCGCCGACAGGAGGGTGAAGCCGATCCAGCGCCCGCCCGACTGCTCCCAGCCCGAGATGGCCGAGGCGTCGATCCGCGCGAGCATCTCCGCCGGGCCGCCGCCCAGGCCCCAGACGACATAGACCCCGACCGCCAGCAGCGCGCCGAGCTTGACCACCGCCTCGACCGCGACGGCCATGACGATGCCGTGGTGACGCTCGTTGGAATCGAGGTTGCGGGTGCCGAACAGGATGGTGAAGAGCGCCAGCCCCACCGCCGACCACAGCGCCGCCGAGCCGCCGCCGCGTGCGGCCCAGTCCGCCGCGGCGCGCCCGGCAAAGACATCGAGCGATTGCGCGATGGATTGCAGCTGAAGCGCGATGTAGGGCGTGACCCCGACCACCGCGAGCAGGGTCACGATCACCCCCAGAAGATCCGACTTGCCGAAGCGCGAGGAGACTAGATCGGCGATCGAGGTGATCCGCTGCGCCCGGCCGATCCGCACCAGCTTGCGCAGCAGCCACCACCAGCCGATCATCACGAGGCTGGGGCCGAGATAGATGGTCAGGTATTCCAGCCCGGACCGCGCGGCGTAGCCCACCGCGCCATAGAAGGTCCAGGCGGTGCAGTAGATCGACAGCGACAGGGTGTAGATCCACGGGCTGCGCAGCCAGCCGTCGCGTCCGCCCGCCGCCCGCCGCTCGGCGGCGAAGGCCACGCCGAACAGGAAGGCCCCGTAGAGCAGCGCGATCGAGACGAGGGCGTTGAAGCCGAGCATCGGATCAGGCGTCTCCATCCGCATCGCGCGCCGAGCGGCGCAGCGCCCGCGCCAGCGCCCATGAGGCGAGCACGCTCAAACCCCATGCGGCGAAGAGATAGACCAGCACCGTCGAAAGCGGCGTCTCGCCGCGCGGCCAGAGGAGCGGCAGGGCCCACAGGAACGCCGCCGCCAGCGGCGCCAGCCGCGCGGTATCCTCGAGCCGCCTGCGGCGATAGGAGGCCCGGGCGAGAAAGACCGGCCGCCGCGCGCCCGGCCCGCGCTCAGCCACCGGCAAGCGCGCGCACCCGGTCGAGCACCTCGGCGTTCGAGAAGGGCTTGGTCATGAAATGGCTGGCCCCCAGCCGCATCGCCAGATCGCGGTCGCGCGCCTGGCCGCGCGCGGTCAGCATCATCACCGGCAGGGCCCGCAGCGCCGGGTCGCCGCGCAGCTCCTGCAGGATGTCGAAGCCCGAGCGCCCCGGAAGCATTGCGTCGAGGATCACCAGATCGGGCGGATGGGCGCGGACCCGCGCGACCGCGCTCAGCCCGTCGGAATGGGTGTGCACGGTCCAGCCGTCGCGCGACAGGATGAAGCTCACGGCTTCTATGATGTTCGGCTCGTCCTCGATCAGCAGGACACGTCTGGCCATCCGCGGCCTCCCCCCTCGCGCGCGGCCCTCCCCCGGACCGCGCGGCTTCGCGCGTCACTATCGCCGCGCTGCCCTAGCCTGTCAAAGCCTGCCCGCCCTCGCCCGTCATTGCACGCGGCAGCAAGGAGGGCTCGCGCCGGGCCGCGCAGCCGCGGCGGGGGCACAATCGGCAGCCGGGCCCGACCGCGCGCTCGGGCAGATCATGCGCCCCACCCTCCTGCGGCAGCATCAGCATCACCGCCTCGATCCGCGGCGCGGCATTCCAGCCCGCTGGCGCAGCAATCGAGGCCACGGCGTAGCACGACACGCCCTCCGCGCGCGCGCCGGGCAGCTTGGCTGTGGCGCGCAGCGGTCGGCCGGGCTGCGACAGCGCCTCGAAGAGCGGCCAGAGCGGGCAGGCCGCGCCGCCGCGCGGCAATGTGAGCCCGTCGAGCGGGCGGCGGTGCAGGATCGCCCCCGCCGCATCGCAGACCGCCAGCCCCGCCCGCGGCGGGCCAAGCCCGGCGGGCAGCGCCGCAAGACGGCGCAGCACCCGCTCCAGCGGCTGCCCGAGCCGCGCCGCGATCGCCAGCGGATCGGGCGTCTCGCTCCAGGCCGCGCCGATCGCTTCGGAAGGAAGCGCAACCGCATCGGCGCGGTACTGCGCGAGCCGGTGGATCAGCATCCTTCGCGCCGCTGCATCGAGCCCCGGCGCCTCCGCCGCGATCTCCTCGGGCTGCATCGCGGGTGTTTCGCCTTCGAGCGCGGGCAGGTGGTGATCCGCAGCCTCGAAGAACCGCTCGACCTGCTCCTGCGGCGAAAGCGCCGTCGGGCCATGATCGTCGCCCGGCACCTCGAGATAGCCTGCGAGCCTGCGGCTGCTGTCGGCCAGCCGCAGGCTTTCGGCATGGATGTTGTTGTGAAACCGCGCCTGCCAGTCCCGGTCGAGCGCCTCGCCACCCGCGAGGATCGAGGCGGTGGAGCGGATCGCCGTGGCGGAGGTGATCACCTGATGCAGCGAGGCCGACAGCTCGGGGTCATGCGCCAGCCGGTCGCCCAGCGCGGCGACCTGCGCCTCGAGCGTCTCGATCCGGCGCGCCTGCGCATCGACCACCGCCGCCCAATCGGGAAAGCGTCCGGCGAACTCCTCGGGCGCCGCGGGGGGGCGCGCCTGCGCGGCAGCCGCCGCCGCGAGCCGGGCCAGCAGCGCCCCATCCGCCCCCTCCGAGAGCTGCGCCACCTCCAGCTCCAGCGCCCGGGCGATGGCGTTGAGCAGCCGCCCGCCGATGCGGCGGCGGTTGTGTTCGATCAGGTTGAGATAGGAGGGCGAGACGCCGATGCGCCGCGCCAGCTCGCCCTGCGCCATGCCCGCATCGAGCCGCCGCGCGCGGATCCGCGACCCGGCAAGACCGGTCGCCGCCTCGCCCGCGCGGCTCACCGCCCGTGGCCTTTTCTGCGGGTGCGGGAGAAATTCTTTACAGGTTTACCGGTCATCCTGTCGATAAGTTTACAGAAAATCATCGCCCCTCCAAGCACTTGTTGCGCGATTTTCCGCCCTGCCCCGATACTGCCCCTGCACCGGAAGGTGTGGCGGCGCGCGTTGGGCGGAGGAGGTCCGGCACGCATCGACCCGAATATCAGGGAGGAGACCACATGAGACGACAGAACTTCTCGCGGCGCGGGCTGCTCAGGACCGGGGCCATCGGCGGCGCCGGGCTCGCGCTTCCGACGATCTTCACCTCGAGCGCATCCGCCTTCACCAACGCCCCCACCGGATCGGCGGTGACGCTGGGCTTCAACGTGCCGCAGACCGGCGCCTATGCCGATGAGGGCGCCGACGAGCTGCGCGCCTTCGAGCTGGCGGTCGAGCATCTCAACGGCGGCGGCGACGGGGGGATGCTCAACACCTTCTCCTCCAAGGCGCTCGACGGCACCGGCATCATGGGCAAGAAGGTCGAGTTCGTCACCGGCGACACCCAGACCAAGTCCGACGCCGCGCGCGCCAGCGCCCAGTCGATGATCCAGAAGGACGGCGCGATCATGATCTCGGGCGGCTCCTCCTCGGGCGTCGCCGTGGCCGTGCAGGGGCTGTGTCAGGAGGCGGGCGTGATCTTCATGTCCGGTCTCACCCATTCCAACGACACCACCGGCAAGGACCGCAAGGCCAACGGTTTCCGGCATTTCTTCAACGCCTACATGTCCGCCGCCGCCCTCGCGCCGGTGCTGCAGAACCTCTACGGCACCGACCGCAAGGCCTATCACCTGACCGCCGACTACACCTGGGGCTGGACCCAGGAGGAATCGATCGCCGCGGCGACCGAGGCGATGGGCTGGCAGACCACCGAAAAGGTCCGCACGCCCTTGGGCGCGGGCGATTTCTCCTCCTATATCGCGCCGGTGCTGAACTCGGGCGCGGACGTGCTGGTGCTCAACCATTACGGCGGGGACATGGTGAACTCGCTGACACAGGCGGTGCAGTTCGGCCTGCGCGAGCGTCAGGCCAACGGGCAGGATTTCCAGATCGTCGTGCCGCTCTATTCGGAGCTGATGGCGCGCGGCGCGGGTTCGGCCATTGCCGGGATTCCCGGCTCGCAGAACTGGGACTGGAAGCTCGAGGACGAAGGCACCAAGGCCTTCGTGAAGAGCTTCGGCGAGAAATACGGCTTCCCGCCCTCACAGGCCGCGCATACCTGCTACGTGCAGACGCTGCTCTACGCCGACGCCGTCACGCGGGCGGGCGACTTCAACCCCTGCGCCGTGGTCGAGGCGCTGGAGGGCTACGAGTTCGACGGGCTGGGCAACGGCCCGACGCTCTACCGCGCCGAGGACCACCAGTGCTTCAAGGACGTGGTCGTGGTGAAGGGCGCCGAGAACCCGCAGGACGAGTTCCACCTCGTGGAGATCGTCGAGGTCACGCCGACCGAGCAGGTCACCTACGCGCCCGATCACCCGATGTTCGCCGGCGGCGCGCTGGGCGAGTGCAACCCGGGCGCCTGACGCCCTCTACCCGAAACCGCCGGTCGCGCCTCCTGCGACCGGCCCCTCCCGACGCGCGGACCCTTTGGGCCCGCGCGACCGGGGGCGGCTTGAGCATCCTCACAAATGGACGGGGACCATGGACGCCATACTCATCCAGATCCTGAACGGGCTCGACAAGGGATCGGCCTATGCGCTGATCGCGCTGGGCCTCACCCTCATCTTCGGCACGCTGGGCGTGGTGAACTTCGCCCATGGCGCGCTGTTCATGATCGGCGCCTTCTGCGCCGTCACCCTGCAAAAGATCCTGACGCTCAGCGTCACCACCATCGACCCCGAGCGCACCGACTTTCTCGGCAACCCGATGAAGGTCCAGACGCCCTATGTCGAGAACTGGTTCGGCCCGGAGCTGGGCGCGGCGATCATCGACTGGGCCGTGCCCTTGGCGATCCTGCTGGCGATCCCGGTCATGGTGCTGGTGGGCTTCGTGATGGAGCGCGGGCTGATCAAGCATTTCTACAAGCGCCCCCATGCCGACCAGATCCTCGTGACCTTCGGCCTCGCCATCGTGCTGCAGGAGGTCATCAAGTATTTCTACGGCGCCAACCCGATCCCGACGCCCGCCCCTTCGGCCTTCAAGGGCAGCCTCGACATCGGCGTCTGGCTCGGCTTCGACCCCTATTCGATCATCTACCCCTACTGGCGGCTCGTCTATTTCTTCTTCGCGGGCATCATCATCGCGGGTGTCTTCGCCTTTTTGCAATTCACCACCTTCGGCATGGTGGTCCGCGCCGGCATGGCCGACCGCGAGACCGTGGGGCTCTTGGGCATCGACATCGACAAGCGCTTCACGCTGATGTTCGGCCTCGCGGCGGCCGTCGCGGGGCTCGCGGGCGTGATGTACACGCCGATCCTGAGCCCCAACTACCACATGGGCATGGATTTCCTGGTGCTGAGCTTCGTGGTCGTCGTGGTCGGCGGCATGGGCAGCCTGCCCGGCGCGGTGCTGGCGGGGTTCCTGCTCGGCATCCTGCAGAGCTTCGCCTCGATGAACGAGGTGAAATCGCTGCTGCCCGGCATCGACCAGATCATCATCTACCTCGTCGCCATCGTCATTCTGCTGACCCGTCCGCGGGGCCTGATGGGCCGTCGCGGCGTGATGGAGGACTAAGCCATGCTCGGACTTGAGCGCAAAGACACCCTTCTTCTGATCGCGGTGGCCTTCATCACCCTGTTCGCCCCGATCATCCTCAACCCCTTTCCCGCGGGCTCGGCGCTGGCGCAGTTCAACGCGGGCTATCCCGACCTGATGCAGCGCTTCGTGATCTTCGGGATCTTCGCCATCGGCTTCAACATCCTGTTCGGGCTCACCGGCTACCTCTCCTTCGGCCACGCGGCCTTTCTCGGCATCGGCTCCTATTCGGCGGTGTGGATGTTCAAGCTGCTGTCGATGAACGTCATCCCGGCGATCCTGCTGTCGATCGTCATGGCCGGGCTCTTCGCCCTCGTGATCGGCTTCGTGTCCCTGCGCCGCTCGGGCATCTACTTCTCGATCCTGACGCTGGCCTTCGCGCAGATGAGCTACAACCTCGCCTATTCGGTGCTGACGCCCATCACCAATGGCGAGACCGGCCTGCAACTGACGTTGTCGGACCCGCGCATTCTCGACGGGGACACCGGGGGCGGGCTGCCCGTCACCTCGCTCTTCGGGGCCGAGATGCGCGAGACCACCACGCTCTTCATCGGGCCATGGTCCTGGGACTTTTCGGTCGGCTACTACTTCTGCGCCGTGCTGATGCTGCTGGCCTTCTACCTTTCGGTGCGGATCTTCCGCTCGCCCTTCGGCATGATGCTGCGGGCGGTGAAATCGAACCAGCAGCGGATGAACTACACCGGTCTCAACACCCGCCCCTACACCCTCGCGGCCTTCGTGATCTCGGGCATGTATGCCGGTCTCGCGGGCGGGCTTCTGGCGGCGATGGACCCGCTGGCGGGCGCCGACCGGATGCAGTGGACCGCGAGCGGCGAGGTGGTGCTGATGACCATCCTCGGCGGCGCGGGCACGCTGATCGGGCCGGTGCTGGGCGCGGGCTTCATCAAGTATTTCGAGAACATCTTCTCGAAGATCAATGACGGCATCCTGCACCAGTGGTTCGCCTTCATGCCCGACGGGTTGGAGAACGTCATGGTCGCCCTCATTCACCCCTTCATCGGCAAGGGCTGGCACCTGACGCTGGGCATCATGTTCATGCTGGTCGTCATCTTCCTGCCCGGCGGGCTGGTCGAGGGCGCGCAGCGCACGGGGCGCATGTTCCGCCGCCGCGACAGGAACGCCGATCACGTCGAATCCGACGCCGCGCGCCAGCGCGCCGCCGCGGAATAAGGAGCGCCACCATGGGCATTCTCGAAGTCAAGGGCGTCAACAAGCGCTTCGGCGGCCTGCAGGCGCTGGGCGACGTCAACCTCTCGGTCAAGGAGCAGACCGTCCACGCCATCATCGGCCCCAACGGCGCGGGCAAGTCGACGCTGCTGAACTGCCTCGTCGGCAAGCTGATCCCGGATTCGGGCTCGGTCATGTTCGACGGGCAGTCAGTGCTGGGCCGCAAGCCGCATGAGATCAACCAGATGGGCATCTCCCGCGTGTTCCAGACGCCCGAGATCTTCGCCGATCTCTCGGTGCTGGAAAACGTGATGATCCCCTGCTTCGCGCGGCGCGACGGGGCGTTCCGCCTGCATGCCTACGAGACGGTGCGCCGGGAGGCGGGCATCCGCGAACAGGCCGAGGCGATGCTGGCGGATGTCAACATGCTCGAGAAGCGGCACATGACCGCCTCCAGCCTGTCGCGCGGCGACAAGCGCAGGCTGGAGATGGCGATGTGCCTCGTGCAGGAACCGAAGCTCCTGCTGCTCGACGAGCCGACGGCGGGCATGGCGCGGGCCGACACCAACAACACCATCGACCTCCTGAAGGAGATCAAGGCCAAGCGCGACATCACCATGTGCATCATCGAGCACGACATGCACGTGGTCTTCTCCCTCGCCGAGCGGATCACGGTGCTGGCGCAGGGCACGCCGCTGGTCGAGGAGACGCCCGAGAACATCAAGGGCCACCCCAAGGTGCGCGAAGCCTATCTGGGCGAAGCGCAGGTCTGAACGCGGGAGCGAGAACATGGCAGAAACGGCGACATTCGACCGCGGGCAGAACAACGCCGCGACCCATCCCAAGTTCCTCTCGGTCTGGGACATCCAGGCCTATTACGGCGAAAGCTACATCGTCCAGGGGGTCAGCTTCGACATCCACGAGGGCGAGATCCTGGCGCTTCTGGGCCGCAACGGCGCGGGCAAGACCTCGACCCTGCGCACCATCGCCCGGCTCGACGACCCGGCGCTCAGGCATGGCGAGATCTGGCTCGACCACAAGCCGCTGCACAAGATGAAGTCGCACGAGGCGGCGGCCAACGGCATCGCGCTGGTGCCCGAGGACCGGCGCATCATCCCCGGCCTCACGGTCGAGGAGAACCTGCAACTGGCGCAGATCGCGCCGCCCATCGGCTGGTCGCTGGAGCGGATCTACGGGCTGTTCCCGCGGCTCAAGGAGCGCCGCAAACAGGAAGGCGTGACGCTCTCGGGCGGGGAGCAGCAGATGCTCGCCATCGCCCGGGCGCTGGCGCGCGACATCAAGGTGCTGCTTCTGGACGAACCCTATGAGGGTCTCGCCCCGGTGATCGTGCAGGAGATCGCCAAGACGCTGAACATCATCCGCGATCAGGGCATCACCACCATCATCGTCGAGCAGAACGCCGTCGCAGCGCTAAAGCTCGCCGACCGGGCGGTGATCCTTGACACCGGCTCGGTCGTCTATGACGGATCGGCACAGGAGGTGCTCGAGGACGAGGCGCTGCGACAGCGCTACCTCGCGATCTGAGCATCGAGGGAGAGAGAATGAAGGATCAGCTCATGACACCGCAGCTTCACGAGCCGAACGAAGAAACCCGCGCCCGCGCCCATATCGACCGGGCGGGATACGACCGGATGTATGCGCAGTCGATGCAGGACCCCGAGGGCTTCTGGGCCAGGGAGGGCAAGCGGCTCGACTGGATCAAACCCTATTCCAAGGTGAAGGACACCGACTTCACCCTCGGGCAGGTCTCGATCAAATGGTTCGAGGACGGCACGCTCAACGTCGCGCAGAACTGCGTCGACCGGCACCTCGCCACGCGCGGCACACAGACCGCGATCATCTGGGAGCCCGACGACCCCGAGGCCGAGGCGCAGCACATCACCTACCAGCAGCTGCATTCGCATGTCGGCAAGATGGCGAATGTGCTGAAGAAGATGGGCGTGGAGAAGGGCGACCGCGTCGTCATCTACATGCCGATGATCCCGCAGGCGGCCTATGCCATGCTCGCCTGCGCCCGGATCGGCGCGATCCATTCTGTGGTCTTCGCGGGCTTTTCGCCCGACGCGCTTTCGGCGCGGGTGACGGGCTGCGATGCCAAGGTGGTGATCACCGCCGACGAGGCACCGCGCGGTGGCCGCAACACCCCGCTCAAGATCAATGCCGACAAGGCCTTCGAGAAATGCCCCGAGGGCACGCAGATGCTCGTGGTCAAGCGTTCGGGCGGCGCGGTGGAGATGGTCGAGGGCCGCGACCACTGGCTGCACGAGATGGAGGACGGCCTCTCCGACGATTGCCCGGCCGAGGAGATGGGCGCCGAAGATCCGCTCTTCATCCTCTACACCTCGGGCTCCACCGGCCAGCCCAAGGGGGTCGTCCACACCACGGGCGGCTATCTCGCCTATGCCGCGATGACCCATCAATACAGCTTCGACTACCATGATGGCGACGTGTTCTGGTGCACGGCGGATGTCGGCTGGGTCACGGGGCACAGCTATATCGTCTATGGCCCGCTCGCCAACGGCGCGACCACGCTGATGTTCGAAGGCGTGCCGACATGGCCCGACGCCTCGCGCTTCTGGCAAATCTGCGAAAAGCACAAGGTGAACCAGTTCTACACCGCGCCCACCGCGATCCGGGCGCTGATGGGCAAGGGCGACCATTGGGCCGAAGGGGCGGACCTGTCGTCGCTCAAGGTGCTCGGCACGGTGGGCGAGCCGATCAACCCCGAGGCCTGGGAATGGTATGACCGCGTCATCGGCAAGGGCCGCGTGCCGATCGTCGACACCTGGTGGCAGACCGAAACCGGCGGCCACATGATCACCTCCCTGCCCGGCGCCATCGCCACCAAGCCGGGCTCGGCCACCTTGCCCGTCTTCGGGGTGAAGCCCGTCGTGCTCGATCCGCAATCGGGCGCGGTGATCGAGGAGACCGAGGCCGAGGGCGTGCTCGCCATCGCCGACAGCTGGCCGGGGCAGATGCGCACGATCTGGGGCGATCACGACCGCTTCGAGCAGACCTATTTCTCGCAATACAAGGGCTACTACTTCTCGGGCGATGGCTGCCGCCGCGACGCCGACGGCTATTACTGGATCACCGGCCGCGTCGACGACGTTATCAACGTCTCGGGCCACCGCATGGGCACCGCCGAGGTCGAGAGCGCGCTGGTCGCGCACAAGGCCGTCTCCGAGGCGGCGGTGGTCGGCTATCCGCACGAGATCAAGGGTCAGGGCATCTATGCCTATGTCACGCTGATGGAGGGGGTCAAGGCGACCGAGGAGCTGCGCAAGGCGCTGGAGGACTGGGTGCGCCAGGAGATCGGCCCGATCGCCAAGCCCGACTGCATCCAGTGGGCGCCGGGCCTGCCCAAGACCCGCTCGGGCAAGATCATGCGCCGCATCCTGCGCAAGATCGCCGAGAACGACCATGGCAGCCTGGGCGACACCTCGACCCTGGCCGAGCCGCAGGTCGTCGAGGAGCTGATCGAGAACCGGATGAACCGCGGCTGACACAGCTGGCGCATGACCCGGGCGCCACAGGATCCGGGCACCACAGGGGGGCCGACCGGAAGGTCGGCCCCTCTTTACCGGATCTTCGCATTTCCTCCCCAATATCGTCCCCGGTGGGGTTACGTGATTCGGGAGTTTCGCATGGATGTTTTGAAACCGGCCTCGCAATCGGCGGCGCAACCGGCGGGGTCGACGCTTGCGCTGGACCGCCCCGGCAGCGCCGCGCCCATCTCGGCCGCGGCACCGCGCCCCGACCTTCCGCCTGTCACGCGCATGGACGCCACCGTCGCCACCGCGCCGCGCCCGCCGGATCAGCTGGGGCTCGGGCTGGTGCAGGCGGCCCGACTGGCCGATCAGGCCCCGGCCTCGATGCCGGATCCCTTGCCCGAACACACGCTCAAACCCTGGGGAATCGCCATATTGCCCGATAGCGACGCCATCGAGGCCCGGCGCGAGGCCAAGATCGAGGCCGAAACCAGGGCAGAGGCCGAAGCCGAAGCCGCGCGGCCGGACGAGACGCGCGGCCCCGCCCTTCCGGCGGAGGGCCCCGAGGACGCGCCGCCTCTCGCAGGGCCCGAAATGGCCTCCGGCGACGCCCCGCTGCCGGCGGACGAAGAGAGCGGCCCGCCGCCCGACCCCGGCTGACGCGGCGCCCGCCGCCGCTTCGATGGGCGCGGGCTGCTTTCCTCGCCCCGCGAACCGGCGTATAAGCCCCCGGAACTGCAGCCCGGACGGGCGCGACATGAGGGGCCCAGAGCTATGAGCGACAAGACCAGCCACGACAGCGATGTCAGCTTCATCCGCGCGCTCGCGGAACTGCTGCATGAAAACGACCTGACCGAGCTTCAGGTCAAGCGCGATTATGCCGAGAATGACAGCCTGAACGTCCGCGTCAGCCGCGCGCGCGAAGTGGTCCAGCAGGTCGCCATGTCGCAGCCCTCCGCGCCGGCGCCGATGGCCGCCGCCTCCGCGCCGGCCGCGGCACCCGCGCCCGCCCCGGCCGCCGCTGCCGAGGATCCGGCCAGCCATCCCGGCGCGGTGACCTCGCCCATGGTCGGCACCGCCTATCTTCAGGCCGAGCCCGGCTCGCCCGCCTTCGTCACCCCCGGCGCGCAGGTGAAGGAGGGCGACACCGTCCTCATCATCGAGGCGATGAAGACCATGAACCAGATCCCCGCGCCCCGCACCGGCACGGTCAAGCGCATCCTCGTCGAGGATGGCAGCCCGGTCGAGTTCGGTGCGCCCCTGATGATCATCGAGTGAGCCCCATGTTCGACAAGATCCTCATCGCCAATCGCGGCGAGATCGCGCTTCGGGTCGTGCGGGCCGCGCGCGAGATGGGCATCAAGTCCGTCGCCGTTCATTCCACCGCCGATTCGGACGCCATGCATGTGCGCATGGCCGACGAGGCGATCTGCATCGGCCCGCCCCCCTCGGGGCAGTCCTACCTCTCCTTCCCGGCGATCCTCTCGGCCTGCGAGATCACCGGCGCGCAGGCGATCCATCCGGGCTACGGCTTCCTGTCCGAGAACGCCGCCTTCGTGCAGGCGGTCGAGGATCACGGCCTGACCTTCATCGGCCCCACCGCCGAGCATATCCGCGTCATGGGCGACAAGATCACCGCCAAGGACACGATGAAGGCGCTCGGCGTGCCTTGCGTTCCGGGCTCCGACGGCGGCGTGCCCACGGTCGAGGCCGCAAGGAAGATCGCCTCCGAGATCGGCTACCCGGTCATCATCAAGGCCACCGCCGGCGGCGGCGGGCGCGGCATGAAGGTCGCCAAGACCGAGGCCGAGATCGAGCGCGCCTTCCAGACCGCGCGTTCGGAGTCGAAGGCCGCCTTCGGCAATGACGAGGTCTATATCGAGAAGTACCTCACCACGCCGCGCCACATCGAGATCCAGGTCTTCGGTGACGGCAAGGGCGGCGCGGTGCATCTGGGCGAGCGCGACTGTTCGCTGCAGCGGCGTCACCAGAAGGTGTTCGAGGAGGCGCCGGGCCCCTGCATCACGCAAGAGCTGCGCGACCGCATCGGCAAGGTCTGCGCCGACGCCGTGGCCAAGATCAACTATGCCGGCGCCGGCACGATCGAGTTCCTGTTCGAGAATGACGAGTTCTACTTCATCGAGATGAACACCCGCCTGCAGGTGGAGCATCCGGTGACCGAGGCGATCTTCGGCGTCGATCTGGTGCGCGAGCAGATCCGCGTCGCCTCCGGCCTGCCGATGTCCTTCACCCAAGACGACCTGCAGATCCGCGGCCACGCGATCGAGGTGCGGATCAACGCCGAGAAGCTGCCGAACTTCGCACCCTGCCCGGGCCGGATCACGCAGTATCACGCGCCCGGCGGCCTTGGCGTGCGGATGGACAGCGCGCTTTATGACGGCTACCGCATCCCGCCCTTCTACGACAGCCTGATCGCCAAGCTGATCGTGCATGGGGCCGACCGGGCCGAGGCGCTGGCGCGGCTCAACCGGGCGCTGGGCGAGCTGATCGTGGACGGCATCGACACCACCGTGCCGCTGCATCACGCGCTTCTGGGCGAGCCCGACATCCTCTCGGGCGACTACAACATCCACTGGCTCGAGCGCTGGCTCGAACAGACGCTGCAGGGTTGAGGCGGGGGCCGCGCATGTCTTCGCGGCCCGAGCCCCGGCTCACGCCCGAGCTTTTGCTGCACGGCTACGCGCAGGGCGTGTTTCCCATGGCCGAAGGCCGGGACGACCCGGAGATCTTCTGGGTCGACCCGCGCCAGCGCGGGGTGCTGCCGCTCGATGGTTTCCGCATCTCGCGCAGCCTCGCGCGGCGGATGCGGCGCGGCGGCTTCGAGATCGTGATCGACGGCGATTTCGAGGGCGTGGTGGCGGGCTGCGCTGACCGCGCCGAGACATGGATCAACGACGAGATCTTCTCGCTCTATGCCGGGCTGCACCGGCTGGGCTTTGCCCATAGCGTCGAAATCCGCCACGAGGGCGAGCTGACCGGCGGCATCTACGGTGTCACTCTAGGGGCGGCCTTCTTCGGCGAAAGCATGTTCTCGCGCCGCACGGACGCCTCGAAGCTTGCGATGGTCTGGCTGGTGGACCGGCTGAGGCTGGGCGGCTTCACCCTGTTCGACGCGCAATTCCTGACGCCGCATCTGGCGAGCCTCGGCTTCGTCGAGACCCCGCGCGCCCGCTACCGCGCGGCGCTGGCCGGGGCGCTGGAGGGGCGCGGCGATTTCCTCGCCCCCGGCCCCCCGGCGCCGGCTCAGGAGGTTCTGCAGCGCAACGGCCAGACGTCGTAGCGCGGGTGATCCATGGCGTTGAGGGCGGGGGCCGAGGCGATCATCCAGCCCTGGAACACCGGGTCCTCGATCTTCTGGTAGCGCACGATCAGCCGCTCGAAGGCGTCGCCCGCCGGGTTGTCGGCCGGGTAGCGGCATTCGTCGAGCTCGATCGACAGGTGGCCCACGGTCGCGCTTTCGCCCGCGGCGAGGTCGAGATCAGTGACGATGCCGGTGATCTTGTCGAGCACGCGCAGCACGCCGCCCGGCGCCACCGCCGCCTCCTGCGCGGCGAGCGGGCCCGCCGCAAGAGCGAGCGCCAGGGCACCCGCGCGGATCATTCGGGCTGCCACGCGTCGTAATCCTTCATGTCGGCCGGGGCGGCCCGGCGGATCGAGCCCTTGGGCGCATAGGCCATGGCCGTGCCGGTGTGGTTCGGCTCGTGCTCTTTTTCCCAAGGGCGGTGCACCAGCGGGCGCTCGCTCGGCGGCGCGTCCCAGATGCGGTGCAGCCAGCCATGCCATTCGGGGTCGATGCGGCTTGCCTCGACCTCGCCATTATAGATGACCCAGCGCTTGGAATCGTCGGCGGTGCGGTAGAAGATGTTGCCCTGCCGATCCTCGCCCACCTTCTGGCCCTTGCGCCAGGTGAAGAGCTGCGTGCCGACGGTCTGACCGTTCCACCAGGTGAAGATGCGCTTGAAAATGCTGCCGAGGCTCATGAAAGGTCTCCTGTCCTGCGCCCCGTCATGCCGCAAAGCGGGCGCAAGGTCCAGTGGGTGGGCGTGCTTGCGGCGGCCCTCCGCGCGGCCCCGACAGGCCGGCGGGGCCAATGCGAAAAGGGCGGACCGGCCACCGCCGATCCGCCCTTCTTTCGATACGGTGCCCCGCGCCGCCTCAGCTTGCGGAGGCGGCTTCCTTCTTGGCGCCGTCGGCATGGATCATCAAGGGCTTGCCGTCGCCGACCGCCTCCTCGTTGACCACGACCTCGGTGACGCTTTCGAGGCTCGGCAGTTCGAACATGGTGTCGAGCAGGATGCCCTCCATGATCGAACGCAGGCCGCGCGCGCCGGTCTTGCGCTCGATCGCCTTGCGCGAGATGGCCTTGAGCGCGTCATCGGTGAAGGTCAGCTTGGTGTCCTCGATGTCGAACAGGCGCTGATACTGCTTGACCAGCGCGTTCTTCGGCGCGGTCAGGATGGTGATCAGCGCCTCCTCGTCGAGATCGGTCAGCGTCGCGATCACCGGCAGGCGGCCGACGAATTCGGGGATCAGGCCGAATTTCAGCAGGTCCTCGGGCTCCAGATCGCCGAAGATCTCGCCGATGCCGCGATCGTCATCCGAGCGGACGTCGGCGCCGAAGCCCATGGCCGAGCCCTTGCCGCGCTGGGCGATGATCTTGTCGAGCCCGGCGAAGGCACCGCCGCAGATGAACAGGATGTTGGTGGTGTCGACCTGCAGGAATTCCTGTTGCGGATGTTTGCGCCCGCCCTGCGGCGGCACGGAGGCGACGGTGCCCTCCATGATCTTGAGGAGCGCCTGCTGCACCCCCTCGCCCGAGACGTCGCGGGTGATCGAGGGATTGTCGGACTTGCGGGTGATCTTGTCGACCTCGTCGATATAGACGATGCCGCGCTGCGCCCGCTCGACGTTGTATTCCGAGGCCTGCAGCAGCTTGAGGATGATGTTCTCGACATCCTCGCCGACATAGCCGGCTTCGGTCAGCGTCGTCGCATCCGCCATGGTGAAGGGCACGTCGAGGATGCGCGCGAGCGTCTGCGCCAGCAGCGTCTTGCCGCAGCCGGTGGGGCCGATCAGCATGATGTTGGATTTCGCCAGCTCCAGATCGCCGGCCTTGGCCGCGTGGTTGAGCCGCTTGTAGTGGTTGTGCACCGCGACGGAGAGCACGCGCTTGGCATGCATCTGGCCGATCACGTAATCGTCGAGCACGTCGCAGATCTCGCGCGGGGTCGGAACGCCCTCGGTCGATTTGAGGCCGGAGCCCTTGGTTTCCTCGCGGATGATGTCCATGCACAGCTCGACGCATTCGTCGCAGATGAACACGGTCGGTCCCGCGATGAGCTTGCGCACCTCGTGCTGGCTCTTGCCGCAGAAGCTGCAGTAGAGCGTGTTCTTGCTGTCGCCGCCGGACGTGCTTGCCATATCGAACCCCCGGGCCCATCGGCCCTGCTTTATCTCTCTCGGACTGCCCTTGCTCAGACGATAGGGCAGCCATTTCGTGGCCACAACGCCAAAATCCCGGCCCGGAAGCGTCGGTCACCCCGGTTTGAGGGGTGACCGTGCGTCGATTCAACCGGCGGTGTTGGGCGTCTTCTCGTCGCCCTGCCCGCGGCTGGTCAGGATCTCGTCGATCAGGCCCCAGTCGCGCGCTTCCTCGGGCGACATGAAGTTGTCGCGCTCCAGCGCCGCCTCGACCTTTTCCAAGGGCTGGCCGGTGTGGCGCACATAGATCTCGTTGAGCCGGGTCTTGAGCTTCTGGGTCTCGGCGGCGTGGATCATGATGTCCGTCGCCTGGCCCTGATAGCCGCCGGAGGGCTGGTGCACCATGACGCGGCTGTTGGGCAGCGAAAAGCGCATGCCCTTCTCGCCCGCGGTCAGCAGCAGCGAGCCCATGGAGGCGGCCTGGCCGATCACCAGGGTCGAGACCTTGGGCCGGATGTACTGCATCGTGTCGTAGATCGACAGGCCGGAGGTGACGACACCGCCGGGGCTGTTGATGTACATCGAGATTTCCTTCTTCGGATTCTCGGCTTCGAGGTGCAGCAGCTGGGCGACGATGAGCTGGCTCATGCCGTCATGCACCGGGCCGTTGACGAAGATCACGCGCTCTTTCAGCAGGCGCGAGAAGATGTCATAGGCGCGCTCGCCGCGGCTGGTCTGTTCGACCACCATCGGGACGAGGTTCATGTAGGTCTCAACGGGATCGTGCATCTGCTCTGCCTTTTCGGGAACGCTTGCGTCTTATGCGGATCTTGTCCTGACAGAGTCTTAGTGGTCCGTCCGGGGGGTTTCAACAGCCGCCCCCGCCGGGGGCGGCGCGGCGGCCCCGCCGCGTCCGGGCAGATCGGACGCGACGGCGCGCCTGCGGCGACCGTCCGGCAGCGAAACGGCCATGGCCTCTTCCTGTCCCGCCGCTCAGTCATCACCACCGGTGAGCAGGAATATCAGAAACGCGACCACCACCAGACCTGCAAGGGCGGCCACCATCATCGCGATGGTCATGGCGTCCTCATGGGTCGTGTCAGGGCGCAACGCGGTGCGGCAGGCAGGGTTCCGCCGCGTCGCGGCGGTCAGACCATCGCCTCGGGCACGCCCGGCAGGTTGCGACCCAGCCGCCAGGCCGGGCGCAGCGGATAGGGCAGCAGGAAACCCTTGCGCAGCTCGGGCACCTGGGCGCGGTCGGCATTGACCATGCCGCGCCAGCGCGCCACCAGATCGAGACCGCTCTCGCCTGCGCGCGGCGGGCCGTCCTCGCCCATCCAATGCCGCATGCAGGCCGTCTGCAAGGGCGCCACCTCGGCCGCGCGTTGCAGCCTGACCCCGGCCTCGGTGTCCCAATGCATCGAACGGCCGTTGAGATTGGCCGAGGAAACGATCGCATCCGCGCCGTCGACGATCGACACCTTGGCATGCACATAGATGATCGGGGCGCGGTAGATCCGCGCGCGCGGGCCGCGGTCTTCCTCGGTGGCGCGCCGCTTGGCCGCCGGCGAGACGATCAGCGCCCTGTCGCCGAAGGCGCGCGCGATCTTGCGCACGCAGCGCGCCTGCAGGTAATCGCCGTAGCGCGCATCGACCCGCGCCTCGGAAAAGGCCGCGTCCTCGGGCGCCGCGGGCAGCACCAGCACCAGCCCCAGCTCGGGGTTGGCCCGCCCGGCCCGCGCCAGCGTGCGCGCGATGTCGCGGTCGCGCATGAACTGCGTCTCGATATAGATCAGGTCGCGCGCGCCCGAGAACAGGTCGCGCTGAGCCTCGAGGATCTCGGACACCTTTTCCTGCGGCGACATGCGCAAAATCGCCGGGCGGCGATGGGCCGACAGCGTGCGCAGGATGCGGCCCGTGGGCTTGGGCTCAGCGCCTGCGTTCACCGCGAGGTAGCTGTCGAGATGGCGGTGCGCATCGGCCACGATCGAGCCGCCCATCAAAAGCTGCACGTCGTGCCATGTCTCCTGCGCGGGCCGGTCGTGCCGCCAGGTGTCGTAGCGCCGATCGTCGAGATCGAGCCCGCCGATATAGAGCCAGTCATCATCGAAGGTGGCGAGCTTCTGATGATGCGTGGCGAGGTAAAGCTCGGGGATCGGCCAGACCTTTGCCGCGAGCTTGCCGCGCCGCGTGGTCAGGTGCCGCCCCAGCCCCGGCCTGAGCCGCAGCATCTCCTCGCGCTCCTCGGAGGGCAGGCTGCCGATCTGGCGCGCCGTGGCGCGCAGCATGTTCCAGGTCTTGTACCACAGAAGCGTCCGCGGCACGAGGCCGACCCGCGCGGGGTGCATCGCCGCGCGCAGCTTGAGCCGCTCGGGATGGCCCGAGGCCTCCCCCGCCGCGATCAGGCCGCGGATCGCGTCCCATGTCATGGCGTGCATGCCGTTCACGGCGATGGGGTCGAAATCGGTGATCGCGATCTCGACCTCGAGCCCCTCGCGCAGCTTGTGCGCGATCAGGTCGAACCACAGCTCACCGATCCTGCGGGCCGAGGTGGAGTGCAGCTGCGTGAAGGGATCGAACACCCGAAACGACATGCGCACCCGGTGCTTCGCTTCCAGAAAGCAGCGCTCAAGGACCGGGTAGCCCTGCTCGGCGGTGATCAGCGGCATCGGCAGCTCGGGATCGTCCGGCAGGACCGGGTCGGGCAACGCCTCTCTCGCCCAGCGCGCGCGCGCCGGGTGGTTCTCGGCGTAATCCGTATCCGTCTTGGCGGTGCCGCGCCGTTCGCGCAGAGGAATCCCGATGCTGTCGTCTCGCCCTGGTGCCATCAATAATCCTGCGGGTCATATTGCATTTCCCGAACCCGGAAACGGGTCGAGAGCCGATAGACCCCCAACTCGTGGGAGGTCTCGCTGGGTCCACCGAGCTGGGCCGCGAATGCCTGGATCAGGTTGGTGCCGAGGCCCTGGCTGCGCGTGCCCCCCGCCTCCCGCGCGGTTTCGGGCGCGGCGGAGTTGGCGATCTCCAGCCGCACCATGCCCTCGGCCTCCCGGCGCAGCGAAACCGCCACCCAAGGCTCGCCGGTCTCGTCCGGCGCGGCGTTGCTCAGCGCGTTGGCCAGCGCCTCGGAGGTCAGCAGGGAAAGCGGCACGGCCTGATCTGGCAGAAGCTCCAGATCCTCGAGATCGAGCCGCGTCGCAAGCTCGGGGCCAGCGCCCGAGGCCGCGCCCTGCTGCGCCACGATCTCGCGCAGCAGCCGCGCGGCGTTGACCCGGCCCACATCCTCGCTCTCATAGAGCGTGCGGTGGATCGTCGCCAGGCCCAGCACCCGGTCCTGCAAGCGGCTCAGGATCTCGCGGGTCGTGGCGTCGGGGGTGCGGCGCATCTGCATCGACATGATCGAGGAGATGAGCTGCAGGTTGTTCTTGACCCGGTGATGCACCTCTTTCAGCAGGATGCCGCGTTCGCGCAGCTGGTCTTCGAGCCGCGCCTCGTCCTGCAGGATGTTGCCCGCCATCTGCACGAACTCGCCCTCGATCTCGCGCAGCTCGCGCGACATGTCGCCGGTGCTGGCCTGCGAGGGCAGCTGCCGGTTCGCCCCGAAGCGGCGCATCGAGCGGCCCAGCCGGCTGACATGGCGGATCACCAGCCGGTGGATCGCGTAATAGGCGACGAGCAGGCTCGCCGCCCACATCAGGATGGGAAAGAGGCTCGGCAGCAGCGGCGAGGCAAACCCCTCGGCGGCCGGCCAGATCCCCAGCGCAAAGACCGCCCCCGTCACCAGCGGCGTCATCGCATAGACCAGCCGCTCGCCCTCGGGCGAGACCGCGGCCGTGGCGGTGCCGCGCAGGCCGGTGCGCGAGGAGAGATCGAAATCCTCGGGCAGCAGCGTGTCGAGCGGCCTGTCGGGGTTCTGCACGGTCAGCTGTTCGCCCAGCTCGTTATAGGTCACCAGCTGGATCGGCCTGCGTTCGGCCGCGATCAGCCCCGAGGGCGCCGCGATCCGACGCTGCGGGATCGCCAGCTGGACATAGCCCATGAAGCGACCGCCCTCCTCGATCGGGCTGGCCACGTTGATCACCGGCTCGTCGGCGATCTCGGGGCGCTGGCTCAGCGTCACGATGGGAGAAGGCGTCACCGACATCTGCTCCCAGATGCCGGTCTCGCGCATGTCGAGCGGCCGGTCGAGCGACGAGCAGCGCATCGTCCCGTCGGGATCGACGAGGCCGATCATCGCATAGAGCCTGCGCCCTTCGATGTAGCGGTCGAGATAGCTCGAACAGCTCGCCGGGTCGTCGAGCTCGTCGATCACCACGCCCAGCGCCTCGGCCACGCCGAAGGCGCGCTCGATGGTCTGTTCCACCGGCGCGCCGGCCTGCGCGGTCAGCGCCAGCAGCGAAAGCTCGGAGCGCCGCAGCGTTTCGCGCTGGAATTCGGCGGTCTGGTAGATCGCGATCAGGCCGATGGGCATCAGCGCGATGGTCAGGAAGGCGACCACGCGCAGCACCAGACCATGCGCGCTGAACCAACGACCGGCCGAAGCCGCCCGGTCCCGCTCGCCTGTCGCATCGCTCACAAGTGAGACCCGCCTTGCGCCGCCAGAACGGCCATGGTCGCCTCGTCGGTCATGCCCAGCCCGTCTTCGTCGTCGAGCTCCAGCAGCTCGGCCAGGCGCACGCGCGCCCGGTTGGCCCGGCTCTTGATGGTGCCGATCGCCACGCCGCACATGCCGGCGGCTTCCTCGTAGGAAAAGCCCGACGCCCCCACCAGGGCCAGCGCCTCGCGCTGCTCGTCGGGCAGGGCGGCGAAGGCGCGCAGGAAATCGTTCATCTGCAGGCGACCGTCATGCGCCGGCTTCTCGGCCAGCGAGGCGGTGAAGACGCCGTCGACATCGGCCACCTCGCGCTGCGCCTTGCGGCGCCCCGAGTAGAAGGTGTTGCGCAGAATGGTGAACAGCCAGGCGCGCAGATTGGTGCCGGGCTTGAACTTGTCGAAATTGGTCCAGGCCTTGACCACCGTGTCCTGCACGAGGTCGTCGGCCTGGGCGCCGTTGCGCGTCAGAGACAGCGCAAAGGCCCGCATGGCCGGCAGATGGCCGACCAGTTCGTCTCTCGGATCCTGATGGCTCATTCTAGCCCCTGCTCGCCTTGCCTGCCTGAGCCGTTTCCTTGTCCGGCTCCTCGTCGCCGGCCCCGGACGATGCGCTCGCCGCACCCTCACCGGCCTTCAGCCGCGCCAGAAGGTCGGTGAACCTGTCCGGCAGCGCCTCGTCGGTGAGCTGTTGAAACGCACGTTTGAGATGGGCGTCGATATCGCCGCGCGCGTCCCCTTGGTCCCGCTGTGTCATTCCCGCTTATACCCTCGTCATTTTCGACAGCCTCGCATAGCATGGCTGCACCATGGAACCACAATGCCGCGCGGCACGTTCGGTTCCAGAAAAAATGAAATTGGGGACTCTCAGCCGATGACGACAACCACCACCGCACCCGACCTCGCCACGGTGATCGGGCACGAGCTGCCCTATCTGCGCCGCTATGCGCGGGCGCTGACAGGAAGCCAGGACAGCGGTGACACCTACGCCGCGGCCACCCTCGAGGCGATCCTCGAGGATCGCTCGGTCTTTGACACGGATTCCTCGCCCCGCACCGCGCTGTTCCGGGTCTTCCACATGATCTGGGTCAGTTCCGGAGCGCCCGTATCGGGCGATGAAAGCGGCCTCGCCGCCGCCGCGCAAGCCCATCTGTCGAAGCTGACCCCGAACACCCGCGAGGCGCTGCTTCTCAACACCATCGAGGATTTCTCCACCGCGGAGATCGCCGAGATCATGCAGACCGACATCGACGAGGTCGAACATCTCGTGAAGATCGCCCGGCAGGAGATGGAAGACAGCATCTCGGGCCGGATCCTCGTGATCGAGGACGAGGCGATCATCGCCATGGACCTGCAATCCATCGTGTCGGACATGGGCCACGCCATCACCGGCGTCGCGCGCACCCGCGACGATGCGGTGAAGCTCGCCCAGGCCGAAAAGCCCGACCTCGTGCTGGCCGACATCCAGCTTGCCGACAACTCCTCGGGCATCGACGCGGTGCGCGACATCCTCGAGGCGCATGGCAACCTGCCGGTGATCTTCATCACCGCCTTCCCCGAGCGGCTGCTGACGGGCGAACGCCCCGAGCCCGCCTTCCTGATCTCCAAGCCCTACGGCGAGGAGCAGGTGCGCTCGGCGGTGAGCCAGGCGATGTTCTTCTCCTCGACCGGCCCGCTGCACGGCTGATCGCTCAGGAGACGGGCTCCGGGATCGAGAGCACGTGACGACGGAGCGCGGCCGGCACCACCGGCCGCGGCTCCACGAACCAGTTCGCGGGCGGCGCGTCGGGGGGCGCGACGCGGTCGGTGATCACCACCCTGCCCAGCCTTTCGCGCAGCATCGGATGCGCGAACAAGGTGCCGCGCGCCTCGGCCGCGACACCGATGAAGCCCAGCTCCGCCCGGCCGATCGCGGCCAGAAGCTCCTCCATCTGCCGCAGGTCGCGCAGCACATGGACCGCCGCGCCGGGCCGGCATTCGTTCACGATCTCCATCAGATCGAGCGCGATGAGCGGCACCCGCTCCACGATCAACACCCTAACCATTCCGCTGCCCCGCATTTCGGCTACCTTCGGGTTGCAAATGGAACATTCGGCATGGGGCCGCATTAAACTACGACATTCCGATCGCGAGTTCCGATGCCCACACCCTGTCTGGCTTGTCCCCTCCGCGCCCGGCGCGTCTTTGCAAAGCTCGACCAGTCGGAAATCCGCGCCATCCAGCGATTCAAGTCCGGGGAGCTGAGGATCGGGCCGGGCACGCCGCTGCTGCTCGAAGGCTCCAACAGCCCGCAGCTCTACACCGCGCTTTCGGGTCTCGGCCTGCGTTACAAGACATTGGAGAACGGCAGGCGGCAGGTCATCAACTTCGTCTTTCCGGGCGATTTTCTCGGGCTGCAGGCGGGGATGATGAACGAGATGCAGCATTCGGTCGAAGCCACGACCGACATGACCCTGTGCGTCTTCAACCGCAGCGAATTCTTCCGCTTCTTCGGCGCCAACCCGGCGCGCGCCTTCGACATCACCTGGCTTGCGGCGGTCGAGGAGCATTTTCTCGGTGAGGCGCTGGCGAGCCTCGGCCAGCGCAGCGGCCTGTCGCGCCTGGCCTGGGCGATCACCCGGATCTACCTGCGCCAGCACGCGCTCGGGCAGGTCGATGCGAAGGGCGGCTTTCCCCTGCCCTACCGGCAGCAGGATCTCGCGGATGCGCTGGGTCTCAGCCTCGTGCACACCAACAAGACGCTCGCCAAGCTGCGCGAGCGTCAGCTCGTCTCATGGCAGGAGGGGCGGATGCAGGTCCATGACCTCACCACCCTAGCCGATCTGGCGGGGGCCGACCTCGAGGCCGAGCTTGTCCGGCCGCTCCTGTGAGCGCAGGCTGCGCTGCCAGACCACGTTGACCGCAGCGCCCAGGAGCACGAGCCAGGCGGAGATGTAGAGCCACATCAGAAGGGCGATCACCGCGCCGATCGAGCCGTAGACCTCGTTGTAATTGCCGAAATTGGCGAGATAGAACGAGAAGCCCGCCGAGGCCACGAGCCAGAACAGGATGACGAGAAAGGCGCCCGGCGTGAGCCAGCTTCCGCGCGCGCCGCGCGTGTTGGGCCCGAAGCGGTAGATCACGCCGAGCCCGGCCAGCACGATGCCGAAGGCCGCGATCCAGCGCACCGCCTCGAGCAGCCAGCCCGTGCCCGCCCCCAATGGCAGCACCGCCAGCAGGATCGGCGCGATCACCACCACCAGAAGGGCCAGGACGGCGATCACGATCAGCGACAGCGTCAGCAGGATCGCCACCACGAGCTGCCGCACGCCGTTGCGGTTGGGCCGCCCATAGATCTGGTTGAGCCCGATGATCAGCGAGGCCACGCCGTTGCGCGCCGAAAACAGCGCCACGAAGGTCGAAAGAAGCGTCGCGAAGCCCAGCGTCTCGGGCCGGGTCGCCAGCATGAGGTTCAGCTGCTCCTGCAAGAGATCATAGGCCTCGTTCGGGATGATCTCCTCCATCAGCACGAGCTGGGTCTCGATCACCGCCGGGTCGGAGACCAACCCGAAGATCGCGATCAGCGCCGCCACGGCGGGAAAGATCGCGAAGATCGAATAGAAGGCGACGCCCGCCGCGATGAGGCCGAGCTGCACCTCGCCCGAGAGCGTCCAGAGCCCCACGAGAAAGCGCCAGAGGCCGCGCGGGCTCAGGATCTTGCCGGCTCTTTCGGTCATGCGCACCCCGCTCGCGATCGTCCGGAGAAGCCCCGGATGAGCGACAAGCCGCCCATGCGCAAACTGGCATGACGGCTTCGGGTTGTGAAGAGCGCTGGAGAGGGGTGGCCGGCGGCAGGATCCTCCCCGAGGGAATGATCAGGAGGAGCCGCCACCGGCCTTTGGGGAATGCGAGAGACGAGGGAACGGCGTCTCTTCATTCATCAAACTGTCGAGGGGGCGAAGGGTTCCGAAGAATTTCGCCCCCTCGCCACTAATCGTTCAGCGGCACGGATTTCGCTTGCAAAGCAGCGAGATAGGTCCGCGTCCACCAGGCGATATCGGTCTCGCGGATCGCCTGCATCAGGCTCAGATGCCGCGATTGGCGCTCATGCAGCGGCATGGAAAGCGCCTGGTCGATGGCGCGCGCCGTCTCGCCGGGATCGTAGGGATTGACCATCAGCGCCGCATCGAGCTGCTCGGCCGCGCCGGCGAAATGCGACAGGATCAGCACACCGGGATCGGCGCCGTCCTGTGCGGCGACGAATTCCTTGGCCACGAGGTTCATGCCATCGGCCAGCGGCGTCACGAGGCAGGCATCGGCGCGGCGATAGAGCCCGGCGAGGATCTCGCGCTCGATATTGCGGCGGATGTAGCGGATCGGCGTCCAGTCGAGCTCGGCCATCTCGCCGTTGACCCGGCCGGTGATGGTTTCCAGCTCCTGCCGGATCTCCCTGTAGGCCTCCACATCCTCGCGCGAGGGCGGCGCGATCTGCAGCAGGGTGGCCCGGATCTGCGGATCGGGGCGGTGCGACAGATATTCCCCGAAGGCGGCGAAGCGCTGCGGCAGGCCCTTGGAGTAATCGAGGCGATCGACGCCCAGCACCAGCCGCTCGCCGGGCGACAGGCGCAGATGCTCGCCCGAATCCGCATGGGTCTCGGCGGCTTCGACGAAGGCATCGACATCGATGCCGATCGGGAAGCTCGCGATCTCGAAGGTGCGCGAGTCGAGCTTCATCTTGCCGCGCAGCAGCAGCTCCGCGCCGTTGTCGCGCAGAAAATCGAGCGCGTTCGACACGTCGCGCCGCGTCTGAAGGCCGATCAGGTCGAAGGAGGAAAGCCAGCCGGGCATCAGCTTGCGCTCGGACAGGGCGGGCATGTCGGAGGGGTTCGGGAAGGGGATATGCAGGAAAAAGCCGATCCGGTTGGTGATCCCGCGGCGACGCAGCGCCTCGGCCAGCGGCAGAAAATGGTAGTCATGCACCCAGATCACGTCACCGGGGCGCACCACATCGGCGATAAGCCCGGCGACCCGGTCGTTCACCTCGCGGTAGATCCGGGCCTGATCGGGGTCCACGGCCAGAAGATCGGTGCGGTGGTGGAACAGCGGCCAGAGCGTGGCATTGGCATAGCCAAGATAGAAGCCCTGATGCTCCTCCTCGCTCAGATCGAAGCAATAGCGCTCGTAAGGCTCCTGCGCGATCCGGGTGAGCCCCTGCGCCTCTTCCTGCGTGGCGACGCGCTTTCCCGAATTGCCGATCCAGACGCCGCCGCGCTCCTTGAGCGCGTCATGCAGCGCCACCACGAGACCGCCCGACGGGGCGGCCTCGGTCGGGATGCGGTTGGATACGACGATGAGACGACCCTGGTTCATGGTCACGCCTCGAGCCAGCGGCGCAACGTCCTTCGCGCGGCTTCCGGCTCGCCCAGGCGGCATCCGGCGGCGGTTTCGCCCTCTCCGACCTTCACCGCGAGGCCGCCCTGTTCGCACACCCAGTGCAGCGCCGGCTCGTCGGTGACGTCGTCGCCGAAGAAGATCGGCATGGTCCCGGCGAAATGCTCGTTCTCCATCAGGCGGCGCATCGAGACATCCTTGCCGATCCCGGCGGGGCGCAGCTCGTAGGCCATCTTGGAATGGTGCAGATCGAAGCCCTCATGCGTCTCGGACAGGGCCCGCAGGAAGGCATAGGCCTGCGCGGCGAGATCCTCGTTCTGGCGGAAATGCAGCACCACGCCGGTGGGCTTTTCCTCGCAGATCAGCCCCGGATGGGTCGCGGCGAAGGCATGGGTCATCTCTCCGAGGCGCTTCACCGTCTCGGGATCGGCCAGCTCATGGTTGCGGATCTCGCCCGACATCCGCTCCTGCGCGCCGTGTCCGCCGATGATCGGACCGTCGAAATCCCCCAGATATTGCGTGATGTCCTCGATCGCCCGGCCGGTGATGATCACCACCCGGCCCCTCGTCTTTTCCGACAAGCCCCGCAGCAGAGCCTCGAGGCCGGGATCGACCTCGATCGCATCGGGGCGGTCGGCCAGTTCGACCAATGTTCCATCAAAGTCGAGAAAGAGCGTCGAGCGATCGAGCTTCGGCTCGGGCACCCCGTCGACCGTGTGCTCGCTCTGGTGCTCTCCGTGAAATCCGATCATCTCGTAATACATTCCCTGTCTCCAATTCCCGTGCCCGTCGACCGGCGGCAGCCTTGGGGGCCGCGCATGCCAGAGGGCTGCCTTGTGAAACCCGCAGGCAAAGGCCGGGGTTCCCGCCAGGCGGAGGTTCCGACACCTGCCGCGGCGTCACCATGCCCTGTAGTTGTCCGCCAAGGCAGAGGCGATGACAAGCCATTCGGACAGGTGCCGCCGAGCCGGCCTTCCGCGATCCGAAGAACGACGAGGCCCCGCGTCATCGCCCCGCCGACCTTGCGCCTTCGCGCAGGGGCGCTCAGGAATCATTCGCTGTCGGAGGCCCCGGCCTGTATGACGGCAAGAGGGAATCCGGGCCGCAAGGAGCGGCCCCGAGGCGAGAGGAGCGCGCGTGCTCGACATCACATCGCATATCAACGCGCTGGCCGAGCGGGTCCATGATCTGGCCAGCCGCAAGCCGAGGGTGATCGTCGCCATCGTCGGCGCGCCGGGCAGCGGCAAGTCGACGCTGGCGGCCGAGCTGGCGCGGCGGCTGGAGCGGCAGAAGCTGGTGTCGCGCACCGTGCCGATGGACGGGTTCCACCTCGACAACGCGGTGCTCGACCTTTGGGGGCTGCGCACGCGCAAGGGCGCGCCCGAGACCTTCGATGCCCGCGGCTTCGTGCTTCTGGCCAAGCGGCTCGCGCGCGGCGAGGAGGTGATCGCGCCGGTCTTCGACCGCGCCCGCGACATCGCCATCGCCGGGGCGCAGCTGATCGAGGCCGATGCGCAGGTCGTCATCGTCGAGGGCAATTACCTGCTGCTCGACGAAGCGCCCTGGTCCGAGCTGGCACGGCTTTGGGATGTTTCGGCCTTTCTCGACGTGCCCCTGCCCGACCTGCGCGCCCGGCTGATCGCGCGCTGGCTCGGCCACGGGCTGAGCCGCGCCGCGGCGACGCAAAGGGCCATGCACAACGACGTGCCCAACGCCCAGCGCGTGATCGAGCGCAGCCGGCCTGCCGACCTGGTGCTGCGCCCGGCCTACATGGAGGCCGGCAATGCGCCGGGCAAGGCAGGATACCAAGGCTAGCCTCGATTGAAAAGTCTCGGAAAAACCGGGCCTTCCAGATCACATTGAACGTTGCTCGGGGCGGTTTCCGATCTATGCTCACGAAAGGGAGAGCGGCGCGTCATGCGCTGTCTTCCAGATTCGTCGATCCGGGACAGGGAGGCCCAAAGCCATGCCACAGACCCACCGCAGACTTTCGCAGCGATCCATGGCCTTCGTGCTTGCCGGCGGGCGCGGCTCGCGCCTGCGCGAGCTGACCGACCGGCGCGTGAAACCTGCCGTCTATTTCGGTGGCAAGGCGAGGATCATCGATTTCGCCCTGTCGAACGCCATGAATTCCGGCATCCGCAAGATCGCGGTGGCCACGCAGTACAAGGCGCACAGCCTGATCCGCCACTGCCAGCGCGGCTGGAGCTTCTTTCGCGCCGAGCGCAACGAGTTCCTCGACATCCTGCCCGCCTCGCAGCGCGTGTCCGAGAGCATGTGGTACCGCGGCACCGCCGATGCCGTGACCCAGAACATCGACATCGTCGACGGCTACGACGTCGATTACGTGGTGATCCTCGCGGGCGACCACATCTACAAGATGGATTACGAGCTGATGCTCCAGCAGCACGTGGATTCGGGCGCCGACGTCACCGTCGGCTGCCTGACCGTGCCGCGCATGGAGGCGGTGGCCTTCGGCGTGATGCATGTCGACGAGGACGGCCGCATCACCTCGTTTCTGGAAAAGCCCAAGGATCCGCCCTCCATCCCCGGGCAGCCCGACAAGGCGCTGGCCTCGATGGGGATCTATGTCTTTTCGTGGAAATACCTGCGCGAGCTGCTGAGCCGCGACGCCGAGAACGACGAGTCCAGCCATGATTTCGGCACCGACCTGATCCCAGACATCGTCAGGAACGGCAAGGCGATCGCGCATCGCTTCGACGACTCTTGCGTGCGGGCCGAGGGGCGCGAGGCCTATTGGCGCGATGTCGGCACGGTCGATGCCTTCTGGCAGGCCAATATCGACCTGACCAATTTCGACCCCGAGCTGAACCTGTGGGACCGCGACTGGCCGATCTGGACCTATTCGGAAAGCGCGCCGCCCGCCAAGTTCATCCATGACGAAAAGGACCGGCGCGGCTCGGCCGTCTCCTCCATGGTTTCGGGCGGCTGCATCATCTCGGGCACCGAGGTGCGCAATTCGCTGCTGTTCACGCAGGTCCACACCAATTCCTACTCGGTGCTCGATCATACCGTGGTGCTGCCTTACGTCACTGTCGCGCGCCATGCGCGCCTCAAGAACGCGGTGATCGACGCGGGCGTGACCATCCCCGAAGGGCTCGTCGTGGGCGAGGACCCCGAAGAGGATGCGAAGTTCTTCCGCGTCTCGGAGGGCGGCGTGACGCTGATCACGCAGGCCATGCTCGACACGCGGGCGGCGTCGCTCTGATGCGGGTCCTCTCCGTCGCCTCCGAATGCGCGCCGCTGGTCAAGACCGGCGGGCTGGCCGACGTGGCGGGCGCCCTGCCCGCCGCCTTGCGCGCCGAAGGGATCGAGATGCGGACCATCCTGCCGGGCTACCCGGCGGTGATGGCCGCGCTGGAGGCGGGCGCGGTGCAGGTGATGGCGGAGGACAGGCTGTTCGGCGGCACGGCCCGCCTGCTCGCGGGCCATGCCGCCGGGCTCGATCTCTTCGTGATCGACGCGCCGCATCTCTACATGCGCGAAGGCTCGATCTATCTCGGCGCCGATGGCAATGACTGGTCCGACAACCCGCAGCGCTTCGCCGCGCTGAGCCTTATGGCCGCGCGGATCGGCGCCGAGGGCGTGACCATCGACGGCCAGGGCTGGCAGCCCGATCTGCTGCATTGCCATGACTGGCAGGCGGGCTTCGTGCCCGACTACCTCGCGCAGATGGGCGGGCGCTGCGCCACGGTTCTCACGATCCACAACATCGCCTTCCAGGGGCTGACCGGTCACCACATGATCGAGAGGCTCGGCCTGCCCCGGTCGCGCTTTCACGCCGAGGGCTTCGAATATTACGGCCAGCTTTCGGCGCTCAAGGCCGGGCTGATGCGGGCCGACCGGCTCACCACCGTCTCGCCCACCTACGCCGCCGAGCTGATGCGCCCCGAATTCGGCATGGGGCTCGACGGGGTGATGCGCGCGCGCCGCCGCGACCTTTCGGGCATCCTCAACGGCATCGACGAGAGCGCCTGGAACCCGGCGACCGACCCGAACATCGCCGAGCCCTATCGCCACCCTTCGGGCAAGACCGCCAGCCGCGACGCGCTGCGCGCCGAGATGGGGCTGCCGCAGTCCTCCGGTCCGCTGTGCTGCGTGGTCTCGCGGCTGACCGAGCAGAAGGGCCTCGACCTGCTGCTCGAAGCCCTGCCCGCGCTTTTGGAGCGCGGCGGGCAACTCGCACTTCTGGGCTCGGGCGACCGGGGGCTCGAAGAGGCCTTCCGCGAGGCGGCGCGCGAGGACGGCGTCGCGGTGCGCATCGGCTATGACGAGGCGCTGTCGCACCGGCTCATCGCCGGGGCCGACGCGATCCTCGTGCCCTCGCGCTTCGAGCCTTGCGGCCTGACCCAGCTTTACGGTCTGCGCTACGGCACCATTCCGCTCGTGGCGCTGACCGGCGGACTGGCCGACACGGTGATCAACGCCTCGCCCGCAGCGCTCGATCGCGGCGTCGCCACGGGGCTGCAGTTCCACCCCGTCTCGGCCGATCCGCTGGCCGTGGCGCTGGGCCGCCTGTGCGACCTTTACGCCGAACCGGACACTTGGGCGCGGATGCAGGCCAACGCGATGAGCCAGCCCGTCGGCTGGGCCAGTTCGGCAAGGGCCTATGCGGCGCTCTACCGGGATGCTATCGCCCCGGCATGACCAAGAAAACCCGGATCAGCGCCGGCCGCCCCCATCCCATGGGGGCCACGCCCGATGCAGGCGGCGTCAATTTCGCCGTCTTTTCCCAGAACGCCACGCGCATGCAGCTGTGCCTGTTCGAGCGCTATGGCCGCGAGACCGCGCGCATCGACATGCCCGAGCGCGAGGGCCATGTCTGGCACTGCTATGTCCACGGGCTCAGGCCCGGCCAGCATTACGGCTTTCGGGCGCATGGCCCCTACCGCCCCGACGAAGGCCACCGCTTCAACCCCAACAAGCTTCTCATCGACCCTTACGCGCGCCAGATCAGCGGCCATCCGATCTGGCACGACGCGTTGCAGGGCTACGACACCCGCTCGAAGCTTCAGGATCTGAGCTACGACACCCGCGACAGCGCGCCCTACATGCCGCGCGCCGTGGTCTGCGACACCTCGAAGCTTCTGCCCGCCAGGCACCCAGACCGGCCCATGGCCGACACGGTGATCTACGAGGCGCATGTCGCGGGGATGACCGCCGACCGCCCCGACATCGCCAATCGCGGCCGGTTCCAGGGGCTCGCCTCCGACAGGATCCTCGATCACCTCGGCCGGCTCGGCGTCACCGCGATCGAGCTTCTGCCGGTGCATGCCTTCGTCAATGACCGGTTTCTCGTGGAAAAGGGCCTGTCGAACTACTGGGGCTACCAGTCGCTCGGCTTCTTCGCGCCCGAGCCGCGCTATCTGGCCGGGCACGACATCGCCGAGTTCCGCGCCATGGTCGACCGCTTCCACGCGGCGGGCATCGAGGTGCTGCTCGACGTGGTCTACAACCACACCGGCGAAGGCAACCAGATGGGGCCGACGCTGTCGTTCCGCGGCCTCGACAATGCCAGCTACTACCGCCTTGCCGAGAACCGCCGCCATTACATCGACGACACCGGCACCGGCAACACGCTCAATATCGAGCATCCGATGGTGCTGCGCATGGTGATGGACAGCCTGCGCTACTGGGTCGAGGTGATGGGCGTCGACGGGTTCCGCTTCGATCTGTGCACCGCGCTGGGCCGCCGGGCCGAGGGCTTCGATCGCAACGCGCCCTTCTTCCAGGCGATCCGGCAGGACCCGGTGCTGGGCCGGGTAAAGCTCATCGCCGAGCCGTGGGACATCGGGCCGGGTGGCTACCAGCTCGGCGCCTATCCCGCGCCGTTCTCCGAGTGGAACGACAAGTTCCGCGACCAGGTGCGCGATTTCTGGCGCGGCAGCCCGGGGATGATCGGCAAGCTCGCGGCGCGGATCTCGGGCTCGGCGCGGCAGTTCGACCATGACAACCGCCCCGCCACGGCCTCGGTCAACTTCCTGACCGCGCATGACGGCTTCACGCTGATGGATGTCGTCTCCTACAACGAGAAGCACAACGAGGCCAATGGCGAGGACAACCGCGACGGCCATTCCGCCAATCACAGCGACAACATGGGAGTCGAGGGCCCGACCGAGGACAGCTCGATCAACGCCGCGCGCGCGCGCAGGCGGCGCAACATGCTGGCGACCTTGATGCTGAGCCAGGGCACGCCGATGCTGCTCGCGGGCGATGAGCTGGGCAACAGCCAGCAGGGCAACAACAACGCCTATTGCCAGAACAACGAGATCGGCTGGGTCAACTGGGAGGGCACCGACCCCGCCTTTCTCGCCTTCGTGCGCAAGCTCGTGGCCTTTCGCCGCGCCCATCCGATCCTGCGGCAGAAGCGCTTCCTGCATGCGCGCAGCCGCAAGATCGACAACCGCACCGACCTGTTCTGGCGCCGCGCCGACGGGCGCATGATGACCGAGGCCGACTGGCAGGACCCCGAGCGCCGCCTCGTCGCCTTCGAGATGCGCACCGCCTCGGGCACGCCCGATTACGCAGCGCTCGAATACGCGCTGTTCGCGGTGATCAACAATGGCGGGCCCTGCCTCGTCACCCTGCCCGCCCCGCCCGAAGGTTACCTCTGGGTGCGCCACATCGACAGCGCGCGCCCCGACGCCCCGCCCAGGCCGCATGGCGGCCGGACCCGCATCAGGGGCCGCTCCGTTGTCGTCATGGTGCTCGAACCCGACGAGACGACACGCACCGACCCCGCAAGCCGAGGAGATTGAACCAGTGGAACAGATCACGGTGAACACCAAGCCCATCCAGGGCCAGAAGCCCGGCACCAGCGGGTTGCGCAAGAAGACCCGCACCTTCAAGGAGCCGCATTTCCTCGAAAACTACGTGCAGTCGATCTTCGACGGCATCGGCGGGATCGAGGGCAAGACGCTCGTGCTCGGCGGCGACGGGCGCTATTTCAACGACCGCGCCAGCCAGGTGATCCTGCGCATGGCCGCCGCCAATGGCGCGACCAAGGTGATCGTCGGTCAGGACGCGATCCTGTCGACCCCCGCCGCCTCGCATCTCATCCGCAAGCGCGGCACCGATGGCGGGCTGATCCTTTCGGCCAGCCACAACCCCGGCGGCCCGGACGAGGATTTCGGCCTGAAATACAATGCCGCCAATGGCGGCCCCGCGCCCGAGAGCATCACCGACAAGATCCATGCCGCGACGCAGGGGCTGACCCGCTACCGCATCACCGAGGCGCAGGACATCGACCTCTCCAGCCCCGGCACCTCGACGCTGGGCCAGATGCAGATCGAGGTGGTCGACCCGGTCGCCGATTACGCCATGCTGATGGAGGAGATCTTCGACTTCGACGCGATCCGCGCGCTGCTCGCGGGCGGCTTCCGGCTGCGCTTCGACGCGATGCACGCGGTGACCGGCCCCTACGCGGTCGAGATCCTCGAAAACCGGCTCGGCGCGGCCTCGGGCTCGGTCGTCAACGCGACCCCCTCGCCCGATTTCGGCGGCGGCCACCCCGACCCGAACCCGATCTGGGCCAAGGATCTGGTCGAGGCGATGATGTCCGACAACGCGCCCGATTTCGGCGCGGCCTCGGATGGCGACGGCGACCGCAACATGATCATGGGGCGCGGCGTCTACGTCACCCCCTCCGACAGCCTCGCGCTGCTCGCGGCCCACGCCCATCTGGCGCCTGCCTACAAGGGCGGGCTCAAGGGCGTCGCCCGCTCCATGCCGACCTCCGCCGCCGTCGACCGCGTGGCCGAGAAGAAGGGCATCGCCTGCTACGAGACGCCGACGGGCTGGAAGTTCTTCGGCAACCTGCTCGACGCCGGGAAGGCCACGCTTTGCGGCGAGGAAAGCGCCGGCACCGGTTCGGACCATGTGCGCGAGAAGGACGGGCTCTGGGCGGTGCTGTTGTGGCTCAACATCCTCGCCGAAACGAAGAAGAGCGTGAAGGAGCTGCTGTCCGAGCACTACGCCGAATACGGGCGCAACTATTATTCGCGTCATGATTACGAGGATGTGGAGACCCGGAAGGCCAACGCGCTGATGGACGAACTGCGCGGCAAGCTGGGCAGCCTGCCGGGGCAGAGCTTTGCCGGGCTCACCGTCAAGACCGCCGACGAGTTCTCCTATGACGATCCGGTCGACGGCTCGCGCGCCACGGGCCAGGGGCTGCGCATCGGCTTCGAGGATGGCGGGCGCGTGGTGTTCCGGCTGTCGGGCACTGGCACGGTCGGCGCGACGCTGCGCGTCTATCTCGAAGCGCTGGAGACCGATCCCGCGCAATGCGACCGCGACCCGCAGGAGGCGCTCGCCCCGATCATCGCCGCCGCCGACGAGATCGCGGGCATCAAATCCCATACGGGCCGCGACGCGCCGAACGTCATCACCTGAGGCCCGAGGCCCCGCCGCCTGCGGCGGGGCCTTACAGCCAGCCCTTGGCCTTGAACCAGATCCAGGTGCCCGCCGCCGAGGCCACCATCGCGCCGAGTGCGATGAAATAGGCATAGGGCTCGTCCAGCTCGGGCATGTGGGCGAAGTTCATCCCGTAGATCGAGGCGATCAGCGTCGGCGGCAGGAACAGCGCCGCGACAACCGACAGCGTGCGCACCACCGCGTTCTCGTCGAGATTGATCATGCCCAGCGTCGCGTCCGTGGCCAGCGCCACGCGGCTGTTGAGAAAGTCGAGATGCACCTCGAGCGCGTTGATGTCGCGCATCTGCGCCTTGGCCAGCGTGCCGATCTGCGGGTCGCGCGCCTTCATCGTCGCGTTCCAGGTGATGAAGGTCGACAGCATCCGCTCCATGGTGAACAGCGCCAGCCGCACCTTGGCGGTCAGCTCGCCCTGCTGGCCCACGTCGCGCAGCGCCAGCCGCAGCCCCTCGACGTCGTTGGCCTCGTCGCCGTAGACCTCTCCCGCCACCCGGTCGAGCACCCGGCCCGTCGCCTCCAGAAGGTCGGCCTGCCGCGCGATGATCTCCTCGACCAGCCCCAGGAAGATCCGCACCGGCGTATCGGTGCCCGCGCTCGACCTGTCCGCGCGGGAGGGAAAGGTATCGAAGGGGCGCGGCGCGTGGTGGCGCACCGTCACCAGCCGCTCGGGCGTCAGCAGGAAGGTCACGGGGGCCGAGAACTGGCGGCCCTTCTCGTCGCGGCCGGGCAGCATCACCGTCATCACCTGGCAATCGCCCTCGCGGTGCAGGCGGTTGGAGATCTCGATCTCCTCCATGTCCTCCAGCGAGGGCACGCCGATCCCGAAGGCCTCGACCCGCGCCGTCTCCTCGGCATCGGGACCGAAGAGATCGATCCAATGCGCCTGGGACAGGTCGCGGTCGGGCCCCAGCGGGGCAAGGCCCGACCCCTCGTGCTGATAGGCTGCGAGCATCGGCGGTCTCCTTGTTTGGTCAATCGTCCCAACAAGCTAGCGCGCGCGTGATCCTCTCCAAGTCGCCGCGTGGCGGCTCAGCCGGGGTCGTTCGGGTCGTTCGGGCCGCCGGGCCGCTGATCGAAGACGAAGAAGAACTGCCAGGCGCACCACGCGCCCGCCGCGGCGAAAAGCAGCGCCCAGCCCGGCGCGCCCTGCGACAGCTCGATCAGCGCCCAGCCGAAGACCAGCACCACCACGACCACCCGTCGCCAGACCGGCACGAAAAACGGACTGCGCACCTCGAACAGTCTTTTCATCGCATCATCTCCTGCTTGGCCGGGCCGAACGATCCGGCCTTTTTCGTTCCGCCATTGCGGATTTCCTCAGCGCATCGCGGTCTTGGCGATGGTCTGCGCCAGCTCCGCCATGGCCGCGGCGCGCGCCGCGGCGAGGCCGCTGGCGCCCGCGGCGGGCGGGATCGGCACCGCGATCTCGAAGGTCTCGGCCCTGTCGCGGCCTTCGGCGTCGCGGGTGGCCACGAAATACTGCCCCGCCACGCGGAAACGGCCCCGCGCATCGGCGAGGAATTCCTCGATGCGCACCTCGAGCCGGGCCTCGGCGAAATCGTCGAAGGGCCAGGGCTCGGAGGCGACGCGCGCGCCGGTCGAAAGCCTGAGCGCGCGGGCCAGCTCCAGCGTCGCGGCGCGCACCGGGTCGTCGGCCCAGAGCAGGTCCTCGGCCGGGGTGATCACGCCTTCGGGCGTCTCGACATAGATGACCTCCAGCGCCGCATAGGTCGGCAGGGTGATCTCGCGCAGCTCCACCGTCTCGAAATCGATGGAGATCTTCTCGGTCGGCGCCACCTGCGGCACCGCGTAGCGCAGCTCCGGGCCGCCGCAGGCCGCGAGAGCCGAAAGCAGCGCCATGGCGGGAAGGATACGGGTCATCATGGCCTAGCGTCCTGTCAGAAGCGAATTGGGGCGGCGTTCGATGGCACGGGCGAGCGAGCCCACCGCCTCGGCGGCCTTGGAGACGTCGCGCAGCGCCGTGCGCAGGTCGCGCAGGGCGGGCTCGGTCTCGTCGCCGATCACGCCCACGGTGCCGTTCGAGGTCACCAGCAGCGCCTCGGCGCGGCTGACCAGCGAGGGCAGCGTTTGCGCCGCCTCGGCCAGCCGGTCGGCGGCGTTGGCAGCCGAGGCGAAGGTGGCGTTGGCATTCTCGACCACACCGCCCTCGCGCACTGCGCCGAGGATCTGGCGCAGCTCTTCGAGCGCGCCGTTGAGCTCGCCCGGCAGCGCCCGCGCCGTGTCCTGCGCGAGGATGCGGTCGGCCGAGTTGATCAGGCTGTTGGCCTCGGCCACCAGCACCTCGAGCGGCAGGTCCGCGGCCTTGCCCGCGACCGCGTTCAGGCTGTCGATCAGCTGCGGCGCGCCGGCGAGCGAACGGTCGAGACTGTCGGCGGCGCGCGCGGCGCTGTCGATCGCCGCGACGAGGCTTTCGCCGCCGCCGCCCGCATTGACCTCGGCCAGAAGCGCGCGCGCCTCGGCCACGCCCAGCTCCAGCTCGCCCGCCAGCGTGCCGATCCGGCCGGGCAGCGCGCGGGCGGTCTCGGTGCCGATCAGCCCGCGCGCATCCTGCGCCAGCCCCGACACCCGGTCGAGCAGCGCCTCGACGGGCAGCTCCTGCGCCATGGCGGCCACCGCGTCGATCCGCTCGACCAGCTGCGGCACGCCGTCGAGCGAGGCATCGAGCGTGCCTGCCGCCGCGCCTGCCGCGTCGATGGTGTCGAGCAGCCGGGCCACGCCCTCCTCCTCGTTGAGGGTGGAGATGAGCATGCGCGCCTCGGCGGTGCCGCCTTCCAGCTCGGCCAGAAGCGCGTTGACCCGCCCCGGCAGGGCGCGCGCGTCGTCCGTGTCGATCAGCCCGCGCGCCGCGCCGGCAAGGCCGGAGACCTCCGTCAGCAGCGCATCGAGCGGCAGCTCGTTGGCCGTGGCGGCGAGCGTGTCGAGCCGGGAGACGAGCTGCGGCACACCCGAGAGCGAGGCGTCGAGCGTCGCCACCGCATCGCCCGCGGCATCGACCGTCTCCAGCAGCCGCGCCACCGCCTGCCGCTCGTTGAGATCCGCGATCAGCGCCCGCGCCTCGATGGTGCCGCCCTCCAGCTCGGCCAGCAGCGCATTCACCCGGCTTGGCAGGGCTTGCGTCTCTTCCGCGCCGACCAGCGCGCGCGCCTCCTCGGCCAGCCCCGACACTTCGGTCAGCAGCCGGTCGAGCGGCAGCTCTGCGGCGTTCTCGGCCACGCGGTTGAGATTGCCGACCAGCTCGGGCACGCCGTCGAGCGCGGTGTCGAGATCGGCGGTCACCGCCGTGGCGCCGTCCACGGCGTCGAGCACGCGGCGCACGGCCTCGGCCTCGCGCACATCGTCGAGGATCGCGCGGACATCCGATACCGCCAGCTCGATCTCGCTCATCACCACGCCGATCTGCCCGGGCACGGCCTGCACCTCATCGGAGCCGACAAAGCCGCGGATATCGCCCAGAAGCGCGCGGATGTCGGTCGGGGTCTGTTGCAGGTCATCCGAGCCGATCAGCCGGGCCGAGTTTTCGAGAAAGCTGGTGGCCGAGGCGAGCAGCTCCTCGATCGGCAGGTTGTTGATCCGATCAAGCGTGCCCTGCGCGGTGGCCTGCACGTCCGAGATCTCGCTGTCGGTGACCGGGACCGAAGGGTAAGGCAGCGCGTCGATGTCGAGCCGCGCCTGCTCCACGCCGGGCACGTCGATGAGCTGCACCTTGAGGCCGCCCGTCAGGATCGAACCGGTGACGAGCCGCGCGCGCAGCCCGTCGGCCACCTCGTCGACGAAATACTGCAATGCCTGCTCGACGCCGCCATCATCGGCCATGCCGAGCCGCGAGGGCAGGATGTTGAGCACGGTCTGCAGCCGCACGCCGCGATCGCCGAAGCGCTCCTCGTCGACGAGGCCGTTGAGCCCCGAGACCGAGCCGATGCGCACGCCGTCAAGCTCGACCGGCGCGCCGACGGCGAGGCCCGAGACATTGCCGTCGAACACGGCCACGAGATTGAGCGAGGGTCCGTCGGGTGTGTTGAACACCGAGTTGCGGGCCGTTTCCTCGGCGTCATAGACCTCGAAGGTCCGGCCGCTCTCGGCCAGCGTCGCGCCCGAGACGAAGGTGTCGAAGGCGAGCCCGCCCGCGAGCAGCGCCGCGACGCTGTCGAAATCGATCTCGGCACCGCCGGTGCCGATGCTGACCGAAAAGCCCGACGTGTCCCAGAACCGCGTCGTCTCGGTGACGAGATTGTCATAGGGCGCATAGATCACCGCCGGCGCCTCGACGTAGAAACCGTCGGCCGAGATGCCCGCGGCACCGATGCGGCCCGCCTCGACCCCCTTGTAGAGAATCGGGCTGTTGCCCGAGAGCACGCCTTCGGTGGCGCGCAGGGTGATCTCGATGCCCTGATCATCGGGGCCGAGCAGGGGCGCGTGATCGCTGCCGACGAAATGGCGGCTTTCCTCTCCGGGCCGCCCGTCCCACTGGCCGCGCAGATAGACGCCCGACAGCACCGTATCGAGCCCGGAGACGCCTTCGGTCGAGACCTCGGGGCGCACGACCCAGAACTGCGCGTCCTCGTCGATATAGGGGGCGATGTCCTTGGAGACGCGGATCGAGATCAGCACGCGGTCGAGCTCGTCGGTGAAGCCGACCTCCTCGACGAGGCCCACCGCCACGTCACGAAAGCGCAGCTCGGTCTCGCCCGCGAGCACGCCGCCCGCATCCTCGAACACCACCTCGATCAGCGGCCCCTGGTCGGACCATTGCTTCCAGCCGATGCCCAGCGCCACCGCGAGCGCGCCCACGGGCACCAGCCAGACCACGGAGACGCGGCTGGCCAATGAGCGGCGCGGCCCGTCGAGCGGCACCTCGGGGACGTCGCTGCTCACGCGCGCGAGGTCCGGGCGCGGGTGTCGTCTTCCGCGCGATCCCAGATCAGGCGCGGGTCGAAGGCTTGGGCGGAAAGCATCGTGAAAATCACCGAGAGTGCAAAGGCGAGCGCCGCCGGGCCCGGCTTGATCGAGGCGGCGAGATTCAACTGCACCAGCGCCGTCAGGATCGCAACCACGAAGACGTCGATCATCGACCAGCGGCCGATATACTCGACGATTTCATAAAGCCTGTGACGGGCCTGCGGCGTCGCGCGGCTGCCGCGCCGCACCGAAACCGCGAGCCAGCCGATCGCCGCGAACTTGCCCATGGGGATCGCCACCGAGGCGATGAGAATGATCAGCGCCACCACCGGCGCGCCATGGGTCGCAAGCTCGATCGCGCCTTGGATGATGGTGTCGTCGGAGGTGGTGAACAGCATCCGCGTGCGCAGCATCGGGTATAGATTGGCCGGGATGTAGCACAGCACCCCCGCGACCCACCACGCCCAGACCCGGCTGAGACTGTGGGTGTCGCGCGACACCAGCGGCTTGCCGCAGCGGCCGCAGCGCGCCGTTCCGGCGGCCCAGACGCGGGTGCAGCGGGTGCAGGCGACGAGCCCGGCCTCGCGCGCAGTGATCGTGCCCGACGCGCCGCTCATGCCGCCACCTGCGCCTTGCGCGCGCCATAGCCGCGCTCCAGCGCGTGCCAGACCGACCAGCGGCACATCCAGCGGTCGTGGATCACGGTGAGAAAGACCAGCCCGGCGAACATCCAGAAGGCCGGGCCGAAGCTCAGATGCGCGAGATCGGCCACCTTGACCAGCGCCACGGCGCAGCCGAGCGCGAAGATCTCGGCCATCGACCAGGGGCGCAGCGCCTCGGCGAAGGCAAAGAGCCGCAGCGCGCCGGGCGGCGCGGGACGGTCGAAGACCAGCGGGCCGAGCACGTAGATCGTCAGCACCGCGCGGGCCAGCGGCACCAGCACGATCAGCGCCGTCACCGCCAGCGACAGCAGCAGCAGCGGCCCGCCGGAAAAGCTCAGCGCCGCGTCGAGCAGCGTCGCCTCGTTGGCAAAGCCCTGCCGGCTGATCCGAAGAAAGGGAAACCACACCGCGCCGAGCACGAGAACGAGCTGCGCCGCCGCGAGCGCGATGATGATCATGCCCGCGCGCCGACGCGGCGCGATGAGCACCGTGTGGCAGCGCGTGCAGACCGCGCGGCGCCCATGATCCGGCATGCGCGCGCGGTAGAGCGCATCGCATTGCGGGCAGGCGATGAGGTCGCCGGGATCAGCCTGCGCGACGTCTGTGCTGTGCATGGGGTCCGCCCGTCAGTTTGCCTGCGGCGGATGATAGGGCGGCAGCGCGGGAATGACCACGGGGCCGCGGGCACGGAGATGTGAGGCCGCGCGGCCACCCATCCGAGGGAAGACACAGACGCCGCACCGGACCGCCACAGGCCGGACCGGAACCAAGCATGCGCCGCCCCCCGGTTCATCTTTCTCCAAATACGCAAATCCCGACGGCACCGCCCGCGCCGCCGTCAGCCCCTGCGTCCGACCCCGCCCGGCGTCGGGGTGATCACCGTCACCGTCTCGCCCGGCCTGAGCCGGGTCTGGGCGCAGGCGGGAAGCGTCTCGACCGAACCGTCGAGCCGCCCGACCTCGGTGCACCCGATCTCGCCCGCTGCGCCGCCATCGATCCCTTCGGGCGGGCGGTGGCGGTGCGAGGAGAGGATCGACAGCTCCATCTCTTCGAGGAAGCGCAGCCGCCGGGTCGTGCCGTCGCCGCCCGGGAACGCCCCCTGCCCGCCCGAGCCGGGCCGGAGCGCGAAGCTCTCCAGCAGCACCGGAAAGCGCGTCTCGAGCACCTCCGGGTCCGTGAGCCGCGAATTGGTCATGTGAGTGTGGACGCCCGGCGTTCCGGCAAAGCCGCGCCCGTCATTCATCCGCCCCGCCGGGCTGCCCGAGCAGATCGTCTCGTAATACTGGTGGGCGTCGTTGCCGAAGGTGAGGTTGTTCATGGTGCCCTGGGCATTGGCCAGCGCGCCGAGCGCCTGGAACAGGGCGTTGGTCACGTGCTGCGAGGTTTCGACATTGCCCGCCACCACCGCGCGCGGCCAGGCGGGGCGCAGCATCGAGCCCTCGGGGATCACGATCTCGATCGGGCGCAGGCAGCCCGCGTTCATCGGGATCGATTGTTCGCACATGACGCGGAAGACGTAGAGCACGGCGGCGCGGGCCACCGGCTCGGGCGCGTTGAAGTTGTTCTCGCGCGCCTCGGAGGTGCCGGTGAAATCGACCTTCGCGCGCCGCGCCTCGCGGTCCACGGTGATCCTGACCCGGATCACCTGCCCGGTATCGGTTTCGTAGTCGCATGCGCAGTCCGACAGCCGCCCGACCAGCCGCGCCACCTCCTCGGCGGCGTTGTCCTGCACGTGGCCCATATAAGCGCGCACCACGTCGAGGCCGAACTCGGCGACCATGCGCCTGAGCTCCGCCGCGCCGCGGGCGTTGGCCGCGACCTGCGCCTTGAGGTCGGCGATGTTCTGGCCCGGGTTGCGGCAGGGATAGCGATGATCGGTCAAGAGCGCGTGCAGCGCCTCCTCGCGCAAGCGCCCCCGGTCGACGAGGTGGAAGTTGTCGATCAGCACGCCTTCCTCGTCCACGGTCGTGGCGAGCGGCGTCATCGAGCCCGGCGCGGTGCCGCCGACATCGGCGTGATGGCCCCGGCTCGCGGTCCAGAACAGGATCTCCGAGCCCTCATCGTCGAAGACCGGCGAGACCACGGTGATGTCGGGCAGATGCGTGCCGCCATTATAGGGCGCGTTGAGCGCAAAGACGTCGCCGGGGCGGATCACCGGGTTCTGGCGGATGATCGCTTCGACGCTGCGATCCATGGAGCCGAGATGCACCGGCATATGCGGCGCGTTGGCGACCAGAGCGCCGGTCCGGTCGAACACGGCACAGGAGAAATCGAGCCTTTCCTTGATGTTGACCGACTGCGCGGTGTTCTGCAGCGCCACGCCCATCTGCTCGGCGATGTTCATGAAGAGGTTGTTGAACACCTCGAGCAGGATCGGGTCGGCCTCGGTCCCCGCCGCCAATGCACGCGGCGCGGCCTCGTGGCGGGTGAGCAGGATGTCGTCGCGCCCGGTCAGCCGCGCGGTCCAGCCCGGCTCGACCACGATGGTCTGGTTCGGCTCGATGATCAGGGCGGGGCCGCGCATCTCGTGGCCCGGGGCGATCTCGGCGCGGCGATGCACCTGCGCCTCGTGCCATGCCCCGCTTGAGAAGAAGCGCGCGCGCTCCTCGGCCCGCGCATGGCCCCGGTCGGGGGCCTCCCCGCCCGTTTCGGCCAGCGCATGCGGCGGCGCGCGGCCTTCGACCTCGACCGCCTCGATCACCAGATCGCGCCCGGGGCTCAGAAAGCCGAACTGCGCCTCATGCGCCGCCTCGAAGGCCGCGCGCGCGGCTTCCATGTCGCCGTCATAGCCCAGCTGCAGCGCCGTGTCGGTGCCAGCGTAGCGCAAATGCAGCCGGGTGGTGCAGCGCCCGTCCGTAACCCCCTGTTCGGCCAGCTCCGCGCCGACCTGCGTCGTCAGCTCCGCGATCACCCGCTCCAACTCGGGCCGCGTCGCTTCCTCCAAGGGCTGCACCAGCCCCTGTTGGCGGCTGGCCGAGACGGTGGCGAGGCCGATGCCATAGGCCGAGAGCAGGCCCGAGAGCGGATGCACCAGCACCGCCTCCATGCCCAGCGCGTCGGCGACGAGGCAGGCGTGCTGCCCGCCCGCGCCGCCGAAGGAATTGAGCAGGTAGCGCGTCACGTCGTGGCCGCGCTGGACAGAGATCTTCTTGATCGCGTTCGCCATGTTCTCCACCGCGATCCGCACGAAGCCCTCGGCGGCCTCCTCGGCGCTGCGGTCGCCCGCGATCTCGGCGAAGGCGGCGCGCACGCCTTCGCGGTCGAGCGGCTGGTCCTGTCCGGGGCCGAAGATCGCCGGGAAGAGATCGGGGTCGAGCTTGCCCAGCATGACGTTGGCGTCCGTCACGGTGAGCGGCCCGCCGCGCCGGTAGCACAGCGGCCCGGGATCGGCCCCGGCGCTGTCGGGCCCGACGCGGAAGCGGCCGGGATCGGCGTGGAGCACCGATCCGCCGCCCGCCGCGACCGTGTGGATGCGCATCATCGGCGCGCGGATGCGCACGCCCGCCACCTCGGTGTCGAAGGCGCGCTCGTAGTCGCCCGCGCAATGCGCCACATCCGTGGAGGTGCCGCCCATGTCGAAGCCGATCACCTTGTCCCAGCCCGCGGCGCGCGCCGTCTCGACCATGCCGACCACGCCGCCCGCCGGCCCAGACAGGATCGCGTCCTTGCCCTGGAACGCCTCGGCCGCGGTCATGCCGCCCGAGGACATCATGAATTGCAGCGTCGGCCCCGGCTCGCCCGGGGGCGTCGCGCCCAGCGCGCCCGAGACGCGGGCCACGTAGCGGCGCAAAATCGGCGAGAGATAGGCGTCGACCACCGTCGTGTCGCCGCGCCCGACGAGCTTGAGGAGCGGCGAGACCTCGTGGCTGACCGAGACCTGACCGAAGCCCATGCCGCGCACCATTTCCGCCAGCGCCGCCTCATGCGCGGGGGCGGTCCAGGCGTGCATCAGCACGATCGCGACGGCGTCGATGCCGTCTTCGCGCAGCCGCTCCAGCTCGGGGCGCAGCGCCTGCGGGTCGAGCGGCGTCTCGACGGAGCCATCGGCGCGCATGCGCTCATCGACCTCGATCACCCGGCTGTAGAGCTGCTCTGGCAGCAGGATTTCCTTGGCGAAGATGTCGGGGCGGCCTTGGTAGGCGATGCGCAGCGCGTCGCGGAAGCCGCGCGTGATCAAGAGCGCGGTGCGGTCGCCCTTGCGCTCCAGCAGCGCGTTGGTGGCCACGGTGGTGCCCATCTTGACCGTGCCGATGCGCGCAGGGTCGATGGCCCCGCCGAGCAGCCGCCGGATGCCTTCGATCGCCGCGTCCTCGTAGGCTTCGGGGTTTTCCGACAGGAGCTTGAGCGGATGCAGCGCGCCGGTCTGATCACGACCCACCACATCGGTGAACGTGCCGCCCCGATCGACCCAGAAATCCCACGCATGCATGACCTGCCCCCCCTTGTGCTTTCCGCCAAGGGGTGCGCATTCCAACTGCCCGGTCAAGCCGGGATGCAAGGCGCGGACGCCCAGACTATGGGCAAATGCCCGCGACTGTGGCAATCTGCGGCCGGAGGACAGGGCGATGGATGGCGAGGAGAGCGGCATGGCGCGCGATTGGGATCTGATCATTTTCGACTGCGACGGCGTTTTGATCGACAGCGAGGTGCTGAGCGCCGAGGTGCTGATCGAGTTGCTCGCCGCCGAGGGCATCGAGATCGACATCGATCATGTGCGGCGCAATTTCCTCGGTCGCAGCTTTCCCACCGTGGCCCGGCATATTCGCGAAGAGCTGGGCCGCGCGCTCGATCCTGCCTTCGAGGCGCTCTACCGCGCACGGCTCCTCGAGCGTTTCGAAACCGAGCTGAAGCCGATGGCCGGGATCGCGAGCGCGCTGGAGCGGCTTGCGGCCCAAGGCGTGCCGGTCTGCGTCGCCACCTCCTCCTCGCCGCCCCGGGTGGCGCGGTCGCTCGACATCGTCGGGCTGGCAGCGGCGCTGCCGCATGTCTTTACCGCGAGCCAGGTCGCGCGCGGCAAGCCCGCGCCCGACCTGTTCCTCTTCGCCGCCGAAAAGATGGGGGCCGCACCGGGGCGCAGCCTGGTGATCGAGGACAGCCTGCCGGGGCTGGAGGCGGCGGTGGCGGCCGGGATGACGGCGGTGCGCTATACCGGCGGCAGCCATCTCGCCACCGCGACGCTGCGCCACGATCCGGCCCTGCCGCTGCTGGCGCATTGGGACGACCTGCCCGCCCTGCTCGAGCGGCTGCGCGCCGGGGCCCCGGCATGAGCCAGTCGCGCTTCACCCCCGAGACGACCCGGCTCGACGACGCTGCCCGCGCGGGCTGGCTCTACTATGTCGCCGGCAACACCCAGGACGAGATCGCCAGGAAGCTCGGCGTTTCGCGCCAGTCGGCGCAGCGGCTGGTGTCGCTCGCCGTGTCGGAAAAGCTGATCAAGGTCCGGCTCGATCACCCGATCGCGCGCTGCATGGACCTGTCGGAGGCGCTGGATGCGCGGTTCGGGCTCAAGGTGGTCGAGGTCGTCCCGACCGACCCCACCGCGCCCGAGCTGCTCACCGGCATCGCCATCGCCGCCGCGGCCGAGCTGGAAAGGCTGCTCAAGGCCCCCGAAGAGCGGATCATCGCGCTGGGCACGGGCCGGGCGCTGCGCGCCTGCGTCGAACAGCTGCCGCGCATGGACTGCCCGCAGCACCGCATCGTCAGCCGGCTGGGCAACATGATGTCGGACGGCTCCGCCACGCCCTACAACGCGGTGATCCGCATGGCCGAACGCGTGGGCGCGAGGCATTACCCCTACCCTTTGCCGGTGGTCGCGCGCGACGAGGAGGAGCTTCGGGTGATGCATGGGCAGGAGCCGGTGCGCCACACCATGGCGCTGTGCGCGCGCGCCGATTTCACGCTGGTCGGCGTGGGACAGGTCGGGCCGCTGGCGCCGCTATGCGTCGATGGTTTCATGAACGCGCAGCAGATGCAGGACATGATGGCGCAAGGGGCCGCGGGCGAAATCACCAGCTGGGTCTATGACGGCGAAGGCCGGGTGATGCCGGGCGAATTCAATGCCCGCGTCGCCTCCGCGCCGCTGATCGTGGGCGGCGAGGCCCCCGTGGTCGGGCTCGCCGCCGGGCCGGTCAAGGCCGGGGCGATCCTCGCGGCGCTGCGCGGCGGCCTCATCAACGGGCTGATCACCGACGAGGCGACGGCCGAGCGGCTCCTTGAGGCCTAGCCGCCCGGCCCTTTCCCCGGCTCAGCCGCGCGCGTAGCGCGAGAGCGTCGCGGCGACGCCGTCGGTCCACAGCGCGCCGAGCTGCTTCGAGAAGGCCGCGACGAAGGCGGGCTGCGCGCCCAGATCGCCGAACACGGCCTCGTTGGACAGGAACGCCTGCGGATCGTCCTTGGCCGCGAGGGCGCGCCGCTCGAGATCCTCGGCATTGTCGTCATTGGGCGCGATCTTTTCGCCCGCCTCGTTCGTGCCCGCGCAGTAGCGGCACCACAGCGCCACCTCGAGCGCGAGCCCGTCGATCGCCTGCCCCTTGGACAGCGCGTCGCGGATCACCGGCAGAACGAATTTGGGCTGGCGGTTGGTGCCGTCGAAGCACAGCCGCGGGATGGTGTCGCCGATCTCGGGGTTGGAGAAGCGCTCCTCGACCTTGCGGCGATAGGCTTCGAAATCGACGCCCTCGATCGGCTCCAGCGTCGGGATGATCTCGCGCGTTTCCAGCGCCTCCAGCCAGGCCTTGATGCGCGGATCGGCCATGGCGTCATGCACGAAGTGATGCCCGAGCAGCGCCGAAGGATAGGCGATGGCCGCGTGGCCGCCATTGAGGATGCGCAGCTTCATCAGCTCGTAGGGGGCGACATCGGTCACGAACTCGGCGCCGACCTTCTCCAGCGCCGGGCGGCCCTGCGGAAAGTTGTCCTCGAGCACCCATTGCCGGAACGGCTCGCAGACCACCGGCACCGCATCGACGATGCCGAAGCGGTCCCTGACCAGCGCGCGCTCGCGATCCGAGGTGGCGGGGGTGATGCAATCGACCATGGTGTTGGGAAAGGCGACATTGGCCTCGACCCAATCGGCGAAATCGGCGTCCGCCAGACGGGCCAGCCCGATCACCGTCTGCCTGGCCACATGCCCGTTTTCGGGCAGGTTGTCGCAGGACATGACGGTGAAGGGCGCGTCACCCGCCGCGCGCCGCTGCCGGAGCGCTGCTAGGATCATGCCGAAGGCGGTCTTCGGCGCATCGGGATGCTCGGCGTCGTGGCGGATGTCGGGATGGGCCGCGTCGAAGCCGTTGGTCTTGGCATCGACGAACCAGCCGCCTTCGGTCACGGTGAGCGAGACGATGCGGATCGCCGGATCGCTCATCCGCGCGATAAGCTTGGCCGCGTCGATCTCGGTGAACTCGATCATCGCGCCGGTGACGCGGGCCGAAAGCCCGGCCGGGTCGAGCTCGACCACGGTGGTGAGACAGTCCTGACGCTCCAGCGCCTCGCGCATCCGGGCATCGCCCGCCCGCACGCCCGCGCCGCTGATCGCCCAGTCGTGGTCGGCCCCGGTCGAGAACAGCCGGTCGAGATAGACCGCCATATGGGCGCGGTGAAAATTGCCCACGCCGATATGCACGATGCCCGCCGAGAGCGCCGCGCGGTCATAGGCGGGGCCTTCCACGCCCTGCGGCAGATGCGCGAGCGCCTCGGCGTTGAGATCAATGGCCATGTTCAGCCTCCTGTAGGATTGGGGCGAGATCGAGGGTGCAGGCCCGTTGCACCCTGCGACCGGTGTCACGCGGGGCGGCACGGCTTTGGGCGAAGCCGGGAGGCGCGAGGCCCCGCAAGAGAGGATCACGCGATGCGCAGCCCTTCGGCGTCGAAGCGGTGGATCTTGTCGGCCTGGGGCGTGAGAAACACGGTGTCGCCGTGATGCAGCCCGACCTCACCACCGGCGCGGATGGTCAGCGTCTCGGCCAGCCCGGTGTCGTGCACGTGAAAGAAGGTGTCCGAGCCCAGATGCTCGGCCACGCCGATCCGGCCCTTCCATGTGCCTTCGCTGGCCGAGACGTCGATATGCTCGGGCCGCACGCCGATGGTGGCGGCGTCGTGCTTGCCGGCCTCGGCGCCGTCGATCAGGTTCATCTTCGGAGAGCCGATGAAGCCCGCGACGAAGGTGTTGCGCGGGCTGCGGTAAAGCTCCAGCGGCGAGCCGACCTGCTCGATATTGCCCGCGCGCAGCACCACGATCTTGTCGGCCATGGTCATGGCTTCGACCTGGTCGTGGGTGACGTAGATCATCGTGGTGTCGAGCTTCTTGTGCAGCTCGGAGATCTCCATCCGCATGCCGACCCGCAGCGCCGCGTCGAGGTTGGACAGCGGCTCGTCGAACAGGAAGGCCGCCGGTTCGCGGACGATGGCCCGGCCGATCGCGACCCGCTGGCGCTGGCCGCCCGAAAGCTGGCCGGGGCGGCGGTCGAGATAATCGGTGAGGTTGAGCGCGCGCGCCGCGTTGTCGATGCGCCGCTTCTGCTCGTCCTCGGGCATGCCGGCCATCTTCATCGGGAAGGCGATGTTCTTGCGCACCGACATGTGCGGGTAGAGCGCGTAGCTCTGGAACACCATGGCCAGACCGCGCTTGGCGGGCGGCAGGTCGGTGGCGGGCTTGCCGTCGATGCGGATCTCTCCGGCGGTGACGTCCTCGAGCCCGGCGATCAGCCGCAGCAGCGTGGACTTGCCGCAGCCCGAGGGGCCGACGAAGACCACGAACTCGCCGTCATTGATGGTGAGATCGAGGGGTGGAATGACCTCCACGTCGCCGAATTTCTTGGTCACCTTGTCGAGCGTGATGCGTCCCATTGGTGTCTTCCTTATTTCACTGCGCCGAAGGTGAGCCCGCGGACGAGCTGCTTCTGGCTGAACCAGCCGAGGATGAGGATCGGTGCGATGGCCATGGTCGAGGCGGCCGAGAGCTTGGCGTAGAACAGGCCTTCGGGGCTCGAATAGCTGGCGATGAAGGCGGTGAGCGGGGCGGCCTTGGCGGCCGTGAGATTGAGCGTCCAGAACGCCTCGTTCCAGGCGAGGATGACGTTGAGCAGCAGCGTCGAGGCGATGCCCGGCACCGCCATCGGCGTCAGCACGTGGATGATCTCGTCGCGCAAGCTGGCACCGTCCATGCGCGAGGCTTCGAGGATCTCGCCCGGGATTTCCTTGAAGTAGGTGTAGAGCATCCAGACGATGATCGGCAGGTTGATCAGCGTCAGCACGATCACGAGGCCGGTCTTGGTGTCGAGCAGGCCGACATCGCGGAAGATCAGGTAGATCGGGATCAGCACGCCGACGGGCGGCAGCATCTTGGTCGAGAGCATCCACATCAGCACGTTCTTGGTGTGCTTGGCGGGGCACGAAGGCCATCGACCAGGCGGCGGGGATCGCGATGATCAGCCCCAGCACGGTCGAGCCCAGCGAGATCACCACCGAGTTCCAGAAATGCCGGAAGTAGTTCGAGCGCTCCAGAACGGTGGTGTAGTTCTCGGTGGTCCAGTTGAAGAAGACGAAGCTGGGGGGCGAGGAGATCGCCTCGGCCTCGGTCTTGAAACTGGTGATGATGGTCCACAGGATCGGGAAGAAGATCGCGAGACCGATGAGCCAGGCGGCGATGGTGAAGCCGGCCTTGCGGCGGGTGGAGACGGCGCGGGCCATGTCAGGCGCTCCCTTCGTTCGGCATGCGGTGCTGCGGGCGGGGGATGCGCGGGGTCAGGCCCCGCGCGGCGAGGATGTCATGCTCAGGCATCGAGGTTCTTTCCGATCATCCGCATCAGGAAGATCGCGACGATGTTGGCGAGGATGATGGCGATCACGCCCCCGGCCGATCCGCCGCCGACGTCGAAGTTCAGCAGGCTGCGGGCATAGACGAGGTAGGTCAGGTTGGTGGAGGCGACGCCCGGTCCGCCATTGGTGGTCACCAGGATCTCGGCGAAGACCGACAGCAGGAAGATGGTCTGGATCAGGATCACCACGGTGATGGCGCGCGAGAGATGCGGCAGGGTGATGTACCAAAAGCGCGACAGCGGCGAGGCCCCGTCCATCTCCGCGGCTTCCATCTGCTCACTGTCGAGCGACTGGATCGCGGTGAGCAGGATCAGCGTGGCGAAGGGCAGCCATTGCCAGGACACGATGCCGATGATCGAGGCCAGCGGCGCATGGGTCAGGAAGTCGAAGGGTTGCAGCCCGACCGCCTTTGAAAGCTCCGCGAAGAGCCCCGAGACCGGGTTCATGAACATGTTCTTCCACACCAGCGCCGAGACGGTCGGCATGACGAAGAAGGGCGCGATGACGAGGATGCGCACGATCCCCTGCCCCCAGATCGGCTGATCGAGCAGGATCGCCAGCAGGATGCCCCCGACCACCGTGACGATCAGCACCCCGCCCACCAGGAGCAGCGTGTTGATCATCGCCGTCCAGAAGGCCGGGTTCTGGTAGAACAGCTTGTAATTGAGAAAGCCCACGAAGCGCTCGGTGCCGGGCATCAGCAGGTTGTAGCGCAACAGCGAGAAATACACGGTCAGCGCCAGCGGCACGATCATCCAGGCGAGCAGAAGCACGACGGCGGGCGAAATCATGATTCGCGCGGCGGAGCGGGAATGTTGGGTGGCCATCGGTCTCTCCGATTGTCAGGACGGGCAGCGGCGCGCAGCCCCGGTCGCGGGGCGACCGGACGGGACGGGACGGCGGGCGGCGGGCGGCGGCCCGTGGCGATAGTGGGAAGGGCGGCTCGGGGGTGGCGGGGCCGGCCGGGAGGGACCGGCCCTGCCTGTCGTCAGGCGAAGCTTACTGGCCGTAGCCTGCCGCCTGCATTTCCTGCGAGGTCAGGTTCTGCGCCGCCTGAAGCGCCTCCTCGGCCGACATCTGGCCGGCGAGCGCCGCCGACATCTGCTGACCCACCGCGGTGGCGATGCCCTGGAATTCGGGGATCGCGACGAACTGCACGCCGGTATAGGGCACCGGGTCCACGGTCGGGTTGTTCGGGTCGGCCGCGTTGATGCTCTCCAGCGTCATCTGCGCGAAGGGCGCCGCGTCCAGGTAGTCCTGGTTCTCGTAGAGCGAGGTGCGGGTGCCCGGCGGCACGTTGGCCCAGCCTTCCTTCTCGGCGACGAGCTCGGCGTAGTCCTTGGAGGTCGCCCAGGCCACGAAGGTCTTGGCGGCGTCCTCGGCGTCGGTGCCGGCGGGGATGCCGAGCGACCAGGCCCAGAGCCAGTTGCCGCGCTTGCCCAGACCGTTGTCGGGGGCGAGCGCGAAGCCGACCTTGTCGGCCACGGTGCTGTCGTCACCGGTCACGAAGGAGGCGGCGACGGTGGCGTCGATCCACATGCCGCACTTGCCCTGCTGGAACAATGCGAGGTTCTCGTTGAAGCCGTTGTTGGCCGAACCCGGCGGGCCGTATTCGTTCAGCAGCATCAGGTAGTCGTCGAGTGCGGCCTTCCATTCGGGGCTGTCGAATTGTGGGGTCCAGTTCTCGTCGAACCAGCGCGCGCCGTAGCTGTTGGACATGGCGGTGAGGAAGGCCATGTTCTCGCCCCAGCCGGCCTTGCCGCGCAGGCAGATCCCGTAGACCTCGTTTTCCTTGTCGGTCATCGCCGCGGCGGCTTCCTTGATGAAGTCCCACGTCGGCGCGTCGGGCATCTCGAGCCCGGCCTCTTCCATCAGGTCGGTGCGGTACATGACCATGGAGCTCTCGCCGTAGAACGGCGCGGCATAGAGCGTGCCGTCGACCGACAGGCCGCCGGCGATGGCGGGCAGGATGTCGTCCTTGTCGTAATCCTCGGGGAGGTCGTCGAGCGGCACGAGCCAGCTCTGATTGGCCCAGATCGGAACCTCGTAGGTGCCGATGGTCATCACGTCGTACTGGCCGCCCTTGGTGGCGATGTCGGTCGTCACGCGCTGGCGCAGCACGTTTTCCTCGAGCGTGACCCAATCCAGCTCGATGTCGGGATGCTTCTCGGTGAAGTCCGAGGCCAGCTCCTGCATGCGGATCATGTCGCCGTTGTTGACGGTGGCGATGGTCAGCGTCTCGGCCTGCGCGATGGCGGCCATGCCGCAAAGGGCGCTGGCCCCCATGAGGGCGCGGGTAACCTGTGTCATGTCTCTCCTCCCAAACTCGCTAGGGCAAATGCCTAACAGATGAGCAATTACTCACCGAATTGGCGATTCGTGTCAAGAGAAGGGCATGGCGGCAGGACGCCCGGCCCATGGAAACCGCGCGTCACCACCGCGGCGGCTTCGCAATCCGGGCGATCGAAGCTAGGTTTTCGCGGCGGTGGACAAGGGATGGCCCGAATGGATGACAGCTCGGACAGGCGGCAGGCGGAGGATCGCGGCCTGCGGCAGGCGCGCGAGATCGAGGGGCACCTGGCCTGGCTCGACAGCTTCACCGGCACGGCGCTCGGCGTGCTTTCGGTCGCGAGCGGCATCTACACCTATCTCGGCGTCTCGTCCCTGCTCGACGATACCGGCGCGCTCTCGGTCTTCGCGGCGATGGCCTATTCGATCGCCGTCTCGGTCGGGATCTTCGTCTTCTGGTCCTACCTGCTGCGGCTGCTGCCGGCGGTGCGCTCGGCCGCCTCGCGGATCGGGCTTCTGGCCTCGATGGCGCTGGGATCGCTGGCGATCGTGGCGATGTCGTCCTGGCTCAACGCCGCGGCGCTGGCGGGCGCGGCGGCGGTCGAGCAGCATCTCGCCACCACGGTGCAGAACTACCAGACCGCGCTGGAGCGGGCCAATACCATCGCCGTCTCGGCGCAGGCGCTGGGGCGCGACGTGGCGCGGGTGCGCGGCAGCTTCGAGGATCTGGGCGAGCAGGAGGCCTCGGGCGGGCTGTCGGGGCTGGCCGGTCGGGGCGCGGTGTTTCGCCTGCTGCGGCAGAAGGCCGACGAGCTTTCGGCGCTCGAAGCGCAGATCGCCAGCCAGCAGCCGCTGCTCGACGCGGCCTTCGCCGAAGGCAACGCGATCCTGAGCCGGATGCGCGCGCTGACCGTGGCGCCCGGCCCGGTCGAGGCGCGTTCGGTCGAGTTCTCCGAGGAAGCGGTGCGGCTCGCGGGCGTCATCACCACGTTGCGCCAACTTTCGGTCGCGCCATTGGTGGTGCGCGCGGCGCGCGATCTTTCGGCCTCCGTGGTGCTGCCGCAGCTCGATGGCGGCGACGACGCGGCCCGCTCGGGCCAGCGCGCGACGATCGACTCGGTGCTCACCGTGCTGGGCCAGCGCGCCGAGACCCTGACCCGCGCGGCCGAGGCGGTGATCGCCATGCCGCCGCCCGCCGACATCACCTATACCCCCATCTCCGCCGCCGATGCGGTGATCCTCTATGCGCGCAACTTCGTGCCCTCCTGGGCCGGGGCCATCGCCATCGACCTGCTGCCCGCGGTGCTGGTGCTGATCGTCTCGGTGGCGCAGGCCGCGATCCGCGCGGGGCGCGACGGCGTGGCGGTCGAGGATCGGATGACGCTCGCGGAGCTGCGCGGCGCGCTGATCGCGCTGCGCGAGATCGAGGCCGCCGCGCCCGCCGATCCGCCGCAGGGCGCCGCAGCGCCCCCGCCGCTACCCTCCGACATTCCCGCCCGGGCCGCCGAATGAGCGGCCCGCGCCGCTGGCTCATGGCCGTGCTGCTGGGCGAGGCGGCGATTGCCGCCATGCTGCTTGGCGGCGATCTCGCGCGGGCCTTGCCGCGCCTCGCCTGGCCCTCGCCCGCGCCGCAGCTCACCGAGCCGGTGCGCCCCGGCGACCAGACCCGCCGCTTTCGCCCCGACCAGCTGCCTGCGCGGCCGCGCCGCGACGGCACGCCTTTGCCCGACACCGACGAGATGCCCGACCGGCTGCGGATCGGGCTCCGGGACGGGGTCGTGACGCTCATGGGCCGGATCGCGCCCGGCGACGCCGCGCGCGTTTCCAGCGAACTCGAACGCGCCGAGCCGGCCCCGACCACCGCGCATCTCGACAGCCCCGGCGGCTCGGTCGCCGATGCGCTGACCATCGGCCGGCTGCTGCGCGATCTGGGCATCGAAACGCGGATCGGGGCCGGGGCGGTCTGTCTTTCGGCCTGCCCCTACATTCTCGCGGGCGGCGCGACCCGCCGGGTGGCCGAGGGCGCCTGGGTCGGGGTGCACCAGCATTATTTCGATCAGAACGCCGCCCTGCCCGCCATCTTCGCGATCGAGGACATCCAGCGCGGCCAGGGCGAGGTGATGGGCTATCTCATCGAGATGGGGATCGATCCCGCGCTGATGCGCCACGCCCTCGTCACGCCGCCCAACGAGATCTATCTGCTGCTGCCAGAGGAGTTGGAGCGCTACCGCCTCGCCACGCCCCGGCCCGATCCCGCCGGCTGAACCGCGCCCCGGCCCGCCCCTCTTGACGCCGCGCGCCCGCCTGTCACAAGGCGGGCCATGAGCACAGGCGCCCTTACCATCGATCTCGACGCGCTCGCCGCCAATTGGCGCGCGCTCGATGCCCTCACCGCTGCCGAAACCGGCGCTGTCGTCAAGGCGGACGGCTACGGCCTCGGCGCGGCCCGCGTCGCCCGCAGGCTGGCCCGCGAAGGCGCGCGCCGCTTCTTCGTGGCGGTGGCCGAGGAAGGCGCCGTGCTGCGCCGCGCGCTCGGCCCCGAGCCCGAGATCTACGTCTTCTCGGGCCATATGGAGGGCGACACCCGCAAGCTCGCCGAGGCGGCGCTGATCCCGATGCTCAACTCGATCGAGCAGCTCGCCCGTCACCTCGAAACACTGCCCGGGCACCCATTCGGCATCCAGCTCGACACCGGCATGAACCGGCTGGGCTTCGAGTGGTCCGACTGGGCCGAGGCCGCCGGCATCGCGCTCGAACACGAGCCGCTCTGGCTGATGAGCCATCTCGCCTGCGCCGACGAGCCCGATCACGGCATGAACGGCTACCAGCTCGACATCTTCCGCCAGATGACCGACGGGCTCGGAGTGCCGCGCTCGCTTTCGGCGACGGGCGGCATCCTGCTCGGCCCCGATTACCATTTCGACCTCGTCCGCCCCGGCATCGGGCTTTACGGCGGCCACCCTTTCGAGGCGGCGCAGCACGTGGTCCGGCTCGACCTGCCGGTGGTGCAATGCCGCGATCTCGCCCAGGGCGAGGTGGTCGGCTATGGCAATTCGTGGCAGGCGGAGCGGCCGAGCCGCATCGCGACGCTTTCGGGCGGCTATGCCGACGGGCTGCTGCGCGCCCTGTCGGATCGCGCCACGCTTCATCACGGCGCCACACCCTGTCCGCTGGTCGGCCGGGTGTCGATGGACCTGATCACGGTGGACATCACCGATCTGGAAGCCGACCCCGACTATCTCACCCTGCTTGGCCCCGAACAGGGGGTCGATGCCCTCGCCCGCATGGCGGGAACGATCGGCTACGAGATCCTGACCTCTCTGGGCCGGCGCTACGCCCGGCTCGAACAGGGCGCCTGACCCGGCCCATTGGGGCGCGGATCGGGCCGGTCGGCAGGGCGATCCGATCACAATTTATGGTGATCATGCAGTTTGAGGAACCGGCGAAGAGCTGCCGAGGTTATGCTGGCAACTGACGCATCCGTGCCGGAGACAGCCTGTGACCCAGCCCAAGACTGCCGCCTTTGCCACCCGCGCCATGCAATTGCTCGCGATGACGATCCTCGGTCTTGCCGCGGCCGTCGCGCTCGCGGCGAGCGTCGCCGCCGCCTTGGGCTACCTGCCCTGGCTCGAACTGACGGCCAGCTTCGGCGAGACCGCCCTGCCCTGGGCCGGCATGGCGCTTCAGCTGTTCCTGACCGCGCTTCTGGTCACGCTGGTGTTCTTCCTGCCCTCCTCGGGCCGTGTGCTCGCGCTCGAGAACAGCCATCGCAATTTCCGCATCTCGATGGATGATGTCGCGCGGGCCTATCATGTCGCCCACACCGCCGACCGCGCCGGGGTCTTCACCATGTCGTCCGAATTCGACGCGGTGCGCGAGCGGCTCGCCTTCCTGCGCGATCACCCCGATCTGGGCCATCTCGAACACGACGTGATGGAAGTTGCGGCGCAGATGGGCGAACAGGCCCGCGATCTGGCAGACATCTATTCGGACGAGAAGGTCGCGCGTGCGCGCAAGTTCCTCGCCCAGCGGCAGGAGGATGCCGAGCGCCAGCAGGAGCGCATCGTCGAGGCGCTGCATGTCTGCCGCGAAATGAAGCGCTGGGCCGATCAGGTCGAGCTCGAGGAGAGCGTCGTGGCGAGCCAGCTCGCGCAGCTCGACGATCAGCTCCAGACCATGCTGCCCGAGCTCGGCTTCGAGCCGCCGCGCAAGGCCGAGGCCACGAATGGCGACATGTCGCAGGACGCCCCCAAGGTGGTCAACATGAAGCCCGCCGCCGAATAGGGCCGACATAAACGCAAGGTGAACGGGCAATGGCCCGGCGCGATGCGCCGGGCCATTGCCCGTTTCGCCCGTATCGGCCAAAAGAACGGCATGGCCAAGGATCTCAATTACGTCTGCACCGAATGCGGCGCGACCCATTCGAAGTGGTCGGGGCGCTGCGACGCCTGCGGCGCGTGGAACACCATCCAGGAAGAGGCGCCGCTGACCTCCGGGCCGGGCGCGAAGGCGCTGGGCGCGCAGCGCGGGCGCAAGCTCGTGCTGACCGACCTCGCCTCCACCCCCGAAGCGCCGCCGCGCACCATGTCGGGCGTGGCCGAGCTCGACCGCGTGCTGGGCGGCGGCCTCGTCGCGGCCTCGGCACTGCTGGTGGGCGGCGATCCCGGAATCGGCAAATCGACGCTGCTCTTGCAGGCGGCGGCGCGCTTTGCGCGCGGCGGGCTCAAGGTGATCTACGTCACGGGCGAGGAATCGGCGGCGCAGGTGCAGATGCGTGCCCAGCGCCTCGGCCTGACCGAAAGCCCCGTGACGCTCGCCGCAGAGACCAACCTGCGCGACATCCTGACCACGCTCGATGCCGAGCGGCCCGATCTGGTGATCATCGATTCGATCCAGACCATGTGGTCCGACAAGGTCGAGGCCGCGCCCGGCTCCGTCAGCCAGGTGCGCACCGCGGCGCATGAGCTGACCACATTCGCCAAGACGCGCGGCATCGCCGTGATCATGGTCGGCCATGTCACCAAGGAAGGCACGCTCGCCGGGCCGCGCGTGGTCGAGCACATGGTCGATTGCGTGCTTTATTTCGAAGGCGAGCGCGGCCACCAGTTCCGCATCCTGCGCGCCCACAAGAACCGCTTCGGCCCGGCCGACGAGATCGGCGTGTTCGAGATGACCGGCCGGGGGCTGGCCGAGGTCAAGAACCCCTCCGCGCTGTTCCTGTCCGAGCGCGATACCGCCACGCCCGGCTCGGTGGTCTTTGCAGGCATCGAGGGCACGCGTCCGATCCTGTGCGAGATCCAGGCGCTGGTCTCGCCCGCCCAGCCCGGCCAGACCCGCCGCTCGGTCGTGGGTTGGGACGGCAGCCGCCTGGCGATGATCCTCGCCGTGCTCGAAAGCCGCTGCGGCGTCTCCTTTGCCGGGCTCGACGTCTATCTCAACGTGGCGGGAGGGCTCAGGATCGGCGAGCCCGCCGCCGATCTCGCCGTCGCCGCCGCGCTGATTTCCGCGCGCGAGGATTCCGCCCTGCCGGTCGATTGCGTCATCTTCGGCGAAATCTCTCTCTCGGGCGCCGTGCGGCCGGTGGCGCAGCTGGAAAACAGGTTGAAAGAAGCGGCGAAACTTGGTTTCACGCAGGCCATCCTGCCACAGCGCCCCAAGCGCCGCGCCGGGACGGAAATGGCGGCCGGGCTGGATCTGCGCGAGATGCGCGACCTGCCGGGATTCGTCGACACGGTGTTCGGTCTGGCGCCCGGCGAACGGGAATAAGGGTTCTCATGGAAAGTTTCACGATCATCGACGGCATCGTCGCGCTCATCGTCGTGGTGTCGGCGCTTCTGGCCTATTCGCGCGGGCTGGTGCGCGAGGCGCTCGCCATCGCCGGCTGGATCGGCGCGACCATCCTCGCCTTCATCTTCGCCGATCAGGTGCGCCCGCTGGTGCGGCAGATCCCGGTGGTGGGCGATTTCATCGGCGACAGCTGCGAATTGTCGATCATCGCCGCCTTCGCGGTGGTCTTCGCCATCGCCCTGGTGCTGTTCTCTATCTTCACACCGGTCTTCTCGGGCGCGGTGCAGCGCTCGGCGGTGGGCGGCATCGACCAGGGCTTGGGCTTTCTCTTCGGCGTGGCGCGCGGCATCCTGCTCGTCGCGGTGGGCTTCTTCGTCTACGAGGTGATCCTCTCGGCGCAGCAGATCCCGATGGTCGAGAACAGCCGCGCGGCGGCGGTGTTCGGCCAGATCACCGAGAGGTTCTCGACCGAAGAGCCGCAGGCGGCGCTGGCCTGGGTCACGCTGCAATACGAGCAGCTCGTGGGCCTGTGCGGCACCCCCGCCTAAATCAGAGCAGCACGGCGCGGATGGCATAGGCCACCGCGCCGATCGCGCCCACGCCCAGCGCCCAGAGCGCCACGAACCAGACGATCTTCCCGAACATCAGTGATAGCCCTTCTCGGGGTCGAGCTTGCCGCGGAACACCCAGTAGGCGTAGCCCGTATAGGCGAGGATGATCGGCACCAGCACGATCGCGCCCACGAACATGAAGAGCTGGCTCTTGGCCGGCGCCGCAGCGTCCCAGATGGTGATCTCCTGCGGAATGGCCAGCGGCCAGATCGAGATACCGAGCCCCAGGAAACACAGCGCGAAAAGCGCCAGCGCCAGCAGGAAGGGCCAGGTGTCGCGCCCCTGCGCGAAGAGCGAGCGCGCCAGCAGCAGCGCGATGCCGCCGATCAGCAAGGGCACCGGCGCGGTCAGCGCGATCTGCGGCCAGCCGAACCAGCGCGCGGCATAGCCCGCCCCGAGAAACGGCGTGGCGAGGCTCACCGCGACGATGCCGACAAGCGTAGCGACGAAGAAGGCCCGCGCCATGATCCGCACCCGGTGCTGGATCTCGCCTTCGAGCTTCATGTTGAGCCAGCAGGCCCCGAGAAAGGCATAGCCCACCACCACGGCCACGCCGCACAGCACCGAGAACGGCGTCAGCCAGTCCCACCAGCCGCCCGCATAGGCCCGCCCCTCGACCTCGATGCCCTGCAAAAAGGCGCCCAGGATGATCCCCTGGGCCAGCGCCGCCGTGACCGAGCCGCCGATGAAGGCCGCGTCCCAGGACCGCTTTGAAAGCCGCGAGGTGGCGCGCCAGCGATACTCGAACGCCACGCCGCGAAAGATCAGCGCCAGCAGCATGGCGATGATCGCGGGGTAGACCGCGGGCATGATCACCGCATAGGCCAGCGGAAAGGCGGCGAAGAGCCCGCCCCCGCCCAGCACCAGCCATGTCTCGTTGCCGTCCCAGACCGGGGCGACAGAGTTCATCATGATGTCGCGGTCCTCCTTCTTGCGAAAGAAGGGGTAGAGGATGCCGATGCCGAGGTCGAAACCGTCGAGCACGACATAGACGAAGACCGAAAAGGCCAGCAGAAAGGCCCAGGCCACGGTGAGGTCGATCGAGTAGAACATCACGATGTCTCCGGTGCGATGTCACGGCCGCTTTCGCGCATCTGCCGCTCGGGGGTGATGCCGGATGTGCGGATCGGTCCCGGCTCGACCCTCACGCCGCGCTCGCCCAGCGCCGGGGCGTGGTGCATGAGTTTGAGGATATAGGCCACGCCCGCGCCGAAGATGACGAAGTAGATCACCACGAAGGCGATGAGCGAGGTGCCGACCGCGCTGGCCGCCAGCGGCGAATGCGCCTCCGCCGTCCTGAGCGCGCCATAGACGACATAGGGCTGCCGCCCGACCTCGGTGGTGATCCAGCCGGCGATGACCGCGACGAGACCCGAAGGCCCCATCACCAGCGCCGCCCGGTGCAGCCATCCGGCCTCATAGAGCCGCCCGCGGAACCGCGCCCAGAGCGACCACAGCCCGACGCCCATCATCGCGAAACCAAGCCCCACCATGATGCGGAACGACCAGAACACGATGGCCACGGGCGGCTGATCCTCGCGCGGGATGGTGTCGAGCCCGTCGAGCGGCGCGTCGAGGTGATGCTTGAGGATCAGCGAGGAGACCTTCGGTATGCCGATGGCGTATTTCAGCTCCTGCGCCTCCTGATCGGGAATGCCGAAGAGATAGAGCGGCGCGCCGTCGGGGTGGCTTTCGAAATGCCCCTCCATCGCCATGACCTTGGCGGGCTGATGCTCCAGCGTGTTGAGCCCGTGCATGTCGCCCAGGAAGATCTGCAGCGGCGCCACGATCGCGGCCATCCACATCGCCATGGAGAACATGATCCTGACGCCGGGGTTCTTCTTGTTGCCGCGCAGCAGGTGCCACGCCCCCACGCCGCCGACGATGAAGGCGGTGGTGAGATAGGCCGCCGTCAGCGTGTGCGCGAGGCGGTAGGGGAAGGAGGGGTTGAAGATGATCTCCCACCAGTCCTCGGGCACGAACTGGCCGTTCTCGGCGATGGCGAAGCCCTGCGGCGTCTGCATCCAGGAGTTCACCGACAGGATCCAGGTGGCCGAGATCGCGGTGCCGACCGCGACCATCAGGCAGGCGAACATGTGCAGGCCGGGGCCGACCTTGTCGCGCCCGAAGATCATGATCCCGAGGAAACCGGCTTCAAGGAAGAAGGCGGTCAGCACCTCATAGGCCATGAGCGGCCCGATCACCGGCCCGGCGATGTCGGAAAAGACCGACCAGTTGGTGCCGAACTGGTAGGACATGGTGATGCCCGAGACGACGCCCATGGCGAAGGTGATGGCGAAGATCTTCAACCAGTACTTGAACAGCCTCAGATAGGCCTCGTCCTTGCGCCACAGGTAGAGGCCGTTGAGCACGGCGAGAAAGCTCGCCAAGCCGATGGAAAACGCCGGAAAGATGAAGTGAAAGGCGACCGTGAAGCCGAACTGCATCCGCGCCAGCATGACCGCGTCGAAGCCGAGAAAGGTGTCCATGGGCAAGGTTCCTTCTGCCTTGCCCCAGACTTAAGCGCCTCTGCCGCGCAGGCAACGCGACATCTCGCCCACCGGGGCGGACGCGACAACGTGACCGCCGATTGCGCCTCGCATCTTGCATCGGCCCGCGCGACAGGGCATTGGGCGACCCGACGGAAAGGATGATATGATCCTTTCGTGACAGTCGGACGCGGAGGTCTTACACGGGCCCCGCAACGCACCGGATTCGGAGCCAGCCAGATGCGCGATTTCCCCGCCCACCCCTTCGATGATGACAAGCTCAAGGAGGAATGCGGCGTGTTCGGCGTCATCGGCGTCGCGGATGCCGCGAGCTTCCTCGCCCTCGGCCTGCACGCGCTGCAGCATCGCGGCCAGGAAGCCGCGGGCATGGTCACCCATGATGCCGAGGCCGGCTTCTGCTCGGCCCGCCGCATGGGCTATGTGCGCGACAACTTCACCTCGCGCGAGGTGCTCGACACCCTGCCCGGCACGCTCGGGATCGGCCATGTCCGCTACTCGACCTCGGGCCACAAGGGCCAGACCGCGATCCGCGATGTGCAGCCCTTCTTCGGCGAATTTTCGATGGGCGGCGCCGCCGTCGCCCATAACGGCAACCTGACCAATGCCGCGACGCTGCGCCGCGAGCTGATCGAGCGCGGCTCGATCTTCCAGTCCTCCTCGGACACCGAATGCATCATCCACCTGATGGCGCGCTCGATGGGCCGGTCGATCCCCGACCGCATGGAAGAGGCGCTGCGCAAATGCGAGGGCGCCTTCTCGATCGTGGCGATGACCCGCACCAAGCTCATTGGCTGCCGCGACGCGCTGGGCGTGCGGCCCCTGGTGCTGGGCCGGCTGGGCGATGGCTGGGTGCTGTCCTCGGAGACCTGCGCGCTCGACATCGTCGGCGCGGAGTTCGTGCGCGAGATCGAGCCGGGCGAGATGGTGGTGATCACCTCGAAGGGCGTCGAAAGCAACTTTCCCTTCAAGAACCGCGCCTCGCGCTTCTGCCTGTTCGAGCATGTCTATTTCTCGCGTCCCGACAGCATCCTCGGCGGCCGCTCTGTCTATGAGACGCGCCGCCAGATCGGCGTCGAGCTGGCGCGAGAGGCGCCCGTCGAGGCCGATCTCGTCTGCCCGGTGCCGGATTCGGGCACGCCTGCGGCGATCGGCTACAGCCATGAAAGCGGTATCCCCTACGGCATGGGGATCATCCGCAACCAGTATATGGGCCGGACCTTCATCGAGCCCTCCGAGCAGATCCGCAACATGGGCGTGCGGCTCAAGCTCAACGTCAACCGCGCGCTCATCCGCGGCAAGCGGGTGATCCTCGTCGACGACTCGGTGGTGCGCGGCACCACCTCGCGCAAGATCAAGGAGATGATCCTCGACGCGGGCGCGGCGGAGGTGCATTTCCGCATCGCCTCCCCGCCGACGGCCTGGCCCTGCTTTTACGGCGTCGACACGCCCGAGCGCGAAAAGCTGCTCGCCAGCCACATGAGCGAAGAGGAGATGCGCCGCCATCTCGATGTCGACAGCCTGAAATTCATCACCCTCGACGGGCTCTACCGCGCGGTCGGCGTCGCCGAGGGGCGCGATCCGCAAAAGCCGCGCTACTGCGACGCCTGCTTCTCGGGCGATTACCCGGTGGTGCCCGCCGACATGATCGAAAAGGGCTTCCAGCTCAAGACCGCGGCCGAATAGCCCATAAGGTCAAGGGCCGGGCGGCGCCGTGTCATCGGACGCGCTGCCCGGCCTTGCCGTCTCTCCGGCAAAGGCCGCTTCGAGGCCCGCGACCTCCACCTTGCCCATTTCCATCAGCGCCTGCGCGACGCGGCCCGCGGCATCGCGATCGGCCTGCGACAGAAGCTGTGGCAGGGCCTGCGGCAGGATCTGCCAGGACAGGCCGAACCTGTCGCGCAGCCAGCCGCAGCGCCCCCCTTCGCCCCCCTCGGCCAGCAGCGCGGCCCAGAGCCGGTCGATCTCGGCCTGACCCCGCGCGAGGATCGAAATCGGCACGGCCTCGGTGAGCCGAAGATGCGGGCCCGCATTGAGCGCGACATAGCCGATGCCGCCAAGGGTGAATTCGACCACGCTCGCATGCGGATCGGCCTCCGAGCGCATCACCCGGTCGATCCGGCTGTCCGGCAGGAGCGAGACGTAGAACCGCGCCGCCTCTTCGCCTTGGGTATAGAACCAAAGGCAGATCCTTTGCGTGTTTCCATGCATCAAAGCCGCCCTCCCCGGTCCCGGTGAGAGAGGTAGTGCACAAGCGGACCCTGTCTCCTTTTCGCGGCGCTTTCGCGGCCGCCGCGCCGCCTATCGCCTGCGCTGCTGCAGCGAAGACCAGACCGCGCGCGCGCTCAGCACGGCCAGCGTCGTCTTGACGATCTTGCCCACGAGGAAGGGCACGGCGCCGGTCATCACCGCCTCACCGATCGTCACCGGGGTCGTGATGGCGAGCCAGCTCACCCCCGGCACCAGCAGGGCCAGGGAAGGCAGGAAGGCCGCGAGGAACAGCAGGCCGAAGCTGCCGCGCCCCCAGCGCCGGACGAGCCAGGCCGTGAGCCAGGCCATGCCGACGAAGCCCCACAGATAGCCCGCTGTCGGCCCGTAGAGCGCGGCCATGCCGCTGCCGCCGCCGGCGAAGACGGGCAGGCCCACCGCCCCGAGCGCCAGATAGGCGAGCAGTGCCAGCGCCGCCAGCCGCGGCGCGCAGAGCAGGCCGACGATCGAGACGGCCAGCGTTTGCAGAGACATCGGCACGGGGTACATCGGAACGTCGATCTGCGCCCCGAGACCGACCAGCAGCGCCCCCGCCAATGCCGCGCCCAACGTCATGGCAGCCCCCTGCCCCGACGCGGCAGCCGTCGCATTGAATGGTGGTGACATGGTCTGTCATCCTTTCGTTCGTCCGCTTTGCGCCGGTCATCCATAAGCTCGGCTCATCATCCCGCCTCATGGCCTTCGCGGTCAACGTCGAAGCCCTTGCCGGGGCGGGGATAATGCTTCAAATGCGATATATGTCCGACCCGCGCCCCGCTCCCGCCGCCTCCGCGCGCTTCGACCGCATCCTCGTGCTGTGCACCGGGCGCTGCGGTTCGACGACGCTCGCGCGCGCCTGCGCGCATCTGGAGAACTGGAGCGTCGCGCATGAAAGCCGCAGCCATCTCACCGGCCCCGCGCGGCTCGACTTTCCGCCCCGGCATATCGAGATCGACAACCGGCTGAGCTGGTTTCTGGGCCGGATCGCGCGCGATATCGGCGACGCGGCGGGCTATGTCCACCTCAGGCGCGACCCCGAAGCGGTGGCGCAGAGCTTCGCGCGCCGCGCGAACCAGGGCATCCTGCGCGCCTACCGGCAGGACATCCTGACCCATACCCGCTGGCGCCAGCCCAAATCGAGCCTGATCGCGCAATGCCGCGATCATGTCGACACGGTCACCGCCAATATCGAGGCCTTCATGGCCACGCGGCAGCACCGGCTGACGATCCATCTCGAAGAGATCGAGACGGGCTTCGACCGGCTGTGCGACTGGATCGACGCGAGGGGCGATCTCGACGCCGCGCGCGCCGAACTGGCGCGCCGCCACAACGCATCCACAGGAGACCCCGCGGCATGACCGACACCGCCCTGCCCGTTCTGATCACCGGCGCCAGCCGCGGCCTTGGCGCCGCTCTGGCCGAGGCGCTGGCGCCCGGCCGCCACATCATCGCCGTGGGCCGCACCACCGGCGCGCTCGAGGAACTCGACGACCGCATCCGCGCCGCGGGCGGCCAGGCGACGCTGGCGCCGATGGACATCACCGTCGCGGAGGCGATGCAGCAGCTCTGCCGCTCGATCCATGACCGCTGGGGCGGGGTCGGCCTCTGGCTGCACACGGCGATCCATGCCGGTCCGCTGGCACCCGCCTCGCATCTCGCCGAAAAGGATCTCGACAGCTCGATCGCGGTGAACCTGCGCGCGACGGCCCGGCTCATCGCCTATGTCGCGCCGCTCTTGGGCCAATCGGGCCGTGCGGTGTTCTTCGACGATCCGCAGGGCGGCGAGAAGTTCTTCGGCCATTACGGCACCACCAAATCCGCGCAGATGGCGCTGGTGCGCTCCTGGCGGGCCGAAAGCCTGAAGACCGGCCCCGATGTGCGCATCCTTTGCCCGCGCCCGATGCCGACAGCCACCCGCGCGCGCTTTTATCCCGGCGAGGATCGCGCGCCGCTGGCGGATATCCGCGCGGAGGCGGCCCGGCTGCTGCCCGAGATCCTCGAAGGCTGAGACGAAAACGCCGAGGCGAAACCGGGCGTGTCGCGCCCGTCATGTCCCGCGGCGTGCCGGAATGCTTGCCGCCCTTCTGCCGCTCCCGTAACAAGGGGCCAAAGGGGGCGGCATGCGTATTCTGGTTACAAATGACGACGGCATCAACGCACCGGGGCTGAAGGTGCTCGAGGAGATCGCCGCCGAGATCGCGGGCCCATCGGGCGAGGTCTGGGTGGTGGCGCCCGCCTTCGAGCAATCGGGCGTGGCGCATTGCATCTCCTACACCCATCCCACGATGATCGCCGAGCTTGGCCCGCGCCGCTTCGCGGCCGAGGGCAGCCCGGCCGATTGCGTCATGGCGGGGCTGCACGACGTGCTGGCCGACGGACGGCCCGACCTCGTTCTTTCGGGCGTCAACCGCGGCAACAACGCCGCCGAGAACGCCATGTATTCGGGCACCATCGGCGGCGCGATGGAGGCGGCGCTGCACGGGCTGCCCGCGATCGCGCTGTCGCAGTTCTACGGGCCGCGCAATGCCCGGGCGGACGACCCGTTCGAGGCGGCGCGTCAGCACGGGGCCGCCACGGTACGGCGGCTGCTCGATCACGGCATATGGGATGCCGAGGCTGATTACCGGCTGTTCTACAACGTCAATTTCCCGGCCCTGCCCGGCGCGGAGGTGCGCGGGCTCAAGGTCGGGCGGCAGGGCTTCCGGCGCGAGACCTCGTTCGGCGTCGAGCCGCATGTCTCGCCCTCGGGGCGGCGCTTTCTTTGGGTCAAGGGCGGACGACAGGACATTCCCACCGGCCCCGGCACCGATGCGCAGGACAATCTCGACGGCTACATCTCGGTCGTGCCGATGCGCGCGGACCTGACCGCGCATGACGCGCTCGACGCCGTCACCGCCGCGCTCGGAGATGCCGTGGAATGAGCTTCGACGCCGATGCCAAGATGAAGTTCCTCTACGCGCTGCGGTCGCACGGCGTGACGGAGGCGCGCGTGCTCGACGCGATGGAGAAGATCGACCGCGCCCGCTTCGTCAAGGGTCTCTTCGCCGAGCGCGCCTATGCCGACATGCCGCTGCCCATCGCCTGCGGCCAGACCATCAGCCAGCCCTCGGTGGTGGCGCTGATGACCCAGGCGCTCGACGTGCAGCCGCGCGACAAGGTGCTCGAGGTGGGCTGCGGCTCGGGCTACCAGGCCGCGATCCTGAGCCTGCTGGCGCGGCGCGTCTACACCATCGACCGGTTTCGCAGCCTCGTCGCCGAGGCGCGCGCGACCTTCGCCGAGCTGGACCTGCCCAACATCACCGCGATCACCGCCGACGGCTCGCATGGCCTGCCCGAACAGGCCCCCTTCGACCGCATCATCGTGACCGCCGCGGCCGAAGACCCGCCCGGTCCGCTCTTGGCCCAGCTTCGGGTGGGCGGTATCATGGTGCTTCCCGTGGGCCAGTCGGACACGGTGCAGAGCCTGATCCGGGTGACGCGGAGCGAGACCGGCTTCGAGTACGAAGAGCTGCGCGCGGTGCGCTTCGTGCCGCTCGTCGAAGGGCTCGGACAGGACTGAGACCGGGCCGCGGGCCCGACACAAGAGAACCCCCGGAGAATACGGGGGCCAAGGGATACGAGGACAGATCGATGCAGAACACATCACTCCGCCGCGCGTGGCGCCTGCTGTCTTGCTCCACCGCGCTGGCGCTGGTCGCGGCCTGCGCCGAGCCCTTCGACCCCGATCTGCGCGACATGGGCAACGGCTTCGACACCTCGGCCGCGGCGCTCAACCCCGCGCCGCGTCCGCGCCCAGACGACCGCGGCGTGATCTCCTATCCCAACTACCAGGTCGCCGTCGCGCGCGAGGGCGACACGGTCGTTTCGCTGGCCTCCCGGCTCGGCCTCGAAGCCGGGGCCATCGCGCGCTACAATGGCATCTCGCCCGACAGCGCGCTGCGCAGCGGCGAGGTGATCGCCCTGCCGAGCCGCGTGGCCGAGCCCTCGCCCGCGACCGGCGCGCAGACCACCGGCCCGATCACGCCGAGCAACCCGCCCGCCAGCGCCGGGCGGATCGACGTCACGACCCTCGCCGGGGCCGCGATCGACCGCGCCGCGCCGCAGACCCGCCCCTCGGCGCAGACGAGCCCCGCCGCCGCGCCGCAGACCCCGGCCGCCAGCGCCACCGCCAGCTCGCTCCCCTCGGCGGCGCGCAGCCTGCCCAGCGGGCAGGAGCCGGTGCGCCACCAGGTCGGGCGCGGCGAGACCGCCTATTCCGTGGCGCGGCTCTACAACGTGCCGGTGCGCAGCCTCGCGGAATGGAACGGCCTCGGCCCGGATCTCGCGGTGCGCGAGGGGCAGTTCCTGCTGATCCCGCCGGGCGGCACGGCGCAGGCCGCGCCTTCGGCCCCCGCCGCCGTCACCGCCCCCGGCTCGGGCAGCCCGACCCCGACGCCGCCCTCCGCCGCAGCACCGCTGCCCGAGGAGCGCCCCGCACCCGTCGCGCAGGCCCCAGCGCCGCAGGAGAGCCAGGCCGCCGCGCGGGAGCCCGCGCCCGCGCCCGCCCCCGCGCCCCAGCCCGTGGCCGAGCAGGCGGCGCCCAAGGCATCGGCCATGGCGATGCCCGCGCAGGGCAGCATCATCCGCGCCTATGCCAAGGGCCGCAATGACGGCATCGACATCGGCGCGCCCGCCGGCAGCGCCGTCAAGGCCGCCGCCGCCGGCACCGTCGCCGCGATCACCACCAATACCGAAGGCATCCAGATCGTGGTGATCCGCCACCCCGACGAACTGCTTACCGTCTATACCCATGTGGTGGACCTCACGGTCGAGCGCGGCGCCAGCGTCAGCAAGGGCCAGACCATCGGCAAGGTGAAGGCGGGCGATCCCAGCCTGCTGCATTTCGAGGTGCGCAAGGGCATGGAGAGCCAGGACCCGACCAACTACCTGCCCTGATCGAAACGATGCCATGAACGACGAAGGGCCGCCCCGAGGGCGGCCCTTTTCGATTTCGAAGCCAAGGCCATGTCAGCCGATCTTCACGCCTTCGCGGCCCGCCAGATCGGTGAAGAACTGCCAAGCGACGCGGCCCGAGCGGCCGCCGCGCGTGGCCTGCCATTCGATCGCCTCGGCGCGCAGGCGCGCCTCGTCGATCTCCAGATCGAAGGCGTCGCAATAGCCGCGGATCATCGACAGGAAGGCATCCTGATCGCAGGGGTGGAAGCCGAGCCAGAGGCCGAAGCGATCCGAGAGCGAGACCTTTTCCTCGACCGCCTCGGAGGGGCTGATCGCGGTGGAGCGTTCGTTCTCGATCATGTCGCGCGGCATCAGGTGGCGGCGGTTCGAGGTGGCATAGAGCACCACGTTCTCGGGCCGCCCCTCGATCCCGCCATCCAGCACCGCCTTGAGCGATTTGTAATGCGCATCGTCATGGCCGAAGGAGAGGTCGTCGCAAAACAGCACGAAGCGCTGCGGCGCGCCGCGCAGCATGGCAAGGCAGCGGTCGATCGAGGCAAGATCCTCGCGCTGCACCTCGACGATCTTGAGCTGCGCAAACTCCGGCTCGAGCGCGCCATGCACCGCCTTGACGAGGCTCGACTTGCCCATGCCGCGCGCGCCCCACAGGAGCGCGTTGTTGGCGGGCAGGCCTTGGGCGAAACGGCGCGTGTTGGCCAGAAGCATGTCGCGCGCCCGGTCGATGCCCACCAGGAGATCGAGATCGACCCGGGCCACCTTCGGCACCGGCACCAGCCGGTCGGGATCGGGCTGCCACATATAGGCCGGCGCCTCGCCCAGCGACGGGGCGGACTGCGGGGCCGGGCTCATCCGCTCAAGGGCCGCCGCGATGCGTTCGAGCGCATCATCGCTCATTTCTGCGCCTCCTCGTCCTCGTCCTCATCCTCGATCCACAGACCCTCGGCCCGCAGTTGCGCCTCGCGCTTCTTCTCGACCCGCGCGACGAGCAGGATGGACACCTCGTAGAGGCCGTAGACCACGGTGAAGAGGATCACCTGGCTTACCACGTCGGGCGGGGTGGCGATGGCCGCGAGCAGCAGGATCGCCACCATGGCGTATTTGCGAACGCCCGCGAGCCCCTTGGCCGAAACGAGCCCCGCCTTGCCCATCAGCGTCAGCAGCACGGGCAGCTGGAAGCACAGCCCGAAGGCGACGATGAACTTGATGGTCAGCGCCAGATAGGCCTGCGCCGAGCCCTGAAAGGCGATGCCGGCCACGGCGGTCTCGGCCTCGGGCCCCTCGACGAGGCTGCCGGGCTGCTGGAAGCCGAGGAAGAAGTCGAAGGCCAGCGGCGTGACGACGTAATAGGCGAAGGCCGCGCCGAGGAAGAACATGAAGGGCGAGGCGATCATGAAGGGCAGGAAGGCGCCCTTCTCCGACTTGTAGAGCCCCGGCGCCACGAAGCGCCACATCTGGTGCGAGATGACCGGAAAGGCCAGCACCAGCCCGCCCAGCATCGAGATCGACACCGCGACGAAGAAGCCCTCCTGCAGCGCGATCAGGATCAGGCCGCAATCCTCCTGCCCGCGCACGGCCATGGCCGTGCACAGGGGCCGCGTCAGGAAATCGAAGATCGGGTTCCAGACGGTGAAGCAGATGACCATGCCCGCCACGAAGGCGAGCACGGAGCGGATCAGCCGCGTGCGCAGCTCGGCCAGATGCTCGATCAGCGGCGCCGAGCTGTCCTCGATCTCGTCCACGGGGCTCATGGTGTCGTGTCATCCTTTCGCGCGGGCGCGGTCTCGTCCAGCGGCTCGGCCGGGGCGCTGATCGGTTCGGACTTGGCGGCGGGCCTCGGCGCAGGGGTCGGTTCCGGCTCGAAATCCGGCTCCAGATCGGCCAGCTCCTCGTCGGTCGGCGCCATGGTCTCGCGCGCCTGCCGGTCGGTCGCGGCCTGTGCCGTCGCCTGTTCGATCTTGCTGCGGTTTTCGGCGCGCTCCTGCGAGAGCGTCTCGCGGCCCTCGCCCGGCTTGAAGTTCTTCTTCAGCGCGTCGGTGCCAAAGCCCTTGGGATCGGCCGCGGCCTTGATCGTCTTTTGAATGTCGCGCACGCCGCTTTCATCGGCGGCATCCTCCATCGCGCGGGAAAACTCGCGCGCCATGGCCTTGGCCTTGCCGGTGAAGCGGCCGATTTCGCGGAACATCCCCGGCAGGTCCTTGGGGCCGACCACGATCAGCGCCACGACCCCGATCAGCAGAAGCTCGCTCCAGCCCAGATCGAACATCTCGGTCCATCCTGTCTCGGGTTACACCCGGTCCTTGTCCTCGGCGGCATGCGGCCGGGTTTCGGGCTCGTGCACGGTGCCGGCCTCGTTGATGGTCTTCGACTGGTCGTCGATTTCCTTCTTGCCGTCATCGACGCCGCGCTTGAAGGCGGTGATGCCCTTGCCGACCTCGCCCATCAGCGAGGAAATCTTGCCGCGGCCGAACAGCACCAGCACCACGACGGCAATCAGTAGAAGGCCCGGAAGGCCGATATTGTTGAGCATGGCGTCTCTCCCATCCCGGCGGCCCCGACGGAGCCGCGCCCTTGTCTCTCAGCCCCCAGATACGCGCCCGCCGCCCCGGGTGAAAGGCCCTGCGCCGCAATCTGCTGGCACGGGGCCGCTTTTCTTGACATGAAGTTGTCAGTTGACGCTTTTTTGTCAGGAGAGAGCCATGCCCCGCGCCGACCGCCTCGTGGAGATGATCCGCATCCTGCGCGACGGGCGGCTGCACCGGGCCGAGGATCTGGCCGAGCGGTTGGGCACCTCGGCCAGGACGATCTACCGCGACATGGACCGGCTGATCGCCTCCGGCGTGCCGATCGAGGGGCGCCGTGGCCTTGGCTACCGCGCCACGGCTGCGGTAACGCTGCCGCCGCTCAACCTCACCATGACAGAGCTCGAAGCGCTGCATCTGGGGCTGGCGGCGGTGGCGCAGGCCGAGGATGCGGAGCTGCGGGCCGCCGCGCGGTCTCTTTCGGCGCGGATCGACGCCGTGCTGCCGGAGGACCGCGACCGCGCCCGCGGCTGGAGCTTTGCCACGCCGCCCCTGGGGGATGCGATCGCGGGGTTTCGGCACATGGCCTCGCTGCGCGCCGCGATCCGGGCGCGGCAGAAGATCCGGGTCACGCTGCGCGGCACGGACCAGCCGCAGGTGCTGCGCCCGCTCCGGCTCGATTACTGGGGTCGGGTCTGGACGCTGGCGGGATGGAGCGAGACGGCGCGCGATTTCGCCGAGATCCGCGTCGACCGGATCACCGAGCTGCGCGTTCTGCCGCAGCTTTTCGTCGATGAGCCGGGGCGGATGCTCGCGGATCTGGAAACCGGGCGCGGGTCTTCGGCGTCGTGATTTGCGTATTTGGAGAAAGATGAAAGGAGGGGCGCGCCCCATGGTTCATCTTTCCTCAAATACGCAAATCCCGCGGGCTCAGCCCGCGCGCCGCTTTGGAAAGACAAAGCACCGGTCCCGCCGCATCATCAGCCACAGACGGGTGCCGGGCTTGGGCAGAAAGACCGATGGCACGGAGGCGCGCAGGATCTCGCCGTCATGATCCATGCGAAACTCCACGAGGCTCGACGCCCCGAGGAATCGCGACCGCTCGACGGTTCCGGCGGCGGGCGTGCCCTCGCGCGTGGTGGGGTTCGGCCCCCGCCCCTGCCGGTCGAAGTCGATCTTGAGATGCTGGGGCCGGATCACGATCTCGACCTCGGTGCCGTCGGGCAGGCCCGGTGTGAGGAAATCGCCGAAGGGGGTGTCGCACAGCGCGCCCTGCACGGTGCCCTCGATCACGTTGATGTCCGAGAAGAAGGCCGCCGCCTCGCGGTCCTTGGGCGCGTTGTAGATGTTGTAGGGCGCGCCGTATTGCACCACGTGGCCGTCGCGCATCAGCGCGATCTCGTCGGCCATGCGCATCGCCTCGGCGGGCTCGTGGGTGACCAGAAGCACCGCCGTCCCCTCGGCCTTCAGCACGGCAAGCGTCTCGTCGCGGATGTCGTCGCGCAGCCGGTCGTCGAGGCCAGAGAAAGGCTCGTCCATCAGAAGGATGCGCGGGCTGGGGGCGAGCGCGCGCGCCAGCGCCACGCGCTGCTGTTCGCCGCCCGACAGCTCGTGCGGGTAGCGGTCGATGTGGCGGCGCATGCCGACCTTGTCGAGCAGGCTCTCGACCCGCGCGCGGATCTCGGCCTTCGGGCCCCTGAGCCCGAAGCCCACATTGCGCGCCACGTCGAGATGCGGAAACAGCGCGAAATCCTGGAACATCAGCCCGATGCCGCGCTCTTCGGGCGGCATGTGCAGCCCGCCCTCGGAGATCGGCGCGCCGTCGACATAGATGCCACCCCGATCCTGCCGATCGACACCGGCGATGATCCGAAGCGTGGTCGACTTGCCGCAGCCCGAGGGGCCGAGCAGGCAGGTCACCTGCCCCGGCATCACCTTGAGCGACACACCCGAGACCACCTCGCGCCCGGCAAAGACACGCGACAGGCCGCGGATCTCCAGACGCGGGGCGGGGGCGGTCTGCGCTGGGGCGGCCAGCTCGGGGCCGTTCGGGGCGGGGGCGGCGGTCTCGGACAAGGTAATATCCCGATCAAATGCGTCGGGTTGCCCTAGCAACACCGCCCCGCGCCCGCAAGCTCACATGGTCTGGTTGCCGGCGCCGCCATCGAGCAGGACGTTCTGCCCGACCATGAAGCCCGCATGCTGCGAGCACAGGAAGGCGCAGGTCGCGCCGAACTCGGCCGGCGTGCCGTAGCGCCGGGCCGGGATGCTCGCCTCGCGCTTCTTGCGCGCGTCCCCGGCGCTGATGCCCTCCTTCTTCGAGACGCCATCATCGAGCGACGCGGCGCGATCGGTGTCGTGGATGCCGGGCAGCAGGTTGTTGATGGTGACGCCCGAGGGCGCGACCTGCCGCGAGGTGCCCGCGACATAGCCGGTCAGCCCCGCGCGCGCCGCGTTCGACAGGCCGAGCTGCGGGATGGGCGATTTCACCGATTGCGAGGTGATGTTGACCACCCGGCCCCAGCCGCGCTCCATCATGCCGGGCACCAGCGCCTTGATCAGCGCGATCGGGCTCAGCATGTTGGCATCGAGCGCGCGGATGAAATCCTCGCGGTCCCAGTCGGTCCACATGCCCGGCGGCGGGCCGCCCGCATTGGTGACGAGGATGTCGACGCCCTGCGCCGCCTCGATCAGCTGCTCCTGCCCCTCGGGCGTGGTCACGTCGCAGGCCACGGTGGTCACCGTGACGCCGAAGCGGTCGCGGATCTCCTGCGCCGCCTGCTCCAGCGCCTCGCGCCCGCGCGCGTTCATCACCAGATCGACGCCCGCCTCGGCCAGCGCCTCGGCGCAGCCGCGCCCCAAGCCCTTGGACGAGGCGCAGACCAGCGCCCGTTTGCCCCTGATGCCCAGATCCATCAGATACCTCCATGATTGCCGCCAAGGCCTAGCATCCGCTCCCCCGCCGGGCAATGATCGGCCGTCCGCGGCGATGACGGGGAAACAGGTGGATTACGACAGCGAAACCCAGCAGTTGGCGGTCTTCGACGCGGCGGATCTGCGCGTGGCGCAGGGCGTGGCGCAGGGCGATCCGCTCAGCTTTGCCGACGAGCTGGTCCCCGACGACCTCTACCGCGTCGAGGCCGCCGGCCCCGCGCGGCGCCTGAAGCTGCGCGCGATGCCGGGCGGCGCCTTTCAGGTCGTCTCCGGCGCGGCCGATGGCCGGGCGGGCCGGCGGCTGCATCTCGACAGCTGCCTGACGCTGATGGCGCGCGACGGCACGACCAGCGAGGCCATCGTGCTGGTCGAGGTCGAGGCCGACACGGCGCAGGCGGTCTACCTCCTGCCGCTGGGGCGGCTGGAGCAGGGGGAGGATTACCGCCTTGTCGGGATCGACCGGCACGCCGGCACCGCCCGGCTGGCCGAGATCGCCTGCGTCTCCTTCACCCGCGGCACCCGTATCGCGATGGCCAGCGGCGCGCAGGTGCCGGTCGAGCGGCTCGCGCCCGGCGACCGCATCCTGACGCGCGATGACGGCCCGCAGGTGCTGCGTTGGGTCGGGCAGACCACCTTGCGCGCGACGGGGCGCTTTGCCCCGGTGCTGATCCGCGAAGGCGCCCTGCACAACGCCCGCGACCTCTGGCTCAGCCCCGATCACCGGATCTTCGTCTGGCAGCGCGAGGATCACCTGCGCGCCGGGCGGGCCGAGCTGATGGTGCGGGTGCGCCACCTGATCAACGGCGACACGGTGATCCAGAGCGAGGGCGGCTTCGCGGACTACTTCCAGCTCGTCTTCGACGATCACCAGATCGTCTATGCCGAGGGGATCGCGGCGGAATCGCTGCTGGTCGATCACCGCACGCGGGGGGCCGTGCCCGAAGGCATCGCCCGCCACGCCACGCCGCAGCATCTCTCCTACGAGGTGTCCGAGACGCTGCTCTCGGGCTCGGATGCCGTCGCCCTGCTGCGCCGCGCCTCCGGGCTGTGATCCCGCGCGGGGGGCGATTGCCCCGCCCGCGCGCAGGCTTTATAGCGCGCGCATGGACAACCGCCCCGCCCTCCCGCCCGAAATCGCCCGCCGCCGGACCTTTGCGATCATCTCGCACCCGGATGCCGGCAAGACGACGCTGACCGAGAAGTTCCTGCTCTTCGGCGGCGCGATCCAGATGGCCGGACAGGTCCGCGCCAAGGGCGAGGCGCGGCGCACCCGCTCGGACTTCATGCAGATGGAGAAGGATCGCGGCATCTCGGTCTCGGCCTCGGCCATGTCCTTCGATTTCAAGGATTTCCGCTTCAACCTCGTCGACACGCCCGGCCACTCGGATTTCTCCGAGGACACCTACCGCACGCTGACGGCGGTGGACGCGGCGGTGATGGTGATCGACGGGGCAAAGGGCGTGGAAAGCCAGACCCGCAAGCTGTTCGAGGTCTGCCGCTTGCGCGACCTGCCGATCCTGACGTTTTGCAACAAGATGGACCGCGAAAGCCGCGACACCTTCGAGATCATCGACGAGATTCAGGAGAACCTCGCCATCGACGTGACCCCGGCCTCCTGGCCGATCGGCGTCGGGCGCGAGTTCCTCGGCTGCTACGATCTCCTGCGCGACCGGCTGGAGCTGATCGACCGGGCCGACCGCAACCGCGTCGCCGAAAGCATCGCCATCGACGGTCTGGATGACCCGAAGATCGCCGAACACGTGCCGCCGCATCTGCTCGACAAGCTGCGCGAGGAGGTCGAGATGGCGCGCGAGCTTCTGCCCGCGCTCGACCCGAAATCCGTGCTCGAAGGCCACATGACGCCGATCTGGTTCGGCTCCGCGATCAACAGCTTCGGCGTGCGCGAGCTGATGGAGGGCATCGGCACCTACGGCCCCGAGCCGCAGGTGCAAAAGGCCCAGCCGCGCGAGATCGCGCCCGAGGAGGGCAAGGTCGCGGGCTTCGTCTTCAAGGTGCAGGCCAACATGGACCCCAAGCACCGCGACCGCGTCGCCTTCGTGCGCATGGCCTCGGGGCATTTCGAGCGCGGCATGAAGCTCACCCATGTCCGCACCAGGAAGACCATGGCGATCTCGAACCCGGTGCTGTTCCTCGCCTCCGACCGCGAGCTTGCCGACGAGGCCTGGGCCGGCGACATCATCGGCATCCCCAACCACGGGCAGTTGCGCATCGGCGACACGCTGACCGAGGGCGAGATGCTGCGCGTCGCGGGCATCCCCTCCTTCGCGCCCGAGCTGTTGCAGACCTGCCGCGCGGGCGACCCGATGAAGGCCAAGCATCTCGACAAGGCGCTCAGCCAGTTCGCCGAGGAAGGTGCGGCCAAGGTGTTCAAGCCGACCTTCGGCTCGGGCTTCATCGTCGGCGTGGTCGGCGCGCTGCAATTCGAGGTGCTCGCCAGCCGGATCGAGATGGAATACGGGCTGCCCGTGCGGTTCGAGCCGTCGCAGTTCACCTCTGCGCGCTGGATGGCGGGCGAGAAGGCCGCGGTCGAGGCCTTTGCCGCCAAGAACAAGCAGCACGTCGCCACCGACAATGACGGCGATCTCGTCTACCTCACCCGGATGCAGTGGGACATCGACCGGGTCGAGCGCGACCACCCCGAGATCCGGCTGACCGCGACCAAGGAAATGATGGTCTGAGACAGCAAGAAGGCGGCCCCCGGGGGCCGCCTTTTTCGCATTCCGCTTGGAGCAGGCGCGTCAGACCAGCTTGGCGTCCATGCTGATCTCGGCGCCCTTGAGAACCTTGGACACCGGGCAGCCGGTCTTGGTGGCTTCGGCGGCGGCGCGGAACTGCTCTTCGGAGGCGCCGGAGATCTTCGCCGTCACGTCGAGATGGATCTTGGTGATCTCGAAACCCTCGCCCACCTTTTCGAGCGAGACGGTGGATTTCACGTCGATGTCATCGGCGGTCAGCTCCTGCTTGCCCAGCTCCAGCGACAGCGCCATGGCGTAGCAAGCCGCATGGGCCGCGCCGATCAGCTCCTCGGGGTTGGTGCCGGGGCCGCCCTCGAACCGGGCGTTGAAGCCGTAGGCCTGATCCTTCAGGACGCCGGTCTGGGTCGAGATTTCGCCGCCGCCTTCCTTGATGCCGCCGCTCCAATGGGCGGTGCCGTGCTTGTTGATCATGCGGGTCTCCCTTGCGATTGGGCCCCGTCGCGCGGGGCATTCTGGCGAAACGCCGCCCGGCGCGGGCGCGTTCCGTGCGAAACTTGACCTCGGGCCTCATTCGGCATAAGGCGAGGCCAAGTCGAACGCCCCGGCAATCCGGCCGGGCGGGCCGCGCCTGCTCCTGCGGCCAATCGGTGCCGCAGTCTCGAAAGGCTCACATGACCCAGTTCAACGATCTCAATCTCGACCCCAAGGTGCTCAAGGCGATCGCCGAAGCCGGCTATGAGACGCCGACGCCGATCCAGGCGGGCGCGATTCCGCCCGCGCTCGAAGGCCGCGACGTGCTGGGCATCGCCCAGACCGGCACCGGCAAGACGGCGAGCTTCACGCTGCCGATGATCACGCTTCTGGGCCGCGGCCGCGCCCGCGCGCGGATGCCGCGCTCCCTCGTGCTCTGCCCCACCCGCGAGCTTGCGGCGCAGGTGGCCGAGAACTTTGACACCTATGCCAAGCACACCAAGCTCACCAAGGCGCTGCTGATCGGCGGCGTGTCCTTCAAGGAGCAGGACGCGCTGATCGACAAGGGCGTCGACGTGCTGATCGCCACGCCGGGCCGCCTGCTCGACCATTTTGAGCGCGGCAAGCTGCTGCTCACCGGCGTGCAGATCATGGTCGTGGACGAGGCCGACCGCATGCTCGACATGGGCTTCATTCCCGATATCGAGCGGATCTTCGGCCTGACGCCCTTCACCCGGCAGACGCTGTTCTTCTCGGCCACCATGGCGCCCGAGATCGAGCGGATCACCAACACCTTCCTGTCGAACCCCGAAAAGATCGAAGTGGCCCGCGCCGCCACCACGGGCGAGAACATCAAGCAGGGCGTGGTGATGTTCCGCGCCAGCCGCAAGGACCGCGAAGGCTCGGAAAAGCGCGCGCTGCTGCGCCGCCTGATCGATGCCGAGGGCGAGAGCTGCACCAACGCGATCATCTTCTGCAACCGCAAGATGGACGTGGACGCGGTGGCCAAGAGCCTCAAGAAGCATGGCTACAACGCCGAGCCGATCCATGGCGATCTCGACCAGAGCCAGCGCACGCGCACGCTAGACGGCTTTCGCGCGGGCGAGGTGAAGATCCTCGTGGCCTCCGACGTGGCCGCGCGCGGCCTCGACGTGCCGGCGGTGAGCCATGTGTTCAACTTCGACGTGCCGAGCCACGCCGAGGATTACGTGCACCGGATCGGCCGGACGGGCCGCGCGGGCCGCAAGGGCAGCGCGATCATGATCTGCAACCCGCGCGACGAGAAGAACCTCGAAGACGTGGAGCGGCTGGTGCAGAACACGATCCCGCGCCTCGAAGATCCCAAGGGCGCCAAGCCCGCCCCCGCCGAGGCCCCCGTGGCGGAGGCGGCGAACGAGGAAGAGCGCCCGCGCCGGACCCGCTCGCGGACCCGTTCGCGCAGCCGCGACGAGGCCAGGCCCGAGGACAAGAGCGCCGCGGCAGCCGAGCCGAAGGCGGAAGCCAAGCCCGCGCCGAAGGCGGAAACGAAGCCCCAGCCGAAGGCGGAAACGAAGCCCGAGCCGAAGGCCGAAGCCAAGCCCGAGGCAAAGACGGAGCCGAAACCCGAGGCCGAGCCCAAGCCCGCCGCCGAACCCGCAAGCGAGCCGAAGCGCGGCGAAGCCCGTGGCAACGACCGCAACCGGGGCGGCCGCGACCGCCGCCGCAACGAGGCGCGCGACGAGGACGTCGTCGGCATGGGCGAGGATACGCCCGCCTTCATCGCCAAGAGCTTCGAGGAGCGGCGCGCCAGCTGAAGCGCGGGTCGGCCGGGGGCGGCACGAGAAGCTCGCTCCGGCCCGACCGCCATTCGAAACGGCGATCCCGGCGGTCGCCACGCATGAAAAAGGGGAGCCTCGCGGCTCCCCTTCTTGCGTTCTGTCCCGGCATTGCCGGGGGCGAAGCCACAAGCCCCGCCCCGGTCAAGGGATCAGCTCAACCGGCTGACCACCACATTGACCTCGGGCTTCTTGCCGGTCTCGGCCTGCGTGGTCGAGCGCGCGATGCGCTTCAATTCGCGGTCGAGCTTGTCCTCGTCGCGCAGCATCCGGCGACCCGCCTTGTTGACGAAGGCGGCGAGGTCGGCCTCCAACGTCTCCACCAGCGATGCCTTGGAGCGGCCCTTTTCGGGCAGGCCCATGATCTCGCACCACGGATCGCCCAGTGGCTCGTCATTCTCGTCGATGATCATCGTCACCGTGACATGGCCGTTGAGCGCCATGCGGATCCGGTCGCGCACGATGCCGTCCATCGCGCCGATCATCACCGAACCGTCGAGATAGCTGCGGCCCGTGTCGATGTATTCGGCCACCTTCGGCGCGTTGCCCGACAGGTCGAGCATCATGCCGTTGACCGCGACGATCCCCGGAAGGCCCCGCTCGAGCCCGAGCTTCACATGCTCGCGCAGGTGACGATGCTCGCCATGCATCGGCACGAGGAACTGCGGGCGCACGATGTCGTGCAGAAGCTGCAGGTCGGGCCGGTTGGCGTGGCCCGAGACGTGGAACAGCCCATGCGTGTCCTCGATCACGTCCACGCCCTTCTCGGAGAGCTGGTTCATGATCTTGATCACGCCGCGCTCATTGCCCGGGATGGTGCGCGAGGAGAACAGGAAGCTGTCGCCCTCCTGCAGCTTCAGGCCGAGATAGGAGCCCTGCGCCAGCTGGGCGCTGGCGGCGCGGCGCTCGCCCTGGCTGCCGGTGACGAGCAGCAGCAGGTTCTCGCGCGGGATCGAAGCCGCCTCTTCGGGGCCGACGGTCTTGGGAAAGCCGTGCAGCAGGCCGCATTCGGTCGCCGTCTCGACCATGCGGCGCATGGCGCGGCCCAGAAGGCAGACGGTGCGCCCGGCGCGGTCGGCGGCGATGGCGATGGTCTTGAGGCGCGCCACGTTCGAGGCGAAGGTCGTCGCCACGACCATGCCCGGCTGCGCCGCGATCAGCTTCTCGATCTCGGGCGCCAGCGTCGCCTCCGAGCGGCCCGGCAGCGGCGAGAAGACGTTGGTCGAATCGCAGACCAGCGCCTTGACGCCGCCCTTGGACACTTCGGCCCAGAGGTCGGGGTTGAAGGGCTCGCCCACGACGGGGGTGTGGTCGACCTTGAAGTCGCCCGAATGCAGCACCCGGCCCTCGGGGCTGTCGATCACGAGGCCGGAGCTTTCGGGGATCGAGTGGCTGATCGGCACGAAGCCGACCTTGAAGGGCCCGGCCTCGACCACGGCGGGCCAGGGCTCGACCACGTTGAGCACGCTGTCGGGCGCGCCGTGCTCGTCGAGCTTGTGGCGCGCGATGGCGGCGGTGAACTTGCGGGCATGGATGGTCGCGCCGAGACGCTTCCAGAAATGGCCGACCGCGCCGACATGGTCCTCATGCGCGTGGGTCACGAAGATCGCCTCGATGCGGTCCTTGCGCGCCTCCAGCCACGAGATGTCGGGCAGGATCAGGTCGACGCCCGGCGTCGTGTCCATGTCGGGGAAGGTCACGCCGAGGTCGACGACGATCAGCCGTTCCTGCCCCGGTTTGCCGTAGCCGTAGACATAAGCGTTCATGCCGATCTCGCCGGCGCCGCCGAGAGGAAGGTAGATCAGTCTTTCGCCGCTCATGCGGTCTCCTTGTTGTATCTGTGGATGACGGTCAGCCCGTGCATCGTGAGGTCTTCTTCGATGTCGTCAAAGAGCATGTCGCCCTGCGCGAACAGGGGCGCAAGCCCCCCGGTTCCGATGATCCGCATGGATCGGTCGCGCTCCGTCCTGATGCGGTCGCATATGCCGCGAACGAGGCCCACATAGCCCCAGAAGATGCCCGATTGCATGCAGGCCACCGTGTTGGTGCCGATCACCTTCTCGGGCTTGCTCACATCGACATGCGGCAGCGCGGCGGCGGCCTGGTGCAGCGCCTCGAGGCTCAGGTTCACGCCCGGCGAGATCACCCCGCCGACATAGGCGCCATCGGTATCGACCACGTCGAAGGTCGTCGCCGTGCCGAAATCCACCACGACGAGATCGCCGCCATGCCGGTCCCATGCGCCGACGGTGTTGACCAGCCGGTCGGGCCCCACCTGCGTGCCCGCATCGACGCGCGGGGTCACCGGCAGGCGGCAATCGGGCTTGCCCACCACCAGCGGGCGGCAGTTGAAGTAACGGTCCCCGAGGACGCGCAGGTTGAACACCACGCGCGGCACGGTCGAGGAGACGATCATCTCGTCGATCTCCGCCTCGATCCCGCGCATCGTCATCAGCGTCGAGAGCCAGACGTAATATTGATCCGCCGTGCGCTGCCATTCGGTCGAGGTGCGCCACGTGGCGACGAACTCGGTGCCGTCCCAGATCGAGAACACGGTGTTGGTGTTGCCGCAGTCGATGGCCAGAAGCATCATTGCCCCTCTTGGAAGAACACGTCCGCGGCGCTGATCGCGCGTGTGCCTTGGGGCGTGCGCAGCATCAGGTTGCCCGCCTCGTCGATCGTCTCGAACACGCCGGTGATCTCCTCCGTGCCGGTGCGCGCCACGATCACCTCGCCCAGCCGGGCGGCGTGGCGCAACCAGTCCTCGCGGATGCGGCCGAAACCGAAGGCGTCGAGCTTGCCCTCCTGCGTGGCGAAGGCGTCGGCCAGATGGGTCAGGAACTCCTCCGCATCGACCTTCGGCCCGCCGTCATCGGCAAGCGCGACCGGCGGGAAGGCCGCATCGCGCACGTCCCCCGGCGCGGAGGCGAGATTCACCCCGATGCCGATGGCGAGCCAGTCGACGAAAGGCCCCTGCCCGGCGCTCTCCAGCAGGATGCCCGCCACCTTGCCACCATCCATCAGCACGTCGTTCGGCCATTTGAGCGACAGCCGCGTGCGGTCCACGTGGATCGCCAGCGCCTCGAACAGCGCCACGGCGGCAAGAAAGCTGCGGCGCGCGGCTTCGGCGGGGGTGGCTTCGGGGCGGTAGACCAGCGTGGCGGCGAGATTGCCCGCCTCGCTCGCCCAATCGCGGCCCCGGCGGCCCCGGCCAGCCGTCTGCTCATGCGCCATGATCCATGTGGGCCCGGCAAGACCCGAGGCCGCGCGACGCGCGGCCTCGGCCATGGTGCTGTCGGTGGTGTCGAGCACCACCCGCTCCCACCCCTCGGGCCAGAGCCCGCGGGCGGTGGCGTCAGTTGACAAGGGTCGCCGCCGCGGCCGCGGCCAGAGGTTCGATGCCGAAGAGGTTGATCACCCCGAACACCATCACCGCCGCCGAGGCCATCAGCACGCCCCACAGGAGCGGCGAGGTGCCGGTGTCGAGCGCCTCGCGCTCCTCGCCGAAATACATGTAGTAGACGATGCGCAGGTAGTAGAACGCACCGATCACGCTGGCGATCACCCCGAGGATGGCGAGCCAGGTGAGGCCGCCCTCATAGGCCGCGCGCAGCACGTAGAGCTTGCCGAAGAAGCCGACCATCGGCGGCACGCCCGCGAGGCTGAACAGCAGCACCAGCATCGCCAGCGCCCGCATCGGCGCATAGCGCGAATACATGTGCAGCGCGTTGATGTCCGTGACCGGCCGGCCGTCGCGCTCCATCGACAGGATGAAGGCGAAGGTGCCGATGTTCATGGTGACGTAGATCGCCATGTAGATCAGCATCGCCTGCACGCCGAAGACGGTGCCCGAGGCGAGGCCCATCAGCGCGAAGCCCATATGGGCGATCGAGGAATAGGCCATGATCCGCTTGATGTTGGTCTGGCCGATCGCGGCGAAGCCGCCCCAGAACACCGAGACCACCGACAGGAAGGCCACGATCTGCTGCCAGTCGCCGACCACGCCGCCGAAGCCGTCGAAGACGACGCGGGCGAAGAGCGCGATGGCGGCCATCTTGGGCGCGGTCGCCATGAAGGCGGTGACCGGCGTCGGCGCGCCCTCGTAGACGTCGGGCGTCCACATGTGGAACGGCGCGGCCGAGACCTTGAAGGCGAAGCCCACCAGCAGGAAGACGAGGCCGAACAGGAGGCCGAGCGGCACCTCGAGCGCGGTGGCGATGAAGATCCCTTCGAACTGCGTGGTGCCGGCGAAGCCGTAGACCAGCGAGGCGCCGTAGAGCATCAGGCCCGAGGACAGCGCGCCCAGCACGAAATACTTGAGGCCGGCCTCGGTCGATTTCTCGCTGTCGCGGCGCAGCGAGGCCACGACATACATGGCGAGCGACTGCAGCTCGATGCCCATGTAGAGCACCATCAGGTCATTGGCCGAAACCATGACCATCATGCCGACCACCGCCAGCGTGACGAGCACCGGGTATTCGAAGCGCAGCAGGTTGCGCCGCGCGAGATATTCCTGGCTCATCACCAGCACGACCGCCGCCGAAAGCAGGATCGTCACCTTGGAGAAGCGCGCGAAGCCGTCATCGATGAAGCTGCCGAAGAAGGCCGGATCGGTGCCCTCGCGGGTGGCGATCAGGAAGGCCATCAGCGCGAACATCGCCGCCGTCGCCCAGATCAGGATGCCGGCGGACTTGTCCTTGGTGGTGTAGACGCCCGCCATGAGTGCTGCCATCGCGTAGACCGCAAGGATCACCTCGGGCAGGACGGTCTGAAGATCGAGTGAGAACATGTGTCCTGGTCCTTAGTGCTGTGCCGGCGTCGCGGCGACGGCCGAGGCGATGGCGCTGTCGGTGCCATGCGCGGCCACCGCGACCTCGACCTGGTCCACCAGACGGGCGACGCTCGGGCCGGTGATGTCGGTGACGAGGCTCGGATAGACGCCGAGCAGAAGCGTCATCACGACCAGCGGCGCGAAGATCCATTTTTCGCGGGCGGTCATGTCGGTGATCGACTTCAGGCTTTCCTTGATCAGATCGCCCATGACGACCCGGCGATAGAGCCAGAGCGCGTAACCGGCCGAGAAGATGACGCCGGTGGTGGCGACGAAGGCGACCCAGGTGTTGGCCTGGAACATGCCCATCAAGGTCAGGAATTCGCCGACGAAACCGCTGGTGCCCGGCAGGCCGACATTGGCCATGGTGAACAGAAGGAACACCGCCGCATAGGCCGGCATCCGGTTCACGAGGCCGCCATAAGCCTCGATCTCGCGGGTGTGCATCCGGTCATAGATCACGCCGACGCCGAGGAAGAGCGCGCCCGAGATGAAGCCGTGGCTGATCATCTGGAACACCGCGCCGTCGAGGCCCTGCTGATTGAGCGCGAAGATGCCCGCGGTGACGAAGCCCATATGGGCGACGGAGGAATAGGCGATCAGCTTCTTGATGTCCTTTTGCACCAGCGCGACGAGCGAGGTGTAGACGATGGCGATGGCCGAAAGCCACAGCACCAGCGGTGCCCAGATGTCGGAAGCGACGGGGAACATCGGCAGCGAAAAGCGCAGGAAGCCGTAGCCGCCCATCTTCAGCAGGATCGCGGCCAGCACCACGGAGCCGGCGGTCGGCGCCTGCACGTGCGCGTCGGGCAGCCAGGTGTGGACCGGCCACATCGGCATCTTCACCGCGAAGGAGGCGAAGAAGGCGAACCACATCAGCGTCTGCACGCCGCCGACGATCTGCACCCCGAGGATCGGGAAGGTCTCGGACGAGAAGTTGTAGGCCATCAGCGTCGGGATGTCGGTCGTGCCCGCCTGCGCGAACATCACCACCATCGCCACCAGCATCAGCATCGAGCCGAGGAAGGTGTAGAGGAAGAACTTGAACGACGCGTAGATGCGGTCCTTGCCGCCCCAGATGCCGATGATGAGGAACATCGGGATGAGGCCCGCCTCGAAGAAGAGGTAGAACAGCACGAGGTCAAGCGCCACGAACACGCCGATCATCAGCGTCTCGAGCACCAGGAAGGCGATCATGTATTCCTTGACCCGGTGCGTCACGTCCCAGCAGGCGGCGATGACGAGCGGCATCAGGAAGGTGGTCAGCATCACGAAGAGCAGCGAGATGCCGTCGACGCCGATCTTGTAGCGCATCCCGAGGAGCCACTGGCGGTCCTCGACGAACTGGAAGCCCGGCGCGGCCGGATCGAAGCCCGCGAGGATGAACAGCGACACCGCGAAGGTGAAGACGGTGGTCGCCAGCGCCACCCATTTGGCGTTGCGCTGCGCGGCATGGTCATCGCCGCGCAGGAACAGCGCGAGGATGCCCGCGCCCAGAAGCGGGATGAAGGTGGTCAGAGAGAGAAGGTTGCCCATCTGTTATTCGGCCCCCCCGGCCAAGGTCATCCAGGTCAGGATCAGGGCGAGGCCCAGAACCATCGCGAAGGCGTAGGTAAAGACGTATCCGTTCTGCGCGCGGCCGGCGAGGCGGGTGAAGAAGGGCACGATGCCCATCGCCACGCCGTTGATGCCGCCGTCGATGACGTTGCCGTCGCCGCGGGTCCAGAAGAACCGGCCGATGGCCTGCGCGGGGCGCACGAACACGTAGTCGTAAAGCTCGTCGAAGTACCACTTGTTGAGCAGGAAGTTGTAGAGCGGCCGCTGGTTCGCGGCGAGGCGCGCGGGCAGCTCCGGGCGGCGGATATACATGATGTAGGCCAGCGAGAGGCCGATCAGCATCGCGATGAAGGGCGAGATCTTGACCCAGACCGGCGCGTGGTGCGCCTCGTCGAGCACATGGTTCTCGGGCGCCATGTAGATCGCCCCCTGCCCCGGCGCCGCGATGGTGGCGAGCGTGGCGTGGTCGTCGACCCCGGCCGCATGGCCCGCATCGTCCTCGGCCACCGCCTCGGCGGCGTGCTCGAGATCGCCCTCGGCCAGCTCTTCGGCGGCGGCGACGACGCCCTCGCCATGCCCGTCATCGCCTTCGACCGCGGCATGGGCCGTCGGGATGCCGAAATACTGCGAGACGCGGGCGTGATCGCCGAAGAAGGGCGCGTACCACAGCATGCCCGCGAAGATCGCGCCGAGGCTCAGCACGCCGAGCGGCACCAGCATGACGCCGGGGCTCTCATGCGCGTGGTCATGCGCATGGCGGTCGCCGCGCGGCTTGCCGTGGAAGGTCATGAAGATGAGGCGCCAGGAATAGAAGCTCGTCATCGCGGCGGCGATCACCAGGAGCCAGAAGGCATAGGGCGTGGCCCCGGCATAGGCGCTTTCGATGATCGCGTCCTTGGAGAGGAAGCCCGCGAAGCCGATCGCGGTCAGCGGCACGCCGACGCCGGTGATCGCAAGGGTGCCGATCATCATCGCCCAGTAGGTATAGGGGATCTTCTTGCGCAGGCCGCCATAGTTCCGCATGTCCTGCTCGTGGTGCATCGCATGGATGACCGAGCCGGCCCCGAGGAACAAGAGCGCCTTGAAGAAGGCATGGGTGAAGAGGTGGAACATCGCCACCGAATAGACGCCCGAGCCCGCGGCCACGAACATGTAGCCCAGCTGCGAACAGGTCGAATAGGCGATCACGCGCTTGATGTCGTTCTGCACGAGACCGACGGTCGCGGCGAAGAAGGCCGTGGTGGCGCCGACGAAGACGATGATCGACTTGGCGTCGGGCGCGAATTCGAGGATCGGCGACATGCGGGAGACGAGGAACACGCCCGCCGTCACCATGGTCGCGGCGTGGATCAGCGCCGAGACCGGGGTCGGGCCTTCCATCGCGTCGGGCAGCCAGGTGTGCAGCAAGAGCTGCGCCGACTTGCCCATCGCGCCGACGAAGAGCAGCAGCGAGATGATCTCGAGCGCCTGGAACTCCATGCCGAGGAATTCGAGCTCCATCCGCGCCATCGCGGGCGCAGCGGCGAAGATGTCCGACAGCTGGATCGAATCCGCGAGGAAGAACAGCCCGAAGATGCCCAGAAGGAAGCCGAAATCGCCGACGCGGTTGACGATGAAGGCCTTCATCGCCGCGGCGTTGGCGGAAGGCTTGCGGAAATAGAAGCCGATCAGCAGGTAGGAGGCGACGCCCACGCCTTCCCAGCCGAAGAACATCTGCACGAGGTTGTCGGCCGTCACCAGCGCCAGCATCGCGAAGGTGAAGAAGGAGAGATAGGCGAAGAAGCGCGGACGGTAGCTTTCGCCGGGGCGGAAGTTCTCGTCATGCGCCATGTAGCCGAAGCTGTAGAGATGCACGAGGAACGAGACGCTGGTGATCACCACCAGCATGATCGCGGTCAGCCGGTCGAGCCGGATCGCCCAGTCGGTCGAGAGCGAGCCGCTTTCGATCCAGCGCAGGATCTGGATCTGCTCCATCTGGCCGTCATGGCCGAGGAACACGATCCACGACAAGAGCGCGGCGAGGCCGACGAGCGAGGTCGCGACCCATTGCGCGCCCGCCTCGGAGATCAGCCGCCAGCCGAAGCCCGCGATGAGCGCGCCGACGAGCGGCGCGAAGAGGATGATCGTTTCCATGGTCTCCTCAGCCTTTCATCACGTTGACGTCTTCGACTTCGATCGAGCCGCGGATCCGGAAGAAGCAGACGAGGATCGCAAGGCCGATCGCGGCCTCGGCGGCGGCGACGGTCAGCACGAAGAGCGTGAAGACCTGCCCGACCAGATCCCCCAGAAAGGCGGAAAAGGCGACGAAGTTGATGTTCACCGCGAGCAGCATCAGCTCGATCGACATCAGGATGATGATGACGTTCTTGCGGTTCAGGAACAGCCCGAAGATGCCGATGACGAACAGCGCCGCCGCCACGGTGAGATAATGTTCGAGCCCTATCGGGGCTTCAGCGAGATAAGCGTCCATCAGTGTCCCTCCGGGCTCTTGCCCGTTCGCGGTCTATCAGAGGCCCTGGCCGGGCTTCACGTCCTTCATCTCCAGCGCCTTGGCCGGATCGCGGTACATCTGCGCCAGGATGTCCTGGCGCTTCACGTCCTTGCGGTGCCGCATCGTCAGCACGATCGCGCCGATCATCGCTACAAGCAGCACGAGGCCCGCGAGCTGGAACAGCAGGATGTAGCGATCATAGATCAGCAGGCCGAGAAGCTGGGTGTTCTCCACGTCGAGGACGAAGGGCGCGGCGAGGCGCTCGTCATAGCCCTCGGAGTAGTCCCAGACGCCGAAGGCCAGCGCCAGCTGCATCAGCAGAACGACGCCGATCAGCAGCGCCAGCGGCATGTATTTCGCCATCTCCGCCTTCAGCTCGGCGAAATCGACATCGAGCATCATGACGACGAAGAGGAACAATACCGCGACGGCGCCGACATAGACGATCACCAGGAGGAGCGCCACGAATTCGGCACCGACGAGGATGAACAGCCCCGCCGAGCTCAGGAAGGCGAGGATCAGCCACAGCACCGAATGCACCGGGTTGCGGGCGATCACGGTGAACAGCCCGCCGACGATCGTCGACAGCGCGAAGAGATAGAAGATGATGGCGGCGGCGGTCATCGTGCGGTGTCCTTTCCGGTGTCCTCGCCCATGGCGTCGGTGGCAAGCTCCATCGCCTTGGTCATCGCGGGCACGCCGCCGAACATGCCCGCCTGGGCGATGGTCTCGGCGATTTCCTGTTTGGTGGCGCCCGCCTCGCGCGCATGGCGCACGGTGAGGCGGATCTGGCTTTCGGCCTGCGCGCCGAGGATGGTCAGACCGGTCAGCGTCAGCAGCAGCCGGGTCTTGGCGTCGAGCCCCTCGGGGTTGAGGGTGCGCCCCATGAACGCCTCCATCATCTCCTTGGGCATGGTCGGCCAGAGCTGCTCGAAGCCCTTCGGCGTGAAGCTCTCGAGCGCGGGATTCATCTGACGGGCCCAGTCCTGGCCCATCTTCATCATCTGCGCGAAGGGGTTCTGATCGGTCACGTCGTGATCCTCAGCGGTAGGGCGCGTCGAGCTCGAGGTTGCGCGCGATCTCGGCTTCCCAGCGGTCGCCATTCGCAAGCAGCTTCTCCTTGTCGTAGTAGAGCTCCTCGCGCGTCTCGGTCGAATATTCGAAATTCGGCCCCTCGACGATCGCATCCACCGGGCAGGCCTCTTGGCAGAAGCCGCAATAGATGCATTTCGTCATGTCGATGTCGTAGCGCGTGGTGCGGCGCGAGCCGTCCTCGCGCGGCTCGGCGTCGATGGTGATCGCCTGCGCGGGGCAGATCGCCTCGCACAGCTTGCAGGCAATGCAGCGCTCTTCGCCCGAAGGGTAGCGGCGCAGCGCGTGCTCGCCGCGGAACCGCGCCGAAAGCGGGCCTTTCTCATGCGGGTAGTTCACGGTCGCCTTGGAGCCGAAGAAGTACTTCAGCCCGAGCTTCATGCCCTTGGCGAAATCCTGCAGCAGGAAATACTTGGCGGCGCGGGTATAGTCGATCTGCGTCATGCTCAGACTCCCATGGGCCAGCGGGCCCAGAACCCGCCGAGGACTTCGAATTTCGCAAGGAAGCTAACGATCACGACCCAGGCGAGCGACAGCGGCAGGAACACCTTCCAGCCCAGCCGCATCAGCTGGTCGTAGCGGTAGCGCGGGGTGATCGCCTTCACCATCGCGAAGATGAGGAAGACGAAGAACATCTTGAGGACCATCCAGACCACGCCGTCGGGCAGGCCGGGGATGGGCGACAGCCAGCCGCCGAAGAACATCAGCGACACCAGCGCGCACATCAGCACGATGGCCACGTATTCGCCGATCATGAACAGCAGGAAGGGCGTGGAGGAATATTCCACCTGGTAGCCGGCGACGAGCTCGGATTCGGCTTCCGGCAGGTCGAAGGGCGGGCGGTTGGTCTCGGCCATGGCCGAGATCAGGAACAGGAACAGCATCGGGAAATGCGGCAGCCAGTACCAGTTGAACAGGCCGAAATCGCCATCCTGCGCCGCGACGATGGCGCCGAAGTTGAAGCTGCCCGTGGAGATGATCACGCCGACGATGATCAGGCCGATCGAGACCTCGTAGGAGATCATCTGCGCGGCCGAGCGCAGCGAGCCGAGGAAGGGATATTTCGAGTTCGAGGCCCAGCCGCCCATGATCACGCCATAGACCTCGAGCGAGGAGACGGCGAAGACGTAAAGCAGCGCCACGTTCAGATCCGCGAGCACCCAGCCATCGGCAAAGGGGATCACCGCCCAGGCGATCACCGCCATGACGAAGGAGATCATCGGCGCGAGGAAGAAGACCGAGCGGTCGGCGCCCGCGGGCACGACCACTTCCTTGACGATGTATTTCAGGAAATCGGCGAAGCTTTGCAGCATGCCGAAGGGGCCGACCACGTTGGGCCCGCGCCGCAGCTGCACCGCGGCCCAGACCTTGCGGTCCACGAGCAGCAGGAACGCCAATGCCACAAGGAGCGGCACGATCAGCAACAGAGACTGACCGAGGATCAGCAGCACGGCTCCGATGCTGGTTTCGGTGAAGAATTCGACCATGGTGCTTCCCTCAGACCGTCGGGATGCCGTTCAGTCCGCAGTTGAGAACGGTGACTTCGGCATCGATCGTGCGCAGCCCCTCAGGCAGGGCCGGCGAGATGGTGTAAACAGCATCGGCGCGCCAGTTTCCAGCCGATTCATCGAGCTGGGTCCGCACGTGCCGGGCAAATCCGTAGCCCCGGATCAGGGCGTATTGGGCGGCGGCGCACTCGGCATAGGCGATCACATCCTCCGCCCCGGCGCCGCCGCTCATCGCGACGTGAAAATTGACGAGGTCGCCGTCGAGCAGCCGCGTCTCCACGCCCTCATGCTTGAGAGCGCCCGCGCCCCCCCGGGCCGCCTCGGCCTGCGGGCCGCAGCCGGCGAGCAGGGCCGCGAGGGCCGCGAAGAGCGCGCCGCGCATCCTCACTCGGCCGCGATCTGCTGCTGCCGACGTGCGCGGGCCTTGCCCGCAAGCTCCCCCATCAGTTCGCTGGCGCGGGCGACGGGGTTGGTGAGGTAGTGCTCGGCGACGATGCTGTCGAAATCGCCCAAGCTCTCGTCGAGCGAGCCCAGCTCCAGCGGCTGCCACTCGTTCTCGGCCACCTCGTCGATCCGCGCCAGATGCGGATGCGCCTCGACCAGCTTCTGGCGCAGCTGCGCCAGGCTGTTCCAGGGCTGGGTCGCGTCGAGCTCGGCGGAAAGCGCGCGCAGGATGGCCCAGTTCTCCTTGGCCTGCCCCGGCGCGAAGCCCGCGCGCAGCGCCAGCTGCGGACGGCCCTCGGTGTTGACGAAGAGCCCCTGCTCCTCGACCCAGGCCGCCGCCGGCAGGATCAGGTCCGCGCGATGCGCGCCCCGGTCGCCATGGCTGCCCTGGTAGATCACGAAGGCCCCCGAGGGCAGCGCGATCTCGTCGGCGCCCATGTTGTAGATCACTTCCGCCCCCTCAAGCGCGGCCTCGACGCCGCCCTCGGTGGTGGCGCCGACATCCATCGCGCCGACGCGAGAGGCCGCCGAATGCAGCACCAGAAGCTTGCTCTTGGTGCGGTTGGCCAGCTCCATCGCATGGGCGAGCACCGCCTCGCCATCGGCGCCGGTCAGCGCCCCCTGCCCCACCACGACGACCGACGGCTCTTCGAGCACCGCGCCGAAATCATGGCCGAGCAGGTCGGACAGGGCCTTGCGCCCGGTGCCCGCGTGCTGCGCGTCATAGGTGAGATCGGCGGGCGTGCCGACATGGCCGACATTGGCGCCGGCGAGCCATGCCTTGCGGATGCGGGCGTTGAGCACCGGCGCCTCGATGGCGGGGTTGGTGCCGATCAGCATGATGTGCCTGGCGGTGTCGAGATCCTCGACCTTCGCGGTGCCGACATAGGCCGAGCGGTTGCCCGCGGGCAGCTTCGCCCCGTCGGTGCGGCACTCCACGACGCCGCCCTGCGCTTCGACCAGCTGCTTGAGCGCGAAGGCGGCCTCGACGGGGGCGAGATCGCCCACGAGACCGGCGACGCGCTTGCCCTTCATCGCGCGCGCGGCGGCGGCGAGCGCCTCGGGCCAGTCGGCTTTGCGCAGCTTGCCGTTCTCGCGGATATAGGGCGTGTCGAGCCGCTGACGCGCCAGACCGTCCCAGACGAAGCGCGCCTTGTCCGACAGCCATTCCTCGTTGGTGCCATCATGGTTGCGCGGCAGGATGCGCATGACCTTGCGGCCCTTGGTGTCCACCCGGATCGAGGAGCCGAGCGCGTCCATCACGTCGATGGTCTCGGTCTTGGTCAGCTCCCAGGGGCGGGCGTTGAAGGCGTAGGGCTTGGAGACCAGCGCGCCCACCGGGCACAGGTCGATGATGTTGCCCTGCAGGTTCGAATCGAGCGTCTGGCCGAGATAGGAGGTGATCTCCGCATCCTCGCCGCGCCCGGTCTGGCCCATCTGGGAGATCCCGGCCACCTCGGTGGTGAAGCGCACGCAGCGGGTGCAGGAGATGCAGCGCGTCATGTGCGTCTCGACCAGCGGGCCGAGATCGAGATCCTCGGTCGCGCGCTTGGGCTCGCGGAAGCGCGAGAAGTCGACGCCGTAGGCCATCGCCTGGTCCTGCAGGTCGCATTCGCCGCCCTGGTCGCAGATCGGGCAATCGAGCGGGTGGTTGATGAGCAGGAACTCCATCACCCCCTCGCGGGCCTTCTTGACCATCGGCGAATTGGTCCTGACCTGCGGCGGCGCGCCGTCCTGGCCGGGGCGCAGATCCTTGACCTGCATGGCGCAGGAGGCCGCCGGTTTCGGCGGGCCGCCCACGACCTCGACAAGACACATGCGGCAATTGCCGGCGATGGTCAGCCTCTCGTGATAGCAGAAACGGGGAATTTCGATCCCCGCGGTCTCGCAGGCCTGGATGAGCGTCATCGCCCCCGGCACTTCGATGACCTTTCCGTCGATGCTGACTTTGCGCAAATCGGACATGGCAGGCCGCCCCTTTCCTCGCGTCGGACGCATGCCCCCCTGTGGGGGCTGCGATCGAGGGGGGTTCTAGCGCGGCTCGTCCCATGATGCCAGACGCATCCATGCGCCGGATCGGGTAAAATTCGGGCCGCGGGCGGCAAAAGGGCCGCCGCCTGCGCCCGCGGCCCATGATCGCCCGCTCGGGCGGCTCACTTCAAGAGCGCGCCGATCTGGCTGCCTGCCGCCATCTCGGCCCGGCCCACGGCGCAGTAGCTTTCCCAATCGCCCTCGACCCCGCCCTTCTGGCGCAGACGCGCGCGCGCCTCGGCTTCGAGCCTGTCCTTCTCGGCCTCGTTATCGATGAAGGCCGCGACCTGCTCGCGGCTGTAGCCCAGTTCGAAGGCGTGGTTCCGAAGCGAGTTGAGATAGGCGATCCCGGTGAACCAGCGCGAGTCGATGCCGTCGCATTTGCGACCGATCTCATAGGCGATGGCGGTCGAGATCAGCCCCTCGCGGATCTTGGCATTGTCGCGCAGCGCCGGCAGCGCCGCGGTCGCGCCGGCGGCGATGGTGAAGCCGAGGATCAGCGCGGCGGTGCGCGCGATATGGGGGATGGTCATGAATGGTCTCTCCGGTCGGGCCGGTTGCGGCTGCTCGTGCCACCGCTCCGGCGCTTCTGGACAAGACCTTGGACCCGGAGGCCCGATATTCAATATCACGCTGTGGAGAGGCGGTTATCCGCGGCGGATCGCCGCCGGTTCAGCCCCGTGTTCAGCCCCGTGTACCGCCCTCGGCCTGCTCGGCCTCCTCGCGCTTCATCTCGGCGGGGGTTTCGCCCTTGGCATGGGCGAGGCGCTTTTCGACCCAGGGCACCGCCACATAGGAGATCAGCGGCACGGTGAAGGCGGTGGAGATCAGGATCTCCAGCCACAAGGGCACGCCCGGCGCGAGCCACGAGAACAGGTAACTCGACACCAGCACCGCCGGATAGACCGCGAGCCAGACGCCGAAATTCTTCAGCGCCTGGTCGCGCCAGCTCATTGCGCGGCGATGGTCGCGGCGACGCCGCGCCCCTTGATCCGGTCCTCGATCTCGTCGCGGAAGTTGCGAATGAGGCCCTGGATCGGCCAGGCGGCGGCGTCACCCAGCGCGCAGATCGTGTGGCCCTCGACCTGCTTGGTCACGTCGAGCAGCATCTCGATCTCCTCGACCGCCGCGTCGCCGCGCACCATCCGCTCCAGCACCCGCATCATCCAGCCGGTGCCCTCGCGGCACGGCGTGCACTGGCCGCAGCTCTCGTGCTTGTAGAATTTCGACAGCCGCCAGATCGCCTTCACCATGTCGGTCGACTGGTCCATCACGATGACGGCGGCGGTGCCGAGGCCCGAACGCTGCTCGCGCAGCCAGTCGAAATCCATGATCGCGTCTTCCATGGTCTCGGCGCGCAGCACCGGCACCGAGGAGCCGCCCGGAATCACCCCCTTGAGGTTCTTCCAGCCGCCGCGGATGCCGCCGCAATGCTTGTCGATCAGCTCCTTGAAGGAGATCGACATCTCCTCCTCGACCACGCAGGGCTTGTTGACGTGGCCCGAGATGGCGAAGAGCTTGGTGCCGGTGTTGTTGGGCCGCCCGAAACCCGCGAACCACTCCGCGCCGCGGCGCAGGATCGTCGGCGCGACGGCGATGGATTCGACGTTGTTCACCGTGGTCGGGCAGCCATAGAGGCCCGCCCCCGCCGGAAATGGCGGCTTCATGCGCGGCATGCCCTTCTTGCCTTCGAGCGATTCGAGCAGCGCGGTTTCCTCGCCGCAGATATAGGCGCCCGCGCCGTGATGCAGGTAGAGATCGAAATCCCAGCCCGACCCGGCGGCATTGCGGCCCAGAAGGCCCGCATCGTAGCACTCGTCGATCGCCGCCTGCAGCGCCTCGCGCTCGCGGATGTATTCGCCGCGCAGGTAGATGTAGCTCGCATGCGCGTTCATCGCGAAGGAGGCGATCAGGCAGCCCTCGATCAGCGTGTGCGGATCATGGCGCATGATCTCGCGGTCCTTGCAGGTCCCGGGCTCGGATTCGTCGGCATTGACGACGAGATAGGCGGGCCGCCCGTCGCTTTCCTTGGGCATGAAGGACCATTTCAGACCGGTCGGAAAGCCCGCCCCGCCCCGGCCGCGCAGCCCCGACGCCTTCATCTGCTCGACGATCCAGTCGCGGCCCTTCTTGATGATGTCGCCGGTGCCATCCCAGTGGCCGCGCGCCCGCGCGCCCTTCAGCGTGCGGTCGTGCATCCCGTAGATGTTGGTGAAAATGCGGTCCTGATCCTTGAGCATCGGCTCACCTTTCGTCGTCCCGGCGCGCGCGCCAGGTTTGATATGTCATCCACAGACCCATGACGAACCCGGCAAGGGCCATCAGGTCGAACAATCCGCGCCAGCGCATCGGCAGATCGAGCGCGTTGCCCGCAAACACCGCGATCACCCAGAACACGCCCGTCCCGGCCAGCACCAGTGCCGCCTTGCGTCCCGCGGCACCGCTCATGGCTTGCCCGTCAGCTCTCTGGCCTGGCCGATCCAGTCGTCGCGCAGGATCCGGCCCTTGAAGCCTTCGAGATGGTCGTCGATCCAGGCGGCCTCGCCTTCGGACCACGAGGCGATCTGGTCGAGATGCCAGACGCCGAGCCGGTTGAGCTGGTCCTCGAGCTTGGGCCCCACGCCGCGCAGGCGCTTGAGATCGTCGGCCTCGCCGCGCGGCGCGTCGAGCAGTTCGGGCGTCTCGCGCAGATCGGCGGCGACGCCGTCGGGCATGTCGGGCGAAACGGTCTCGGGGCGCGCCGCGGCCCGGTCGAGCGCCTCGGTCCGCGCGACCTCCTCGCCGAGATCGCCGGAGCCGTCCTTATCGGGCGCATCGCCGGTCGTGGAACCGGTCTCATCGCCGGAGGTCGCATCCGTGTCATCGCCAAGCACGGCGGTGTCGTTCAACCGCGCTTCGTCTTTCGCGGGCGCGCTTTCGCTCCGGGCCGCACGCCCCCCGGTATCGGCACTGGCCGCATCGGAAAGCGGAGCCGGATCGGCAGCGGCGTCGGTCACGGCCTTCTCCCGCTCCGGCGTCTTAGGCTCGCCCGCGGCTTCGGCTTCGGCCTCCATGCCCGGGCAGACCAGCGCCATGACGATGAGCGCCGCCGCGACCGCGAGCAGCGCCGCGATCAGGAGCGAGGAAAACCAGCCCCGCGCGCCGAGCGCCAGCACGATCCACAGCGCGACGCCGCCCAGGGCAGCGACGCCGATGGTGATGGTCCGACAATTGCTCATGCCGCGTCCTCCGAGTGGCCGGGGCCGATCGCCCCGCCCTTCGTCATAGGACGGATCGACGCCGAATCAAACGGATGCGCGGGCCATGCAAACCCGCCTCCTCGCCGCTCATATCCGATCGCCGCTCCGAGCATCACTCGTCTTTCGGCCGCTTCGGCGTCTTGTCGTCCTTGGCCGGATCGCCGGGCTCCTGGGTCCGGGGCGCGTTGTAGACGCCGCCCGGCGCGACAGGATCGGCGGTGCCGGTCTTGTCTTCGGTCGTGTCGTCCGCGTCGGTCGCGGGCGCGGCCTCGCCCGAGGGTGCCACCGGCTTGCCGCCTTCGGGCGTCTCGTCGCCATCGACGGCGTTTTGCGGCTCCTCGGCGGGGAAATCGGCGGAGACGGGCTTGGCCGCGCTCGAGGCCGGGGCCTCCTGCTCGGTGACGCCAGAGGCGTCGGCCGGGCGGTCATGCGCGGGCTCGGGCTCCTTGGGGTCGCGCGGCGTCTCGATATCGTGGTCGTCCTGGCGCTGCCACGGCGTGGTCAGCGGCTCTTCGGTGCCGTCGATCCGCTTGATCGTGTCGCCCAGCTTCACCGCCAGCGCCACGGAAGCATTGTGCGGATCGCGATTCTCGGCGCCCTCGGTCAGCGAGGTCAGGTTGTCGAGCGGCTCGGAGGTGTAGCGGCCGTTCTGCGGGCCGGGCACCGGCACCTGTCCGGCAGCCATCTCGTCGATGATCTCCGACAGGCGCTCGGTGGTCAGATCCTCGTAGTAATCCTTGCCGATCTGGGCCATCGGCGCGTTGGCGCAGGCGCCGAGGCACTCGACCTCCTCCCACGAAAACCGCCCATCCGCCGAAAGCTCATGCGGCTTCTTGGCGATCTTCTCCTGGCAGACCTTCATCAGATCCTCGGAGCCGCACAGCATGCAAGACAGCGTGCCGCAGACCTGGATATGGGCGACCGAGCCCACCGGCTGCAGCTGGAACATGAAGTAGAAGGTCGCGACCTCGAGCGCCCGGATATAGGCGAGGTCGAGCATCCGCGCGACTTCCTCGATCGCGGGGCGCGAGAGCCAGCCTTCCTGCTCCTGGGCGCGCCACAGAAGCGGGATGATGGCGCTGGCCTGCCGCCCCTCGGGATACTTCGTGATCTGCGCCTCGGCCCAGGCCTGGTTGGCCGGGGTGAAGGCGAAGCTCTCGGGCTGTTCGGGGTGAAGTCTGCGCAGCATTCGCTCGTTCCGGTGTTCTGGGCGCCTCCCTCGCGGGCGGCGCGGATCATGTCAGGAGGGCCTCGGCCCTCAGATGCAGTTCGCGGTCAGCACCCGGATGGTGCCGTCATCGGTGACCTCGGCGCGGCCCTGCGCGGTCAGTTGGGGGCCAAGCTCCAGGAGCTGCTGCTGGGTCAGGTTGGCCTTGAGCAGCACCTGCGCGACGTTGTCGGCGGTGATGGCGCAGCCCTGCGCCTCGATCGCGGCGATCAGGCGCTCGGCGGGGGGACGCGGCGCGGCGGCGGGCGCGGAGGCGCTGGCGACCGAGCCGACGCGCCCCTGTGCCCCGAGATTGCCGATCTGCGCGCCGGCCGTGCAGGCCCCGAGCGCCCCGAGCCCCAAAAGGGCCACCGTCATCCGCATCGCCGTCATCCTGGAACGTCCCCGTCCTGTCTCGGGCCGGTGCTTCACCGGCCGGTTGCCTCGTCCGCGCCCTTAGCGGTCGACCTCGCCGAACACGATGTCCATCGTGCCGATGATCGCCGCCACGTCGGCCAGCTGGTGGCCCGAGGCCACGTGGTCCATCGCCTGCAGGTGCAGATAGCCCGGCGCGCGCAACTTGGCGCGGTAGGGCTTGTTGGAGCCATCGGCCACGAGATAGACGCCGAACTCGCCCTTGGGCGCCTCGACGGCGGCATAGACCTCGCCCGCGGGCACGTGAAAGCCCTCGGTGTAGAGCTTGAAGTGATGGATCAGCGCTTCCATCGAGGTCTTCATGTCCGTCCGCGTCGGCGGCGTGACCTTGCCACGGGCGAGGATGTCGCCCGGCTCGGCCCGCAGCTTCTCGATCGCCTGCCGGATGATCTTGATGCTCTCACGCATCTCGGCCATCCGCACGAGGTAACGGTCGTAGCAATCGCCGTTCTTGCCGACCGGGATCTGGAAGTCGAACTCGTCGTAGCACTCATAGGGCTGCGCGCGGCGCAGATCCCAGGCAAGGCCCGAGCCGCGCACCATGACGCCGGAAAAGCCCCAATCCTGGATCTCCTGCTCGCTCACCACGCCGATATCGGCGTTGCGCTGCTTGAAGATGCGGTTCTCGGTCAGGAGCCCGTCGATGTCGTCGAGCACGTTCGGGAAGGCGTGCGACCAGGTCTCGATGTCGTCGAGCAGCTCGGGCGGCAGGTCCTGATGCACGCCGCCGGGCCGGAAATAGGCCGCGTGCAGGCGCGCGCCACAGGCCCGCTCGTAGAACACCATCAGCTTCTCGCGCTCCTCGAAGCCCCAAAGCGGCGGGGTGAGCGCGCCGACGTCCATCGCCTGCGTGGTGACGTTCAGGAGATGCGACAGGATGCGGCCGATCTCGGAATAGAGCACGCGAATGAGCGAGGCGCGGCGCGGCACCGGCGTGCCGGTCAGCCGCTCGATGGCAAGGCACCAGGCATGCTCCTGGTTCATCGGCGCCACATAGTCGAGCCGGTCGAAATAGGGCAGGTTCTGCAGGTAGGTGCGGCTTTCCATCAGCTTCTCGGTGCCGCGGTGCAGCAGGCCGATATGCGGATCGCAGCGCTCGACGATCTCGCCGTCGAGCTCCAGCACGAGCCGCAGCACGCCATGCGCCGCCGGGTGCTGCGGCCCGAAGTTGATGTTGAAGTTGCGGATCTTCTGCTCGCCGGTCTTCGTGTCCTCGAAGCCCTTGGCGTTGATGGTCGTGCCGTCCATGGCTTACCCCTTCGCGCCCGCGTCGCCGGCCTTGTCGTCGCCGGGAAGCACGTATTGCGCCCCTTCCCAGGGGCTCATGAAATCGAACTGCCGGTATTCCTGCACGAGCTTCACGGGCTCGTAGACCACCCGCTTTTGCACCTCGTCGAAGCGGACCTCGGTGTAGCCCGTGGTCGGGAAGTCCTTGCGCAGCGGAAAGCCGCGGAAGCCGTAATCGGTCAGGATGCGGCGCAGGTCCGGATGGCCGGTGAAGATGATGCCGAACATGTCGAACACCTCGCGCTCGAACCAGTTGGACGAGGGGTGGATCTCGATGATCGAGGGCACCATCTCGTCCTCGCGCAGCTCGGCACGGATGCGGATGCGCTGGTTCTGGTACATCGACAGGAAGTGATAGACCACGTCGAAGCGCTTCTCGCGCCCCGGATAGTCCACCGCCGTGATGTCGATCAGCGTCGAGAAGCGGCAGGTCGGGTCGGTCTTGAGAAGCTCGACGAAACCGGGGATCGCCTCGGGCGTGATGGTGACGGTGAGCTCGCCGAAGGCGACCTCCCAGCCGGTCACGCAGTCGGGGCGCTTGGATTCGAGATGCGCGCCCAGGTCGTTCAGTGCCTCGCTCATGGCGATTCCCCCGAAAAATATGGTCTTGGCGGGCGCGAAGGCCCGCGGGGTGTCAGCGGACGATCGTGCCGGTGCGGCGGATCTTGCGCTGAAGCTGAAGGATTCCGTAGAGCAGCGCCTCGGCGGTCGGCGGGCAGCCGGGGACATAGACGTCCACGGGCACGATCCGGTCGCAGCCGCGCACCACCGAGTAGCTGTAGTGGTAGTAGCCACCGCCATTGGCGCAGGAGCCCATCGAGATCACGTAGCGCGGCTCGGGCATCTGGTCATAGACCTTCCTGAGCGCCGGGGCCATCTTGTTGGTCAGCGTGCCCGCGACGATCATCAGGTCGGACTGGCGCGGAGAGGCGCGCGGCGCGGTGCCGAAACGCTCGAGATCGTAGCGCGGCATCGAGGAATGCATCATCTCGACCGCGCAGCAGGCGAGGCCGAAGGTCATCCAGTGCAGGCTGCCGGTGCGCGCCCAGTTGATCATGTCCGCGGTCGAGGTGACGAGGAAGCCCTTGTCGGTCAGCTCGCGGTTGAGATTCTGCGTGGCGACCTCGCGGTCGGCCCCCGCGGTGTTGGCGCCGGTCATCACTCCCATTCGAGAGCTCCCTTCTTCCATTCATAGGCGAAACCGATGGTCAGCACGCCGAGGAACACCATCATCGACCAGAAGGCCATCATCGACACCTCGCCGAAGGCCACCGCCCACGGGAACAGGAAGGCCACTTCGAGATCGAAGATGATGAACAGGATCGAGACGAGGTAGAACCGCACGTCGAACTTCATCCGCGCGTCGTCGAAGGCGTTGAAGCCGCATTCATAGGCCGAGACCTTCTCGGGGTCGGGCCGGCGCACCGCCAGCACCACGGCGGCGAGGATCAGGATGGCGCCCAGGCCGATGGCCAGGCCGAGGAAAATCAGGATCGGAAGGTATTCCGCAAGAAGCAGTTCCACGTCGGGTCCTTTCGCGCGGGAGCTGTCGGTCGTTGCGCGATCCATAAACCCCGGTCGGGGAAGGGTCAACCGAGCCTTGGCACCCGGCGCGGGCGTCCGATGCGCGCGAAAAGGGGCTCAACCCGCCCCCCCCTGCTCGTGCAGCTCGTGCTTGAGCTGCTCCAGCTCGCGGTCGAGAAAATAGGAGATGAGCGAGCGGATGACCACCAGCAGGCCGAGAAACAGCAGATCCGCCATGGCGAGGCTGAGCGCGGTGTGGATGATGTCGGAGACGATGAACAGCTCCAGCCCGGCAAGGATGTAGCGCCCCAGCTCGATCCGCTCGCGGTTCATGCCCTGCACCCGCGTGGCGTTGTCGCGCCGGGTCTCGGCCCAGGCAACGCCCGCGATGAAGCGCAGCGCGCCGATCAGCAAGAGCGCGATGGCGCCGAGATCGATGATCGCCGCCGTCCAATCGAGCCCCTCGACCAGCCAGGCGAAGTGGTGATGCAGCACCCCGTCCTCTGCCCCGAAATTCCAGACGGACTCCATGCGCAGGCTCCTTTCCCTCCGGTCCCGGATACTGGCTCGCCCGCCCGGGCGGTCAAGCGCGGGAACCCCGGCGCGGGACCGGCGTTGGCCGCGCATGAGACATCTTCTTCGCCTGACGGCGCTCGCCCTCGCCCTTTTCCCCGCAACCTCGAAGGCCGAGGTGGTCGGCAAGGTCGGCGTCGACTGGGTCGGCAACGACGTGATCGTCGAAGCGATTCCCGATCCCAAGGTCGAGGGCGTGACCTGCCATATCGCCTATTTCGAACGCTCGATGATCGACCGGCTGAGCCAGGGCAACTGGTTCGAGGACCCGTCCAACGCCTCGATCGACTGCCGCCAGACCGGGCCGATCACGCTGGGCGACATAGACCGCTCGCGCGATGGCGAATCCGTGTTCCGCGAAAGCCGGTCGATCATCCTCAAGACGATCCGCATCAGCCGCATCTACGACGAGACCAATCAGGTGCTGATCTATCTCGCCCATGGCAGCGAGCTGACGCAGGGCTCGGCCAAGATGTCGCTCTCGACCATCCCGCTCTACGACACCGACGCGGCGCAATGACGCCCCGCGGGATCGTCAGCCCAGCGCCCGCACCGCCTCGACCAGCTCGTCGTAATGCCCGATCAGCGCCTCGGGGTGCAGGTCGGCGGTGCGGTGGCCATTGGGGCCGAACCGCACGAGGATCGACGGCACCCCCGCCGCCCGCGCGGTGATGCGGTCGGTCTCGGTGTCGCCCACCAGCACGCAATGCGCCGGATCGCCGCCGGCGCGGCGCACCGTCTCGCGCAGGCATTCGGGGTCGGGCTTGCGCATCTTCAGCGTGTCGGCCCCGACGAGGCAGACGAAATGCTCGCGCACGCCGAGCCGGGCCAGAAGCTTTTCGGCCAGCGCCTCGGGCTTGTTGGTGCAGATTGCCACCGGGTGGCCGAGCGCCTTCAATTCCGCGATCGCCTCCATCGCGCCGGGAAACAGCGTCGAATGCCGGTCGATCTCTTCCTCGTAATAGGCGAGCAGCCGCGGATATTGCCGGTCGACCTCGGCCTCCTCGACCTCCCCCACCCGGCTCAGCCCCAGCCGCAGCATGGCCCGCGCGCCATGCATCGCGGTCGCCGCATCCTCGCGCGGGTCGAGCAGCGGGCCGAGGCCGAGATCGTCGAAGCAGCGGTTGGCGGCGGCGATCAGGTCGCCGCTGGTCTCGGCGAGGGTGCCGTCGAGGTCGAAGATCACGGCGCGCATGGGCGGCTCCCTTGTAATAATGCGTAGCGGTAATTGATGGGCCCATAGGCTTGTGCCCCATGATGCGGCTAGTAGAAGGCGGATCAAGCAACAAGAGGGGCAGTGATGAACACGGCACTGATCGTCCTGGCCGCGGGCCGGGGCACGCGGATGAACTCGGACCTGCCGAAGGTCCTGCACGAGATCGGCCAGTCGCCGCTTCTGCACCACGCTATGGCGGCGGGCATGGCGCTCGAGCCCGAGCGGATGATCGTCGTTGCCGGGCACGGGGCCGAGGCGGTCGAGCGCGCCGCGAGCCGCTTCGACGAAGGCATCGTCACCGTGCGCCAGGAGAGCCAGGACGGCACCGGCCATGCCGTGCAACAGGCCCGCGCGGCCTTGGAGGGCTTTTCGGGCGACGTGATCGTGCTTTATGGCGACACGCCCTTCATCCGGCCCGACACGCTGGAGGCGATGCTCGCGGCCCGCGCCCGCGCCGACGTGGTCGTGCTCGGCTTCGAGGCCGCCGATCCAGGCCGCTACGGTCGTCTCGTGACGACGGGCGACGCGCTCGATCGGATCGTCGAGTTCAAGGATGCCAATGAGGCCATCCGCGCCATCACCCTGTGCAATTCCGGCGTCATCGCCGCCGACCGCGACACGCTGTTCTCCCTGCTCGACCGGGTGTGCAACGACAACGCCTCCGGTGAATACTACCTCACTGACGTCGTCGGCCTCGCCCGCGAGGCGGGGCTTTCGGCCGAGGTGGTGCGCTGCGACGAGGCCGAGACGCTGGGCATCAACACCCGCGCCGAGCTGGCCGCCGCCGAAGCCGCCTTCCAGACGCGCATCCGCCGCGAGGTCATGGAGGACGGCGTCACCCTGCCCGCGCCCGAAACCGTCACCTTCGCGCGCGACACGGCGGTGGGCCGCGACACGGTGATCGAGCCCAACGTCGTGTTCGGCCCCGGCGTGACGATCGAGAGCGGCGCGAAGATCCGCGCCTTTTCGCATCTCGAAGGCTGCCACGTCTCGCGCGGGGCCACCGTCGGCCCCTTCGCCCGGCTGCGCCCCGGTGCCGAGCTGGCCGAGGAGGTACATGTCGGCAATTTCGTCGAGATCAAGAACGCGCAGATCGGCACCGGCGCCAAGGTCAATCACCTGACCTATCTGGGCGACGCCGATATCGGCGCGGGCAGCAATGTCGGCGCGGGCACCATCACCTGCAACTATGACGGCGTGTTCAAGCACCGCACCACCGTGGGCCGCGACGCCTTCATCGGCTCCAACACCATGCTGGTGGCGCCGGTGACTCTGGGCGACGGCGCGATGACGGCCACGGGCACGGTGGTGACCCACAACGTGCCCGCGGGCGACATGGCCGTGGGCCGGACGAAACAGACCAACAAGCCGGGCTTCGCGACCCGCTTCTTCGACAAGCTGCGCGCCGCCAAGGCCGCCAAGAGCAAGGACAACTGAGATGTGCGGAATCGTAGGCGTCCTGGGCACGCATGAAGCGGCCCCCCTGCTGGTCGAAGCACTCGGTCGGCTCGAATATCGCGGCTATGACAGCGCCGGCATCGCCACGCTGGACGAGGGCCGCTTGGGCCGCCGCCGCGCGGTGGGCAAGCTGGTGAACCTGTCGGACAGGCTGGTGCACGAGCCGCTGCGCGGTCTCGCGGGCATCGGCCACACCCGCTGGGCCACCCATGGCGCGCCGACCGAGGCCAACGCGCATCCGCATGCGGGCGCGCGGGTCGCCGTCGTCCATAACGGCATCATCGAGAACTACCGCGAGCTGCGCGAGGAACTGGCCGCCCGCGGCATCGGCACCAGCACCGACACCGACACCGAGACGGTGGCGCTCATCTGCCAGCTCCACCTCGACCAGCGGATGCCCCCGCGCGAGGCCGCCGCCGCGACCATCGCCAAGCTGGAAGGCGCCTACGCGCTGTGCTTCTTGTTCGAGGACGAGCCCGACCTGCTGATCGCCGCGCGCAAGGGCAGCCCGCTGGCCATCGGCCATGGCGAGGGCGAGATGTTCGTAGGCTCCGACGCCATCGCGCTCGGCAACCTGACCGACCGGATCACCTATCTCGAAGAGGGCGACCGCGCCGAGATCACCCGCGCGGGCGCCGTGATCTTCGACGCGCAGGGCCACGAGGTCTCGCGCCCCGAGAAGCGCATCGCCCAGGCGAGCGCGCAGGTCGACAAGGCCGGGCACAAGCACTTCATGGCCAAGGAGATCGCCGAACAGCCGCGCGTTCTGGCCGCCGCATTGGGGCACTACCTGACGCCCGAGGGCACGATCGCCCTGCCCGAGCCGGGCATCGACTTCACCGCCATCGACCGGCTGACGCTGGTGGCCTGCGGCACCGCCTTCTACGCCTGCAACGTCGCGAAATACTGGTTCGAGCAGGTCGCGCGCCTGCCGGTCGAGATCGACGTGGCCTCCGAGTTCCGCTACCGCGAGCCGCCCGTCCCGGCCCGCTCCGCCGCGCTCTTCGTCAGCCAGTCGGGCGAGACCGCCGACACGCTGGCGGCGCTGCGCTACGCCAAGGGACAGGGCGCGCAGATCCTCTCGGTGGTCAACGTCACCGAGAGCTCGATCGCGCGCGACAGCGACATCGCCCTGCCGATCCTCGCGGGCGCCGAGATCGGCGTCGCCTCGACCAAGGCCTTCACCTGCCAGCTTCTCGTGCTCGGCGCGCTGGCGCTCGAGGCCGCCCGCCAGCGTGGCACGATCGACGAGGCGGAGCTGGCCGCGCATCTTCAGGGCCTGCGCGAACTCCCCGGGCTGATCGACCAGGGGCTGAGCATCGAGGCCGAGTGCCAGCGCGTCTCGCGCGGTCTCGCCGAGGCGCGCGACATCCTGTTCCTCGGCCGGGGCCGGATGTACCCCCTCGCGCTCGAAGGCGCGCTGAAGCTCAAGGAAATCAGCTACATCCACGCCGAAGCTTACGCGTCGGGCGAGCTCAAGCACGGCCCCATCGCGCTGGTCGACGAGCATGTGCCGGTGATCGTCATGGCGCCGCATGACGAGCTGTTCGACAAGACCGTGTCGAACATGCAGGAGGTGATGGCGCGCGGCGGAAAGGTGCTGCTGATCACCGATGCCAAGGGCGCGCGCATCGCGGGCGAGGGCACATGGGAGGTGATCACCCTGCCCGAGATCGACCCGCTCTGGGCGCCGATCCTCTACGCGGTCCCCGCTCAGCTGCTCGCCTATCACACGGCGGTGGCCAAAGGCACCGACGTGGATCAGCCGAGGAACCTCGCCAAATCCGTCACCGTCGAGTGACATGAGAAAGGGGGGCGCCATGCCCCCCTTTCACCCTTTGCGACATGCGGATCGCTCAGCCGCGATAGACCGTCAGCTCCGGCAGGTCGGTCAGCGGCACTTCGAGAAGCCGCATCGCCGGCAGGCTGATCTCGCTGCCCGACCCGGCCGCCCCGCCCGAGGGGCGCAGCTCCAGCTTGACCGACTTGCCATTCGCCGCCTCGACCCGGCCCTGGCTCACGCTGCTGACCAGCGGCGTCTCGATCCACAGCCCCGGATCGGCGGGAGAGCCCAGCGAGGCCACCGTGGTGCCCAGCGCCTGCTCGCCCGCGGGCTCCGGCGCGGCGGTGGCGGCGGCGCGCTGCTCGGGCGTCGTGGTGTCGAGCGCCTCGGCGCTGGCGGCGGCGGGCGGCGGCGGCGGCGCAGCCTGCACCGCGGGTTGCGGCGCGGTCGATGCGCTCGGCGCGGCGCTCGGAGCCGGGGCGTCGACGGGGGCGCTGGCCTGCTGCACTTCGGCACAAGCCGAGAGAAGCGCAAGCGCGGTGAGGGCGGAGGGGAGAATGAGGCGTGTCATGCGCCGGAGCATAGCGGTGCGACCTCCTCCGGCAAGAGCGCCGATCCAGCCTTGCGGACAATGATGGCCCCGGCGATGGCCCCGGCGCCGGGATCGCGGGCAGGTCGCTTGCCAACATACCGCCCCGCCCCTACCTTGCGGCCATGACAGTCGCACCCGTTCCCCCCCCCGCAGCGCCCCTGATCGATCCCTTCGCGAGGGCGATCCGTTACCTGCGGGTTTCGGTCACCGATCGCTGCGATTTTCGCTGCGTCTACTGCATGTCCGAAAAGATGCAGTTCCTGCCCAAGAAGGAGCTGCTGACGCTCGAAGAGCTCGACCGGCTCTGCTCCTCCTTCATCCGGCTCGGTGTGGAAAAGCTGCGCATCACCGGCGGCGAGCCGTTGGTGCGGCGCAACATCATGGAATTCTTCCGCGCCATGACGCGGCATCTCGACAGCGGCGCGCTGAAAGAGCTGACGCTGACCACCAATGGCAGCCAGCTCGGCAAATACGCCGAAGAGCTCTACGCCGCCGGCGTGCGCCGGGTGAACGTCTCGCTCGACACGCTCGACGAGGAGAAATTCGCCCGCGTCACCCGCTGGGGCCGCCTGCCGCAGGTCCTCGACGGCATCGACGCCGCCCGCGCCGCAGGGCTCAAGGTCAAGATCAACACCGTCGCGCTCAAGGGCTTCAACGAGGACGAGCTGTTCACGCTCACCGAGTTCTGCGCCGCGCGCGACATGGACCTGACCTTCATCGAGGTCATGCCGATGGGCGATATCGGCAACGAGGACCGGATCGGCCAGTACTGGAACCTGATGGAGCTGCGCCACAGCCTCGGGGAACGCTACAGCCTGCACGACCTGCCCGACCGCACCGGCGGGCCCGCGCGCTACGTCCGCCTCGGCGAAACGCGCCAGCGCGTCGGCTTCATCACCCCGATGAGCCATAATTTCTGCGAAAGCTGCAACCGCGTGCGCGTCACCTGCACCGGCGAGATCTACACATGCCTCGGGCAGGAGGGGCATTCCGACCTGCGCGGCCCCTTGCGCGAAAGCGAGAGCGATGCCGGGCTGGAGCGCGCGATCCGCGCCGCCATCGCGCTCAAGCCCGAGGGGCATGATTTCGATTACGACCGGCAGGAGGTTTCGGGCCGGGTCAGCCGTCACATGAGCCACACCGGGGGATGAGCGCCGCGCCATGGCCGCTGCGGCTCTGGTTCGGCGGGTCGCGGGCGCTGCCGCGCATGGCCGAGATCGCGCTGGCGCGGCGGGTGCATCGCGGCCAGAACTCAGCTCCAGCCCGCCTGAGCGAGCGGCTGGGCCGCGCCACGCTCGACCGCCCCCAAGGCCCGCTCGTCTGGATCAACGCCGCCTCGGTGGGCGAGGTCGCCTCCATTGCCGATCTCGCGCGCGACCTGATGGCCGAGGGTTTTACCGTTCTCGTGACTACCACCACCACGACGGGCGGCGCCCGCGCCCGGCGGATCGAAGGCGCGCTGCACCAGTACCAGCCGCTCGACACCGCCCGCGCGACGCGGGCCTTCCTCGATCACTGGCGGCCCGACCTCGCCTGCTTCGTCGAGGGCGATCTCTGGCCCCGGCTGCTGGCGGAGACCGGCGCGCGGGATGTGCCGCTGGCGCTGCTCAACGCCCGGCCCTCGAAATCGCGCGCCCGCGCGCCCCGGCTCAATGCCGCGCTTCTGTCGCGCTTCGATCTCGTCACCGCGCAGTCGGAGGCGGTGCGCGCGGAAATCCTGTCGCTCGGGCTCGATCCCGCGCGCGTTCTGGCGCCCGGCGATCTCAAATCCGCGGCCAGCCCCCTGCCCGCCGATCCGGCGCGCCTCGCCCTGCTCGAAGCGGATCTCGCGGGCGCGCCGCTCTGGGCCGCCGTCTCGACCCATGCCGAGGACGAGCGCGAGGTGATCGCGGCGCATCTCGCCGCGCGCGCGGCGCAGCCGGGGCTGCGGCTGATCCTCGCCCCGCGCCACCCCGACCGCGCCCCGATGGTGGAGCATGCGCTGCGCGAGGCCGGGTTCGGCGTGGCGCGCGGCGAAAGGCCCGGCGATGCCGAGGTCTGGCTCGTCGACCGCATGGGCGAGACGGGGGCGATCTTTCGCCTCGCGCCGCTCGTCTTTCTCGGCGGCTCATTCGGCCCGCAGGGCGGGCACAACCCATGGGAGGCCGCCACGCTTGGCGCGGCGCTGCTGCACGGCCCGCGCGTCAGCAACGCCGCCGGGGCCTATGCCACGCTCGACGAAACGGGCGCCGCGCGCGAGGTCGCGGATGGGGCGGCGCTGGGCCATGCCATAGCCGCGCTGATCGGCACGCCAGAGATCGACGCGATGCGCGCGGCGGCGCGAAAGATCATGGCGGATCGCGGGCAGGCACGCCCCGCCACGCTGGAGGCGCTGCGCGCGCTCATGACCGCGCGGCTTGCACCCGGCCATACATCCTCTAAGGCGGCCCCATGACATTGCGCGCCGTGATCCTGAACGACACCTCCACCCGCTACCACCATGGCTGCGCCCGGGTGATGCGGCTTCTGGCCGAGGGGCTGGAGCGGCACGGGCTGAGCGTCACCGCCCGCAGCCCCGCCCGGCACGACTGGGCCGCCGATGAGGGGTTTCTCGACGCGATGCGCGCGGCGCAGGTCATCGTCGTCAATGGCGAGGGGACGCTGCATCACGGCCGTCCGGCGGGGGCGCGGCTGCTGGAGGTGGCCGGTCATCCCGCGCGCGGCGCCACGCCGCTCGCGCTCGTCAACGCGCTTTGGCAGGACAACCCCGAAAGCTGGTCCGCGCCGCTCTCGCGCTTCGATCTCATCGCCGCGCGTGACAGTGAAAGCGCGCGCGCCATGGCCGGGGCGGCAGGCAGGGACGCGCGCTGGCTGCCCGATCTTTCGCTCTCGGCCCCGGCGCATGTCGCGCCCCTGCCCCGTCACGGCGTGATCGTCGGCGACAGCGTGAAGCCCGGCCCGCGCCGGGTGCTGGGCCGCGCCGCCACCCGGCTCGACGCGGCCACGCTCGTCCCGACCAAGACCCTGAATGGCGGGCCGTGGCGCTTTGCCCCCGCCCGCGCGGCGCTGGCGGCGGCGTGGTATGGCGGGCTGGGCCTGCCTGCGCTCGAAATGCCCGCGACCGAGGCCGCCTATCTCGACCGCATCGCCCGCGCGCGGCTGCACCTCACTGGGCGGTTTCACGCGGTCTGCCTGTCGATGCTGACCGAAACGCCCTTTCTGGCGCTCGGCTCCAACGCCTCCAAGATCGAGCGGCTGCTGGCGGATGCGGGTCTCGGCCCGTCGCGGCTGCTGCCACCCGAGGCGCTGGCAGAGCCGCCGGGCGAAGCGCCCTTTACCGAGGACGAAGTGCAGGCGATCCGGCGGTTTCGCGAAATGGCGCAGGACCGCGCCGAGGCGCTCTTCGCCGATATCGCGGCATTGGCGCGGAGGAACGCATGAACCGGATTCTCTTCGAGATCGCCAAGCGCCGCGGCGACGAGGCACGGCTGGCGCGGCTCGGCCTTCCCGAAAAGGCGCTTTCGGACCGCCTTCGGGGGCGAAGCGTCGCGCTTGTCGGCAATGCACGCTCGCTGTCGGAAAAGGCGCAGGGGGCAGAGATCGACGCCGCCGATATCGTGATCCGGCTCAACGCCGCGCCGATGCCCTCGTCGGCCTCGCATGGCACGCGCACCGACTGGCTCGCCATCTCGACGCCCGTGCCCGCCGAGACGATCGCGGAGCGGGCGCCGGAGCTGATCCTGTGGATGACGCCCAAGCGCCGCCGCCTGTCCTGGCGCATCGCGCGCGCGCCCGGCTTCGTGCTCTGGCCCGCCGCGCGCAACGCGGCGCTGGCCGAGCGGCTGGGCTCACGGCCCACCACCGGGGCGATGGCGATCGACCTGCTGGCGCGGTCGGACGCCGCGCGGATCCGGCTGCACGGCTTCGATTTCTTCCATTCGCTGTCGTTGTCGGGCGGGCGCGGTGCGGCGGATGTGCCGCATGACTTCGCCGCCGAGCGCGACTGGGTCGCCGGCCTCGTCGCCGCCGACCCGCGCCTCACCCTCGCCTGAGATCAGGCCGCCGGCATCCGCCGCTCGACGATGCCCGCCCACCACGAGCAGCCCGTCGGGATCGCCTCGTCGGAAAAGTCGTATTCGGGGTGATGCACCGAGGCCGTGTCGCCATTGCCCACGAGGATATAGGCGCCGGGCCGCTCTTCGAGCATGTAGGCGAAATCCTCGCCGCCCATGATCAGCGGCGCCTCGGCGCAATCGCCCGAGATCTCACGCGCCACCTCGGCCGCGAACTCGGTCTCGGCCCCGTGGTTGATCATCACCGGGTAGCCCTTGATGTAGTTGACCTTCGCCTCGGCCCCGTAGGCTTGCGCCGTCGTCTCGGCGATCGCGGTGAGCCGCTCCTGACCGAGCTTGCGCAGCTCGGGCGACATGGTGCGCACCGTGCCCTTCATGTGGACCCGCTGGGCGATCACGTTGAACGCCTTGGACGAGGTCTCGAAGGAGGTGACGGAGACCACGATCTGCTCGGTCGGGTCGGCGTTGCGGCTGGCGATGCTCTGCAGCGCCAGCACGACATGGCTCGCGACAAGCGTCGAATCGACCGTCTCATGCGGCTTGGCGGCATGGCCGCCGCGGCCCTCGATGGTGATCTCGAACTGGTCGGTCGAGGCGAAGAAGGCACCGGGCCGGATCGCGAACTGTCCCAGCGGGATGCCGGGCCAGTTGTGCATGCCATAGACCTCCTGGATGCCGAAGCGCTCCATCAGCCCGTCCTCGCACATCTCGCACCCGCCGCCGCCGCCCTCCTCGGCGGGCTGGAAGATGACGACCACCGTGCCGTCGAAATTGCGCGTCTCGGAGAGGTATTTCGCCGCCCCCAGGAGCATCGCGGTATGGCCGTCATGGCCGCAGGCATGCATCGCGCCGCTCGTCCTGGAGGCATAGGGCTTGCCGGTCTGCTCGTGGATCGGCAGCGCGTCCATGTCGGCCCTGAGCCCGATCACCTTGCCCGAACCGGTCTCCTTGCCGCGGATCACGCCGACCACGCCGGTCCGGCCCAGCCCCTCGACCACCTCGTCGCAGCCGAAGGCGCGCAGCTTCTCGGCCACCAGCGCCGAGGTGCGATGCGTCTCGTAGAGGATTTCGGGGTTCTCGTGCAGGTCGCGCCGCCACTCGGTGATCTCGGGGAGAAGCTCGGCGAAGCGGTTCTTGATCGGCATGACGGGTCCTTCGAAAGGCAGAATGTCGGGTGCGGGCGGGAGAGTGCGCCCAAGCGGGCGCGGGTGCAAGCCGGCAGGGCGGCTTGCCGCGTCGTCAGGGACGCCAGTGTTCGGCCACCCAAGGGGTCGGCTTGATGTAGTGGCGCAGGTAGCGCAGGGGCCGGTCCTGCCGGGTTTTCGACATCAGCCCGCGCAGATGCGCCCCCGCGCTTTCGGGCGCATAGGGCGGATAATGCCCCTCGATGGCATGGGTGGGATGCAGCCCGCCGGGAAAGATCACGATGCGCGCCTCCGAAGGCAGCTTGGGCGCGGCGAGGTAATTGAGCGGGAACGGCCTGCGGCAATGCATGCGGAAATGCCGGACCCATGCCTTGGGAAACAGCTTCGCCCCGCCCGGCGCGTTGCGCGTCACGAAGCGCTGCTCGAAGCGGAACTCGTCGGCGATGCCCTGCGGGTCGGCGCGGAACCGCTCCTGCAGCGGCACCAGCTTGCCCACCGGAAAGCGGAACACGGAGGTCTGGCCGAGCTTTTCCAGGGGCGTGTTGGGGTTGCGCGACAGGATCACGTCTTCGGGGTCGCCATGGGTGAAGAAATCGTCGAGCGATCCGGTCACGACGAGATCGAGATCCATGAACAGGACCGGCCCGGTGAGGGAGCCGAGCTTCGGCCCCCAGAGCCGCGACTTGGGCCAGATGCCCTTGGAGTTCTTCGGCATCTCCACGTCGATCGGCGGCAGATCCTCGCACTGGACCTCTGGCCGGATGCCCTCGCGGGTGTCGGTGAAGCAGGTGAAGCTGAAGGGCGGCGTGATGTTGCGCGCGACCATGCCATAGAGCCGGTTGATGAAGGGCGCGCCGTATTTCGTGCCCCAATTGATGCAGATCACCTGCTTGATCATCACGCGCCTCCTCGGTTGCGGCCCCTTTCCCTAACGCGCCATGCGCGGCGCGGCCAGACAGCAGGGCCGGACGGCAGGGTAGACGGCAGGGTAGACGGTGCGGGGGAGCTCAGTGCAGCCGCTTGCGGATGCGCCGCAGCATCAGCCAGACCAGCGCCACCACCGGCAGCACCAGCGCCGCCGTCAGCGCCGTCTTGTCGAGCCCCAAGGGATAGGCGGCGGGGCCGAGCAGATAGGCCGCGAGGCTCACGGCATAATAGCTGATCGCCACGACGCTGAGCCCCTCGACCGTGTGCTGCAGCCGAAGCTGCGCATCGGCGCGGCGGTCCATCGAGGCGAGCAGCTCCTGATTCTGGGCCGAGCGTTCCACATCGACCCGCGTGCGCAGAAGATCGCCCGCCCGCGCCGCGCGCTCGGACATGGCGGCAAGGCGGCGATCGGTCGATTCGACCGTGCGCATCGCCGGATCGAAGCGGCGCATCATGAATTCGGCAAAGCTCTGACGTCCGCCGAAGCGGGTTTCGCGCAGCACGCCGATGCGCTGGTGGACCAGCGTCTCGTAGGCCCGTGTCGCGCCCGAGCGAAAGCCCGATTGCGCGCGCAGCTTCTCAAGCTCGGCCGAGACCTCCAGGAGCACCGCCAGCGTCGCCGCCGGATCGCCGGGGCCCGCCGCCATTTCCGCCACGAGATCCGACAGCCGCTCCTCCAGCACGCCGATGCGCGGCCCCATGGCGCGCGCCTGCGCCAGCCCCAGCATCGCCATGGTCTTGTAGGTCTCGATCTCGCACAGCCGCTGCACCACCCGGCCGATCCGCCGCTCGCCCGTGCCGGGCCGCGCAAAGACGGCAAAGCGCATGTGTCCCGCCGGATCGATGCGGAAATCCCCCGCCACGATCAGCTGGTCGTCGAGCACACGGCTCACCGCCATGCTCTCGGCCACGAACCACGCCTCCGCCCGCCGCGCGATCTCCTCCTCGCCCGCCGCCAGCTCCACCCGGATGAGCGCCGATGTGAGCCTGCGGCCCGGGGCCGCGTCGAGCCAGTCGGCCGGAAACCCCGCGAGCCCTTCGCGAAAGGGCGGCTCGGAAGCGCCGTCGCTCAGGATCATGTAGGTCGAGAACTCGGTGTGGCTTTCCCATTTCAACCGGTGCCGCCCGATCTGCCCCGACCAATGCGTGGCACCGGGCTGCGGATGCGCCGCGCCGAACCAGTCGAGCAGCGCCAGAAGATGCGCCCGCTCGGCCTCCATGTCGCGCGGGCTGCCCTCCGCCGGGCCGATGGCGAGGAACGCCGCCTGCCCCGGCGCGCCGAGGCTCGGAAAGGGGCGCGCATGCAGCTCGTTGGCCAGCTCTTGGCGCAGGGGATGATCGGTAAGGGTCATGGCGGCTCCGAAGGGCTGACGTGGCGTGAGGATGACCGCCGCGCGCACCGCTGTAAACCGCCGAAAACTGCGCATGCTCAGCATGTTGGCGCATGCGTTCGCATACCGCGTCGGGGCTGTGCGGCTCTTGAGGTTTCGCTCAGACCGCCCCGGCCCCATATCGGGGGTCGAACGCCAGGAGCCGACATGCAGAAGTTTTCCCTACTCGATCTCGCCCCCGTCACCGAAGACGAAACCCCGGCGCAGGCGCTGGCCCATGCCGCCGATCTCGCCCGCCACGCCGAGGCCCTGGGCTATCACCGCTATTGGCTGGCCGAGCATCACAACATGCCCGGCATCGCCTCCGCCGCCACGGCGGTGGCGATCGGCCATGTCGCGCAGGCGACATCGACCATCCGCGTCGGCGCGGGCGGCATCATGCTGCCCAACCACGCGCCGCTGATCGTGGCCGAGCAGTTCGGCACGCTCGACGCGCTGCACCCCGGCCGGGTCGATCTCGGGCTGGGGCGCGCGCCCGGCACCGACGGCGCCACCGCGCAGGCGCTGCGCCGCTACAACCAGTCCGCCGACGCCTTCCCGCAGGACGTGGTCGAGCTGATCTCCTATCTCGACGATGACGAGGGCCGCGGCCCGGTGCGGGCGATGCCGGGCATGGGCTCGCATCTGCCGGTCTGGATCCTCGGCTCATCGACCTTCGGCGCGCAGCTCGCCGCCTATCTCGGCCTGCCCTACGCCTTTGCCAGCCATTTCGCGCCGCAGATGCTCGAGCCCGCGATCAAGGCCTACCGCGAGGGGTTCCGCCCCTCCGAGCGGCTGTCGGAGCCCTATTTCATGATGGCCGCCGGGCTGCACGCCGCCGACACGGACGAGGAGGCGCGCTATCACCGCTCCTCGCAGATCCTGTCCTTCGCGCGGCTGCGCACCGGCACGCCGGGCCGCCTGTCGCGCCCGGTCGAAAACGTGGCCGATCACGTGCCCGCCAGCGCCATCGCGGGCGCCGAGGCGGCGCTGTCGGTCTCGGCCACGGGCGGCCCCGACACGGTGCGCCGCCAGCTCGGCGCGCTGATCGAGCGCTACCGGCCCGACGAGTTGATGCTGACCGGCATGATGTTCGACCCAGAGGCGCGCAAGCGCAGCTTCGAGATCGGCGCAGAGGCCCTGTCGGACATGAAAACGCCCGCCATGACCTGAGCCGGGGCGGGCGCGAAATCGCGATGCGGGCGGCGCGAGCCGCCCGTTTCCGTTCAGATCACCACCACGTCCAGCGGCGGAAAGCCGTTGAAGCAGACCGAGGAATAGGTCGAGGTATAGGCCCCGGTGTTGCGGATGAGTACCCGGTCGCCCGATTTGAGGCTCAAGGGCAGGTTCATGGGCCGCTTTTCGTAAAGCACGTCGGCGCTGTCGCAGGACGGACCGGCAAGGATGCAAGGCCCCGTCGTCTCGCCGTCATGCGGGGTGACGAACTGGTAGCGGATCGCCTCGCCCTCGGTCTCGGCCAGCCCCGAGAAACGGCCGATCGAGAGATAGACCCAGCGATGCATGTCGCGCTCGGACTTGCGCGAGGTGAGCATCACCTCGCAGGCGATCACGCCGGCTTCGGCGACCATGCCGCGGCCCGGCTCGGCCATGATGCGGCGCGCGCCCGGGAAACGGTCCTCGACAAGCGCCATCACGGCGGCGGCGTAATCGGTCGGCGCCTGGATCTCCTCGCCGTAGAAGGCCGGGAAACCGCCGCCGATGTTGAGAAGCTCCAGATCGTGGCCCGCCTCGCGCGCCGCCGCCCAGATGGTCGACAGCTCGTCGAGCACCGGCGCCCACATCTCGGCATGGCGCGTCTGCGAGCCCACGTGGAACGAGAAGCCCAGCGGCTCCAGCCCCAGCTCGATCGCGCGGTCCAGAAGCTTCAGCGCGGTGTCGCGGTCGCAGCCGAACTTGCGGGTGAGCGGCCAGTCGGCGGTCGAGGTCTCGACGATCAGGCGCACATAGACCTGCGCGCCCGGCGCGTGCTCGGCGATCTTCTCAAGCTCCTCCTCGGCATCGACGGCGAACATGCGGATGCCCGCGTGATGCGCGAAGGCGATGTCGGAGACGCGCTTGATGGTATTGCCGAAGGAGACATGCTCGGGCCGCGCGCCCTGGGACAGGCACAGCTCGATCTCGGCGCGCGAGGCGGCGTCGAAATGCGAGCCGAGGGCCACGAGCCGCTCGATGATCGCGGGATGCGGGTTGGCCTTCACCGCGTAATGGATGTCGGCGCGGCCCAGACCGGCGCGCAGCGCCTCGAACTGGGTCTCCACCCGGTCCACGTCGATGACCAGCGTCGGCCGGTCGAACTCGGTGGTGGCCGCATAGGCCTCCAGGCGGGAATCGACGGCGAAAGAGGGGGCGCTGGCGCCCGCGTAATATGCAGTCATGTGCATCTCCGATAGACAGACGGGGGCCCGGAGGGGGCCGGCGGTTCCAAGGGAGACGTTACCGTCGCTGCATAAACGCGTGCTGGTCTGTGCGTAGGCCCCCCGAGGGAGACATGCGTCCAGGCGTGGCCAGAGGCGCGTGCGTTGGCGTCTTGAGCGGGCATTTGGGGCAAACACCGAGTCGGATCAAGGGGAAATCCCGGGAAAAACGAGATTTTTTTTCACGGCGGTTTTGCACCCCGATCCCCCTTGCCCTATAGGGGTTCACCGCAGTCCCGGAGGGCCCCATGCCGCGCCTTGTCCTGTTCAACAAGCCGATGAACGTGCTGTCGCAGTTCACCGATGCGCGTAGCCCCTCGCCGCGTGCCACCCTGTCGGATTTCATCGACCGCCCCGGCGTCTACCCCGCGGGCCGGCTCGATCGCGACAGCGAGGGGCTGATGCTGCTGACCAATGACGGGCGGCTGCAGGCGCGCATCTCCGACCCGAAGCACAAGATGGAAAAGACCTATCTCGCGCAGGTCGAGGGCGCGCCGGACGAGGCCGATCTGGAGCCGCTGCGCCGGGGGCTGACGCTCAAGGACGGGCCGACGAAGCCCGCCCGCGCCCGGCTGATCGAGCCGCCGGATCTGTGGGAGCGCGACCCGCCGGTGCGGTTTCGCAAATCGGTGCCCGACGCCTGGATCGAGATCGCGATCCGCGAGGGGCGCAACCGGCAGGTCCGCCGCATGACCGCCGCCATTGGCCTTCCGACGCTGCGGCTGGTGCGCTGGCGCATCGGTGACTGGACGCTCGACGGGCTGGCCCCGGGGGACTGGCGCGAAATCGACGCCTGAGCCGAGGGGCGGCCATGTCGGATTTGCGTATTTGAAGAAAGATGAAGGGGATCAGCGCACCGCCAGGCCCGGCTGCCATGCGGCAAACGTCGCCAGAAGCGCGGCCCCACCTCGCGCGTGACTGCCGTCGACATCGCGGTGATGAGACAGGCAACCAAGAGCCGCGGGCCGGTGCCGCCCCGGGAAAGAAATCTCCGTCATGGCGCAACTCCTGCCCATGGGGACATGCCCCACAACGCGAAAGGCCCCGCGCATGGCGGGGCCTTTCCGTGACCAGCGCCGATCAGGCGATCTTGGTCAGCAGCTCGTCGAGCGACTTCTTGGCGTCGCCATAGAACATGCGGGTGTTGTCCTTGAAGAAGAGCGGGTTCTCGATGCCGGAGTATCCGGTGCCCTGGCCGCGCTTGGACACGAAGACCTGTTTCGCCTTCCAGACCTCGAGCACCGGCATCCCGGCGATGGGCGAATTCGGATCGTCCTGCGCGGCCGGGTTCACGATGTCGTTCGAGCCGATGACGATGGCGACATCCGTCTCGGGGAAGTCGTCGTTGATCTCGTCCATCTCCATGACGATGTCGTAGGGCACACGCGCCTCGGCCAGAAGCACGTTCATGTGGCCGGGCAGACGGCCCGCGACCGGGTGGATCGCGAAGCGGACCTCCTTGCCCTGCGCCCGCAGGCGGCGGGTCAGCTCGGAGACCGATTGCTGCGCCTGCGCCACCGCCATGCCGTAGCCCGGCACGATCACCACGCTCTCGGCCTCGTCGAGCGCCTGCGCCACGCCGTCGGCATCGATCGCCACCTGCTCGCCCTCGACCTCCATCGCGGGCCCCGCCGAGCCGCCGAAGCCGCCGAGGATCACCGAGACGAACTTGCGGTTCATCGCCTTGCACATGATGTAGGACAGGATCGCGCCCGAGGAGCCGACCAGGGCGCCGGTGACGATCAACAGGTCGTTGCCCAGCGTGAAGCCGATCGCCGCGGCGGCCCAGCCCGAGTAGCTGTTCAGCATCGAGACGACGACAGGCATGTCGGCGCCGCCGATGCCCATGATCAGGTGCCAGCCGATGAAGCCCGCGATCAGCGTCACCAGAACCATGGTCCAGATGCCCGATCCGGTGAGGTAGAGCAGACCAAGCGCGAGGCACAGCGCCAGCGCCGCGGCGTTCAGCATGTGGCCGCCGGGCAGCTTTTTGGGCTTGCCGTCGACCTTTCCGGCAAGCTTGCCGAAGGCCACCACCGAGCCGGTGAAGGTCACCGCGCCGATGAAGATGCCCAAGAACACCTCCGTCTTCAGGATGCCGATCTCGGTCGCGTCCTTCAGCGCCAGCTTCTTGCCGAAGCCGGTGAGATCACCGAAGAAGCCGCCGCCCGCTTCCAGAAGCTCGGTCGGATCGAGCAGCGCCAGCGCCGCGCGGTCGAGCCCGTGGGTGGCCAGCAGCGCGTTGATGTCGTGCAGCATGATGTCGGCGTTGAGCCCGATGAACACCGCCGCGAGGCCGACGAAGCTGTGCAGCGCCGCGACCAGCTGCGGCATTTCGGTCATCTGCACCCGGCCCGCGACGATCCAGCCCGCAAAGCCGCCCGCCGCGATGGCGACGAGGATGAGAAAGAGGTTGTGCACGCCGGGGCCGAACACGGTGACGAAGACCGCCACCGCCATGCCGGCAATGCCGTACCAGACCGCGCGCTTGGCGCTCTCCTGGTTCGACAGGCCGCCCAGCGACAGGATGAAGAGAATGGCCGCGACGATATAGGCGGCGGAAACGATGCCGATGCTCATGATCCGGCCCCCTTACGACTTGCGGAACATGGCGAGCATCCGGCGCGTGACCAGAAAGCCGCCGACGATGTTGATCGAGGCGATCAGCACCGAGACGAAGGACAAGATCACCACCAGCCAGTTGCCCGAACCGATCTGCAACAGCGCGCCGAGAATGACGATGCCCGAAATCGCGTTGGTCACCGCCATCAGGGGCGTGTGCAGGCTGTGGCTGACGCCCCAGATCACCTGGAAGCCGACGAAGCAGGCCAGCGCAAAGACGATGAAATGGCTCATGAAGCTCTCGGGCGCGACCGCGCCGATCAGCAGCATCACCAGAGCGCCGGCAGCCAGAAGACCGACCTGGTCGCGGGTCTGCTTGCGGAAGGCCGCGACCTCCTGCCCGCGCTTTTCCTCCGCGGTCAGCTCGCGCGGCTTGTCCTTCTTGGGCACCGCGGCGATGGCGGCGGTCTTGGGCTTGGGCGGCGGATAGGTGATCTCGCCTTCATGCGTCGCGGTGGCGCCGCGGATCACGTCGTCCTCCATGTCGTGCACCACCACGCCGTCCTTGGCCGGCGTGAGATCCGTCAGCATGTGGCGGATGTTGGTGGCGTAGAGCGTCGAGGATTGCGTCGCCATGCGGCTCGGAAAATCGGTGTAGCCGATGATGGTGACGCCGTTGTCGCTCACCACCTTCTCGTCGGCCACCGTCAGCTCGCAATTGCCGCCGCGCTCGGCGGCGAGATCGACGATCACCGAGCCGGGCTTCATCGCCTCGACCATGTCGGCGGTCCACAGGACCGGCGCGTCGCGGCCCGGGATGAGCGCGGTCGAGATGACGATGTCGATGTCGGGCGCAAGCTCGCGGAACTTCGCCAGCTGCTTTTCGCGGAACTCAGGGGATGAGGGCGCGGCATAGCCGCCGGTGGCGGAGCTGTCCTGGCTGTCCTCGAAATCGAGATAGACGAACTCCGCGCCCATGCTCTCGATCTGCTCGGCCACCTCGGGGCGCACGTCGAAGGCCAGCGTCACCGCACCGAGCGAGGTGGCGGTGCCGATCGCGGCGAGCCCGGCCACGCCCGCGCCGATCACCAGCACGCGGGCGGGCGGCACCTTGCCCGCGGCGGTCACCTGGCCGGTGAAGAAGCGGCCGAAGCTGCCCCCCGCCTCGATCACCGCGCGGTAGCCCGCGATATTGGCCATCGAGCTGAGCGCGTCCATCTTCTGCGCGCGGGAAATGCGCGGCACCATGTCCATCGCGATGACGGTGGCGCCCGCATCCTTCGCGCGGCCCAGGCTTTCGGCGTTCTGGCCGGGATAGAAGAAGGAGATCAGCGTCTGCCCCTCGCGCAACCGCCCGAGCTCTTCGTCCAGCGGCGGACGCACCTTGGTGACGATCTCGGCTTCGGCCCACAGCGTCTCGGCATCCGGCACGATTGTGACACCGGCGGCCTCGTAGGCCGCATCGGTGAAGCCCGCGGCCACACCGGCCCCCGTCTCGATCAGGCAGTCATGCCCCAGCTTCTGCAGATCCCTGGCCGAGGCAGGGGTCATCGCCACCCGCGCCTCGCCATCATGGATTTCCTTCGGTGCCCCGATCCTCACGCGTCTTCCCCTCCGGTCATTCTGCGGTTGCGGGAGGAGTAGCGGGGGAAAGAATGTTGCACAAGGGCAGCGGCAGACTTTGCTGCCGTGGCGTCATAGCCCCTAAAACCAGCGCCGCGTGCGCCCGGCCCAGCCCTCGAACGCCGCGCCGAAGCGCGCGCGCAGCATTGCCTCCTCGGGCCGGATGAAGCGGGCCCGCAGGATCGCGGCCAGCAGCGGCACCAGCCCGAGCGCCAGCGGCGCGTCGAAGACGAGCGCCGCCCCCGCAAGCAGCAGGAGGTCGCCCAGATAGATCGGGTTGCGGGAAAGGCGGAACGGCCCCTCGGTGACCAGCGCCGCCGCTTCGCGGCCCGGCAGGACTTCGGTTTTCCGGCGCAGCATCGTGACGCTCGCCCAGAGCATCAGCCCCAGCCCGAGCGCGATGACGGCCCCGCCCAGCGCCGCGTGATATGGCCCGAAGCCGAGCCAGCCCGGCTCGATGCGCGACAGGCCCCATGCGGCGAGCGCGCCATAGGCGGTCCAGGCGGGCGGAAAATCGATCCAGTACACGCCCCCATCCTTGCCCTGCCGTCGGGGCGCTGTCACGCGCAGTTGCGCAAGAGCGGCCCTGCTGCCACAACTTCGCGGGCTGACGCGAGGAGGAGCGCCGAGATGACCGATTTCCAAGCCACCAAGGCAATGTTCGACCTGCCGGATGGCGTCACCTATCTCGACGGCAATTCGCTCGGCCCCCTGCCCAAGGCGGCCCCGGGCCGCATGGCGCGCGCGATGACGGGCGAATGGGGCGAGATGCTGATCACCGGCTGGAACAAGGCGGGATGGATGGATCAGCCCGCCAGCCTCGGCGACCGGATCGGGCGGCTGATCGGCGCGCCCCAGGGGTCCACCGTGCTCGGCGACACGCTGTCGATCAAGGTGCATCAGGCGCTCGCCGCCGCTCTCGCGCTGCGCCCCGAGCGCCGCGTGATCCTGAGCGACAGCGGCAATTTCCCCTCCGATCTCTACATGGCGCAGGGGCTGATCGAACAGCTCGGCCGCGGCCATGAGCTGCGCGTCATGGCGCCCGAGGAGGTCGAGGCGGCGATCGACGAGGATGTCGCGGTGATGATGATCACCGAGGTCGATTACCGCACCGGGCGCCGCCACGACATGCCCGCGCTCATCGCCCGCGCCCATGCGGCGGGCGCGCTGGCGATCTGGGATCTCGCCCATTCGGCGGGGGCCGTGGATGTCGACGTGGCGGGCGCGGATACCGATTTCGCGGTGGGCTGCACCTACAAGTTCCTCAATGGCGGCCCCGGCGCGCCGGCCTTCATCCATGTCGCCCCGCGGCTGATCGATCAGGTGCAGCCCGCGCTGTCGGGCTGGCTCGGCCATGCCGAGCCCTTCGCCTTCGAGCCGGGCTACCGCCCCGGTGCCGCGATCGCGCGGATGCGCGTCGGCACGCCCCCCGTGCTCGCCATGGCGGCGCTGGAGAGCGCGCTCGACATCTGGGACGGGGTCGACATGACCGATCTGCGCGCCGCCTCGCTGCGGCTGGGCGATCGTTTCATCGCGGGCGTCGAGGCAGCCTGCCCCGAGCTGGAACTCGCCACCCCGCGCGAGCATGCGCTGCGCGGCAGCCAGGTCTCGTTCCGCCATCCGCAGGGCTACGCGGTGATGCAGGCGCTGATCGCCGATGGCGTGATCGGCGATTTCCGCGCGCCCGACATCCTGCGCTTCGGCATCACGCCGCTCTATCTCGACGAGGGCGACATCGACCGCGCGGTCGAGGTGCTGGCGCGGATCCTGCGCGACGGCACGTGGGACCGCCCCGAATTCCACGCCCGCGCCGCCGTGACCTGACGTCGCCCTCCGCGACGCCGCGTCGGCCATGCCACGGCCATGTTTTTGGCACCCCGCCGCCCGGATGCGCGCCCAGCGCTGAAGGCTACACCCGATCTTGACGGATTGTCCCCAAGCTCGGGCGGAACACGGGGGGGGAGTGGCCGGGCATGATCGGGAACAGCAGGAAAACGAGCGCGCATGCCGAGACCGGCAGGACCGGGCTCTTGGCGGGCACCCGCATCGCCACCCCTTCGGGCGCGCGCGCGGTCGAGACGCTGCGCCCCGGTGACCTCGTGCTGACGCGCGATCACGGCCTTCAGCCGGTGCTGCGGCTGGAAGCCGGGCCTTCGGACGCGGCCGATGCGCCGCTGCGGCTCCTGCCCGCCGCGCTGCCCGGGCTGGAGCGCGCGCTGCGCCTGCCGCCGCGCCAGCGCGTGCTGCTGCGCGGGGCGCGGATCGCGCGGCTTTTCGGGGAAAGCGAGGTGCTGGTCGAGGCCGCGCATCTCGCCCCGCAAGACGACATCCGGCGCGGGGGCCCGACCCGGATCGTGGGCTTCGGGCTGGTGCTGCCGCGCGCCGAGCTGATCTGGGCCGAGGGGGCGGCCTTGGAAAGCCATGCGCCGCAGGACAGCGCCCCGGCACGGCGCTGTCTCGGCTGGCACGAGGCGGCGCGGCTGCGCGCCGATCAGGGGTTCGGGACGGTCAGGCCGCTGGGCACCGCATCCGGCACGCCCAGCCGCCCGGCCGCCGCCACCGGGTCGCTCAGCGCCTCCAGAAACGCCACCAGCGCGTCGATCTCGCCTTCCCTCAGCACCACCGGCGGCGCGGTCACCGAAGCGCCGATCGCGCCTGCCTCCTCCGCATCGTCGAGAATGCGCCAATCCGCCGCCTCCATGCGCGGCAGGACCGCCTGCGCCCGGTCGTAGCGGGCCAAGGCCGCCACCGGATCGAGATGATCCGCGACGAAGCCGCGCAGCGTGGCATGGCTGCCCGCATGGCCATAGGGCGCGGTCAGGGCGACGTTGCGCAGCGACGGCGTGCGAAAGGCATGCCGGTCCTCCGCCCGCCCGGTGACGCGAAACCGCCCCTCGTCGCGCGCATGGCTTTCGAAGCGCGCGGCCTTGCCCGGCCCGATCTGCGGCGCGCCCATGGCGTGAAAGCCGTGATCGGTCAGGAACGGGCCGGAATGGCAGTCCGAACACCCCGCCGGGCCGTAGAACAGCCCGAGCCCCGCCTCGGCCTCGGGCGGCAGCGGCGTGCCCTCGCGCAGCCGCGCGTCGAAGGGGCTGGTGTCGGAGCGGAATTCGAAGGTGATGAAGGCGGCGATGGCGTTGGAGATGTCGGTAAAGCCGATCCCGTCGGGCGCGAGGCCATAGACCGCCTCGAACCGCCGGGCGTAACCGGGAAGCGCGGCGACGCGCCGCGCGATCAGCTCCCACGCCCCGCCCGGCCCGGTGAGCCGCCCCTGCCGCACCGCCTGCGCCACCTCGTTCTCGCTGTAATGCCCGGCCATCTCGTCGGGGCTGAGCACCGGGAACATGGTCTGCGCCGACAGCATCGAGGCAAAGCCCGCCACCATGTCGGCATCGAGCGGCGTGCGCAGGCCCCCGGGCGCCTCCGGGTCGCGCTCCACCCGCCCGTCATGGAACATCGACACATATTCATGCGCGCCGACATTCCACAGCGCCTGGCTGTTGCGCGGCACGCGCTGCTCGGGCGGGTTCTCGGGGTCGACCGCGCGGGCGGGGCCGAGGCCCCGGCCCCCGTCGCCCAGGGGCAATGACAGCCCGTCCGAGGTGCCGAAGGCGGGGTGATGGCAGGTGGCGCAGGCGACCTCGCGGTTGCCCGACAGGATCGGGTCGTAGAACAGCAGCCGACCCAGCGCCGCCTCCGCTGCGTCCACGGCGGGCCATGCCGCGTCGTCGAGCGGCGCGGGCAGGCTTTCGGCAAGGGCCGCGCCCGGCCAGCACAGCACCACCCATGCGGCGATGCGGATCGTCACCTGTCTCATCCGGCCTCCCTCTCCCGTAAAGGAAGGTGCCGCAGCTTGGAGGGCGGCGCAATGAGGGCCATGCGCCATGCGTGGCGTAACGAAGCCCATGCGCCCTGCGCGGCGCAATGCCGCAGACAGCATTTGACGCAGCCCGGGCTCCGCACTAGAACAAAGCAAGAACATTGATTTGCAGAGAGAACCCGTGACGTGGCCGCCCCCCGCTTCATGCCCCGCCCCACCGAACACGCCGCGCCGTTTCGCCGCGCTGCGTCAGCCCACCCTGTCGGAGATCTTTCCCGAGACGGCCCCCGATGCCGCCGCCCCCGCCTTTGCGCTGGCACATCTCGATGCCGCCAAGGGGCCGGTGCTGTGGATACAGGACCGGCTGTCGCTGCGCGAGACGGGGCACCCTTTTCCCCCGGGGCTGGGGGGGCGCGAGGTGCTGCATCTTCAGGTCTCGCGCGCCATCGACGTGCTCTGGGCCATGGAACAGGGGCTGGGCTGCCCCGCCCTGGGCGGGGTGATCGGCGAGGTCTGGGGCACGGCCCCCGCGCTCGACTTCACCGCGACCAAGCGCCTGGCGTTGCGCTCGGAGGCGCATGGCGTGCCCGCATGGCTCATCCGCCGCGCCGCCCCGCCGGAGCTGAGCGCCGCGCGCGAAAGATGGCGGCTGGGCGCCCTGCCCGCCCGGCCCGTGCCGGACGACCCGCGCGCGCCCGGCGCGCCGCTGTGGAACGCCGAGCTGTTTCGCGCCCGCTGGCGCGCGCCGGGGCGCTGGGTGGCCGGGCATGAGCCCCAAAGCGGAGAACTCCACTTCGATCACGCGGTCGGAATGGAGGCGGCGGAGGCGGCGCGCGCCATGGCCTGAGCCGCGCGCATGGCGGCCAATGCCGGACCATGCGTATTTGAAGAAAGATGAACCAGGGGGCGCGCGCATGGCCCCGGCGGTTCCCTGGGGGGAACCAGGCGGGGCCGGATGGGGCATGGCCACGCCCGAACAGGGCGGGCGACGACGATGAGCGGCGGGGACAAGCTGCCCGTCCTCGCCTTTCCCGCGCCTTCTCCCTCCCGGCCCCGCGCCGCCGATCCGCGCCAGCTTGCGCGGGCGGCCGAGGCGTTGCGGCGGGCCACCGAAGGCAAGGCGACGCTCGGGCGGCCCGATGAAGGGCCACCCGCGCCCGGCGCGCCCATGCCCGAAGACAGCTTCACCCCCGTGGGCATTCCCCGGGGGCGGGCAGGACCGCGCGAGAGCGGGCGGGAGGGCCTGTCCGAGATCTCGCGCATCGCCGCACCCAAGGACGCCGCCGCGCGGCGCATCCTGTCGCTGCACCTGCCGCATTTCGCCATCGAGCGCTGGCAGCGGCAGGCCGCGCGCGGCGGCGAAGCGCCGCCCGAGGGCACGCCGCTGGCACTGGCGCTCGAAGGGCCGCACGGGCCGGTGATCCACGCGGTGAACGGCGCCGCGCGCGCCATGGGCCTCGGCCCCGGCGCGCGGGTGGTCGACATGCGCGCGATCTGTCCCGAGCTGCGGACCGCCTTCGCCGATCCGCGCGCCGACGCCGCCGCCCTGCAGCGGCTCATGCTCTGGGCCCGGCGCTGGTGCCCGTGGACGGCGGTGGACGGGGTGGATGCGCTGGTCATGGACATCACCGGCGCGGATCATCTGTGGGGCGGCGAAGCGATGATGCTCGAAGAGATCGGGACGCGCCTTGCCGGTCTTGGCCTCACCGCCCGCGCCGCCATCGCGCCGACGCGCGGCGCGGCCTGGGCGCTGGCGCGGTTCGGCGCGGCGCGCGCGATCTGCGGCGCGGAGGATCTCGTGATGCGCACCGATCCCCTGCCCGCCACGGCCCTCAGGCTCGATGCCGCGACGGTGCAGCTGCTCGACCGTCTGGGCCTTTCGACCATCGGCGCGCTGCGCGCCGTGCCGCGCCCGTCGCTGGCGCGGCGGTTTCGCGCGGGCCCGCCGGAGGCCGACCCGCTCCTGCGTCTCGACCAGCTCTCGGGCCGCACGGCCGAGCCGGTCGACAGCCCCGACGATCCGCCGCGCTTCGCCGTGCAGGCGCGCCTGCCCGAGCCGGTGATCGATCCGGTGCCGCATCTGCCCGCGCTGGCCGACGAGCTTTGCGCCGCTCTGGTGGCGGCAGGCTTCGGCGCGCGCCGCCTCGCGCTGGCGCTCTACCGCACCGATGGCGAAGTGGCGCAGGCGCAGGCCGCGACCTCGCGGCCCTCGCATGACGCGGCCCATATGGTGCGGCTGTTCGAGGGGCGGCTGGACGGGCTCGATCCGGGCTTCGGCTTCGACCTGATCACGCTGGCCGCGCTGGTGGCCGAGGCGCTGCCCCCCCGCCAGCGCCGCCTCGACGGCGAAGCGGAGAGCGCGGAGGATCTCGCCCGGCTGATCGACCGGCTCTCGGCCCGTTTCGGGGCGCGCGCGCTGACCCGGCCCCGCCCCGCGCCGAGCCACATCCCCGAACGCCAGACGCTCTGGCTTCCGGCGCTGCACCTGCCGCCGCAGCGCTTCGCGCCGCGCGCCGACCGGCCCTTGCGGCTGTTCGAGCCGCCGGAGGAGCTGCGCGTGCTCTACGCCGTGCCCGAAGGCCCGCCCGCGCAATTCGTCTGGCGCAGGCAGCGGCTGCGCGTGGCGCGCTTCGCGGGGCCCGAGCGGATCGCGCCCGAATGGTGGCGCGACAGGCCCGGCACCCGCCTGCGCGACTATTTCCGCATCGAGGATCATACCGGGCGGCGCTTCTGGCTCTACCGCGAGGGGCTGTTGGGCGACGGGCGCGGGGCCGAGCCGCGCTGGTTCCTGCATGGCGCCTTTGCCTGAGCCATGCCCGAGAGCGAAGCCCATCCGCGCCGCGACGTGCCAAGGGAGGCGGAGTTTCCGCCGAACCCGCCCGGCGCCTATGTCGAGCTGGGCCTCGCCTCGTGCTTTTCCTTTCTGCGCGGCGCTTCCGACGCGGTGGAGCTTGCGGTGCAGGGCTGGAGCCAGGGTTACGACGCGCTGGGCATCGCCGATCTCAACACGCTGGCGGGCGTGGTGCGGATGCATGTCGCGGCGAAACGCGTGAATGTCAGGCCGGTGATCGGCGCGCGGCTCGCGCTGGTCACGGGCGAGACCTTTCTCGCCTATCCCGAAACCCGCGCCGCCTATGGCCGGCTGTCGGTGCTGCTCTCCAAAGGCAAGATGCGCGATCCCGAGGGGCGCTGGCAGAAGAAGGGCGTCTGCGACATCACGCTGGAGGATCTGGCCGATCACGCCGGGGGGCTGCGGCTGATCCTCGTGCCGCCCAAGGATCCGGCCGCGCTCGAACCCGCCCTGCCGCGCCTGCAACGCCGGCTGCCCGGCCTCACCCATATCGCCGCCGCGCATCTTTATCGCGGCGACGACCGCGCCCGGATCAACGCGCTCGACCGGATCGCCCGCGCCGCAGGGCTGGGGCTGATGGCCACCAACGACGTGCTCTACCACGCGCCCGAACGCCGCCCGCTGCAGGACGTGATGGCCTGCATCCGCGAAGGCGTGACGCTGGCCGAGGCCGGGGCGCGGCTTTTGCCCAATGCCGAGCGGCATTTGAAATCGCCCGAAACGATGGCGCGCCTCTTCGCCGAATGGCCGCATGCGATCCGCGCCACGCGAGAGGTCGCCGATGCCTGCCGCTTCGATCTCGAAGAGCTGGCCTATGAATATCCGCGCGAGGTCGTGCCCGAGGGGCGCAGCCCGCAGGCGCAGCTCGAAGGACTGACATGGGCGGGGGCGCGGGCGCGCTGGCCCGAGGGCATCCCGCCCGCCACTTGCGCGGTGCTGAAAAAGGAGCTGGCGATGATCGCCAAGCTCGACATCGCGCGCTACTTCCTCACCATCCACGACATCATCCGTTTCGCGCGCGAAACGGCACAGCCGCCGATCCTGTGCCAGGGGCGCGGCTCGGCGGCGAACTCGGCCGTGTGCTTCGTGCTGGGCATCACCGCCGTGGATCCCTCCCAGCACCAGCTCCTGTTCGAGCGCTTCGTCTCCGAGGAGCGAAAGGAGCCGCCCGACATAGACGTCGATTTCGAGCATGAGCGGCGCGAGGAGGTGATCCAGCACATCTATGCCAAGTATGGCCGCGAGCGCGCCGGGCTCTGCGCCACGGTGATCCATTACCGCCCGCGAAGCGCTATCCGCGAGGTGGGCAAGGTGATGGGGCTGTCGGAGGACGTGACCGGCGCGCTGGCCAGGACGGTCTGGGGCCAATGGGGCAGCGGCATCGCCGAAGAGAACGTCCGCGAGGCCGGGCTCGACCCGAACGACCCGCTGTTGCGAAAGGCGCTGCTGATCGCGGGCCAGATGGTCGGCATGCCGCGCCATCTGAGCCAGCATGTCGGCGGCTTCATCCTGACCGAGAAGCCGCTGACCGAGACCGTGCCGATCGGCAACGGCGCCATGGCCGACCGCAGCTTCATCGAATGGGACAAGGACGACATCGACGCGCTGGGCATCCTCAAGGTCGACATCCTCGCGCTGGGCATGCTGACCTGCATCCGCAAATGCCTCGACCTCGTGGCCGCGCATTGGGGGCGGCGCGAGGATCTCGCCTCGATCCCACGCGAGGATCCGCGCGTCTTCGACATGCTGTGCCGCGCCGACAGCCTCGGCGTGTTCCAGGTGGAGAGCCGGGCGCAGATGAACATGCTGCCGCGGCTGCGCCCGCGCAGCTTCTACGATCTGGTGATCCAGGTCGCCATCGTCCGCCCCGGCCCGATCCAGGGCGACATGGTGCATCCCTATCTGCGCCGCCGGGCGGGCGAGGAGGCGGTGGAATATCCCAGCCCCGGCGCGCCGCATGATCCTTCGGAGCTGAAATCCATCCTTGGCCGGACGCTGGGCGTGCCGATCTTTCAGGAGCAGGCGATGAAGATCGCCATCGACGCCGCGCGCTTCTCTCCCGCCGAGGCGAACGAGCTGCGCAAAGCCATGGCCACCTTCCGCTCGCGCGGCACGATCGCGCTCTTGCAGGAGAAGATGGTGGGCCGGATGGTGGCGCGCGGCTATGAGGAGGCGTTCGCGGCGCGCTGTTTCGAGCAGATCAAGGGCTTTGGCGAATACGGCTTTCCCGAGAGCCACGCCGCGAGCTTCGCGCATCTGGTCTATGTCTCGTCATGGCTGAAATGCCATTTCCCCGGCGCCTTCGGCGCGGCGCTGCTGAACTCCCAGCCGATGGGCTTCTACGCGCCTGCGCAGATCCTGCGCGACATGCGTGAGCATGGCGTCGAGGCGCGGCCCGTCGACGTGAACCTGTCGGAGTGGGACTGCACGCTGGAGCCGGTCTCGACCGGCGGCTTCGCGGTGCGGCTGGGGCTGCGCATGGTGGGCGGGCTGGCGGCAGAGGCGGCGGCGCGGATCGTGGCGGCGCGCGACGCGCCCTTCGAGACGCCCGAGGACCTGAAAACCCGCGCCGGGATCGGCGCGGCGGTGGTGCGGCGGCTGGCGGCGGCGGATGCGATGCGCTCGATGTTCCTCGACCGGCGGCAGGCGCTGTGGGAGGCGCGCGGCCTGCGCGACGCGCCCGACCTGCCGCTGTTTCGCGAGCACCGCGACGAGGGCGCGGAGGTGCCGGTGCCGCTTCCGGCCATGCCGGTCTGCGAGCAGGTGGTGGCCGATTACCAGACGCTGCGCCTGTCGCTCAAGGCGCATCCCATGGCCTTCATGCGCCGCAGCCTGACCGCGCAGGGCTATGCCAGCGCCGCCGATCTGGCCCGCGCCGGTCAGGGCCAGCGGCTCAAGCTCGCCGGTCTGGTGCTGATCCGCCAGAAGCCCGGCAGCGCCAGGGGGGTGTGCTTCGTCACGCTGGAGGACGAGACCGGGGTGATGAACCTCGTGGTCTGGCCCAGGGTGATGGCGCAATTCCGCCGCACGGTGATGCAGGCGCGGCTTCTGGTGGCCGAGGGTTACGTGCAGCGCGACGTGGAGATCGTGCATTTCGTGGCGCAGCGGCTGGAGGACCGCTCGGATGCGCTCACCCGGCTCGCGCCGGGCGGCTTCACCCCGCCGCTGAGCCATGCGGATGCGGTCAAGTCTCCGGTGCAGGGCTCGGCCCGCGGCACCGGCGCCCCCGCGAACGGCCATCCCCGCAACGCCCGCATCCTGCCGAAAAGCCGCGATTTCCACTGAGATGCCGCGCCATGCGTATTTGAGGAAAGATGAACCAGGAGGGCGCGCCCCTTCGTTCATCTTTCTCCAAATACGCAAATCCCCCGGCCCTTGCCGGGCGGCACCGCTTCAGGCGCTGCGCCGCGTCTCCGCCAGGGGCTGCTTGCGCGCGGCCCAGTCGCGCGCGGCCGCGCCGAAGGCTTCGAACAGCGGACGCGAGACCGGGTCGGCCCCGGCGTTCCATTCGGGATGCCATTGCACCGACAGGGTGAAACCCGGCGCGCCCTCGACATAGAGCGCCTCGGGCGTGCCGTCGGGCGCGTGGCCGTCGATGACGATGCGGCGGCCCGGCGTCTTGACCCCCTGCCCGTGCAGCGTGTTGGTCATCACCTCGCGCGCGCCGAACAGGCGGTGAAACGGGCCGCCCTCCGTGAGCGTCACGACATGGCGCAGCGCGAATTTCTCCTCCAGCGTGCCCTCGGGCGGCATGCGGTGGTTGCTCCGGCCCGGCAGGTCGCGGATCTCCGGGTAGAGCGCGCCGCCCATCGCGACATTGACCTCCTGAAAGCCGCGGCAGATGCCCATGAAGGGTTGGCCGCGCTCGACGCAGGCGCGCACCAGAGGCAGGGTGATCGCATCGCGCGAGCGGTCGAAGCTGCCATGGGCGGGGGTCTCTTCCTCGCCGTATTCGTCGGGATGCACGTTGGGTCGCCCGCCGGTGAGCAGGAAGCCGTCGCAGGTTTCCAAAAGCTCCTCGACCGAGACGAGCTTGGGGTCGGCGGGGATCACCAGGGGCAGGCCCCGGGCGACCTGCGCCACGGCGGACGAGTTCATCGCGCCGCCGCCATGGGTGACGTAATGGCCGTCGATGACGTGGTTGTTGCCGATGATGCCGATGACAGGACGGGTCATGATCGCTCCGGTTGCTGCCCCTTACAGATATACAGGCGCGTCCCGTCTGAAAAGCGTCGCGCGGCCCGGAAGACCCGGACCGCGCGCACATCTGCCCTCAATCGAGGCACATCCCCGAAGGCCGCGAGCGGCCCCCGGGCGCAAGAAGGATCAGGCTTCGCCCTTGAGCCCCGCCGCCGCGATCCCGGCGAGCGCCGCCTCGGCGTCGTTGTCGGAGGTGTCGCCGGTGACGCCGACGCCGCCGATGATCTCGCCTTCGTCACCGCGCAGGATGACCCCGCCCGGCACCGGCACGACCTTGCCGCCGAAGGCGCCGTTGGCCGCCGTCATGAAGTAGTGCTGCGCCTCGGCGCGGGCCATCTGCGCCGAGCCGGGCATGCCCAGCATCACCGCGCCGTAAGCCTTGCCCTCGGCGATGACGTAGCGGCCCGGCGCCGCGCCGTCCTCGCGCTCGAAGGCGAGCGGGTGGCCGCCCGCGTCGAGCACGATCACCGAGAGGGGCTTGAGCCCCATCTCGTGCCCCTTGGCGAGGGTTTCGCGGATGATGGTGCGGGCGGCGTCGATGGTGAGCTTGGGCATCATGCGGTCTCCATGTTCTTGAGTTCGAGGCGGCGGCGGTGCAGCACCGGCTCGGTGTAGCCCGAGGGCTGCTTGCGGCCTTCGAAGACGAGGTCGCAGGCGGCCTGGAAGGCGAGGCTGTCGAAATCGGGCGCCATCGGCTTGTAGGAGGGATCGTTCTCGTTCTGACGATCCACCACCTCGGCCATCTTCTTCATCGCCGCCATCACCTGGTCCTGCGTGACGACGCCGTGATGCAGCCAGTTGGCCAGCGCCTGGCTGGAGATCCGGCAGGTCGCGCGGTCCTCCATCAGGCCGACATCATTGATGTCGGGCACCTTGGAGCACCCCACCCCCTGGTCGATCCAGCGCACGACATAGCCGAGGATGCCCTGCGCGTTGTTCTCGACCTCGCGCTGTACTTCGGCATCGTCGAAGTTGCGGCCCGTCGCCAGCGGGATGGTCAGCAGGTCGTCGAGCGTGCCGCGCGCGCCGCCCCTGGCGATCTCGTCCTGCCGCGCCATCACGTCGACATGGTGGTAATGCGTCGCGTGCAGCGTCGCGGCGGTCGGCGACGGGACCCAGGCGCAGGTGGCGCCGGCCTTGGGGTGGCCGATCTTCTGGTCGAGCATGTCGGCCATGCGGTCGGGCATGGCCCACATGCCCTTGCCGATCTGGGCCTTGCCCTTGAGACCGCAGGCAAGGCCGATATCGACGTTGCGATCCTCGTAGGACTGGATCCAGGCCGAGGATTTCATCTCGCCCTTGGGGATCATCGGCCCGGCTTCCATCGAGGTGTGGATCTCGTCGCCGGTGCGGTCGAGGAAGCCGGTATTGATGAAGGCCACCCGGTTCCTGGCGGCGCGGATGCATTCCTTGAGGTTGGCCGAGGTGCGGCGCTCCTCGTCCATGATGCCGAGCTTGACGGTGTATTGCGGCAGGCCGAGCATCTTCTCGACGGCCGAGAACATCTCGTCGGAGAGCTTCACCTCCTCGGGGCCGTGCATCTTGGGCTTCACGACATAGACCGAACCGGTGGTCGAGTTGCGCGGGCCTTCGTCCTTTTGCAGGTCGTGCATGGCGATCAGCACGGTGATCGCCGCATCCATCAGCCCTTCGGAGATCTCCTCCTCGCCGTCGAGGATCGCCGGGTTGGTCATCAGGTGGCCGACATTGCGCACCAGCATCAGCGAGCGGCCCTTGACGATCTTCTCCGAGCCGTCGGGCGCGGTGAAGACGCGGTCGCCCTCCATGCGGCGGGTCATCTCCTCGCCGCCCTTCTGGAAGCTCGCCTGCAGCGAGCCCTGCATCAGGCCGAGCCAGTTGCGATAGGCCAGCACCTTGTCCTCGGCATCGACGGCAGCGACCGAATCCTCGCAGTCCATGATGGTCGAGACGGCGCTTTCGAGCCGGATGTCGGAGATGCCGGCGCGGTCGGAGCCGCCGATCTGGCTCGACGGATCGACCACGATCTCGATCAGCAGGCCGTTCTTTTCCAGGAGCACCTGCAGGTCGGCGCGGCCGTCGGTCTTGGAGCCGGCGAACTGTTCGGGCGCCTTCAGCCCATGCTCTGCATCGCCCTTGCAGCCCACCAGCGTGCCGCCCTTGACCTCGATCCGGTCGATATCGGCCCAGGAGATGCCGTCGAGCGGCGCGACCTCGTCGAGATGCTTGCGGCCCCAGGCGATCACCTCGGCGCCGCGCGCCTTATCATAGCCCTGGCCCTGCGGCAGGCTGCCCAGCGCGTCGGTGCCGTAGAGCGCGTCGTAAAGGCTGCCCCAGCGGGCATTGGCGGCGTTGAGCGCGAAGCGGGCATTGGTGATCGGCACGACGAGCTGCGGGCCGGGCGTGGTGGCGATCTCGGGGTCGGTGTTCTCGGTGCCGATCTCGAAATCGTCGCCTTCGGGCACGAGATAGCCGATGCCCTCCAGCATCTCCCGATACGCCTCGGCGTCGATCTGCTGGCCCTTGCGGCTCAGATGCCACGCGTCGATCTTGGCCTGCATGTCCGAGCGGGTGCCCAGCGCGTCGCGGATGCGCGGGCCGAATTCCTGCACCAGACCGGCAAAGCCCGTCCAGAAGGCATCGGCCTCGATCCCCGTGCCCGAAAGCGCTTCCTTCTCGATGAAGGCGGCCAGTTCCGGCGCCACCTTCAGCCCATGCTTGTCGATCCTCTCGGCCATCTGCCGTCTCCTCCACATATGTCTCGTGCGACTGGCTAATCCATCCCGGAGAAAGCGGCAACTCGTTCCGCTTTGACACGGGAAAGGGGCGCGGACAACGCGGCCCGCGCCCCTCGGATGCATGTCCTATGGCGTCGGCTTATTGTTGCTCGGCGGTGCCGACGCTGTCGTTGATCTGCTCGGGCGCGCCGACGAGCTCGTCATCCTCGGTCACGACCTCGTCGCTGCCGACGGCCTCGATGGTGCTTTCGGCCTCGGGCTCGTTGCCCATGCCGAAGCCCATGAAGACGAGGAGCAATATGAGGAGCACGCCGAAAACGGCGACGATGGCCATGCCGGTCAACGGACCCTTGTGGCGTTTTTCCTGTTTCTCGACATCGGTATGGGGGGCTGACATGGTCTTCTCCTCGCAAGCTTGCCGCGCCGGCAATCGGTTCGCGGCCGGGGGCGCGCTTGAAGGCCCCCTCTTGCCGCCCTAACGTTCGGCGCGCCCCGAAGGTTCAGCGAAAGGTCCTCCGACATGTCACAGCACGACCCCCGCACCGTCTATCTGAAGGACTACACGCCCCCCGCCTATCTCGTGGACGAGGTGCGGCTGACCTTCCGCCTTGCCCCCCATGCGACCCGCGTGCTGTCCGAGATCCGGTTTCGGCCCAACCCCGAAGCCACGAACCGCGACTTCTTCTTGCATGGCGAAGGGCTCAAGCTGATCTCGGCGCAGCTCGATGGCGCGCAGGTGGAGCCGGAGCTGGTCGAGGGCGGGCTGAGGCTCGATGCGCCCGACGCGCCCTTCACCTTCGCCGCCGAAGTCGAGATCGACCCCGAGAACAACACCGCGCTCGAAGGGCTCTACCGCTCGAGCGGCATGTATTGCACGCAATGCGAGGCCGAGGGCTTTCGCAAGATCACCTACTACCCCGACCGGCCCGACGTGATGGCGCCGTTTCACGTGCGCATCGAGAGCGACCAGCCGGTGCTCCTGTCGAACGGCAATCCGGTCGCCTCGGGCGAGGGTTTCGCCGAATGGCACGACCCCTGGCCCAAACCGGCCTATCTCTTTGCCCTCGTCGCGGGCGATCTGGTCGCGCACAGCGACAGCTTCACCACCATGTCGGGCCGCGAGGTCGCGCTGAAGCTGTGGGTGCGCGAGGCCGATATCGGCAAATGCGCCTTCGGCATGGAGGCGCTGAAGAAGTCGATGACATGGGACGAGGAGACCTATGGCCGCGAATACGATCTCGACGTGTTCAACATCGTCGCGGTCGATGATTTCAACATGGGCGCGATGGAGAACAAGGGGCTGAACATCTTCAACTCCTCCGCCGTGCTCGCCTCGCCCGAGACGGCGACCGATGCCGATTTCGAGCGGATCGAGGCGATCATCGCGCATGAATACTTCCACAACTGGACCGGCAACCGCGTCACCTGCCGCGACTGGTTCCAGCTGTGCCTGAAGGAAGGCCTCACGGTGTTCCGCGACCAGCAGTTCACCGGCGACATGCGCTCTCACGCGGTCAAGCGGATCGATGACGCGATGCTGCTGCGTGCGGCGCAGTTCCGCGAGGATAACGGCCCGCTGGCGCACCCGGTGCGGCCCGAAAGCTTCGTCGAGATCAACAACTTCTATACCGTCACCGTCTATGAGAAGGGCGCCGAGATCGTCGGCATGCTGAAACGGCTGGTGGGCGACGAGGGCTACCGGAAGGCGCTCGACCTCTATTTCGAGCGGCATGACGGTCAGGCCGTGACGATCGAGGATTGGCTCAAGGTGTTCGAGGAGGCGACCGGGCGCGACCTGTCGCAGTTCGCCCGCTGGTACCACCAGGCCGGCACGCCGCGCGTCCACGTGGCCGAGGACTGGTCGGAGGGGCGCTATACGCTGACGCTCCGGCAGGAGACGCCGCCGACGCCGGGCCAGTCGGACAAGCAGCCCATGGTGATCCCGGTGGCCGTGGGGCTCTTGAACCCCAATGGCGACGAGGTGGTGCCGACACGGGTGCTGGAGCTGACCGAGGAAGAGCAGAGCTTCGCCTTCGAGGGGCTCGCCGCGCGGCCCGTGCCGTCGATCCTGCGCGGCTTTTCCGCGCCGGTGATCCTGCGGCAGGTGCAGACCGACGAGACCCGCGCCTTCCTGCTCGCCCATGACACCGACCCGTTCAACAAATGGGAGGCGGGGCGCGATCTCGCCCGGGCCGGGCTTCTGGCGATGATCGAGGAGGGCGACGGGCCGGATGCGGGCTATATCGACGCGCTGGACCGCGCCGTGGCCGATGAAAGCCTCGACCCCGCCTTCCGCGCGCGGCTTCTGGCGCTGCCGGGCGAGGACGAGCTGGCGCAGGCGATCTTCGAGGCGGGCCAGACCCCCGACCCGACCGCGATCTTCGAGGCGCGCGAGGCGCTGCGCCATGCCATCGCCGACCGTCTGGGCGACGTGCTGGCGCGGCTTTACGACACGCATCAGGTCACCGGCCCCTACAGCCCCGAAGCCGGGGATGCGGGCCGCCGGGCGCTCACCAACGCAGCTCTGTCGCTCCTGTCGCTCACCCAGGGCGGCGACCGGGCGCGGGCGCAGTACCGCGAGGCCGACAACATGACCCAGCAGATCGCCGCGCTGGGCGTGCTGGTGAAGCTCGGCGAGGGCGCGGCCGAGCTGAAGGCCTTCGAGGATCAATGGCGCCACGAGCGGCTGGTGATGAACAAGTGGTTCGGCCTGCAGGTCGGCGCGGCCAAACCGGAAGCCGCCGCCGGCATCGCCGAAGAGCTGACCCGGCACCCCGATTTCGACTGGAAGAACCCCAACCGCTTCCGCGCCGTCTTCGGCGCGCTGGCGGGCAACACGGCGGGCTTCCACGATCCTTCGGGCGCGGGCTACCGGCTGCTCGCCAACTGGCTGCTGAAGCTCGACCCGCTCAACCCGCAGACCACCGCGCGGATGACGCAGGCCTTCTCGACCTGGAAGCGCTATGACGAGGGCCGCAAGCGCCTGATCCGGGCCGAGCTGGAGCGGATCTTCGAAACCGATGGGCTGAGCCGCGACACCTCCGAGATGGTCGGGCGGATGCTGGCCGACTGACGGCCCTGTGAGGGGGCGGCACGGAACGCCCCCTCCCCCCTTTCGGTTCGGGCCATGAGAGATCCGAGCACAGAACCGCAAGGAGACGAACATGACCGACATCACCGACGCCAAGATTCTCATCATCTCCGCCGACGGCTTCGAGAAGGTCGAACTGGAAGTGCCGCGCGACAAGCTGCGCGAGGCGGGCGCCACCGTCCACGTGGCCAGCCCCGACGGTGCGGCGATCACCAGCTGGGACCAGACCGACTGGGGCCCCAAGGCCGATGCCGATCTCGGCATCTCGGACGCCAGGGTCGAGGATTACCACGCCATCGTGGTGCCCGGCGGCCAGATCAACCCCGACATCCTGCGCACCAAGCCCGAGGCGGTGCAGCTGGTGAAGGACTTCACCGCCGCCGGAAAGATCGTCGCCGCGATCTGCCACGGGCCGTGGGTGCTCATCGAGGCGGGCGTGGTCGAGGGCCGCGAGATGACCTCCTACCCCTCGCTGCGCACCGATCTGAAGAACGCGGGCGCCCATGTCGTCGACAAGGAGGTGGCGACCGATCAGGGCATCGTCACCAGCCGCAACCCCGACGATCTCGACGCCTTCGTGAAGAAGATCATCGAGGAGGTGCGCGAGGGCAAGCACGACCGTCAGGCGGCCTGATCCGCCTGCCAAAGGTGCGGCGGGACACCGCCGCACCGCCCCATCTGGGGCTCCGGCCATTGCCAAATGCGCGCCGATCCCGCAAATGTCACGGAACTGCCGCGTGGGAATGGTTATTAAAGCTTCATGAAAGACCGCATTGACCCGCTGATTGCCGAACGTGCCCCGTGGATGTTCCGGCAATCGCCCCTGATCAAGCCGTTGCGCGGTCTTTTGCACCTTGCCCTGTCCTATGATCGCACCGTCTCCATCGGCACGCGGCTGCGCGACGAGCCGACGGCGCGGATCATGGGCGAGATGGGCGACATGCTCGCCCGGCATCTCACCGTCACCGGGCTCGACAACGTGCCGCGCCACGGCCCGGCGATGATCGTGGCCAACCATCCCACCGGCATCGCCGACGGGATCATGCTCTACCACGTGCTCAAGACGGTGCGGCCCGATCTCTTCATCTACGCCAATGGCGACATCCTGCGCGTGCTGCCACAGATGGAGGACCTGATCCTGCCGGTCGAATGGCGCAAGGACAAGCGCAGCCACGCCAAGACCAAGGTGACGATGGATCTCACCCGGCAGGCGGTGAAGGACGGGCGGCTCGGGGTGATCTTTCCCTCCGGGCGGCTGGCCAAGCGGCGCGGGTTGCAGCTGCATGAGCGGCCATGGATGCCTTCGGCGGCAATGCTGGCGCGCAAGTTCGACCTGCCGGTGATCCCGGTCAACATCCGGGCGCGCAACTCGGCGCTGTTCTACCTCTTCGACATGCTGCACCCGACCTTGCGCGACATCACCCTGTTCCACGAGATGCTCAACAAGGACCGCCAGCCCTATGTCATCACCGTGGGCGAGGAGATCTCGCCCGCCTCGCTGCCGGTCAAGGCCGAGGGCGGGATCGAGATGCTGCGCCGGGCGACGCTGGATCTCGGCGGGCGCGACGCGCCGACGGTGAGCCTCGTGCGGGCGACCCGCTCCCTTCTGCGCACCAGGGCCTGACCAAAGACCCCGCTGCGCATTGGCCCTCGGGGCGCGGCGCGCCGGTTCGGGCAGTCGGCGCATGGGACGTTTTCGTATAGAGACGTGTTTCTGCCGGGTCCAACGGCTCGGCATGGACCGTCGAACCCGGCGCCACGGCCATCGATCCCCCCAGGAACGTCAGAGCCACGAGCATGGGGGATGATTGCACCGCCCACGCGACACGATGCAACGCGAAATCGCCCGAATACCGCGAGCTTGGCCCTCGTGGCACTGCCGCTGTGTCGCCATGGCGACAGCCACCGAAGCTCAGCCCGCCGAGCGGGCCGAGGCGACGCGCACCGTCTGGCTGGGCTGGCAATAGCTCTGGCTGCGGGTCCAGTTCACCATCTCCGCCCGCTTGCGCGCGGAATGGAACGGCCCCCAATCGGCTGCGAGGCCGCGCATCCCGGCAGAGACGACGCCATCGCGCCGCACCGTGCGGGCCGCGATCCGCACCGCGCAGGACAGGTTCGAGACACCGTCCTTCAGCGCCGAGCCGCTGCCCGCCGCGCAGCCATAGCCGCGCGCGGTGGCGGGCGCGATCTGCACGAGGCCGAACCATTTGCCGCCACCGCCGACGGCGGCCGGGTTCCAGGTGCTTTCATGCTTGGCCAAGGCCGACAGCATCCCGGCCCAGAAGGCGGCGCGGCCATCCGCATCGGCCGTGACATAGCCCGGGCACCAGGTGTCGATGTCGGCGGGCACCTGGCTCAGCAGCGGCGCGCCATGCGATTTCAGCGCCGCCAGCGTGGCATCGGTCCATTGCGCGCTTTCGGGCCGATGATCCCAGGCCATGGCCGGCAGCGCGGGCGGCGCGGCGACGGGAGGTTCGGGCTCGGGCAGCGGCGCGCAGGCGACACCGAGACCGAGCAGAGCGACCGATGCGAGGCGGCGCAGGGGCGCGCCGGGAAGGCTTGGGAACATGTCGGGTCTTGATCCGTTGTGGCAGCAACTGTGCCCCAATTGCCCCCCATAGGGGCCGCCTGTCGAGCCTGCCCTTCGCCGGGCGCGCATTTGGGCGGGTTGCCGCGCAGTCAGCCCGTGCGGGCCACCATCGCCCCACCCCACCCTCACCCTTGAAGAGCGGCCCGTTCGCGCCTAATCAGGCCCGCGATGATCGTGCCGACAAACCTGCAAGGAGAGGCTCCCATGCTGGACCTGACATACGAGGCCCCCGCCCCCAAGGTGATCGCGGGTGCCAGGGGCGACTGGGAGCTGGTGATCGGCCTCGAGGTGCACGCGCAGGTCGCCACCCGCGCCAAGCTGTTTTCCGGCGCCTCGACCGAATTCGGCGCCGAGCCCAATTCCAACGTCTCCTTCATCGATGCGGGCATGCCCGGCATGCTGCCGGTGATCAACGAGGGCTGCGTGGCGCAGGCGGTGCGCACCGGTCTGGGGCTCAAGGCCGAGATCAACCTGCGCTCGGCCTTCGACCGCAAGAACTACTTCTATCCCGACCTGCCGCAGGGCTACCAGATCAGCCAGCTCTACCACCCGATCGTCGGCGAGGGCGAGGTGCTGGTGGAGATGGGCAACGGTCAGGCCCGGCTGGTGCGGATCGAGCGCATCCATCTCGAACAGGACGCGGGCAAGTCGATCCACGACATGGACCCCAACATGTCCTTCGTGGACCTGAACCGCACCGGCGTGGCGCTGATGGAGATCGTCAGCCGCCCCGACATCCGCGGGCCCGAGGAAGCGGCGGCTTACGTGGGCAAGCTGCGCCAGATCCTGCGCTATCTCGGGACCTGCGATGGCAACATGCAGAACGGCAATCTGCGCGCCGACGTCAACGTCTCGGTCTGCCGTCCGGGCGATTACGAGAAATATCAGGAAAGCCAGGATTTCTCGCATCTCGGCACGCGCTGCGAGATCAAGAACATGAACTCCATGCGCTTCATCCAGGCCGCGATCGACTTCGAGGCGCGCCGCCAGATCGCCATTCTCGAAGATGGCGGCGAGGTGGTGCAGGAGACCCGGCTCTACGATCCCGACCGCAACGAGACCCGCTCCATGCGTTCCAAGGAAGAGGCGCATGACTACCGCTACTTCCCCGATCCCGACCTGCTGCCGCTCGAGATCGAGCAGGCCTGGGTCGACGACATCAAGGCGCATCTGCCCGAGCTGCCCGACGCCAAGAAGGCCCGCTTCATGGGCGATTTCGGCCTGTCGGATTACGACGCGGGCGTGCTGACGGCCGAGCTGGCCAACGCCGTCTATTTCGAGGCGGTTGTGAACCATCTCGACAGCGCCAAGGATGGCAAGCTTGCCGCGAACTGGGTGATCAACGAGCTGTTCGGACGGCTCAAGAAGGCCGATCTGGGCATCGAGCAGAGCCCGGTCAGCCCCGCCCAGCTCGGCGACATCGTCGCGCTGATCGCCAAGGGCGACATTTCGGGCAAGATCGCCAAGGATCTGTTCGAGATCGTCTATACCGAGGGCGGGGAGCCGGCGCAGATCGTCGAGGAGCGCGGCATGAAGCAGGTCACCGACACCGGCGCCATCGAGGCGGCAGTCGACGAGATCATCGCCGCCAATCCCGCGCAGGTCGAGAAGGCCAAGCAGAACCCCAAGCTCGCGGGCTGGTTCGTCGGCCAGGTGATGAAATCCACCGGCGGCAAGGCCAACCCCGCCGCCGTCAACCAGATCGTCACCGCCAAGCTCGGGCTCTGAGCCCGGCCCACAGGAGAGCGCCATGACCGCCTTCGAATACCGCGTCGTTCCCGCCCCGAGACGGGGCCAGAAGGAACGCGGCCTCAAGACCGCCGAGGACCGCTACGCCCGCGCGCTGCAAGGCACGATCAACGAGCTTGGTGCCAAGGGCTGGGAATACCTGCGCGCCGAGACCCTGCCTTGCGAGGAGCGCCAGGGCTTGGGCGGTCGCAAGACGGTCTATCATTCGGTGCTGGTGTTCCGCCGCGCTGCCGCGCAGGCCGCTCCTGCGACCCCCGTGGCCGCCGAGCCGATGGCGCAGCCGGCCCAGCCCGGGCTGAGCGCCAGCCGCGGCGAGGCGCCCGCCGCGCCGCGCGCCATGCCCAGCGCCCGCGAGGCGCAGGACATCCCCGACCGTCCCGCCCCCGAGGTCACCACCAAGAGCGGCGACTGATCCCGGCGGACCCGCGCCGAAGGGCGGGAGGGAAAATGCCCCCCGCCCCTTCAATCTCCGGCGCTTTGGACTAAACTGCCGCGTCCGACTCGAAAGGATGAGGCAGAGCATGGCAAAGAACGACCCCTTCGGTTTCGATATGTCGGTATCGGCATCGAAGAAGAAAAACCCGCGCGGCAGACGCGGGATGTCCGGCGCCTTCGAGACCTCGACACGGGTCTGCGACCACGCGGGGTGCGAAGAGGCAGGCAAGTATCGCGCCCCGAAATCGCCCGATATTCTCGATGACTACTTCTGGTTCTGCAAGGAACACGTGCGCGAGTACAACCTTAAGTGGAACTTCTTCGACGGCTCGACCGAGGCGGAATTTTCCGAGCAGGTCGACAATGACCGGGTCTGGGGCCGCTCGACCAAGCCCTTCGGCAAGCGCAGCGAGGAGCAGCGCGCCTGGGCCCGGCTCGGCGTCGACGACCCGCACCAGGTGCTGGGCGAAAACGCCACCCGCAACCCCGGCCGCAACGCCGCCCAGCAGGGCGGCCACACCCGCCGCCTGCCCGCGACCGAACGCCGCGCGCTCGAGGTGCTCGACGCCAAGGACAGCTGGTCCAAGGCGCAGATCCGCAAATCCTACAAGGCGCTGATCAAGGTGCTGCACCCGGACATGAACGGCGGCGACCGCAGCCAGGAGGAGCAGCTCTCCGAAGTGGTCTGGGCCTGGGACCAGATCAAGGACAGCAAGTCCTTCCGCGACAAGGACTGAAGGGGCGCGAGATTTCCCGGGGGCCGCGCGTGGTGGGAATCGGGGGATTTTGCGTATTTGGGGAAAGATGAACGGGGGTGGCGCGCTCCGAACGGGCCGGTCAGAGGGTCGTGACCGGTCCTGCCGCCACCACCGGGCCGGTCGGCCCCGCGGCGGGCGAGCCGCCCTCGGGCTCGTCGGAGACGGCGAGCACCGCCTGCGGCAGCAGCGGGCGCAGATCCTCGGGCAACGTCACGCGGCCCTCCCGGTCCTCGGGCAGCAGGCCGAGCGAGACGGGCGCCGCCTCTCCCGCGATGAGCCACAGCTCCAGCGAGCGGCCCGGCATGGCCTCGCCGCTCGGGCGCAGGATGCGCAAGGCCTCCGGCTCGGCGGGGTCATAGGCCACCTGCACCACGAGGCTGCGATCCTCGGCCGCGATCTCGGCGCGCAGCCCCGGCCCCACCGGTTCCGGGCGCAGAAGGTCGAGCCCGGTCACCATGGCATAGGTGCCCGCCGCCAGCGCCGCGGCGCCCAGCGCGGGCCAGAGGCCGAGACGGCGCAACAGGCTCTTGCGCTCGGCGCCGAACAGCCGCGCCTCGACCGCGCGCCTGATCCGCGCGGGCGGCGCGACGGGGGTGATCTCGTCGGTAAGCCCGGCGAAATCCTCGGCCCACATGGCATGGAGCGCGCGGTAATCGGCATCCGTTTCGAGCCGGCGCTCGGCCTGCGCCAGCTCCTCGCCCTCCAGAAGCCCCAGCACGTGCTCGGCGGCACGGGCGGTGTCGTCCTCGTGGTGATCTCCGGCCCCGGTCATCGCGTCAGGCACTCCTTGAGCCGCATCAGGCTGCGCCGCAGCCATGTCCGCATCGTGTTGAGCGGCACGCCGTAGCGCTCGGCCAGTTCGGCATAGCTCTCCCCCGCGAGATAGGCGCCGCGCACCGCACCGGCCCTGTCGCTGTCGAGCTCGGTCAGGCAGCCCTCGATCCGCGCGCTTTCCGAGGCGGCGACGGCCTGCGCCTCGGGCCCCGGTGCGGCATCGGCCAGCCGCGCCACCGCCTCCATGTCGCCGCCATGCTGGCTTTCGGTCCTGCGGCGGCTGCGCAGCCGGTCGATGGCATGGTTGCGCGAGATGGTGATGAGCCATGTCATCGGGCTCAGACCGTTCACCTCGTAGCGCCCCGCATTGTGCCACACCTTCACGTAGATTTCCTGCAGCGCGTCCTCGGCCTCGGCCCTGTTGTCCAACACACGCAGGCAGATCCCGAAGAGTTTCGCCGAGGTGGCGTCGTAGAGCGCGCCAAAGGCGGCGCGGTCGCCCAGCGCGCAGCGCGCGATCAGCCCCTCGATCTCGGTCAGGCGCGACATGATGTTGCGGATCCCCCCACTGGTCCGGCTTCTGACAATGGCCTTGCGCCCCGAAAAGGCAAGCGGCGGCCGGCCGATGGTCGTGGCCCGCGGCCCTTGAACCCCGCCGCGCGATGCTCCATCACTTGCGCGACCGCAAATGAGGGCCCCTTGCCCGCACGCGAAAGGATCATCATGGCCGACGCCCAGACCGACCCCAATGCCCGCCCGACCGAAGAGATCGACATCCGTGAGACCTTCGGCTTCGACAGCGCCATGAAGGTCAAGGGCTTCGCCGAGCGCTCGGACCGGGTGCCCGACATCGACCCGACCTACAAGTTCGACCCCGACACCACCCGCGCCATCCTTGCCGGTTTCTCGGCCAATCGCCGGGTCATGGTGCAGGGCTATCACGGCACCGGCAAATCGACCCATATCGAGCAGGTCGCCGCCCGGCTCAACTGGCCCTGCGTGCGCGTCAACCTCGACAGCCACATCTCGCGCATCGACCTGATCGGCAAGGACGCGATCAAGCTCAAGGATGGCAAGCAGGTCACCGAGTTCGCCGAAGGCATCCTGCCCTGGGCGCTGCGCCACCCCTGCGCCATCGTGTTCGACGAATACGATGCGGGCCGCGCCGACGTGATGTTCGTGATCCAGCGGGTGCTGGAGACCGACGGCAAGCTGACGCTGATGGACCAGAACCAGGTGCTGACGCCGAACCCCTATTTCCGGCTCTTCGCCACGGCCAACACCGTGGGCTTGGGCGACACGACCGGGCTCTATCACGGCACTCAGCAGATCAACCAGGCGCAGATGGACCGCTGGTCCCTCGTGGCGACGCTGAACTATCTCAGCCACGACGCCGAGGCCGCGATCGTGCTGTCGAAGGCGCCGCATTACAACACCGCCGAGGGCCGCCAGCAGGTCAGCCAGATGGTGACCGTCGCCGATCTCACCCGCACCGCTTTCATGAACGGCGATCTGTCGACGGTGATGAGCCCGCGCACGGTGATCAACTGGGCCCAGAACGCCGAGATCTTCCGCGATATCGGCTATGCCTTCCGGCTCTCCTTCCTCAACAAGTGCGACGAGCTGGAGCGCCAGACCGTGGCCGAGTTCTACCAGCGCTGCTTCGACGAGGAACTGCCCGAAAGCGCGGTGAGCACCGCCGGGCGCTGAGCCTTTCAACGAAACGCCAAGGGCCCGGATCGAAAGAGCCGGGCCTTTCGTTATCACCCGAGCGCCCTTGCCGCCCCCTGCCGCCAGTGGGATAGTTTCGCCATGAGCCCCAACTCCGACAACCCCGCCGATCCGTTCAAGAAGGCCCTGACCGAGGCCACCAAGGTCATGGCCGACGATCGCGAGCTCAATGTCAGCTTCTCGGTCGATCCGCCGGGGCTGAGCCATGACAGCGTGCGCCTGCCGCAGGTCAGCCGCCGCATGACCCGCGACGAGGTGCTGCTCGCGCGCGGCACCGCCGATGCGCTGGCGCTGCGGCACCGCTACCACGATGCGGGCGTCAATTCGCGCTACCAGCCGCAATCGGGGATCGCGCGCGATCTCTACGACGCGATGGAGGGCGCGCGCGTCGAGGCGGTGGGCGCGAAACACATGCCCGGCACCGCCGGCAACATCGACGCGCGCATCGGCGCGGAGGCGCGGCGCAAGGGCTACGACCAGATCCGCGACAAGGCCGACGCGCCGCTCGCGGTGGCCGCGGGCTACCTGATCCGCCACCTCGCCACCGGGCGCGCCTTACCGCAGGGCGCGGACAACGTCATGGATCTGTGGCGCGGCTTCATCGAGGAGATGGGCGGCGAGCGGCTCGAAGGCCTGACGGAAGCGCTGCACGACCAGAAGAGCTTTGCCCGCTTCGCCCGCGAACTGATCCGCGATCTGGGCTATGGCGACCAGCTCGGCGACGACCCGGACATGGAAGACCCCGAGCAGGAGGACGAGGCCGCCGAGGAAGAGGACGACCAAGAGCCGGATTCGACCGGCGAGGACGAGGAGCGCGACGACGAGGACGACACCTCGCCCGAGCAGAGCCAGGACCAGCAGCAGGACCAGAGCGAGGCGCAGGTCTCGATGGACGAGCAGGCCGAGGCCGAGGACGCCGAGGAACAGGAAATGCCCGAGGGCGAGGCGCCGCAGGACCCCCCGCCGCCCGCCGCCTCCGACGCCGACCCGAACTACCTCGTCTTCGAAACGAAGCACGACGAGGAGATCGGCGCCGAGGACCTCGCCGAGGCGGCAGAGCTGGAGCGGCTGCGCGCCTATCTCGACCAGCAACTCGACCCGCTGAAGGGTGCGGTCTCGCGCCTCGCCAACAAGCTTCAGCGCCGGCTTCAGGCGCAGCAGAACCGGTCCTGGGAGTTCGACCGCGAGGAGGGCATCCTCGACGCAGGGAGACTGGCCCGCGTCGTCGCCAACCCGACCACGCCGCTCAGCTTCAAGGTCGAGAAGGACACCGAGTTCCGCGACACCGTGGTGACGCTGCTGATCGACAATTCCGGCTCGATGCGCGGGCGGCCCATTTCCATCGCCGCGATCTGCGCCGATGTGCTGGCGCGGACCCTGGAGCGTTGCTCGGTCAAGGTCGAGATTCTCGGCTTCACCACCCGCGCCTGGAAGGGCGGGCAGAGCCGCGAAGACTGGCTCGCCGCCGGGCGGCCCGCCTCCCCCGGCCGTCTCAACGATCTGCGCCACATCATCTACAAGCGCGCCGACGCGCCCTGGCGCCGCACGCGCGACAATCTCGGGCTGATGATGAAGGAAGGGCTGCTGAAGGAGAACATCGACGGCGAGGCGCTCGAATGGGCGCATCGCAGGCTTCTGGCGCGGCGCGAGGCGCGAAAGGTGCTGATGGTGATCTCGGACGGCGCGCCGGTCGATGACAGCACGCTGTCGGTGAACCCGGCCAACTACCTTGAAAAGCACCTGCGCGACGTCATCGCCATGGTCGAGAAGCGCAAGGCTGTCGAGCTTGCCGCGATCGGCATCGGCCATGACGTGACGCGCTATTACGACCGCGCGGTGACGATCACCGACGTGGACCAGCTCGCCGGGGCGATGACCGAACAGCTCGCCTCGCTCTTCGACGCCGACCCGCGCAAGCGGGCCCGCGTCCTCGGAATGAACAGGGTCGCCTGATGTATCAGAACTTCGCCACCACCGCCCGCCCCGAACAGGGGCCGCCCCGGCTTGCCGCGCTGCGCGAGCGCATGAAGGCCGCGGGGCTCGACGGCTGGATCGTGCCGCGTGGCGACACGTGGCGCGGCGAGAACGTGCGCGCCCGCGACGAACGGCTCGCCTGGCTCACCGGCTTCACCGGATCGGCGGGCTTCGCCGCGATCCTGCACGACAAGGCGGGCGTCTTCATCGACGGGCGCTACAAGATCCAGATCAAGAGCCAGGTCGCGCCCGACTTCACCGCCGTGGACTGGCCCGCGACCAAGCTTGCCGACTGGCTCATCGCCGAGCTGCCCGAGGGCGGCACGGTGGGCTACGACGCCTGGCTGCACACGCCGCACGAGATCGGCGAGCTGCGCGAGAAGCTCCAGCCCAAGGGCATCGGCCTCGAGCCGCAGGACAACCTCGTCGACATGATCTGGGAGGACCGCCCCGCCGCCCCCGACGCGCCCTTCATCGCCTGGCCCGAGGAATATGCGGGCAAGAGCCATGCCGAGAAGCGGGCCGAGATCGCGGCGCTGTTGCGCGAGGCCGGGCAGAAATGCGCCGTCATCACCCTGCCCGATTCCATCGCATGGCTTCTGAACATCCGCGGCGACGATGTGCCCTCGACCCCGGTGCCGCTGAGCTTCGCGATCCTCGACGACACCGGGCGCTGCGAGCTGTTCTGCCCGAAGGGCAAGGCCGATGACCTGCGCGATCATCTGGGCGAGGATGTCGACGTGCTCGACATCGACGCCTTCCTCGGCGCGCTGGGCCAGCTTTCGGGCCCCGTGCGCGTCGATCCGAAATCCGCGCCCTCCATCGTCGAGACGACGCTCAAGGGCTGGGAGACGAAGATCAGCGAGGACGAAGACCCCTGCATCCTGCCCAAGGCCCGCAAGAACGCCGCCGAGATCGAGGGCGCGCGGGCCGCGCATCTGCGCGACGGCGCGGCGGTCTGCCGCTTCCTGCACTGGCTCGACGGCGAGGCGGAGAAGCTCGGGCAAGGCGATCACCGGCTCACCGAGATCGGCGTCGTCACCGCGCTCGAAGGCTTCCGCCGCGAGACGGGCGAGCTGCGCGGCATCAGCTTCGAGACCATCGCCGGCGCGGGCGAGCATGGCGCGATCACCCATTACCGCGTCACCGAAGACACCGACCGCGAGGTCAGGCCGGGCGAGCTGCTGCTCGTCGATTCGGGCGGCCAGTATCTCGACGGCACGACCGACATCACCCGCACCATCGCGATCGGCCAGCCGCCCGAGGACGCGGCCCAGTGCTACACCCGCGTGCTGCAGGGCATGATCGCGCTGAGCCGCGCGCGTTTCCCCAAGGGGCTCGCGGGCCGCGATCTCGACGCGCTGGCCCGTTTCCCGCTCTGGACCGCCGGGCTTGATTACGATCACGGCACCGGCCACGGCGTCGGGGCCTATCTCTCGGTGCATGAGGGGCCGCAGCGGATCTCCAAGGGGGCGATGACTGTGATCGAGCCGGGCATGATCCTGTCGAACGAGCCGGGCTATTACCGCGAGGGGCATTTCGGCATCAGGATCGAGAACCTGATCGTCACCCGCGAGGCGCCTCAGATCCCCGGCGCCGACGACCGCGAGATGTATGATTTCGAGACGCTGACCTACGTGCCGCTGGAGCGGCGGCTGATCGTCGCGGAGATGCTGTCGGCGGTGGAGCGGGACTGGATCGACGCCTATCACGCGACTACACTCGAAAAGATCGCCCCGCGTCTCGACGGCGCGGCGCGGGATTGGCTGACCGCCGCCTGCGCGCCGCTTTGACGACGGGGCCCACTCACAGGGAGCAGAACTGAATGAGCGATCACATCACGATCCGCCCCGCCGAGGGCACCTGGGTGGTGCGCGCCGGCGGTGCGGTCCTTGGCGAAAGCAGCCGCGCGCTGGAGCTGGTCGAGGGCGATTACCCGCCCGTGATCTATTTCCCGCGCGAGGACATCGCCACGGCCTTCCTCGAACCATCGAAGACCCGCTCTCACTGCCCCTGGAAGGGCGACGCGCATTACTTCAACATCATCGCCAAGAGCGGCGCGATCGAGGATGCGGTCTGGTCCTACGAGGAGCCCAAGGAGGGCATGGAGCAGATCAAGGACTGCCTCGCCTTCTACAAGAACAAGGTCGCGGTCGAGCAGGTCTGATCCGCCCCCCTTTCGTGGCGGCCTAGGAGTGCTCCTCGGCCGCCATACGCGTCAGCGCCCGGTTCACGGCCCGCAGCGCATCGACCTGGAACAACGCCCCCCACAATTCCGGCGCCTCGTCCTCGGGGCCGAAACGGACCACCGGCACGAAGGGGCGCTGCACCGTCTCGAACAAGGGCATCGCCTGTTCCAGCGTCGCGCCCGACTGCACGAAGACCCCTTCGGCGATCATCTCGTGGCAGGCCTCCTCGGGGGCCGCGCGCGGCGCGCCGGTGGCGCGCATCACCGTCTCGACCCGGATCGTGCCCAGCAGCCAGGCCTGCGGTCCGGCAGCGAGATGCACGCCGCGCCGCGCCAGCTGCGTCAGGAAGAAGGAGCGCTGCACCAGCCGCGACGCCACCGCCGAGGCGAGCGAAACCGAAACCATCACCGCAAGGCCGGTCTGCCAGTCCCCCGTCAGCTCGAACACGATCAGCGTGGTCGAGATCGGCGCGCCGAGCACGGCCGCGGCCACGGCGCCCATCCCCGCCAGCGCATAGAGCGTGCCCTCGCCCGAGAATTCGGGCGCGATGGCGGTCGCCACGGTGCCGAAGGCCAGCCCCGTCAGCGCGCCGATCATCAGCGAGGGCGAAAAGATGCCGCCGCCCATCCGGCCGGCCATGGTGATCGCCACCGCCGCCACCTTGACCACCACGAAGATCACCGCGAGATCGAGCGCGAGGCTGCCCTGCAGCGCCGCCGAGGTCGTCTCGTAGCCGACGCCGATGATATGCGGAAAGAAGATCGCGATCAGCCCGAGGATCAGCCCCGTCGTCATCGGGCGCATCCAGCGCGGCGGCGACAGCCGCGCCTGCACCGCATTGGCCAGATCGTCGGCCCAGAAGATCGCCCGCATCAGCACCACCGCGACGAGGCCGCACATCAGCCCCAGAAGCATGAAGGCGGGCAGCTCGACATAGAAGGCCAGCGCGTTCTTGTCGGGCAGGGTGAACTCGGTCACGTCGCCCCAGACGAGCCGGCCCAGCACCGTGCCCGCGACGCTGGCGATGGCGATGGGGGCAAAGGCATGCACCGCGAAATGCCGCAGCACCACCTCGAGCGCGAAGAGCGCGCCCGCAATGGGCGCGTTGAAGCTCGCCGAGACGGCGGCGGCGACGGCGCAGCCCAGTAGATCGCGCCCGGTGATGCCGTCGGCGCGGATCCAGCTCGACACATAGGTGGCGAAGACCGAAGCCAGATGCACCACCGGCCCCTCTCGGCCCGTGGAGCCGCCCGTCGACAGCGTGATCATCGAGGCCAGCGCCGAGACCAGCCCGCGCTTGCGCTCGACCCGCCCCTCGCGCAGCGCGGCACCCTCGATCACCTCGGCGACGGAGCGCACCCGCGCATCCTCGGTGAAGCGGTCGAGCAGCAGGCCGACGGCGAGCCCGCCCATGACCGGCAGGATCAGCAGCCAGTACCACGGCAGAGAGGCCGCGAAGCTGTGCAGCATCGCCACGTCGTCGGTGCCGTAGAGCCAGGCCTGCAGCACCTCGATCGCGGCGCGAAACCCGATCGCCGCCAGCCCCGCGACGCTGCCCAGTGCCAGCGCGATGAACCAGAACTGCACCTGGCTCGGCCCGTGGCTGCGGATCATCGACCAGACCTCGCGCCAGCTCGCGCCGACGCGGGTGATCATGCGCTCCGGCCGTCCCGCCGCCTCGTTCGAACTCTTGCTCATCGCTGCGCGCCGCCTTTCCTCGCGCCGTTCTAGGATGGAACGCGAAGCGGTTGAAGGTGCAGCGGGGGCTTCGATGATGCCGCGATGCGCGGCGGCATCTCGTTTGCGCCGAACCTATGCCTAAGGATGGATAGCCTTCGGCGGCTTTATCGCGGATACTCGATATATTGCACAGAGATATTTGACCGCCTTTCGATCTTGTGAGGGTCGAGCAGCGGAGGTGAATGTTAAGCCGACGACGGAGGTGAGTGGCCGTTCGAGGTATGTGATTTTTTACCCTACGGCGGGGTCAGGCCGGACTATGCGGTGTGAGCATCGGGGCCAATTGGGCCCGGAAGTTCGCACCGCTTTTTTTTGGCGCGGAACGCAGCCGGTCGCGCCATCAGGCGGCGTCGGCATCCTCGAGCAGCACCCGCGCCGCGCCGCGCGCGGCCTCGGTCACCGTATCGCCCGCCAGCATCCGCGCGATCTCGTCGATCCGGTCGGGATGATCGAGCGGCACCACGCGCGAGGTGGTGATCTCGCCCGACGCGCCGAGGCTGACCGATTTCTCGACCCGCCAGTGATGCGCGCCCAAGGCCGCGACCTGCGGCGAATGGGTGACGACCAGCACCTGCGCTCCATCGGCAAGCCGGGCCAGGCGGCGGCCGACGGCATTCGCCGTGGCGCCGCCGAGGCCGCGGTCGATCTCGTCGAAGATCAGCGTCTTGCCGGCATTGTCGCCGGTCAGGCAGACCTTGAGCGCCAGCAAAAAGCGCGACAGCTCGCCGCCCGAGGCGATGCGCGACAAGGGGCCCGAGGGCGCGCCGGGATTGGTGGCGACGCGGAAGGTCACCTCGTCGCGCCCGTCGGGGCCGGGATCGGCGGGCGCGAGATCGACCTCGAACACCGCGCGGTCGAGCTTGAGCGGTGCAAGCTCCGCCGCCATGGCGCGCGACAGCCGCGTCCCGGCCTCGCCGCGCCGCGCCGTGAGCGCCGCGGCGGCCGCGTCATAGGCGGCATCGGCCGCGCGCACCGCCGCTTCCAGATCGGCCATGTCGCCCTCGGAGGCGTCGAGCGCCTGCAAGCGCTTTCGCAGCCCCTCCGCGAACTCCGCCAGCTCGTCGACCATCACGTCGTGCTTGCGCGCGAGGCCGCGCAGCGCAAAGAGCCGCTCCTCGGCGGCTTCGAGCGCGCGCGGGTCGAATTCCAGCGCATCGAGCACGTCGCGCACGCCGGTCTCGGCCTCGCCCAGCGCGTCGAGCGCGCGGGCCAGCGCCTCCATCACCGGGTCGAGCCGCCCCTCGGCGGCCTCGACCGCGCCGTCGAGCCAGCGCATCGCATCCGAGACCAGACCCTCGGCCCCGTCGCCCGAGATCACCTGATGGGCGCGCGCCACGTCGCCGCGCACCCGTTCGGCGCCCTGCATCCGGCGGCGGACGGCGTCGAGCTCGGCCTCCTCGCCCGGCTGCGGGTCGAGCCCGTCGAGCTCGGCCACGGCGTGGCGCAGATATTCCTCTTCGGCCCGAAGCTCCGCCACCTGCTCATGCGCCACCGCGAGCGCGCGGCGCGCCTCGCGGCGCGCGGCCCATGCGGCGCGGGTCGCGGCGATGTCGGCGGCGGCATCGGCGAAATCGTCGAGCATCGCCCTATGGCCGCGCGGATCGAGCAGGCCGCGATCATCGTGCTGGCCATGCAGTTCGAGAAGCTCGTCGGAGAGCGCGCGCAGCACCTCTCCCGAAACGCGCCGGTCATTGACCCAGGCCGTCTTGCGGCCGCTTTCGGTGTTGACCCGGCGCAGGATCAGCTCGTCGCCCGCCTCGATGCCGGTCTCGGCCAGCACCCGGCGCGCCGGATGGTCGGGCGCGAGGTCGAACACCGCCGTCACCTCGCCCTGCGCCGCGCCCTTGCGCACCAGCTCGGCGCGGCCGCGCCAGCCCAGCACGAAGCCCAGGCTGTCGAGCAGGATCGACTTGCCCGCCCCGGTCTCGCCGGTCAGGACGTTCAGGCCCGGCTGGAATTCCAGCTCGAGCCTGTCGATGATCAGCATGTCCCGGATGTCGAGCGCGCGCAGCATATCGATTATCTCCCCGGGTCGGAACGTCGGTCCGACCCGATCAGATCCATTCGCCCCGCACAAGCTGACGATAGATCGCCGAAAGCCAGTTGTCGCCGCTGGCCTCCATCGAGAGCCCCTGCCCGGTCAGCAGGCGGTAGCTGTCCTCGTACCAATCGGTGCCGCGGTAGTTGTAGCCCAGGATCGCGCCGGCGGTCTGCGCCTCCTCGACGAGGCCGAGCGAGAGGTAGGTCTCGACCAGGCGGTGCAGCGCCTCGGCGGTGTGGCTCGTGGTCTGGAATTCCTCGACCACGACGCGGAAGCGGCGCGCGGCGGCGGCGTAGTGATCGCGCTTGAGGTAGTAGCGCCCGATCTCCATCTCCTTGCCGGCGAGATGGTCGAAGGCGAGGTCGAACTTGAGCTTGGCCTCGGCGGCGTAGCTGCTGTCGGGATATTGCTCGATCACCGCGCGCAGCGCCTGCAGCGCCTGGAAGGTCAGCCCCTGGTCGCGGCCGATGTCGTCGATCTGATCGTAATAGCTCAGCGCCAGAAGATACTGCGCATAGGCCGCATCCTCGGAGGTCGGGTAGAAATCGAGATAGCGCTGGGCGCTGGCGCGGCTGTCGTCATAGGCGCCGTCCTTGTGCAGCGCGAAGGCCTGCATGATCAGGCCGCGCTTGGCCCATTCCGAATAGGGGTAGAGCCGCTCGATCTCGCCGAAATAGAAGGCCGCGTCCTCGGCCGCGCCGCTTTCGAGGCTGGCCTCGCCCTGCTGGTAGATCTGCACCGCGTCGAGCTGTTCGAGCGCCGCCGGATCGAGACGCTCGGACGGGCTGCCGCAACCGGCCAGAAGCCCCAAGGCCAATATCAGGCCCAAGCTGGCCCGTGTTCCGCTGCCTGCCATCCGCGCGTCCTGCATCCTGTCGGTCATCTGCCCATCCCGGGGTCGACGCCCCGTTCACGCCCCGCCTCGGGGCCGCTCGACCCCGGGTCTAGCATGAAAAAATCGGGGGCAAAATGGCTTTTCCCGCCACGACCGCCGCCACGCGATCAGGCGACGGCGGCGAGGTCGGCGGGCTTCAGGCGGCTGCCCGGCAGGTGGTCTTCGAGGGCCGCGTCGCAGGTCACGAGGCGCCAGGATTCGGGCCGCTCGAAGAGCGCGCGCAGCAGCCGGTTGGTCATGGCATGACCGGCGCGCAGCCCCTCATAGACGCCGAGGATCGGCAGGCCGGCGGTCGCCAGATCGCCCAAGGCGTCGAGCATCTTGTGGCGCACCGCCTCGTCGGGATGGCGCAGCCCGCCGGGGCTGAGCACCTTTGCGCCATCGACCACCACCGCGTTTTCGAAGGTGCCGCCGAGGGCGAGGCCCTGCGCCTGCATCGCCTCGACATCCGACAGGCGGCAGAAGGTCCGGCTGTCGCAAAGCTCGCGCAGGAAGGCGCCATTGGCCATGTCGAGCACGCGGCCCTGATGACCGATGGCCGGGTCGGCGAAGTCGATCTCGAAATCGATGACGAGGCCGCGCGGCGCGTCGCCCTGATGCGGCCGCAGCCGCGCCATCGCCGGTCCGTGCCGGACCTCGACCGTCCGAAGGATCTCGATCGCCTGCAGCGGCGCCTCCTGGCGGACCAGACCCGCGGCGAGGATCGCGCGCGCGAAGCCCGCGGCGCTGCCGTCGAGTATGGGAACCTCGGGGCCGTCGATCTCGACGAGCGCATTGTGCACGCCGCAGCCCGAGAGCGCCGCCATCAGATGCTCGATCGTCGAGACAGACACACCGGCGGCGTTGACGATGCGGGTGTTGAGCGGCGAGATCTCCACCAGATCCCAGCGCGCCGGCACCAGCCGGTCGAGCCCGACCACGTCCATCCGCCGGAACACGATGCCATGCCCCGCCGGGGCGGGACGCAGGACGAGCCGGACCGGACGGCCCGAATGGAGCCCGGTGCCGGTGAATCCGACATGTCTGGTCAAGGTGGTCTGCACGTGTTTTCGTCCGATTGAGTCTGGAACTTTTTTACAGGGCTGACCTAAGCGCTTGCCCGGCAGGCCACAATTCACTCTTTGCGACAGCATGAAACATGTGGTCCTGAGCACGCAGTCGGGGCGCGAAGCACCTTGCAAAACAACAAGGGCCGCCCGAAGGCGGCCCTTTATGCACAAGGTTTGTGCGGTTTTGCGTCAGTTCGCCTGGCGCCGCAAGAAGGCCGGGATCTCGATCCGCTCCTGCTCGGGATCGGTCTCGCCGTCATCCTGCCAGTTCGGCGCCTGGCGCGGCTGGGCGGGCTGCTGCTGCTGTTGCGGCTGCGGCCGCTGCGCCTGCGGCTGCTGGCGCGCGGGCTGCGCGCTGCCGCCGGGCTGCTCGGCCTGGCCGGTCATGCGGTTGATCAGCGAATTGATACCGAAGCGCGGCTGACGGTCGGCCTCCCCGCCCCGGGCGGGGGCGGCGGGGCTGCGCGGCTCGGCGCGGGGCATCTCGGCCCGCTCGGGCTGCTGCTGCTGGCGCGGCTGGTTCTGCGAGGCGGCGCGCAGGCGGGCCATCGTGTCGGGCGAGGCGCTGCCACCGGCGCGCGGCGCGGGGGCGACGAAGCTCTCGGGCGCGGGCTCGGCCTGCTGCTGCGGCGCTTCGCGGCGCGGCTCGTAGGCCGGGGCGGGCAGATCATCCTCGACCTGCGGCTGGAAGCGCTGCTGCGGCTCTTCGCGCGGGGCCGGGCGCCGGGTGTCGAAGCCCTCGGCATATTCGTCGTCATAGCTCGGCTCGGGCTCGCGGCGGGCCTGCGGCTGGGCCTCGCGGCGCGGCGCGGGGGCCTGGGCGCGCGGGGCGGTCTGCGGCTGGGCGTCGCGGCGCGGCGGCACCGGGGCGGCGGGGACCTCTTCCTCGGCGGTGACGCGCTCGCGCAGCGGCTCGCTCATCTTGCGGCGCGGCACCGGCACGTCCTCGGGCTTGGCGAGCGCATCGATGCCGGTGGCGACGACCGAAACGCGCATCCGGCCTTCCATGCCGGTGTCGAGCGTCGAGCCGACGATGATGTTGGCCTCGGGATCGACCTTCTCGCGGATCTTGTTGGCCGCCTCGTCGAGCTCGAACAGGGTGAGATCGTAGCCGCCGGTGATGTTGATGAGCACGCCGCGCGCGCCCTCGAGGCTGATCTCGTCCAGCAGCGGGTTCGCTATAGCCTTCTCGGCCGCCTGCACCGCGCGGTCCTCGCCATCGGCCTCGCCGGTGCCCATCATCGCCTTGCCCATCTCGTCCATCACCGCGCGCACGTCGGCGAAGTCGAGGTTGATCAGGCCCGGGCGCACCATCAGGTCGGTCACGCCCTTGACGCCCTGATAGAGCACGTCGTCGGCCAGCGCGAAGGCCTCGGTGAAGGTGGTGTTCTCGTTGGCCAGCCGGAACAGGTTCTGGTTGGGGATGATGATCAGCGTGTCGACCACCTTCTGCAGCGCCTCGACGCCGGCCTCGGCCTGCTTCATGCGCTTGCCGCCCTCGAACTGGAACGGCTTGGTGACGACACCGACGGTCAGCACGCCGAGCTCGCGCGCGGCCTGGGCGATGATCGGCGCGGCGCCGGTGCCGGTGCCGCCGCCCATGCCGGCGGTGATGAAGCACATATGCGCGCCCGCGAGATGATCGACGATCTCCTCGATCGATTCCTCGGCCGCGGCGGCGCCGACGGTGGCGCGCGCGCCTGCGCCCAGACCTTCGGTGACCTTCACGCCCATCTGGATCTTGGCTTCGGCGCGCGACTGCTGCAGCGCCTGCGCGTCGGTGTTGGCGACCACGAACTCGACACCGTCGAGTTCCTTCTCGATCATGTTGTTGACCGCGTTGCCACCAGCGCCGCCCACGCCGAAGACGGTGATCCGGGGCTTGAGATCTTCCTGCCCCGGCAGAGAGAGGTTGAGTGCCATCGCTGTCTGCCTGTCCTGAATCTGGCCCGTCCCGCCGGGCGTATTTGCCATTATCTGGCCAAACTTACCCGCGCGCGCTCATATCGTCACGGGGAAACTCGGGCATTCTTACTGATTTCTTGTGATTTCCGCAGCGGCGAATATCGCCCCGCCGGGGCGATAAGCGACATCTTGCGTATCACCAGTTGTCCTTGAACCATTTGAAGGCCCGCTTGAAGGACCGCGCCGAATGGCGTTCGGCGGGCACTTCGAAGTCCCACCACTCGTCCTGCGGATGCGCGGCAAAGAGGCACAATCCAACCGAACCGGCGAAGGCCGGGCCGGTCGCCGCCTGTGGCAGGCCCTGCACCCGCAAGGGGCGGCCCAGCCGGACCTGCTGGCCGAGGATGCGCGTCGCCAGACCGTCGAGGCCGGGGATCTGGCTGCCGCCGCCGGTGAGCACGATCTGTTGGGAGGGCAGATGCTCGAAGCCCGCCGCGTCGAGCCGCTGGCGCACCTCCTCGAGGATCTCCTCGACCCGCGGGCGCATGATGCCGATCAGCTCGGCCCGGCTGACGGTGCGGCGGTCATGCTCCCAATCGCCGGTATCGCCGCCGATCTCGATCATCTCGCGGTCATCCATGCCGGTGGCGACCACGCCGCCATAGAAGGTCTTGATCCGCTCGGCGGTGGCCATCGGCACCTGCAGCCCCATCGAAATGTCGGAGGTGACGTGATCGCCGCCCATGCGCACCGAATCCGCGTAGATCATGTGCTTGCGGATGAAGACCGAGATGCCGGTCGAGCCGCCGCCCATGTCGATGCAGGCCGCGCCCAGCTCCTGCTCGTCCTCGACGAGGCTGGAGACGCCCGAGACATAGGCCGATGAGGCCAGCCCCGCGACCTCGAGATCGCAGCGCTTGATGCAGTAGAGCAGGTTCTCGATCGCGGTGGCATCCACCGTGAGCAGGTGCATGTCGGTGGTCAGCCGCTGGCCGATCTGGCCGCGCGGGTCGGCGAGGCCCGAGCGGTGGTCGAGCGCGAAGTTCACGGGCTGGGCGTGCAGCACCTCGCGGCCATCGCCGTAATCGGGCATCTCGCAGGCGGCGAGCACGCGGCCGATATCGCTGCCGGTGACCTGCCCGCCCTCGACCTCGACCTCGCCGTCGAGCCCGTAGCTGCGCGGGCGGGCGCCAGACAGCGTGGCGATGACGTGATCGACCCGGACCCCGGCCATCTTCTGCGCCGCCTGCACGGCGGTGCGGATCGCGCGCTCGGTCTCGGCCATGGCCGCGACCTCGCCGAAGGAGACCCCGCGCGAGCGGGTGGTGGCGGCGCCGATGATGCGGAAGTTGGACTGCCCGGCCATCGAGCCCACGCCGTCGAGCGCGGGCGCGTCACCGTCGAAGCGCAGCACCAGGCAGGCGATCTTGGAGGTGCCGACGTCGAGAATGGCGATCACGCCCCTCTGCATCGCCGCCTTGCGCATGTGCCGCATCGCCCGCTGCGTCTGGTAGAGCTGCCCCATCGTTTCGTCCCTGCCCTATAGCTAATTGTTTTCGCTGACGCGCCGAAGCCGCACCAACGCCTGCTCGGTCAGCCTTATGGTCGGCCGATCCTCGTTTCTTATGTCCACCGCCGCGATGTCGCGCGCGAGCATGTCCGCGGCCTCGTCGAAGGCCATGACCCGCTCCAGCGCCGGCACCGCCCCGCGCGCCGGCAGAAGGATGCGCTGGCCGCGGTCGAGCACGAGATCCCAGCGCCGCTCGCCCATCCGCACCAGCCCGCGCACCCGCGGCGCCACGGGAGCCGCGGCGGCGAACAGCGCCAGCGCCTCGTCGATCTTCTCGATCGCGCCATCCCCCGCGATCAGCGGCAGGTCGGCGCGGTCCGAGCGCGCGGCGATCATGCCGGTCATCACGCCCTCGGCATCGACCAGCCGCAGCCCGTCGACATAGCGCCAGACGGCGACCGGCACGCGTTGCGTCACCTCGATCCGCAGTGTGCCACCCGGCTGCACCCGGACGGTGGCGTCGGCCACCGCCGTCAGCTCGCGGATGCGGCCGCGGATCTCGGGCAGGTCGAGATCGAAGGAGGAGATCGGCATGGTCTTTGGCAGGAAGCTCTGGATCGCGGCGGCGAGTGCAGGTTCCGCCCCCTCGATCTCGACCGTGCCGACCATGAATTCGGGGCGCTGCTGCACCGTGGCCTTCAGCCGGTCGATCTGGGCGGCAAAGGCAGCGCGGTTGTCGGCCTGACCGAACCAGACGCCGCCAATGAGCGCGACGAGGAGCACAGGCAAACCGAAGCGCATGCCGATCCGGAAGGCGGGCGTCAGCATCAGCCGCTGGTAGCGGTAGCCCCAGCGCGTCGGCGCCGGATCGCGGCGCATGCCGTATTGCGGCTCGCGCCGCAAGAGCGCCTTCAGCGATCGCACGAGGCATCCTCCACCAGAAAGCGGCAGAGATCGGCAAAGGAGATGCCGACCTTCTCGGCCTGCTCGGGCGTGAGCGAGGTCGGCGTCATGCCGGGCTGGGTGTTGGTCTCGAGGATGGCGAGCCCGTCGAGGCCCCGCGTCTCGTCCCAGCGGAAATCGGTGCGCGACAGCCCGCGGCAGCCCAGCGCGCGGTGCGCGCGGCGGGCGTGATCGAGACAGGCCTCGAAGATCTCGCCGGGCAGATCGGCGGGCACCACGTGCCGCGAGCCGCCGGTCTTGTACTTGGCGTCGTAATCATACCAGCCATCGGTGACGATGTCGGTCACGGTGAGCGCCCGCTCGCCCAGCACCGTGACGGTCAGCTCGCGCCCCGGAAGGAAGGCCTCGACCATCACCGTCTCGGGCATGTCGTCCGAGAGCTGCGGCGGGGCCGCGGCGTCCTCGGCCACGATGTAGACGCCGACGCTGGAGCCTTCGTTATAGGGCTTCACCACGTAAGGCGGCGGCAGGACGTGGCCCGCCATGACCTCGGCCTTGCCGGCGAGCCGGCTTTCGGCCACGGGCAGCCCCTCGGCCCGGAAGACGGCCTTGGTCGCTTCCTTGTCCATCGCCAGGGCCGAGGCCATCACGCCCGAATGGGTATAGGGGATGCGCTGCCATTCCAGCAGGCCCTGGACGCAGCCATCCTCGCCCCAGCGGCCATGCAAGGCGTTGAAGACGACATCGGGGGCGTGCTTGCGCAGTTGGTCGATCAGGTCGAGGCCCGCATCGACCTCGATCACCTCGTAACCTGCCTGCCGCAAGGCCGCCGCGCATTCGCGCCCCGTGGAAAGAGAGACCTCGCGCTCGGCCGAGGGTCCGCCCATCACCACGGCAACCTTGGGATGTGTCCCGCTCGACATTCCCGCACTGCCCCATTCGCGCACCGCTGAACGGCGCGTCATTGTTGTGGCCCGCCCCGGGCCCGCCCCGCTTTGCGGGGTTCGAATTATGCGCTTGTCACGCGCCCGGCTCCCCGACCCGCATGATTTCCCATTCTAGCGTCAGGCCCGAATGTTCGTAAACCCTTTTCCGGACCTTCTCGCCAAGGGCTTCGAGCTCGGCCGCCGTGGCTTCGCCCGCATTGGTGAGAAAGTTCGGGTGCTTTTCGTTCATCACCGCGCCGCCGAGCCGCGCGCCGCGCAGCCCCGCCGCCTCGATCACCTTCCAGGCCTTCAACTCGTGGCTGTCATCGGCCCGTCCGGTGGAGGAGAACCCGGCGGGGTTGCGGAAGGTGGAGCCCGCGGTGCGGTCCTTGGTGGGCTGGCTGGCGTCGCGCTTCTCGATCTGCTCGGCCATGCGCGCCTCGAGCGTCTCGGGGTCGCCTTCGGGCGCGTCGAACACCGCCTCGACGATCACCGCGCCCTCGGGCAGGCGGCTGGAGCGATAGGCCAAGTCGAGCTCGGGGGCGGGCAGCACCTCGATCGCGCCGTCGCGGCGGATCACCGTCACCTCGCGCAGCGCGTCGGCGACATAAGCGCCGTAGCAGCCCGCATTCATCCGCACCGCGCCGCCGATGGCGCCGGGGATGGTGCGCAGGAAGGTCAGGTCGCGCCCCGCCTGCGCCGCCTTGCGCGCCACATGCGCATCGAGCGCCGCCGCCCCCGCCCGCACCGTGCCGTCATCGCCGATCTCGATACCATTGAAGCCGCGGCCGAGCCGGATCACCACGCCGCGCACGCCGCCGTCGCGCACGATCAGGTTCGAGCCGACCCCCATCGGGAAGACCGGGACCGAAGCGTCGAGGCTTCGCAGGAAATCCGAAAGATCCTCGCGGTCGGCGGGCTGGAACAGCCACTGCGCCGGGCCACCGACGCGCAGCCATGTCAGATCCGACAGCGGGCGATCCGGCGTCAGCCGCCCCCGCACGGCGGGAAGATCGGCCGCCGCGCTCATTGCGCCAACCGGCGCAGCCGCCCCAGCGCCGCCTTCAGCGGCCAGCGCAGCATGGAGGCGCCCGCCGCCATCAGCACCACCCCCGCATTCGGCCCCAGCGCATAGGTCGCCCAGCCCAGAAGCGGCACGCCGACCAGCACGAGCGCCGCGGCACAGCTGCGGTGATCGTCGCGCGAGGGCAGCATCGCGGCGAGATTCGCCGCGATCAGCCACAGGCAGGCGGCCAGGAGCGGCAGGGCCTGCGCCCCGCTCACCTGCCCTGCTCCAGCCGCGCGGGCAGCGCCGCGGCCCAGCTGCTGATCGTGCCCGCGCCGAGACAGACCACGATATCGCCGGGCTTGGCCTCCTTGCGCACCAGTTCGGCCAGCGCCTCTTCGGACTCCACCGCATGGGCGTGGCGGTGGCCGTGGCGGATCAGCCCCGCGACCAGATCGTCGCGCCCGGCCCCCTCGATCGGCTCTTCGCCGGCGGCGTAGACATCCGAGATGCCGACCACATCCGCGTCGTTGAAGCAGGTGCAGAAATCCTCGAACAGGGAGGCGAGCCGGGTGAAGCGATGCGGCTGGTGCACGGCGATCACCCGGCCTTCGCTCGCCTGCCGCGCGGCGCGCAGCACGGCGGCGATCTCCACGGGGTGATGGCCGTAATCGTCGATCACCGCGACGTCGTTCCATTCGCCGACCTTGGTGAAGCGCCGGTTGACGCCGCCGAAGGCGGCGAGCGCGGCGCGGATCTCCTCGCGCTTCATGCCCAGATGCCGGGCCACGGCGACGGCGGCCAGCGCGTTCGAGACGTTGTGATCGCCCGGCATCGGCAGGGTGCAGCCCTCGATCACCTCACCCTCGGCCCGAAGCGCGATGTCGAAATACGCGACACCGCCCTTGTAGGTCAGATTCTGCGCGCGCACATCGGCCTGCGCGTTGAAGCCGAAGGTCACGACCCGCCGGTCGGTGATCCGGCCCACCAGCGCCTGCACCTCGGGGTGGTCGGTGCAGCACACGGCGAGACCGTAGAAGGGGATGTTCGACACGAAATCGAGAAAGCCCTTTCTCAGCCCCTCGATCGAGCCCCAGTGATCCATGTGCTCGGGGTCGATATTGGTGACGATGGCGATGGTGGCGGGCAGCCGGTTGAAGGTGCCGTCGCTCTCGTCGGCCTCGACCACCATCCACTCGCCCTGCCCCATCCGGGCGTTCGAGCCATAGGCATGGATGATGCCGCCATTGATCACGGTGGGATCGAAGCGCCCCGCATCGAGCAGCGTCGCCACCATCGTCGTGGTCGTCGTCTTGCCATGCGTGCCGCCCACCGCGACGTTGGACCTGAGCCGCATCAGCTCGGCCAGCATCTCCGCGCGGCGCACCACCGGCAGGCCGCGCCTGCGCGCCTCGTCGAGCTCGGGATTGCCCGGCTTGATCGCCGAGGAGATGACCACCACCTCGGCGCCGTCGAGATTCTCGCCCGACTGGCCGATGAAGACCCGCGCGCCCAGCGATTCGAGACGCTCGGTGATCCTGGAGCCCTTCAGGTCCGAGCCCTGCACGCTGTAGCCCTGGTTCAGCAGCACCTCGGCGATGCCGGACATGCCGATCCCGCCGATCCCGACGAAATGGATCGGGCCGATATCGAGCGGCAGTTTCGTGGCGGCGTTCATGCTGTTTGTCCCGTCCATCAAGAATCGGTGCCCTTCTGTCCATCCGCGAGGCGTTCGACAACCCCCGCAAGCCGCTCCGCTGCGTCGGGAACGCCCGCATCGCGCGCCGCATGCGCCATGCGCATCGCGCCTTCGCTGTTGCCCAGCACCAGCGCGATCTGCTCACTGAGCGCCTCGACGTGGAATTTCTTCTCCGGAAACAGGATCGCGGCCCCGACCTGCGTCAGCCCGCGGGCATTGGCGGTCTGGTGATCGGCGGCGGCGGCGGCGAAGGGGACGAGCACGGCGGGGCGGCCGATGACGCTCAGATCCGCGATGGTCGAGGCGCCGGAGCGGCAGATCACCAGCTGCGCCTCGCTCATCCGGGTCGGCACATCGGCAAAGAAGGTCTGCACGTCGGCGTCGATCCCCTCATCCGCGTAATAGGTCGAGACCCGCTGCACATCCTCTTCGCGCGCCTGGTGGCTGACCCGCACCCGGCGGCGCAGCTCGGCCGGCAGCCCCGCGATGGCGGGCGGCACCACGTCCGACAGGATGCGCGCGCCCTGGCTGCCGCCGATCACCAGCACCGACATCGGGTAGTCGCCCGGCGGAATATAGGCGGCCCCCGCCCGGTCGAGCACGGCGCGGCGCACCGGGTTGCCGGTATGGACCGCCTCGACGCCCTCGGGCAGCGCGGTCGGCCATGTGCCGCAGGCCACCGCATGGACGCGGCGCGCGAAGAGCGCGTTGACCCGGCCCAGCACGCCGTTCTGCTCGTGGATCATGCGCGGCAGCTTGAGGATCGTCGCCGCCGCCAGCGCCGGGATCGAGGGGTAGCCGCCAAAGCCCACCACCACCGAAGGCCGGTCACGCATCATCCGGCTCACAGCCGCCGCGACGCCGCCGCCGATGCGGAAGGGCGCGATCGCCTTGGCCGAAAGCCCGCCGCGCGCGAAGGTGGCGGCGCCGACCTGCTCGATCTCGACCTCGCGGGGGAAGTTCTGCGTGTAGCGCGCGCCGCGCGCATCGGTGGAGAGCTTCACCCGCCAGCCGCGGGTGAGCATCAGCTCGGCCAGCGCCTGCGCGGGGAACATGTGCCCGCCGGTGCCACCGGCGGCGATGACGAGAAGCGGTGCCGACATCAGCGCCCCCGCCGCAGCAGGATGTCACCGATGCCGCCCTGCGGCCGGGTGCGGGTGAAGGCCAGAAGCATGCCCAAGGCGATGCCGCTCGCGATCACCGAGGAGCCGCCGTAGCTGACGAAGGGCAGCGTCATGCCCTTGGCCGGCAGGAGCCGCACCGCCACGCCCATGTTGATCATCGCCTGCACGCCGAAGGCGCAGGCGAGGCCGGTGCCGGCAAGCCGGATGAAGGTGTCGCGCTCCTTCATCAACCGCAGCAGCGAGCGCACGACGATGGTGCCGTAGAGCGCGATGATGACCATGACGCAGATCAGCCCGTATTCCTCGGCCGCCACGGCGATGATGAAATCGGTATGCGCGTCGGGCAGAGACCATTTCACCTGCCCCTCGCCCACGCCGACCCCGAAGAAGCCGCCCTCGCGGATCGCGTTGGTGGCATAGCCCAGCTGGGTGTTGGGGGCGACCTCGGCGGAGAGGAAGCCGTCGATCCGCCGGGCGAAATGCTCGGAGTTGTTGTAGGCGAAGGTGCCGCCCAGAACGACCGCGCCGGCGAGCCCCGCCAGAAGCAGCATCGGCGCGCCGCCGACGAAATACATCACGCCCCAGGAAAACAGCACCAGCGCCGCCTGGCCGAAATCGGGCTGCAGCGCGAGGAACATCACGATGGTGATGGCGAGCGCGAAGGACCACATCCGCCCCGGAGGGCCGGAGGGCTCCATCCCCGCGGCCATGAACCACGCCGCCACCACGACGAAGCCGGGCTTGAGGAACTCCGAGGGCTGCACGGAGGCGAAGCCGAAGGAATACCAGCGCACCGCACCCTTGCCGAAATCGGTGCCGAAGATCGGCAGCAGCGCCAGCGCCAGAAAGGCCCCCGCAAAGCCCAGCACCGCGAGGCGGCGCACCAGCTGCGGCGTCATCATCGAGATGCCGAGCATCACCGCCAGCGAGACCACGCCGAAGAACGCCTGCCGGCTGACATAATAGAACGGGTCGAGCCCGTTGCGCGAGGCCAGCGGCGGCGAGGCCGCGAGACCCAGCAGGATGCCGATCGCAAAGAGCAGCAGGATGCAGGACATGGTCCAGACATCGATGGTGCGCCACCAGCGCGGGAGAATTGGATCGACGGTCCGAACCGGAACCGCCCCATGCACCATTTCGGTCATGAACCTGCTGCCTGATTGCCTCTGCCCTGCCCGCTTTGTGCGGGTCTGCAGGATATACTAGCGCGAAAACGCCGGATTGACCATGAAAATAACGTCCAGTCTCGGCGTCACCAAGGCTTGAGCCCGTGGCAGAAAAGCGGCAGGTCGCATCCATGAACAAGACCCGGCATATCAACACACTGGTTCTCGGCGCAGGCGCGGCGGGGCTTTTCGCGGCCATGCATGCGGGGGGCGATGCGCTGGTGATCGACCACGCGCGCAACCCCGGCGAGAAGATCCGCATCTCCGGCGGCGGGCGCTGCAACTTCACCAACACCCGCACCGGGCCCGAATGCTTCCTCGGCGCGAATCCCCATTTCCACAAATCGGCCCTGGCACGCTACACCCCGTGGGACTTCCTCGACCTCGTGCAAAAGCACGGCATCGCCTGGCATGAAAAGACGCTGGGCCAGCTCTTTTGCGACGGCAAGGCGACGCAGATCGTCGCCATGCTGATGGGGGAGGCGCAGGCCGCCGGGGCCGAGGTGTCGCTGCAGACAACGCTCGTGGAGATCGCCCGCGAGGAGAGCGGCTTTCGCGCCGTGATCGAGCGGCTGGGGAAGCGCGAGACGATCCACGCCGCCCGCCTCGTCGTCGCCACGGGCGGCAAGTCGATCCCCAAGATGGGGGCCACGGGGCTGGCCTACCGCATTGCCGAGCAGTTCGGCCTTTCCGTCACGGAAACGCGGCCCGGCCTCGTGCCGCTGACCTTCCCCGACCGCTTCTCGGGGCTGTCGGGCGTCGCCCTTCCCGTTCGGGCGCAGCCCGATGGCCCCGCCTTCGAGGAGGCGCTCCTGTTCACCCATCGCGGGCTGTCGGGGCCGGCGATCCTGCAAGCCTCGTCCTATTGGCGCGAAGGCGCGGAGATCCGCATCGACCTCGCCCCCGACGGGCGGCTGGCCGAGGCGCTGCGCGCGGCGCGGCGGACCGATGGAAGGAAGGCGCTGAAGACGGTGCTGGCGCAGCATTTGCCCGCGCGGCTGGTCGAGGCCTGGGCCGAGGATCATCCCATGCCGGGCAACATGGCCGACCAGTCCGACCGCGCCATCGACGCGCTCTGCGGGGCCTTGCGCGACTGGCGGCTGGTGCCCGCAGGGACCGAGGGCTACCGCACGGCGGAGGTGACGCTGGGCGGCGTCTCCACCGATGCGCTGTCGTCGAAGACGATGGAGGCCAAATCGGTGCCGGGGCTGCATTTCATCGGCGAATGCGTCGACGTGACGGGCTGGCTCGGCGGCTACAACTTCCAATGGGCCTGGGCCTCGGGCTTTGCCGCCGGGACGGCGATCGCGCAGGGCGGCTGACCGCCCTGCCCGCCCGTCAGAGCCGCTCGCGGAGCTGGGCCACGAAATCCTCGCCGCGCTTCTCGAAGCTGTCATATTGATCGAAGCTCGCCGCCGCGGGCGCCAGCAGCACCGTGTCGCCCGGCTCGGCCTCGGCCATCGCCCGCTCCACCGCGCGGGCCATGGTGCCGCAGACCTCGGCCTCGACGCCCGAGAGCTTCATGGCGAAAGCCTCGGCCTCGCGCCCGATGACATAGGCCTTGGCGACATGGCCCAGCCCCTCGCCCAGGCCCGCGAGCCCGCCTTCCTTTTCCAGCCCGCCGCAGATCCAGCGGATGCGCGGGAAGGCGGCGAGCGCCTTGGCGGCGGCGTCGACATTGGTGGCCTTGCTGTCGTTGACGAAGGCCACGCCGTCCTTCTCGGCCACGCGTTGCGAGCGGTGCGGCAGCCCGCCATAGGAGCGCAGCGCCGCCTCGATGCCGCGCGGGCCAAGGCCCAGGGCGCGCGCCACCGCCCATGCGGCGCAGGCGTTCTGGTGGTTGTGCGCGCCCGGCAGGCCGGGGATGTCGCGCAGATCGACCGAGGCGACCTGCCGCCCCTTGCGATATTCGCTCAGGAATCCCTTGCGCGCGAAGACGTTCCAGCCCGGCCCGGTGAGCTTGCGGCCCGAGGAGATCGCGATCACGCGGTCGTCGGCGGCGGCGGTGGCGAGCTGGTTGGCAAGATAGCGCCCCTCGTTCTCGTCGACGCCGATCACCGCGCGATCCGGCCCGCCCTCGGAAAAAAGCCGCCGCTTGGCCGCGAAATAGCCGCCCGGCCCGGCGTGGCGGTCGAGATGGTCGGGCGAGAGGTTGGTCAGAACCGCGATGTCGGGCGTGAGCCCGCGCGCCAGCTCGGTCTGGTAGCTCGACAGCTCAAGCACCACGACCTCGCCGTCATGCGGCGGCTCAAGATCGAGCACGCCGCGGCCGATATTGCCGGCGAGCTGCGCAGGCCGGCCATTCTCGGTCAGGATATGGTGGATCAGCGCCGAGGTGGTCGACTTGCCGTTCGAGCCGGTCACCGCGACGATGCGCGGCAGCGTGTCGAAGGCCTCGAAGCCCTCGGCGGCGAAGCTGCGGAAAAAGAGGCCGATATCGTTGTCGACCGGCACCCCCGCCTCCCATGCGGCGGCGATGGCGGCATGCGGCGCGGGGTAGAGATGCGGGATGCCCGGCGAGGTGACCAGCAGCGACACGCCCTCATAGCTGCTGGCGCGGGTCAGGTCGCGCAGCGCGATCCCCTCGGCCTCGGCCGCCTCGCGCCCCGAGGGGCCGTCATCCCATGCGACGACATCCGCGCCGCCCGCCTTGAGCGCCGCCGCCGTGGCCCGGCCCGATCGGCCAAGCCCCAGAACGGCAACGGTCTGGCCTTCATGTCCGCGAACGGGAATCATGGCGTCTCTCCGTGAAGCTCAGCGCAGCTTGAGCGTGGCCAGCCCGATCATCGCGAGGATCAGCGAGATGATCCAGAAGCGGATGACGATCTGCGGCTCGGACCAGCCCTTCTTCTCGTAATGATGGTGGATCGGCGCCATCAGGAAGACCCGGCGTCCGGTGCGCTTGAAGTAGAGCACCTGCACGATCACCGAGAGCGCCTCGACCACGAAAAGCCCGCCGACGACCGACAGCACGATCTCGTGCTTGGTGGCGACCGCGATGGCGCCCAGGCCACCGCCCAGCGCGAGGGAGCCGGTGTCGCCCATGAAGACGGCCGCCGGCGGGGCGTTGTACCACAGGAACCCGAGGCCGCCGCCGATCAGCCCCATGGTGAAGATCAGGATCTCGCCGGTATCGGGCACGTAATGCACGCCCAGATATTCGGTGAAGTCGGTCCGCCCCACCGCATAGGCGATCACGCCGAAGGCCCCTGCGGCGATCATCACCGGCATGATGGCGAGCCCGTCGAGACCGTCGGTCAGGTTCACCGCGTTGGCCGCGCCGACGATGACGATCATCGCGAAGGGCACGAAGAGGATGCCCAGATTGAGCAGCATCTCGTTATAGACCGGAAAGGCGAGCTGATGGGTGAGGTTCTCGGGGTGGTACATCGCCGCCCACCAGCCCGCGAGCGCCGCGATGGCGAAGCCGAGCAACAGACGCAGCTTGCCCGAGACGCCCTCGGTGTTCTGCTTGCGGACCTTGGCGTAATCATCGGCAAAGCCGATCAGCGCGAAGCCCAGCGTCACGAAGAGCACCATCAGCACGTAAGGATTGTCGAGCCGCGCCCAGAGCAGGGTCGAGGTCATCACCGCGCCGACGATCAGGAGCCCGCCCATGGTCGGCGTGCCCGCCTTGACGAAATGCCCCTCCGGCCCGTCGGTGCGGATGGGCTGGCCCTTGCCCTGGGTGCGGCGCAGCACGTTGATCAGCGGCGGGCCGAACAGGAAGCCGAACAGCAGCGAGGTGAGAAAGGCCCCGCCCGCGCGGAAGGTGATGTAGCGAAACAGGTTGAAGAAATCACCGCCATCCGAGAGCAGCGTCAGCAGGTAGAGCATGGGCCTCAGGCCTCCTTGTCGGCGGAGGGGATGCGTTGCCCCAGTTTGCGGATGGCGTCAACGAGGCGGCTGACCCGGCTGGCCTTTGAGCCCTTGATCAGCACGACATCGCCTATGCGGGCCAGCTGCGTCACCTCTTCGAGCAGATCCTCGACCCGCTCGGCCCACAGGCCGCGCCGCGCGACCGGCAGCGCCTCGTGCAGGGCGCGCATGCGCGGGCCGACGCAATGCACCGCGTCGAGCGCCGCCATCGCGGGATCATCGGCCATGGCCGCATGCATCTCGCGCTCGTTCGGGCCAAGCTCCAGCATGTCGCCCAGCACGGCGACGCGGCGACCGGGGGGCGGCCCTTCGCCGGGACGGGCCGCCGCGAGCACCGCCAGCGCCGCCGAAAGCGAGGTCGGGTTGGCGTTGAAGGCGTCGTCGATGAGTTCGAGCGTGCCGCCATCGGGGCTGACCGTCACCGTCTCGCGCGTGCCGCGCCCGGCGGGCGGGGCCCATGCGGCGAGACCGGCGATGCTGCGCACGCGGTCGGCCCCCATGGCCTGCGCCACGGCGATCACGCCCAAAGCGTTGCGCATGAAATGCCGCCCCTCGCTCGCGATCCCGAGCGTGACCTCTTCGCCGTCGAGCAGCGCCCGGCCCCGGGTGAAGCCATCCTCGATCCGCGTCTCGCGCAAGCGGCAGGCATTGCCCTCGGCATCGCCGAAATCGACGATTCGCGCCTTTGCCGCCCGTGCCGCGGCGCGCAGGATCGGGCTGATCGGCAGGTCGCCATGGATCACCGCGCAGCCATGGGGCTCCAGCCCCTCGAAGATCGCGGCCTTCTCATGCGCGATGCCCTCGACATTCTCGAAGGCTTCGAGATGCACGGCGGCGACGGTGGTGATCATCGCCACATGCGGCCGGGCCATGCGCGCCAGCGGCGCGATTTCGCCGGGATGGTTCATGCCGATCTCGATCACCGCGTAATCGGCATCGGCAGGCATCCGCGCCAATGTGAGCGGCACGCCCCAATGGTTGTTGTAGCTCGCCTCGGCGGCATGGACCCGGCCCTGCCCTTCGAGCGCCGCGCGCAGCATCTCCTTGGTCGAGGTCTTGCCGACCGAGCCGGTGATCGCGGCGACGCGCGCGCTCGTGCGCGCCCGCCCGGCCCGGCCCAGCCGTTCCAGCGCGGGCAGCACCTCGTCCACGATCAGGAGCGGCGCATCCGGGGCCACGCCTTCGGGGATGCGGCTCACCAGCGCCGCGGCGGCGCCCTTTTCCAGCGCCTGCGCCACGAAATCATGCCCGTCGCGCGCGGCTTGCAGTGCCACGAAGAGATCGCCCCGCCGAAGCGTGCGGGTGTCGATCGACACGCCGGTCGCGTGCCAGTCACGCGTCGCGCGCCCGCCGGTGGCGGCGGCGGCGTCATCTGCGGTCCAGAGCGTCATGCCTGCCCCTCCAGCGCCGAAACCGCGACCGAGGCCTGCTCGGCATCGTCGAAGGGCAGCACGTCATCGCCGACGATCTGCCCGGTCTCGTGGCCCTTGCCGCAAATGAGCAGCGCGTCGCCCGGCCCCAGCGCATCGACGCCGCGCAGGATCGCCTCGGCGCGGTCGCCGGTCTCGGTGACGGTCTCGGCGCCGCCGACCACGCCGCGCGCGCCCTCCATCACGGCGGCGCGGATTGCGGCGGGGTCCTCGCTGCGCGGGTTGTCGTCGGTGACGATCACCGCATCGGCGTGATGCGCCGCCGCCGCGCCCATCAGCGGGCGCTTGGTGCGGTCGCGGTCGCCGCCCGCGCCGATGATGGCGATGATGCGGCCCATCACATGCGGGCGCAGCGCCTTGAGCGCGGTCTCTATCGCGTCGGGCGTATGGGCGTAATCGACGAAGACCGTCGCGCCATTGCCGCGCTGCGCGGCAAGCTGCATCCGCCCGCGCACGGTGGTAAGCTCGGGCAGCGCGCGGAACACCTCCTCGGGGTCCTCGCCCGCGCCGATCACGAGTGCTGCGGCCAGTGCCACGTTCTCGGCCTGAAACCCGCCGACGAGGCCGAGCCGGCACATCCGCGCCGTGCCCTGCCAGGCGAATCGCAGCTCCTGCCCGGTCGCGTCGAAGCGCTGTGCGAGGAGCCGCAGACGCGCCCCCTCGGCCCGGCCGACGCCGATCACCTCCTGCCCGCGCGCGGCGCAGCGCCGCGCGATCTCCGCGCCCTTGGGATCGTCGAGATTGGCGGCGACCACGCCCTCCTCGGGCAGCACCCGGTCGAACAGCGCCAGCTTCGCCTCGAAATAGGCTTCGAAGCTCTCGTGGTAGTCGAGATGGTCCTGGCTGAAATTGGTGAAGCCCGCCGCCGCCGGGATCACCCCGTCGAGCCGGTGCTGGTCGAGCCCGTGGGAGGAAGCCTCCATCGCCACATGGGTCACGCCCTCGCGCGCGGCCTGCGCCAGAGCGCGGTGCAGGGTGACCGGATCGGGCGTGGTGTGCTTCAGGGGGTAGGTCCAGGCCCCCTCGACCCCGGTGGTGCCGAGATTGACGGCGCGGCGGCCCATCGCGGTCCAGATCATGCGCGCGAAGGTCGCCACCGAGGTCTTGCCATTGGTGCCGGTGACGGCGATCACCGTCTCGGGCGCAGGGCCGAACCACAGCGCCGCGGCGCGCGCCAGCGCCTGTCGCGGCTCTTCGGCGATGACCAGCGCGGCAAAAGAGCCGGCCAGAGCGGGGGCGGCGATGCGCGCGCCCTCCGCATCGGTGAGAATCGCCGCGGCCCCCCGCTCCAGCGCCGCCTCGACGAAGCCCGCGCCATGCGCGACGCTGCCTGGCAGCGCCGCGAAGAGATGACCCTCGCGCACCTCGCGGCTGTCGAGCGACAGCCCCGTCAGCCGCGCCTCGCGGCCGCCCTGCGCCGTCAGCCCCAGTTCGGCCAGCGTGGCCTGTTTGCCGTCCATGTCAGCCCCTCGCCGCTAGTTCGCGGCCAGCGATATACCCTCAATGGGCGCGCCTTCAACCTGCGGCCTGAGGCCGAGCAGCGGCGCGGTGCGCCGGATCATCTCGGCCGCGACCGGAACGGCGGTCCAGCCGGCGGTGCGGCGCGGGATCGAACCGGTGGTCTCGACCGGCTCGTCGAAGGTGACGACGAAGACATATTCGGGGTCCGTGGCCGGGAACATGCCCGCGAAGGTCGAGATCACCTTGTCCTTGTAATAGCCGCCGCCGTTTTCCTTGGGCTTGTCGGCGGTGCCGGTCTTGCCGCCGACCTCGTAGCCCTCGACCTCGCCCAGGCTGGCGGTGCCGCGGCTGACCACGGCGCGCAGCATGGCGCGGCTGGCCGCGGCGGTGCGCTCGCTCACCACCCGCTCGCCGGGGCCGCGGCGCGCGCCGTGCAGCAGCGTCGGCGTCACCTTGAGCCCGCCATTGGCCAGCGTCGCGTAGCCCGCCGCCAAGTGCAGCGGCGTGACCGAGAGGCCGTGGCCATAGGAGATCGTCATGGTCGAGATCTCGGACCATTGCGCGGGCAGGAGCGGCTTGCCGGTGGGCGCCTCGATCATCTCGACCTCGGTGGGCTCCAGCATGCCGAGCTGGCCGAGGAACTCGCGCTGCTTCTCGGCGCCATACATCAGCGCGATGCGCGAGGTGCCGATGTTGGAGCTCTCCACGATCACATCCGTCGCGGTGAGCTGCGGGCCGTAATCGTGGAAGTCGCGGATGCGGAAGCGGCCCCAGGTCATCGGGCCCTTGGTGTCGATCATGGTCGAGGGCTCGATCAGCCCCATCTCGAGGCCCTGCGCCACGGCGAAGATCTTGAACACCGAGCCCAGCTCGTAGACGCCCTGCACCATGCGGTTGAACAGCGGGCTGTCGGCGGCCGAGCCCTGGGTCAGCGGGCGGGGGCGGTTGTTGGGGTCGAAATCCGGCAGGCTCGCCATGGCGACGATCTCGCCGGTCTTGGCCTCCATCAGCACCGCCGCCGCGCCGCGCGCGTTGAGCAGGTTCATGCCGCCCGCCAGCACCTCCTCGACCGCCGATTGCACGGTGAGATCGAGCGAAAGCTGCAAGGGCGCGCCCTCATTGGCCGGGTCGCGCAGATAGGCATCGAAGCGCCGCTCGACACCCGCCACGCCGATCACCTCGGCCGAGGAGACGCCCTCGCGCCCGTAGCTCGCCCCGCCGAGGATATGCGCGGCGATCGGGCCATTGGGGTAGATCCGCATCTCGCGCGGACCGAACAGCAGCCCCGGATCGCCGATGTCATGCACCGCCTGGCGCTGCTCGGGGCTGATCTGCTTGCGGATCCACAGGAACTTGCGCGAGCCGGTGAAATCCTCGAGCAGCTCCTGCTCGTCGAGCTCGGGGAAGATCCGCACCAGCTCGGCCGCAGCGCGCGCGGGGTCGATCATCTCCGGCGGCTGGGCATAGAGCGCATAGGTGTCGAGATTGGTGGCGAGGATGCGGCCCTCGCGGTCGGTGATGTCGGCGCGCTGGGCGATGATCGGGTTGCCCGAGGCGGAGGCGCGCGGCTCCTCGGCCGGGGCGCCCGCCATGGAGCCCATCTTGAGCGCGATCGTCCCGAAGGCGAGGGCGAAGAAGCCGCCCATCACCAGCAGCCGCCCCTCGGCCCGGCTGCGGGCGCGGTCGCGGGTTTCCTCGTGACGCAGGCGCAGGTTCTCGCGCTCGATCGCGTCGGGGTTCTCGCCGCGCTCGCGCGCCTTGAGGATGCGCGCCAGAGGGCGCAGCGGGCGTCGGGTCACAACGGCTCCTCGTCGGTGTTCATGAAGGCGGAGGACACCTCGACCGGGTTCATGATCGGCGGCAGCATCTCGGGCGGAAAGCCGACCTGCTCGACCCGGCCGAAGGCCTCGGGGCGCAGCGGCAGAAGGCCGAGCCGGTCGAAGTTCAGATCGGCGAGGTCGCGCAGCCGGTCGGGGCGATTGAGATAGGCCCATTCGGCGTTGAGCATGCCCAGCCGCGCATGGGCGGCACCGATGCGCGCATAAAGCTGGCGCACGTCGCGCAGGGATTGCTGCGTGGCATAGTTTTCCTGATAGGCCCAGAAGCCCAGCCCCACGACGGCCAGCGCCGACAGCACGTAGATCACGCCCCTCATCGAGACTTCTCTCCCTTGTTCAGAACAGGCATTCCCAGCGCGGCCGGATCGGCCCGGCCCGCCGGGGCATCGGTGCGCCGCGCGATCCTGAGCCGCGCCGAGCGGGCGCGCGGATTGGCGGCGAGCTCTTCGTCGTCGGGCGCCACGGCCTTGCGCTTGACGAGCTCGAAGGCCGGCGGCGGCCCTTCGACCTCGGGCGCGAAGCGGTTGGCATTGCCGGTAGCGCCCGCGCGCAGCTGCATGAAGCGCTTGACCATGCGGTCCTCGACCGAGTGGAAGGTCACCACGCCCAAGAGCCCGCCGGGCTTCAGCGCCCGTTCGGCGGCGGCAAGCCCCTCGTAGAGCTCGTCATATTCCTCGTTCACCGCGATGCGCAGCGCCTGGAAGCTGCGGGTGGCGGGGTTCGACTGGCCGGGCTTGGGGCGCGGCAGGCAGCGCGAGACGATCTCCGCGAGCTGCAGCGTCGTGGTCACGGGCCGCGCGGCGACGATGGCGCGGGCGATGCGGCGGCTTTGGCGCTCCTCGCCATAAAGAAACAGGATCCGCGCGAGATGCGCCTCCTCGGCCTCGTTGACGATGTCGGCCGCCGAGGGGCCGGTAGTGCCCATGCGCATGTCGAGCGGGCCGTCCTTCTGGAAGGAAAAGCCGCGCTCGGCCTGGTCGATCTGCATCGAGGAGACGCCCAGATCGAGCACCACCCCGTCGAGCGGCTCGCCCGCGAGCGTGTCGAGCTGCGAAAACCGCCCCTCGCGCATCTGCAGCCGGTCGCCATATTGCCCGGCCCAGGCCTTGGCCATCTCATGGGTCGAGGGGTCGCGGTCCACCGCGAAGACCTTCTGCGCGCCGGCATCGAGCAGCGCCCGCGTGTAGCCTCCTGCCCCGAAGGTGCCATCGAGCCAGACGCCCTCGATCGGGGCCATCTGCGCGATCAGCGGGCGCAGCAGGACAGGAATGTGCGGCGTGTTAGTCATGGATCAGAGCCCTTCCACGAGGCTGAGCGGATCGAAGCCCTCGGGCTGCTCCTCGAGCCAGTCGGTGACCTCCTGGCCCACGGTGGTCTCGAAGGTGTCGGCCTTCCAGATCTCGAAATAATCGCCGACGCCCATGAACAGCACCTCGCCCTGCTCCAGCCCCAGCTTGCGACGCTGGCGGATCGGCATGACGATGCGGCCGTCGCGGTCGATCTCGAGCTTCATCGACTGGCCGAGATAGAGGCGGCTCACCATCTGCTTTTGCTTGGAGCCCGCCGGCATGGCGCGGATCTGGGCGGCGATGCGGTCGAATTCCTCGACCGAGTAGACCCGCAGATTGTCTTTAAGATGGTCGCCGAACTGCAGGTAAAGCCTCGGGTTTAGCCCTTCGGTCCAGTCCGGGTCACCGGCTTCGAGCACCCGGCGGAAATCGGCCGGGATGGACATGCGCCCTTTCCCGTCGATCTTTTGCGGATACTCTCCGGTGAACCCCAGCACGCCTGTCGAGACCCTTGCCCATGCCCACCCAGGTCGCCAGACCTCGTGATACGAAAACGGCGGACCGAGCTGCTGCCACTGCTCGATCCGCCGCATCGTCCCGTTCCCGGGATGTCCGATCGCGCGCGCCACCTGGGGGGATGTCTGCTCGCTCGCGCGCCGGATCTCTTGTTAGAAAACAGCGGGTTGCCTGTATGAACCTGCCAATTTTGCCGATGGGGTCTTTGGTGCCCCTAGTCCGTCTGTCCACCGTTTCCTTGGCCACAGGGATGCCATGGGAATTCATGGGAGGCAACAAATTTCAGGCATGAAACGCCTCATCCCGGAGGCCAATTTGGGACACCATCGAGCCTGAATAAGGAAAACTGTGCGTATTTACGCATCATGTTGAGGTTGGTTTTCTTTCAACCCCAACATATAGGGAGAATTGTCGATAAGCGGAAAAGCCCGGTTGTGCGGCATTGCTGCCACGTCACCCATTGCCGCGCCGCACGGCCACGCTCGCGGAACGCGCGATTCTTCAAAAAGCTCCACAAGTCATGGGGAATGCTGGGGATAAGTCACGAGAGCCGGTCGAATCGCCCAGCACGATTCGACCCTGAACCGGGGCGTTCCACGAATTCCCGGCGTCAGGTTCCAGAAGATCCCGGGCGGGCTTGAAGCGGCCCCGGCAAGGGCCGCTTCAAGCTCAGGCCATGCCGCCGGCGACAAGCCCGCGGGCGATCTTGAGATAGGCCTCGGCCATCGGCCCCTCGCCCGCGGCCACGGGCGTGCCGGCATCGCCGGCAAGCCGCGTTTCAAGGTCGATGGGAAGGCTGCCCAGAAGCGGCGCATCGAGGCGCGCGGCCTCGTCGCGCACGCCGCCATGGCCGAAGATATGCGCCTCGTGGCCGCATTCGGGGCATATGTATAGAGACATGTTCTCGATCAGCCCGAGCACCGGCGTCTTCAGCGTGTGGAACATGTCGATCGCCTTGCGCGCGTCGAGCAGCGCCACGTCCTGCGGGGTCGAGACCACGATGGCGCCGGTCAGATGCGTCCTCTGGCACAGGGTCAGCTGGATATCGCCCGTGCCCGGCGGCAGATCGACGATCAGCACGTCGAGCTCGCCCCAAGCGACCTGGCCGATCAGCTGCTGCAGCGCGCCCATCAGCATCGGCCCGCGCCAGACCACCGCCTTGTCGGGGTCCATCATCAGCCCGATCGACATCATGGTGACGCCATGCGCGCGCAAAGGCTCGATGGTCTTGCCGTCGGGCGAGCCGGGGCGCTTGGTCACGCCCATCATGCGCGGCTGGGAGGGGCCGTAGATATCGGCATCGAGCAGCCCGACCCGCCTCCCCTCGCGCGCCAGCGCCACGGCGAGGTTCGAGGCGACGGTGGATTTGCCGACGCCGCCCTTGCCCGAGCCCACGGCGAGGATCCGGTCGACCCCCGCGACCCGCTGCGGCCCGGTCTGCCCGGCCGGCTGCGGCGTCGGGTGACGGCCGATCTTCAGCGAGGGCGCCTCTGCCGGCTTTTGCCCGGCAGCGGGGCGCGCGGGCGCGGGGCCATGCGCCGTCAGGATCGCGCTGACCGCCTCCACCCCCGGCAGCGCCCCGACCGCCGCCTCGGCCGCCCGGCGCACCGGCTCCAGCGCGCCCGCCGTCTCCGCATCGGGGGCCTCGATCACGAATCTCACCCGGCCCGCATCGACCCCGAGCGCGCGCACCATGTCGCGCGAGACGAGGTCACCCCCGTCGGGAAGCCCGATCCGCCGCAGTTCACCGAGGATTTGGTCGCGCGTCAGGGTCATCTCTGGTCCGTTTCCATCTTTGTCGTCAGGCAGCTGCCCGATCATCGGGCAAGACTCGCGCTTTGCGGCCCAAAGCGCAAGCAGCCACGAAATTGCCACGTTTCCCTTGGGGAAGATTATGATTTCATGAAATTTTTACCATGCGTTTGCTGCATAGCAGCATTGCCCTTGCAAGGGATTGTGCATTCGCAGCACGAGCCTATTTTGATCCTCGAAGACGCAATACGGCGGCTTCGACGACCGGTCCCGCGATCTGGGATCGACCAGAGAGCAGAGACGGCCCAAGCACCGGGCCCCGAACCAAAGAGGTATGCGACATGGCATACACGACCGACACCCGCAGCGCCGGCCTCGGCCAGCGCATCGCCAATCTCCGCGTCACCTTGGCTGACCGGGTCGCGAAGAACAAGATCTATCGCTCGACCTATAACGAGCTGCAGGCGTTGACCGACCGCGACCTCGCCGATCTCGGCATCAGCCGCTCGATGATCAAGCGCATCGCGATCGAGGTCAGCCAGGCCCGATAAGTTTCCCAGTTCCCGACCGGTTTCTCCTCCTCCCTGAACCGGTCGCGAGCCGCGGTTCCGCCCCTCCTCCTCCCTGGGCGGCCCGCATCGAGGCGACGGCATCCTCCTCCTCCCTGATGCCGTCGCCTTGACAGTTTACCGAGATACGGGCCGCCCTCTCCTCCTCCCTGGGGCGCGCACGTAGATCAGACCGGCAGGATCCTCCTCCTCCCTGACCTTGCCGGTCGCACACCACGGGCGCTTCTCCTCCTCCCCTGGAGCGCACGCGGACCATAGAGCGGCGGGGCCTCCTCCTCCCTGCCCCGTCGCTCGCAGGAATTCGAATACGGGCCGTTCCCTCCTCCTCCCTGGAACGGCGCGCATCAGACCGGCGGGGCCTCCTCCTCCCTGCCCCGCCGGTCGCACAGGATACGGATGTCCCTCCTCCCAGACAGGCATCCGTTGCATAGACCGGTCGGGCCCTCCTCCTCCCTGGCCAGATCGGTCGACCGAGACGGTCACGGGTTCTCCTCCTCCTCCCTGAGGGCCCGCGCACCGCAAAAAGAACGGCGGCGCCCCTCCTCCTCCCTGGGCGTCGCCGTTTCTCGTTTTCGGGGCTGTCCATTTCCGCTCTTCCCATTTCCGCCCAAGGGTGCAGATTGGCGCGCATGACCGCGCTTTCGCTCCTCCCCGCCCTGATGGGCTTTGCCCTCGTCACCCTGTTCACGCCGGGGCCCAACAACCTGATGCTGATGGCGTCGGGTGCCAATTTCGGCCTGCGCCGCTCGGTGCCGCACATGGCGGGCGTGGCGCTGGGATTCGCCGGCATGGCCGGGCTGGTCGGGCTGGGGCTGGCACGGGTGTTCGAGATCTGGCCCGCGCTGACCGCGGTGCTGCGGGTGGTTTCGATCCTGTTTTTGCTTTGGCTGGCCTGGAAGATCGCCACCGCGGCGCCCAAGGCCGCCGATGCGCCGGACACCAAGGGCACGCCGCTGACCTTTTTGCAGGCGGCCGCGTTCCAATGGGTGAACCCCAAGGCCTGGGCCATGTCGGTGACGGCGACCAGCGCCTATGTCGGCGATGGCGGGCTGTGGGGCGTGGCGCTGGTGGTGTCGGTCTTCGCCGCCATGGGCACGGTCTCGGCCGGGCTGTGGACGGTGCTGGGCCAGAGCCTGCGGCGGCTCCTGGCCAAGCCGAAGCGGCTCAGGGCGTTCAACATCGCCATGGCGCTGCTGCTCGTCGCGACGCTCTGGCCGATTCTCGCGGCGCTGTGACGCGAAACGCCGGAAACCTGCGAGGGCTTCCGGCGTCGGATCTGCGTATCTGGAGAAAGATGAAGCGGATCAGCTCTCCGAATAGGCCTGCATCACCTCGTCGGAGGCCTCGAAATTGGTGGTGACGTTCTGCACGTCGTCGTCATCCTCGAGCGTCTCCACCAGCTTCATCAGCTTCTGCACGCCCTCGAGATCGAGCGGGGTGCGGGTCTGCGGCTTCCAGATCAGCTTGGTGGTCTCGCTCTCGCCAAGCTCGGCCTCCAGCGCCGTCGCCACCTCGTTGAGATCGGTGTCGGCGCAGGTGATCCAGTGGCCCTCCTCGTCGCTCTCGACATCCTCGGCGCCCGCCTCGATCGCGGCCATCATCACCGTGTCGGCATCGCCCACCGAAGCCGGGTAATAGATCTCGCCCTTGCGGTCGAACATGAAGGAGACCGAGCCTGTCTCGCCGAGATTGCCGCCGCTCTTGCCGAAGGTGGAGCGCACGTTCGACGCGGTGCGGTTGCGGTTGTCGGTCATCGCCTCGACGATGACGGCGACGCCGCCGGGGCCATAGCCCTCGTAGCGGATCTCGTCATAGCTCTCGGCGTCGCCGCCCTGGGATTTCTTGATGGCCCGGTCGATCACGTCCTTGGGGACGGAGACGGCCTTGGCCTCCTTGACGGCCATGCGCAGGCGCGGGTTCTTGTCGGGATCGGGATCGCCCATCTTGGCGGCGACGGTGATCTCCTTGGACAGCTTCGAGAACAGCTTGGAGCGCGCGGCGTCCTGCCGCCCCTTGCGATGCTGGATGTTGGCCCATTTGGAATGGCCTGCCATGGCGGGGCTCCTGTGGTGATGTGCGAAAGTCCGGGTCTCTATAAGCCAGCCACCGCAAAGGGGGCAAGCGGGCTCACAACGGGAAGAACAAGGGGATCACCACCGCCGCGGTCAGCGCGGTCAGCAGGTTGAGCGGCACGCCGATCCTCAGGAAGTCCGAGAATTTGTAGCCGCCCGGCCCGTAGACCAGCGTGTTGGTCTGGTAGCCGATCGGCGTGGCGAAAGCGGCCGAGGCGCCGAACATCACCGCCACGACCAAGGGCCGCGGATCGACGCCCAGCGCCTGTCCGAGCCCGATCGCCACCGGCGTCAGGATCACCGCGACGGCGTTGTTCGAGACGATCTCGGTCAGCACCGAGGCCAGAAGATAGACCACCAGCACCAGCGCCCAGTTCGGCAGATGCATGAGCGTGGGCGTGAGCCAGTCGACCAGCACCGATACCGCGCCCGAATGGTCGAGCCCCGCCCCGACCGCGAGCATGCCGAAGATCAGCGCCAGAAGCCGCCCGTCGATGAAGCCGAAAGCCTCGTCGGCATCGATGCAGCGCGTGAGCAGCACCACCGCCACGCCGAGAAAGCTCATCACCGCGATATTGGCCACGCCGATCGCCGAAAACCCGACGATGGCGAACAGCACCGCGATCACGATCGGCGCATGGCTGCGGCGATAGGCGCGCTCGGTCGGCTGGGCGACATTGACGAGGTTCATGTCGGTGGCGAGGCGCTGGATGTCGGCCGTCGCCCCTTCGAGCAGCAGCGTATCGCCGATCCGCACCACGAGATCGTCGATCTGGCGGCCGATGTTCTTGTCGCGGCGATGCACCGCGAGGGTATAGACGCCGTAGCGGCGGCGCAGGCGCAGATCGCCGAGCTTGCGGCCGACCATGCGGCAATCGGGCGAGATCAGCACCTCGACCGTGGTGGTCTCGACCGCCGAGACCTGATCGACGCGGCGCAGGCTCTTGTTGGCCTGCAACGACAGAAGCTCGGTCATCGCGGTCCTGAGCACCACCCGGTCGCCCACCTCGAGCGTGACGCCCGCGAGGTTGCGCCTGAGCGAGGCGTCGCCGCGCACCACGTCAATGAGCCGCACGCCCTCGCGCTTGAAGAGCTGCACATCCGTGACCTCGCGGCCGATCAGGTTGCTGTCGGGCGGGATCACGGCCTCGGTGAAAAAGCGCATCTTCGACTTGCCCGACAGCAGCCCGGCCATGGAATCGCGGTCGGGCAGCAGCTTGCGCCCGATCAGTCCCAGATAGGCGACCGCGACGCCCGCCAGCAGCAGCCCCGCGCCGCTGATCTCGAAGATGCCGAAGGGCTCCATCCCCGCCGCCTGCACCACGCCGTCGACCAGAAGGTTGGTCGAGGTGCCGATCAGCGTCAGCATGCCGCCGAAGATCGCGAAGTAGCTCAGCGGGATCAGCAGCTTCGAGGGCTGGTGTCCCATCTGCGCCGACAACCGCACGAAGATCGGGATCATCACGACGACAATGGGCGTGTTGTTGATGAAGGCCGACATCGTCAGCACCGTGAAGGTGAGCGTGATCAGCGTCGTCTTGGGCCGCCGCTCCACATGCCGCGCAGCCTGCGCCGAGATCCAGTCGAGCGCGCCGGTGCGCACCAGCGCCCCGACCACCACGAACAGCGCCGCGATGGTCCATGGCGCGGGGTTGGCAAAGATGCCGATGGCGGTGTCCTCGGGCAGGATGCCCAAGACCAGCATCGCCATCGCGCCGGTGATCGCCACCACCTCGACCGGGTAGGCCTCGCGCAGGAAGGCGAGGAACATCGCCAGCACGATCACCATGGCGGTGATCGCCTGGACATCGGGCGACAGGGTGATGCCGAACATCGTCAGATCTCTCCGGAACGGCCGGGGGGCCCGGCCCGCCTCCTCACGCGGGGCCGCATTGCGACAGCCGCCCGCCCTGGCGCACCATCTCGACCCGCGTGGCAAGACCGGTGCGGTCGTCGGTCTCGACATAGAGGCCCGAGAGCGTCACCTCCTCCATCGCCGGGGTGAAGCGCCCGCCCGGCATGCCGGTGATGAAGCGCCGGAGCGGCTCGTCCTTCTGCATGCCGATGACGCTGTCGTAATCGCCGCACATGCCCGCATCCGACTGGAACGCCGTGCCGCGCGGCAGGATGGTCGCGTCCGCCGTCGGCACATGGGTGTGGGTGCCCACCACGATCGAGGCCCGCCCGTCGCAGAAATGCCCGACGCCCATCTTCTCGCTCGTCGCCTCGCAGTGGATGTCGATCAGGCTCGCGGCGACCGTGCCGCCCGGCGGATGCGCCTTGAGCACCGGCTCCAGCGCCGAGAAGGGATCGTCATAGGGGCGGCTCATGAAGACCTGCCCCAGCACCTGCGCCACCAGGACCTTGCGGCCGCGGGTCGCCTCGAACACCCGCGCGCCGATGCCGGGGGCGGATTTGGAGTAGTTGAGCGGGCGGATGATGCGCGGCTCGGTCTCGCAAAAGCGCATCATGTCCTTCTGGTCGAAGGCATGATCGCCCAGCGTGATGACATCGGCGCCCGCCTCCAGGATGCCCTTTGCGTGCTCGGTCGAAAGCCCGCGCCCGCCGGTGGCGTTCTCGCCATTGACCACCACGAAATCGAGCCGCCAGTCGCGGCGCAGGCCGGGAAGCCGCTCCGCCACGGCCTGCCGGCCACCGCGACCCATCACGTCGCCAAGGAACAATATTCTCATTTCATCGGTGTTAGGACGGCGGTTTGCAAAGGGCAAGCGAAGCCTCGCATGGCGTTGCACTCACGTGACGGCGCGAGGCGGAATGCCCGGCCCGCCGGCGCGGCAGGCGCCGGGGCGCCCGTTTCGCCGGCCTTCTCAGGATGGCACCACGATCCCGGATTCGGTGATGATCAGGTCCAGCGGCTGGTCCGTCTCCTCGATGGGAATCTCCTCGGCCTCCTGCGCGGCAAAGGCGAATCCGACCGCCGCGACGGGGCCGGCCTTGCGCAAGAGCTCCAGCGTCCGGTCGTAGAAGCCGCCGCCATAGCCCAGACGGTGGCCATGCCGGTCGAAGGCGACCAGCGGCACGATGACGATGCGCGGCACGACCCAAACGCCCGCCACCGGGACATCGGCGCCGAAATGCCCCTTTTCGAGCGCGCAGCCCGGGGTCCATTCGCGAAAGCGCAAGGGCCGCCCCGCCGCTTCGATCACCGGCACGCCGACGCGCCCGGTCTTGGCGGCGGCGGCCATGGCGGGCAGCGGGTCGATCTCGCTGCGCATCGGCATGTAGCCCGCCACCGTCTCACCGGGGCGTTCCGACAACCAGCGGATCAGGTGTTCGGCCTGCGCCCCCGCCGAGCGATGCGCCAGCTCGCGGCGCAAGAACGCCGCCTCTCGCGCGGCCTTCTTGCGGGCGGCAAGTCCGGTATGCGCGCTCACAGCAGGATCACCGAGGCGAGGCCGAGAAAGGCGAAGAAGCCGACCACATCCGTCACCGTCGTCACGAAGGTGCCCGAGGCCAGCGCCGGGTCGACGCCGAAGCGGTCGAGCACCACCGGCACCACCACGCCCGACAGCCCGGCGACCACGAGGTTGATGACCATCGCCACCGCGATCACCACGCCCAGCATCGGCGAGCCGAACCAGACGAGGCCGACAAGGCCCATCACCACCGCGAAGGCGAGCCCGTTGATCAGACCCACCGCCACCTCGCGCCGGATCACCCGCCAGACGTTCGATGTCGTCAGGTCGCGCGTGGCGATGGCCCGCACCGCGACGGTGAGCGACTGGGTCCCCGCATTGCCGCCCATAGAGGCGACGATCGGCATCAGCACGGCCAGCGCCACCAGCCCGGCGATGGTCTCCTCGAAAAGCGAGATGACGAGCGAGGCGATGATCGCCGTGCCGAGATTGACGGCGAGCCATGGCAGGCGCTGCTTGGTCGTCTCGCGCACCGAATCCGACAGCTCGCTCTCCCCGCCGACACCGGCGAGGCGCAGAATGTCCTCCTCGTGCTCCTCGTCGAGCACGTTCATCGCGTCGTCGATAGTGATCACGCCGACCAGCCGGTCGTCGTCATCGACCACCGGGGCCGAGATCAGGTGATACTGGTTGAAGGCATAGGCCACGGCGCCTTCGTCGTCTTCCACGTGAAACGTGCGAAAGCTCTCCTCGGTGATGTCGCGCAGCAGCGTGGCGCGCGACTTGGACAAGAGCCGCCCGATCTGCACGTAGCCCACCGGCTTCATCCGCGGATCGACCAGCATCACGTGGTAGAACTGGTCGGGCAGCCGCTCGGCGCGGCGCAGGAAGTCGATCGCCTCGCCGACGCTCCAATGCTCGGGCGCGCGCACCACCTCGACCTGCATCAGGCGCCCGGCCGATTCCTCGGGGTAGGCCAGCGCCTTCTCGACCGCGATCCGGTCGGTCGCGGCGAGCGCGTCGAGCACGGCGGATTGCTGGTCCTCGTCGAGATATTCGACGAGATCGACCACGTCGTCGGATTCCAGCTCGCGCACCGCCGAGGCCAGCTCGGTCGGGGCGAGGCTTTGGATGATCTCCTCGCGCAGATTGTCGTCGAGCTCGGACAGGATCTCGCCATCCATGCCGCCCTTCCACAGCGCGAGCAGCGCGCGGCGGTCGCGCGCGTCGATCTGTTCGAGCAGGTCGGCGATGTCGGCGGGGTGCAGCGGCTCGAAGATCGCGTCGAGCCGGGCGGCGTCGCCGGCCTCGACCGCGTCGAGCACCTCGTCGAACAACCGCGCCGGCAGGCCGAAATCGCCCTCGTCCTCCTGCGGCTCCTGGCTGTCGATCTGGTCGGTCATGGCGGCTCCCGATGTTTGCGCGGACCATAGTGGTTGTTGGCGCAGCGGCAAGCTGGGCGCGGGACGATTGGCAGATTTACCTTGCCGCGCCCCGCTCCTATCGTCGGCCCATGACAAAGACATTGCATCTGGGCCAGACCCTGACCTTCACCGGCGATCCCTTCACCCAAGGCCCCGCCGCCGCCACCCATTCGAGCCGCGGCGCGGTGCTGGTCGAGGCGGGCCGCGTCGTCGCCGCGGGCGAGGCCGACGCCCTGCGCGCGCAGCACGGCGAGGCGGAGGTGATCGACCACGGCGCAGGGCTGATCCTGCCCGGCTTCGTCGATGCGCATATGCATTACCCGCAGACCGCAATGATCGCGAGCTGGGGCAAGCGGCTGATCGACTGGCTCAACAGCTACACCTTCCCCGAGGAAGGCAAGTTCGCCGATCGCGCCTATGCCGACGAGATCGCGAAGCGCACGCTCGACCTTGCCATTTCCAACGGCACCACGACGCTGACGAGCTTCTGCACGATCCACCCGGGCAGCGTCGACGCCTTCTTCGAGGCGGCGGAGGCGCGCGGCATGGCGGCTTTCGCGGGCAAGACCTGCATGGACCGCAACGCGCCCGATTATCTCAGCGACACGGCGCAGAGCGCGCATGACGACAGCAAGGCGCTGATCGAACGCTGGCACGGCAAGGGCCGCGCGACCTATGTCATCACGCCGCGCTTCTCGCCCACATCGACGCCGGAACAGCTCGAGGCGCTGGGCGCGCTCTGGGCCGCGAACCCCTCCTGCCTGATGCAGACGCATCTCTCCGAGCAGGTCGACGAGATCGAATGGGTCAGCGGGCTCTACCCTGAGGCGCGCGACTATCTCGACACCTACGAGCAGCACGGCCTTCTGGGCGCGCGCGGGCTTTATGGCCATGCGATCCATCTCGAACCGCGCGAAACCGACCGGCTGCGCGAGGTCGGCGCGGGGCTGGTACATTGCCCGACCTCGAACACCTTCATCGGCTCGGGGCTCTTCGACATGGCGGCGCGCATGGCCGAGGGGCAGCGGATCGGGCTGGCCTCGGATACGGGGGGCGGCTCGTCCTTCTCGATGCTGCGGGTGATGGGCGCGGCCTACGAGATCGGCCAGCTCAAGCGCAACCCGATCCACCCCGCGCAGCTTTTGTGGCTCGCCACCGAGGGCTCGGCCAAGGTGCTGCATGCCGAAGGCGAGATCGGACGGCTGGCACCGGGGTCCATGGCCGACATGATCGTGCTCGACCTCGCCTCGACGCCCGGCATCGCGCAGCGCTCGGCGCTGGCCTCGGATATCTGGGAGGCGCTGTTCCCGACCATCATGATGGGCGACGACCGCGCCATTGCGAAAACCTATGTCGCGGGCCGGCAGGTGAAGGGCTAGCGCCCCTTGAGCAGCGCCAGCGCCTCGGCGTGGATCCGGGGGTTGGCCGCGGCGAGCACGCGGCCGCCCTCATGCGCGGGGCGGCCCTCCCAATCGGTGACGATGCCGCCCGCCGCCTCGATCACCGCGATGGGGCCGCAGACGTCGTAGCTGTTGAGCCCCGCCTCGACCACCAGATCGACCTGGCCCATCGCCACCAGCGCATAGGCATAGCAATCCATGCCGTAGCGGGTGAGCCGCGCGGCTCGGCTTACCGCTTCGAAGCCCGCGCGCTCGGCGGGCGTGCCGACCTCGGGAAAGGTCGTCATCACCGTCGCCTCGGCCAGAGGGCGCGCGGCGCGGCCGCGCAGCGGCATCTCGCCACGCGGCCCCATGAGGCGCGCGGTGCCGAAGCCGCCCTCGAACCGCTCACCGATATAGGGCTGGTCGATCAGGCCGAAGAGAGGCCCCGTCGCGTCGCAGACCGAGACGAGCACGCCCCATGTCGGCATGCCGGAGATATAGGCGCGCGTGCCGTCGATCGGGTCGAGCACCCAGGTCAGCCCGCTGCTGCCCGGCGTCGCGCCGTATTCCTCGCCCAGGATCGCGTCGTCGGGGCGGCGCGCGGCCAGCACCTCGCGCATCGCGCGCTCGGAGGCGCGGTCGGCCTCGGTCACGGGGTCGAAGCCCGCCCCTGCCCCGGTCTTGTCGTCCGTGGCGATGGTCTGGCGGAAATGCCGCAGCGTCTCGGGGCGCGCGGCATCGGCCAGCGCATGGGCGGTGGCGGCGAGGTCGCGCATGAGATCGTCTGAAAGAGTGCCGGTCATGTGGAGCCCATCCTGATCGGACGGACAGCCCCGCCCCGGCGGGGGCGGTAGCGCGCGAAGGGCGCTCCGGTCAAGCCCGGCGGCCCTTCGCGGCGCAAAGCCTCAGGCGGCGTCGCTCAGAACGCGGGCAAGGTCGAACAGGCGCCGCCGCTGCTGCTCGGGAATCGCGTAGTAGGAGCGCAAGAGTTCGAGCGCCTCGCGGTCGGCCATCACGTCGCCGGGCAGGTCGCCGGGGCGCGGCTCGGGCTTGGCGGCTTCCATGCCTTCGAAGAAGAAGGAGACCGGAACGCCCAGCGCATGCGCGATGTCCCAAAGACGCGAGGCCGAAACCCGGTTCATCCCGGTTTCGTATTTCTGGATCTGCTGGAACTTGATGCCGACCTTTTCGGCCAGCTGCTGCTGGGTCGTTCCGTTCATCCACCGCCGATGGCGGATGCGCTTTCCGACATGAACGTCAACGGGGTGCTTCATGTCCTGTCCTCTCAATGTTGCGCATCGGATCTGAGGTCGAAACAATCGCCTGGATGCGCCTTAAAATATGTCTGGAGCGCGATGGCCCCTCTATATACTCATATAGACACGCTTTGGTTGCATGGGTCATCATGACTTTAAGATCATGATCCGGCGCATTGGATCACACGAACCTGTCCCGATGGACAGGCTGCGGCCCGCCGGTCGCGCCGCTTGCAGGTAACATCGCGCGCGACACGTGCAAGGCGGGGCCGGCATCGAGGCGGACCGTCGCCTTTTGCGCACCCGGTGTCGCAGGCTGTCGCAGGCTTCTTGAATCTCTGCCGCCGATCGCCAATATCGGGACCAAGACGTATATTCCAACGGAGGTCTCTATGGCTGAATTCAACACGATCCGCGCGACGGCCGGGGCCAGTTCCGCGCGGATCGACGAAGGGCTTCGCGCCCACATGAACAAGGTCTACGGCACGATGTCCGTAGGCATGATCATCACCGCCGCCGCCGCCTGGGCGATCTCGGGGCTGGCCGTCACCACCGATCCGGCCCTCGCCATGGCGCAGATCGGCCCCGACAAGTATCTCAACAGCTTCGGCGCGGCGATCTACACCTCGCCGCTGAAGTGGCTGATCATGTTCGCCCCGCTCATCTTCGTGTTCGGCTTCTCGGCCGGCATGAACCGCATGTCCGCTGCCACGGCGCAGATTGTGTTCTACGCCTTCGCCGCGGTGATGGGCCTGTCGCTCAGCTCGATCTTCCTCGTCTTCACCGGCGTCTCGATCGTGCAGGTCTTCCTGATCACCGCCATCGCCTTCGCGGGTCTGTCGCTTTACGGCTACACCACCAAGAAGGACCTGTCGGGCTTCGGCACCTTCCTGATCATGGGCGTGATCGGCCTGATCGTCGCCTCGATCGTGAACATCTTCCTCGCCTCCTCGGCGGTGGCCTTCGCGATCTCGGTGCTGGGCGTGCTGATCTTCGCGGGTCTGACGGCCTACGACACGCAGAACATCAAGAACGTGTATCTCAGCCATGCCAGCCATGGTGACAGCGAGTGGCTGGGCAAGGCCGCCATCATGGGCGCGCTGCAGCTCTATCTCGACTTCATCAACATGTTCATGTTCCTGCTCCAGCTGTTCGGCAACCGCGAATAAGCGCAAGCGGAACGGAGACCCTCCTTTCGGGGGCCGGCGGAAACGCCGGCCCCTTTTTCGCATCCGGCGACAGGACGGCGCGCCGGTTTACTTGCTCATCCGCGCCAGCTTGGATTGCAGCTCCGCGAGCTGCTTCTTGATGTCGTCGAGATTGTCGTCGCCGGTCTTGGCCTCCGGCCCGGACGCGCCCATCATGCCGCCGGTCATCGCCTTGAAGAAGGCCTCCTGCTGCGCGCGCATCGCGTCGAAGCCCGGCATCTGCGCCATGGGCGAGACCTTGGTCATGTTCTCCATCATCTTCGACTGACCGTCGCGCAGCATCTCGAAGGAGGCGGCGAGAAACTGCGGCACGACCGAACCGGCCTGGCTGGTATAGCTGCGCACGAGATCGGTCAGCACATCCACCGGCAGCACGCTTTCGCCGCGGCTTTCATGTTCGGCGATGATCTGGAGAAGATACTGCCGCGTCAGGTCGTCACCCGATTTCAGATCGACGATCTGCACCTCGCGGCCCGCGCGGATGAAGCCCGCGATATCCTCGAGCGTGACGTAGTCGCTGGTTTCGGTGTTGTAGAGCCTGCGGCTGGCATAACGCTTGATCAGAAGCGGTTTCGCGGTCTCGGCCATCTTCGGTCCCCCAAGGCATGATGCGCTGCAGCAAAAGCCTAGGCCCGTGTTTCGCAAAAAGAAAGGGCGGGCTGCCCGGAGGCAGCCCGCCCGGTCGCGGCGGGGAGGATCGCCGCTGTCTCGCTTACTTCGCGCCAGCGGTCGCGGTGGCCTTGCGGGTCGCGGCCTGCGCGTCGGTGCCGGCCTTCTTGGCGGCGGCGGTCATGTCGTCGCTCATGTCCTTGCCGGCCGAGAGCATCAGCTCGAGCGTCTCGGTCTGCAGCTTCTTGGCGATCTCGGCAAAGGCGGCCATGTGCCCGGAGGCGGCTTCGGCCGAAGCGGCGGCGAAATCGCTCATCGACTTGGCGTAATCGGCGGGCTCGGGCTTGGCGCGGGTCACTTCGCCGAACTTGGCAAGCGTGTCCTGGGCCCACTTGGCCGACAGCTCGGTCGATTTCTGCGCGGCCTCGAGATTGGCGGCCGACAGTTTCTCGGCGAGAGCGGTCTGGTTGCGGAAGGTCTCTTCCATGTTCTTGGTGTCGACGGGGAAGGAGCCCATCATGTCCTTGAAGATCGCGGTGAAGTCTTGCTGATTGGCCATCGGAGGTCCCTTTTCTGGTCGCTGGTGCGGCAGCTCTGAGGCCCCGCTTCGTCTCTGATGACCGGAATATGCGTGCTGCACCGCAGCAATTCAAGATGTTTTTCTGCGGTGCAGCAAAAAACTTTCCCCCACGGCAGATGCCCCCTATTCCGCCGCGAGCCGACCGCCGGTGACATAGCGCCCCGGCGCCGGTCCGAGCGCGGGATGCGCCTTGGAGCCCGGCTCCCGCGCGGGCACCATCTCGCCCGCCCGGGGCTTCAGCCATGCCATCCAGGCCGGCCACCAGGAGCCTTCGTGCTTCTGCGCGCCCGCGCGCCACTCCTCGGGGCTGTCGGCGGCGGCATCATTTGACCAGTAGCCGTATTTCTTCTTGGCGGGCGGGTTGACGATGCCCGCGATATGGCCCGAGCCCGACAGCACGAAGGTCTTGTCCTTCGATCCCATCTTTCGCACGCCGCGCCAGCTCGAATCCCACGCCGCGATGTGATCGCTCTCGCAGCCCACGGCAAAGACCGGCACCGTCACCTCGGCGATCTTCGCCTCGTGGCCTGCCACGGTGAAGCCGGTGGTGGCGAAGCGGTCCTCTTGGCACAATCCGCGCAGGTATTCGATCGCCATGCGCGCGGGCAGGTTGGTGCCGTCGCCGTTCCAGTAGAGCAGGTCGAAGGCGGGCGGCGCCTCGCCCATCATGTAGCTGCGGATCGCGGGCTGGTAGATCAGGTCGCGCGCGCGCAGGAAGGAGAAGGTGCGCGACATGTAGAACTTGTCGAGCACCCCCGCCGCCCGCGCCTCGGCCTCGATCCCGTCGACGAAATCATCGTCGAGGAACACGCCGACCTCGCCCTGATCCGAGAAATCGGTAAGCGTGGTGAAGAAGGTCGCGGATTTGACCGACTTGTCCTTGCGCGCCTTGAGCACCGACAGCGTCAGCGCCAGCGTCGTGCCGGCGATGCAGTAGCCCACGGCGTTGACCTGCCTGACCTTGCAGATCTCCTTCACCGTCTCGATCGCCTGGATGTAGCCGTCCTCGACATAATCGGTCATGCCGATCTCGGCATAGCTCGGATCGGGGTTGATCCAGCTGACCACGAAAAGCGTGTGGCCCTGTTCGACGACATGGCGGATCAGGCTGTTCTGCGGCTTGAGATCGAGGATGTAGAACTTGTTGATCCAGGGCGGAAACAGCACCACGGGCGTCTCGTGCACGTCCTCGGTGGCGGGCGCGTACTGGATCAGCTCGAACAGGTGGTTGCGGAACACCACCTCGCCCGGCGTGGTGGCGAGGTTCTCGCCCACGCGGAAGGCATCGGCATCGGCCAGCGTCACCACGAGGTCGCCCTCATTGGCCTCCAGATCGCGCACGAGGTTCTCCATCCCGTCGATCAGGCTCTGGCCCTCGGTCTCCAGCGCCTTTTGCAGCGCATCGGGGTTGGTGGCGAAAAAATTCGTGGGGCTGAACATGTCGACGATCTGGCCCGCGAAATAATCGAGCCGCTTCTTCTCGCGCGGCTCCAGCCCCTCGATCGAGGAGACCGCCCTGCGCACCGCCTCGGCATTGGTGAGGTATTGCTGCTTGATATAGGCAAACCACGGATGCGTGTCCCACATCGGGTTGGCAAAGCGGCGGTCTTTCGGCCCATCCGAGGCCGGGGCCTGCGCGCCTTGCATCATCTTCTGCTGGGTCTCGACGTAATGCTTGAGCGTCTCGCCCCAATAGCCGAGCTGGTGCTCCATCAGCTTGGCCGGGTCGCGCATCATCTCCGACCAGTAGCTGCCCGCCGCCTTGAGGTAGAGGTCATGGCTCGGCCCCTGCAGCGCCGACGGCACCTGGCGCCCCTGCCCCATCGCCGAGACGAGCCGCTGCGTCAGCTCCTCGATCCGGGCGAGATTGGCCTCGAGCCGCGCCTTGGCCGCCATGGCCTCGCCGCCCGCCTCCGCTTCCGCGTTCCTGTCCTGATCGTCAGTTGTCATACGCCCTCCCACGCCCTAGTTTGCAGGTGCAGCATGCGGCCTGCCGGGACGGGTTTGCGCCCCGTCTGCCGTCAAGGCGGGGAAAGGCCCGGCGGACCCCCGACCCCCTGCCTGGAGCAGTCAGATGAAGTATATGCCGACCTACGACCTGATGGAAAGCGTACGCAATACCAACCAGTGGTTGGGTGCGACCGCGCGTGCCATGGGCGACTATCCGGCGATGGCGATGACCGCCAACCCGGCGATGCAGATGCTCCGGGCCTGGGGCGAGGTGACCGAGCGCAGCTTCGAGCGCATGGTGGCCAAGCCCGACTGGGGCATCCCCTCGATCACCGGCCCCGACGGCAAGGACCATGTCGTCCGGGTGGAGACGCTGCTGGAAAAGCCCTTCGGCGACCTGATCCGCTTTACCACGCCGGGGCGCAAATCGCCGAAGCGGCGGGTGCTGCTGGTGGCGCCGATGTCGGGCCACTACGCCACGCTGCTGCGCAAGACGGTGATCAGCCTGCTGCCCGATTGCGACGTGCACATCACCGACTGGCACAACGCCCGCGACATCCCCGTCAGCGCCGGCAAGTTCGACGTCGAGGATTACACCAGATACGTGGCCGAGTTCATGCGCCATCTCGGGCCCGACCTGCACGTGATCGCGGTGTGCCAGCCGGTGCCGCTGACGCTGGCGGCGACCGCGATGCTGGCCGAGGACGACGCGGCGGCGCAGCCGCGCTCGCTGACGCTCATCGGCGGGCCGGTGGACCCCGATGCCGCCGCCACCGACGTGACCGATTTCGGCAGCCGGGTGACGATGGGCCAGCTCGAACATTCGATGATCCAGCGCGTCGGCTTCAAGTACAAGGGTGTGGGCCGCGAGGTCTATCCCGGCCTGCTGCAGCTGGCCTCCTTCATCACGATGAACGCCTCGACCCATGCGCAGGCCTTCACCGACCAGATCTTCCGCGCCGCCCATGGCAAGGCGTCCGAGCACGACAAGCACAACCAGTTCTACGACGAATACCTTGCCGTGATGGACATGACGGCCGAGTTCTACCTCTCGACCGTCGAGCGGGTGTTCAAGAGCCGCGACATCGCGCGCAACGTCTTCACCGTCGATGGCCGGCAGCTCGATCTTGGCAAGATCAGCTCCGTCGCGGTGAAGATCGTCGAGGGCGAGAAGGACGACATCTCCGCGCCGGGCCAATGCCTCGCCGCGCTCGACCTGCTGACCGGCCTGCCCGAGGACAAGAAGGCCGCGCATCTGGAGCCCGGCGCCGGGCATTACGGCATCTTTGCGGGCTCCAGCTGGCGCAACAACATCCGGCCGCTGGTGCTGGAGTTCATCGACGCCAATTCGGACGCGCCGGGCGCGCCCGCGGCCAAGCCCGGCGGCGGATCGGCCACCGCGCCTGCCCAAAAGGCCGCGGCACCGGCGGCGAAGCCCGGCCCGGCACCTAGCCCCGCGAAAGCGAAGGACAACAAGTCGAAGCCGGCGGCCAAGGCCGCGGCCCAGCCCGGAAGCTGAGCGATCAGGCGGCGGCCAGCGCCCTGGCCGCCGCCGCCACGCCGCCCCCGCCATGCGGGATCGACAGCGCCGAAAGCCCGGCCTCGATCGCACCCAGCGCCCCCAGCACCATATGCGCGTTGACATGGCCCATATGGCCGATGCGGAACCAGCCCTCGGGCGGCGTCCGCCCGAGGCCGATGCCCAGCGTCACGCCCATCTCCGTCTCGCACCACGCGCGCAGCCGGTCGGCATCGGGCGCGCCGAGGCCGACCGAGGTCACCGCGTGGCTGCGGTCCTGCGCCGCGCGCACCCCGAGCCGCATCTCCCCTTCGCGCCCCCAGGCCTCCACCGCCGCCCAGATCGCGGCGGCGAGGCGCGCGTGGCGGGTCCAGATGGCCTCCATCCCCTCCTCGCCGACGAGACCGAGCGCGGCGCGCAGCGCATAGAGAAGATGCGTGGGCGCGGTGCCCGCGAAATACTGGTAGTAAAGCTCCGGCGCCGCGCGCGGGCGCCAGTCCCAATAGGGCGTCACCATGTCGGCCCGGCCCCGCGCCTCCGCCGCACGGTCGTTGAAGAACGCAAAGCCCAGCCCCGGCGGCGTCATCAGCCCCTTCTGGCTCGCGGTGATCGCGACATCGACGCCTAACGCGTCCATCTCGAAGCGGTCGCAGCCCATCGAGGCGATGCAGTCGGCCATCAGGAGCCCTGGATGCCCCGCCGCGTCGAGCGCGGCGCGGTAGGCGGCCATGTCGGCGCGCACCCCGGTGGCGGTATCGACATGGCAGGCGATCACGGCGCGGATCTCGTGGCCCCTGTCGGCCCTGAGCCGCGCCTCCAGCCGCTCGGGCGCGACCGGGCTCGCGCCGTCGCTCTCGATCACCTCGACCTTGGCGCCCAAGGCACGCGCCGTGGCGACCCAGCCCTGCCCGAAATGCCCCGAGACCAGCGCCAGCACCCGGTCGCCGCGCGCCAGCACGTTGAGGAGCGCCGCCTCCCACATGCCGTGGCCATTGGCGATGTAGATCGCGGCGTGATGCGCGGTGCCCGCCACCCGCTTGAGATCGGGAATGAGCGTCGCGGTCATCTCGTGCAGCGCGCCGGTATAGATGTTGGGCGCGGGCCGCTGCATCGCCGCGAGCACCCGGTCGGGCATGACCGAGGGGCCGGGAATGGCGAGATAGGGGCGACCATGGGAGAGCGTCATGCGAAGGGCCTCGCGCGAGGGGGGATGTCAGGGCCGCAGCCTCGCCCCGCCCGCGCGCCGCGTCAACGCCCCATCACTGCCCGAGCGCCCGTGCCAGCGCCGCCTCGACCGCCGCCACCTCGGCCTCGCCCTCCTCGGGCATCGCGCCGCGCAGGTTGTTGAGATCGCTGACATAGCCGCGGATCTGCTCGCGCAGCGAAGCGCGGCTGTAATCGGGGATGATGCCCGCGGCGCGCAGCTCATCCTCGGTGGTCGGGGCCTTTTCGGGATACTTCGTCAGATCCGCGAGCCGCAGACCGGCGGTGATGCCGCGCCCGCGCGAGAAGAAACTGCGATAATCGCGGATCGCCACCAGCCCCTTCGGCTCCGGCCCGATCCCCGCGGCGTGCAGCCGGCTGAACATCACCCAGTTCTCGGCCACGCGCCGCAGCACCGGCGTGGTGAAGGCGCGCGCCCAGTCCTGCGCGCCCTCGCGCCGGTCGAACCCGCCCAGCACCTCCTCGCGCCTGGGCGCCTTGTGGTAGATGCAATGCTGCCGTCCGGCCACGGCATGCATGATCTTGAGCTGCGGCCCGGGCAGATAGACCGCCCATGCGCCCCACTTCACCCGGCAGATCCGCCCGGCCAGCGCCGCGTGGCTCGGCCAGAGCCGCATCCTGTCGATCACTTCGATGCGTTCCACGTCCATCCGCGCCTCCCCGTCATCGCCCTGCCCTAGGCCGCGATCCCGCCCCCGTCAAACCCCGCCTGCTTGCGAGGGGGCACGGGGAGGCTTATGCACGGCTCGGATGACGCGATGGCCAGATGACGCATGGCCAGATGACGCATGGCCAGATGACGCATGGCCAGATGACGCATGGGATGGGCGATGAAACTTCTCGACGGGCTGAGAGCGTGGGAACGGCGCGCGCGCATGCGCCATCACGACATCGCCGATGCCGGGTCGCGGCGGCGGGCGCTGGCCAGCTACCTGATCCTCGATCATGCGATCCTGCGCTACTGGTGGACCAATTTCCACCTCGTCAGCCCGGGCGTGTTCCGCTCCAACCAGCCTACCCATGGGCGGTTCGGAAAGATGGCCAAGATCGGCATCCGCACCGTCATCAACCTGCGCGGCGAAGGCCCGCATCCGCGCTATCTCTTCGAGGCGGAAAGCTGCCGCGCGCTGGGCCTGCGGCTGGTCTCGACCCAGCTTTCCGCCCGCCGCGCCGCTCCGCCCGAGCAGATCCTGCGGCTCTTCGCGCTGTTGCGCGAGGCCGAGCGCCCGGTGGTGATGCATTGCAAGTCGGGCGCGGATCGCGCGGGCTTCGCCTCGGCCCTGCATTTGCTGGCCGAGGGGCATCCGATCGAGGAGGCCCGCCGCCAGCTGCACCCCCGCTTCCTGCATTTCCGCCGCTCGCGCACCGGCGTGCTCGATCACATCCTCGATCTCTATGAGGCGCGGCAGGCGCAGGGTCCGATCGGCATCGAGGAGTGGATCGCCACGGAATACGACGCCGAGGCTGCGCAGCAGGGCTTCGAGGCCGGGCGGACCAAGGCATGACCGCCGCATTGCGCCCGCCCGCCGACGCCAATCCCGCGCCGGTGCAGACCGACGGGCGGGGCCTGTTCCTGTGGCTGTGGCGGGGCTATCTCTCGAAGCACTGGCGCTGGCTCATCGTCGCCATGGTGCTGATGGCGATCGAGGGCGGCTCGCTGGGCCTCTTCGCCTCGATGATGAAGCCGATGTTCGACGAGGTCTTCGTCGCGGGCCGCACCGATGCGCTGTGGATCGTCGGCGTGGTGGTGCTGGGCATCTTCATCATGCGCGCCATCACCTCGATGAGCCAGCGGGTGATCATGACGATGATCCGCGAACGCAGCGCCGCGGCGCTGCGCTCGGACCTGCTGTCGCATCTGATGCGGCTCGATGGCGGCTGGCACCAGTCCCACCCGCCGGGCTATCTCATCGAGAGGGTGCAGGGCGACGTCACGGCGATCAACCAGGTCTGGGCCACGCTCGTCACCGGCGCGGGGCGCGATCTCATCTCGGTGGTGTCGCTGTTCGCGGTGGCGCTTTCGGTCGACTGGCGCTGGACGCTGGTGGCGCTGGTCGGCGTTCCGGTGCTGGTGCTGCCCTCGCTGATCGCGCAGAAATACGTCCGCCGCCGCTCGCGCAGCTCGCGCGAGATCGCGGCGCACATGTCGACCCGGCTCGACGAGGTGTTCCACGGCATCGCCCCGATCAAGCTCAACGCGCTCGAATCCTACCAGTCCGAGCGCTATGGCCGGCTGATCGACGCGCGGGTGCGCGCCGAGATCCGCGCCGCCTCGGGGCAGGCCGCCATCCCGGCGATGATCGACATCATGACCGGGCTGGGATTTCTCGGCGTGCTGTTCTACGGCGGCGCCGAGATCATCGCGGGCGACAAGTCGGTGGGCCAGTTCATGGCTTTCTTCACCGCCATGAGCCTCGCCTTCGAACCGCTGCGCCGGCTGGGTAACATCTCGGGGCAATGGCAGACGGCGGCGGCCAGCCTCGAGCGGCTGCGCGCGATCTTCGAAGCCAGGCCTTCGCTCACCTCGCCCGCCCGCCCGCAAAGCGCGCCCGAGGGCGCGCCGGAAATCCGGCTCGACGGGGTGCATCTGTCCTATGGCGAGCTGCCGGTGCTGCGCGGCGCGAGCTTCACCGCCGCCGCCGGGCGGACGACGGCGCTGGTCGGGGCCTCGGGCGCGGGCAAGAGCACCGTGTTCAACCTGCTCGCCCGGCTGGTCGATCCGCAATCGGGCGAGATCACCATCGGCGGCGTGCCGACGCGCGCGCTCAGGCTCGAAGAGCTGCGCGGGCTGATCTCGGTCGTCTCGCAGGACGCGCTCCTTTTCGACGAGACGGTACGCGACAACATCCTTCTGGGCCGCACCGATGTCAGCGAGGCGCGGCTCCGCGAGGTGCTCGACGCCGCCCATGTCTCGGACTTCCTGCCGCGCCTGCCCAACGGGCTCGACAGCCCCGCCGGCCCGCGCGGCTCGGCGCTTTCGGGCGGGCAGCGCCAGCGCGTGGCGATCGCCCGCGCGCTTTTGCGCGACACGCCGGTGCTGCTTCTGGACGAGGCGACGAGCGCGCTCGACACGAAATCCGAAGCCGTGGTGCAGCAGGCGCTGGAGCGGCTCTCGAAGGGGCGCACGACGCTGGTGATCGCGCACAGGCTCTCGACCGTGCAGGGCGCCGACAGCATCGTGGTGATGGATCAGGGCGAGGTGGTGGATCAGGGCAGCCATGCCGAGCTTCTGGCGCGCGGCGGCATCTATGCCGATCTGCACGCGCTGCAGTTCCGCGACGCCGAGACGGGCTGACGCGGACGGCTGCCACGCCTATGTAGGGGGCATGACACAAGATCGCAGCATCATCGCCGTCACCGGCGCCGACCGAGACGAGTTCCTCCAAGGGCTCGTCACCAACGACATCGCGCGGGCGAAGGACGGCCTCGCCTATGCCGCGCTGCTGACGCCGCAGGGCAAGCTGATCGCGGATTTCTTCCTCAAGGGAGAGGCGGAGCGCATCCTGATCGACGTGGCCGCCGATGTCGCGCCGCAGCTGTTCCAGCGGCTGTCGATGTACAAGCTGCGCGCCGATGTGGCGCTGGCCGAGGCCGATGTGAAGGTGTCGCGCGGCACCGGCCCCGCCCCCGAGGGCGCCCTGCCCGATCCGCGCCATCCCGATCTCGGCTGGCGGCTCTATGGCGAGGCTTCGGGCGATGATGGCTCGGACTGGACCGCGATCCGGGTCGAGCATCTGATCCCCGAATGGGGCAGCGAGCTGGGCCCCGACACCTATATCCTCGAAGCGGGTTTCGAGCGGATGGGCGGCGTCGACTTCAGGAAGGGCTGCTATGTCGGTCAAGAGGTCACCGCGCGGATGAAGCACAAGACCGAGCTGCGCAAGGGCTTCGGGCGCGTCGCCATCGAGGGCGACGCCGCGCCGGGCACGCCGATCACCGCCGGAGAGAAATCCGTGGGCACGCTGCACAGCCGCGCGGGCGACCGCGCCATCGCATGGCTGCGCTTCGACCGGGCGCAGGGCGAGATGCGGGCCGGGGATGCCGCCTTGCGGCTGTGCGATCACAGCAGCAGATAGGGCTCCACCTCGCCGAAATAGCCTTCGAGAAACACGTCGTTGTCGGCGTCGAGCGCGATGCCCGTGCCGTTCTCATCGGTGAAGACGTTCTGATCATCCATCGAGGCGGCGACGCGGATGTCGATCCGGTCGCCCTCATCGGGATCGAAATCGCCGATCTTGTCATGGCCGAACTTGCGGCTGAGAAAGATGAAGGTGTCGGCCCCGCTGTCGCCGCGCGCCCAATCATCGCCCACCTTCATGAAGATGCGGTCATCGCCGTCATCGCCGTCATCGCCGTCGAAGTAATTGTCGCGCATCACGTCGTCGCCCTTGGACCCTAATACCCCCTTGATGGATTTGAACCGGTCCGTGGTGCCGAAGCCGTCGCGCATCGTGCCGCGGGCGAGGTTGGCGATGATGCCGTCGCCGCCGTCATCGGCCTCCTCGCGCTGGTAGCTCGCGATGTCGAACCCGCCCCGGTCGACCAGCCGGGCATCCCCCGTAACCCGTGAAAGATGTTGTCCTGCCCGTCGCCGCGGAACACGTCGTCGAGGAGCGTGCCGCGCAGCTGCTCGATCGAGATCAGGCGGTCGGTCTCGCCATCCGGCCCATCGACGCGGCCGCGCTTGAGATTGGCGTCGATCCCGCTCGACGGAATGCGCGGCCCCTGCCCCCAGAAGTTGTAGCTCACGGTGTCATGGGCATCGGCATTGCCGCGATAGGTATCGGCGCCGCCCCGGTCCTTGATGTAGGAGCCGCCCCGCGCCACGCGGACCAGATCCTCGCCCGGACCGGTCGTGATGTCCGAGCCCTCCTCGGCATCCGACCTGCTGACGAAAAGCGTCCTGCGCGGTCAACAGGGCATAGGTCTGGTAGGGGCTGTATCTCAGGCTGTGCAGGAACACCCCGGGATCGAGATCGATCCTGTCGAGCACCATCTGGCGGGCGCCGTCCTCGTTCTTTCAGACGATCTTGTCGATACGGTCACCGCGCAGCAGGTCCTGCCCAGCATCGAAGCCCTGCGACGGCGTGTGGAGCTGGGCGTTGGACAGGGTTCTCACCGCCTTTGCCGGGCTTTCCTAGGGATTGCAGTCCTCGCCGGTATAGTCGAGCACGATCTTCCTCCTGCCGATCGAAGCGATCTCGGCCCTGTCGAAATCGGCATAGCGATAGATCCAGGATCCGGGGGAAAAGAACTTCATGCGGGCCATAACGGTGCCTCCTGACCAGTAATGCATCAGCAGACGGGCCATCTGTGGCAGCGATGACGCGACGTCACCCCGACAGGGAGGCACTGTCGGGTGCAACAACCCTGCCCTGATCCGGCAGGGCGCGGATCGGGCCGCCTTGAACGAAACGAGGCGGCCCCGCCGGAGCCGCCTCGCCTGATCTGATTGCGCATTCCGGCACAGCGCGCATCCGCGCCCGGACCGCTTGCGCCGGGTCAGGCGCGCTCGGCGTATTCCATGGTCTCGGTGTTGACGACGATGTCCTCGTCCTGGCCGATGAAGGGCGGCACCATCACCCGCACGCCGTTGTCGAGCAGCGCCGGCTTGAAGCTGTTGGCCGCCGTCTGGCCCTTCACCACCGGCTCGGTCTCGACGATCTTGCAGGTGACCTTCTGCGGCAGCGAGACGTTGAGCGCCTCATCGCCGTAATACTCGATATGCACCGTCATGCCGTCCTGCAGGAACGGGCGGCGATCGCCCAGAAGCTCGGCGGGCAGCGCGATCTGGTCGTAGGTCTCGCTGTCCATGAAGGTCAGCATGCCGTCGGTCTCGAACAGGAACTGCTGGTCGCGCTGCTCGAGGCGCACGCGCTCGACCTTGTCGGCGGAGCGGAAACGCTCGTTGAGCTTCGAGCCGTTGCGCAGGTTCTTCATCTCGACCTGCGCGAAGGCGCCGCCCTTGCCGGGTTTGACATGATCGACCTTCACGGCGGCCCACAGGCCACCATTGTGCTCGAGGATGTTGCCGGGGCGAATTTCGTTACCGTTGATCTTGGGCATGTCGGTCCATGTGGCGGAAAAGGGGCAATGGGTTGATCGGAATTGGCCCCCGCCTATATCTCGCGGGTCGATCATAAGCAAGTTGAGCCAAGCCCGCCACCGCTCCACCACGTTGCCTGACCCGAAGCCATGCGCATAGCGCATAACTGCCATTCCAACTGCGACGCATCGAATCACGCGCAAATTCGGTAAGTCACCGGGACGCATTGGCGACAAGAGCAAAAAGAACGTAAGGAAGCATGATGAAGGATTTCGTTGACGGCACCGCCTACAACAACGAGCAGGGCAACCGCGCCCGCAAGCTCTTCGCGGCCGTCGTCCTTGCCGCTCTGGATGACGCCATCGCCGACGACAAGAAATACGGCAACGGGCCCGAGCAGATCGCCCGCTGGGCGCGGTCGCGCGATGGGCGCGAGGTGCTGTCCTGCGCCGGGATCGACCCCAATGAGCGGGTCGTCGCGGGTCTGATGGAATTCGTGGGCAAGGGCGTGCGCACCTCGGTCGCGCTGTCGCGCGAGGAGAGCGAGCGTCGTCACGCCGCAGAGCTCGAGTCCCGCGCCGCCTGATCGCGGCCCGAGGACTTGTGAAAAACGCGCGGCTCCCCCCGGGGGCCGCGTTTTTCGTTTCAGAAGACGAAGCGCCAGATCCCCGAAGAGCCGAGCTCGGCGACGAGCAGCAGCGCAAGCGCCGCGCGCATGGCGAGGCTCCTGAACCGCCACAGCATCCAGCCGGTGAGCGCGATCGACAGCCCCGCCTCCAGCGGGCCGACGATCCCGGCATGGTGATGGCGATCCCAGTAGCTGAACGGAGATTCGAAGCGCCAATCGCTCAGTGGCCAGAGCATGGGCCGCGCATCGGCCCCGTGCAGCGGCAGATCGAGCGCGAGATGCAACAATCCCGCCCCGGCAAAGGCCAGCAGCACCGGCCAACGCCGCCACAGCGCAAACGCCAGAAGCGCGGTCCAGATCGGGATCGAGTTGTCGATGGCGAAGACCGCCATCCAGGCGTCGGAAAAGTAATACTCCGAGAAGATGACCCGCGCGGGCACCTCCGACACGAAGCGCGCCCAGGCCACCATCAGGTAGAGCGACAGGTCCGGCGCCAGCCCGCCCAAAAGCGCCGCCGCCGTCACACGGGGCCGCCCCGGCTGGCCGAAGGCCGCCGCGCCGAAGATCAGATGCGCCGGCGTGTTCATCGCTTTTCCCTTGCTGGCCCCGCCCCCGGACAGCTACCGCAGGGCGACGGCGAGCGGCAACGGGGATGCGCATGGCACGGGCGATCATGATCCAGGGCGCGGGCTCGAATGTCGGCAAGTCGATGATCGTGGCGGGGCTGGCGCGCGCGCTGCGCAGGCGCGGCCTTTCGGTGGCGCCCTTCAAGCCGCAGAACATGTCGAACAACGCCGCCGTGACGATGGATGGCGGCGAGATCGGCCGCGCGCAGGCGCTGCAGGCCCGCGCCGCCGGAATCGCGCCGCAGACCGACATGAATCCGGTGCTTCTGAAGCCCGAAAGCGAAACCGGCGCGCAGGTCGTGGTGCAGGGCCGAAGGCTCACCACCGCGCGGGCGCGCGATTACGCGGCGCTGAAGCCGACCCTGCTGCCGCGCGTGCTCGACAGCTTTCACCGCCTCGCCGCGGCGCATGATCTGGTCATCGTCGAGGGGGCGGGCAGCCCGGCGGAGGTGAACCTGCGGGCGGGCGACATCGCCAATATGGGCTTTGCGCAGGCCGCAGGGGTGCCGGTCGTTCTGCTGGGCGACATAGACCGGGGCGGCGTCATCGCGCAGCTCGTGGGCAGCCACGCGGTGCTCGATGCGGCGGATGCCGCGCTGATCCGCGGCTTCGCGGTCAACAAGTTTCGCGGCGATGCCGGCCTTTTCACCGATGGCATGGCCTTCATCGCCCAACGCACCGGCTGGGCGCCCTTGGGCATCGTGCCGCATTTCGCCCAAGCCTGGCGGCTGCCGGCGGAAGACAGCGCCGAGATCGTCTCGCGCCCCGGCGGGCCGGTGAAGATCGCCGTGCCGCGGCTGAACCGGATCGCCAATTTCGACGATCTCGATCCGCTCTCGGCCGAGCCGGATGTGAGCGTGGTCATGATCGAACCGGGCCGCCCCCTGCCCGGCGATGCCGATCTGGTGCTCATTCCCGGTTCGAAATCGACCATCGCCGATCTCGCCGCCTTTCGCGCCGAGGGCTGGGACATCGACCTTGCCGCGCATCTGCGGCGCGGCGGGCAAGTGATGGGGATCTGCGGCGGCTATCAGATGCTGGGGCGCAGCATTGCCGACCCCGAGGGCATCGAAGGCGCGCCCGGCACCGTCGAGGGCCTGGGCCTTCTCGATGTGCACACCGTGATGCATCCCGAAAAGCGTCTCGGGCTGGTCGAGGGGCGGCTGCGAAGCGGCGGTGCGATCAGCGGCTACGAGATCCATATCGGCCGCACCGAGGGCCCCGATCACGCGGCGCGCCACTGGATCGAGATCGAGGGCCGGCCCGAAGGCGCGGCCAGCCCCGATGGCCGGGTGCGCGGCTGCTACCTGCACGGGCTGTTCTCGGATGATGGCTTTCGGGCGCAGGTGCTGGCGGAGCTGGGCGGTGCCTCGCGCGGCAGCTACGAGGCGGAGGTGGAGACGACGCTCGACGCGCTGGCCGCGCATCTGGAGCGGCATCTCGACATCGACCGCCTGCTCGACCTCGCCGCCCCGGTCTGAGCGATCAGTCGACCTCGCCGCTGGCCAGCGCGCGGAAGATTTCGCGGCGCACCAGCTTGCGCAGGTTGCTTGTGATCCGGTCGCCGAGCGGGCCGCGCAGCTCTTCGCGCAGGACCTCGGTGACGATCCGGCGCAGCATTTCCTCGTCGACGATCGGCGCCTGCTCCGCCTCGGGACGGGCGCTTGGCGCGGCGCTTTCGGTAACGGGGGCCTTGACGCGCGCGGCCGGGATCGGCGCCTCTGTCGCCGCGGCCCGTGCCTCGGGGGCGGGATCGGCCTGCGGAGCCGTTTCCTCTGCCAGTCCGTCGTGGAACCGGGCCTCCGGCGCGGGGGCCTCGGTCGGCGCGGCCTGCACGCGCTGCGCGGCGCTCTCCTGCGCATGGGCGTGACGGCGGCTCAGGAAGGGCGCGTCCTCGGCCCGGGCGCTGGCCCAGTCCATCACCGGCGCCGGTTCGCTGCCATCGGGCTCCCATTCCTCGACCTGATGGGTGATCGCCGATTCGAGCTCGGCGATCGTCGCTTCGAGCCGCGATCTGAGCCCCGGCTCCTGCGAGGGCGCGGCCTGGGGCAGATCGGGCGCTTCGAAATCATCATCGGGCGCCTCCGCCGCGCCGCGCCCTGTGGCGGGCGGAAACGGCGCGGGCGACGGGGCAGATGACGGGGCTTCGGCGGCGGGCGGTTCGGCCCGGCCGGCAACCCGCAGCGCCGGGGTCAGCACCAGCGGCGCATCGGCACGGCGCTCGGGGCGCGCGCGGGCCGGAGCGGCCGCCGCCTGCTCCGACCGGTCGACGGGGCGCGGCCCCGGCGCCGGGGCCTGCTGCTCGCCATCGGCAAGCAACCTGCGGATGGAGGACAGGACATCCTCGATTTCGACGCTCTTGACCGGATCGGACATGTTCCACCCTGCTTGCCTCGGATGAAGTCTAGCGAAGGCCGCAGGTTCGGGCAAGAATCCTGCCAGCCGCGGTTAACGACCGATGGCCTCGAGCACCCGGTCGAGCGCGCGGCCCTGCTCCGAGCTTCCCGAGGGCGCGTTGCGCACGAGGTTGTAATAGGCGGTCGGGTCGTAGACCTGCACCGGAAGGCCCAGCTGCTCCGCCGTCAGCCGGCCGATCGCCGACAGCACGACATAGGTCGCCAGCGTCTCGTCGATCTGCGCCGAGACGAGCGTGGCGCGCGCATCGAGCAGGTCCTGCTCGGCATTGAGCACGTCGAGCGTGGTCCGCGCGCCGAGCTGCGCCTCTTCGCGCAGCCCGTCGAAGGCGACCTGTGCCGCGCGCACCTCGCGGCCCGAGGCCTCGATGCTGGCGCGGGCGACCTGCAACAGCGCATAGGCATTGGCGACATTGCGGTCGATGGTGCGGCTGGAGTTCAGAAGCGCGGCGCGCGCGGCGTCGCGGCGGGCCTTGGCCTCGCGCACCCGGCTCTCGACCCGACCGCCGGAATAGAGCGTCTGGTCGAGCGACAGGCCGATCGATTCGGAGTCCTCGAATTCATTGTCGATCGAGATGCTGCTGCCGAGCGACAGGGTCGGGCGTTTCGCGGCCTCGGCGGCGGCGATGTTGAGCTCCGCCACGCTGATCGAATGCTGGGCCTGGAGAATGGCCGGATGTTCGCGCCGCGCGATGGCCTGCGCCTCTTCGAGGCTGCCGGGAATCCGCGCATCGGGAACCGTGGCGAGCGAGCCGGGCGCGCGGCCCACCGCGGCGCGGAACTCGGCCTGCGCCTGGACGAGATCGCCCTCATTGGCGGCAAGCGCACTGCGCGCCGAAGCAAGCTGCGCCTCGGCGAGCGAGACGTCCGTCCGCGTGATCTCGCCCACTTCGAAGCGGTCGCGCGCGGCCTGAAGCTCCTGCGTGATGAGCCGCAGGTTGTTGCGGCGCAGCTCGACGAAGGCCGCGGCCCGCTGCACGCCGAGATAGGCATCGACGATCCGTTGCAGCACCTGCAGCTCGACCTGGCGCAGCTGCTCGCGGGTCGACAGCACCAGCGCCTTTTGCGAATCCAGACTGTAGCGGGTCTGGCCACCATCATAGAGCAGCAGCGAGGCCGAAAGCGTGGCCTGCGCGCTCAGGTTGATGTTGTCGAACTCGATATCGTTTGCGCGGCGCTCCGCGGCATTGAGCCCGCGGATGCTGGAGCTCGATGCGGCGCTCGTGTTCGCCGACCAGCTGATGATCGGCCGCAGCGTGGCCAGCAGCTGCGCCGAGCCCTCGTCGGCAGCGCGCAGCAGCGCCCGGTTCTGTTCCAGCAGGCCGCTGTTCTCATAGCCATAGGCCAGGGCATCCGCGAGCGTCTCGGCCCGCGTCGCCCCGGCCAGCGCGGCGGCAAGACCGGCGCCCAAAATCAAGCTTCCCCAAAATCGCCGCATAGCGCCCCACTCTGTTTTCTTGTCGTTGTTCGACTTACAGCACGAAGTCCCGTGTCGCTTCGAAGCCCTTCAAAAGCGGGGCCCCGGCATTGAAGGCAAAGCGCCAGGAGATGCGGCCGTCGATCTTGTAGCCGATTCGGACGACGCCGAGCGCGCCTTCGGCAAAGATCGCGGCGACCCGTCCGCCTTCGCGCAGCTGCTCGGCCAGCGCATCGGGGAAACGCTCGATGGCGCCTTGCAGGATGATCACGTCGTAGGGCGCGCTCTTGGGCGCGCCTTCGTTGAGCGGCCCGCAGATCACGGCGGCGTTGTCGACGCCGTTCTCGGAGAGCAGCGATTGCGCCTCGGCGGCGCGCGCCTCGTCATCCTCGACCGCGGCGACGAAGCCCGCCATCCGCGCCAGAAGCGCGGTGGAATAGCCCAGCCCGCAGCCCAGATCGAGCACCGCGTCCTGCGGATCGATCTCGAGCCCGTCGAGCATCTTGGCCAGCGTGCGCGGCTCCAGCACCACCCGGTCGTCGCTCAGCACGAGGTTCTCGCCCACATAGGCGGCCTCGCGCATCGCGGCGGGGACATAGGCTTCGCGGGGAACATCGAGCATCGCGTCGATGATCGGGAATTTCGTCACGTCGGAGGGCCGCACCTGGGTGTCGACCATGAAGACGCGGCGGGTCGCATAATCAACCACGGACCGGACTCTTTCGTTCAGTTTCGCCATGGCCCTGATGCCACAATGCCGGCGAAGCGGCAACTGCGCAGCGCCCCCTGCCCGCCCCGCGCCGCGGCACGGGGCCTGCGGGTCACACTCGGCCGCCCCTTCGCGGCGGACCCCGCGCGATAACCGCTTGACGCCCCCTTCGGCAGACCCTAGTGACACCGGCACCGAGGCGGGTTGGCGGAGTGGTTACGCAGCGGATTGCAAATCCGTGCACACCGGTTCGATTCCGGTACCCGCCTCCATTTCCCCCTGTTCTGGATCAGCCGCGCGGCGTTTCGCTCGACCGCTCCATCGCCCAGCCGACGCTGAAGCCATGCAGCAAGGTCGAGGCGAGGATCACCAGCGCCACCAGCGACCACAGGGCATCCTCGTTCAGGAACTCCATGTGGCTGCCCGCGTAGCACAGGTAGTAGATCGAACCGATGCCGCGCACGCCGTAGACCGCGACGATGCCGCGATCGCGCGGGTCCATGCCCATGCCTGCCATCGCGACCCACCCCGCCACCGGCCGGATCACCAGCAGGAACACCAGTGCGAGTGCGACCTGCATCCATGTCAGATCGGCGATGAGCAGCGGCAGCATCGTGCCCAGCGCCACCAAGAGCGCCGCCGTCAGGGCGTTTTCTATCGATTCGGAGAAATCATGCAGGCGGCGGTGGAACTGGTGGTCCTTCTCGATCCGGCGCAGCGTCAGCCCCAGCACCGCCACGGCCATGAAGCCATAGCCCTCGATCAGCTCGGTCGAGCCGTAGCACAGCAGGATGCCTGCCAGCGCGACGACGCCCGAGCCGGTCTGCGCCAGCGCCGCGTCGGGCGGCAGGCGGAACAGCACGTAGCCCAGCGCCTTGGCCCCGAGCCAGCCCACAACCGTGCCGACCGCGATCCGGTAGAGCACGTCGCGCCACAGCCAGTCGAAGGCCCATGCGCCGGGGTTGAGCCCTTCGGCCGCGACGATCAGCCCAAGATAGACGAAGGGAAAGGCCAGCCCGTCATTGAGCGCGGCCTCCGTGGTCAAGGTGAAGCGCACCGGGTGCTCCTTGCCCTCCTGCGGCGGGCCGACCTGCACGTCGGCGGCCAGCACCGGGTCGGTCGGGGCCAGCACCGCGCCCAGAAGGATCGCGCCCGCGACGGTCATCCCTTCGAGCCCCACCCCAAGCAAGGCGACCGCGAAGATCGTCAGCGGCATGGCGATGCCCAGCATCCGGAAGGTCGCCCCCCAGCGCTTCCAGGGGCGCAGCTCGTCGAGCCGCATGCCGGAGCCGAACAGCGCGACGATGACGGTCAGCTCGCTCACCAGCTCCCATGGCAGCGGCGTCTCGCGCGGATCGGGCAGCGTCAGGATATCGGGGAGCAAAAGCGCCACGCCCGCGCCGAACAGGATCATCAAGGGCGCCGCCGCCGGCTCGCGCTTGGAGATCAGCCGCGGCAGCCAGCGCGCGAGGATGACGACGATGCCCAGCACCGCCAGCGCCACGTGGTAGGGGTTCAGCCCGAAAAACGGCTCGCCTTGCATCTTGTCCCGGCTCCCTGCGCCCATGCTCGCGTCACCGGCTAAACTGCGGCGCGGCGGGGGCACGGCAAGTGCGGGCGTCGCGGCAATGGCGGGGCCGCCCGGCGGCGGGATCGCGCCGCCCGAGGGCCGCGTGGCGTGACAGGTCCCTCCGCGCTCCCTAGTCTCGCGCGCGCACCCCCCAGCCGAACGGAGCCCGACATGCTGCGCCTATTGCTGCTTCTCGCCACGCTCGCCCTGCCCGGCCCGCTCGCCGCGCAGGATCGCCCCGCGGTCGAGCGGCAGTTCCGGGGCTGGCTCGAACAGCGGATCTGGCCGCGCGCCCGCGAAGACGGCGTCTCGCGCGGCGTGTTCGAAGCGGCCTTCTCGGGCGTCACCCTCGACTGGGACCTGCCCGACCTCGTGCCGCCCGGCACGAGCGGCACCGCGCCGCGCCGACAGCGGCAGGCCGAGTTTGCCAGCCCCGGCGCCTATTTCCGGCGCGGCGCGGTCGAGGGCGCGGCTTCGGTCGGCCGGCAGATGGCCGCGCGCCACGCGGGCGCCCTGTCGCGCGTGGAACGGGCGACAGGCGTGCCCGGTCACATCATCCTCGCGATCTGGGGCCGCGAAAGCGCCTATGGCCGCGCCGCGATCCCGCATGACGCCTTTCGCGTGCTGGGCACCAAGGGCTTCATGGACCGCCGGGCCGACTACTTCACCGCCGAGCTTCTGGCCGCCCTGCGCATCGCACAGGCCGGGCATGTCGCGCCCCGGGCGATGAAATCGAGCTGGGCGGGCGCGCTGGGCCAGCCGCAATTCATGCCGTCAAGCTTCCTGACCCATGCCGCCGACGGCGATGGCGACGGGCGGGCCGACATCTGGCGCTCCGAGGCCGATACCATCGCCTCGATCGGCACCTATCTCGCGCGGCATGGCTGGGTCGCGGGGCGCGACTGGGGCTTCGAGGTGCGCGTGCCTGCCTCGGTCTCCTGCGCGCTCGAGGGCCCCGATCAGGGCCGCGCGATCCGCGACTGGGCCGCGATGGGGATCACCCGCGTCTCCGGCCGCCCCTTCCCCGATCACGAGGCCCGCGCCGAAGGCTTCCTGCTGATGCCCGCCGGGCGGCATGGCCCGGCCTTCATCGTCACGCCGAACTTCTACGTGCTCAAGGACTACAACATGAGCGATCTCTACGCGCTCTTCGTCGGCCATGTCGGCGACCGGATCGCCTATGGCTCGGGCGATTTCGCGGGGCGCTGGGGCGCGGTCGGCGGGCTGATGCGCTCGGACGTGGCGGCGATGCAGCGCGCGCTGGAGGCGATGGGCCACGATGTCGGCGGCGCGGACGGGCTCGCAGGCTACAAGACCCGCCGCTCCATCGGGCGCTGGCAGCAGGCCACGGGACAGGCCCCGACCTGCTTTCCCGACGGCGCGATGAAAGCCGCGCTTCTTCGCTGAGAGCCCATGAAAAGGGCCGGTGCCCCGAGGCACCGGCCCGGCGTTGGGCAAGAGGGCGGCCTCAGCCGCCGATCTTGTCTTGCGTCCTGGTCTCGAAATCCTCGGCCGAATGACGCTCGTGCAACTGCAGCGCCGGATCGCCGAAGGCGCGGTTGACCATCCGGCCCCGCTGCACCGCCGGGCGCGCGTCGATCGCCTTGGCCCAGCGCATCACATGGCTGTAGCTCTCGACATCGAGAAACTCCGCCGCGTCGTAGAGACGCCCCAGCACCAGCTGGCCGTACCAGGCCCAGATCGCCATGTCGGCGATGGAATATTCATCCGCCATGAACTCATGCTCGGCCAAATGCCGGTCCAGCACGTCGAGCTGGCGCTTGGTCTCCATCGTGAAACGATTAATCGGGTATTCGAACTTCTCGGGCGCATAGGCATAGAAATGCCCGAAGCCGCCACCGAGATAGGGCGCGCTGCCCATCTGCCAGAACAACCAGCTCAGCGCCTCGGTGCGCCGTCCCGCCTCCTTGGGCAAAAAGGCCCCGAACTTCTCGGCCAGGTGCAGCAGGATCGCCCCCGATTCGAACACGCGCTGCGGCGCCTCGCCCGAGCGGTCGAGCAGCGCCGGGATCTTGGAGTTCGGGTTCAACTCGACGAAGCCCGAGCCGAACTGGTCGCCATCGCCGATCCTGATCAGCCAGGCGTCGTATTCCGCGCCCGTGTGCCCCGCTTCGAGCAGCTCCTCGAACAGCACCGTGACCTTCACCCCGTTGGGCGTGGCCATCGAATAAAGCTGGAACGGATGCTCCCCCTCGGGCAGCGCCTTGTCATGCGTGGCCCCGGCAACGGGGCGGTTGGTCTTGGCGAACTGGCCGCCATTCTCGGCATCCCAGCTCCACACCTTGGGCGGGGTATAGTCGGCATTGTCCTTCATCGCGGCGGTCCTGTGATTGTGACGTGCTGCCCCGATAGATGTCCCCAAGGGGGCGCGCTGTCGAGGGACCGGCCGCGCACATCTCCATGCAGCTTCGCGCACCACCGCCATTTCGCCCGCGATCAGAGGCTTTCGCGGTTCCATAAGCCTTTCATCTGAGGGGTTTTCAGCCGAAAATCCTCTACCCCGGTGGCAATTCTCCGCTATCTCCCCCATAAGTCGCGCGATGAAACAGTCAGGAGAATGCTCCCACGTGACCGATAGAAACCTGCCTTCCCTCGGACTGGCCCTGTTGCCGGTCGTGCTGACACTGGGCCTGCTGGCCTTGCAGCTCTTCTATTTCGGCGACTTCACGCCGCATATCCCGCTGGTGATCGGCCTCGCAATCACCGGCCTTCTGGGCGTGCTGCGCGGCCAGAAATGGACCGATATCCGCGAAGGCGTGTTCCACGTCATCCACGTCTCGCTGCCCTCGCTGTCCGTGCTGATCGTGGTCGGCATGATCATCGGCGTCTGGATCGCCTCGGGCACCGTGCCGACGCTGATCTATTACGGGCTGACGCTGCTCAACCCCTCGATCTTCCTTGCCGCGGCGATGATCCTCTGTGCGGTCGTCTCGCTGTCGCTGGGCACCTCCTGGGGCACCGTCGGCACCATCGGCGTGGCGCTGATGGGCATCGGCGCGGGCTTCGGCATCCCGATGTACTGGACCGCGGGCGCGATCGTCTCGGGCGCCTTCTTCGGCGACAAGATCTCGCCGTTGTCGGACACCACCAACCTCGCCCCCGCCGTGACCGGCGTGAACATCTTCGACCACATCCAGAACATGCTGCCGACCACCGTGCCCGCGATGCTGATCGCGCTGGGCATCTACATCGTCGCGGGCTACGGGCTGATCGAACCGGCCGATACCTCGCTGCAGGCGATCACCCAGATCACCGAGCGCCTGAGCCAGGATTTCAACCTCGGCCTGATTCCGCTCTTGCCGGCGCTGCTCGTGATCGCCCTTGCGCTGTTTCGCCAGCCGCCGCTGCCCTCGCTCTTCGCGGGCGTGCTGCTGGGCGGCGTGATCGCGATCTTCCAGCAAGGTGTGGGCCTGCATGACGTCTTCACCTTCGCGCAGTCGGGCTACGCGATCGACACCGGCATCGCCGATATCGACACGCTGCTGAACAAGGGCGGCATCCAGTCGATGATGTGGACGATCTCGCTCATGCTGATCGCTCTGGGCTTTGGTGGCGCGCTCGAGCGCACCGGCTGCCTCGAGTCGATCATCCTGTCGATCGTCAACAAGGTGAAGAGCTTCACCGCGGTGCAATCCTCGGCCATCTTCACCGCCTTCGCGACCAATGTGGTGGCGGGCGATCCCTACATCTCGATCGCCCTGCCGGGCCGGATGTACGCCCCGCTCTATCGCGGCATGGGCTACTCGACGCTCAACCTCAGCCGCGCCGTCGAGGAAGGCGGCACGCTGATGAGCCCGCTGATCCCGTGGAACGCCGGCGGCGCCTTCGTCATCACCGCGCTGGGCCTCGGCATCATGGACGGCAATCTCGAGAACCTGCTCTACATCCCGCTGGCCTTCGCCTGCTGGACCGCCCCCGTGATCGGCGTGTTCTACGCCATCACCGGGCTGTTCTCGCCCAAGGCCTCCGAACAGGACCGCACCAACTGGGCCAACGACAACGAGGACATCATGGACCTCACGGATCACGATCACCTCGGCGATCCCGGCCCCTCCAAGGAAGCCATGCCGATCTGATCGGATGCGCTTTGCGCCAGACGACGCCCCGCCCTCACCGGCGGGGCGTTTTGCGTTTGGCGGGGTTGGTTGGCGCGGGCGCGTCCCTATCTCGAAAGGGAAAGCCGAACGGAAAGGACATCACATGGCCGGAGGTTGGGCGCGCGACGGCGCGGTGGAAGAACAGATCGAAGCCTCGATCAATGACGAGCTGAAACGCATGCAGGCCCGGCGCGGACCCGTGGGAGAAAGCGCCACCCATTGCGCGGAATGCGACGAGGAGATCCCCGAGAAGCGCCGCGCGGCGATCCCGGGGGTGAAGCTCTGCGTCGAGTGCCAGCAAGGACGCGACGCCCGGCCGCAGATGCGCGGCGGCTTCAACCGGAGGGGCTCCAAGGACAGCCAGCTGCGCTGAAGGCCGGCGTCGGGATTGCGTATTTGAGGAAAGATGAACCGGGAGGCGCGCGCCGCCTTCAGACGGCGCCGCCCACATCGTCGGGCGCGACCGCGCTGGCCTTGACGATCGCCCAGAGCCGCAGGCCGGGCGCGAGCCTGAGCGCGCGCGCCGAACGGCGGGTGACGCGGGCGAGCAGCCGGTCCGCGCCGCAGGCCAGACCCACGGCCACGCCCTCCGGGCCTTCGTCGAGCGCCGTCACCTCGGCCGGCAGGATGTTGAGCGCGCTGAGCCCCTCCGGCTTTTCGCGCGCGAGGATCACGTCCTGCGCCGAGATGCGCAGCCGCAGATGCGTGCCGATGCCGCCCAACCGCCCGGGCAGCACGATCCGCCCGCCCGACAGCGCAAGCTCGGTCAGCCCGTCGATCCGGTCGAGCCCGGCGATGCGCGCGCGCACCACCGCCCCCGCCTCCTGCGCGCCGATCATGCCGACCGCCGCCGGGTCCGACAGCACCTCGGCCACCGCGCCCGCGCGCATCACGCGCCCCGCCTCCATCACCACCACCGTCGTGGCGAGGCGCGCGACCTCCGAGGCGGCGTGGCTGACATAGAGGATCGGCAGACCCGCCTCGTCGCGCAGCCGCTCCAGCCATGGCAGGATCTCGGCCTTGCGCGCCGCGTCGAGCGCCGAGAGCGGCTCGTCCATCAGCAAGAGCCGCGGATGGCTCATCAGCGCCCGCCCGATCGCCACGCGCTGCTTCTCCCCGCCAGACAGCGCGGCGGGGCGGCGGTCGAGCAGATCGCCCAGCCCCAGCATCGCGATCACCCGGTCGCGGTCATGGCTGCCGCCATAGGCGAGGTTCTTGTCCACGCTCATATGCGGAAACAGCCGCGCATCCTGAAACACGTAGCCGATCCGGCGGCGATGCACCGGAACGTCGATGCGCCGCGCCCGGTCGTAAAGCAGCGTCCCGTCGATCTCGATCCGGCCCGCTTCGGGGCGCATGAGCCCCGCCACCGCGTTGATCACGCTGGTCTTGCCCGAGCCCGACCTGCCGAACAGCGCGGTGACGCCGGGCGGTGCGGCGAAATCGGCGTCGAGATCGAAGCCGCCGAGCCGCTTTTTCACCTGCACCTCGATCATGCCGCCACCCGCCGCGCGATCCGGCGCGACAGCCATTCCGAAACCAGCAGCGCCCCCATCGCCAGCGCCACCGAAACCGCCACGAGCCGCAGCGCCGCCTCCTCGCCGCCCGGCATCTGCAGGAAAGCGTAGATCGCGGTCGGGACGGTGCGGGTTTCGCCGGGGATGTTGGAGACGAAGGTGATCGTCGCGCCGAACTCGCCCATCGCCTTGGCAAAGGCGAGGATCGCCCCCGCCACCACGCCGGGCAGCGCCAGCGGCAGCGTCACCGTGACAAAGACCCGCAGCCGCGAGGCCCCGAGCGTCGCCGCCGCCTGCTCCAGCGCGGGCGGCACCGCCTCGAAGGCCAGCCGCATGGGCCGCACCATCAGCGGAAAGGCCATGATCGCCGCCGCCAGCGCCGCGCCGGTCCAGCGAAAGGCGAAGCTGATGCCCAGAGGTTCGAGCAGCGCGCCGAGCGGCCCCTGCCGGGAAAAGGCCACGAGCAGCAGGTAGCCCGTCACGACGGGCGGCAGGATCAGCGGCAGATGCACCAGCCCGTTGAGAAGCTGCCGCCCCGGAAACCGCCCCTTGGCCAGCGCCAGCGCGCATAAAAGCCCCAGCGGCAGGCTCGCGGCGACGGCAGTGGCCGAAACCTTGAGCGACAGCCGCACCGCCTGCCATTCTGCGGGGCCGAGCCAGTCGGTCATTCGCAGGGCTCCGCTTCGGAAAGCCCGGCTTCGGGCAAGGTGAACCCCGCGGCCTCGAAGATCGCCCCCGCCTCCGGGCCGGTCAGGAAATCGAGGAAATCCGCTGCCTTTGGGTCCGCCCCGGTCAGAAGCGCCGCCGGGTAGCGGATCGGCGGGTGACTGTCGGCGGGAAAGCTGCCCATGACCGTCACCCGCGGCTCCTCGGCCGCATCGGTGGCATAGACAATGCCGTAAGGCGCCGCGCCGCTCGCCACCAGCGCCAGCGCCGCGCGCACGTTCTCGGCCTGCGCGACGCGCGACGCGACGCCCTCCCACAGCCCGAGGCCCTCCAGCGCCGCGCGGCCATATTGCCCGGCGGGCACCGCATCAATGAGCGCCATGGCGAGCCGCCCCGAGCCCAGCCGCGCCGCGAGATCGAAGCCCGGCCCGATCTCGACGGCGGACGCCTCCGCATCGGCGGCGATCAGCACGAGGGCATTGCCGAGGATGTCGCGGCGGCTATCGGTCTCGATCAGCCCGGCCCGTGCGACCTCCTCGATCCAGTCTTCGTTGGCCGAGATGAAGAGATCGGCCGGCGCGCCCGCCATGATCTGCCGCGCCAGCGCCGAGCTGCCCGCATAGGAGACGGTCACCTCCGCGCCGCCCCGCGCCTCCCAGACCTCCACCACGCGGTCGAGCGGGCCGCCGAGGCTCGCCGCCGCGAAGGTCAGGATCTCGGCCCACACCGGGCCGGTCGGCGCGAGCGCCAGCATCAGCGCCGCGGATAAGGATTTCACCAGCATCATCCACCTCGTGTCATGCCCGCGTCTGTTGCATCCCGTGGCCCCGCACCGCAAGAGCGCGCCTCAGACCCAGGCGACCAGCCGTGCTTCGAGCGCCGCGACGCGCGCGCGCAACATGTCGGGAATCGCGCCCGGGCGGGGCGGATCGACGAGAGAGGTCAGCCAGGCCTCCGGCGGCATCTTCACCCGCTTCTGCCCGCGCCATTCCAGCCCGCGCAGCACCGCCTGCGCGGGGCCGGGCAGCCGCTCGGGGATCTCGCGCCCCGAAAGCACGCCCCATGCCGCGGTCCAAAGCCGCCCCACGCCCCACGGGTTGTAGCCGCCGCCGCCCATCAGCACGAAGCGCGGGGCCAGCGGCAACAGCGCGCGCAGCACGTCCAGATGTGCATGGCCCGACATGGCCAGCCGCGATTGCGGGTCTTCGAGCAGCGCGTCCGCGCCGCATTGCAGCACGATGGCGTCGGGGCGAAACGCCGCGACGGCGGGAAGGATCACCCGGTCGCGCGCCAGCGCCATCGCGTCGTCGCCCGCGCCGGAAGGGATCGGCAGGTTGAACACCTGCCCCGCGCCTTCCTCCTCCACCGCGCCGGTGCGCGGCCAGCGGTTCTCCTCGTGGGTCGAAACCAGCAGCGTCTCGGGATCGCGGGCAAAGCCCGCCTCGACCCCATCGCAATGATGCGCGTCGATATCGACATAGGCGACGCGCCGCGCGCCATGCGCCTTGAGCGACAGGATCGCGAAGACCGGGTCGTTGAGATAGCAAAACCCGTTGGCCCGGTCCGGCAGCCCGTGATGCGTGCCGCCGCCGGGCAGGTGCAGCCGTCCGCCTTGGCGCAGAAGCTCGCCCGCGAGCAGCGCGCCCCCCACCCCGGTCGCCGGGCGGCGATACATCTCGGCGAAGACCGGGTTGGCGGGCGTGCCGAGGTGATGGCGTTCGCGGATCCGCGGGCTGACGGTTTGCGCCTCCTCGGCGGCCAGCAGGGCCGAGACATACTCCGGCGTGTGAAAGGCATGCAGCGCGGCGGGCCGCGCGCGCGGGCTGCGGATATAGCTCTCCGCCGGCAGCCAGCCCAGCGCGCGGGCAAGGTCCATCACCGTCGAGACGCGCGGCACACGCAAGGGGTGCCAGTCGCCATAGCTCGACCCGCGGTAGATCTCCGATCCGATGAAGCGCGCCGATACGGTCATGCCTCTTTCATTCCCGACGCCCCTTTCACAAGCGCGACCTCCTTGCCACCATGGCGCAGATAGCGCGCGCCGCGCCCTTGCCAGCCCCGGCGCGGTTGTGCGATTTCGCTCTGGACGCGAACGATGAACGCGAACCATCCCAAGGCCCGCATGATCCAGCTTCCGCTCCGCATCTCCAAGAGGCACCAGCGTCTCGCGCGCACGCAGTTCGCGGCGCTGCCATGGCGCATGGCCGGGGATGGCTTGGAGATCTGCCTCGTCACCAGCCGCGGGCGGGGCCGCTGGATCCTGCCCAAGGGCTGGCCGATGGATGGCGTCACGCCCGCGCAGGCCGCAACGATCGAGGCGCGCGAGGAGGCGGGGCTTCTGGGCCAGCCCGAGGATCGCTGCCTCGGCCTGTGGTCCTATGTGAAATCCGGCGCGCCGCATGTCGCGATGGTCTTTCCGCTGCGGGTCGATCGGGTGCTCGACGATTGGCCCGAGCGCGGCCAGAGGCGGCGCAAGTGGTTCTCGCCCGCACGCGCGGCGGCCAAGCTCGACGCGCCGGACCTGCACCGGATGCTGCTCGGCTTCGAGCCCATGCCGCAGATGCCCGAGCCTGCGGCGCATCCCGCGGCCTCGTGAAGCGCAGGGGCTTTGCACCGGCCCGCCCGAGCGCCTATCTCGATTACATGTGCCACCGGGACCCGCGCCGATGATCCGCTACGACCTTACCTGCAAGAACGGCCATGCCTTCGACAGCTGGTTCGCCTCCGCCGGCGCCTATGACGCGCTGGAGCGCGCGGGCCAGCTCTCCTGCGCGGTCTGCGGCGCGGCGGAGGTGCGCAAGGCGCTGATGTCGCCCTCGGTGAGCGAAAACGCCACGCCCCCGGCGCGCAGGCTCTCCGAGCCCGGCACCCCGCTGGAAAAGGCGATGGCCGAGCTCAGGCGCAAGGTCGAGGCGAATTCGGACTATGTGGGCGACGCTTTCGCCAAGGAGGCGCGCGCCATGCATGAGGGCAAGGCGCCCGAGCGCGCGATCCATGGCGAGGCCCGCCCCGAGGAGGCGCGCCGCCTGATCGAGGATGGCGTCCCGGTGACCCCCCTGCCCTTCGGGCCCAAACGCCGCGCCAACTGAGCCGATAGAGGCAGCTTTGCCACGGATGCGCGGTCGCGCATTGCCCTCGCGTCGCCCCGCCGCTATGGAGACGCCGAAATCTGCGCGGGGAGAGACATGTCGGTCCTGGTGATGAAATTCGGCGGCACCTCGGTCGCCACGCTCGACCGGATCCACCGGGCCGCGAAACGCGTGGCCGTCGAGGTGGCCAAGGGTCACGAGGTGATCGTGATCGTGTCGGCCATGGCCGGCAAGACCAACGAGCTGGTGGGCTGGGTGGGCGAGACCTCGCCCATGTACGACGCGCGCGAATACGACGCCGTCACTTCCTCGGGCGAGAACGTGACCGCGGGGCTGATGGCGCTGCGGCTGCAGGAGATGGACGTGCCCGCCCGCAGCTGGCAGGGCTGGCAGGTGCCGGTGCAGACCACCTCCGCCCATGGCGCCGCCCGCATCCTCGACATCCCGCCCGAGAACATCCGCGCGAAATTCGCCGAAGGCATGAAGGTCGCGGTGATCGCGGGCTTTCAGGGCGTCAGCCCCGAGGGGCGGATCACCACGCTGGGGCGCGGCGGATCGGACACCACGGCCGTGGCCTTCGCCGCGGCCTTCGAGGCCGAGCGCTGCGACATCTACACCGACGTGGACGGGATCTACACCACCGATCCGCGGATCTGCGAGAAGGCGCGCAAGCTCGACCGCATCGCCTTCGAGGAGATGCTGGAGCTGGCCTCGCTCGGGGCCAAGGTGCTGCAGACCCGCTCGGTCGAGCTGGCGATGCGTTACAAGGTGAAGCTGCGCGTGCTGTCGAGCTTCGAGGAACAGTCCGACGAGGCCGGAACGCTCGTCTGCGACGAGGAGGAAATCATGGAAAGCAACGTGGTCGCCGGTGTCGCCTATTCGCGCGACGAGGCCAAGATGACGCTCATCTCCGTGGCCGACCGGCCCGGCATCGCCTCGGCGATCTTCGGCGCGCTGGCCGATGCGGGGGTGAACGTGGACATGATCGTCCAGAACATCTCCGAGGAAGGTCGCACCGACATGACCTTCTCCTGCCCCAATGATCAGGTGATGCGGGCCGAAAAGGCGGTCGAGGCGGCGCGTGAGCGCGGCGACATCCGCTTCAACGATCTCGTCACCGACACCGGTGTCGCCAAGGTGTCGGTCGTGGGCATCGGCATGCGCAGCCATACCGGCGTCGCCGCCGACATGTTCAAGGCGCTCTCGGCCGAGGGCATCAACATCAAGGTCATCACCACCTCCGAGATCAAGATTTCGGTGCTGATCGACCGGAAATACATGGAACTCGCGGTGCAGGCCCTCCATGATGCCTTCGGGCTGGACAAGGCCGCCTGACCGGGAGCACACCCCCCGGGGCCCGGCGGTGAAAGGGCGGCGATGGCCGATCGATTGGTAGAAACGGAAAGCCGCAAGCTCCTGGGCCGGCTCTCGGCGGTCATGGCCGAGGGCGGCGCCGGGCAGGCCCGGCTCGACAGCATCGTCAGCCTCATCGCCAGCTCGATGAAGACCGAGGTCTGCTCGATCTACCTGTTCCGAGACGCCGAGACGCTGGAGCTTTGCGCCACCGAGGGGCTGATGCCCGAGGCCGTGCACCAGACGCGGATGCGGCTCGGCGAGGGTCTCGTGGGGCGCACCGCGCGCACCCGGCAGGTGGTGAACACCGCCGACGCGCCCTCGGAGGCCGGTTTCCGCTACATGCCCGAAACCGGCGAGGAGCGCTATTCGAGCTTCTGCGGCGTGCCGATCCAGCGGCTGGGCGAGCCCCTGGGTGTGCTGGTCGTGCAATCGCGCGACGCGCGGCAGTTCACCCCCGACGAGATCTATGCCCTCGAGGTGGTGGCGATGGTACTGGCCGAGATGACCGAGCTCGGCGCTTTCGTCGATACCGGTGCCGCGCTTTCGGCGCGCCACCAGCAGGCGGTGATGTTCCGCGGAGCCTCGGGCCAGGAGGGCGCGGCGGAGGGCCGGGTCTGGCTGCACGAGCCGCGGGTCGTCGTCACCAACCCGATCGCCGACGACCCGGTGGCCGAACGCGCCCGGCTGCGCGCCGCGGTGGACGAGCTGCGCATCACCGTCGACGAGATGCTCTCGGGCGCGACCAGCGTCAATGCCGATCAGGTTCAGGTGCTGGAGACCTACCGCATGTTCGCCAATTCGCGCAGCTGGATGCGGCGCATGGAGGAGGACATCGAAAGCGGGCTCTCGGCCGAGGCCGCCGTCGAAAAGGAGCAGTCGCTGGCGCGCAGCCGGATGAACCGTTCGGGCGATCACTACATGCGCGAACGGCTGTCGGATCTCGACGACCTGTCGAACCGGCTGCTGCGCATCCTCACCGGCCAGGGCCGCGACACCGGCGCCGACATGCCCGACGACCCGGTGCTCGTGGCGCGCAACATCGGCCCCGGCGAGCTTCTGGAATACGGCAAGAAGCTGCGCGGCATCGTGCTCGAGGAAGGCTCGGTCGGCTCCCATGCCGCGATCGTGGCGCGCGCCTGGGCGATCCCGCTGGTGATCCATGCCAAGAACATCACGCAAGAGGCGCTCAACGGCGACGTGATCCTCGTCGACGGCGATCAGGGCGCGGTGCATCTGCGGCCCGAGGAGACGGTCAAGACTGCCTTTCGCGACAAGATCGCGATGCAGGCGCGCGCGCTCGAACGCTATGCCTCGATCCGCGACATGAAGGCCACGGCGCTGTGCGGCACCACCGTGTCGCTGCACATGAACGCGGGGCTTATGGCCGACCTGCCCTCGCTCAAGGGATCGGGCGCGGAGGGCGTGGGGCTGTTTCGCACCGAATTGCAGTTCCTCATCCGCAACAAGATGCCTAAGCGGGCCGAATTGTCGAAGCTCTATGCGCGGGTGATGGATTCCGCCGACGGGCGGCGCGTCGCCTTTCGCACGCTCGACATCGGCTCGGACAAGGTTCTGAGCTACATGAAGCCCAATGACGAGCCGAACCCGGCGATGGGCTGGCGCGCGGTGCGGGTCGGGCTCGACAAGCCGGGCGTGCTCAGGATGCAGCTGCAGGCGCTGATCCGCGCCGCCAATGGCCGGCCGCTGGCGGTGATGTTCCCCTTCATCGCGCTGCCGGCCGAGTTTCATGCCGCGCGCGCGGAGTTCGACAAGGCGATGGAGCGCGAGCGCATCCTCGGCCACCCGGTGCCCGAAACCGTCGAGGTCGGCGCGATGCTCGAAACCCCGAGCCTCGCCTATGCGCCCGACTCCTTCTTTCAGGCGGTCGATTTCCTCTCGGTCGGGGGCAATGATCTCAAGCAGTTCTTCTTCGCCGCCGACCGCGAGAACGAGCGCGTGCGCCGGCGCTACGATACGCTCGACGTGAGCTTCCTCGGCTTTCTCGACCATATCCTCGGCCGCGCCGAGCGGGCGGACACGCCGATCTCGTTTTGCGGCGAGGATGCGGGCCGGCCGATGGAGGCGCTTTGCCTCGCCGCGCTGGGCTTTCGGATGCTGTCGATGCGCCCTGCCTCGGTCGGGCCGGTCAAGCACCTGATCCGGCATTGCAATCTCAAGGCGCTGCGCGGCGTGATCGACGAGGCGCGCGGCAGCGGTGCCGCCTCGGTGCGCCCGGCCGTGACGAAATGGCTGACCTCGCAGGGCTGGCTGATGTGACGGCTTGAACCGTCATCAGCATTTCCATATATCCAGATTATTGGAAATGAGGAGACGGCCATGTCCGACCTGCCGAATCTCGATCTCGACCGCCTGCCGCCGATCGACCCCGCCCTCTACGCCGCGCCGGGCGATCCGGGCCACGCCCCGCGCATCCTGATCCTGCATGGCAGCCTGCGCGAACGTTCCTTCTCGCGCTTCGTGGCGCAGGAGGCGGGGCGGTTGCTCACGCATCTGGGCGCCGAGGTGCGGCATTTCGACCCCGCGGGCCTGCCCCTGCCCGACGGCGCGCCCGCCGATCACCCCAAGGTGGCCGAGCTGCGCGAGCTGGCGAACTGGTCCGAGGGCATGGTCTGGTCGAGCCCCGAGCGGCACGGCGCGATGACCGGCATCCTCAAGGCGCAGATCGACTGGATTCCGCTGTCATTGGGCGGCGTGCGCCCGACGCAGGGCAAGACGCTCGCCCTGGCCCAGGTTTGCGGCGGCTCGCAAAGCTTCAATGCCCTGAACCAGATGCGGGTGCTGGGCCGCTGGATGCGGATGGTGACGATCCCCAACCAATCCTCCGTCCCCAAGGCGTGGGACGAGTTCGACGAGGCGGGCCGGATGAAGCCCTCGCCCTATTACAACCGCATCGTCGACGTGATGGAGGAGTTGGTGAAGTTCACCCTGATGACGCGCGGCCGCCCCGCGCTTACCGATCGCTACTCCGAACGGGTCGAAAGCCACGAGGCGCTGTCGAAGCGGGTCAATACGGGCCGGATCTAGCCGCGACGCACCGGCATGCGGTGACGGTCGAGCTCGGCATGGAAGGCCTCCAGCACCCGGTCCTCGCCATGCAGCCGCGCCAGCCGCCGCAGGCCGAAATGCACATGCGCCACCTCGACATAGTAGTCGGTGAAGGCGTAGTTCGTGCCCGCCCCTGCGGCGGCGCCGAGAATCGGCACCGCCTGCCCGGCGAGCTTCTGGCCCAGCACCGTGGCAAAGCGCGGCGCGATGCGCGAGATGAGCCGGTTCACCGCGACGCCCGACAGCCCCAGCCGGGCGCCGAGAAAGGCGGTGTCGATGCCGTCATCCCCGCCCCCCGGCCCACCCGCGCCGAAGACGCGCAGGCATTCCGCCCGCGTCTCCGCGCTGAGCGGGTCTTCCCCGTTGGCCTCGGCCACGCGCTGCACCGCGCGAAAGATCATGGTGGTGGCGACCGGCAGCTCGGCCAGCGCCGTGGTCAGTCCGCCGACACCGCCCAGCGCGCCCGAGAGCGTCGCCATCACCCGCGCCGCCCTGTCGGTGCCGAAGGCCGCCTCCAGCGCGCCCGCCCCGTTGCCGGGCGCGCGCGTGCGCGAGGCAATGTCATAGCTGCGCGACAGCGCCCCGCGCGCGGCCGTCTCGATCCGCGCCCGCGCGGGCTTGGGCAGCAACCGCATCCCGTCCTCGACCCGGTCGCCCGCGAGGTTGACGATCCGCATCAGCCCCCGGCCCGCCCGCGCCTGCCGCGTCGCCAGCGCCGCGATCTCTGTGCGAATATCCTCGTCGAGCGGCTCGGTCGGGGTGTCGGGGTTGATCTCGCGCATGTTGGTCCTCATGCGCGCATAGTTGGGGGGCAATGCCGGATTTTCAATCCGCTTCCTCCCTCGGGGCGCGCGTGACCTCGCCCCCGATGCCGTCCCATGCCCCCTCGCGCAGCGCGATGCCCAGGACCCGCTCGGGGTTGGTCGGCGGCGGCATGATCACCCCGTCGAGCCGCACAAAGCCGAAGCGGCCGTAATAGGGCGCATCGCCCACCAGCATCATGCGCGGATGGCCGAGCGCGCGCGCGCGCTCCAGCACCTCGAAGATCATCAGCCCGCCAAGGCCCTCGCCCTGCCGCGTCGGATGCACGGCGATCGGGCCGAGAAGCAGCGCCGCCGCGCCGCCGATGCGCACCGGCCATGTCCGGATCGCCCCCGCCGTCTCGCCGCCCCGCCCCCGCGCGACAAGGCACAGATCGGCTTCGGGCGGCACCCCGTCGCGCAGCCGGTAGGAGGAGAGCGCCTCGCGGCCGGGCGCGAAGCACAGGTCGTAAAGCGCCTCGACCTCATGATGGTCGCCGGGCTGCTCTCGCGCGATTTCGGCCATGCGTCGTCCCTCTTCCCGGCGGCGATGCGCGCCGCGCGCGGGGCCTAGCATGGCCGGAGGGCGGTGCAAACTCGCCGCATCGCTGGACCCGTCCGGCTTCGACCGCTAGGTCTTGGCGCGATCCAGGAGGAAAGTCATGTTCTACCGCCCCGAGGACGGCCACGGCCTGCCGCACAACCCCTTCAACGCCATCGTCTCGCCGCGCCCCATCGCCTGGGTTTCGACCCGCGGGCCCGATGGCAGCGAAAACCTCGCGCCCTATTCCTTCTTCAACGCCGTGGCCTATGTGCCGCCGCAGGTGATGTTCGCCTCGACCTCGGCCAAGGAGGACCGGCCCTGGTCGAAGGATTCGATGTTCAACATCCGCGAGACCGGCCAGTTCTGCGTCAACATCGTCGAATACGCCGCGCGCGACGCGATGAACGCGACCTCGGGCCCCTGGCCCAAGGAGGACGACGAGTTCGCCCGCGCCGGGATCGAGCGGGCCGAGTGCCAGACCATCGCCTGCTCGCGCGTCGCGAACGCCCCCGCCTCGCTCGAATGTCGGCTGGTGAAGATCGTCGATCTGGAGGGCGATCACAACTTCATGGCCATCGGCGAGGTGACGGGGGTGCATATGCGCGACGACTGCATCCGCGAGGGCCGCTTCGACGTCACCGCCTTCCAGCCGCTCGCGCGGCTGGGCTACCGCGATTATTCCCGCGTGACCGAGCTGTTCAGCCTGACCCGACCGGGGCAGTGAGCCCGGCGCGAGCCCGTTTGAAAACGCGAAAGGGGCGGCCCGCCGGGCCGCCCCTTTCTCATGTCTCGCAAAGGCGCAGGCCCCGGCCTCAGTGCCCGCCGCCCAGCGCCCCGGGCCGCACGTCGTAATCCACCGCGACGCCGTAGGCCGGATCGTCGTCGCTCTCGACCACGAGCTGGCCCGCGCGGCGAAGAAGCGCGTGGCAGTCGGGCGACAGATGCCGCAGCACCAGCCGCTTGCCGGCCTTGGTGTAGCGGTCGGCCATCGCCTCGATCGCGGCCAGCGCCGACTGGTCGGCCACGCGGCTGTGCTCGAAATCGACGATCACCTGATCGGGGTCGGCCTCGACCTGGAACAGCTCGGAGAAGCCGTCGGCCGAGCCGAAGAAGAGCGGGCCCTGGATCTGGTAGACCTTGGCGCCGTCATCGGTGCGGAAGGTGCGCGCGCCGATCCGGGTGGCGTTCTGCCAGGCATAGGCCAGCGCCGAGACGATGACGCCTGCGACCACGGCGGTGGCGAGGTCGGTCAGAACGGTGATCACCGTCACCAGAACGATCACCACGCTGTCGACGCGCGGCACCCGGCGCATCACCCGGAAGGTGTTCCAGGCGAAGGTGCCGATCACCACCATGAACATCACGCCGACCAGGGCGGCGAGCGGGATCTGCTCGATCACCGGGGCGGCGAAGAGGATGAAGCACAACAGGAAGATCGCGGCCGAGGCGGCGGCGAGACGGGTGCGCCCGCCCGAGGAGACGTTGATCATCGACTGGCCGATCATGGCGCAGCCGCCCATGCCGCCGAAGAAGCCGGTGACGACGTTGGCGATGCCCTGGGCCACGCATTCCTGGCTCGCGCCGCCGCGCTTGCCGGTGATCTCGGAGACGAGGTTGAGCGTCAGCAGGCTTTCGATGAGGCCGATCGCGGCGAGGATCAGCGCATAGGGCAGGATGATGCCGAAGGTCTCGAGGTTGAGCGGCACCAGCGGGATCGAGAATTCGGGCAGCCCGCCCGAGATCTGCGCCAGATCGCCCACGCGCGGCACCGGCAGGCCGAAGCCGACCACCAGCGCCGCGACGATGCCGATCGCGGCGAGCGGCGCGGGGATGGCGCGGGTGAAACGCGGCATGACCCAGATGATGAACATGGTGAGCGCCACCAGCCCCAGCATCAGCACCAGCGGAAAGCCCGACAGGAAGCCGCCGGTGGACGGATCGTGGAACTGTTCGAGCTGCGACAGGCCGATCACGATGGCCAGCCCGTTGACGAAGCCGAGCATCACCGGATGCGGCACGAGGCGCATGAACTTGCCCAGCCGGAACACGCCCGCCAGCACCTGCAGGATGCCCATGAGCACCACGGTGGCAAAGAGATACTCGACCCCGTGATCGGCCACGAGGCTGACCATGACGACGGCGAGCGCGCCGGTGGCGCCCGAGACCATGCCGGGCCGGCCGCCGATCAGCGCGGTGATCAGGCCGACGAGAAAGGCGGCATAGAGGCCCACCAGCGGGTTCACGCCCGCCACGAAGGCGAAGGCCACCGCCTCGGGCACGAGGGCGAGGGCCACGGTCAGGCCGGAAAGGATCTCGGTCTTGTAATCGGCGGCCGAGCGCGGCAACGCCGGGGCGTTTTCGGAGGAAACGGCATCGGCCACCATGGCCAGGGGTGATCGGCTCATCGGCTCACTTTCGATTGCTTTCTGCGGGCTGCGGTGGCGGCATAGCCCAGCCGCGCGGCCGACGGAACCCGCAAACGCGCCGTTTCCCCGAATCGGGGTTCGCAACGCGCCCCATGGGCATTATCAACGCGCCGCCCGCCAACCGGGCCCGAGACCGACGCCCCGGCCCCCGCGCCGCGCCCCCAGACAGGAGCCGTCATGGCCCATGTGACCGACTACATCCGCACCATCCCCGATTTTCCGCATGAGGGGATCATGTTTCGCGATGTCACCACGCTCTTCGCCGATCGCGACGGGCTGCGCCTTGCCATCGAGGGGCTGGTCGCGGCCTGCGACAGGCTCGAGATCGACACCGTCGCGGGGCTCGAAGCGCGCGGCTTCATCCTGGGCGGCGCGCTGGCCGACCGGCTCGGCACCGGCTTCGTGCCGATCCGCAAGAAGGGCAAGCTGCCGGGCCGCACGATCAGCCAGAGCTACAAGCTCGAATATGGCGAGGCGGAGGTCGAGCTGCATGACGACGCGCTGCATCGGGGCCAGAAGGTGCTGCTGGTCGACGACCTGCTCGCCACCGGCGGCACCGCCGAGGCGGGGATCAAGCTGATCGAGCGGCTGGGCGCCGAGGTGGTGGCCTGCGCCTTCATCATCGACCTGAAGGATCTCGGCGGCCGCAAGCTGCTCGAAGGGCTGGGGCACCGGGTCGAGGCGCTTTGCGCCTATGAAGGCGACTGAGGCGCTTCATCCGCGAGCAAGGCCCCCGGGATCGGCGGCGGGATTTGCGTATTTGAGGGAAAATGAACCATGGGGCGCGCCTCCCCCGTTCATCTTTCTCCAAATACGCAAATCCGCCCTCAGCAGCGCAGCACCGCGCCGGGGTTGAGGATGCCGCTGGGGTCGAGCGCCGCCTTGATCGCCCGCATCATGGCGAGCTTCGCCGGATCGCCGTAGCGTTCCAGCTCCCCGACCTTGAGCCGCCCGATGCCATGCTCGGCGCTGACCGAGCCGCCGAAGGCATGGGCGAGATCGTGGACGATCTCCTTCACGCGCGGGCGGATATCCTCGTAATCGCCCCGGTCGCGGCCCTTGGGCGGAAAGACGTTGTAATGCAGGTTGCCATCGCCCAGATGGCCGAAGCAGTTGATCCGCACATCGCCCAGCGCGCGCAGCATCGGGCCGCCCTGCGCGATGAAGTCGGGCAGCGCCGAGAGCGGCACCGAGATGTCGTGCGAGGAGATCGAGCCGATCCGGCGGTTGGCCTCGGGGATCGTCTCGCGGACCGCCCAGAGCGCCTCGGCCTGCGCCTCGGACGAGGCGATGACGCCGTCTTCGGAGATCCCCTGCTCCACCGCCGCCTCGAAGATCGCGGCGAGGCTCTCCTCGGGCGCGAGCCCTTCGGGCAGGCCAAGCTCCACCAGCACCATCCATTCAGGCAGCGGATCGAGCGGCACCCGCGCCTCCAACCCGGCCTCGATGAGGAAGTCCGGCCCCTGCCGGTGCATCAGCTCGAAGGCGGTGACATTGTCGCCCACGCGGTCGCGCGCCAGCGCCAGCAGGTCGAGCGCGGCGCGCGGCGAGGCCACCTGCAACAGCGCCGTGCCAGAGGCCGCTGGAACGGGGGCCATGCGCAGCGCCGCGGCGGTGATGATGCCGAGCGTGCCCTCGGCGCCGATCATGAGATCGCGCAGGTCGTAGCCGGTGTTGTCCTTGTAAAGCCGCGTCAGCCCGTGCCAGACCTCGCCCTGCGCGGTCACGACCTCCAGCCCGAGGCACTGGGCCCGCGCATTGCCGTAGCGCAACACGTTGAGCCCGCCCGCATTGGTCGACAGGAGCCCGCCGATCCGGGCCGAGCCCTCGGAGGCGAGCGAAAGCGGGAACATCCGCCCCGCCCCGCGCGCGGCCTGCTGCACATCGGCGAGGATCGCGCCCGCCTCGGCCACCATGACGTTCTCGGACGGGTAGACCTCGCGGATCGCGTTCATCCGCGCCAGCGACAGGATCACCGGCGCCACGCCGCCCTGCATCACCTGCCCGCCGACGAGGCCGGTGCCGCCGCCATGCGGCACCACGCCGATGCGCGCCGCGTCGCAGGCCTTGAGGATGGTCGCGACCTCCTGCGTCGAGCCGGGCGCCAGCAGGAGCCCCTGCCCCCTGTAGCGGCCGCGCGGCTCCTCGAGATGCTCGGGGCCTGCCATGCGGAACGCCACCTCGGGCAGCTTGTCTCTCAGCGTATCGAGGAATTCGGGCGTGGCGGGGTTCAGCATGGCGGTCTCCTTGGGGCGGTCAGCCGGTTTCGGTCCGGCCGCGCCGGTCGGCGCGCAGATTGGCGTAAAGCACGTGGTTGCGCCAGCGCCCGTCGATCTGCAGGTAGCTTTGCGCCACGCCCTCGTATTTGTAGCCGCAGCGTTCCAGCAGCCGGCGAGAGGGCGTGTTCTCGGGCAGGCAGCCCGCCTCGATCCGGCTCAGATCCATCACCGTGAAGGCGTGATGCACCAGCGCCTGCACCGCCTCGCGCATGTAGCCCATCCGCGCGAAGGGCGCGCCGATCCAGTAGCCGGTGGTGCCCGCCTGCGCCGGGCCGCGGCGGATGTTGTCGAGGGTGATCGCGCCCAGAAGCATCTGGTCCTCGCGCCGGATCAGGAACAGCGGCAGGGCGGTGTTCTGGCTGATCGAGCGCTGGGCCCAGTAGACGCGGTTGGTGAAGGCGCGGCGCGTCAGGTGATCGGGCGCCCATGTCGGCTCCCAGCGGGTGAGAAAGGCGGCCGAATCCTCGCGCAGCGCCGCCCAGGCCCGGAAATCGCCATGCGCGGGCGGGCGCAGCGTCAGCCGCTCGGTCTCGATCTGGACCCGCCGACGCTGGCCCAGCATCAGGCGGCGAGCCTTTCCTTCAGCTCCGCCAGATGCGGTGCCTTTTCCGCCGGGCCGTAGAGCGCCAGCGCGCTGCCCGCGCCGCCCGCCGCATGGGCGGCAAATTCGCGCACCGCCCCGACGGTGACGGCGTCGATCTTCTCGACCGCCTCCTCCACGCCCGGCACCCGGCCCCAGATCGCCAGCATCCGCGCCAGCCGCTCGGCCCGGTTCGACGGGCTTTCCAGCCCCATCAGCATCCCGGCCTTCATCTGCGCGCGCGCGCGGGCGACCTCGGCCTCGCTCATGTCCTCGGCGGCGCGCTTCATCTCGTCCATGGTGATCCGCGCCAGATCGCCGATCTCCTCGGCGGAGGTGCCGGCATAGATCGTGGTCATGCCGGTATCCTCATAGGCTCCGGCCTGCGCGAAGATCGTGTAGCACAGCCCGCGATCCTCGCGCACCTTCTGGAACAGGCGCGAGGACATGCCCCCGCCCAAGGCCGTCGCGTAGATCTGCGCGGTGTAGATCGCCGGGTCGCGGTAGTCCGGCCCCTCGAGCGCCATGGCGAAATGCACCTGCTCCAGCGGCTTGATGACACGCCGCTCGCCGCCCATGAAGCGCGCGGGCGGCTGGATCGGCGCGGTGACGCGCGGCGCGAGCCCGCCGAAGAGCCGCTCGGCCATGGCCACGATCTCGTCATGGTCCACGTCGCCCGCCGCCGACAGGATCAGCTGGCCGGGGCCGTAATGGGACTGCGTGAAATCCTGAAGATCGGCGCGGCTGAACTTTGCCACCCGCTCGGCGGGGCCGAGGATGGTGCGCCCGAGCGGCTGGTCGGGATAGGCCTCTTCCTGAAGCCAGTCGAAGATGATGTCGTCGGGCGTGTCGAGCGCCTGGCCGATCTCCTGCAGGATCACCCCGCGCTCGACCTCGATCTCCTCTTCCGACAGCACCGGGTTCAGAAGGATGTCCGAGATCACGTCGAGCGCCAGCGGCACGTCCTGGCCCAGCACGCGGGCGTAATAGGCGGTCATCTCGCGCGAGGTATAGGCGTTGATGTAGCCGCCCACATCCTCGATCGCCTCGGCGATGGCGAGCGCGGAGCGCGTCTTGGTGCCCTTGAACGCCATGTGTTCGAGGAAATGGGCGATGCCGTTCTGATCGGCGGTCTCGTGGCGGCCACCGGCCAGCACCCAGATGCCGATCGCGGCGGATTTCAGCCCCGGCATCCGCTCCGTGGCGATGCGGAAGCCGTTGGGAAGGGTGTGAAGCTGGACACTCACCGCGCGGTCTTCTCCCGGATGACGGATTGCAGGGCGGCAAGATCGTTCTCGACCCGCGTCACCCGCTCGGGCCGGTCATACAGCCCCGCCATGCGGGTTGGAAGGGGCGGTCGGATCGTGGTCGCGGCCTCGACCGCGTCGGGGAACTTCGCGGGATGCGCGGTGGCCAGCGTCACCATCGGGTTCTCGCCCATGTTCTCTTCGGCCACATGCACGCCCACGGCGGAATGCGGGCACAAAAGCTCGCCCGTCTGCGCATGGATGCGGCGGATCGTCTCGCGCGTCTCCTCCTCGGAGGCGCGGCCAGAGGCGAAGCCGTCGCGCAGCCGCCCGATCGCCCCTTGGCTGACCGCAAAGCCGCCCTCGCGCTTCAGCTCGTCCATCAGCTGGGCGACGGCGGCGCCGTCGCGGCCGTAGGCGTCCCACAGCGCGCGCTCGAAGTTCGAGGAGACCTGGATGTCCATCGAGGGGCTGATGGTGGGGGTCACGCCCGACTTGCGATGCTCGCCGCTCTGGATCGTGCGGTGCAGGATGTCGTTGCGGTTGGTGGCGATCACCAGCTTGCCGATGCTGAGCCCCATGCGGCGCGCGATGTCGCCGGCATAGATGTCGCCGAAATTGCCGGTGGGCACGGAGAAATCCACCTCGCGATGCGGCGCGCCAAGCGAGGTGGCGGCGGTGAAGTAGTAGACCACCTGCGCCAGCACCCGGCCCCAGTTGATCGAGTTCACGCCCGCGAGCCGCACCTCGTCGCGGAAGGCGAAATCGTTGAACATGTCCTTCAATGCGGCCTGGCAATCGTCGAAATCGCCGGTGACCGCGAGGGTGTGGACGTTGCTTTCGGATGGCGTCGTCATCTGGCGGCGCTGCACCTCCGAGATCCGCTCATGCGGGTAGAGGATGACCACGTCGACATTGGCGAGCCCGCGGAACGCCTCGATCGCCGCCGAGCCGGTGTCTCCGCTGGTCGCGCCGACGATGGTGATCCGCTCGCCCGAGCGCTCCAGAGAGGCCTGGAACAGCTGGCCGATCAGCTGCATGGCGAAATCCTTGAAGGCCAGCGTCGGCCCGTGGAACAGCTCAAGCAGGTGATGGTTCGGGCCGAGCTGCTTCAAGGGCGCGCGCGCGGGATGGGCGAAGCTCGCATAGGCCTTGGCGATCAGGCCGCGGAACTCGTTTTCGGTGAAGGCGTCGCCGATGAAGGGGCGCATGACGCGGAAAGCCACCTCCTCGTAGGGCAGGCCCGCCATCGCCGCGATCTGGGCGCGGTCGAACATCGGCACGGTCTCGGGAACATAGAGGCCGCCGTCGCGGGCAAGACCGGTGAGCATGGCCTCTTCGAAGGAGAGGCTCGGGGCCTGGCCCCGGGTGGAGACGTAGCGCATGGATCTGTCCTTCGACGTCAGGAGGCGGGGCGGCGGCCGCGCCACAAGAAAAGACCGGTCATCACGGCCCAGACGAGAGCCAGCGAAAACCAGGTGAGGGCGTAGCCGAGGTGGTCGTTCGGCACGGCGGCGCTGTCAAGCGGCATGGGCGCCGTTCCGACCTCGGGCGTCAGCCGCCGCGCCACGATCATCAGCGGCGCGGTGCCGAGTGCCGCGGCCATCGGGGCCACGTCGCGGGCATACCAGATATTGGCCGGCGTGTCGGGAGCCGGGGTCCAGTCATCGACCTCTTGGGGCCAATGCAGGTTGCCGGTGACCATGAGATCGGACACCTCCCGCTCCAGATCCTTGGCCCCGAGCGGCACGAAGCCCAGATCCACCATCACCCGCCGCCGGTCGGTATCGAGCACGCCGATGACGCGGTAGCCCGGCCCGTCGGCGGCGCTGAGCACGTGCAGCTCCTCGCCCGTCAGCCGGCCCTGCGCCACCACCGGCAGGTAGCGCTGCGCCTGCGGATCGGCGGTGTCGAGGCCCGAAAGCGGCACCGGCGCCGCGAGGATGCGCGCGTCGAGATCGGCGAGGATCGCGGTCTTCCACGACAGGCGCTGCATCTGCCAGACGCCCAGCCAGACGAGAATGGCGCATCCCAGAAGGCCCATGAGCAGCGGTAGGAGCGTTCGGCGCATCTTGCCTCCGGAAACGAGAAGGACGCGCGAGAGGCCCGCGCGTCCGTATCGGGTGGGCCGTGTTCGGTCGGGCGCGAGCGCCCTGCCCCGATCAGCTGCCCCAGACGTAGATCGCCAGGAACAGGAACAGCCAGACCACGTCGACGAAGTGCCAGTACCAGGCCGCCGCCTCGAAACCGACATGCTTCTCGGGGGTGAAGTCGCCGCGCTGCAGGCGGATCAGGCAGACCGCGAGGAAGATCGTGCCGACGATCACGTGAAAGCCGTGAAAGCCCGTCGCCATGAAGAACACGCCGCCATAGACGTTGCCGCCGAAGGTGAAGGGCGCTTCCCAGTATTCCAGCGCCTGGAAGGCGGTGAAGATCAGGCCGAGGCCGATCGCGATGGCGAGGCCGTTGCGCATGTCCTTGCGGTTGTTCTCATGCACCAGCGCATGGTGCGCCCAGGTCGCGGCCGCGCCCGAGCACAGCAGGATCAGCGTGTTGATCAGCGGCAGGTGCCACGGGTCGAAGGTGGTGATCCCCTCGGGCGGCCAGACGCCGTCGACCCTCGGGCTTTCGGGGCCCATCGGGTAGAGCGCGTTCTTGAAGAAGGCCCAGAACCACGCCACGAAGAACATGACCTCGGACATGATGAAGAAGATGAAGCCGTAGCGCAGGCCGATCCGCACCACCGGGGTGTGGTCGCCGATGCGGCTTTCGCCGACCATGTCGGCCCACCAGCCATACATGGTGTAGAGCACCGCGGCGAGGCCGATCAGGAACAGCCAGGGGCCGGAGCCATGCATCCAGGTGACCGCGCCAAACAGCATGACGAAGGCGCCGATGGCGCTGATGAACGGCCAGATGGACGGGGCCAGGATGTGGTAGTCGTGGTTCTTCTCATGCGCCATTGCGTCAGTCCCTCGGGCCTTTCGTTCAGTTCTGCTCTATCGCCTGACCGGCGGTTCGTGTCAAAGACTCGTTGCCCGGCGCCAGTGCCGCCGTCTGCGTGTCTTCGGGAAGGTCGATCTCGTAGAAGGTATAGCTCAACGTGATCTCGTGGACATATTTCGCCTCGCGGTCCTCGACGATCTCGGGATCGACGAAGAAGCTGACCGGCATCATCACCGTCTCGCCCGGCTGCAGCACCTGCTCGGTGAAGCAGAAGCACTCGATCTTCTCGAAATAGCCGCCCGCCGAATAGGGCGCGACATTGTAGCTCGCCTGCCCGGCGACCGGCCGGTCGGTCGGGTTGTGCGCCTCGTAGAAGGCCAGCCCCGTCTCGCCGATGCGGATCTCCATCTCGCGCTGCGCGGGCTTGAACTCCCACGGCATGTCGCGTTCGAGCGAGGCGTCGAAGCGCACGGTGATGGTCTGGTCGAGCACGGTATCCGAGCCCGCATCGGCCACGGAGGTGACCCCGCCGAAGCCGGTGACCCGGCAGAACCAGTCGTAGAAGGGCACCGCGGCCCAGGCCAGCGCGCCCATCACGAGGACGACGCCGACGGTCTGCAGCGCGGTGCGGCGAATGCGGCGGTCCCGCTCGGCGCTCATTGCCCGGCCTCCCCGCCCTGCGGCACAAGCTGCGGCCGCGCGACATGGTCGAACCTTTCAAGCTCGACGATGCTGCCAAGGCTCAGCGTCTTGACCACGGTGAGACCGAAGATCAGGGCGACGAAGGCGACGAGCAGCAGCCCGACCCCCCAGTTGCGGCCCCGGCGGCGGTGATGCAATTCATGTTCGACACGCATGGACATGCCTCCTCAGGCCCCGATGAGCCCTGACAGGATCTGCCAGGAGCCGCCCCAGGGACGCAGCGCCGCCTCGATCAGAAGCGCGCCGAAATGCAGGAAAAGATAGCCGAGAGAGATCTTGAAGACCTTCTTCTCGGCGGCGTAGCCGTCGGCCTCGGCCTGATCCTCGGTCCGACGGAAAAGCTGCCACGCGCCGCCGAGGAACTGCAGGTTCAGCACCAGAGCGACGGCGAGATAGACCGGCCCGCCGATCGAGGTGAAGCCGAGACCCAGCGCCACGGGCACCAGAAGCACCGTGTAGGCGAGAATGTGACGGCGGGTGGAGCGGCGGCCATGCGTCTCGGTGAGCATCGGCACGCCCGCATCGCCGTAATCGGACTTCACGAACAGCGCCAGCGCCCAGAAATGCGGCGGCGTCCACATGAAGGTGAGCGCGAACATCAGCACGCTCTCGATCGCGATGTCGCCGGTGGCGGCGGCCCAGCCGATCATCGGGGGGAAGGCGCCAGCGGCGCCGCCGATCACGATGTTCTGCGGCGTCGAACGCTTGAGCCACATCGTGTAGATCACGGCGTAAAAGAAGATGGTGAAGGCCAGGAGGCCCGCGGCCAAGGGACCGGCGGCGAGGAACAGCACCACCACCGAAAAGCCCGACAGCGCAAGGCCCAGCGCCAGCGCATCGCCGGGGCTTGTCTTGCCCGCCGGAATCGGGCGGGATTTCGTGCGCCGCATGATCGCGTCGATATCGGCGTCCCACCACATGTTGAGCGCGCCCGAGGCGCCGCCGCCCACGGCGATGCAAAGCACCGCCACGAAGCCCAGGAAAGGGTGCACCGGCACGGGCGCCACCACGAGGCCCACCAGAGCGGTGAAGACCACGAGCGACATCACCCGCGGCTTCAGCAGCGCGAAATAATCGCCGATGGAGGCTTCGGGCGCGCCCTTGTAGCGCAGGTCTGTCATGCTGGCATCGGTCATGCGGGCTCCCGTCCGGCGGTCATCATCCGCCGTCGCTGGTGGCGCGGTCGCGGGGGCGCGGCCCCCGGGCACGGTCGGGCGGTCCCGGCCGGTCGTCATGTCGGTCGGCGGCGATGCCGCCCCGTCGGGCGGGCGCCCCTGCGCCCGGCCCGGTCAGTCACGATCCGGCTCAGGCCGGGAACTCTTCCTTGGCGCCTGCGAGCCAAAGCTCATAGGCCTCGGGGCTCACCACCTTGACGGTGATCGGCATGTAGGCGTGGTCCTTGCCGCACAGCTCCGAGCACTGGCCGAAATAGACGCCTTCCTGCTCGGCCTCGAACCACAGCTGGGCGATCCGGCCCGGCACCGCGTCCTGCTTCACGCCGAAGGCGGGGATGGTCCAGGAATGGATCACGTCGGCGGCGGTGACGTCCATCACCACGGTGGCGCCCACGGGGACGACGACCGAGGTGTCGGTGGCGAGCTTGAACTCGTCGGCGCCATAGCCCGCTTCGTTCAGCTCGGCCAGGATCTCCTCGTTGAGGTTACCCATGCCCGCGCCGATCATGAAGCTTTCGAAGGCGATCTCCTCGTCGGGATACTCGTAGCCCCAGTACCACTGGAAGCCGGTGACCTTGATGTGCACGTCACCCTCGGGGATCTCCTGCTGGTCGAACAGCACCGGCAGGGAGAAGGCGCCGATGAAGATCAGGATCACGATCGGCACGACCGTCCAGGCGATCTCGAGCGGCGAGTTGTGGGTGAACACCGCCGGCTTGGGATTGGCCTTCTTGTTGTAGCGCAGGATCACGAAGGCCAGCAGGCCGGTGACGAAGAGCGTGATCGCGGTGATGATGACGAGCAGCATGCCGTCGAGCCAGTGGATGTCGCGCGCCAGCTTGGTCGCGGCGGGCTGCCAGCCCACGGCCCCGTCGACCGGGGTGCCGATGATCGGCAGCTCGGCGATCTGCTCCTGTGCCGAAACCATGCCCGCCGTCAGTGTGGCGGTAAGGGTCCCGAGCACGGCGAGGGGCTTTGTGAGGTGCATGTCTCTACCTTGCGTGTGTGGCGTAAGTCGGCGCCCCGAGGCCCCCGCTTGGGCGGAATCCCCTGTCGTCCGCGGCTCTAATCCCATAAACTGTCGCGCAGAACAAGCTGTCGGGTTGCGGCAAACGGACGCCCGCCCTACCTGCCCTTCGCCCCCCGCATTCCGCCCCATCCGACGAGGACGCCCATGACCGCACGACAGGCCGAGCCCGCCTTCGATCCCTTCGCCACCCATCTCGACCGCGCCGCCGCGCTGCGGCTCCTGCAAGAGGCGGTGGCGGGCGCCGATGACGGCGAGCTGTTTCTCGAGCGACGCCGCTCGGAGGTGCTGGGCTTCGACGACGGTCGCCTCAAGCATGCCAATTTCGACGCCGCCGAGGGCTTCGGCCTGCGCGCGGTGCGCGGCGAGACCTCGGGCTATGCCCATTCCACCCAGATCGACGAGCACGCGCTCGCCCGCGCCGTGGCGACCGCGCGGCTCGCCGTGGGCGATGGCGGCGGCAGCCTCGCCGATGCGCCTGCCCGCACCAACCGCCACCTCTATACCGATGCCGACCCGATCGCCGGCGCGGCCTTCGGGGTGAAGGTCGATCTTTTGCGCGAGATCGACGCCTTCGCCCGCGCGCTCGACCCGAAGGTCGTGCAGGTCACGGCGAGCCTCGCCGCCTCGCATCAGGAGGTGGCGATCCTGCGGCCCGAGGACGCGCTCTATACCGATATCCGCCCGATGGCGCGGATCTCGATCGGCGTGATCGTCGAAAAGGACGGGCGGCGCGAGAGCGGTCATATGGGCGGCGGCGGGCGCTTCGGGCTCGACGGGCTGATGGCGCGCGATCACTGGGAGCCGGTGGTGCGCGAGGCGCTGCGCATCGCGCTCGTGAACCTCGACGCCGAGGCCGCCCCCGCCGGCGTCATGGACGTGGTGCTCGGGCCGGGCTGGCCCGGCATCCTGCTGCACGAGGCGGTGGGCCACGGGCTCGAAGGCGATTTCAACCGCAAGGGCTCCTCGGCCTTCTCCGGGCTGATGGGCAGCCAGGTCGCAGCCAGGGGCGTCACCGTGCTCGACGACGGCACGATCCCCGACCGGCGCGGCTCTCTCACCTTCGACGACGAGGGCACGCCCTCGAACCGCACCACGCTGATCGAGGACGGCAAGCTCGTGGGCTATATGCAGGACAGGCAGAACGCGCGGCTGATGGGCGTGGCCCCGACCGGCAACGGGCGGCGCGAAAGCTTTGCCCATGCGCCGATGCCGCGCATGACCAACACCTACATGCTGGGCGGCAATGACGACCCGGCGGGCATGGTGGCGGACCTCGAGGACGGGATCTGGGCCGTGGGATTCGGCGGCGGGCAGGTCGACATCACCTCCGGCAAGTTCGTCTTCTCCTGCACCGAGGCCTACCGGGTGAAGAACGGCAAGGTCGGCGCGCCGGTCAAGGGCGCGACGCTGATCGGCGACGGCGCCACCGCGCTGCAGAAGATCCGCGCCATTGGCAACGACCTCGCGCTCGATCCGGGCATCGGCAATTGCGGCAAGGCGGGGCAATGGGTGCCCGTGGGGGTCGGTCAGCCCTCCTTGATGATCGGCGGGCTGACGGTGGGCGGATCGGGAAGCTGATCGCCTTTCGGTTTACGCGCTGTTAACCGAGTCGCCCTAGATCTGAAGGGGCAACAGGCGAGGCGCGGATGGCCCAGAACCCGACTTCTTCCGCTCACCCCCCACTCCCACCCACCACGGAAGAGGACACGCTGTCCCGCCTGCGCCTGTTGCGCTCCCGCCGGGTCGGCATCGCCACCTACTGGCGGCTGCTGGCCGAGCATGGCTCGGCCCGCGCCGCGCTCGACGCGCTGCCCGACATTGCCCATGCGGCGGGGATCACCGATTACGAAGCCTGCACGCCGCAGGCGGCCCGCGCCGAGATGCGCGCCGCCGAGGCGGCGGGCGCGCGGCTCTTGCTGCATGGCGATCCGCTCTACCCGGCCGATCTCGCCGCCCTTTCCGATGCACCGCCGCTTTTGTGGCTGCGCGGGCGCGCGGCGCTGCTGCGTCGGCCCATGCTCGCCATGGTCGGCGCGCGCAACGCCTCGTCGCTGGGGCTGCGCATGGCGCAGCGGCTCGCCGCCGATCTTGCCGATGCGGGCTGGGTCGTGGTCTCGGGCCTTGCGCGCGGCATCGACACGGCGGCGCATGAGGCCGCGCTCGGCCGCGGCACCATCGCGGTGACGGCGGGCGGTGTCGATGTCACCTATCCGCCCGAAAACGCCGATCTGACGGCCCAGATCGCCCGCGACGGGCTGATCCTTTCCGAACAGCCCGTGGGCCGCGCGCCGCAGGCGCGCCATTTCCCCGCGCGCAACCGTATCGTGGCGGGGCTGTCGCGCTGCGTCGTCGTGGTCGAGGCCGCGGCGCGCTCTGGCAGCCTGATCACCGCGCGCGCGGCGCTGGAGGCGGGGCGCGAGGTGCTCGCCGTGCCCGGCCACCCCTTCGATGCGCGCGCCGGGGGCTGCAACATGCTGATCCGCGACGGCGCGGCGCTGGTGCGCGGCGCTTCCGACGTGCTCGATCTCATGGGGCGGATCGCGCCGGAGCCCGCGGCGCAGGCACCCGGCGCGCGGCCTGCCCCGCCACCGAAGCCCGAGGCCGCAGACGACCTCGCCGCGCGCATCATGGACCGGCTCGGGGCCGCGCCGCTGGCCGAGGATCAGCTGCTGCGCGACATGCGCCTGCCCGCGGCAAGGCTGTCTCAGGCGCTGGTCGATCTTGAGCTGTCGGGCCGGGTGGAGCGGCAGCCGGGCGGGCTTCTGGTGCGGCGGGATCTGGCGCGGGCCGCGGGCTGACGGAGCCGAAGGGACGCTGTCACGGGGCGCATTGACATTGTCGTGGGCCCCACCACATGTTGCCCGCCCAAAGCGCCCCTCCCCTGACCCGAGGATTCCCCATGCCCGTCGTCGTCGTCGAATCTCCGGCCAAGGCCAAGACGATCAACACTTATCTCGGCTCGGGCTACACCGTGCTCGCCTCTTACGGCCATGTGCGCGACCTGCCGCCCAAGGATGGCTCGGTCGACACCGAGAATGATTTCGAGATGCGCTGGGAGATCGGCACCGACAGCCGCAAGCATGTCAAGGCCATCGCCGATGCGCTGAAGGACGACCCGAACCTGATCCTCGCCACCGACCCTGATCGTGAGGGCGAAGCGATCTCCTGGCACCTTCAGGAGGCGCTGACCAAGCGCAAGGTGCTCAAGAAGGACACGCCCGTCTCCCGCGTGGTGTTCAACGCCATCACCAAGAAGGCCGTGACCGAGGCGATGCAGAACCCGCGCGAGGTCGATGCGCCCTTGGTGCACGCCTATCTGGCGCGCCGCGCGCTCGACTACCTCGTGGGCTTCAACCTCAGCCCCGTGCTGTGGCGCAAGCTGCCGGGTGCCAAGTCGGCGGGGCGGGTGCAGTCGGTCTGCCTGCGGCTCATCGTCGAGCGGGAGATGGAGATCGAGGCCTTCGATCCGCGCGAATACTGGAGCGTGAAGGCGCAGCTCACCACCCCGCGCGGGCAGGAATTCGAGGCGCGGCTCACCGTGCTGGCGGGCAAGAAGCTCGACCGCTTCGACCTTTCCGACCGCACCCAGGCCGAGATGGCGGTGCAGGCCGTGGCCTCGCGCGAGCTTTCCGTCGCCTCGGTCGAGGCCAAGCCGGCGAGCCGCAACCCCTCGGCCCCCTTCATGACCTCGACCCTGCAACAGGAGGCCAGCCGCAAGTTCGGCATGGGCGCGCGCGCCACCATGTCGGCGGCCCAGCGGCTCTACGAGGCGGGCCACATCACCTATATGCGGACCGACGGCATCGACATGGCGCCCGAGGCGGTGATGGCCGCGCGCGACGAGATCAAGTCGCGCTACGGCGAGCAATACGTCCCGAAATCGCCGCGCATGTACAAGAACAAGGCCAAGAACGCGCAGGAAGCGCATGAATGCATCCGGCCCACCGACATGTCGCGCGACGCGGGCAAGCTGGCGCGGCTGGAGCCCGAGCAGCGCAAGCTCTACGACCTGATCTGGAAGCGGACGCTGGCCTGCCAGATGGAGGCCGCGCGGATGGAGCGCACCACCGTCGACATCGCCAGCCGCGACAGCGAGGTCGTGCTGCGCGCCACCGGTCAGGTCGTGCTGTTCGACGGCTTCCTCAAGGTCTATGAAGAGGGCCGCGACGACGTCGAGAGCGACGACGACCGCCGCTTGCCGCAGATCCATCAGGGCGAGGCCGCGAAATTCGCGAGCGGTGCGCTCAAGGGCGCCTTCGCCAAGGCGACCGAGGAGAACAAGGAGGCCGCCGTGCTCGGCGGGCCTGAGGCGGTGCTGGCGCTGCAGCACCACACCCAGCCGCCGCCGCGCTACACCGAGGCGACGCTGGTCAAGCGCATGGAAGAGCTCGGCATTGGTCGCCCCTCGACCTATGCCAGCGTGATCGGCACGATCCAGGACCGCGACTATGTCACCAAGGACAAGAACCGGCTGATCCCGCAGGACAAGGGCCGGATCGTCACGATCTTCCTGCTGAACTTCTTCAAGCGTTACGTGGAATACGACTTCACCGCCAGCCTCGAGGAGCAGCTCGACGACGTCTCGGCCGGCAAGGCCGATTACAAGGAGCTGCTGGCGAAGTTCTGGCGCGATTTCTCGGCGGCGATCGCCGAGACCTCGGAGCTTCGGATCACCGAGGTGCTCGACGTGCTCGACGAGGCGCTGGCCCCGCAGCTCTACCCGCCCCGCGAGGATGGCAGCGATCCGCGCCAGTGCCCGCAATGCGGCACCGGTCAGCTGCATCTGAAGACCTCGCGCACCGGGGGCTTCGTCGGCTGCGGCAACTATCCCGAATGCCGCTACACCCGGCCCATCGGCGGCGACGGCGCCGAGACCGGCGCCGACCGGGTGCTGGGCGAGGATGGCGGCGACGATATCTGGCTCAAGACCGGGCGCTTCGGGCCTTATGTCCAGCGCGGCGAGCCGACCGAGGACGTGCCCAAGCCGCCCCGCGCCTCGCTGCCCAAGGGCTGGCAGGCGGATGCGATGGATCTCGACAAGGCGCTGACGCTTCTTTCCCTGCCGCGCTTCGTGGGCAACCACCCCGAGGATGGTGAGCCGATCGAGGCCGGGCTCGGGCGCTTCGGCCCCTTCGTCAAGCACGGCAAGCTCTATGCCAATCTCAAGGAGGTCGACGAGGTCTTCGAGATCGGCATGAACCGCGCGGTCGAACTGCTGGCGCAGAAGGCCGCTGGCCGGGCCGGTCGCGGCGCGGCCGCCAAGGCGCTCAAGGAGCTGGGCGAGCATCCCTCGGGCGGCGCGATCTCCGTGATGCCGGGGCGTTACGGGCCATATGTGAAGTGGGAGAAGGTCAACGCGACCCTGCCCAAGGACGTGGAGCCCGAGGCGGTGACGCTGGAACAGGCGATCGCTCTGGTGGACGAGAAGGCCGCGAAGGGCGGCAAGAAGAAGGCCCCCGCCAAGAAGGCGGCGGCGAAGAAGCCCGCCGCGAAGAAGACCACGACCAAGAAAGCCACGGCGTCCAAGACCACGGCGTCCAAGACCACGGCGAAAAAGGCCCCGGCCAAGAAGACGGCGGCGAAGAAGGCCGAAGCCGCCGAAACGGCGCCCGACGAGACCGCCGAATAGGCAATGCGCCGCGCCGCCCGCTGCGGCGCGGCATTCGCATTGACTTCGCGTTCGCCGGGCGCAAGTCTCGCCCCCGTGACAACAGGGGGAGACGCATGAACAAGATCTATCCGGACGCAGCCGCCGCGCTCGACGGGCTATTGTCCGACGGGATGCTGATCGCCGCAGGGGGCTTCGGCCTTTGCGGCATTCCCGAGCTGCTGATCGCCGCCATCCGCGATGCGGGCACCAAGGAGCTCACCTTTGCGTCGAACAATGCGGGCGTCGATGATTTCGGCCTCGGCCAGCTTTTGCAGACGCGGCAGGTGAAGAAGATGATCTCGTCCTATGTGGGCGAGAACGCCGAGTTCATGCGCCAGTACCTCTCGGGCGAGCTGGAGCTGGAATTCGCACCGCAAGGCACGCTCGCGGAGCGGATGCGCGCCGGCGGCTCGGGCATTCCGGGCTTCTACACCAAGACCGGCGTCGGCACGAAGGTGGCCGAGGGCAAGGAAGAGAAGGTCTTCGACGGCGAGACCTACATCCTCGAGCGCGGCATCGTGGCCGACCTGTCGATCGTCAAGGCGTGGAAGGCCGACGAGACCGGCAACCTCGTCTTCCGCAAGACGGCGCGCAACTTCAACCCGCCCGCCGCCATGGCCGGGCGGATCTGCGTGGCCGAGGTCGAGGAGATCGTGCCCGCGGGATCGCTCGATCCCGATCACATCCACCTGCCCGGCATCTATGTGCACCGGCTGATCCGGGGCGAGCACGAAAAGCGCATCGAACAGCGCACCATCAGGGAGGCTTGAGCATGGGCTGGGACCGCAAGCAGATGGCCGCGCGCGCCGCGCAGGAGCTCGAGGACGGCACCTATGTGAACCTCGGGATCGGCATTCCGACCCTCGTGCCGAACTACATCCCCGAAGGCGTGCATGTGACGCTGCAATCGGAGAACGGCATGCTCGGCATGGGCCCCTTCCCGACCGAGGACGAGATCGACCCCGATCTCATCAACGCCGGCAAGCAGACCATCACCGAGCTGCCGCACACCGCCTATTTCGACAGCGCGACCTCCTTCGGCATGATCCGCGGCGGCAAGATCGCCATGGCGATCCTCGGCGCGATGGAGGTGGCCGAGAACGGCGATCTGGCGAACTGGATGATTCCCGGCAAGCTGGTGAAGGGCATGGGCGGGGCGATGGACCTCGTCGCGGGCGTCGGCCGCGTGGTGGTGGTGATGGATCACACCAACAAGGCGGGCGAATCGAAGCTTCTGAAATCCTGCACCCTGCCGCTCACCGGCACCGGCGTGGTCGACCGGGTGATCACCGGGCTCGGCGTGCTCGACGTGGTCGAGGGCGGGCTCAGGATCGTCGAATGCGCGCCCGGCGTGACCGAGGACGACATCCGCGCCGCGACGGAGGCGACCATTGTCTGAGGTCATTCGCGAAGGCGGCCCCGAACGGGGCCGCTATGTGCTCGATCTCGGCGACGGGGCGCAGGCGGAGCTGACATGGGTGGCGCGGGGCGACACCCGTGTCGCCACCCATACCGGCGTGCCGCGCGCGCATGAGGGGCGGGGCCATGCGAGCGCGCTCGTCGCGGCGATGGTCGAGGATGCGGCGCGCGAGGGCTTCCGCATCGTGCCCGCCTGCTCCTATGTCGCCGTCTGGGCCCGGCGGCACCCCGAGACCTCGGACAGCTTCGCCTGAGATCAGAGCCGCCCCACCGCGAAGACGCAGCCATCGCTCATCAGCACCGGCGGCGTCAGGCACAGCCCCCGCGCCACGCTCCAGGCGGCCAGCACCTTGGGCACATAGGCGCGGGTTTCGGCATAGGGCGGCACGCCTGCATTGTCGCGCACCGCGCCCTCGCCCGCATTGTATCCCGCGAGCGCGAGGATCGGATCGCGGTCGAAATGGCCCATCAGCCAGTCGAGATAGGCGATGCCGCCGCGAATGTTCTCGGCGGCGTCGCGGCGATCGGTGACCCCGAATCGCGCCGCCGTGGCCGGCATCAGCTGCATCAGCCCCTGCGCGCCGGCCGAGCTGACCGCATCCGTGCGCCCGGCGCTTTCCACCGCGATCACCGCCAGCGCCAGAGCGGGCGAGACCTTTGTCCCGATGGTGAGCCGCATGATATCCGCGCCGTGCAGGCGGGCGATCTGCTGCATGTGCTGCAGCCGCGGCGCGGCGGCGGCGCCCGCAGGCGCGCCGCGCAAGGCCGACAGCGCGGGTTCAAGCCGCCCCGGCCCGCTGTCGGAAAGCCGCGGCGAGACCGCGCTCCAGAACCAGTCGGCCCCCGCGCGGCGCGGCGCGGCGGCGGGCGGAGTGGCGGCAGGGTCGGACTGCCCGGCCGCGCGCGGGGCCGAGGCCCTGTGCAGCGCGCCGGGCGCGATCTGCACCGTGATGCGCTTTGCGCCGGCCTTGGGCACCGCGATCCGGCGAAAGGTGAAATCGCCGCCCGATCTTTCGGCCGTCACCGGCGCGGCCAGCGCAAGCCACAGCCCCGCGCCCATGGCGATCGCGCGGCACATTCTCGCAGACATCATGATCGGCCCCACCTGCTTCGCGATTCTCCGTCCAATCTATCGCCGCCATCCGCGCGACGATGCCCCTCCGCGCATCGCGGCCGATCCCTGAGGAGAAACGGTCACGTCCGCAGGTTGCAGGTTTCGTCAAATGGCTTCGAAATCGCACGATCCCAGACAAACTCCCGCCCCAATCGGACGGCCATATGGACGACATCCACAGCGGCGATCGGGTCGGACCAAGACCAGCCACGAAACAGCCCGCACGGGTATCGTATGTCCAACATTGCCCCGAGGAGGGTTACAACATGCTCAACTTCTTCAAGTCCTTCGCCAATGACGAAGCCGGCGCCGTCACGGTCGACTGGGTCGTTCTCACCGCCGCCATCGTCGGGATCGGCGTGGCAATCTTGGCGACTGTGAGTGACGGCGTCGACACACTGGCCGACAACATCGAAAGTGGGCTGGAAACGGTCGATACGGACTACGGCCCCGAGGGCGAAGACAACAACGGCTAATCGAAATACATGAATGACAGAACAAGGGGCCGCATCCGACATGCGGCCCCTTTCGCCATGGCATGACGCGCGCGCTGCCGCCGCCGCAAAACCCCCGAATGCCCATCGACGCGCCACAATCGCCAGGCAGGATCGCCTTCAGGCATTCAGATCGGGAGCAGGAACATGGTCCGACACATCGCCGCGCTATGCCGCGACGAGAAAGGCGCGGTCACGGTGGACTGGGTCGTGCTGACGGCCGCCATCGTGGGGCTGTCCGTGGCGGTCATGGCCATGTTCGCCTCGGCGGCCAGATCGCCCAATGCCACCTACAATGCCAACATGAACAACGCGAAAACCTTCGTCGACAGCCTGGCGGAGTGAAGCGGATGCAGTCTGGAGGAGACAAGCGATGAGAACGGTATTCGGGCTGGTGCTGATGCTCGGCCTCGGGCTGGCGGGCTTCGCGGTCTACATGATCAAGGGCTATTTCGATCAGCAGCAGGCCATCATCGCCGCCGAGCGCAACGCCGCGGCCGACCGCATGCCGACGGTCGAGGTCGTCGGCGTCGGCCGCCCCCTGCCTTACGGCACCGTCATCACCCGCGCGGATCTCAAGCCGATCCGCTATACAAAGGATTTCCTGCCCGAGGGCACCTTTGCCGATCTCGAGGAGCTGTTTCCCGAGGGCGAGGACGTGTCGCGGATCGTGCTGCGCCCCATGGAACCCAACGAGCCGGTGCTGGCCTCGAAGATCACCACGCCGGGCGGCGATGCGGGGATCAGCACCCGGCTGACCGCCGGCATGCGCGCCTTTGCCATCAGCGTCAACGCGACCAGCGGCGTGTCGGGCTTCCTCAGGCCGGGCGACCGGGTCGATGTCTACTGGACCGGCTCGGTGTCGGGCGGCGACGGGCGCCGCGAGGTCACCAAGCTGATCGAGACCGGGCTGGAGCTGGTCGGTGTCGACCAGACCGCCGAACAGGGGCGCACCGAAGCGATGGTCGCCCGCACCGTGACGGTCCAGGTCACGCCCGAACAGGCCGCCAAGCTGGCGCAGGCCCAGTCGACCGGGTCGCTGGCGCTGTCGCTGGTCGGGCTGTTCGACGAAGAGGTCGCGCAGACGGTCGAGGTGGACCAGAGCAGCCTGCTGGGCATCATCCCCGAGGCGGCGCCGCAGGCGGTTGCCGCGCCGCCCGAGCCGGAGGTCTGCTCGGTGCGCACCCGGCGCGGCGCCGAGGTGGTCGAGATCGCGATTCCCTGCACCAACTGAGGCGAACGCCGCGGGCCACGGCGCCCCCGCCCTGGCCCGCGGCCCGGCCCATGCCGGAGCGCGGGCCTTGATGCGGATCTTGGTGCGGGCCACGGCGCGGGCCTGTGGCCGCATCCCCACAAACCGCGGCCACGCCCCGCCGCGCGTTGCATTGCGCCGCGCCCTCGGGCAGGCTCCGCCTCGACGGGGCATGAAAGACCCCGACGCGCGACCTGCAGCGAGGCAGCTTGATGAACATCCGACATATCCTGCGGGCCGGCCTGGCGGGCCTCGCTTTGGCCATGGCGTTGCCGGCCGGAGCCCAAGCCGAGCCGCTCCGGGTGCTGGGCGGGTCTCCGACGCGGGCGCTGCAGGTGCCGATGAACCGCGCCGTGGTGGTCGAGAGCGATGTCGCCTTCACCGAGCTGTCGATCGCCAATCCCGGCATTGCCGACATCTCCTCGCTGACCGACCGGACGATCTATGTGCTGGGCAAGGCGCCGGGCCGCACGACGCTGACCGTGCTGGGCGAGAATGGCCGGCTGATCACCAATGTCGAGGTGCATGTCACCCCCGACATCGCGGAGTTCAAGGAGCGGCTGGAGCAGATCCTGCCCGGCGAGGGGATCGAGGTGCGCACCGCCAATGACGGCATCGTGCTGTCGGGCGTGGTCAGCTCGATCGGCAAGCTCGACCGCGCGCTCGAACTGGCCCAGCGCTACGCGCCGGACCGCGTCTCCAACCTGATGAGCGTCGGCGGCACGCAGCAGGTGATGCTCAAGGTCCGCTTCTCGGAGATGCAGCGCTCGGTCAGCAAGTCGCTCTCGGCCTCGCTGGGCGCGCGCGGCACGGCGCTGGGCGATGATCTGGGGCTCGCCATCGGCACCAATGCGCTGGGCAATGCGGGCGGGCTCGGCACGGCGCTGGGCGGCAGCCTGCCCGCCGCGACCACCGGCAATGCCGCGACGCTGTTCGGCTTCAACGCGGGCGGGGTCGAGGTCGGGCTGCTGCTCGAGGCCTTGGAAAACCGCGGCGTGGTGCGCACGCTGGCCGAGCCCAACCTCACCGCCCTGTCGGGCCAGGAGGCGAGCTTTCTGGCGGGCGGCGAATACCCCGTCCCCATCAGCCAGGACGGCGGCAACATCTCGATCGAATACAAGCCCTTCGGCGTCGAGCTCGGCTTCGTGCCCCGCGTGGTCGAAGGCGATCTGATCAATCTCGAGCTCAAGGCCGCGGTCAGCTCGATCGACTCCGCCAACGGGATCGTCTCCAACGGCTTCACCGTCGACGCCTTCAAGCGCCGCGAGACCTCGACCACCGTCGAGATGCGCGACGGCGAAAGCTTCGCCATCGCGGGGCTCCTCTCCGACGATTTCAGCGATCTGAAGGGCCAGGTGCCCTGGATCGGCGACATCCCGGTGCTGGGCGCGCTGTTCCGCTCGGCCGAGTACAGCCGCCGGCAGACCGAGCTGGTGATCATCATCACCCCGCATCTGGTCACCCCCACCCGCGGCGAGACGCTGGCCATGCCCACCGACCGCGTCCGCCCGCCCAGCGAGCGCGACCTGTTCCTGTTCGGCCGGATCGCGGCCGATCGCGCGCCCCAATCTGGTGGCGCCGGAGAGATCGCCCGCCAGGATTTTTCCGGCTCCTACGGCTATGTGATGGATTGAGGAGAGAGCCGCGATGCGCCTTGTCCTGACCGCCCTGGGCTGCGCCCTGTCGCTGGCCGCCTGCGCCGCGCCCCCGGGCTTCGATCAGCCGGCGGGCGGCGGCACCGCCGGTTTCGGCGATGCCACCCGCAGCAACACGCTGGCGCAGACGCGGGCCTCCGAGGCGCTGCGGGTCGACCTGTCGCGCCGCTTCGCCGCCGAGGTGGACACGGTCATCAACTTCGCCTTCAATTCCGACCGCCTCGACGCCGCCGCGCGCGCGACATTGCAAAGGCAGGCCGGCTGGATCCGCCGCTTTCCCGAGCTGCGCTTCCGGGTCTACGGCCATACCGATCTCGTCGGCGATGCGGCCTATAACGAGGCGCTCGGCCTGCGCCGCGCCCGCGCCGCCGTCGCCTATCTGGTGGCACAGGGGCTCGACGCGCGGCGGCTAGAGGCGGTCGCTTCCTTCGGCGAATCGCGCCCCATCATCGCCACCACCGACCCCGAGCGTGCCAATCGCCGCACCGTCACCGAGGTCTCGGGCTTCGTGCAGGGGCATCCGAACCTGCTCAACGGCAAATACGCCGCCACGGTGTTCAACGGCTATGTCGAGAGCGCCGCGGCCCCCACGACGCTCGGGGCCGGCAGTAGCGGTGGCGGCGGTGGTGCCGGCGGCGGCGCCACCCCCTGATCGGCTGGCGACAAAGCCCGCCTTGCGGCGGGTATCGTCGCCGCAGGGCCTACAATTTCAGCTTTTCAGCCCCATTGCAGCCATGATTTCCCGGCATCACGGTGAATGTGGAGGATTGAGGCCGGGTCCGGCAAAGCCTCGGACCATCCCGCCGATGCGGGGTCTCGCCTGACAGAGGATACGAAGGAATGAGCAGCACGGCGCCCCTGCAACCCGATCCGCAGCCGGTTTCGGCCTGCACCATCAGCCGCGACGTCCAGCAGTTTGACCTGCTGATCGAGGACATGGAAGCCGCGATGGGCGAGAACTGGGGCGATCTGGGCTTCGAGGATGCGCTGGCCTTTCTCGAACAGCCCGAGGCCGACGAGCTCGAATTCGTCGCCGTGGCGATCAGCAAGGAGGACGAGCGCCTGCTCGCCCTGATCGCCGACATCATCGCCCGCGCCAAGCGCCGCGACATCAAGGTGGTGCTCATCGCCGACGATGTCAGCCCCGCGGCGCTGCACCAGCTCCTGCGCGAGGGCGGCGATGAATTCGTCCCCTACCCGCTGCCCGAGGGCGAGCTGGCGCAGGCGATCGACCGGCTGCGCAAGGGGGTGGGCCCGATCCTGCCCGAGCCCGCCGAGCCCGGGCCGCGCGCCACGGGCGACCGCTCGGGCGTGGTGATCCCGGTGCAGGGGCTCGCGGGCGGCAGCGGCGCGACGACGCTCGCGGTGAACCTCGCCTGGGAGCTGGCCAATGTCGACCGCAAGGCGCCGCCGCGGGTCTGCCTGATCGATCTCGACCTGCAGTTCGGCACCGTCGCCACCTATCTCGACCTGCCGCGCCGCGAGGCGGTGCTGGAGCTGCTGAGCGATCCGGGCTCGGCCGACAGCGAAAGCATGCTGTCGGCGATGCTGATCCATCGCGAGCGCCTGCACGTGCTGACCTCGCCCGCCGAGCTGGTGCCGCTCGATCTCGTCAGCCCCGGCGACATGGGGCGGCTGATCGAGATGGCGCGGGTCAATTTCGACTACGTGGTGATCGACATGCCCGCCAACATGGTCGACTGGTCCGAAACCGTGCTCCAGGCCGCACATGTCTATTTCGCCACTCTGGAGCTGGACATGCGCTCGGCCCAGAACACGATGCGGCTCAAGCGGGCGCTGCAATCGGAGGAGCTGCCCTTCGAGAAGCTGCGCTTCGTGCTCAACCGCGCGCCGGGCTTCACCGACCTGTCCGGCAAGAGCCGGGCCCGGCGGCTGGCGGATTCGCTCGGGATCTCGATCGAGATCCAGCTGCCCGATGGCGGCCGGGCCGTGACCCAGAACGCCGATCACGGCGCCCCGCTGGCCGAGGGCGCGCCCAAGAACGCGCTGCGCCGCGAGATCGCGAAGCTCGCGCGCTCGGTCCACAAGGTCAACATCGCCGACAGCAAAGCCACGGGCTGACGCCACAGGAGGGAATCGTCATGTTCTCGAAGTTCCGAAAGCCCGAACCCGGCTCGGCCCCGGCCCAGGCTCCGGGCAAGGCCCCGTCCCAAGCCCCGGCCCAAGCCTCGGCCCGAGCCCCCGCCCACGCGCCCACCCCGACCGCG
>NZ_KZ304952.1 GCF_002723615.1 Limimaricola cinnabarinus
CGATCGCCTCGGCGGGCGGCTCGGGCAAGGGCTCGGGCGCGGGCGGCGGCGGGGTCTCCTCGGCCGGGGCCTCGGGTGCGGGCGGCGGCGGGGCCGCTTCGGCGGGCGCGTCCTGCGCCGCGTCGGGCGCGGGCGGGGTCTGTTCGGTCACGGGCGTCTCGGGCGCGGGCGGCACCTCGGTCTGCGGCTGCGGCGAGGTGGCGGCGACAAGGGCCGCGTATTCCTCGCCCGACACGACCGAGACGGGGGCCACGTCGAATTCCAGAGGCTCGCTGTCGAGCCCCCAGCCCATGACGAGCCAGATGAGCAGGCCGGCATGGCCGATGCCCGAGATGTAGCCCCCCGCGCTCATGACATCAGGCCCTCAGCCGCCCGAGGGCAGCGCGGTCGGCGCGCCCGCCCCGAAATCCGAGCCGCCCACATCCGTGACCAGCCCGATATTCGAGAAACCGCCCGCGTTAAGCGCGCCCATCACCTCGGCGACGCGGTTCCAGGCATTGGCCCCGTCGGCGCGCAGGAAGATGCGGTTGCTCGTGCGCTCGGCGGCGATGGCCTGCAGCCGGGTGATCAGCTCGCCCTGCGGCACCTCGGTGGTCTGGATCATCAGCGCGCCCTCGGCGGTGACGGTGACGGTGAGCGGCTCTTCCTCGTCGGAGGGCAGCGCCGAGGCGGCGGTCTGCGGCAGCTCCACCGGCACGCCGACGGTCATCAGCGGCGCCGCGACCATGAAGATGATCAAGAGCACCAGCATCACGTCGACGAAGGGCGTGATGTTGATCTCGGCCATCGGCTGCGCGCGGCTGCGCCGCCGCCCGCGCCTGCTGCCGCCACCGCCCGATTTCATGACACCCGCGCCCATCTCAGCTGTCCAGCTGGCGCGACAGGATGGTCGAGAATTCGTCGGCGAAGGCCTCGTAGCCGCCGATCAGCCGGTCGGCATCGGCCGAAAGCTTGTTGTAGAAGATCACCGCCGGGATCGCGGCCAGAAGGCCCAGGCCCGTGGCGAGCAGCGCCTCGGCGATGCCGGGGGCGACGACGGCGAGATTGGTGTTCTGCGCCTCGGCGATCTCGATGAAGGCGTTCATGATGCCGAAGACGGTGCCGAACAGGCCGACGAAGGGCGCGGTGGAGCCGGTGGTGGCAAGCACCGGCAGGCCGCGCTGGAGCCGCGAGGCCTCCTTGGCGATGGCCACGTCCATGCCGCGGTCGATCCGCGCCTGCGCGCCCGCGATCAGCCCGCCATCCTGGCGGTGCGAGCGGCGCCATTCGGTCATGCCGGCGACGAAGATGCGCTGCGAGGCGCCGCGCGGATCGGCGCCGATCTCGTCGAAGAGCTGGTCGAGCGGCTCGCCCGACCAGAAGGCGCGGTCGAAGCGCGCCGCCTCAGCGCGCGCGGCACGGTACTGGATCAGCTTGTCCACGATCACGGCCCAGCACCAGATCGAGGCCAGGATCAGCGCGATCATGACGAGTTTGACGGTGATCGTCGCGCGGGCGAAGAGCGCCCACATCGAAAAGTCTGCTACGTGATCCATCTGCCTGCTCTTTGGTGTCGCACGCGCGGCCTCTCGCGGGCCGCCTCAAGCGGCCTTAACCGATCCGGTCGGCGAAATCCACTTCGCGCTTCGCACGGAGGCGTGACAGCCGACAGGCCCCCGCCGCCCGAGACGCCCGGTTTCGGCGAAACTTCGCGCAAGCGTCGCCGCGGCCTCAACCGCGCGCCAGCACCTCGCGCAGCTCTGCAGGCAGCCGCGCGGGCCGGCCCGTGTCGGACAGGGCCACGAGCTGCACCCGCGCGCCGAAACAGGCGGTTTCGCCGCGGCGCACCGCCTGCTCGAGCGTGATCCGTGCGCCGCCGATCTCCACCAGCCGCGTTTCGACCGTCAGCAGGTCGTCGAAGCGCGCGGGCGTCAGGTAATCCGCTTCGAGACGCCGCACCGCGAAGACGATCCCGGTCTCGGATTTGAGCCGCGACTGGTCGATCCCGAGCCCGCGCACCCATTCGGTGCGCGCCCGCTCGATGAATTTCAGGTAATTGGCGTAATAGACGATCCCGGCGAGATCGGTGTCCTCGTAATAGACGCGGATCTCGAAGCGGTGGCTCATTGGCCCATCCGCGCGGCCAGCCGCAGCACTGTCGCCGGATCGTCGGAGGCGGCGGGCAGGACCGGGTCATAGGCCGCGCGGATGAGCGCCGCGATCTCGGGCTTGAGCACCACCGTGCCGTCGGGCGCCGAGGCCAGCGGCGAGGTTTCGTCGAAGGCGCTTTCGGACCATGTCAGCATCGACAACACCGCCTGGCTCAGCGCCAGCACATCCGCCGGGGTTTCGAGCGCCTCGCCCTTCATCCGCAAGAACACGATCCCCGCCCGGATCGCGCCGTCGGGCTCGAAACGAAAGGCGCGGTACTGGCTCGCGTCGCCCGCCTCCAGCTTGGCAAGGAGGTCCGGCAGGCCCGGCACCAGCTTGTCGAGATCGGGGACGGCGGAAAGCTCGTCCCATTCGCGGCAGAAGAAGACGAGCAGGTTCACGCCAAGCTCGGGATCGGTCTCGGCCATGTCGTGATCGGCGAGCTTGCACAGCGCCTGCAGCGCCGATTTCATCACGTCGAGCGTCTCGTCCTCGACCCCGAAGACGACCGGCGCGATCGGCCGGCCCCAGCGGGCGCACATGTAGCCGCCATCGCCACGGGTGAACATCGCCTCGACGGCTTTCGCATCCAGCATGACCGGTCCTCCTGTTTCACGGGCGGGGATACGCCCCCGCGCCCCGCGCGTCCAGCCGGGCGCCTCAGTCGAACAGCATGCCCTGGCTGTCGCCGGGGCCGCGCGGCACCGCCAGCCCCAGATGCCGCCACGCGGCATGGGCAAGCATCCGGCCGCGCGGCGTGCGCTGGATCAGCCCCTGTTGCAGCAAAAAGGGCTCGATCACCTCCTCCAGCGCGTCGCGGCTCTCCGACAGCGCGGCCGAAAGCGTCTCGATCCCCACCGGGCCGCCGCCATAGGCCTCGGCGATGAGCCGAAGGTAGCGCCGGTCGGCCCCGTCGAGCCCCAGATCGTCGACGCCGAGGCGCGTCAGCGCGTTGTCGGCCAGCTCCTGCGTCACCCGGCCGTCGCCCTCGACCACCGCGAAATCGACGACCCGGCGCAACAGCCGCCCGGCGATGCGCGGCGTGCCGCGAGCGCGCCGCGCGATCTCGCGCGCGCCCTCGTCATCGGCGGGGGTGCCCAGCAGACGGGCGTTGCGGGTAACGATCTCGTGCAGCTCGTCCACGGTGTAGAATTGCAGCCGCGTCGGGATGCCGAAGCGGTCGCGCAGCGGCGTGGTCAGCAGGCCGAGCCGGGTCGTGGCACCCACGAGCGTGAAGGGCTGCAGCTCGATCCGCACGGTGCGCGCGGCGGGCCCCTCCCCGATCACCAGATCGAGCGCGTAATCCTCGAGCGCCGGGTAGAGCACCTCTTCCACGGCGGGGTTGAGCCGGTGGATCTCGTCGATGAAGAGCACGTCGCGCGGTTCGAGATTGGTGAGGATCGCCGCGAGATCGCCCGCCTTGGCGAGCACCGGGCCCGAGGTCATGCGAAACCCCACCCCAAGCTCGCGCGAAATGATCTGCGCCAGCGTCGTCTTGCCCAGCCCCGGCGGGCCGTGGAACAGCGTGTGATCCATCGCCTCGCCGCGCTTGCGGGCGCTTTCGATGAAGATGCGCAGATTGGCGCGCGCCTCGGCCTGTCCGATGAACTCCGAAAGCCCCTGCGGGCGCAGGGCGCGGTCGTGGTCCTCGGGAAGCCGCTCGGGGCGCAGCGCGGGATCGGGGGCGTCGGTCATCTCATCGTCCTAAGCATCGGGCGGGCGCGGTGTAAGTGGGCGCGGCAACTCACCGCTCCTTGGGCGCGAGCTTGCGCAGCGCGGCGCGGATCAGCATTGCCGTGTCGGCCTTCGGGTCCTCATGCGCGGTTTCGGCCACGGCGGCGGCGGCCTCGGACAGCCCATAGCCGAGATTGCCCAGCGCCGAGAGCGCCTCGGCCTGCGCCGCGGCGTTGCCCTCGTCCTTCTTCTTCGCGGCCTTCTTCGCGGGTTTCGGCGCGGGCGCATCGGCGGGCGCGTCGTCGATCACCGCATCGGCCTCATGGCCCGGCATCGCCGCGGGCTGCGCGCCCATCGCCATGATCGAGGGCGCCTTGTCCTTGAGCTCATTGACCACGCGCTGCGCCGTCTTGGGGCCGACCCCCTTGGCGCGCGCCACCGCCGACCAGTCGGAGATGGCGATGGCGCGGCTCAGCCCGTCCGCGCCCAGCGCGCCGAGAATGGCGAGCGACGCCTTGGCGCCGATCCCCTGCACCGTGAGCAGCAGCCGGTGCCACTCCTTCTCCACCAGCGTCGGAAAGCCGAAGAGTTGCAGGATGTCCTCGCGCACCAGAAGCTCGGTATAGAGCGCCACCGCCTCGCCCGGACCGGGCAGCTGCGCCAGCACCCGGTCGGAGACATAGACCACGTAGCCCACGCCGCGCACGTCGATCAGCACGTGATCGGCGGCGCGGTATTCGAGCCGTCCGGCGATGCGTCCGATCATGCGCGCGCCCTCCCCGCCTCGGCCCGCGCGACGGCGGCGGCGAAATGGCCCGCCGATTGCAGGTGATGCGCATGGCAGATCGCGATGGCGAGCGCGTCGGCGGCGTCGGCGCTGTCGAGCTTCACGCCCGGAAGTTGCAGCTTCACCATGTGCTGCACCTGCGCCTTGGCGGCGGCGCCGTTGCCGACCACGGCCTTCTTGATGGTCGAGGGCATGTATTCGCCCACCGCCAGCCCCGCCTCGGCCGGGATCATCAGCGCGATGCCGCGCGCCTGGCCGAGCTTGAGCGTCCCCGCCCCGTCGGAGTTGACGAAGACATGCTCCACCGCGGCCGCCTGGGGGCCATGTTCGGCGATCACCGCGCGCAGCTGGTGCGCCAGCGACAAGAGCCGCTCGGCCAGATCGTCGCCCTCGGAATGGCAGGTGCCGTTGGCAATATGGCGCAACCGCGCGCCGGTGCTTTCGATCACGCCCCAGCCGAGATTGCGCAAACCCGGATCGATACCGATGACTCGCATGTGCCCCCATCCGCCGATCGCGACTGCCCTGCGCCCCGGCCCTTGTTCTACGTGGTTTTTCCGATCCCTAGCACAAAGGGCGAACGCAAGCCATGGGGCGATGACAATGGGGCGCCGGGCGATGGCGGGATATCCTCACAGGCCGAGCCGGGCGATCTCCTCGGCCAGCTGGCGCTGCATGTAGGGCTTGGCGAGGCGCGGCAGGTCGAGCGAGGCGCCCTCGGGCAGCTCGGCATAGCCGGTGGCCAGCAGGATCGGCAGGCCGGGGCGCAGCTCGCGCGCGCGGCGCGACAGCTCGCCGCCATTCATGCGCGGCATCGAGTAATCGGTGATCATCAGGTCGATCGGCGCGTCGCCTTCGAGCACCGAGAGCGCCTGCGGCCCGGAGCTCGCCTGGATGACGTGATGCCCCAGATCCTCCAGCAGATCGACGCTGCTCATCGCGATCAGCGCGTCGTCGTCGACGAAAAGAATGCGCAAGGCGCCGCCCTGCCGATGCGTGGCGGCGACAGCGGGCGCGGCGCGTGCCGCGGCGGGCATTTCGGCGGCGGGCAGCCACAGCTCGGCCCGCGTGCCCGCGCCGGGCCGGCTCGACAGGCGCAGCGCGCCGTGAAGCTGCTGGGCGAGACCGTGGATCATCGACAGGCCGAGCCCGGTGCCCTTGCCCAGCTCCTTGGTCGAGAAGAAGGGCTGCGTCGCCTGCTCGAGCGTCGCGGCGTCCATGCCGGTCCCGGTGTCGCTGACCGAAAGCCGCAGATAGGCGCCTTGGGCCAGATCGCCCTCCCCCGCGGCTTCGGCCAGATCGACCGCGATGGCGAGCCGGCCGCCATCGGGCATCGCGTCGCGCGCGTTCACCGCGAGATTGAGAAGGGCGAGGTCGAACTGGGTGCCGTCGACCTGGGCCGAGGGCAGGCCTTCGGGCAGATCGAAGCTCAGCTCGATGTCGTCCCCGACCGAGCGGCGCAACAGCTCCTCGGAGCCGCGCACCAGCTCGGCCAGGTCGCGCGGCTCGACCTTGAGCTCCTGGCGGCGCGCAAAGGCCAGAAGCCGCTGGGTCAGCGCCGCGCCGCGCTGCGCGCCCTGGATCGCGCCATCGATCAGCCGGGTTGCGCGCGCATCCTCGCCGACATGGCGCGACAGCAGGTCGAGATTGCCCAGCACCGCCATCAGCAGGTTGTTGAAATCATGCGCCACGCCACCGGTCAGCTGGCCGATCGCCTCCATCTTCTGGCTTTGCAGCAGCTGTCCCTCGGTGCGCTCGCGCTGCCGGATCTCGTCGAGCATGCGGGCATGGGCCTGCTCCAGCTCGGCGGTGCGCGCGGCGACGCGGCGTTCGAGATCCTCGGTCTGTTCGCGCTGGCTGGCTTCGGCGCTCTTGCGGGCGGTGACATCGGCGGTCAGCCCGACGAGCCGCACCGCGCCGTCCGGCTCCCGCTCGATCCGCGCCGTGGCCTCGGCCCAGCGCAGGCTGCCATCGGGGCGGATGTGCCGGAACTCGGCGCGATACTCGCCGCTGCCGCCGATCGCCGCCTCGACGGTGCCGATCACCCCGGGCCTGTCCTCGGGATGCAGGCTCGCCAGAAAATCCTCGTAGCCGAAGGGCTCGCCCTCGCTGCGCCCGAAGATCTCGCGCATCATGGGCGTGACGGTGAGCAGCTTCGTTTCGGGGTGAAGCTGCCACATGCCCAGCCGCCCGGCGGAAAGCGCGCTGCGCAGCGTGTCCTCGCTGCGGCGCAGCCGCTCGACGGCGGCGCGGGTCTCGAACTGCCGCTCGCGTCCGCGCCGCGCCGCGCGCGCGACGCTGGCGAAGGTCGTGGCGTGAAAGGGCCGTTCGAGAAAGGTGACGTTGCCGAGAAGCTCCGACAGCCGCGCGGCTTCGGGGTTGCGCTCGGGCCCGCCGCCATGGCGGGTCAGCACGACGAAGGGCAGCGCCGACCAGCTCGGCTGCGCCGCGACCGCCGCCGCGAGCGGGCCGAGATCGGCATGGCGCACCGCCTCCTCGGTCAGGATGCCGAAGGCGGCATCCGCATCCAGCGCGCCGACGAAACGGTCGAGATCGGGGCAGATCTCGGCGGGCTGGCCGATCTCCGACAGCAGCGTGGCGGCGAGACGCGCATCGCGCCCGCCGGGCATGAAGATCAGCGCCGGCGCGTCACCGGGGCAGGTCATCCTTGCGGACCTCCATCAGGGGCTCGCTCGACCCGACGAAATCCGGCACGCCGCGCAGGACGCCCTGGAACCCGTGCAGCGGGTCGCCCAGTTCGAGCCCCGCCTGCGAGATGCGAAATTCGCGGATCGTGTCCTCATGCGGGCCGGTGCGCTTCTTGATCACCGAGACCGCCCGGCGCACCTTGCCCAAGGCCTCGAAATAGCGCAGCAAAATGACCGTGTCGGCGATGTAGGTGACGTCGAACGGCGATTGCATGTCGCCGACCAGCCCGTGCTGCGCCACGGTCAGATAGGTGCTCGTGCCCTGCCGGTTGAGAAACTGCAGCAGCTCGTGGATATGCAGCACGAGCGCGTTTTCCTGCGGCATCGCGGCCTTGTAGCCGTTCATGCTGTCGATGATCACCGTGTGCACGCCGTCATGGGTGACGCTGTCGCGCACCCTTTGGGCGAACTCGCCGGGCGACATCTCGGCCGCGTCGACCTGCTCGACCAGCAGCGCGCCGCTCCTGCGCAGGGCGGCGATATCCATGCCCATCTTCAAAAAGCGCGCCTCCAGCAGGCCCAGCTCCTCGTCGAAGCAGAACAGCGCCGCCTTCTCGCCGCGCGCGATGGCCGCGCAGGCGAATTGCAGCGCCACGAGGCTCTTGCCGGTGCCGGCGGGGCCGAGCACCAGCGTGCTCGATCCGCGATCTATGCCGCCGCCGAGCAGACGGTCGAACGCCTCCAGCCCGCTCGATTGCGGGCTGCGGTCATAGCCGGTGCGGTGCTCCAGCGCCACGAGCCGCGGAAACACCTCGATGCCGCCGGTCTTGATGGCGAAGTCGTGAAAGCCGCCGCGGTAGCGCTGGCCGCGATACTTGGTGACGCGCAGCCGGCGGCGCTCGGCACCGTAATCGGGCGCCAGCTCCTCAAGCTTGACCACCCCGTGCACGACGCTGTGCACCGTGCGGTCGCGCATCTCGGCCGTCAGATCGTCGAGCATCATGACGGTCGCGTCCTGCCGGGCGAAATAATGCTTCATGGCAAGGATCTGGCGGCGATAGCGCAGCGAGCCCTGCGCCAGCAGGCGGATCTCGGAGAGGCTGTCGATCACCACGCGCTGCGGGCGCACGCGCTCGAAGGCCGCGAAGATCTGCCGCGTCGCCTCGCCCAGTTCGAGATCCGAGGAATAGAGCAGGCTCTGCTGCTGGTCGGCATCGAGCAGGCTCTCGGCCGGGACCACCTCGAAGACGGAGATCTCCGGGCCGAGCGTCCAGCCATGCGAGGCGGCGCTGTCGCGCAACTCCTCTTCGGTCTCCGACAGGGTGATGTAGAGGCAGGTCTCGCCCTGCTCCGCGCCTTCGAGCAGGAAGCGCAGGGCGGTCGTGGTCTTGCCGGTGCCGGGTGCGCCCTCGACGAGAAAGACATGGCGGCGGGTCAGCCCTCCCGCCAGCACGTTGTCGAGCCCCGGCACGCCGGTGCGCGCAAAATCCCTTGATGTCATCCGAGCCGATCCTTTGAGCCGATGCACGGCTCCTACCAGCTTTGCCTGACAGCAGAAAGACGGATCGCGCCGGGTGCCGCGCGGGACGTCACGGCCCCGCGCGGCCCTGTCGTCAGCCCAGCCGGGCGATCAGCGCGCCATTGGGGCCAAGCCGGACCCGGCCATCGGCCGCCTCGGCCGAGAGCGCGAAGAGCGTCTGCGCGATACCGTCGATCCCGATCTCCTGCGGCGTGGCCGAGAGATTGAAGGCGCAGACGGTGTTCTCGCCGCGATGGAAGGCCAGCACCGGCTCATCGGTTTCGACGAACATGGTCCGGCCCGTCCGCAGGTCCGGCGTCTCGCGGCGCAGCTTCAGGAGCGCGCGGTAGGTTTCGAGGACGGAGCCATCGGCGCCCGCCTGCGTGTCGACCGCGCGCGCGGCCTGCGGCGCCTTGACCGGCAGCCATGGCGCGTTGCTGTCGGAAAAGCCGGCATTCGGCGCCGAGGCTTCCCAGACCATCGGCGTGCGGCAGCCATCGCGCCCCTTGTCCTCGGGCCAGAAGTTGATGCCCTGCGGATCGGTCAGCTCCTCGAACTCCAGCTCGGTCTCGGTCTGGCCCAGCTCCTCGCCCTGGTAGAGGCAGATCGAGCCCTCCATCGACAGCAGCATCGCCGCGGCGAGCCTGGCCACCGCGTCCTGATCGCCATGCTCCGCCCAGCGGCTCACATGGCGCGGCACGTCGTGGTTCGACAATGCCCAGCAGGGCCAGCCCCTCGGGGCGAGTTTGAAGAACTGGTCGATCTGGTGGCGGAAATGCTCGGCGGTGAAGTTCGGGCCCAGCATCTCGAAGCTGTAGGCCATGTGCAGCCGGTTGGCCGAGGTGTATTCGCCCATGATCTCGATCGGATGATGGCTTTCGCCCACCTCGCCCACCAGCGTCCGGTCGTCATATTCGTCCATCAGCTTGCGCATCTTTTCGAGGAAGCCGATGTTCTCGGGCTGGTTCTTCGAGAAGATGTGGTACTGCATCTCGTAGGGCTTGATCGCCGGGGTCCCGTCGAGCCGGAAATCGGCCGGATCGTCGCGCAGATGCTTGTCGTGGAAGTAGAAGTTCACCGTGTCGAGGCGGAAGCCGTCGACGCCGCGATCGAGCCAGAAGCGCATCGTGCCCAGGAGCCATTCCTGCACTTCGGGGTTGTGGAAGTTGAAGTCGGGCTGCTCCTTCAGGAAGTTGTGGAAGTAGTACTGCCGCCGCCGCGGCTCCCATTCCCAAGCGATGCCGCCGAAGATGGCCTGCCAGTTGTTGGGCGCGGAGCCGTCATGCTTGGGGTCGGCCCAGACATACCAGTCGGCTTTGGGGTTGTCGCGGCTCTGGCGGCTTTCCTCGAAGAAGGGGTGCTTGTCGGAGGAATGCGACAGCACCTGGTCGATCATCACCTTGAGCCCGAGCTCATGGGCGCGCGCGACCATGGCGTCGAAATCGTCGAGCGTGCCGAAGGTCGGGTCGATATCGGTGTAGTTCGACACGTCGTAGCCCATGTCGGCCATGGGCGAGGTGAAGATCGGCGACAGCCAGACCGCGTCGGCGCCCAACTCGGCGATATGCGGCAGCCGCTCGGTGATCCCCTTGAGGTCGCCGATGCCGTCGCCATTGCCGTCCTGATAGGAGCGCGGATAGATCTGGTAGATCACCGCACCCTTCCACCAATTCGCCTTGCTCATATCCTGTCCTTTTCATGCCTGAAGTGCCGTCGGCTCGCGGTCAGGGTTGCCCGAAGCGTTTCGGATTGGCAAGGTGCGGCAGCAGATCCGAGGACGAAACATGTCGGCGACACTCAAGGACATCGCAGCACTCACGGGGCTTTCGGTCACGCAGGTCAGCCGCGCGCTCAACGATCACGACGATGTCAGCGCCGAGACCAAGCAGCGCGCGCGCGATGCGGCCAAGGCGCTGGATTACCGGCCGAATCTCTCGGCGCGCCGGCTGGCCTCGGGGCGCTCTGGCATCGTCGGGCTGGTGCTGCCGCCGCAGGACAGGACCCCGCGCGACAGCATGTTCGTGCAGATGATGCGCGGGCTGTCGAGCGCCTTCTCGCGCCATGGGCGGCTCTTCGTGCTGCATGCCGCCGATGAGGGCGAAGATGTCGTGGCGGTGCATCGCCGCCTGATCGATGGGGGCTCGCTCGACGGTTTCGTGCTGATCGAGCCCGAACATGACGATCCGCGCGTGGCCTATCTGCAGGGGCGCGGCGTGCCGCTGGTGATGCATGGGCGCGACGGCCCCGCGCCCGACTACCCATTCTACGACATCGACAACCTCGCCGTGGGCCGGGCGCTGACGCAGATGCTGCTGCGCGCCGGGCATCGCCGGATCGGCTTCATCAATGGCCGCGAAGACATGTGCTATGTCGCGCAAAGGCGGCTGGGCTGGGAGCGCGCCCTGCGCGAGGCCGGGGTCGAGCCCGATCCGGCCCTGCACGAGCACGGGCAGATGACCGAAAGCCTCGGCGCGCTTGCCACGCTGCGGCTGATGGGCCCCGAAGGGGCGCGGCCCAGCGCGCTGATCGCCGGGAACATGCTGATCGCCAAGGGGATATACACCGCGCTCTCGATGCTGGGCCTGAAAGTGCCGCAGGATGTCTCGGTCGTGGTGCATGACGACATGCTGCCGGGAGAGGATCTTCTGGCGGTGCCGCCAAGCTCGGGCACCCGCTCGGCGCTTGCGCAAAGCTGGGAGCCGCTGGCGGCGGCGCTGATCGGCGCGATCGAGGGGCGGGCGCTGCCGAAAACCCAGCATCTGGGCGATTTCGAGATCGTCGAGGCGGGCTCGATCGCCCCGCCATCCTGACGAGCGCTGTGGCAGGCCCCGAATCCACGCCGGGCCTTGCCGCTCAATCCTGCCCCGAAGCGGTTCGGGCCGCATGCAACAGGGAGGCGATCACCATGCATTTGCTGCAGGGCGCTGCGGCGCGGATGGCGGTGGTCGCCGGGCGCCGGGAGGGCCAGATGGGGTCAACGGGGCCGATGACGGCGCCCGCCCCCAAGCGGCCCATGCGCCGCCCGACCAGCCCCGAGGACCGCAGATCATGACCAGCATCAGCACCAACCAGACCGCCCGCCCCGCCTCCTTCCTGTCGCGCCTCGTCGCCGCCGTCACCGGCCGCCGCGCGCAGCTGCGCGCCTACCGCGTCACCCGCCGCGAGCTTTCGGCCCTCAATGACCGCGAACTGACCGATCTGGGCATCAGCCGCGGGATGATCGAAGAGATCGCCACGCAGGCCGCGCGGCGCGCCTGAGCGATTATCGCGCAGGCGGGGGATCTTTTTCCCCTGGCCGATGTTGAGCGGCAGGATGGTTCTCCTCCCTCGCCCATCCGACACATATGGCGGCGGCGCTCCTCCCTCGGGCCGCCGCCATTTTCGTGTCAGGTGAGGCCGTAAACCTCAGGGATCGACCAGCCCGAGCTGCGCCTCGTCGAAGCCCAGCTCGACGCTGAGCCCCCCGCCCTCCTCGCGGTTCTCGGTGCGAATGAAACCGGCATGCTTCTGGACCATGGTGCGGATCATGCGCCAGCCGAGCGATTCCGAGCGCTCGGGCCGCTCCATCCCCGGCGCGAGGCCGCAGCCATCATCGGCCACGGTCAGCGTCAGCATCCCGTCGGCGCGCCTCAGGCGCAGCTCCAGCCGCCCGCGCGCGCGCCCGGCAAAGGCGTGCTTGCAGGCATTGGTCAGAAGCTCCCCCGCCGCGAGAGCGAGATCGGTCACCGCGCTGCCGGTGAGGTGCAGCGCATCCCCCTCGACCACGATCTCGATCTCCTGGTCCGAGGTGGAGAAGGCCTGTCGCGTCTGCTCGGCCACGTCGCGCAGCAAGGGCAGCAACGCCGCGCTGTCGGCGGCGGCGGCGCGCTGCAGCTGGTCGTGGATCGCGGTGATCGCCTTCACCCGCAATTCGAGATCGCGCAGGACCTTCTTCGTCTCGTCGCTCGCGGCCGCCGAGCGCGACAGCCGCATCAGGCCGGTCACCAGCGCGAGGTTGTTCTTGGTGCGGTGATGCACCTCGGCCATCAGCAGGTCGCGCTCCTCGATGGCATCGAGCAGGTCGCGGTTCTGCTGCGCCAGCATCGCCGCCGGATCGGCCCGGCGCAGCGCCGCCAGCGCCTCGCCGATGGCGGCGGCGGTCTGCGCGGTCCCGGCGGCGGGAAGGCCGGTGTCGAAGCCGGCCCGGATCCGCGTGCCCTCGGCGCCGCTCTCGATATCGAGCCTGTCTGCGATGCGCTGCACGCCGCGCAGGCCAAGCCCCAGCCCCGGCCTGCGCGCGGCACCCGGCAGCGGCGCCGCGCCGCCGAGCCGCGCCTCGAGATCGGGGATGCCCGGCCCCTGGTCGATCGCCTCGACCACCAGTTCGAGCGCGCCCGCCCGCGGCTCCAGCGAAAGCGTCATCCGCCCGCCGCCGCCATGCTGGACGATGTTGCGCCCCAGCTCCAGAAGCGCCGTGACGATGCGGGTTTCGGCGAATTTGGCAAAGCCGCAGTGGCGCGCCACCTCCTGGCCGACCATCCGCAGCCGCACGATATCCTCGTCGGCCTCGATCTTCAGCGTGGTCAGCCTCATGCCGCCTCCTCGCGCGCGAGCCGGGCCACGATCACGCAGCAATCGTCGCGGCCCTTGCTGCGGTCGCGCATGAACTGCGCCGCGATCATCGCGCAGCTGTGACCGGCGGTGGACGGCAGCTCGGCATGGCTGCGCAGCGTCGAGAGCCCGTCGCTGTGCAGGATCAGCACGTCGCCGGGCCGTATCACCGCCTCCTCGACGGGGGGCGTGCGCACCGCGCCGCCAAGCCGGCCCTCGCGGCTGATCAGCCGCTTCACCTGGCCATTGGGCTGGACCAGCAGCGCCGCGATATTGCCGATCCCGGCCAGCCGCAACCGCCCGTCCGCCGCCTCGATCTGCGCCAGCGCCGCCACCGAGCCGCGGCTGCCCGCAAGCCGGGCCGAAAGCTCGGACAGGGTGCGCGCGGGGTCCTCGCCGCGCAGCGCCTCGAGCCCCTCGATCGCCTCCGCCGCCGCCGCCTCGGCGCGCGCGCCATGCCCCAGCCCGTCGACCGCGAAAAGATCGACCCGCCCCGAGACGTCGCGCACCAGGAGCCCGTCGCCGCAGGCGCGGTCGCCGGGGTAGTTCATCAGATAGGCGCCGACCTCGACCCCGGCGAGCACCGGGGCCGCGCCGAAGCCGCAGACCGTCACCGTGCCCTGCCCCGGGGTCGAGCGGATCTCGAAGCTGTCGGCCAGCCGCCGCATCGCGCCCAGGCCCCCGCCCGCGCTCGACCCGGTCGAGAAACCGTCCGAAAGCGCGAGATCGACATCGGGGATGCCCGGCCCGGCATCGATCGCGGCGACCGAGACATGCGGCCCCTTGCCGGGCTGGATCTGCAGCAGAAGCTGGCCTGCGCGGGCGTGGCGCAGCAGATTGGTGGCCATCTCGGTGACCACGATGGCCAGCGCCTCGGCGCGCGTGTCGGGCAGCGCCGCCGTCTGGGCGAGGTTGCGCGCCAGGCGGCGCGCCTCGGCCACGGCGCTGGGGTCGGAGATATCGACGACATGTCTCATGGCCTGGCCTCCATCTCGATCGTGGTTCCGACGCCGGGCCGGCTTTCGATGCGGAACGCCTCGACCAGCCGCCGCGCGCCGCCCAGCCCCTTGCCCATGCTGCGCGCGGTCGAGAAGCCGTCGGTCATCGCGCGGTCGATATCGGCGATGCCGGGGCCCTCGTCGCGGCAGCGGATCATGATCCGCAAGGGACGCTCAAGCCGATGGATCTCGATCACCCCGCCGCCGCCATGGTCGAGCGCGTTGCGGGCGATCTCGCTCACCGCGGTGACGAAGCGGGTCTTGCGCAACGCCCGTGCGCCCATCGCATCCATCGCCTTCGACACGGCGATCCGCGCCGCGGCGATGTCGCGCTCCTGCCGCAGCTCGACGCTGGCCGCCGGCCGAGCCGGCGGGGCGCTCACGCCAGCCCCTTGGCCTTCAGGCTCCGCAAGGCATGGCTGAGCGACAGCGCCGTCTTGGAGCCGGGCAGGTCCATGCCGAGCTCGACCAATGTCATCGCCACCGCCGGGCGCATGCCGACGATGTAGGTCTCGGCCGCCAGCAGCCGCGAGATCGAGGAGAGCTGCGCCAGGATCCGCCCGACGAAGGTATCGACGATCTCCAGCGCCGCGATGTCGATCACCACGCCGCGCGCGGCCTCGTTCACGATCCGCTCGGAGAGATCCTCCTGCAGGTTGATGATGTCGGTGTCGGTGATGTTGTCGCGGATCGCGACCAGCAGCACCTTGTCGACCGTGTAGATCGAGGCCGCCTCAGACACGGGTGTCCTCGACCCGGCCGATGCGGAAGCCGACGCGGCGGAACGCCTCGTCGAGCGCGGCGCGGATGGTCGGGCGGGTCGTCACCTCGCCCACATCGACGCCGAGCTCGACCATGGTCTGGGCGATCTTGGGCGAGATGCCCGAGATGATCGCCTCTGCCCCCATCAGCCGCACCGCGGCGGCGGTGCGCAGCAGGTGCTGGGCGACCTGGGTGTCGACGACCCGCACGCCGGTGATGTCGACGATCACCACCTCGGCGGAGTGCTCGACGATGGCGTTCAGCAGGTTTTCCATCACCTCCTGCGCGCGCATCGAATCGAGCGTGCCGATCAGCGGAATGGTCAGCACCCGCTCCCACAGCTGCACCACCGGGGTCGACAGCTCCATCATCTCGGCGCGCTGGCGCTCTATGATCTCGTCGCGCTCGGCGATGAAATACTCGTTGATATGCATCGCGAAGGCATCGACGATCCGCCCGAAATTCGCGGCCTCCTGCAACAGCTGCTCGGGCGTGCCGGTGAGCCGCTTCTGCAGCATCTCGAACACCGGCTGCTTGAGCGCGAGGACGAAGGCGGTCATCTCCCACGGGGCCACGCCGCGCTCGGTGCGCACCAGCGTGATCTCCGACAGCGCCAGCCGCAGATCGGACCAGATCTCCGCCTCGATGTCGACCGGCGCGTCGAGGTCGATCCGGGCCAGAGCCTCGGAAAAGGCGCGCAGCAGGTCGGCCAGCTGGCGGCGGCTCTCGCGGTCGGAGAAGAGGTCGGGGCGGCGCACGCCCTCGCGCTTCTGGGTCGCGAACCAGGCATCGAGAACGCTGTCGAAATCCTCCCGCAGGAGGCGGCTTACTTCGGTCGTCGGCGCAACGGTCATAATCGGTCCTAGTTGGTCACGGCTGCCCATCGATATGGGTAGCCGCGCGAGAAGGAAAGCCTTGTCGCGGCATCATTCGGCGCGAACCGGCCTGCCGCCTATCCGCGGCCGCGCCGGCCCAGCAGCGCATCGGCCCGCCCCAGCGCCGCGTCGAGCTCATCGAAGGCCCGGTTCAGCGCGGCGCGCCCCGCCTGCGGATCGGGTGCGGGGCCTGCCGCGGGGGGCGGAGGCGGGGCGGCCACGGCAGGGCGGCGCGGCCGGGCGGCGAGCCGTTCGGCCAGGCCCGGCACCGACCAGATCCGCGCGGTGCGGCGCCGGGTGATCTCGCGCAGCAGCCCCTCCTCGACCAGCGCATCGATCAAATTGGTCGCCCCGCGCGGCGTGACCCCGATCCGATCGGCAAGCAGCGCCGAGGTCAGGCAGGGCGCAGAGGCGAAGGCCTGCGCCGCATCATTGAGCCGCGAGCGCCCGTGCCGCCCCTCGCCGCAGGCCCGCGCGCGGCGCAGCCAGTCGCGGGCCAGGCCGATCCGGCCGATCTCCCTGCCCAGCACCGTGCCCAGCCCGGCCAGCAGATCGGCGACGCCCGCCACGCTGCCCGGCGACCAGGGGCGGTAGCGGTCCACCGACAGGGCCAGCGCCGGGGTGGCGACCCAATCGGCATCCACCCGCCCAGAAAGGCCGCGCATCGGGTCCTCCTCATAGGCGACCGCCCCGCCCGGCCCCGGCGCCGCCCGGCGGCAGGCCCCCTCGACCGCCATGAACAGCGCCCGTTCGACCATCGGGTTGGCCCGGCCGCTGGCATGGGCAAAGGCGGCGCTGACCCGCAGCGCGGCGAGCAGCGGCGGATCGCCCGGGCGCAGCGCCGCCAGGGCGGGGGCGAGCGCCTCTGGCGTCATCGCCCCGCGCTCCGCCGCGCCCTCGCGCCCGGGCTCCGGCAGGCCGCCGATCCGCCGGGTGAGCCGCTCCATCGCCTCGACCGGCTGCGCCACGGGATCGCCCGGCGCCTTGAGCGCCCGGATCAGCCCCAGCGCCAGCTCGCCCGAAACGGAATCGCCGCGCCCCGTGTCGCCCCCGGCCACGCGCGGCAGCAGATCGGCCTCCGTCACCCGGCGCCCTTCGAGCGCCACGGAAGCGACCGCCTCGGCCACCGCCATTTCCGAGCGCCACAGGTTGCCCGCATCCGGGTCGGCCCGGCCGAAAGCCTCGATCCGCGCGGCGAGCACCTCGATCCGAAGCAGATCGAGCGCCCCCGCCGCGTTGCCCGCCGCCCTGCCGCCGCTCCTGCCCGCCATGGCCGCGCTTCCCTCTCATCGTCCCGCCCGGTGCAGACTGGCCCGCCGCCACGCGGCTTGTCCACCGGCCATGGCGCGCCCAACCGCAACGGGAGACTGTCTCCGGCCAAGGTCAAGTTGCTGCGCAAGTTCCAGCGGCATTTCGGCCCGGCTCTCTGCGAGAAGAACAGGCGGCCCTTGCTCAACCGCATCGGCCTGTCGGACGCGACCTATCCCGCCCAAGAGGGCGCTGTACGACGGGCTCGACATCGACGAAGCCGCATTGCGGGCGCGGTGCGACGACATGGAGCGGCATCTGCGGCTGGCGCTGGATTTGCACCGCACCCCTTGACCCCAGGGCGATCGGGTGGCGGTGGGCATGCTGGCGGAGGAGGTGGGATTCGAACCCACGGTACGCTCTCACGCACGGCGGTTTTCAAGACCGCTGCAATCGACCACTCTGCCACTCCTCCGGCGGGCTTGCCCTAAGCACTGCGCCGCGATTCGGGAAGAGGCGGGATCACGCGATTTTCGGGGATCGGGTCGCGCTACCGGCTTTCCATGCATCGCCACCCCCGATATGTTCGCCGCGCGTCGTGGATCGCGCCGAGATGTGCGACACCATGCCGAAACAAAAGAGCGGGCCGGACAACGGCCTGAGCGGGGCAATCGAGGGAGCACATATGCCAGCCACCATTCCTGCGCGGCCGGTCGTCATGCTGCTGGGCGCGCTGGGCGCCCTTGGCGCCTGCGGCGATGCCGGACCCGCCTCGGGGCCCGATGCGCGCCGCACCGAGATCGTCTCGCGCGACGTGGAGGCGCCGGGGGTGTTCCAGGTCACCGAACCGGGCCTGTGGGACGGGCGGCCCTCGCTGGGGGGCGTCTGGGTGGCCTATCCGGAGGTCGATGTCGAACAGATCGGCCAGGTCGTCATCCGCAACGAGGCCAATGGCCGCTTCGTGATCGGCGCGCTGTTCCGGCGCGAGCGCGAGGCGCCGGGCCCGGCGCTGCAGGTCAGCTCCGAGGCCGCGGGCGCGCTGGGCATGCTCGCCGGCGCGCCGGCGACGCTCAATGTCACCGCGCTGCGCCGCGACGAGAGCGAGGCCCCCGAAGCCCCCGGCGCCACCACCGATTTCGACGATCCCACCCCGATCGCCGCCGTGCCGCTGCCGCCGGCGGAGCCCGCCGAAAGCGCCGCCGCCGAGGCCGCACCGGCCCCCGCCCCGGCATCGCCCCCCGCGCCGCAAAGCGCGCTCGATCGCCCCTTCATCCAGATCGGCATCTTTTCGATCGAGGACAATGCCCGCAACACCGCCACCGCGATGGAGGTGGAGGGGCTGGCCGCGCGTGTCGTCGCCTCCGAGATCCAGGGCGCGACCTACTGGCGCGTCGTGGTCGGTCCCGCCGACACCGCCGCCGCGCGCGAGGCCGCGCTGGCCCGCGTCAAGGCGCTGGGCTTCACGGATGCCTATTTCGTGCGAAACTGATCCGGGAGGCGGACCGGAACCGGCCCGCCCCCGCCCCTTCCTTCCGGCCGCCGCCGCGCGGCCCGACAACCGACCGGAGCGACCTCGATGATCCGTGCCGTCTTTCTTGCCGCCGCCGCGCTCATGGCCTTGGCCCCGCTGGCCCGTGTGGCGCATGCCCAGACCTTCGACACCCCGGCCCGCGCCGCCTATGTGCTCGATCACACCACCGGGACCGAGCTTCTGGCCAAGAACGCCGACGAGCCGCTGCCGCCCGCCTCGATGTCCAAGCTGATGACGCTCTACATGGCCTTCGAGGCGATCGCCTCGGGGCGGCTCTCGATCGACCAGCGCCTGCCCGTCTCCGAACACGCCGCCTCCTATGGCGGCTCCTCGATGTTCCTCGACACCACCGACCGGGTCCGGGTCGAGGATCTGCTGCGCGGCGTGGTCGTGCTGTCGGGCAACGATGCCTCCGCCGTGCTGGCCGAGGCGCTCTCGCCCGACGGGACCGAGGCGGGCTTTGCCCGGCTGATGACCGAGCGGGCGCGCGAGATGGGCATGGAGAACTCCACCTTCGCCAATTCCAATGGCTGGCCCGATCCGCGCCAGCGCATGTCGATGCGCGATCTCGGCATCCTCGCCAGCGCGCTGATCCGCGACTTTCCGACCTTCTACCCGATGTTCGCCGAGCAGGAATTCGAATTCGACGGCCGCGTGCCCTCCAACAGCCAGAACCGCAACCCGATCCTCGGGCTCGGCATCGGCGCCGACGGGCTCAAGACCGGCCACACCTCCGAGGCGGGCTACGGGCTCGTGGGCTCGGCCAAGCAGGACGACCGGCGGGTGATATTCGTGATCACCGGGCTCGACAGCACCCAGTCGCGCCGGGTCGAGGCGGAGCGGATCGTCAACTGGTCGTTCCGCCAGTTCGCCCAGCGCGATATCGGCGAGGCCGGCACCCGGATCTCGGAGGCCGAGGTCTGGATGGGCGAGCAGAGCCGCGTCGGGCTGGCGCTGGCCGAGGATCTGTCGCTGCTGATGCCCGCCATGTCGAGGGACGACGTCGAGGCCGAGGTGGTCTATCAGGGCCCGATCGAGGCCCCGATCGAAGCGGGGCAGGAGTTGGCCGAGCTGGTCATCGCCCGCGAGGGGATGCCCGCGACGCGGGTGCCGCTGGTGGCCGAGACGGCGGTGGCGCGCGGCGGCTTCATGCCGCGGGTCAAGGTCGCGGCCTCGGTGCTGTTTAACCGCTTCGGCCCCGAGGGGCTGACCCTGCCCGGGCTCGACCCGATGGCGGTCACGCCGGCCGACGAGCCGGTGGAGACCGAGGCCGAGCCGGCCGCGGCCGACGAAACCTGAGCCGGTGACAGCCGGTCTCTTCATCAGCTTCGAGGGCATCGACGGCTCGGGCAAGTCGACGCAGGCCCGGTGCCTGGCCGAGCGCCTGCGCGCCGCGGGCCATGAAGCGCAGCTCACCCGCGAGCCGGGCGGCAGCCCCGGCGCCGAGGAGATCCGGCAGCTCCTGCTCACCGGCGATCCGGGCCGCTGGTCGGCCGAAACGGAGCTTTTGCTCTTCACCGCCGCGCGGCGCGACCATCTGGAGCGGACCATCCGCCCGGCGCTGGCCCGAGGCCATACCGTCATCACCGACCGCTTCGCCGACAGCACCCGCGTCTATCAGGGCGCCACGCGCGGCGACCTGCGCGAGACGGTCGACCGGCTGCACGCACTGATGATCGGCGCGGAGCCGGAGCTGACCTTTCTCATTGACATGGACCCGGCCAAGGCGCTCGCGCGCGGGCTGGCGCGCGGCTCGGGCGAGGACCGGTTCGAGGAGATGGGGCTCGGCTTCCAGCAGACGCTGCGCGCGGGGTTTCTCGCCCTCGCCGCCGCAGCGCCCGAGCGGTTTCGCGTGATCGACGGCGACCGCGCGCCCGAGGCCATCGCCGCCGAGATCGCCGAAATCGCCCTGCCCCGCATCGGTTCTGCGCCATGAGCGAGGATCTTCCCGATCCGACCGGCCTGCCCGGCCTGCCCCACCCGCGCGAGACGCGGCGGCTGATCGGGCAGGAGGCGGCCGAGGCCGAGTTTCTCGCGGCACAGGCGGGCGGGCGGCTGCATTCGGGCTGGCTTCTGACCGGGCCGATGGGCGTGGGCAAGGCGACGCTGGCCTACCGCATCGCGGCGCATCTGCTGGCGGGGCGGGACGCCTCCCATGGGCTCGACATGCCCGATGACGATCCCGACCTGCGGCGCATCCGGGCCGGATCGCATCCGCGGCTCTTCGTTCTGAAGCGAGGCCCGAACGACAAGGGCGACAGGCTCTCGGCGCAGATCCGGGTCGAGGAGATGCGCAAGCTCAAGAGCTTCTTCCATCTCAGCTCGACCGATGGCGGCCACCGCGCGGTGATCGTCGACGCCGCCGACGAGATGAACGTCTCGGCGGCCAACGCGCTTCTCAAGGAGCTGGAGGAGCCGCCCGCCAACACCACGCTGATGCTGATCGCGCATCAGCCTTCCGGTCTCCTGCCCACCATCCGCTCGCGCTGCCGGGTGCTGCGGCTTCGCCCGCTCGCCCCTGATGCGCTGTCGCAGGCGCTGGCGCAGGCCGGGGTCGCGGATGAGGCGCCCGAGGCGCTTTCCGTGCTGGCGGCGGGCTCCGTGGGCGGGGCCGCGCGGATCGCGCAATCGGACGGGCGCGCGCTTTATGCCGCGCTGGTGGCGCTTCTGTCGGGCCTGCCGCATATCGACCGGCCCCGCGCCATCGCCATGGCCAATGCCTGCGCCGGCAAGGGGGCGGAGGCGCACTTCGCGCTGATGCTCGACCTGATCGACCTGCTGCTCACCCGCGCCGCGCGCGCCGGGCTGATGGGCGCGCCCGAAATGCAGGGCGCCGAGGGCGAGGCGCGGCTGCTGGCGATGCTGGCACCCGATGCGCGGGCGGCCCGGCGCGTGGCCGAGCTGAGCCAGGAGCTGTCGGCCCGCGCGCGGCACGGGCGGGCGGTCAACCTTGACCCTTCGGCGCTGCTTCTAGATATGCTCTTGAGGATCGAAGCGATGGCGACCGGTGTCGCCGCAGCCTGAGGCCAGATGACTTCCAAAGATTTCCAGCTCGTCGACGCGCATTGTCACCTCGATTTCCCCGATTTCGCCGAGGAACGCGAGGCGGTGATCGCGCGCGCGCTCGATGCGGGCGTGACCCGGATGGTCACGATCTGCACCAAGCTCAAGAACGCCGACTCCGTGCGCGCCATTTCGGAGGCGCATGACCCGGTGTTCTGGGCCGTGGGCACCCACCCGATGAGCGCCGCCGATGAGCCGCTCGCCTCGGTCGAGGATCTGGTGGCGCTGGCCGAGCACCCGAAGATGGTCGGCATCGGCGAGACCGGGCTCGATTACCACTACACTGCCGAGAGCAAGGACGTGCAGCAGGAGAGCCTGCGCATCCATATCGAGGCGGCGCGGCGCACCGGGCTGCCGCTGATCATCCATGCGCGTGACGCCGATGACGACATGGCGCGCATCCTTGCCGAGGAACACGCGGCGGGTGCGTATGAGTGCATGATGCACTGCTTCTCTTCCTCCGCGGCGTTGGGCCGCGCGGCGCTCGATCTCGGCTTCTACCTCTCGATGTCGGGCATCGCCGCCTTCCCGCGCTCGGGGGAGCTGCGCGAGATTTTCGGCAATGCCCCGCTCGACCGGATCCTCGTCGAGACAGACAGCCCCTATCTTGCGCCGCCTCCGCATCGCGGGCGGCGCAACGAGCCGGCCTATACCGCGCATACGGCCAAGGTCGGCGCGGAGTTGTTCGGCCTGTCCCTGCCCGATTTCGCGGCGCGCACGTCCGAGAACTTCGACCGGCTCTTTGCCAAGGCCGCGGATTGGAGCCCGGCATGAGCGACCGGCTGGAGGCGCGGATACTGGGCTGCGGCTCCTCGGGCGGCGTGCCGCGCCTCGGCAATCGCTGGGGCGATTGCGACCCCGCCGAGCCGCGCAATGCGCGCAGCCGCTGCTCGCTGCTGCTGAGCCGTTTCGGGCCGGGCGGCGTCACCCGCGTGCTGATCGACACCTCGCCCGATCTGCGCGCGCAGATGCTCGCGGCGGAGGTCGGCGCGCTCGACGGCGTGGTCTGGACCCATGCCCATGCCGATCACGTGCATGGCATCGACGACCTGCGGATGATCGCCTTCAACATGCGCGCCCGGCTGCAATGCTGGGCCGATGCGCCGACGACCGAGGCGCTGATGGCGCGTTTCGGCTATGCCTTCGAGACGCCGCCGGGCTCGGATTACCCGCCGATCTGCGACCTGCACCCGATCGGAGGCGAGATCAGTGTCACCGGCGCGGGCGGCGAGATCCGCCTCATGCCCTTCGACCTCGTGCATGGCAACATCTCGGCGCTGGGCCTTCGCTGCGCGGGGCTGGCCTATCTGCCCGATGTCAACGAGATCCCCGAAGCCGCCTGGCGGCATCTCGAGGGGCTCGACTGCCTGATCGTCGACGCGCTGCGCCGCGCGCCGCATCCCAGCCATGCCCATCTCGCGCTGACGCTCGACTGGATCGCGCGTGCCGCGCCGAAGCGCGCCGTGCTGACCAACATGCATTACGATCTCGACTACGCCACCGTCGCGGCCGAGACGCCCGAGCATGTCGTCCCGGCCCATGACGGGATGACGCTCTCCTTCGACATCTAGGCGAAGGGGTCTTCCCTTCGCCTTTTCGCAAACCGGCAATAGTGCGGCCACCGCCCGCGCGGAGGTCCGAAGATGATCCTGCTGCTCACCGTCACGCTGCCGGTCTTTCTGGTGCTGGGCTTTGGCTATCTCGCCGCCTGGCGCGGCTGGATCGGTGAGGCGGCGATCGACGGGCTGATGAAGTTCGCCCAGGGCTTCGCGATCCCCTGCCTGCTGTTTCTCGCCATCACGCGGCTCGACCTGTCGCAGGAGTTCAACCTCCCCCTTCTGGGCAGCTTCTACGCGGGCGCCCTGGCGGGATTCTTCGCCGGGCTCTTCGGCGCACGGCTGATCTTCGGACGCGTCTGGGAAGACGCGGTGGCGATCGGCTTCGTCGGCCTGTTCTCGAACTCGCTGCTTCTGGGCCTGCCGATCACCGAGCGGGCCTACGGCGCGGATGCGCTGCAGGCCAATTTCGCGATCATCGCGCTGCATTCGCCCTTCTGCTACGCGGTGGGCATCACCGCGATGGAGCTCGTGAAGGCGGGCGGCGGGTCGCTGTGGCGGCTTCCGGGCCGGGTGTTGCGCGGCATGGGGCGCAACGCGCTGATCCTCGGGATCGGTCTCGGCGCGGTGGTGAACCTCTCGGGGCTGCCGCTGCCCGAGATGCTGATCGAGGCGCTGGAACTGATGGCGCGCGCGGCGCTGCCGGCGGCGCTGTTCGGTCTTGGCGGCATCCTCTACCGCTACCGCCCCGAGGGCGACATGCGGGTGATCCTCTATGTCGTGGCGGTTTCGCTGGTGCTGCATCCGGCGGTGGTCTGGGGGCTGGGATCGATGGCCGGGCTGTCGGTCGAAGCCTTCCGCTCGGCGATCATCACCGCGGCGATGGCGCCGGGGGTGAACGCCTATCTCTTCGCTTCGATCTATGGCCATGCCAAGCGGGTCGCGGCCTCGGCGGTGCTGATCGGCACGGCGGCCTCGGTGCTCAGCGCGACGCTCTGGCTGGCGCTGCTTCCCTAGGCCTGTTCAACGTGAAACGCCCCGCGGAATGATCCGCGGGGCGTTCTTTTCTTGCGTCGATGTCGCGCGGATCAGCCCGGGCTCATGCCGCGCAGCCGCTCCGAGCGCCGCCGCAGCACTTCGAGCGTCACCAGAAGCACCACCGAGATCGAGATCAGCACCGTCGCGGCGGCGAGGATGGTGGGCGAGATCTGCTCGCGCAGGCCGGTGAACATCTGCCAGGGCAGCGTCTTCTGCCCGGCCGAGCCGACGAAGAGCACCACCACCACCTCGTCGAAGGAGGTGATGAAGGCGAAAAGGCCGCCAGAGACCACGCCCGGAAGGATCAGCGGCATCTGCACCTTGAAGAAGGTGCGCACCGGCCCTGCCCCGAGATTCGCCGCCGCCCGCGTCAGCGAGCGGTCGAAGCCCACCAGCGTCGCCGTCACGGTGATGATGACGAAGGGAATACCCAGCGCCGCATGGGCGAGCACGACGCCCCAATAGGTCCCCTGCAGGCCGATCCGGCTGTAGAAGAAATACATCCCGGCCGCCGAGATGATCAGCGGCACGATCATCGGCGAGATCAGGATCGCCATGATCGCCCGGCGAAACGGCACATGCGGCTGGCTCAGGCCGATGGCCGCGAGCGTGCCCAGCGCCACCGACAGGAAGGTCGCGACCGGCGCGATCTTCAGCGAGTTCCACAAGGGCACCTGCCAGTCGGGGTTGGTGAAGAAATCGCGGTAATGCTTGGTCGAGTAGCCCTCGGGGTCCAGCGCCAGCATCTCGGGCGTGAAGGTGAAGAAGTTCTCGGCGTTGAACGACAGCGGGATGATGATGAGGATCGGCGCGATGAGAAAGAAGAAGATCGCCGCGCAGATCACGAGGTAGGAATAATGCCAGACCTTCTGGCCGGTCGAGGCATAGGGGGGAAGTGCAGCCATTCTCTCAGCCTCCCAGCTTGACGTTGTCGATGCCGACGATGCGGTCGTAGAGCCAGTAGAGCGTGAGCACGAGCGCCAGCAGGATCGAGCCCAAGGCGGCCGCGAGGCCCCAGTTCAGCGAGGACGAGATGTGGTAGGCGATCCGGTTCGAGATGAACACGCCGGAGGTGCCGCCGACGATCTCGGGCGTGATGTAGTAGCCGATCGACAGGATGAAGGCGAGGATGGAGCCCGCGCCGATGCCCGGGATCGAGAGCGGGAAGAACACGCGCCAGAAGGCGGTCCAGTCATTCGCGCCCATGGATTTCGCGGCTCGCATGTAGCTCGGCGGAATCGTCTTCATCACCGAGTAGAGCGGCAGGATCATGAAGGGCAGCAGGATATGCGTCATCGCGATCATCGTGCCGGTGGCGTTGTTGATCAGCGTCAGGCGGTTGGCGTCCGACACGATGCCGAGCCAGACCAGCGTGTCGTTGATCACGCCCTGCTGTTGCAGCAGCACCTTCCAGGCGGAGGTTCGCACCAGAAGCGAGGTCCAGAACGGCAGGAGCACGAGGATCATCAGCACGTTGGCCGAGCGCAGCGGCAGGGTCGAGAGCAGATAGGCGATCGGGTAGCCCAGCACGATGCAGGAGAAGGTGATCGCCAGCGACATCCACATGGTGCGCCAGAACAGCTTGAGATAGATCCGCTCGTCGTCGGGACGCATCTGCGCGTCGCCGTCGGGGCCGTTCATCATGTCGATCGAGTTCAGGAAATAGCCGTCGGTATAGGCCGGGCTGTAGGTCTCGATGACCTGCCAGATCTGCGGATCGACCCAGTCCTCGTCCGATTCCTCGAACAAAGCCTTGATCGAGACGGTCTCGAAGCCGGAGACGTCGACATCCGGGAACCCGGCCGGTGCAGCCCCGTTCGCGAGATCGCGGTAGAGCGCGGCATAGACGAAATCCTCGACATCCTCCTCGAGCGGGTCGTCCTCGTTGGCCTCGACCGTGAGCTTGACCCAGGCATCCCAGACATCGGCGGTCTGGGGCAGCGCCGCGCGGATCTCCTCGTCGGCCATCCAGTTCGACCAGGCGACCGGGTCCTCGAGCGCGGGCTCGGCCTCGATGAACTGGTCGGTGTAGATATCGGTGTCGAAGCGGCCGACATCGCGGCCGGTGCCGCGAAACAGCGAGCTGAGACCGGTCTGCTCATAGTTCAGGCGGCTGCCGAGGCGGGTGTGCGACTTGTATTCGGCGGCGATGAAGAGATCGGTGTAGAGTGCCTCGTAGACCGGCTCGCCGGGGGCCTCCTCGGGGAGGTTCTGGTCCTCGCGCAGCGCGACCACGGTGCGCGGCAGGGTCTCGGAGACGATCTGGTTCTCGACCGAGCGGAACAGCATCTCCGCGATCGGCGCCACGAAGGCGACGAGGATGAAGATCAGCAGCGGCGAAACCAGCAGGAAGGCGCGCAGCTTCTCGCGGCGCAGCGCCCGGTTCAGGCTGTGCTTGAGAGGTCGGCCATCGGCGGCCAGCATCGGGCCGTCTTCGGTCACCTCGCCGCCCGGAAGCACCGCCATCGGCTGGCTCGGGGGTGTCGTCGCGCTGTCGGTCATCATGCCTCCGGTATTGGGGGTGGGACGGGGCCGATGCGGCCCCGCCCCCTCATGCACTCAGGCGCGCGGCCTTACTGCGCGAGCCAGGCCTGGAACTTGGCATCCAGGTCGTCGCGGTAGTCGGCCCACCATTCGTAGTTCTGCACGAAGGCGCCTTTCGAGTTCTCGGGGTTGGTCGGCATGTGCGGCGCCATGTCGATCCCGAGTTCGGCGTGCTCGCCCACCAGCGGCGCGGAGGATTTGCGGGCCGGGCCGTAGGAGATGTACTTGGCCTGGTCCGCGAGACGCTGGGTGTCGGTCGCGAAGTAGAGGAAGTCCTTGACGCGGGCGAGCGACGCCTCGTCGAGACCCTCGGGGATGATCCAGCCGTCGAGATCGTAGGACTGGGTGTCCCACATCATGTTCACGGGCTGGTCCTGCTCGACGATCAGGCTGAACAGGCGGCCGTTATAGGTCGAGCCGAAGACCACCTCGCCATCGGCGAGAAGCTGCGGCGTGTCGGCGCCCGAGGACCACCAGATTGTCTCGTCCTTGATGGTGTCGAGCTTGGCGAAGGCGCGGTCCTGGCCTTCCTCGGTCTCGAGCACGTCATAGACTTCCTCATAGGGCACGCCGTCGCAGATCAGCGCCCATTCGAGGTTGTTGTGCGGCCGCTTCTCGAGGCTGCGCTGGCCCGGGAAGGTCTCGGTGTCGAAGACGTCGCAGACGCTGGTGGGTTCCTTGCCGTCCCATTCGGCGACATCGTTGCGATAGCCGAAGGTGTAGGAATAGGCGATCTGCGGGATGAAGCAGTCGGAGACCAGCATCTCCTCGCCGAAATCCTCGGAGGCCGGGGTGCCGTCGGGCGCGGGCGCGAGGTCCTCGTCGGGGTCGATCTCCATGGCGAGACCCTCGTCGCACAGGCGCATCGCGTCGGCGGCGGTGGCGTCGACGAGATCCCAGGTGACGTTGCCGGCCTCGTTCTGGGCGCGCAGCTTGGCCACGGCCTCGGCCGAGCTTTCGTCCCAGGTGATCGACACCTCGGGGTGCATTTCCTGGTAGGGCTCGACATAGGCCTTGAGCTGGCTTTCCTGATAGGCGCCGCCCCAGCTGACGATGGTCATCTCATTGGCCATTTCCACGTGGCTCTCGGCGCTGGCGATGGTCGCCGTGGCCACGAGCGCGGTGCTGGCCGTCAGAAGACGAGTGATGTTCATGTAGAACTCCCGTTGTTTACCCGGTTCTTGGTTTCACAGGGCGCGCGGTCCGGGTGACGACGCCCCGCATTGGCCGCGCCCTTCCTCGGGAAGGGGCGCGGTTGCGCGGCCGATCTCAGGGATCGAGCGCGCGGCAATCCTCGGGCAACCACCCGATGCGGATTTCCTGACCCGGCTTGAGCCGCGGCTGGTCGGGGGCGTTGCGCGTCTTCATGACGAAGTCGTCATGCCCGGCGACCTTGAGCCGCGTGCGGAAGGTGTCGCCCATGTAGATGAACTCCTGCACCACGGCGGGCAGCGTGTGCGCGTCGGGGTGCAGGCGCTCGATGTTGGATTCGACCCGCTCGGGCCGGATCGAGACGCGGGTGCGCTGGCCGACATCGGTGACATTGACCGGCAGCGCGTCGATCAGCTCGCCATCGTCGAGCCGCACGAGGCAGGAATTGGGGCCGATCTCCTCGACTACGCCGTCGAGCGTGTTGTTCTCGCCGATGAACTGCGCGACGAAGCTGTTCTGCGGCTTTTCATAAAGCTCGTCGGGCGGCGCGAGCTGCTGGATGCGCCCGTCGTCGAACACCGCGACCCGGTCGGACATGGTCAGCGCCTCGGTCTGGTCGTGGGTGACATAGACCACGGTGATGCCCAGGCGGTGCGCCAGCTCGGTGATCTCGAACTGCAACGTCTCGCGCAGCTGCTTGTCGAGCGCGCCCAAAGGCTCGTCCATCAGCACCAGCTCGGGCTCGAACACCAGCGCGCGGGCCAGCGCGATCCGCTGCTGCTGGCCGCCCGAAAGCTGGGTCGGGCGGCGGTTCTTGAACTCGCCCATCTGCACCATGTCGAGGGCGCGGGCGATCTTCTTCTCGCGCTCGGACTTGCCCAGCTTGCGCACTTCGAGCGGGAAGGAGAGGTTCTCCCCCACCGTCATGTGCGGAAACAGCGCGTAGTTCTGGAACACCATGCCGATGCCGCGCTTGTGCGGCGGGATGTTGTTGATCGACTTGCCGTCGAGCCGGATCTCGCCATGGGTGGCGGTCTCGAAGCCCGCGAGCATCATCAGGCAGGTGGTCTTGCCCGACCCGGACGGCCCCAGCATGGTCAGAAATTCGCCCTTGGGCAGGGCAAGGTTGAGATCCTTCACGACGAGCTTCTCGCCGTCATAGCTTTTCTGTACGCGTTCGAACTCCACGAACGCTTCCGAACTCGAGCCTTGGGCCAAGCCTCGCTCCCTGTTGTTGTGTCGGCGGATTATTTCCGCACTTGTAAGCAAGACTAAAGCAAGCTGCCCATTGCATTGCAACCGCTTAGCCCGACATTGGAAATTACGCTGGGTAAGACGCGCTGCAGCGCGGCGCGATCGCCCGCCCATGCTGGGGGTTGCGGATCTCAATGCGGCGGGATGACGCAGTGAAAATCGGCCAAAAACGCGACAACTTCAAATTGTATTTTCCGCGGAATGCAACCCAATGAGCTGCAATCCCTGTCGCTCATGGACAAGGGGATGTCGCAAATCGACACATTCGAAAGACAGGGTTTTGGGGGCTGCGAACGAGAAAGAGCCCGGCGATATCGCGGACTCGAAAACGGGCATGATCTGCCCGACGTCACTCTTGCTTTTCTGGGGGGGCTCCGGCGGCCCGCCGTGCCGGCGGGCCTGCCTGAATGGTGCGGTCGAGAAGACTCGAACTTCCACGGGTGTTACCCCACAGCGACCTCAACGCTGCGCGTCTACCAATTCCGCCACGACCGCACGTGATCAGGTAGGATGGCGGCCTCATAGCCTTGGGCTTCGGGGGAGCGCAAGAGCGAATTTCACCGGACCCGGCGTCAAGCACGGAAAAATCGCCCGCGGCGGCGGGCTTTGACTTTTCGCCCCCCGCGCGCCACCCCATCTGCGAGGAAAGCGAAGCGGAGCGCGGGCATGGTGGACTGGATCGTGAGCGACGGGCTGACGCCCTATGAGGAGGCCGTCGCCGCCATGGAGGCCCGCGCGAAGGCGATCGCCGCAGGCGAGGCCGAAGAGGCGGTCTGGTTGCTTGAGCATCCGCCCCTCTATACCGCCGGCACCTCGGCCAAGCCCGCCGACCTGACCGACCCCGAGCGCTTTCCGGTGCACCAGACCCGGCGCGGCGGGCAATACACCTATCACGGGCCGGGCCAGCGCGTCGCTTACGTGATGCTCGATGTCGGCAAACGCGGCCGCGACGTGCGCGCCTTCGTCAAGGCGCTGGAGGGCTGGATCATCGGCACGCTGGCCGAGCTCAACGTCACCGGCGAGCTGCGCGAGGGCCGCGTCGGCGTCTGGGTGCAGCGCCCCGACAAGCCGCTGACCGCCTCGGGCGCGGTGGCCGAGGACAAGATCGCCGCCCTGGGCATCCGCCTGCACAAATGGGTGAGCTTCCACGGGCTGGCGATCAACGTGGAGCCGGACCTGTCGCATTTCGGCGGCATCGTGCCTTGCGGCATCGCCGAGCACGGCGTGACCAGCCTCGTCGATCTCGGCCTGCCGGTGACCATGGCCGATCTCGACATCGCGCTCGAGCGCGGCTTTGCGGCGTATTTCGAAGGCCCCCTGCGGCGCGCCGCAGCGCTCTGAGCCCCTTCCGCCCCGCCCCGTTGCAATCGGTCTCCTGCGGCGTCCTGACCGTTGCCCCGGCCGCGATCTCCTTCTAGAAGGACGCCAATTGCCTGCGCGTGCTCGCGTGCGGGCCCGTCAGGCAACCAAACTCGGGAGAGCCACATGGCAGACGCCGCCATCCACGGCCACGGACATGAGGACAAGCGGGGCTTCTTCACCCGCTGGTTCATGTCCACCAACCACAAGGACATCGGGATCCTGTATCTCTTCGCGGCGGGCTTCGTGGGCCTGCTGTCGGTGATGCTGACCATTCACATGCGGCTCGAGCTGATGCAGCCGGGCGTGCAGTTCATGTGCACCGAAAACGTCAGCGCCAACCCGATCATGACGGTGCTGCGCTCCTGGGTGCCCAGCGCCACCGAGGCCTGTACCCCCAACGGCCACATGTGGAACGTCGCGATCACCTATCACGGCGTGCTGATGATGTTCTTCGTCGTCATCCCCGCGCTGTTCGGCGGCTTCGGCAACTACTTCATGCCGCTGCAGATCGGCGCGCCGGACATGGCCTTCCCGCGGCTGAACAACCTCTCCTTCTGGATGTTCATCGCCGGCGTGGCGCTGGGCCTCGCCTCGCTCTTCTCGCCGGGCGGCAACGGCCAGGCGGGCTCGGGCGTGGGCTGGGTGCTCTACCCGCCGCTCTCGACCTCCGAGCCGGGCATGTCGATGGATCTCGCGATTTTCGCCGTCCACGTCTCGGGCGCAAGCTCGATCCTCGGCGCGATCAACATCATCACCACCTTCCTCAACATGCGCGCGCCGGGCATGACGCTGCACAAGGTGCCGCTCTTCGCCTGGTCGATCTTCGTCACCGCCTGGCTGATCCTCCTGGCCCTGCCCGTTCTGGCCGGCGCGATCACCATGCTGCTGACCGACCGCAATTTCGGCACCTCGTTCTTCCAGCCCTCGGGCGGCGGCGACCCGATCCTCTACCAGCACATCCTGTGGTTCTTCGGCCACCCGGAAGTCTACATCATCATCATCCCCGCCTTCGGCATCATCAGCCACGTGATCGCGACCTTCTCCAAGAAGCCGATCTTCGGCTACCTGCCGATGGTCTACGCGATGGTGGCGATCGGCGTGCTCGGCTTCGTCGTCTGGGCGCACCACATGTACACCGTGGGCATGTCGCTGACGCAGCAGTCCTACTTCATGATGGCCACCATGGTCATCGCGGTGCCGACCGGGGTTAAGATCTTCTCCTGGATCGCGACGATGTGGGGCGGCTCGGTCGAGTTCAAGACGCCGATGCTCTGGGCCTTCGGTTTCCTGTTCCTGTTCACCGTGGGCGGCGTGACCGGCATCGTCCTGTCCCAGGCCGGCATCGACCGCGCCTATCACGACACCTACTACGTCGTGGCGCACTTCCACTACGTGATGAGCTTGGGCGCCGTGTTCGGCATCTTCGCGGGGATCTACTTCTACTTCCCGAAGATGACCGGCAAGATGCTGCCTGAGCTCGCGGGCAAGATCCACTTCTGGATGATGTTCATCGGTGCGAACATCACCTTCTTCCCGCAGCACTTCCTGGGCCGTCAGGGCATGCCGCGCCGCTACATCGACTACCCGGAGGCCTTCGCCACCTGGAACCTCGTCTCCTCGCTCGGCGCCTTCCTGGCCTTCGCTTCCTTCGTGTTCTTCATCGTGGTGCTGTTCTACACCCTCGCCAAGGGCAAGCGGATCAACGTCGCCAACCCCTGGAACGAGTATGCCGACACGCTGGAATGGACCCTGCCCTCGCCGCCGCCGGAGCACACCTTCGAGACGCTGCCCAAGCAGAGCGACTGGGACCGCAGCCACGCCCATTGAGGCATGGCCCGCGACATGACCCCGAGGGCCCGGCGGAAACGCCGGGCCCTTTTTTCATCCCCCCCCGCCGGATTGCCCGATGCCGCATGAATGGACGAAGCGCCCCGCCCCGCAGGGCCCCGTCGAGGCCGAGCTGCAGCTCTGGCCGCACCGCTCCCTGCCCAAGCGCGGCTTCGTCGCCTTCATCGGCGGTACGGCGGCACTGATCGCCCTGCCCTTGCTCACGATGCTGGGCACGCCGGTATTATGGGTCCTGCTGCCCTTTCTCGGCGCCGCCGTGGCGGGCATCTGGTGGGCGCTGGCGCGCAGCTACCGCGATGGCGAGGTGCTGGAGCGGCTGGAGATCCGCGACGGGACGATCCGCCTGACCCGGCGCGACCGGGGCCGCGCCGAGCGGGTCTGGGAGGCCGATCCCTACTGGGTCGAGCTGACGCTGCACGAGGGCGAGCGCCCGGTGCCCGCCTATCTCACCCTGCGCGGCAACGGGCGCGAGGTCGAGCTTGGCGCCTTTCTGCCCGAAGAGGAACGCCGGGCGCTGGCCGAGAGCCTGCAGAGGCTCCTGGCACGGCTCGGACGGCGGTGAACCGCGGATGCGACACCGCGTCGTAACGTCGTCGATGGAACTCCGGTCCCGATCCGGGCATTTTCCTGACAACGGAGGATTCGTCATGCCAAAGAACACCGCGCCGAAACAACTGACCCGCCGGCTGGCCAAGGCCGGACGCGCCATCCTCGAAGGTCTGGCCGACGCCCTGCTGCCGCAGCCGCGCCCGCAGCACCGCCCGATTCCCATTCCCGTTTCCGGCCAGCGCCGCCGCTGAAGGCGCCTTCCCCAAGACAAAGGGCGGCTCCCGGTCGGGAGCCGCCCTTTTTCGGTTCCGCTTCGACTCAACCCTTCTTGTCGGGCAGATCCTCGCGCTTGGTATGGGCGAAATCCTCGAGCTCGGATTCGCTCATGTCGTCGTACATCTCCTTCGAGGCACCCTTGAGGTCCTTGACCTTGGTGTCGCCCCTCTTGGCCGAAAGCGCGGCCCCGGCCGCCTTCTGCTGCGCCTTGGATTGTGCGGGCATGTCGGTCCTCCTTGTTCCGGATGACCGTAAAACGCGAAGCCCTGGCGCCGCGTTCCCGTGGCTCAGCTCAGCCGCTCGCGCACCAGCGGGCCGATTCGACCGAAATCCATGCGCCCCGCATAGCGCCCCTTGAGCGCCGCCATGACCCGGCCCATGTCGCGGATCGAGCCGGCATCGGTTTCGGCGATGGCTTCGTTCACCGCCTTTTCGACCTCCGCCTCGCTGAGCTGGCGCGGCAGGAATTCCTCGATCACCGCGATCTCGGCGCGCTCCTTCTCGGCCAGCTCCAGCCGCCCGGCCTCGTCATAGGCGCGCGCGCTTTCCTGGCGCTGCTTGACCATCTTGCCGAGGATCGCCAGCACCACCTCGTCGGGCACCAGCCCCTCCTCGCCCTCGCCGCGCGCCGCGATGTCGCGGTCCTTGATGGCGGCATTGATGAGACGCAGCGTCGAGAGCCGGTCGGCCTCCTTGGCCTTCATCGCATCCTTGAGCGAAGCGTTGATCTTGTCGCGCAGGGTCATCTGGTCCGTTCCGGATTGTTTCAGACACAAGCGGGCACGCTAGCCGTTTCGCCGGCAGCTGACAACAAGCGCCGCGGGGTGCCGCGGCGTCTTGATTCTTCCCCGCCCTGCCCCTAGGTAGCGGCGGGTTTCAAAACAGGAGCAATGAGCCATGCCGCATTCCGATCTCGGCAAGCCGACCGCCTGCCTCGCGCTCGCGGACGGGACCGTGTTCTACGGACAGGGCTTCGGCGCTCCGGGCCGCACCGTGGCCGAGCTGTGCTTCAACACCGCGATGACCGGCTATCAGGAGATCATGACCGATCCCTCCTATGCGGGCCAGGCCGTCACCTTCACCTTCCCGCATGTCGGCAACACCGGCACCACCGAGGAGGATGACGAGGCCGCCGATCCGGTCGCCGCGGCGATGATCGTCAAGTGGAGCCCGACCGAGCCGTCGAACTGGCGCGCCACCGCGACCCTGTCGGACTGGCTCGCCAGGCGCGGCCGGATCGGCATGGGCGGCATCGACACCCGCCGCCTGACCCGGGCGATCCGCCAGCAGGGCGCGCCGCATGTGGCGATCGAGCACAACCCCGAGGGCGATTTCGACATCGAGGCGCTGGTCGCGCAGGCGCGCGAGTTCAAGGGTCTCGTCGGGCTCGACCTCGCCAAGGAAGTGAGCTGCGTGCAATCCTATCGCTGGGACGAGATGCGCTGGGCCTGGCCTGACGGCTTCAAGACGCAGGACAACCCGCGTCACAAGGTCGTCGCCGTCGATTACGGCGCCAAGCGCAACATCCTGCGCAGCCTCGCCTCCTCGGGCTGCGAGGTCACCGTGCTGCCCGCCACAGCCACCGCCGAGGAGATCCTCGCGCTGAACCCCGACGGGTTGTTCCTGTCGAACGGCCCGGGCGATCCGGCGGCGACCGGCGAATACGCGGTGCCGGCGATCAAGTCGGTGCTGGAGCAGTCCGACATCCCGGTCTTCGGGATCTGCCTCGGCCACCAGATGCTGGCGCGCGCGCTGGGCGCGCAGACGGTCAAGATGAACCACGGCCATCACGGCGCGAACCATCCCGTGAAGGACACCGAGACCGGCAAGGTCGAGATCACCTCGATGAACCACGGCTTCACCGTCGACAGCCAGTCGCTGCCCGATGGCGTGGTCGAGACCCATGTCTCGCTCTTCGACGGGTCGAACTGCGGCATCCGCATGACCGAACGCCCGGTCTTTTCGGTGCAGTACCACCCCGAGGCCAGCCCCGGCCCGCAGGACAGCTACTACCTGTTCGAGCGCTTCACCGAGGCGATGGACGCGCGGCGCGGCTGAGGCGTTAACGCAAGCTTAACCCAACGGGCGCGAGCATCGGGCGGCACTTTCGCGAAAGGACGCCCCCATGTTCGCGCCCGATCCTCCTTGGCCCGACCAGGGCGCGCCGCCTGCCCCGGCCCATGGGCACGGCGCAGGGGGCGAGATCGACCTTGCCCGCATGCCGCCCGACCCGCGGCTGTTGCGCCGCTTCGGCGCCTTGCGGGCCCTGCGGCTGGGCGTTCTGCCTTGGCGGCGGATCGGCGGGCGGGTGGTGATCTTGTGCAGCGCACCGCCCAGCGCCGAAGCGGTGGCGCAATGCGAGGCCGCGGGGTTCGGCGCGCCGCGCTTCGCCTCTTGCAGCGCGCCGGCCCTGCGCGCGGCGCTGCTGCCGCAGGTCGCGCCGATCCTGCTGATCCGGGCGGAAGCGCGCCTTCCTTTGGTCTTCAGCTGCCGGGGCGCGGGCCGTCGGGCGCTCTGGTGCGTCGCGCTGGCGCTGATCTGGAGTGCCGCCCTGGCGGCGGCTTTGGCGCCGGGGGTGGCGCTGGCGCTCCTGTGCGGCCTGTGCGTGGTGACGCTGAGCATCAACGCCATGCTCAAGCTGGCCGCCCTCCTGGTCATGCTGCGCCCCCCGGCAAGCAGCCCCGCGCTTGCCGCGCAATCGGCCGACCGGCTGCCGGTGGTCTCGCTGCTGGTGCCGTTTTTGCGCGAAGGGCGCATGGTCGCGCCCTTCCTCGCCCGCCTCGACCGGCTCGATTACCCGCGCGACCGGCTCGACCTGTGCCTGATCGTCGAGGAAGGCGACGCCGAGACCCGCGAGGCGCTGGCCCGCATCTCCCTGCCCGACTGGGCGCAGATCGTCGTGGTGCCGCGCGGACGGGTCCAGACCAAGCCGCGCGCGCTGAACTACGCGCTCTTCTTCGCCCGCGGCAGCCTGATCGGCATCTATGACGCGGAGGACGCCCCCGCCCCCGACCAGTTGATGCGCGTGGTCTCGCGCTTTGCCGCCTGCGGGCCGCAGACGGCCTGCCTGCAGGGTGTCCTCGATTACTACAACGCCCGCAGCAACTGGATCGCGCGCTGCTTCACCCTCGAATACGCGAGCTGGTTCAGGGTGATGCTGCCGGGGCTGCAACGGCTGGGGCTGGTGGTGCCCTTGGGCGGCACGACCCTGTTCTTGCGCCGCCACGCGCTCGAAGCGGTCGGCGGCTGGGACGCCCACAACGTCACCGAGGACGCGGATCTCGGCGTGCGCCTCGCGCGGCATGGCTACCGGACCGAGCTGATCGACAGCGTCACGCTCGAAGAGGCCAATGCCCGCGCCTGGCCCTGGATCAAGCAGCGCTCGCGCTGGCTCAAGGGCTATGCGATGAGCTGGGGTGTCGCCATGCACGACCCCGCGCGGCTGTGGCGCGAGCTCGGGGCCTGGCGCTTCTTCGGGGTGCAGGTGCTGTTCCTGGGCACCTTGGCGCAATTCGCGCTGGCACCGCTCTTGTGGTCCTTCTGGCTCGTGCCGCTGGGGCTGCACCCGATCACCCCCTTGCTGCCCGAAGGCAGCTTCGGCGTGCTGCTCTTCGTCTTTCTGGGGTCCGAGGCCATCACCTATGCCACCGCGGCGCTGGCCACGCATCGCGCGGGCCAGCCCCGGCTCGCGCTCTGGGCACCGACGCTGCAGATCTATTTTCCGCTGGCCACCATCGCCATGTGGCGCGCGATCTGGCAGCTGCTGCGCCGCCCCTTCCACTGGGACAAGACCCGGCACGGCGTCTTCGCGCCCACGGCCCTGCCGGTCAGCGCGCCGCCTCCACCTTCTCGGCATCGAGCTTCAGCCGGGTGACGAAGGCGTGGCTGATATGATCGCGCAAGGCGCGGTCGGCCCCGTCGCCGTCGCCTGCCTCGATCGCGGCGACGATGGCGGCGTGTTCCTCCAGCGCGCCGCGCCCGCGCCCCTCGGCCGCGAGCGAGGTCGAGGCCAGAAGCGCCATCGAGCGATGCACGAGATCGAGCTGGCGCACGAGAAAGCGGTTGTGGCTGGCGAGGTGGATCTGCTTGTGAAAGCGGCGATTGGCGCGCGCCAGCGCGGCCGGGTCGTCGACCAGCGCGCGGTCGGCTTCGAGCATGTCGCGCAGGACGCGCACCTCCTCGGGGGCGGCATGGCGCGCGGCGAGCCTTGCTGCCAGCCCCTCCAGCTCGCCGCGCACTACGTAAAGCTCGGCCAGCTGCGTGTGATCGAGCGAGGCCACGATCAGCGAGCGCCCGTCGCGGGTCAGCATCCCTTGCGTCTCGAGCCGCTGCAGCGCCTCGCGCACCGGCGTGCGCGACACGCCGAGCCGGTCGGCCAGCTCGCTTTCGACCAGCCGGTCGCCCGGGCGGTAGGCGCCGCTGTCGATCGATTCGAGGATCAGCCCGTAGGCGTCCTTCTGCGAGGGTCTGGTGTCCTGCATGCGCGGCTTTCCGATGGGTCGGACGACGATAGCCCCGCAAGCGGAAGGGCCGCAACCCGGCGGCGCTTGTGACGCCCGCGCCGTGCCCTTAGGGTCGCGCGCATGACAGCTCTCCTCACCGACATCGCCGCCGAATTCGCCCATGTGCGGGCCTGGGTCTTCGACCTCGACAACACGCTCTACCCGCCCGAAGCCCGGCTCTTCAGCCAGATCGAGGTGAAGATGCGCGACTGGATGGTGGCGCGGCTCGGTGTCGATGCCGCCGAGGCCGACCGGCTGCGCGCCGACTACTGGGCGCGCCACGGCACGACGCTGGCTGGGCTGATGGCCGAGCACGGCCTGCCGGCGGACGAGTTTCTCGTCAATGTGCATGACATCGACCTGAGCCATCTCGATGCCGATCCGGCCCTTGCGCGCGCCATCGCCGCGCTGCCGGGGCGGCGCATCGTCTATACCAACGGCTCCGAGCCCTATGCCCGCCGCGTGCTCGCCGCGCGGGGGCTGACCGGCGCCTTCGATGCGGTCTACGGCGTGGAACATGCCGGCCTCGTGCCCAAGCCGCAGCGCGCCGCCTTCGAGGCGGTCTTCGCGCTCGACGGGCTCGCGCCCGAGCAGGGCGCGATGTTCGAGGACGATCCGCGCAACCTCGCCGTGCCGCATGCGATGGGGATGCGCACCGTGCTGGTCGGCCCGCCGCAGGACAGCCTGGCCGACCATATCCACCACCACACCGACGATCTTTCGGGCTTTGTGTCGCAGCTGGCGTGACGGGCTTTCCCAGCGCAGGCACGCGGCCTATCTCCATCCCATGACACGTCAGATCGACATTCTCGTCTCCGGCGGCGGCATCGCCGGGCTCTCGGCCGCGGCCGCCCTCGGCGCGCGCGGCTTCTCGGTGCTTTGCGTCGATCCCGCGCCGCCGGTGCGCGAGATGGCCGAAACCGGCGCGGATCTGCGCTCCACCGCCTTCCTGCAGCCCGCCAAGGCGCTGCTTGATGAGGCCGGTCTGTGGGAGCGTCTCGCCCCCCATGCCACGCCGCTGCAGGTGATGCGGATCGTCGAGGCCGGGCGCGGCGCGCCCGTCATCCGCGATTTCGACGCCGCCGATCTCGGCCCCCTGCCCTTTGGCTGGAACCTGCCCAACTGGCTCCTGCGGCGCGAAATGGCCGCCCGGATCGAGGAAATGGAGCGGGTCGAGTTCCGCGCCGGGACCGGTTTTGCCGGGCTCACCCGGCGCGAGGACCGGGCGCTGGTGCGGCTCACCGATGGCAGCAGCGTTGCCGCCAAGCTCGTCATCGCCGCCGATGGGCGGGCAAGCCCGGTGCGCGAGGCCTGCGGCATCGGCCTGCGGACCCGGCGCTACGGGCAAAAGGCGCTGGCCTTCGCCGTCACGCATGAAAAGCCGCATGAGAACGTCTCGATCGAGGTGCACCGCTCCGGCGGGCCGTTCACCCTCGTGCCGCTGCCCGATCACGAGGGACGCCCCTCCTCGGCGGTGATCTGGATGGAGCCGGGGCGCGAGATCGCGCGGCTGGCGGCGCTGCCGGTTTCGGATTTCGACATCGAGGCCACGGCCCGCTCCGAGCGGGTGCTGGGGCGGCTGCATCTCGTCACCGCACGGCAGGCCTGGCCGATCGTCATGCAGACGGCGCGCGCGCTGACCGCGCAGCGGGTCGCGCTGGTGGCCGAGGCCGCGCATGTGATGCCGCCCATCGGCGCGCAGGGGCTCAACACCTCGCTCGCCGACATCGCCTGCCTCCTCGATCTCGCCACCGCGCGGCCCGAAGGCCTGGGCGACCGGGCGATGCTCGACACCTATGCCGAGCGGCGCGCGGGCGACATCGCGCTGCGCGAACACGGGATCGACGCGCTCAACCGCCTCGCCATGGCGGGCGGGCCGCTGGCGCAGGGGCTGCGCGGTCTCGGGCTCGGCGTGATGCACGATGTGGCGCCATTGCGGCGCGGGCTGATGCGGCTGGGGCTGGGCAAGGGCCGCTAGAGCGGGGCATTGCCGCCATGAACGCTAGAGCGGGCCGGGCAGCCGCTCTTCCGAGAGCAGCACATTGGCCTCGACCGGGCCGATGCCGGGCAGCGTCATGATCCGGCGGCGCAGCACCCGCTCGAAATCCTCCAGATCGCGCGCTACCACCCGCAGCCGGTAGTCATGAAGCCCCAGCACGTGCTCGACGGTCTGCACCTCGCGGATCGCGCAGACCGCGCGTTCGAAATCCTCGAGGCTGACGCGGCCGCGATTGGCGAGCTTGACCCCGAGAAACACCGTCACGCCGAAACCCAGCGCCGCCGCGTCGAGATCGAGCCTGCGGCCCTTCAGCGCGCCGATCTCGCGCAGGCGGCGGATGCGCCGCCATGCCGCGGGCTGCGACAGGCCCAGCTTGCGGCCCAGATCGGCGGCGGGGCGCGTGGCGTCGCGGCTCAGCGCGCGCAAAATCGCGCGGTCGGTGGCGTCGAGATCGTTCACAGCGGCAGCGTCTCCTCGGATTTCACCACGCTCACCGTCATCAGGCTTTCGATATCGGCGATATGCGGCAGGGCGAGGATGCGGGTGCGGTAGACGACGCGGTAATGCTCGAGATCACGCGCGACGAGCTGCAGCCGCACATCGACCCGGCCCAGCAAGGTCTGGATCTCGATCACCTCGGCCACCTCGCGGGCGCCGGCGAGAAACTCGTCGAAGGCGCGCGGCTGGGTCTTGTCGAGCGTCACCCGCAGGCTCACCGCCACCTCGAAGCCGAGCGCCTTCCAGTCGATCACCGCGCGTTGCCCGCGAATGATGCCCGCATCCTGCAGCCGCGCCAGCCGGCGCGCGCAGCGCATCGCGGTGAGACCGGCGCGGTCGGCCAGCTCGGCGGTGGAGAGGTCCGGCGTCTCCTGCAGGAGACGCAGGAGGCGGCGGTCGGTGTCGTCCTGCATGAAAATCACGTATCACGCAGGTTTTGCGAATGCGAGCATCGAAACTTCCGCCATATTCATTCGAATCCCTCCTCGCTTCGCCCTGTCGGCTCGGCCATGGTGCCTGCAGAGAACACCGCCCCGGCGAAGAAAAGGACCATCATCATGCGCGTTTACTATGACCGCGATTGCGACGTGAACCTGATCAAGGACAAGAAGGTCGCCATTCTCGGCTATGGCTCCCAAGGCCACGCCCATGCGCTGAACCTGCGCGATTCGGGCGCCAAGAACCTCGTCGTGGCGCTGCGCGAAGGCTCGCCCTCGCGCGCCAAGGCCGAGGGCGAGGGCCTGCAGGTCATGGGCATCGAGGAAGCCGCCGCCTGGTGCGACGTCATCATGTTCACCATGCCCGACGAGCTGCAGGCCGAGACCTACAAAAAGCACGTGCACGACCACCTGAAGGAAGGCTCCGCCATCGCCTTTGCGCATGGCCTCAACGTGCATTTCGGCCTGATCGAGCCCAAGCCCGGCGTCGACGTCATCATGATGGCGCCCAAGGGCCCCGGCCACACCGTGCGCGGCGAATACGTCAAGGGCGGCGGCGTGCCCTGCCTCGTCGCCGTGCATCAGGACGCCTCGGGCAAGGCGATGGAAATCGGCCTCTCCTACTGCTCCGCCATCGGCGGCGGCCGCTCGGGCATCATCGAGACCAACTTCCGCCAGGAATGCGAGACCGACCTCTTCGGCGAGCAGGCCGTGCTCTGCGGCGGCCTCGTGGAGCTGATCCGCATGGGCTTCGAGACGCTGGTCGAAGCGGGCTACGAGCCCGAGATGGCCTATTTCGAGTGCCTGCACGAGGTGAAGCTGATCGTGGACCTGATCTACGAAGGCGGCATCGCCAACATGAACTACTCGATCTCGAACACCGCCGAATACGGCGAATACGTCTCGGGCCCGCGCATCCTCCCCTACGAGGAGACCAAGAAGCGCATGAAGGACGTGCTGACCGACATCCAGAACGGCAAGTTCGTGCGCGACTTCATGCAGGAGAACGCCGTGGGCCAGCCCTCCTTCAAGGCGACCCGCCGCCTGAACGACGAGCACCAGATCGAGCAGGTCGGCGAGAAGCTGCGCGCGATGATGCCCTGGATCTCCAAGGGCAAGATGGTCGACAAGGCGCGCAACTGATCGCGCTTCGATCGCGGCGTTGCCGATCGGCAACTCAAGGGGGCGCCTTCGGGCGCCCCTGTTCATTTGGACAGGGGTGATCCACTATTTTCGCATGGGACCCGGTTAAGGACATGGTTTCCATGAACTTCCGCCTCATTTGGGCGCGACCTCGCTCTTGTATGATTTTACAGGAGCATGAATCATGATTTCCGGTCTTACCTCCGGCATCACCTCCGGCCAGCAGTCGCCCAATCAGACCACGACTGCCTCGACGAAACCCGAGACGAACACCGACCCCGCCCCCCAGGCCGCCGCGTCGAGCAGCGAGCCCGCATCCACCCCCTCGGATGACAGCACCGTCGCGGCCTCGGGCAACACCAGCAAAACCGAGACGGCCGCCAGCAGCACGACCCGGAGCCAAGACACGACCGCCCGCAGTTCCGCCGCAACGCAGGCGGAAGCGGAAACGACTGCCAAGGCGAACGACCTCGCGCGCTCGCAGGCCGAAGCCCAGGCTACACAGGACCGCCTGCGCCAGACCACCCTCATCGCCACGATTTCGGAGGGCGGCTCGAAAGCCCCCAAGATCGCCCCGATCGAGGACGCCCCTTCGAGCGCCAACGCGGCCACCCGCTACGCGGCGACGAACACCCCGGCCGAGCCGGCCAAGGCCGTGGCCGAACTGCGCGCCTGACAGGATCCGGGCCGGCCCCCGGGGGGGCCGGCCCGCCACGACATGCCCATGCGCTGACGATACCGCTAGCGCTTGATCACGTCGAACCGGTGCGTGGCCAGAACCTGGCCGTTCACCCGCAGCACCGCAATGAGATCGCGCCGCACGGGCCGGTCCACCTGAACGCGCACGGCCCTGTTGGCTCCGGCGTGAACGGGTTCGGTTCCGAGCAGGATCATCGTCCCATCCGAGGCCCTGGTGTAGATCTCCACCATCCCATTGCTCTCCGAACGCACGATGCCCACATCGACGATGGACGTCTGCTGATGGATGCGCGCCAGAGACTGGAACGAATTCTCTCCGGTCATCGCCGGCGCGCTCGTGGCCGAGGCGGCGAAGATCGCCAGAGCTAGAAGTTTCCCATACATGGCTACAGCCCTTCTGGATCAGGGTGGGTCACATGACCCATGCAGACAGGCTGCGCCTCGTTCGATCACGTGGCGAGCCTTCTCGCATCACGATGAGGATCGGCTATCGTGATGAAGCTCTCCTCTTGAAATCGCCTCGCGCGTCACCGCTGGGCCGGAGCGCGCGGTGGCGAACATCGAAACGGTCCGAACCGCACCGACTTCAACCCCAAGGCAGACCGGAACGGTCCCGCCCTTGTGACTGGACCGTGAACGGCATCGGCATATCACGGCTTCGCGTCCCATCATTCGCACCATTCACGCCAGCACCGCCCGGATCGCGGGTCTTTGCCGGCCTTTCGGTGAGTCGTTACAGTCCACGCATCGGTCATGGATCTTGCCGCGGCAGCGCGGCGAAGCAGCTTCATGACATCGCAGCCGACACCGGCCCACTGCCTCCCCACCTGCCTGCTCGGCCTGATCCGGGGCGGCACCTTCGCCGTGCTGCGGTGGCAATGCTCTGGCCGATGCAGGCGGTGCGCCGGCCGGTGCCCGCGCCTCGCCGCGCACTCACGAGGTACCTGCTGGCAATCGGCCTGACCTCGGCCGCGCTGGCGGCGCTGATCCCGATGGGCCTTGGGATCAGCCGAAGGGCCAACCTGCGCGCGCTCGTGGCCCGCGCAGGTCGGGGCCTCAGGCGACCGACTTCACCTCCGACACGATGCCGTCGACGACCTGCGACAGAAGCGCGTCATCCTCGCATTCAGCCATGACGCGGATCAGCGGCTCGGTGCCCGACTTGCGGATCAGCAGCCGCCCCTTGCCGTCCAGAAGCCCCTCGGCCTCGGTGATCGCGGTCTTGACCGAAGCGGCGTCCAGCGGGTCCTGATCCGGCGCGTAGCGCACGTTCTTGAGCAGCTGCGGCACCCGCTCGAACTGGCGCACCAGCGCGCTGGCGGGCCGGCCCGTCTCGATCATCGCGGCAAGGAATTGCAGCCCCGCCAGCAGCCCGTCGCCGGTGGTGGCGTAATCGGTCATCACGATATGGCCCGACTGCTCGCCGCCCAGGTTCCAGCCACCGCGGCGCATCGCCTCGACGACGTAGCGATCGCCGACCTTGGTGCGCTCGAGCTTCAGCCCGCGCGCGGTCATGAAGCGCTCCAGACCGAGATTCGACATCACGGTCGCCACCAGCGTGCCGCCCTGCAAGCGGTCGGCCTCGGCCCAGCGGCCCGCCATCAGCGCCATCAGCTGGTCGCCATCGGCGATCTGGCCGGTCTCGTCGATGATCATCACCCGGTCGGCATCGCCATCGAGGCAGATCCCCAGATCGGCGCCCTCCTGCAGCACCCGGGCCGCGGCGTGACGCGGCGCGGTGGAGCCGCAGTTCTGGTTGATGTTGGTGCCGTCGGGGTCCACCCCCACCGGGATCACCGTCGCGCCCAGCTCCCACAGCACCTCGGGAGCGACCTTGTAGGCCGCGCCATTGGCGCAGTCGATCACCACCTTGAGCCCGTCGAGACGCCTGCCCTGCGGGAAGGTCGCCTTGACCCGCTCGGCATAACGGAAACGGCCGTCATCGACGCGCTTGGCGCGGCCGATATTGACCGCCTTGGCCGGCTCGATCTCGCCCGCGACGATCGCCTCGATCTCGGCCTCGGCCTCGTCCGAAAGCTTGAAGCCGTCGGGGCCGAAGAACTTGATGCCGTTGTCGTGATGCGGGTTGTGGCTGGCCGAGATCATGATGCCGACATCGGCGCGCATCGAATGGGTCAGAAGGCCCACCGCTGGCGTCGGCACCGGGCCGAGCAGCAGCGCGTTCATGCCGGTCGAGGTCAGGCCCGCAGTCAGCGCGTTCTCGAACATGTAGCCCGAAAGCCGGGTGTCCTTGCCGATCACCACCCGGTGGCCGTTCGAGCCGTCATTGCGGAAGTACCGCCCCGCGGCAGCGCCGATCCGAAGCGCGATCTCGGCCGTCATCGGCCAAGTGTTGGCGGTGCCGCGCACGCCGTCCGTGCCGAAGAGCTTGCGTGTCATTCGTCCCATCCCATTACTGCCCTGAGCAGGCTCAGCGCCTGCCGCGTTTCTTCCACGTCGTGTACCCGCAGCACATGCACGCCCTGCTGCGCCGCCAGAAGCGCCACCGCGACCGAGCCGGGCATCCGCGCCTTCGGCGTCTCGGCGCCCGACAGCGTGCCGATGAACCGCTTGCGCGAGACCCCGAGCAGCAGCGGCAGGCCGAAGTCGTGAAATAGCGGCAGCGCCCGCAACAAGGCAAGGTTGTGCTCGAGATCCTTGCCGAAACCGATGCCCGGATCCAACAGCAGCCGCTCGCGCGCGATGCCCGCCGAAACGGCGGTCTCGATCCGGGCGGCCAGCGCATCCCGCACCTGCGCCACGACATCGTCGTAGCGCGGCGCGCGCTGCATGTCGGCGGGCGTGCCGCGGGCATGCATCAGGCACAAGGGCACTCCCGCCTCGGCCACCACCCCGGCCAGCTCGGGATCGAAGCTCAGCGCCGAGACGTCGTTGATCATGTCGGCACCCTCGGCAAGCGCCGCGCGGGCGACGGCGGATTTGCGGGTGTCGATCGAGAGCGGCACGCGCATCCCCGCGGCCCGCAGCTCTGCCACGACCGGCACCACGCGGGCGATCTCCTGCGCCACCGGCACCTCGGCCGCGCCCGGCCGGGTCGATTCGCCGCCGATATCGAGGATCTCGGCCCCTTGGGCCACGAGCGCATGGGCCCGCGCCACCGCCGCCTCGTGCGTGGCGTGATCGCCGCCATCCGAAAAGCTGTCGGGCGTCACGTTCAGAATGCCCATGAGCCGGGGGCGGTCGAGCGGCAGCCCGCAAAGCGGCGGGCGCGGCGCGCTGAGCCGGGCGCGCGTGGCGGGATCGAGCGCGGTGGCGGCGCGCGGCGCGCCATCGTGATCGAGCTGCGCGAAGCGCGGGCCCGACTGGCCGGCCAGCGGCAGGCCCTCCTCCGGCGAACCCGGCCAGAGCGGCAGCGGCACGGCCCGGCTCATGCCTCTTCGCCGGGCAGCGCCAGCCTGCGCAGGGGGCGTGTCGTCGCCGGGGCCGCCGCGCCGACCAGCACGATCTCGCGCGCATCGAGCGTCTCGGCCAGCCAAGCCGCGAGATCGGCCGCCCCGGTCCCGGACGGCCCGTCAAGCGCGCTCACGGCCATGCGTGCGGGCGCCCAGATCGTCGCGGCGCCCTTGCGCTGGGCCCAGTCGATCTCGGTGCGGTTGTCGCGCACCTCGACCTGCGGCAGCCCGGCCGAAAGCCGCCATGCCGCCTGGTCGAGCGCCAGAAGCTCGATCCGGCCCTGGGCCGCGGCGTCGTCGAGTGCGAAGCCCAAGGGCTCCGCCTCGACGCAGATCAGCAAGGGCGCGGCCTGTTCGAGGAGCGCCGCGCTCCATGCCGCCGGATGCGCCGCCGCCTTTGCGGAAACCAGCGCCAGCACCGGACGCGGCGGGCGCGAGGCCGGGCGCGCGCTCGGCCCTGCGCGCATGATCTCGACCCCGAGGGCGCCGGGCCCACGGTCGAGCTTGCGGATGCGCACGAAGACCCGCTCGGCCTGCGGCTCCGCGAGGATGCGCTCGGCGATCCGCTCGGCCAGGGTTTCGAGCAGGTCGAGCCGCTCGACGGCCAGCGAATCGGCCACCGCCTCGGTCAGCCGGTCATAGGAGAGGATGCGGTCGACATCGTCGCCCGCGGGCGCGGAAGCCGCCAATTCGGCCACGATGTCGAAGGCGAGGCGCTGCGTCGCGCCGCGCTCGGCGCGGAATGCGCCGATCTCGACCTCGATGACATGATCCTGAAGCAGGATGCGATCCCGCAGGCCCGGGGCCGTGGCAGCGGCACGGGCCTGCGGATGCTCGAAAGCGTGGCGTGTCTCGTCGGTCATCTAGGCCCCTCCGGGCTTGCGGGCATGGGGCATCTAACGCTCCCCTGCCCGCCCGGCAAGCGGAGCCTCAGTTCGAAGCGGTGCGGGTCGCCTCGCGGTAGAACAGATGCGCGCCGATCGCCGCCGTCTGGGGGATGCGCCCGGCCCAGGAGGGGTTCACCGCCGTGGTGTGATAATGCGTGGCGCCGCCGGTCAGCTCGCGCGGGCCGTCCTCGATCATGATCTGGGCGATCCGGCCGAGCTTCTTCCAGGAGCGACCGTCATTGACCGTGTCGGGGATGCCGTCGCAGGTATAGGAGAACTGGCAGGCATATTTGCGGCCCGTGCCCTGGTTCACCACGCCGCAGATCGAGCCGGGATAATCGGGGCTGTCGACCCGGTTGAGGATCACCTCGGCCACCGCGAACTGCCCTTCGAGCGATTCGCCGCGCGCTTCGAAATAGAGCGCCTCGGTCAGGCATTCCCATTCGGCGTTGCCCTTGGCAGAGGGCAGCGCCGCCATCAGCGCGTCGTAATCCTGGCTGGTCCGCGAGACGATGCTCAGACCGCGATCGGCCGCGGCGGGAAGCACCTCGCCTTCGGACGCGGCCATGGCGGGAACGATTTCGCCCGCATCGCGTTGTTGACCCAGAAGCAGGGACAGGCGGGTTTCCGCATCGAGCGAGACACCCCCCTCGTTCTGTGCCGCAGCGAGGGCATCCTCGCTGGCGGTGGCTGGTGCTGCGGCCGCGAATGTCGCAAGACAAGCCATCGCGCCAAAGCTGGGCAGGCGCAGAAAGTTCAGTCGCTTCATTGCAGTATCCCCGGTTCCTCGCGGTATGCCCCGCGCTGGCAGGGGGGGAGGTATGGGATCGGGTCTGCCGTGTCTACCTCAGCGTCACCCGGGCCGCAGGGAACCGGCGATTCTCTGCCACAGGTGCAAGCAGAAAATCGCCATTTCCTGCATGGAACTATACGATAGTGGTGTTTTTGTCAGCCTCGCCCCTTGTCCGACAGCGCCAGCTGCGCGGCGGCCAGCCGGGCCACGGGAACGCGGAAGGGCGAGCAGGAGACATAGTCGAAGCCCTGTCGGCGGCAGAATTCGATCGCGGTCCGCGAGCCGCCATGTTCGCCGCAGATCGACAGGGTGACATCCGGCCGCCCGGCCCGGCCGCGCTCGGCGCCGATCTTGAGAAGCTCGCCCACGCCGTCGAGATCGAGGCTGTGAAACGGGTCCTCCTCGTAGACGCCGTTCTTGACATAGATCGACATGAAGCGCCCCGCATCGTCGCGCGACAGGCCGTAGGTCATCTGCGTCAGGTCGTTGGTGCCGAAGGAGAGGAAGGCCGCGTGCTGGGCGATGTCGGCGGCGCGCAGCGCCGCGCGCGGCGTCTCGACCATGACACCGAGCCGGTAATCGAACTCGACCCCCGAATGCGCGCGCACCTGCGCGGCCACCGCATCGATGCGCGCCTTGACCAGCTCGACCTCCTTCATCGCCGAGACCAGCGGGATCATCACCTCGGGCACCACCGCCTCGCCGTCGCGGCTGGCCTGCACCGTCGCCTCGAAGATGGCGCGCGCCTGCATCTCGTAGATCTCGGGCACGGTGATCCCGAGCCGCACGCCGCGCATCCCCAGCATCGGGTTGTATTCGGTCAGCGCCGCGACCCGCGCCTCCACATCCGACAGGGTCACCGCCAGCCCGTCGGCCAGATCGCGCATGCCGGCGCGGTCCGAGGGCAGGAATTCATGCAGCGGCGGGTCGAACAGGCGGATGCAGACCGGCTGGCCCTGCATGATCTCGAACAATCGCGCGAAATCGGCGCGCTGCATCGGCAAAAGCCGCTCCAGCACCGCGCGGCGCGCCGCCTCGTCCTTGGCAAAGATCATCTCGCGCATCATGCCGATGCGCCCCTCCTCGAAGAACATGTGCTCGGTGCGGCACAGCCCGATTCCCTGCGCCTGGAAATTGCGCGCGGTCTGCGCGTCGGCGGGGGTGTCGGCATTGGCGCGCACGCCGATGTCGCGGAAATCATCGGCCCAGTCGAGCAGGCGGCGGAAGGCGCCGTCGAGCACCGCCTCGAACATCGCGGGCTCGCCCGCCAGCACCTCGCCCGAGGTGCCGTCGAGGGTGATGACATCGCCCTCCGACAGCCTGCGCCCGCCCGGCGCCACCACCTGCCGCCGCTTGGGGTCGAAGGTCAGCTCCGAAGCGCCAACCACGCAAGGCAGGCCGAGCCCGCGGCCGATCACCGCCGCATGGCTGGTGATGCCGCCGCGAATGGTCAGCACGCCCTCGGCGGCGTGCATGCCGCGAATATCCTCCGGCGTCGTCTCGCGCCGCACGAGGATGCAGGGCTCGCCCCGCGCGGCAGAAGCCTGCGCCGCATTGGCCGAAAACACGATCCGCCCCGTCGCCGCCCCCGGCGAGGCGGCGATGCCCGAGACGATCAGGTCGCGCGGCGCCGAAGGATCGACATGGCGGTGCAGAAGCTCCGACAGCGCCTGCGGCTCGACCCGAAGCACTGCCTCCTCGCGCGGGATCATCCCGTCTTCGGCCAGCGCCACCGCGATGCGCACGCTCGCGCGCGAGGAGCGCTGCACCCGCACCGCATCGAGCACATGCAGCTTGCCCTCATGCAGGGTGAACTCGATCTGCATCTCCTCGCGCAGCCTTTCGCGGCACAGATGCCCCATCCGCAAGAGCCGCTCGAAGGCCTCGGGGCACAGCTCCTCGAAGGAGGGCCCGCGGTCGTCGCGGGTCAGGTAGATCGCCCCGGCATCCGCCTTGAGCGCGTCGCGCCCCTGGCTCTGGCTGAGATATCGCCCGGTGACCTGCGGCTGGCCGGTCTGGCTGTCGACGAACTGGATCACGCCCGAGCCGCATTCCCCCTGCCCCACGCCGAGCGCCATCTGCTGCACCACGAGGCCGAGACCGGCATCGGCGGGCGCGCCCTTGGCCTGCCGCAAGAGCCGCGCCGTCGTCCCCTCCCAGGCGCGGGCCATGGAGCGCAGCACCTCGCAAAGCTGCACGGTGATGTCTTGCGGAAAGGGCTCCTCGGCCTCGGCCTCGTAGGCGGCGAGGGCCGCGCGCAGCGCGCCGGGACCGGGCCGGTCGGGAATGTCGAAGCTGTCGGGATCGAGCCGCGCGACATGCACGGCCCAGCTCTGGATGAAGCGCAGATAGAGCGAGGTCGCGGCCTCCTCGCCCACCTCGTCGCACATGCGGGCATGGGTGAGATCGGTCATGCCGATATTGAGGATCGCGCCCGGTCCGCCCCAATCGGGGTCCTGGCTCGACGGGCGCACCGACAGGAGCGGCGCCTCGTCGAAATGGCGCATGATCTGCGACAGGTCGGGTATCCGCCCCTGCGCGATCGCATGCACGCAGGAAAACGACAGCGCCACCGTGGTCGGCAGCGGCAGCCCCATGCGCACCAGACGCTGCAGGCATTTGGCCCGGCCACCATGACGCGAGGCCGACATGTCGGCCTCGGAGGTGATCAGCAGGATCTTCGGATCTCGTGGCAATTGCTGCACTGCGGCACTCCTTGTCGCCGCAAGATAGGCCGTGCAGGGCGATCCGCCAAGCACGGCCTGTCCGGCAGGCCTCAGCCTTCGATCTTCGTCAGGTCCGCCACCGCACCGCAGGTGGTGCGGATGCGTGACAGAAGGTTGAGCCGGTTGCGGCGCAGCACCTGGTTGTCGGAATTGACCTGCACCGCCTCGAAGAAGGCGTCGATCGGCGCGCGCAAGGATGCCATCGCGCCCATCGCGGCGCCGAAATCCTCGCGCGCCATCGCATCGTCGATCTTCGGCTGCGCGCCGTCGAGCGCGAGGAACAGCGCCTTTTCCTCGGCGCTCTCGGCGAACTTGGCATCCGCGCCGAAGGAATACTCGACCCCGTCGCGCTCCTCGGCCTGCGCGAGGATATTGTTGGCGCGCTTGAAGCCCTGCGTCAGGTTCTCGCCATCCTCGGTCTTGAGGAAGGCCGCGAGCGCCTCGGCGCGGGCCACCAGAAGCGTCAGGTCGTCATTGCCGGGCATGGCGATGCAGGCGTCGATGACGTCATGCGGGATGCCCTCGGCACGCAGGTGGACCTTGAGCCGGTCGTGGAAGAAGGAGAGGAGATCGTCGGCGCTGGCACGTTCGTCGGCGGCCCCGATCAGCTCGCGCAGCCTGAGCCGCAGCCCGTTCGACAGCACCAGACGGATCACGCCCAGCGCCGCGCGGCGCAGCGCGAAGGGGTCCTTGGAGCCGGTGGGCTTCTCGTCGATCGCCCAGAACCCCGCCAGCGTGTCGAGCTTGTCCGCAAGCGCCACCGCGACCGAGACCGGGGCGGAGGGCACGGCGTCGGAGGGGCCGAGCGGCTGGTAGTGCTCCTGCGCGGCGGCGGCGATCTCGGGCTTCAGCTCCTGGGCTTGGGCATAATAGCGCCCCATCAGCCCCTGCAGCTCGGGAAACTCGCCGACCATCTCGGAGCGCAGATCGGCCTTGGCGATCCTCGCGGCCTTTTCCGCGTCATCGGCATCTGCCGAGACCTGCGGCGCGATCTCGCGCGCCAGCGCGGCGATGCGGGCGATGCGGTCGGATTGGGAGCCGAGACGGTTGTGAAAGGTCACGTTCGACAGCCCCTCGGCCATGCCTTCGAGCCCGTGATCCTTCACCACGCGCAGATCGTTCTCCCAGAAGAACTTGGCATCGGCGAGCCGGGCCGACAGCACCTTGCCGTTGCCCGCGAGGATGGTCGCGCCGTGATCGCGCGTCTCGATATTGGCGACGGTGACGAAGCGGGTGATCCTGCCGGTCTTGGGATCGCGCACCGAAAAGAACTTCTGGTGCTCCTTCATCGAGGTCTGCAGCACCTCGGGCGGCAGGCCGAGGAATTCCTCGCCGATCTCGCCCATCAGCACGACGGGCCATTCCACGAGCCCCGCGACCTCGTCCAGAAGCCCGCGATCCTCGACCAGCTCCAGCCCTTGGGCAAAGGCCTGGGAGGAGGCTTCGGACCAGATCGTCTCGGCCCGCTCATCGGCGCGCAGCATGACATGGGCGCGCTTCAGCTTCGCCTCGTAATCCTCGAAGGAGGTGACGGCGAAGGCGTCGGGCCCCATGAAGCGGTGGCCGCGCGTGGTGTCGCCGGCCGCGATCCCGGCCACCTCCATCGGCACGACGCGCGCGCCCTGCTCATCCGACAGGATGCACAGGATCGAATGCAAGGGCCGCACCCAGCGCAGATCGCCCGCGCCCCAGCGCATCGATTTGGGCCAGGGGAAGTTGCGGATCGCGGCCTCCAGCACCTCGGCCAGGATGGCTTCGGCGGGCCGCCCCTTATGCGTGATCCGCGCGAAATAGGCCTGGCCCTTCTTCTCGTCGCGGATTTCCAGCTGCTCCTTCGTGAGACCGGTGGAGCGCAGGAAACCTTCGAGCGCCTTCTCCGGCGCGTCGGTACGCGGGCCCTTGCGCTCCTCGGTGGTGTCGCGGCTGGCTTCGGAGAGCCCCTCGACCGAGAGCGCGAGCCGGCGCGGCGTGTGGAAGGCGCCGGCGGAGGCATAGGTGAGACCGGCCTCGACGAGGCCGTCGGTCACCATGCGCTTGAGGTCCTCGGCGGCGCGTTTTTGCATGCGCGCGGGGATTTCCTCGGAAAACAGTTCGATCAGCAGGTCGGGCATCAATAGGTCCCTTCGGGTGGGGTCGGGCAGCCGGCGGGGGCCGGGTCGCCGTCGAAGACGACCTCGCCGCAGACGTTGATCTGGTTCCAGGCGAGGCCGCGCCCGTCGGGCATCACCGCGAGCACGCGGTCGATGCCGTAGGGCTCGTTGAGCTTCCAGACATAGGCCTTGGCCTGCCCGCTCTCGAGCGCCTCGCCCACCTCGCGCGCGTCGAAGCAATCGAACCAGCCGGGCGCGACCAGCGGCTCGGCGCGCTCGTGGATCACGGCGTTGTCGAAGGCGCTGGCATCCTCGATCTGCATGCAGGCGCGAAAGCGGATGGGCGAGCTGTCGCTGTCGATCGCGCGCAGATCCGAAACGGCGACGCGCACCGGCGCGGCCCGGTCGTCGAGCACCACCACCTCGCCCACCTGCGCGGGCGTCAGCTCCTCGTAATAGGCATAGACCTGCAGGTACCACATCAGCACGCCCGACAGGAGCGCGAAAGCCAGCAGCACCGAGATGACGATGCGGGTGATCATGCGCTCGCACCGCCCGCACGGGTGGTGACGAAGGCATCGGCGCAGGCCTTGGCCAGCGCCCGGACGCGGCCGATATAGGCCTGCCGCTCGGTGACCGAGATCACGCCGCGCGCATCGAGAAGGTTGAACAGGTGCGACGCCTTGATCGCCTGGTCATAAGCGGGATGCGCCATGACGATGCGCTTGCCGGTGCGGGGGTCCTCGGCCGGGGCCGCGAGGATCTTCGCGCATTCGGCCTCCGCGTCCTCGAAATGCCGCAGCAGCATCTCGGTGGTCGCGGTGTCGAAGTTGTGGCGCGAATACTCTTCCTCGGTCTGGCGGAAGACATCGCCGTATTTCAGCGCGATCGGCGCGTCGGGGTCGTTGAACGGCATCTCCATGACGTGATCGACGCCGAGCACATACATCGCCAGCCGCTCCAGCCCGTAGGTCAGCTCGCCCGAGACGGGGCGGCAGTCATGCCCGCCGACCTGCTGGAAATAGGTGAACTGCGAGACCTCCATGCCGTCGCACCAGACCTCCCAGCCAAGGCCCCAAGCGCCCAGCGTCGGGCTTTCCCAGTCATCCTCGACGAAGCGGATGTCATGCAGGGTCGGGTCGATGCCGATGGCGCGCAGCGAGCCGAGATAGAGCTCCTGCAGGTCCGGCGGGCTGGGTTTGATGATGACCTGATACTGGTAGTAGTGCTGCAGCCGGTTCGGGTTTTCGCCGTAGCGCCCGTCGGTCGGGCGGCGCGAGGGCTGCACGTAAGCCGCGGCCCAAGGGTTCGAGCCGAGCGCGCGCAGCGTCGTGGCCGGGTGAAAGGTCCCCGCGCCCACCTCCATGTCGTAGGGCTGCAGCACGGCGCAGCCCTTCGAGGCCCAGTAGGACTGCAGCCGCAGGATGATCTCCTGGAAGGAACGGGGAGCGTCGGTCATCTGGGGGCCTCTCGCGGGGGGTCACGGATCGCGGGCCTGCTTACGGCGCGCCGCAGACAGGGTCAATCATGGCGCGGGGGCGCAACAGCCATGCCCGGTGCGGCGCTTTGGCATGGTCCCCGGCCGGCGCGGTGCTATGGTCCATGGCCATATCCAGCACAACGGAACGCGCGATTCACATGAAACGATTGCTTGCAGCCCTGCTCGCCACGGGCTTTTTCACCGGGCCCGGCTGGGCGCAGGATGGCGGCGTCTGGCTTCAGGTCGAGGCGCTGCCGACGCTGAACCGGGCCGAGAACCGCGCGCGCGCCTATGCGGGGCGGTTCGACGCCGTTTCGGGCTATGCGCTCGACGGCGGCTGGTACGGCATCGCGCTGGGCCCTTACGACAGCGCCGAGGCGCGGCGTCTCCTGAGCCAGCTGAAGGCCCAAGGCGCGATCCCGGGCGATGCCTTCCTTGCGGATGGCGCGCAGTATCGCGGGCGTTTCTGGCCGGTCGGCGCGCGCGGGGATGCGGAAGGCGCGCAGGCCGCGACATCGGCCCAGACCCAGGAGCAGACCCCCGCCGCCGCGCCCGCCCGGCCGGAGGCCCCGGCCGAGCCCGCCGACGCGCCCGAAGAGACGCTGGCCGAGGCCCGCGCCTCGGAGGCGGCGCTCGACCGGGCCGCGCGCGAAAGGCTGCAGGTCGCGCTGCGCTGGGCCGGGGTCTATGAGGCCGGCATCGACGGCGCATTCGGCGCGGGCACCCGCGCCGCCATGGCCGAATGGCAGCGGCAGAACGGCCATGAGGCCACCGGCGTGCTCACCTCCGCGCAGCGTGCCTCGCTGCTCGAGGCCTATGACGCGGTGCTCGACGGGCTCGACCTTGCGCCGGTGCGCGACGCGCAGGCCGGGATCGGGATCGAGATGCCGACGGCGCTGGTGGCGCGCGACGAGGTGCGCCCGCCCTTCGTCACCTATGCGCCCAGCGGCGATCTGCCGGTGCAGGTGCTGCTGATCTCGCAGCCCGGCGATGCGCGGCGCTTGGCCGGGCTTTACGAGATCATGCAGACGCTCGAGATCGTGCCGCCCGAGGGGGCGCGCGGGCTCGACGCGCGCAGCTTCGTGATCGAAGGCGCGGACGAGACCCGCGCCACCCATGTCGAGGCGACTTTGGAGGGTGGCGCGATCAAGGGTTTCGCCTTGGTCTGGCCTGCCGGTGACGAGGCGCGCCGCTCGCGCGTGGTCTCGCGCATGGCGGCGAGCTTCGAGAGCCTGCCCGAGGTGCTGGAGCCCGGCGAGGTTCCCGCCGACGAGGCGCAATCGGTCGATCTCGTCTCGGGGTTGCAGGTGCGTCGGCCGTTGCGCGAACGCGCGGGCGTCTTCGTCGATGAGGCGGGCAGCGTCGCCACCACGGTCGAGGCGATCGCGGAGTGCGGCGATATCGCGATCGACGGCATGCGCGGCGCGACCGTGGTGATGCAGGATGCGGGCTCGGGGCTGGCGCTGCTGCGCCCCGCTTCGCCGCTCGCGCCGCGCGGTGTCGCCACATTCCAGACCGGCGTGCCGCGGATCGACGACAAGATCGCCGTGGCGGGCTTTCCCTATGGCGGCGCGATCTCGGTCGCGGCGACCACCTTCGGCCGGCTGGCCGATATTCGCGGCCCGGGCGGCGAGGAGGATCTCAAGCGGCTCGCGCTGAGCGCGCAGCCCGGCGATGCGGGCGGGCCGGTGCTCGACATGGGCGGCGCGGTGCTGGGGCTCTTGCTGCCGGGCGACCGGCAGGAGGGGCGGATGCTGCCCCCCGGCGTCGCGCTCGCGCTCGAAAGCGAGGCGGTGGTCGCGGCGCTCGAAGCCGAAGGCATAGCGCCGCAACGCACCGAGGCGCGGGGCCAGAACACGGTCGAGGCCGTGGCGCGGCGCGCGGGCGAGATGACGGCGCTGGTGAGCTGCTGGGAGTGAGGCTCAGGCCAGATCCGGCGTGAGCCGGATCAGCGTCGGCGTCTGGGCGGCAAAGGCGCGCTCCAGCGCCGGGGCGATCGCATCGAGGCTCTCGGGCGTCTCGGCCCCCGCCCCCCAGGCGCGGGCCAGCGCGCAGAAATCGGGGTTGCGCTGATGCACCGCATGCGGCGCGATCTGCGCCGCGCGCATGCTGGCCTCGATCTCGCCCAGGCGCTCGTTGTCCCACACGATGAGCGGCAGCGGCAGGCCCAGCTCGACCGCGGTGCCCAGCTCCTGGATCGTGTATTGCACGCCGTAATCGCCCGCCAGCGCCACCACCGGCACGTCGGGCCGCCCCACCGCCGCGCCGATCGCGGCGGGCAGCGCATAGCCCAGCGTGCCGAAGCCCGATGGGTGATGCCACAGCCCCGGCGCGGGCGCGGGCCAGGCCTCGACCGCGGCATAGGCGATCTGGGTCATGTCCGAGAACACCATGGCCTCGGGCGGCAGCGCCTCGCGCAGCGCGTCGATCACCGCCAGAAGGCCCGGGCGCTCGGCGTCGATCTCCGCGAACCAGCGGCGGCGCGCGGCCTCGATCCGCTCGGGCCGCCAGCCCGCTGCCGGCGCGCCCGGCCCCAGCGCCTCGGTCAGCATCGCCATCCCCGCCGCCGCATCGCCCGCCAGCCGCAGCTCGGAGCGCGCATCGGCAGCAAGGATCGCGGGATCGAGATCGAGCCGGATCACCCGCGCCTGCTCGTCGAAACCGGGCGCGGCGCGCCACAGATCGGTCTCGGACAGGGCGCAGCCCGCCACCAGCACCACGTCGGCATGGGCGATCTCGCGGGCGCTGTCGGGCCGGGCGAGAAAGCTGCCGAAATGCAGCGGATCGCCGGGTGCTATGACACCCCGCCCGGCGGTGGTCACGAAGCTCGCCGCCCCCAGCCGCGCGGCCAGGGCGCGCGCCTCGCGCGCGGCCCCCGCGCAGCCGCCGCCGAGGATCATCAGCGGGCGGCGCGCCTCGGCCAGAAGCCGCGCGGCGCGGGTGACGAGGCCGGGATCGGGGGCGGAGGGGCTTTGCGGCCGCAGGGCGGGCGGCGGCTCGGGCGCGTCCCCCTCCAGCAGCGGGATCGGCAGCTGCAGATGCACCGGGCGCGGGCGCCGCTCGCCGAAGCCCGTGAAGGCCCGGTCGAGCAGCGCATAGGCGTGCTCGGCATCGCGCGCCTCCTCGGACCAGGCCGTGACCGCCGCCGCCGCGCCGCGCTGGTCGCGCATCTCGTGCAGCCGGTGATCGGCCGCACCGCCATTCGGCAGGCAAGAGGAAATGGCCAGCACCGAGACGCTGTCCGACCAGCTCTGCCCCAAGGGTGTCATCAGGTTGCACAGCCCCGGCCCCGAGATCACGCAGGCCACGCCCGGCCGCCCGGTGGCGCGGGCATAGCCGTCGGCCATGAAGCCCGCCCCCTGCTCGTGGCGCGCCAGCACGTGGCGCAGCCCGGCCGCATCGAGCCCGCGATAGATTTCCTGGTTGTGGACGCCCGGGATGCCGAACACCAGCTCGACGCCGCGCTCGGCCAGGGCCCGGGCCAGTTGCACCCCGAGGGGGCGGCGGATCTGCTGCATCACGATCTCCAGAATTCGCGGGTGACGACGACCAGAACCACCAGCAGTTCGAGCCGGCCGATGAACATGGCCATGATGAGAATCCACTTCGAAGCATCCGGCAGCGGCGCGAAATTGCCCGCCGGGCCGATGATCGGGCCGAGGCCGGGGCCGACATTGGCGATCGAGGTCGCCGCCCCCGAGACGCTGGTGATGAAATCGAGCCCGGTGAGCGACAACAGCACCGAGGTGATGCCGATCGAAACGATGAACACCACGAAGAAGGACATGACCGAGGAGAGCACGTCCACCGGCACGGGCCGGCCGTCATAGCGCGGGGTGAAGACGCCATGCGGCTGGTGGATCTTGCGGATCTGCGCCGCGATCGAGGCGAAGAGGATCTGGTAGCGGAAGATCTTGACCGAGCAGGCGGTCGAGCCGGCGCAACCGCCGATCAGCCCCAGAAAGAAGAACATCGCCACCGGGAACGGCCCCCAGCCCATGTAGTCGGCATTGGCGTAGCCGGTGCCGGACATGATCGAGATCACGTTGAACAGGGATTCGCGGAAGGCCGTCTCGGTGAAGCCGTGGCTGTAATCGGCCAGCGAGAGCGAGATCAGCAGCACGCTCGCCATGATCGTCAGGAAGAAGTCGCGCACCTGCGTGTCGCGCAGCAAGGGCCGCGCTTGGCCCGCGGCCAGCTGCACGTAGCGCACGAAGGGCAAGGCCGCGAGAAACATGAAGACCGAGGCCACGTAATGCACCCCGGCGCCGTAGCCCGAGAAGGAGGCGTCCGAATTGGCGAAGCCGCCGGTGGCGATGGTGGTCATCGCGTGCACCGCCGCGTCGAAGGGCTCCATCCCGGCGGTGATGTAGGCCAGCATGCAGGCCAGCGTCATGCCGACATAGATCCCCGCGATGCCGCTGGCGATCTCGGCGGCGCGCGGCAGGATCTTGCCCATCGTCTCGAAGGCCTCGGAGCGGAACACCTGCATGCCGCCGACCTTCAGCTCGGGCAGGAACACCATCGCCACGACGATGATGCCGATGCCGCCGAGCCATTGCAGGATGCCGCGCCACAGCAGGATGCCGCGCGGCAGATCGTCGAGCCCGTTGAGCACGGTGCCGCCCGTCGTGGTGATGCCCGACATCGCCTCGAACACCGCGTCTGTGACGCTGGCCCCGGTGGCGCCGAGGATGAAGGGCAGCGCCCCGAAGAAAGGCAGCGCGATCCAGACCGACGAGGTCAGCAGGAAGGTCTGGCGCAGGGTCAGCTTGGGCTTCACGCCGTTCTGGCACGACAGCGCCATCAGGATGCCGGTGAGCAGCGTCAGCACCGCGCTTTCGAGAAAGACCGGCCAATGGCCGTTCTGCGCCGCGATATCGGCCAGCATCGGGCCCAGCATGGTCAGGCCCAGCACTGCCAGAAGCAGGCCGTTCACATATCCGACGGGGCGCAGGTCGATCATGCCGGAGCGTTGGCCCAGCCCCCCTGCCCTGTCAAGCGAAGGGCGCGGCGAGGCCGCGGAACGTGGCGCGCCTGCCGCGTCGGCGGCAGGCGCGCGGCCTCAGCCGGCGTGCAGCAGGCTGGCGAAGAGCTGCGGGTCGAGGCTTTCCTGGGCGAAGGTCGGCCCCTCGGTCAGCAGGCTCACCGCGTCGTGGCTGTGCAGGCTTTCCTGGTGGCTGGCCATGATGCGGAAATCGCCGATGCGCGGATCGGCCATCAGCTGCTCGGCAAAGAGCCGCGCCGCATCCTCGACGAAGATCGGGTTGGCGGCGTTGAGTTCGGCAAAGGCCTGCTCGTCCTCGCGCTTGACCATCACCTGCGTCTCGGTCGGCACGGCGGCGCGCGCCATCTCGACGAGATCCTCGAACCACAGCACCGGACCGGGCTGGGCCACGACCGAAAGCCGCGCCACCGAGCGCTGCGAATGCGGCGTGGCAAGCTGGCCGCGGCTCTGGCGCGCATGCTCGGAAAGTTCGAGCGAACACGGGCAGGTCGAGGAATAGACATAATCGAGATGGATGATCTTCTTGGCCACACCGGCCTGTTCCACCAGCTCGAGCGTGAGGTCGTAATATTGATAGCCCGACAGGCCGGAGCGCAGCGAGGGGCGTAGCATCGGGAAGCGCACGCGCATCTGGATGCGCGCGTCGAAGCTCTCGAGATCGGTGATGTAATCGGCCAGCGCCGCCTCGATCACGTCGAAGGAGAAGGTCTTGTCGGCATGGCGGTAGAAGGACCGCATGATGCGCGACATGTTGATGCCCTTCTTCTCGGCCTCGAGGCTGACCGTGCCGGTCACGCTGGCCTCGAGCGCAAGATCGCCGCCGTCGCGGGTGTGGAACCTGATCGGCAGGCGGAAATTCGAGATCCCGACATGCTGGATCGCACGGGCCGCGCCGCGGATCAGGCTGGAGGGGCCGTTCTGCAGGTCGGGCAGCATCGCGCGGTAGGCCTCGTCGACGACGAAATCCTCCGGGTAGGCGCGGGCCAGCGCCGGGTAGTTCGACACGTCCTGCCCGGGCACCAGCCGCCCGACCATCGGGTCGAGCGCGGCGACTTCCTCGGGCGTGGCATGCGCCGCCCAGCTGCGCAGCAGGCGCAGCGCCGTGGCCGCGTCATCGCGGTCGGGAACGGGTTGAGAGGTCTGGGCGCGATGCAGATCGCGGGTGGCTTGCGTCACGAGGGAAATCCTCCGGTCGGGTCGACCCCCACCATATAGGAGGTCTGCGAGTGATGTTCAGGCCCCCGGCCATCCGCCCGGCCCGGTTCGTCCGGGCTCAGATGGCCGCGATGGCATGCCTCAGATCCTCGATCAGATCCTCGGCATCCTCGAGCCCGACAGACAACCGGATCAGACCCGGTGTGATTCCAAGTGCCGCTTTCTGAGGCTCCGGCAGCCTTTGATGCGTGGTCGAGGCCGGATGGGTGGCGATTGACTTGGCATCGCCAAGGTTGTTCGAAATGATCACGATGTCGAGAGAATTCAGAAGCTTGAACGCGGCTTCGCGCGAACCTGCGTCAAATACGACAACGGTGCCGCCCGCCCCCATCTGCCGCATCGCCAGATCGTGCTGCGGATGCGCGGGCAACCCCGGATAGGCGACATGGGCGAGCTTGTCTTCCTGCGACAGCGCCTCGGCGATGCGCTGCGCGCTCTCGGTCTGCGCCTTGACGCGCAGCTCGATCGTCTCGAGCCCCTTGAGCATCAGCCAGGCGCTGAAGGGCGAGAGCGAGCCGCCGGTGTGCTTCATGTAGGGCTCGACCGTGCCGCGGATATGCTCCTCGGTGCCCAGGATCACGCCGCCCAGCGCCCGGCCCTGGCCGTCGATATGCTTGGTGGCCGAATAGACCACCACGTCGGCCCCCTGGGCGATCGCGTCGGAATAGACCGGCGTGGCAAAGACGTTGTCGCAGACCACCTTGGCGCCGACCGCATGGGCCAGCTCGGCCACGGCGGCGATGTCGACCACCTCCAGCGCCGGGTTCGAGACGCTCTCGAAGAACACCGCGGCGGTGTCCTCGCGGATGGCGTCCTTCCATTCGTCGATGTTCTTGCCGTCGACGAAGGTGACCTCGACGCCGTAGCGCGGCAGGATCTCCTCGAGGATGTAGAGGCAGGAGCCGAACAGCGCGCGGGCCGAGACCACGTGATCGCCGGCCTTGAGCATCGAGGTCAGCGCGCCGTTGACGGCGGCCATGCCGGAGGCACAGGCAAAGGCGGCCTCGGCCCCTTCGAGGCTCGCCAGCCGGTCCTCGAACATCTTGACCGTCGGGTTGCCGTAGCGGGCATAGATGAACTCGTCGCCCTCGATCTTGAGAAAGCGCTGCTCGGCGGCCTCGGCGGTCTCGTAGACGAAGCCCTGCGTCATGAAGATCGCCTCGCTCACCTCGCCATACTGGCTGCGGCGCGAGCCTGCGTGAACGGCGCGGGTGCGTTTGCGATACTCGGTCATGTCTCGGCCTCCGGGCCCGGTTGTTGCGGCGCGCCCCCCGGGAAGAGACGCCCTGTCTGACGCCGCGATAGCCCCCGCCCCGGTTTCGGTCAAGCGGGCCATCCGCCGCCGAGCGCGCGCTTGCAATCGCGGCCTCAACTGCCAGTCTCGCCCCGTCACAGCAGGAGACCCGTCCATGCCCGCCCCCATCGATCTGCATTACTGGCCGACGCCGAACGGCTGGAAGGTCTCCATCGCGCTCGAGGAGATGGGCCTGCCCTATGCGGTGCATCTCGTCGATATCGGCGCGGGCGACCAGCGCCGGCCCGACTTCCTCGCGATCTCGCCCAATGGCCGCATGCCCGCGATCACCGATCCCGAGGGCCCCGATGGCGCGCCGGTCTCGCTCTTCGAGAGCGGCGCGATCCTGCAATATCTCGCCCGCAAGACCGGCCGTTTCTGCGGCGCGACCGAGCGGGAGCGCATCGCGGTGGACCAGTGGCTGATGTGGCAGATGGGGGGGCTGGGGCCGATGGCGGGACAGGCGCATCACTTCCTGCACTACGCCCCCGCCATGTCGCCGCCCCAGGACATCCCCTATGCCAAGGACCGCTACCGCGCCGAGGTCGCCCGGCTCTACGGTGTGCTCGACCGGCAGCTCGCGGCGAATGAATTCGTGGCCGGGGCGGAGTTCACCATCGCCGACATGGCCTGTTTCCCATGGGCGCGGCTCTGGGCACGGCAGGAGCAGAAGATCGAGGATTTCCCGCATATGCGCCGCTGGCTCGACACGCTGGAGGCCCGCCCCGCCTGCGCGCGCGGCGTCGCGCTGCATCTCGACAAGCGGCAGGGCACGGCCAGCCCCGACCAGCAGAAACACATGTTCGGGCAGCGTTAGACACGCGAAACGCCGGGCGCCATGGCGCCCGGCGGTCGATCGCTTTCGGAACGGCGCAGCCCGCGCGGCTACTCCTCGGGCTGGATCATGTAGCTCTGCAACGCCGCAATCTGCAGCCACAGGAAGACGAAGAGCACCGCCGGAAAGGCGAAGGTCTCGATCTTGACCCACATCTCCTCGGACTGGGTGCGCCAGACGAACTCGTTGGCCAGCGCCAGCGCCGCGAACATCGCCGCCAGCCTCCGGGTCAGCTTGAGCCAGCCCTCGTGGCGCATCGGCAGCGCCTCGCCCATCATCCATTCGAGCGGGCTGCGGCCCAGCGCCAGCCCGGCCCCGAGGATCGCGGCGAAGAGGCCGTAGACGATGGTGGTCTTCATCATGAAGAACCGCTCGTCGTTGAACCACGCGGTCAGCCCGCCGAAGAAGATCACCATGAAGGCGGTGAAGACCTGCATCCGGCTCAGCGCCCCGGTCAGCGCCCAGAGCGCCGCCATCGCGGCGAGCAGGATCGGGATGAAGATCAGCGTGGCGAGGATGAAGCCCGAATACTCGGTCCCCGCGATCACGAAGCTGTCCTCCTTGAGCCGCAGATAGACGAGGAAGAAGGCCAGCGTCGGGCCCAGTTCCAGCGCCTGCTTGAGCCAGGGGCTGATGTTGCGTTGCGCCATCCACGGTCTCCTTGGTCCTGCCGGCACCAGCGCGCCGATCGCGGCCAGACATAGGCATTCGCGCGCCCGGGGGCCAGTCTCAGGCACCGCGACGCGCCCGGAACGCGGCCCGGTGATCCGCCGTTGTCACACAAACGTCAGAGGAGTCCCGCCCCATGTTCGAAGCGTTGCAAGCCGATCTCGCCTCCGGTTTTAAGGCCACCGGCCCATGGGTGGCGGCAATGCGCCTGATGGCGGCGATCGTGCTGGCCGGGCTGATCGGCGTGGAGCGCGAATGGCGCGGCAAGCCCGCGGGCCTCAGGACCCACATCCTCGTGGGCCTCGCCGCCGCGCTCTTCGTGATGCTGGGACAGGAGGTCACGCAGCTCGATTTCGGCGGCACCGACGACAAGCGGATCGACCCGCTGCGCCTGATCGAGGCGGTGACCTCGGGCGTGGCCTTTCTCGCGGCGGGCATCATCTTCACCACCAAGGGCGAGGTGCGCAACATCACCACCGGCGCGTCACTGTGGCTCGCCGGCGCGGTGGGCCTGGGCTGCGGCGCGGGACAGATCCCGCTCGCCGCGATGGCGAGCGTGATGGTGGTGGTGGTGCTGATGCTCCTGCGCGAGGTCGAGCGGATGCTCGGCTGGCACGACTAGGCCAGATCGCCCTCCGCCCCGGTGAGCGCGCGGGCGAATTCCTCGGGGTCGAAGGGTGCCAGATCGTCGATCTGCTCGCCCACCCCGATCGCATGGATCGGCAGGCCGAAGCGGTCGGCCAGCGCCACGAGAACGCCGCCGCGCGCCGTGCCGTCGAGCTTGGTCATCACCAGCCCCGAGACATCGGCGATGTTGCGGAAGATCTCGACCTGCGAGAGCGCGTTCTGCCCCGTCGTGGCGTCGAGCACCAGCAGCGTGTTGTGCGGCGCGTCCGGGTCCTTCTTGCGGATCACCCGGACGATCTTCGACAGCTCCTCCATCAGGTCGGAGCGGTTCTGCAGGCGTCCGGCGGTGTCGATCAGCAGAAGATCCGCGCCATCGGCCTGCGCCTTGGCCATCGCGTCATAGGCGAGGCTGGCGGGGTCGGTGCCCTGTGGCGCGGTCATCACCGGCACGCCGGCGCGGTCGCCCCAGATCTGAAGCTGTTCGACGGCCGCCGCGCGGAAGGTATCGCCCGCGGCGATCACCACCGACTTGCCCGCCGCGCGGAACTGGCTCGCGAGCTTGCCGATCGTCGTGGTCTTGCCAGAGCCGTTGACGCCGACGACCAGCACCACCTGCGGCGTCTTGGCATAAAGCGGCATGGGGCGCGCCACCGGCTCCATGATCCGGGTGATCTCGCCCGCCAGAAGATCCTTGAGCTCGGGCACCGAGAGCTTCCGGCCCATCCGCCCCTCGGCGATGTTGGCGGTGACGCGCAGCGCCGTCTCGACGCCCATGTCGGACTGGATCAGCAGCTCTTCGAGCCGCTCCAGCATTGCGTCGTCGAGCTCCCGGCGCGGCGCGGCGGCGCTGCCCTTGCCGAAGAGGCGGCCCAGCAGGCCGGGCTTTTCGGGCTCGGGCGCTGCCGGAGCAGGCTCCGGTTCGGACGCGGGTTCAGATGCGGGTTCGGGCACAGGTTCCGGCGCGGGCGTCTCGGGCACCGCCGGTTCGGGCGGCGTCACCGGGGCGGCGGGCATGCCCGGCGTCACCGGCGGGGCGACGGGCGGCTCGGCATCCGGCGTCGCCGGGCGCGGCCCGGCGGGGGCGCTGGGCTCGGGGCGCGGATCGGGCTCCGGTTCGGCCGTCGTCTCGGGCGCGGGTGTGGGTGCGGCCTCCTGCCGGGGCGCCTCCGTCTCCGGCGCTTCGGCCTCGGCCCCCTCCTCGACGATTTCCTCGAGCCCGCGATCGAGCTTGGAGGAGGAGGTGAAGAGCCGGTCTTTGAGTTTTCCGAAAAAGGACATGCGCCGCCCGGTCCTGCTGTCTTTGGATATACGCTTTCCCACCTAACGCTTGCGGTGGGTCTTGGAAAGGGAGGCGCGCGCGGGCGAGACTGCCCGGTGTCGCCATATCGGATTCGCCATGCCGCTCGCCTTCGCCACGGCCACGCTTCTGCCGCTGCCGCTGATCGCGGCGGCGATGCTGTGGGGCGGCGCTTGGGCGCTTGCCGCCCCGCTGGCGCTGGCGCTGCTGACGGCGGCGCTCGACGAGATCGGCGCGCGGCTGGCGCCGCCGCGGCCGGGGGCCGAGTTTCCCGCCTCCGCCGCGCTCACCCTCGCGATCGGCCTGTCGCATTTCGCGCTGCTGGGCGGGGCGGTCTGGGCGCTGTCGGGCGGCTGGCTCACCCTTGGGGAAAAGGCCGGTCTCTTCGCCGCCGCCGGGCTCTGGCTCGGGCAGGTGAGCAACGCCAACGCCCATGAGCTGATCCACGCGCCTGCGCGCGGCCCCCGCCGTCTCGGCATCGCGGTCTATGTCTCCTTGCTGTTCGGCCATCACGCCTCGGCCCATCCGCTGGTGCATCATGTCCGGGTCGCCACGCGCGACGATCCGGCCACGGCCCGGCGCGGCGAAGGGTTCTGGCGCTATGCGCCGCGCGCCTGGCGCGGCGGGTTTCGCGAGGGGCTGCGTATGGAAAGCGCAAGGCGGCGCGGGCATCCGCGCTGGCGTCACCCTTATCTTCTTTACGCAGGCGGCGCGGCGCTGGCGCTCGGCCTTTCGGCGCTGCTGGCCGGCTGGCGCGGGGTGGCTGCGCATCTGGCATTGGCGGGCTTTGCCCAGCTTCAGCTGCTCCTGTCGGATTATGTCCAGCATTACGGGCTGGAGCGCGCGCGCGGCGAAGGTGGCCGGATCGAGCCGGTCGGGGCGCGGCACAGCTGGAACAGCCCGCATCCCGTCTCCTCATGGATGATGCTGAACGCGCCGCGCCATTCCGATCACCACGCCCGCCCCGCCCGGCCCTACCCGGCGCTCGATCTGCCCGAAGCCGCGCCGATGCTGCCGCGCAGCCTGCCGGTGATGGCCTGCCTCGCTTTGTGGCCGCGCTTCTGGCGGCGGGTGATGGACCCGCGCGTCGCGGCATGGCGCGCCGCCGGTCGCGAGGGGCTGGCGGCACGGGCCGCGGAATGAGACGATGCGGCATGAGCATCCGCCGAGTCAGCGCCCCCCTCCTGCTCGCGCTTTGCATGGCCCAGCCCGGCGCCGCGCAGGAGCGGCAGCCGCTCGACGCCGATGAGTTCGAGGCGCGGGTGGTCGGGCGCACCCTCACCTATCACAGCCGCGGCGCGCCCTACGGCATGGAGCGCTACGGCCCCGACCGGCAGGTGACGTGGTCCTTTCTCGACGGGCGCTGCCTCGACGGGACATGGTATCCCGAGGCCGATGCGATCTGTTTCGCCTATGAGGACGGGACCGGCCCGGAATGCTGGCGCTTCTTCGACGAGAACGGGCGGCTGAGCGCCGAATTCGTCAACGATCCCGAAATGCCGCAGCTCTACGAGATGCAGGACAGCGAGACGCCGCTGTCGTGCCAGCCGCGCGTCGGCGTCTGAAAGCGGCGCGGCGGAGCGCGCGGGCCTACTCCTCCAGCACCGAGATGGCGCCATTGCGCTCGATATAGGCGCAAGGCACGTCCTCGATGCGCGCATAGCCCTGCATGCGCAGCTTCTGCTCAAGGTCGCGCCGCCCCATATGGGCGTGCTTCAGCACCGCCTCGTCGAGCGTGCCGTCGCGGATCACCTCGAGCGGCCTTCCCTTCACGAGATTGGAGAACCCCTCGCTGCGTACCGCGAGCTGCCCCAGCAGGATCCAGAGCAGGCCGAGCACCACGCAAGCCGCCAGAACCGGGCCGATCGGCGCGTTGCCGGTCAGGGCCCGGCTCAGGCTGGAGCCGATCAGCAGGGTCAGGATCAGGTCGATCACCGTCGTGTCGGCGAGCGATTTGCGCGGCAGGCAACGAAACAGCGCCGTGGCAAAGACAAAGACCACGACCGCGCGCAGGCTCACCTGCAGCACGGTCAGGTCGGATGAGGCGTCGCCGAGTATGTTCGTGAGATCCATCTGCCCTGCCCCGTCTTGCGCCGCTACAGCAACGTGCCCTGCTCGGGCGGCGGTGGCGCGGGCTTGGAGCCGCGCTTGGGCCGCGCGGCCGCCCCGGCCTGCACCCGCCCGTCGGCGAACTCGATCTCGAGCACCGTCGCCGCCTGCGCCGCCGCGACGCCGGTGACCACCGCGCCGTCGCCGCGCACCACCGCGTAGCCGCGCGCCAGCGTCGCCTCGTAGCCCAGCGTGTCGCGCAGCCGCTCCAGCGCCATGAGACGCTCGCGCTGCCGCTCGATCCGGGTGGTGACGAGATCGGGGCGCAGCCGCGCCGCGAGCCGGTCGAAATCGCGCCGTTCGCGCCCGATCGCGGCATCGAGCGCCGTGGCGCTGAGCCGCAGCCCCTGCAGCCGCAGCCGCTTTTGCGCGAGGCCTGCGCGATGCGCGCCCGGCAGCCGCGCGGCGGAAGAGCCGAGCCGGTCGCGCCCGCGCTCCACGGCGCGGGCGACGAGACCGGGGCGCAGCGGATGGTCCGACAGCTCGATCCGCTTCTTCGCGATGGCCGCGCGCAGCGCGCCGGGCAGCCGCGTGTCGAGCGCGTCGAGCCGTTGCGCCGGCCCCATCAGCAGCGCATCGGGGCGCGGCAGGGCGCGCGACAGATCGCGCAGCCGCTCGGCCCGCCGGTCGAGCCCGGCGCGGGCGGACTGCGCCAGCCGCGCGCCGAACTGCGCCAGATCGGCCTGCAGCTCGGCGCGCACCGGCACCGCCATCTCGGCGGCGGCGGTGGGCGTCGGCGCGCGCCGGTCGCTGGCATGGTCGATCAGCGTGGTGTCGGTCTCGTGCCCCACCGCCGAGATCAGCGGGATCGCGCTTTCGGCGGCGGCGCGCACCACGATCTCCTCGTTGAAGCCCCACAGATCCTCGATCGAGCCGCCGCCGCGCGCGACGATCAGAAGGTCGGGGCGCGGCAGCGCGCCGCCCGGGGTCATCGCGTTGAAGCCGCGGATCGCGGCGGCGACCTCGGCGGCCGAGGCCTTGCCTTGCACCGCCACCGGCCAGACCAGCACCTTGCGCGGGAAGCGGTCGCGCAGCCGGTGCAGGATGTCGCGGATCACCGCGCCGGTGGGCGATGTCACCACGCCGATGATCTCGGGCAAATAGGGGATGGGCCGCTTGCGCCCCTCGTCGAACAGCCCCTCGGCGGCCAGCGCCTGACGCCGCTTTTCCAGCATCGCCATCAGCGCGCCCGCCCCCGCGGGCACCACCTCCTCGACATTGAGCTGGTAGCGCGATTGCGAGCCGAAAGTGGTCATCCGCCCGGTGGCGATGACCTCCATCCCCTCCTCGGGGCGATGCGCCAGCTTGGAGACCTGCCCCTTCCAGCTCACGGCGGAGAGCACGGAGCGGTCGTCCTTGAGGTCGAAATACATGTGCCCGGTGCGCGCCACGGTCACCCTTCCGACCTCGCCGCGCACGCGGACATGGCCGAATTCGCCCTCGATGGTCTTCTTCACCGCGCCCGAGATCTCGGACACGGTGAACTCATGCGCGTTACCGCCCGGCGCGGGGCCGTCATCTTCGAACAGGTCCATGCCCCTTACCTGCACCATGCCGCGCGGGGGGGCAACGGGTCAGAACCCGTCGCTGCCCTCACTGCCCTCGCCGTAGAGCCAAGCCGAGTATTCCCGCGCGGCGAGGCCGGTCATGAAGGTCTGCACGCCGCGCGCGGAGCTCAGATCCGGCTGGATGCGGCCGCGCGAATTCTGTTCGAGATATTGCGCGGCGGAGATCAGCCCGCGGCGCGTGCCCGGCCCCCAGGCCGCATCGATCGCGCTGTCGTAGAAGCCGCCGAAGCTCAGCTCTTCCTGCAAAGCGCGCCGGGTGCGGGGGGAGAGCTGCATGAAGATCGCGCCCAAAGGATCGTCCTGCGCCATCGCGGCGGTGGCACCCAGCCCGAGACCGAACGGGATCATGGCGAGAAAATGGCGTCTTTGCATAAGGTTACTCTCCCTGTTAAACCAAGAGTTGCATCCCATATCGCTGTTGCCCGCGCCAGTCGCGAGGGCCTTTGCGCGCCGGCCCCGGCCCGCGGCGTGTCCGATCGGCCACAGCGCATATGCGCCCCCCGCGCCATTGCCCCGAAGCGCGGGCGCGCCTAAAAGCGCCCCGACGGCAAGCTTGCGGGAGACGCGCCATGAACATCCTCATCCTCGGGTCCGGCGGGCGCGAACATTCCATCGCCTGGGCCGTGCTGCAGAACCCCAAATGCGACCGGCTGATCGTCGCACCCGGCAATGCCGGGATCGCGCGGATCGCCGAATGCGCCGATCTCGACATTCTCGATGGCGACGCGGTGGCGGGCTTTGCCGCCGAGAACGCGGTGGATCTGGTCATCATCGGCCCCGAAGCGCCGCTGGCCGTCGGCGTGGCCGATGCCTGCCGCGCCGCCGGGCTGAAGGTTTTCGGCCCCTCCGCCGCGGCCGCGCGGCTCGAAAGCTCGAAGAGCTTCACCAAGGCGATCTGCGACGCTGCGGGCGCGCCGACCGCGGGCCATGCGCATTTCACCGATCTGGCCACCGCGCGCACCTATCTCGAACGCCAGCCCATGCCGATCGTGATCAAGGCCGACGGGCTGGCCGCGGGCAAGGGCGTGGTCGTGGCGACCGAGCGCGATCAGGCGCAGGCCGCGCTCGATCACATGTTCGGCGGCGAATTCGGCGCCGCCGGCTCCGAGGTGGTGATCGAGGAGTTCATGGAAGGCGAGGAGGCGAGCTTCTTCGTCCTCGTCGATGGCGAGACCGTGCTGCCGATCGGCACGGCGCAGGACCACAAGCGCGTGGGCGATGGCGACACCGGCCCCAACACCGGCGGCATGGGCGCCTATTCCCCCGCGCCGATCCTCGATGAAAGCGTCGCGCAAAAGGCGCTCGACGAGATCATCCGCCCCACCATGCGCGAGATGGCGCGGCGCGGCACGCCCTATTCGGGCGTGCTCTATGCCGGGCTGATGATCCAGAACGGCCAGCCGCGCCTCGTCGAATACAATGCCCGCTTCGGCGATCCCGAATGCCAGGTGCTGATGATGCGGCTCGGCGGGCAGGCGCTCGACCTGATCCAGGCCTGCGCCGAGGGGCGGCTTGATGGCATGGAGGCGCATTGGGCCGATGATCACGCGCTGACCGTCGTGCTCGCGGCGAAAGGCTATCCGGGCAGCTACGACAAGGGCTCCGTGATCGGCGGGCTCGACGCGCTGGAGGGCAGCGCCTCGGCCATGGTGTTCCATGCCGGCACGGCGCTGCGCGAGGGCAAGGTCACGGCCAATGGCGGGCGGGTGCTCAACGTCACCGCGCGCGGCGAGACGCTGGCCGAGGCCCGCGCGGCGGCCTACCGCATGGTCGAGGCGATCGACTGGCCCGAGGGCTTCTGCCGAAGCGACATCGGCTGGCGGGCGCTGCCCGAGAGGGTCTGAACGCCCTCGCCCACGGCCGGACAGGCAACGAAAAGGGCCGCACCTTCAAGGTGCGGCCTTTTTCGCATCGGTCCCGACGCTTCGGCTCAGGCCCTTGACCTCAGGCGGCGGCGGCGCGGCTCACCAGAACGCCGTCGATCTCGCGCGCGGCGGCGGTCTCGTCGCTGCCGGAAACGGCGGCGATCTCGCGGATCAACCGCTCGAGCGCGGCCTCGTAGAGCTGGCGCTCGGAATAGGACTGCTCGCGCTGGTCATCGGCGCGGTGCAGGTCGCGGACCACCTCGGCGATGGCGATCAGGTCGCCCGAGTTGATCTTCTGCTCGTATTCCTGCGCCCGGCGCGACCACATCGCCTTCTTGACCTTGGCCTTGCCCTTGAGCGTCTTCATGGCATGGGCCACGACATCGGGCGAGGAGAGCGAGCGCAGCCCGGCTTCGGTGGCCTTGTGGGTGGGCACGCGCAGCGTCATCTTGTCCTTCTCGAAGGAGATCACGAAGAGCTCGAGCGACATGCCCGCCACTTCCTGCTCCTCGATCGAGACGATCTTGCCGACGCCATGCGCCGGGTAGACGACGAAGTCATCGGGACGGAATTCGTTCTTCTTCTTGCTCATGATGTCCTTCCTGGAAGATTCCACCGGGTGAAGGGCGCGCCGAATACCCGGCGAACCAAAAGGTTCGTCAGGGGCGCGGATGGCCGGCGGGATCTAGGTTTGCAGCAGCATTACCGGATCAATATAGCACAAGTTTCGCCTTCGAGGAAGCGTCATGCCGCAGCGCAAAGAAACGCCTTGTCGCCAAGGCGTTCGAGATCGTGTAATGCGCGGCCTCGGCGCGGGGCCGCGAATCAGCCGCCCTCGCCGGGGGCCTCGGAGAACAACTCCATCTTGCCCTCCTTGCCGTCCATCTCCTCCGCCTTGGGCAGCGGGTCCTTCTTGGTGACGATGACGGGCCAGATCTCGGAATATTTCCGATTGAACTCGACCCATTTCTCGACATCCGGCTCGGTGTCGGGGCGGATCGCGTCGGCCGGGCATTCGGGCTCGCAGACGCCGCAATCGATGCATTCGTCGGGATGGATGACGAGCATGTTCTCGCCTTCATAGAAGCAGTCGACGGGGCAGACCTCGACGCAATCCGTGTATTTGCAGGCGATGCAGTTGTCCTTGACGACATAGGTCATTGGCGGGCCCTCGATGCTTGTTGCGGCCTAGCTAGAGCAGAGCGCGGGGTCATTCAAGCGCTCGCCGGACCCTCCGCCTCGCCCTGCGCCCCCGGCGGGTCGAGATCGTCGTAGAGCCCCTGCGCCTCGCTGGCCGGGCCGCGCCGCTCTCCGAGGGCGCGTATCCGCACCACGCGGATCGCGCGGCCCTGCGGAAAGGTCAGCACGTCGCCCGCCCCCACCCCGCGCGAGGGGCGCGCGGCGGGTTGGCCGTTGACCCGCACCCGCCCCTTGGAGACGAGCGCGGCCGCCAGCGCGCGGGTCTTGAAGAACCGCGCCTGCCAGAGCCACTTGTCGAGGCGCAGCGTCTCGCGCCGCGCCTCGGCCGGGTTCGGCGCGCCCCGGCTCAATCGCGCTTGAAGCCCGCGAGCGCGGCGGCGAAGGGGTTGTCGGGATCGACCTTCTTCTCGCGCGGCGGCTGCGAGGAGAAGTTGCGCGGACGCTGATCGTCGCGCTCGCCCTTGCCGCGGCGCTTGCCGTCGCCCTTGGCCCCCGGCTTGCCCTTGGCACCGCGCGGCGCGCCGCCCTCCTTGCGCGCGCCATCGGGCTTGCCGCCCTGTCGGCGGCCCTTCTGGCCCTCACCGCCCCGGCGCTGCCCGCGCCCGGCCCAGGTGAAGGTGTAGAAGGTCTCCATCTCGGCCACTTCGGCCTCGGCGGTCTCCTGCGCCGTGGCGGGGGCGGTTTCGCCCACGGCGATGGTGCCCGGCGGGATCTCGGTCGGGGTGCCGGCGGGGATGCCCGTGGGCGGGTCGCTGTCGGGCATCTCGTCGGGCGCGGGCGCGGGGCCGCGATCGGGCGAGCCGCCCGGCACCTCGGCGGGCGCGTGATCGGGCTCGGTGCCCGGCACGTCCGTGGGGCTCGCGGGGGCGTTGTCCGGCTGCTCGGGCGCGTCTGGCGTCTCGTTCGGCAGATCGGGCTGCTCGGGCGCGTCGGGCGGCGTGATGCCGGGCGCGTCGGGCTGGTCGGGTGCCTCCTGCGGCGTGTTGCCGGGCACGTCCGGCCCTTCGGGCGCGGGCGGCGTGGTGTCGGGGGTCTCGCCCGGCACCTCCTCGGGCGCGGCGGCGGCCTTGGCGGGCTTGGCCTTGGGCCGCTCGCCCTTCTCGGCCTTGTAGCCCAGCCCCGACATCAGCTCGGCGAACTGCTCCAGCGTCAGCCCGGTGATCGACAGCATGTCGGGCACCGCCTCGAAGCCGCCCTTGCTGTCGCGGTCGCGCAGCATGTCGGCCAGTCGCTCCAGCATGTCGATGCGGATCGCCCGCTCGCCTGCGGCGCGGTAGCCCGCCATGGCGTAGTAGCCCGGCGCAGCACCCCGCGTGGCGGGCACGGTGACGAGGCCCGGCGGCGGCGTCTCGGGGAACTCCTGCAGCCCCTTCGACAGCGCCCAGAGCACGAGGCGGATGCGCGTCGGCGCGGGCTTCAAGAGCGCCGGCATGAAGATGGTGAACTGGCCGAAGCGGATGCCGTGCTTCCTGAGCGCGCCGCGCGCCTCCTGATCGAGCGCGCGCACCTCCTCGGCGACCTCGCCGCGCGGGATGATGCCGAAATTCTCGACCATGCGGTAGGCGAAACCCTTGGCCTGCCCGCTCAGCGTCTCGTCATTGCCCAGCGCCAGCAGCGGCTCCTGCGTCGAGGCGATCTTGCGGTCGATGAAATGCTGCAACCGCCGCTTCACCTTGTCGGTGATCTCGGTGCCCGCTTCCTCGTCCACGTAAGCCACGACCTGCGGCTTGAACGGATCGGCGCCGGAGACGAGCTTGCCCACCGCCGAAGCGCCCCACATCAGCCCGCCCTGCTCGGTCACGTCGATCTCGGTATCGGGCGCGTTGTAAAAGCGGTCCGCGCGCAGGTGGAACTGCGGCGCAAGCGCCTTGTCCGCCGCCTGCCGCAGCGTCTTTGCCTCGTCCGGGCCGCCCGCCTTGTCGGCGCGAAACCGGAATCCTTCCAGCCGTCCGACGAATTCGCCCTCGACCGTCACGTCGCCGTTGTCTGTCACTTCGGCCACCATGACCTCCTTCTGCTTGAGCCGCCGGGCCAGAACGCTGGTCCGCCGATCCACGAATCTTTGAGTCAGCGCGCCGTGAAGCGCATCCGACAGGCGATCTTCTACTCCGCGCGTCACGTCGCGCCAATGGCTTTCATCCCCGACCCAGCCCTTGCGCTGGGCCACGTAGGTCCAGGTGCGGATATAGGCCAGCCGTTTCGACAGCGCGTCGATGTCGCCATCGGTGCGGTCGATCCGCTCGATCCGCCGCGCGAACCAGTCATCGGGGATGCGGCCGCGATCCTGCAGATGCGAAAAGATCTGCCCGACCATCTCGGCATGCTCGCCCCGCCCGATGCCGCGAAAATCCGGCAGGCGGCAGACATCCCACAACAGCCGCACCGAGGAGCCGTCATGCGCGCGGCTGCGGATCACCGGATCGGCGGCGAGCGATTTGAGGGCTGCGAGATCGTCGCTTTCGCGCACACGGCCAAGCCAGGGGTTGTTGGTGCGGCTCTCCAGCGTCTGGATCAGCCGCTTGAGCGAGCCGAACTGCAGGTCGGAATTGCGCCAGAAAAGCCGCGTCACCGGGCGGAAGCGGTGATTCTCGATCGCCTCGACGACCTCCTCCTCCAATGGCGGCGCCTCGCCGGTCACGCCGAAGCTGCCATTGGTGCGGTGCCGCCCGGCGCGGCCCGCGATCTGCGCCAGCTCGTCGGGGGCAAGGTGGCGCATCTTGTGGCCGTCGAACTTGATCAGCGAGGAAAAGGCGACATGCGCCACGTCGAGATTGAGCCCCATGCCGATCGCGTCGGTGGCGACGAGATAATCGACATCGCCGTTCTGGTACATCTCGACCTGCGCGTTGCGGGTGCGGGGGCTGAGCGCCCCCATCACCACCGCCGCCCCGCCCTTCTGGCGGCGGATCAGCTCGGCGATGGCATAGACGCTGTCGACCGAAAAGCCGACGATGGCGGCGCGTTCGGGCATGCGGCTGAGCTTCTTGGAGCCCGCATAGCTCAGCGTCGAAAGCCGGTCGCGGCGCATGGTCTCGGCCTCGGGCACCAGCGCGCGAATCGCGGGCGCCATGGTCTCGGAGCCCAGAAACAGCGTCTCGTGCCGCCCGCGCGCATGCAGCAGCCGGTCGGTGAAGACATGGCCGCGCTCGGGATCGGCGCAAAGCTGGATCTCGTCGACGGCGAGGAAATCGGCATCCATCTCGGGCATCGCCTCGACGGTGCAGACCCAGTAGGCCGCGCGCGGCGGCACGATCCGCTCCTCGCCGGTGACCAGCGCCACGACCGAGGGGCCGCGCGCCTTGACGATGCGGTCATAGACCTCGCGGGCCAGAAGCCTGAGCGGCAGGCCGATGATGCCGGAGCGATAGGCCAGCATCCGCTCGATCGCGTAATGCGTCTTGCCGGTGTTGGTGGGGCCGAGCACGGCGCCGATGCGGGAGGGGGTCATGAAGGGTCCTGTGGTCGCGCCGGGACGGCGTGAAAATTCTACAGCGTGCGGCCGCCGAGCATGATGTCGAGACGGCGCGCGGCCTCTCGGGCCTGCGCGTCCTGCGGCATGAGCGCCAGCACCCGGCCCCAGACCTCGCGCGCGGCCTCGGGGCGCTCCATCTCCTCGAGCAGGGCGGCAAAGCCCTGCAGCGCGCCGAAATGGCGCGGCTCATGCGCCAGCGCCGCGCGCAGATCCTCGATGGCGGGGCCGGTGAGACCGGCGAGATAATAGGCATTGGCGCGCAGCACATGCGCCTCGGCCAGCCCGGGCGCATGGTCGATCGCGGCGGTCAGATGCTCGATCGCCTCCTGCCGATCGCCCGTGCCCAGCGCCTCGCGGCCCCGCTCCACGAGCAGGTCGATCGCGGCGGAGCCGCTGCGCGACCACGTCTCGCGGATCTCGGCGGCGAGCTGCGGCGTTTGCTCGGGGCTGGCCGATTGCAGCGCCTCGAACAGCGGGGCGACCGGATCCCCCTCCTGCGCCTGCGCGGGAAGCGACAGGGCAAGTGCCGCGGCCAGTGCCGTGAGGACAGGTTTGAAGGAAGGAAGTCTTGCACCCATAGTCCCTAGTGTAGGGGCGCGCCCGGGCCGAGACCAGAGGCGCCCCATCACAAGGACCAGATCGGCGGCCATCCCGGCCCGCCGCGAACGCGAAGGACGACAGGATGAGTGAACTGGTGAGCCAGGCAGTGACGGCGCTCAACGCCAAGATGGACGGCGACGGCCTCGAAGGCGGACCGGCCAAGTTCGTGATCTCGGACGAGGGCGCGATCATGATCGACGAGAGCGGCGCGCGCGCCGGCGACGAGCCGGCCGAGGTGACGCTGACCGCCGATGCCGAGACCTTCCAGTCCATCCTCGAAGGCGATCTCGATCCCACCGCCGCCTTCATGCAAGGCAAGCTCGCGGTCGATGGCGACATGGGGCTCGCCATGAAGCTGGCGGCGGTCCTTGGCTGACGGCACGGGCCGCCCGGCCGCGCCCTATTTCGCGGATGTGGCCGGGGGGCCCGCGGCGGCGCATTGGATCGCCGCCCCCGACGGCGTGCGGCTCAGGGCGGTGCATTGGCCCGGCCCGAGCCCTCGCGGCACGGTGCTGATCCTGACGGGCCGCACCGAATATGCCGAGAAATACGGCCGCGTCGCCGCCGATCTGGCGGCGCGCGGCCTTGGCTGCGCCACGATCGACTGGCGCGGACAGGGGCTGTCCGAGCGCGCCCATGACGACGCGCTGCGCGGCCATGTCGCGAGCTTCTCCGAGTATCAGCTCGATCTCGACGCGCTGATCGCCCATGCGCGGGCGCTAAGCCTGCCCGAACCCTACCACATGCTGGCCCATTCGATGGGCGGCTGCATCGGGCTGCGCGCCCTGATGCGCGGCGCGCCCTTCGCGCGCGCCTGCTTCACCGCGCCGATGTGGGGCGTGCTGATGCGGCCCACATTGCGCGTCGCGGCCTGGGGGCTGAGCAGCGCCTCGCGGCTCGTGGGCCTGTCGCACCTGCCCTCGCCGGGGCGCTCGGCGACGCTGGAGGACGCGGCCGAGGCGGCCGAGGCCAACATGCTCACCCGCGACGCGGAGAGCTTCGCCTGGGTGCGCCGACAGGTCGAGGCCCATCCCGAGCTGGGCCTCGCCGCGCCATCGCTGCACTGGGTGCACGAGGCCTTGCGCGAAACGCGGGCGCTGGCGCGGCTGCCCTCGCCCGACACGCCCTGCCTGACCCTGCTCGGCGACGAGGAATGGGTCGTCGATTCGGCCCGCGTGCATGACCGGATGCGGCGCTGGCCCGGCGCGGATTTCGAGATCGTCGAAGGCGGGCGGCACGAGCTGCTGATCGAGGATGCCGCGACGCGGGGCGCGCGGCTCGACCGCATCGCCGCGCATTTCGGCTGAAGGCCGACCCTACTCCGCCGCACCCAGATGCCCGACCCCGGGCAGGCGCGCGTCGCCCGTCGGCAGGCGCATCCGCGCCGGATGCCCGCCCGCCACCGTGTCGTGCAGCCGCTCGGAGGGATCGCGCCCGACGATGCGGCGCCTGCGCGACAAGAACAGCTTGTTCCAGCCGCGCCACGTGCCCACCGAAGGTGCCTCGGGGTCGCAGGGAAACCGCGCGCGCCAGCCCTCGGGCAGCGCCAGGTCGCAGTCTTCCAGCCGCTCCAGCATCCAGACCAGCGGGATGTTCGACAGCTTGCGGCTTTCCAGCAACCCGCCGAGCTGGCCGCCGATATCGCCATGGGTGCCGCGAAACCAGACCTGCTCGACATGGCCCGCGAAGCCCTGCGGCGTCGTCCACAGCACCGGCAGATAGGCGTTGCGCGTCTCGTCGAGCGCCAGCGCGTGAAAGCCGTGCCGCACATGGCGCCCGAGGCGGTGATCGTGGAACATGTGGTTGGGCTCGGACCAGCGCCACAGCACCGGCAGCCTGAGCCCGAGCGAGGCGACCGTGTCCCAGACCGCCACCGCCTCGATCTCGACCCGGTCGTGGCAATGCAGCCGCGAAAAGGCGCGCACCGTCTCGCCCGGTTCGGGCCCGCGGTGGCGGTAGTGGCGGTAGGCGTCGCGCACGTTGCGCTCGGTCGCCTCCTCGGCGCGCAACAGCCCCACCCGGCTGATCGCCCCCGCGAGCGAGCGCACCGCATAGGCGCCGCGCGAATAGCCCACGAGCATGATCCTGTCGCCGGGGCGAAAGCGCGAGGCGAGCACGCCGTAGGCGCGCTGGATCAGCCGGTTGATGCCGCGCCCCATCATCACGTCGGGCGTCTCGGCCCAGCTGCCCCACTGGATGCCCGCCTCGTAATGCACGGTCAGGTTGGCGCTGCGCCCGCTTTCGCGCAGAAGCTTGTAGGTCAGACCGGCATTGGTCTCGAATCCCGGCCTGAGCGTCGACATGGTGCCGTCGAGGATGATGACATGGGTCGCGGGGCCGCGCATGCGCGGCTGGCCCTCGGCCTGCCGCGGGCGGCGCCCGACGAGGCCCAGAAGCCAGTCACGAACGCCCATCGGCGCCTCTCATCCGTGCCCGCGCTCGTCCTGCCCGCCGCATCGCGTTCCTTTCCCTGCCCCTTCACCCTAGGGGGCGGGACGGGTCTGTCCAGAGCCGCGCCACCTCGCCGCGCTCATATGTGCCATATCCGTTGAAACAGGTGGTGACCCCGACGAGATAGGCCCCCGCCGAGCGAAACAGCAGCCAGTCGCCCTCCTCCGCGCAGCCCGGCAGCAGGGTCTCTCCGGGCAGCCGGTCGAGGCTGTCGCAGGTCGGCCCCCAGAGCGCGAAGGGCTGCGGCGCGGCGGTCTCGCGCGCGCCGTCGGTGACGAGATCGACCCGCGGCATCCCGATCGAGGGGCATTCCGACAGCCCGCCATAGATGCCGTCGCCAAGATAGAGCGCGGCCCCGCGCCGGGCCTTGACGCGCACCGCATAGGCCATCGCGTCGGCCACCAGCGCGCGGCCCGGCTCGCAGACCAGATCGGGGGCTTCGTCGAAGGCGGCCCTGCCCTCCGCGATCGCCGCGAAGATCGGCTCCAGCGCGGGCTCGCCCCCGTCGCGGCCCGAGGGAAAGCCGCCGCCGACATTGAGCCGCGCCAGCCGCACACCTGCCTCGCGCGCCGCCTTTGCGCAGGCCCGCATATAGGCGGTCCAGGCGGCCGGATCGCCGCATTGCGTGCCGACATGGAAGGTCATGGAGACGCGGAAGCCCTGCGCGGCGGCGCGCGCCAGCAGCGCCTGCGCGAGGTCGGGCTCGGCCCCGAACTTGGTCCCGAAATCATAGGCCGCCCCCGCCACCGGCAGCTTCAGCCGCACCGCGATCTCGGTGTCCGGCGCCACGCCGCAAGCCACGAGCTTGTCGAGTTCGCCCGCGTCATCGACCGACCACGAGGCCACCCCCGCCGCGATCCCGGCGGCGATCTCGGCGCGCGAGCGCACCGGGTTGTGGTAGTGCAGCGCGGCCCAGGGGCTGATGCCGCGCACCAGCGCCATCTCGGCGGGCGAGGCCACGTCGAAGGCGGTCATGCCGCTTTGCACCAACGCCGCGATCACCCCCGCATCCGGGTTGGCCTTGACCGCATAGGTCACCATGCCGGGAAAGCCGTCCCGGAACCGGGCGTGGCGCGCCGCCAGCGCGCCCGGGCAATGGAGCAGCACGGCGGTCTCGCCGCCATGGCGGGCGAGCCAGTCCTCGGGTGTGTCGGCGCGGGCGCAGTCGATCGGGGCTTGCAGCATGATGGTCCTCCTTGCCCCCATCTTGCGCCTGCCTGCCGCCGGTTCGAAGCGGCGATCCGGTCGATTTGTCTCGACCGACCGGCGAAACGCCGACAGGATCGGCGATATGACCGATGCCACCGATGCCCGCCTGATCGCGCTTCTGACCGAGAACGCCCGCGCGCCCGTGGCGCAGCTGGCGCAGAAGCTCGGCCTTGCCCGCTCGACCGTGCAGGCCCGGCTCGACCGGCTGGAGCGCGCAGGCGTGATCGCGGGCTACACGCTGCGCCTGTCGGACCGCGCCCGTGGCGGGATCTGCGCCACGGTGCTGGTGCAGATGGTCCCGGCGCGGCAGGCCATGGTGCTCGCAGGTCTGAGGCGGATCGCGGAGGTCGAGACGGTGCACACCACCTCCGGGCGCTTCGACCTTGCCTGCCGCCTGCGGGCCGGGACGACCGAGGCGCTCGATGACGCGCTCGACCGGATCGGCGCGCTCGACGGGGTGAAGGCCACCGAGGCGCTCATTCACCTGTCCACCCGCATCGACCGGGGCTGATCCCTTTTCCTCCCCTGCCCGCCGCGCTACAGACGGGACCGATTTCACCGAGGAGTCCGGGACATGGCGATGGAAAAGACGTTCGACGCGGCCGAGGCCGAGGCCCGGCTCTACGAGGCATGGGAAAAGGCGGGGGCCTTCCGCGCGGGCGCCGGCGCGCGCCGCGCCGAGACCTTCTCGATGATGATCCCGCCGCCCAACGTCACCGGCTCCCTGCATATGGGCCATGCCTTCAACAACACGCTGCAGGACATCCTCGTGCGCTGGCACCGGATGCGCGGCTTCGACACGCTGTGGCAGCCCGGCCAGGACCATGCGGGCATCGCCACGCAGATGGTCGTCGAGCGCGAGATGGCCAAGACCGGCGCGCCGAGCCGCCGCGAGATGGGCCGCGAGAAATTCCTCGAAAAGGTCTGGGAGTGGAAGGCGCAGTCGGGCGGGCAGATCGTGGGCCAGCTCAAGCGCTTGGGCGCCTCGCTCGACTGGGAGCGCAACGCCTTCACCATGTCGGGTGCGCCAGGCGCGCCCGAAAGCGAGCAGGGCAATTTCCACGACGCCGTGATCAAGGTCTTCGTCGACATGTACGAGAAGGGCCTGATCTACCGCGGCAAGCGGCTGGTGAACTGGGACCCGCATTTCGAGACGGCGATCTCGGATCTCGAGGTCGAGAACATCGAGCAGCCCGGCAACATGTGGCACTTCAAATACCCGCTCGCGGGCGGCGAGACCTACACCTATGTCGAGCGCGACGAGGACGGAAATGTCGTCTTCGAGGAGGAGCGCGACTACATCGCCATCGCCACCACCCGCCCCGAGACCATGCTCGGCGACGGCGCGGTCGCGGTGCATCCCGATGACGAACGCTACGCGCCGATCGTCGGCAAGCTGTGCGAGATCCCGGTCGGCCCCAAGGAGCAGCGCCGCCTGATCCCGATCATCACCGACGAATACCCGGAGATGGATTTCGGCTCGGGCGCGGTGAAGATCACCGGCGCGCATGACTTCAACGACTACGAGGTCGCCAAGCGCGGCGGCATCCCGATGTATCGCCTCATGGACACCAAGGGCGCGATGCGCGCCGATGGCGCGCCTTACGCCGAAGCCGCGGCACGGGCGCAGGAGGTGGCGCAGGGGGCCGAGATCTCCGTGATGGAGGCCGACGCGCTGAACCTCGTGCCCGAGAAATATCGCGGGCTGGATCGTTTCGAGGCGCGCGCCGCGGTGGTCGAGGACATCACCACCGAGGGCCTCGCCGTCATGGTGCCCGAATGGGACCCGCGGCTCGGCCCCAAGGCCGCCAAGCGCGAGGCCGCCGAGGAAGGCGCCGCCCCGCCCGAGACGCGGCTGGTGCCGCTCGTCGAGCACAAGCCGATCATGCAGCCCTTCGGCGACCGCTCCAAGGTGGTGATCGAGCCGATGCTGACCGACCAGTGGTTCGTCGACACCTCGAAGATCGTCGGCCCCGCGCTTGACGCGGTGCGGTCGGGCGAGACCAAGATCCTGCCCGAGCGCGACGCCAAGGTCTATTTCCACTGGCTTGAGAACATCGAGCCCTGGTGCATCTCGCGCCAGCTCTGGTGGGGCCACCAGATCCCGGTCTGGTACGGGCCGACCCTGACCGACGGGCAGGTCGATCTCGAGGCCGACTGGACGCCGTTCTGCGCCGCGACGCGCGAAGAGGCGCTCGAAAAGATGACCGCCTATTACGGCCATGACGAGATCCGCTTCGTCGAGGATCGCGGCGAGGCGGTCGCGCTGTTCGAGGCGGCGATCGGCAATGTCACCGACGAGGGCGCGATCCGCAGCCCCGACGCGCCGACCGCCATCCCCGTCTGGCGCGACCCCGACGTGCTCGACACCTGGTTCTCCTCCGGCCTCTGGCCGATCGGCACGCTGGGCTGGCCCGAAGAGACGCCGGAGCTGGAGAAGTACTTCCCCACCTCCACGCTGGTCACCGGCTTCGACATCATCTTCTTCTGGGTCGCCCGGATGATGATGATGCAATACGCCGTGGTGGATCAGAAGCCGTTCGACACCGTCTATGTCCACGCGCTGGTGCGCGACGAGAAGGGCAAGAAGATGTCGAAGAGCTTGGGCAACGTGCTCGATCCGCTCGACCTGATCGACCAGTACGGTGCCGATGCCGTGCGCTTCACCCTGACCGCCATGGCCGCGATGGGGCGCGATCTGAAGCTTTCGACCCAGCGCATCCAGGGCTACCGCAACTTCACCACCAAGCTGTGGAACGCCTGCCGCTTTGCCGAGATGAACGGCGCGCTCGCGCCCGAGCGCCACGCCGCCCCCGCCGTGCCGCCCAAGCCCACGGCGACGGTCAACCGCTGGATCGTGTCGGAGACCGCGAAGATCCGCGAGGAGACCGATGCCGCGCTCGAAGCCTACCGCTTCAACGATGCCGCGAACGGGCTCTACGCCTTCGTCTGGGGCAAGGTCTGCGACTGGTATGTGGAGTTCTCCAAGCCGCTTCTGCAGGGCGAGGACGACGCCGCGAAGGCCGAGACGCAGGCGGTGATGGCCTGGGTGCTCGATCAGTGCATGCTGCTGCTGCACCCGATCATGCCCTTCATCACCGAAGAGCTGTGGGGCAACACCGCCCGGCGCGACGGCATGCTCGTCCATGCCGCATGGCCCGAATACACGGCCGCCGAGCTGGCCGATGCGGAGGCCGAGGCGGAGGTGGAGATCGCCATCGCCATGGTCGAAGGGGTGCGCTCGGCGCGCGCGCAGATGAACGTGCCGGCGGGGCTTCAGGTGCCGGTGGTGCTGGTCGGCGCGAATGACGCTGCCCGCACGGCATGGGACCGCAACGCCGCGATGATCTCGCGGCTGGCGCGGATCGATCACCTGACCGAGGCCGAGGAGGCGCCCAAGGGCGCGATCAGCGTGCCGCTGACAGGGGCCACGCTGGCGCTGCCCTTGGCCGACATCATCGACGTCTCGGCCGAAAAGGCGCGGCTGTCCAAGGTGATGGGAAAGCTGGAAAAGGAGATCGGCGGGCTGAAGGGGCGGCTGAACAACCCCAAATTTGCCGAAAGCGCGCCCGATGAGGTGGTCGAGGAGACCCGCCAGAACCTCGCTGCGCGCGAAGCCGAGCAGGCGCAGCTTGCCGCGGCGCTCGACCGGCTGGCCGAAATCGGCTGAAAACAGGGGGTGCGCGGCCATGAAGGGCCGCGCACCGCCTTACGCTGGAAACAGCAGCTTGTAGGTCAGGATCAGCACGATGCCGATCCCCGATGCGAGCAGGATCACCCAGACATGGTCGAAGACCGTTCTTTCTTCGGCAATGGAGGGTAAAAATGCCCTCCGCACGGCGCGGATGGCATGACGCAGATATAAAAGCATTTTCCCCCTCAGGTTGTTGGCCCCACGCTAGCCCTCACGCATGGGCTTCGCAAGCGTTTGTCGCTTGCCGCGGCAACGCCCGCGCGGCATCTTGCAGCCATGACCGATCCGCGCCTCACCCCGCTCGCCGCCTCCCTGCCCGACACGGTGCCCTTTGTCGGGCCCGAGACCCAGCAACGCCGCATGGGGCGGGATTTCACCGCCCGGCTGGGCGCGAATGAAAGCGTCTTCGGCCCCTCGCCCCGCGCCGTCGAGGCGATGCAGGCCGCCGCGCAAAAAGTCTGGATGTATGGCGATCCCGAGGCGCATGAGCTGCGCGAGGCCATCGCGGCGCATCACGGTGTCGCGCCCGAACATATCCGCGTGGGCGAGGGCATCGACGGGCTTCTGGGCCTTCTGGTGCGGCTGACCATCACCCAGGGCGACTGGGTCGTGACCTCCGAGGGCGGCTATCCGACCTTCGACTATCACGTCACCGGCTTTGGCGGGCGCATCGAGCACGTGCCCTATGCGGGCGACCGCGTGGACACAGAGGGGCTGATCGATCGCGCAGGCTGGGCCGGGGCCAAGCTCGCCTACATCTCCAACCCCGACAACCCGATGGGCGGGCTGCACGATGCCGCGACGATCCGGGCCATGATCGAGGCGTTGCCCGCCGGCGCGCTGCTGGTGCTCGACGAAGCCTATGTCGAATTCGTGCCCGAGGCGCAGCTGCTGCCGATCGATGCGGAAGACGACCGGGTGATCCGGCTGCGCAGCTTTTCCAAGGCGCATGGGCTCGCCGGGGCGCGGGTCGGCTATGCGATCGGCCCCGCGCCGCTGATCGCGGCCTTCGACCGGGTGCGCAACCATTTCGGGCTTGGCCGCATCCCGCAGGCCGGGGCGCGCGCGGCGCTGGCGGATCGCGATCACCTCGACCACGTGGTGTCGCAGGTGGCGGCGGCGCGGGCGCGAATCGCGGCCATCGCGCATGACAACGGCCTCGCGCCCCTGCCCTCCTCGACCAACTTCGTCGCCATCGATTGCGGCGGCGACGGCGCCCTTGCCCGGCGCGTGATGACCGGCCTCGCCGCGCGGGGCGTCTTCGTGCGGATGCCCGGCGTCGCCCCGCTCGACCGCTGCATCCGCGTCACCGCCGGGCACGAGGCCGATCTCGACATCTTCGCGGCCGCGCTGCCCGAAGCGCTGGAAGAGGCGCGCGCCGCGCCCTAGATCCCGGGGCGAGGAGATGCGCCATGCGCCAGCCCGCCCCGGATTTCACCACCGCCTTTCTCGCCACGCTCGGCGTGCTGCTCTTCATGGGGCTGCTGACGGCGGCGGCGCTGTGGGGCTGGGCCGGGGTGGTCTTTGGCGCGCTGGGCTTCGACCGCATCGCGCAGCCCCTCGCCCGCCGCGCCCGGCGCTAGGCGCGGGCCGAGACCTCTGCCACGCTTGCCGCGATCAGGTCGAGGCAGTCGGGCGTCGAGAAGCGGTGATCGGCCCCGTCGACCAGCGTCAGCCGCATGTCCGGCCCCTCGGCATGCTCCAGAAGCCGCAGCGCCGTGGCTACCGAGACATCCTCATCCGCCGTGCCTTGCAAAAAGCGCACCGGGAATTTCAGCGCCAGCGGCGTGCGCAGCACGAGGTTGCCCCGCCCCTCCTCGATCAGCCGCCGGGTGATCCTGAGCGGCTCGCCGTAATCCGACGGGTAATCGAGATGGCCCTCCGCCTCGAAGCGCGCGCGCATCTCCCCGGTCATTTCCGCCCAGAACCCGTCTTCGGTGAAATCGGGCGCCGCGGCGATGGTGACGAGGCCCGCGATCTTCTCGGGCGCCGCGCGCGCCAGCAGGAGCGAGATCCAGCCGCCCATCGAGGAGCCGACGAGGATCTGCGGGCCGGTGGTCAGCGACAGCGCCGCCGCCGCATCCTCGGCCCAATCGCCGATCGCGCCCTCCTCGAATACGCCGCCGCTGCTGCCATGGCCGGAATAGTCGAATCGCAGGAAGGCGCGGCCCTCGCGCCTGGCCCAGTCTTCCAAGTGCAGCGCCTTGGTCCCCTCCTTGTCCGAGCGAAAGCCGCCGAGGAACACCACGCCCGGCCCCTCGCCCGGCAGCTGGTCATAGGCGATGCGGCGGCCCTGCGGGCTGGTGAAATCGGGCATGGTCGTCTCCGTCCTTGGTCGGCGCGCAGCATCGAAGCGCGCGGCGCCGATGACAAGCCCCGCGCTTGACAGCCCGGCCCCGCCCGATCATCAAGCCCCTCACGCATATAACCCGCAACCGGGCGTTCCGTGGGCGCCAGACCGACGAGGAGGCCGCATATGGCCCAGATCTCCCTCACCTTTCCCGATGGCAACAGCCGCGACTATCCCGCCGGGGTCACCGCCGCCGAGGTGGCGCAGTCGATCTCGCCGAGCCTCGCCAAGAAGGCCATCTCCGCCGATGTGAACGGCAATCACTGGGATCTCAGCTGGCCGATCCAGCATGACAGCAAGATCGCCATCCATTCGACCAAGGACGAAGCCCCCTCGATCGAGCTGATCCGCCACGCCTTCGCCCATGTCATGGCGCGCGCGGTGCAGGAGATCTGGCCCGACGTGAAGGTCACCATCGGCCCGGTCACCGAGCATGGCTGGTTCTACGATTTCGACCGCGAGGAGCCCTTCACCCCCGAAGATCTCGGCGCGATCGAAAAGAAGATGAAGGAGATCATCGCCAAGTCCGAGCCGATCCGCAACGAGGTGTGGGACCGGGCGCAGGCGCGCGCCTACTACCAGGAGCGCGGCGAGACCTTCAAGATCGAGCTTCTGGACCGCATCCCCGAGGACGCGCCCATCCGCATGTACTGGCATGGCGACTGGCAGGATCTCTGCCGCGGCCCGCATCTGCAGCACATGGGCCAGCTGCCCGCCGACGCGTTCAAGCTGATGGGCGTCTCGGGCGCCTACTGGTTCGGCGACGTCTCGCGCCCGCAGCTGCAGCGCATCTCGGGCGTCGGCTTCCGCAACCGCGCCGAGCTCAAGGCGCATCTGACCATGCTGGAGGAGGCCGCCAAGCGCGACCACCGCAAGCTGGGCCGCGAGATGGATCTCTACCACCTGCAGGAGGAAGCGCCGGGCATGGTGTTCTGGCACCCGAACGGCTGGACCGTCTACCGCGCGCTCGAAGACTACATGCGCCGCCGCCAGAACGCCGCCGGCTACCGCGAGATCCGCACGCCGCAGGTCGTCGACCGGGTGCTGTGGGAGAAGTCGGGCCACTGGGAAGCCTACCGCGAGAACATGTTCATCGTGGAGGTGGACGAGGAAGGCGCGAAGGAAAAGCGCACCAATGCGCTCAAGCCCATGAACTGCCCCTGCCACGTGCAGGTGTATAACCAGGGGCTCAAATCCTACCGCGACCTGCCGCTCAGGCTCGCCGAATTCGGCTCCTGCCACCGCTACGAATCCTCGGGCTCGATGCACGGGCTGATGCGCGTGCGCGGCTTCGTGCAGGACGACGCGCATATCTTCTGCACCGAGGACCAGCTCGAAGAGGAATGCGCCGACTTCATCACGCTCCTGGCCTCGGTCTACGAGGATCTCGGCTTCGAGAAGTTCGACATCAAGCTCTCCACCCGGCCCGAGACGCGCGTCGGCTCCGACGAGATCTGGGACAAGGCCGAGGCCGCGCTCGAAGGCGCGATCAACAAGGCGGGGGCGGATTACACCGTCGATCCCGGCGAGGGCGCGTTCTATGGCCCCAAGCTCGACTTCAAGCTTACCGACGCGATCGGGCGCGAGTGGCAGTGCGGCACCTTCCAGGCCGATTTCAACCTGCCCGACCGGCTGGATGCGGAGTTCGTCAACGAAAAGGGCGACAAGGCGCGGCCCGTCATGCTGCACCGCGCGATCCTCGGCTCCTTCGAGCGGTTCCTCGGCATCCTGATCGAGAACCATGCCGGCCGCCTGCCGCTGTGGCTGGCACCCCGTCAGGTCGTCGTGGCTTCGATCGTCTCGGATGCGGATGACTACGTGAACGAGGTCGTCGCCACGCTGCGCCGCGCCGGCATCCGCGCCGAGGCCGACACCCGCAACGAGAAGATCAACTACAAGGTCCGCGAGCATTCGGTCGGCAAGGTGCCGGTGATCCTCGCCATCGGTGGCCGCGAGGTCGAGGAGCGCACCGTCAGCCTGCGCCGTCTGGGCGAGAACCGCTCCGAGGTGCTGGGCCTCGACGCGGTGGTCGAGACCCTGAAGGACGAGGCGACGCCGCCGGATCTGCGCCGCGACGCCTGAGGCTCAGAGCCCCTGGCGGTAGACCCCGCCTTCTTCGATCACCGGGCGCTTCAGAAGCGCCGGGTGATCCTCCAGAAGCCCGGCCACAGGCCGGGCTTTTTCGTCCTCGCTGAGCCCGCGCCACGTGGTCGAGGACCGGTTGATCGCGCGGTCGCCAAAGGCCGCGACGATCGCCTCGCGCTCCTGCGTGCCCAGCGGCTCGGCGCGCACGTCGACCAGCACCGGCGCGTGGCCCCCGGCCTTCAGCGCCTTCATCGCGGCGCGTGTCTTGTCACAGGTCTTCAGCCCCAGAACCCGCATCCTGCCCTCCATAAGTGATTTGCCTTTCAGTGACGCGCGCTACTGTCCTTGGCAACCGCAAGGCGTGCGGTCGGACTTCAAGCGACGGGAGACAGTGCCATGCCGAAGGGCACCGTGAAATGGTTCAACACCACCAAGGGCTACGGCTTCATCGCGCCGGAGGATGGCGGCAAGGACATCTTCGTCCACATCTCGGCGGTGGAACGATCGGGCCTCACCGGGTTGGCCGATGACGAGCTGGTGGAGTTCGAGTTGATCGAAGGCCGGGATGGGCGCGAGATGGCGGGGAATTTGCGGAAGGTTTGAAAGTGGGCAGCCGAGGCTACCCACAAACACTCATTTATCTTTTTTTCCATTGTCGTCGTTATAAATCGACCTTCTCGTAGGTTTCCCAGACGGTGGTGGATTGCTAGCCTTATCGTCAGACATTACTTACTCCTTCGAGTATCAGAAAAATCCAAAGCGGCACCTGAAAAACAGCGGCAAATAACCCTCCTCCTAGTAACCAGCGAACGCGACCAATCTTTCTTTCGTTTTCGTCAAAAAATTCGTCCGCGTCTTTAGCGAGCTTTGCATGTAGGTCTGGCAACTTGGTTTCTGTCGTAATTGCGTGAAGTATAGCATCTGGGTTTAACTCAAATGTATACTCCCCCCTTCCTACCAAAACTAGGGAGGACAGGATTATGGAAACCAGCACCGAGCCAAATATAAGCCAGAATGCCAATGGCAGATGTATACCTTCACCTGCTTTCAAGGCAGAAAATTCTGGATATATTACTCGGAAGAACGACGCGAATATTGTCGCCACAAGTCCGGTTATTGCTGCACAATACGAAGCTTGATTTCGAAGCGACTTCAAGTCTTCTTTTTGCCCCCGCAGTTGCGAGTAACTAAGTTCGTAAGCGAACTTAGAGTATTCTGCTTTTAGGTTATCCATTGGCTATTAAACTCCCGCCATTCCCTGGCGCTCATCCCCGACGTCTCCTGAGTCACTTCCTCCCCAGCGAGCATCCGACGCAAGCACTCTACACCGGAAGCTGAAAGCGTCACCCCTCCAAGGCGATACTCCTCGAAGGCGCGGTAGGCGGCGGGGACCCAGTCCTTGACCATCTCGCAGATCGCGTCCGCATAGACCCGGATCTCGTATTGCGCATGGCTGTCCGCCCGGAGCCGCAGGAAGTGGAACAGGTTGTGCAGATCCACCTTCCAGTACCACTGCGTGTAGATGTTGGCGGGCAGGTTCATCCGCGCCAGCTCGCGCGCCACGCCCTGCTGGCCCTCATCCGAGATCATCTGCTCGTAATGATCATAGGCGCGGTGCGCGTCCTCGCGCAGCCAGTCGAGTACGCGGGCCGATTCCTCCGGGCCAAGCACGTCGCCCCGGCCCTGGTTGTTCTGGCTCGACTGCGCGGCGAGGTCTTCGGTGCGCGGGATGTAGAACTCCCGGTCGAGGATCGAGTAGCGGGCGGAGTATTCGTTGACGTTGGCGGTGCGGTGGCGGATCCACTGGCGGGCGACGAAAACGGGCAGCTTCACATGCAGCTTCAGCTCGCACATCTCGAAGGGCGTCGAATGCCAGTGCCGCATCAGGTAGCGGATCAGCCCCTCGTCGTTCTGCACCGACTTGGTGCCGCGCCCGTAGCTGACGCGCGCCGCCTGGCAGATCGCGGCGTCGTCGCCCATGTAGTCGATCATCCGCACGAAGCCGTGATCGAGCACGGGCTTCGGGACATAGAGATGCTGCTCCGCCCCTTCGGAGACGGCGCGCAGCGTGGTGCGGGGGGTGGCGCGCAGATCGGCGATCTCGGCGTCCTGCTCGGGCGTCAGCGGCATGGGGCTCTCCTTGGTCCGGGTGCTGGGGCCTCAATAGCTGCCGCGTGGCAGGAGGGGAACATCCCCTCTCCACGGTGGCGGCCCCGAAAGGCGGCGCGTTGACAGCCCCCTCTCCCGGCGGAACTGTCGGGCCGACACTGACCGAGGACGCCCCGATGACCCGCCTGCTCTCCACCGCCGCGCTCATGGCCCTGCTTACCGCCTGCGGCGACGGGCAGCCCTTCGTCTTCGATGAGGATGCGGTCGCGCAGCCCGGCGACGATGCGGGCGATCCGCCGGAGGACGCCTTCGACGACGAGGAGCCCCCGGCCGACGACGAGGGCTTCGAGGGCGATCTCGACGTGCCGCCCGGCACCGCCTCGCCCTCGCCCGACGCCTCGATCCGGCGGTTCGAGCCGCTGAACGAGACTGGCGGCGGCTTCGTGCGCAGCGTCAGCTACAATGCCGCCGAGGAAAGCTTCACCGTCGACAACCTCGCCTTCGACGGCATCACCCCCTACCGGCGCGACAGTGGCCTGCCGAGCATGGGCGGCTACGCGGTGTTCGAAAGCGACGAGACCGTGCGCGACCCCGTGAATGGCGACGAGATCGGCCAGCTCGACTACCGCGCGATCTATGGCGTCAGCCGCAACAGCACCACCGTCGACGGCGAGCGCATGCCGGTCTCGCGCTTTGCCATCGTGCGCAGCGGCGATTTCGTCGATTACGGCTTCGGCGGCTTTCTCTACGAGCGCAATGGCGGCGTGGAGCTGCCCGAGCGGCGCGACGGCCAGGCGGTGTTCATCGGCGATTATGCCGGCACGCGGGTCTTTTCGGGCCGCGGCGGGCAGGAGCTGACCGAGGCCGGATGCAGATCGCGGTGGATTTCACCGATTTCAACGAGTCCGAGGGCGTCGACGGGATGCTCTATGACCGCCGCGCCTATGATGTCGACAGCGGTGAGGAGGTCGATGCCACTCAAGGCGGCGTGCGGCGGGAGACGGCCGATGGCGTCTTGCTCGACCTGCCGACCGCGCGCTTCACCCTCGCCACCGGCTCGACCACCGCCGATGGCGAGATCCTGGGCAACATCAGCAGCAGCGTCATGGTGGACGGCACCCTCGAGGATTACGAGAGCGGCAGCTATTACGGCATCATCGGCGGCGATCTCGACACCGGCGGCGAGGTGGTCGGCGTGCTCGTCATGACCTCGGACGATCCGCGGTATGACGGTGTGACGGCGCAGGAGACCGGCGGCTTCATCCTCTACCGCGAGGCGCCGTGAGGCTTTTGCGGGCGGCCCTTGCGCCGGTCGCGCTGACGCTCGCGCTGGCCGCGCCGGCCCCGGCCCCGGCGCAGGTGCGGCTCGACGCGACGGAGCTGCGCTCCGTGGCGGTGGCGCGCATGGCGGCGGGCGATCTGGCGCAGGCCGAGGTGATGGCGCGCGCGCTGCTCGCCCGCGACCCCGACGACGCGACCGCGCTCAGCATTTCGGCCGAAGCAGCAACGGCGCGGCGCGACTGGCCTCTTGCGCGCCGCATGGCTGCGCGGGCGCATGGGCGGGTCGAAGGGCCGGCGCGGTTTCGCATGGCACGGCTCGCGGCCTATGCGCTGGCGCAGGAGGGCCGCTATACCCGCGCGCAGATCTGGCTGCGCCGCGCCGCGCCCGACGCCCCCGACGCGCGGGCCGAACGCGGCCTCGTGCGCGACTACCGTCTCGTGGCGGCGCGCAACCCGCTCACGCTGTGCTTCGGCCTCGGCATCGCCCCCTCCTCCAACATCAATGGCGGCAGCCGCGCCGAGACGCTGATCCTGCCCGGCCTGCCCTTCGAGTTCGAGCTGTCGGGCGATGCGCGGGCGCTCTCCGGGGTCACGACCACGGCCAGCTTTGACTTGAGCCACGCGCTGCCGCCCCTGCCGACCGGACCGCTGGTCTTCGATCTGCGGGCGAAGGGGCGCGCCCACCGGCTGAGCGACGCGGCGCGGCGGCAGGCCCCCGAGGCTCGTGGTGCGGATTATGCCCAAGCCGCGCTGAGCCTCGGGCTGCGCCACCGGCTGCGGCAGGCGGGCCTGCCACCGCTCGATCTTTCGGCCGAGCTGGGGCGCGACTGGTATGGCGGCGCGCCCTATTCGGACCGGCTCGGCCTCGGCCTTTCGCGCCTCATGCCGTTGGGGGCCGGGCGGAGGCTCTCCTTCGGCGTCACGCTCGACCGTGTCGCGCGGCGCGACATCGACGCGAGCTGGTGGGCCCCTGCCCTGCACGCGGCGCTGCGCCAGGATCTGGGGGCCGACCGGCTCACCCTCTCGGCGCATCTGCGCGAGACGCGCAGCGACCGGCCCGATACCGGGCATGACGCGCGGGTCGCGCGGCTCGACTACGACATCGGGCGGCGTGTCGGTCCTGCCCTGCTGGGTTTCGGCATCGAGGCGCAATGGCGCGACTACGACAGTTCGCGCTATGTCCGAGGCGGGCGCGAGGATCGCAGCCTCGGGATCGAGGCCCGGTTGGGCCTGCCGAAGGCCGGGCGCTATGGCTTCTACCCCGAGATCGGGCTGACGGGGCGCAGGGTCTGGTCGAATGCCGACCTGTTCGACGCGCAGACGCTGACGCTCGACATCGGGCTGCGCTCCAGCTTCTGAGGGCCGGTGCTGGCCATGGCCGCCGGGCGTGCTAGGCTCCGCGCCAACCGAATATTCACGGATGAGGGAGAGCCGCAATGGCGCTGAAATATCTGCACACCATGGTCCGGGTGAAGGATCTCGAAAAGAGCATGGCCTTCTACGAGCTGCTCGGGCTCAGGGAAACGCGCCGCAAGGAAAGCGAAGGCGGCCGCTTCACCCTCGTCTTCATGGCTCCTCCGGGCCAGGAAGAGTGCCCGGTCGAGCTGACCTGGAACTGGGATGGCGATGATGCGCTGCCCTCGGACAGCCGTCATTTCGGCCATCTCGCCTACAGCGTCGACGACATCTATGCCACCTGCCAGCACCTGCAGGACAACGGCGTGACCATCAACCGCCCCCCGCGCGACGGGCACATGGCCTTCGTGCGCTCGCCCGACAACATCTCGATCGAGTTGCTGCAGGCCGGAGATGCCCTGCCCCCGCAGGAGCCGTGGTCCAGCATGGAGAACACCGGTCACTGGTGACCCGGTATGGCCCCGCCGCCCAGGCGCGGCGGGGTCAGTAGATGTAGCGGATCTGGTCGGTCCAGTAGCGTTCGATCCGGCGCAATGACATGGTGATGTCGTCGATGCCGGACTGGTCGAGCACCCCGCGCGACAGCATGCCCGCGGCATGGCCCTCGAACAGCTTGTCGACGATGTCGCGGATGCGGCGGCCCTGATCGGTCAGCCGCACGCGGACCGAGCGCCGGTCGATCTGGCAGCGCTGGTGGTGCATGTAGCCCGCCTCGACCAGCTTCTTGAGATTGTAGCTGACATTGCTGCCCTGGTAGTAGCCGCGCGATTTCAGCTCGCCGGCCGTCACCTCGTTGTCGCCGACATTGAACAGCAAGAGCGCCTGAACGGCGTTGATCTCGATCACGCCGACGCGCTCGAATTCGTCCTTGATCACGTCGAGCAGAAGCCTGTGCAGCCGCTCCACCAGCGTCAGGCTGTCGAGATAGCTCATCATGAAGGCCACGTCACGCGCGCTGCGCGGTGCCAGCTCGAGAGAGGAATGCACACTCATTATAGGTTCTCCGTTCTGCGCGCCCATCAGGCAGCAATGGGGCAGAATGACGAAGAAACCGTTAAGTTGCGCGGATCCGCCTCAGCCGGGCCGCGTCACCCCGCGCGCGCCTTCGGCGATCTCGGCCACCAGCGCGCGATAGGGCTCGGGGGCCTGCCCGGCCCCGGCGACCCAGGCATAGAGGTCGTGATCGTTCTCCGACAAAAGCCGGTCGTAAAGCGCGAGGTCGGCATCGCTCATATCCGCGAGACGGCGCTGGGCGAAATCCTGCAGGATCAGGTCCATCTCCTTGATGCCGCGCCGCATGGAGCGCATCCGCAGCCGCCGCAGGCGGGTGTCGCGCGGCTCGTTGGCGGGGGCCGCGGGCTCGATCGGCAGCGCGCTCATGCGCCCGCCTCGAGGCTGCGCTTGAGCCGCTTTTCCAGCCGCGCCATGCGTTCGGCGGCCTGCATCATCTCGGTGCGCAGCACGCGCATCTCGGAGAGCACCTCCGACAGGGGCGGCGTCGTCTCGGCCTGCGGCGCCTCGGGGCCGTCGCCGCGCCCGGTCAGCAGCCAGCTGAGAGAGACGTTGAGCATGCCCGCCAGCATCTGCAGCCGGTTGGCGCGCGGCTCGTCCATGTCGTCCTCCCAGGCCTGCAGCGTCGAGATCTCGACCCCGAGCCGCGTCGCCAGCGCCTCCTGGTCGAGCCCCGCGCCCTCGCGCGCGCCCGCCAGCCTGTCGCCGAAGGTGGCGGCCGTCTCGCTGTAATAGCCTTCGTCCTGCATCGCGCGTTCCTCCTGCCCGTGGCGGCCGCTTGATGACGGCCTGCCCCCGCCATATGACATGGGCGGCGCCCCGTTTCCAGAACGGGCGCGACCAGTCCCGCGCAGCCAGCGACATCCCGGAGCCCGTCATGCCGTTTCTCTCCGACACCCTCTCGCGGGTGCAGCCCTCGCCCACCATCGCCATGACCAACAAGGCCGCCGAGCTGAAGGCCGAAGGGCGCGACATCATCGGGCTGTCGGCGGGCGAGCCCGATTTCGACACCCCCGCCCATATCGCCGAGGCCGGGCGCCGCGCCATCGCGGAAGGCAGGACACGCTACACCGCCGTCGACGGCATCCCCGAGCTCAAGCGCGCGATCCGCGCCAAGTTCGCGCGCGACAACGATCTCGACTACGCGCCATCCGAGATCAGCGTCGGCACCGGCGGCAAGCAGGTGCTCTACAACGCACTCATGGCGACGCTCAATCCCGGCGACGAGGTGATCATCCCCGCCCCCTACTGGGTGAGCTATCCCGACATGGTCCGTCTTGCCGGCGGCACGCCCGTCACCGTGGCCTGCGGACTCGATACCGGCTTCAAGATCACGCCCGCGCAGCTCGAAGCCGCGATCACGCCCGCGACCAAGTGGTTCGTGTTCAACTCCCCCTCGAACCCGACCGGCGCGGGCTATGGGTGGGAGGAGCTGGCGGCGCTCGCGCGGGTTCTGCTGCGCCACCCGCATGTCTGGGTGTTGACCGACGACATGTACGAGCATCTGACCTTCGGCGACTTCCGCTTCTGCACGCCCGCGCAGGTCGAGCCCGCCCTCAAGCCGCGCACGCTCACCGTCAACGGCGTCTCCAAGGCCTATGCGATGACCGGCTGGCGCATCGGCTATGCCGCAGGCCCCGAGCCACTGATCCGCGCCATGGCCAAGGTGCAGTCGCAATCGACCTCGAACCCCTCCTCGATCAGCCAATGGGCGGCGGTCGAGGCGCTCGATGGGCCGCAGGATTTCATCGCCGACAACAACGCCATCTTCGCGCGGCGGCGCGATCTGGTGGTCGAGGGGCTGAACGCCTGTCCGGGCGTCACCTGCCCGGTGCCCGACGGCGCCTTCTACGTCTATCCCGACATCTCGGGCTGCATCGGCAAGACGAGCGCGGGCGGCACCGCGATCGCAACGGACGAGGATTTCGCCACGGCGCTTCTGGAGGAGGAAGGCGTCGCGGTGGTGTTCGGCGCGGCCTTCGGCCTTTCGCCGAATTTCCGGGTGAGCTACGCTACATCCGATGCGATGCTGAGCGAGGCCTGCGTCCGAATTCGCCGCTTTTGCGAAGGGTTGCGCTGAACGAGGGGACCCGATGACCGACCTGTCCGGCTATTATTTCCGCGTGAAGGAAACGGGCGGCACCATGTACCGCATCGGCGACGAGACAAGGCACCGCCGGGTCGATCTCGAACAGGTCGCGGTGATCAACACCCGCAATGGCGACATTCGCGGCCCGGGCAACCGCCCCCTCGCGCCCGAGGATCAGGCCGCCGCCGAAAGCTGGCTCGCGCAGCGGCGCGAGATCCTCGCCGCGCGGCAGATCGACGACATCCACCGCGCCATCGACCACATGAACCTCACCGCGCAATGGGTGCAAAGCCAGGCCAGCCCCGAGGATCTCGAAGCGGTGACCGAGCCCCTGCTGCTGGCGATGCATGACCTGCGCACCATCCTCGTGCGCAAGAAGGCCGACCGGGTCGAGGCCGCGCGCGAAGCGGCGGCGCAGGGCTGAGCCTCAGCCCGTCCGCTTGCGCCCCTTGCCGCGAAACACCCGCCACAGGTAGAGCAGCACGATCACCGCGATGATGCCGTTGGTCACCGGGTTGAGCCAGCCCTGCACCCGCTCGTATTGCGATTCCAGCACATAGCCCGCCCCGAACAGCGCGCCGACCCAGATCACGCTGCCCGCGGTGGTATAGACGAGAAACCGGCCCAGCGGCATGTTCTGCAGCCCCGCCGGCACCGAGATCAGCGTGCGCACCGTCGGGATCATGCGCCCGAAGAACACCGCCGCCGCGCCGTGCCGGTCGAACCAGTCCAGCGCATGCTCGATGCTGTGCCGATCGAGGGTCAGCCAGCGCCCGTGCCTGTCGACCCAGTCCATGATGCGTTCGCGCCCGAGCCTGCGGCCGACCTCGTACCACAGCCAGGCGCCGGCGACCGAGCCTATGACCCCGCCGATGAAGGTCAGCACCGGGCCGGAGGAGCCGGTCGCGGCATTGTAGCCCGCAAGCGGCATGACCAGCTCGGAGGGAATCGGCGGAAACACGTTCTCGAGGAACATGAGCGCCGCGACGGCGAATGCGCCGCCCGCGGCGATCCAGGTGGTGATGAAATCGAACATGCCCGGCCAACGTCCGGCGGGCCGGGCGGTTCCTAGACCGCGCCGATCCGCACCGAACGCGACCAGAAGCGCCACAGCAGCATGACCGCCGCAAGGCCGAGACCCACCACGAGGCCGAGCCAGACCCCCGCCGCGCCGAGCCCGGCGGGAAAGCCCAGCAGGTAGCCCGCCGGCATGCCGATGAGCCAATAGCTGATCGCGGCGAGCACCATCGGCACGCCGGTGTCCTGCACCCCGCGAAGCAGGCCCAGCGCCATGACCTGCAGCGCATCGACGACCTGAAACAGCGCCGCCAGCATCAGCAGCGAAATGCCGGTGGCGACCACCGCCCCGCGCGCCGGATCGTCCGGATCGACGAAGGCCGAGACGAAGGGTTCGGGGATGGCGACGAAGACCAGGCCGATCAGCCCCGCCGACACCACGGAAAGCACCACCCCCGACTGGCCGATCATCCGCAGCGCCGTCTCGTCGCGCCGGCCCAGCGCCCGGCCCGCGCGCACCGTCGCCGCCTGGCTCAGGCCGACCTGGATCATGAAGGCGACCGAGGTCACCTGCAGCGCGATGCCATGCGCCGCGAGCGGCACCGCGCCGATCCAGCCGACCATGATGCCGGTCGCGGTGAACAGCCCGCCCTCGGCAAGGCTGGTGAGCCCGATCGGCGCGCCGAGCCGCGCCACCCGGCCCAGCTCCTCCCAATCGGGCCGCCACAGCCGCCGCACGAGATCGTATTCCGGCAGCTTGCGCAGCGCATAGGCCACGAGCGCCACCGCCTGCAGCGCCGCCATGGAGAGCGAGGCGATCGCAGCACCGCGGATGCCCAGCTCGGGCGCCCCCCAGTTGCCGAAGATCAGCGCGTAGTTCAGCAGCGTGTTGCAGACCGCCATGCCCAGCGTCGACCACAGCAGGATGGCGGTGTGCTCCAGCGCCGAAAGGAACGAGCGCATCACCATCGCCACCAGCCCCGGCACCATCGCCCAGGCCGCGATCCGCAGATAGGCCTCGCCCGCCGCGGCCACCTGCGGCTCCTGCCCCAGCGCGAGGAAGATCTCTTGGGTCCACATCAAGGGCGGCACGAAGACCGCGGCATAGATCATGCCCGCCCAGAGCCCCATCCGCGTGACCCGCCGCACCATCACCGCGTCCCCGGCCTCGGCCGCCGTCGCCACCACCGGCATCACCGCCCAGGCAAAGCCGGAACCCACGATGAAGATCAGGAAATAGAGCGAGGTCGCCAGCGTCGCCGCCGCCAGCGCGGTCACGTCGTACCAGCCGAGCATCACCGTGTCGGTGACGTTCATCGCCATCTGCGCGAGGTTCGAGCCGATCAGCGGCAGGGCCAGGGCGAAGAGCTTGCGGCCGTGCTGGGCACGGGTCAGCGCCTCGAAGGGCTTGGCCGGGGCGGTGGAGAGGTCTGCTTGCGTCATTCGATCTGACTACGCCGCCCGCCCCGCCCCCGTCCAGAACGAGATTGTACCCAAGGCGCGCCCGCGCCTTGTCATGAGGGGCGGAGTGTGCCCCCATCCCCGCGCAACCCGGAGGAGAGAGAATGACCAGGATCCTGCTCGCCGCCTCGGCGGCGCTCTGCGCCGCGCCCGCGCTGGCCGAGAACCGCATCGACTTCGTGCGCCCCGACGCGCCCGAACTGGCCGCCCATGGCGATCACGCGGTCGGCGTCACCACCATGCGCTTCACCCGCGAGGAGGTGCCCGACGTGGCCCGCGCCAGCGAGGACGGCGTCGAGAGCTACGACCGCGAGATCACCGTCGAAGTCTGGTATCCCGCGGCCCGAGGCACCGAACCCGGCGGCAGCTACACCGCGCTCCTGCGCGACGGCGTGACCGAGGTGCAGCTGCAGGGCCGCGCCGCGCGCGACGCCGATCCGGCGGCGGAGGGCGAGTTCCCGCTGGTCGTCGTCTCGCATGGCTACCCGGGCAACCGTTTCCTGATGAGCCACCTCGCCGAGAACATCGCCACCAAGGGCTATGTCGTGGCCTCGGTCGACCACCCGGATTCGACCTATGACGACATGGGCGCCTTCGGCTCGACGCTGGTGAACCGCCCGCGCGACCAGGCCTTCGTGCTGGACCGGATGGCCGGGCTCGAAGACGGGATCGGCGCGATCACCGATGGCGACACCGCCGCCGTCATCGGCTACTCCATGGGCGGCTACGGCGCGCTGATCTTCTCGGGCGCGGGGCTGACCGAAGACTTCCGCAGCTCGCGCTACGCGCCGCCGCAGGAGCTTCTGGAGATCAACGCGCATGGGGCCGACAGCATGGCCGATCTGCCCGACGACCGGGTCAGGGCCGTGGTCGCGATCGGCCCATGGGGCCGCAACCGCGACGCCTGGGATGCCGAGAGCCTCTCGGCCATCGACACGCCGCTGATGCTGATCGCGGGCGGGGTGGACGACGTGTCGGGCTACGACGCGATCCGCTCGATCTTCGAGGAGACCACCGGCACCGAGCGCCACCTGCTCACCTTCGAGAACGCCAATCACAACGCCGCCGCGCCGATGCCCGCGCCGATGGAAAGCTGGGAGGTCTCCGAGACGCTCGGTTACGCCCCCTTCGACCACTACGCCGACCCGGTCTGGGACACGACCCGGATGAACAACGTCACCCAGCACTTCGTCACCGCCTTTCTCGACCTGCACCTGAAGGGCGACGCGGCCAAGGCCGATTACCTCGATCTCGTGCCCGACAGCGCCGACGCCGTCTGGGACCGCGCCGAGGACGGCACGCCGAACGAGGCCGACAGCTACTGGACCGGTTTCCCGAACCGCACTGCCAAGGGGCTGCGCTTCGAGACCCTGCCCGCAGGGGAATGACCCAAGCGCCGCGCGTCACGGCGCGCGGCCGCCACCGGCAGAACCGGCACGAAAAGTGAACGCCATCGCCACGCGCCGGCGTTGCCCCCGGCCCCGCCTCCGGGTTATATGGCCGTCACCCCAGAACAAGAGCAGTGCCCATGCCCGACGATCTCCTCTCCGGCGCCGAGCCCGCCTATGACGCCTCCTCCATCGAAGTCCTCGAAGGGCTGGAGCCGGTCCGCAAGCGCCCCGGCATGTATATCGGCGGCACCGACGAGCGGGCGCTGCATCACCTCGTGGCCGAGGTGCTCGACAACTCCATGGACGAGGCCGTGGCGGGCCACGCCAACCGGATCGAGGTCGAGCTTCTGGCCGACTACTCCGTCGTGATCCGCGACAATGGCCGCGGCATCCCGATCGACCCTCACCCCAAGTTCCCCGGCAAGTCGGCGCTGGAGGTGATCCTCTGCACGCTGCATGCGGGCGGCAAGTTCTCAGGGAAAGCCTACCAGACCTCCGGCGGCCTGCACGGCGTCGGCGCCTCGGTCGTCAATGCGCTCTCCGACAGCATGGTCGTTCAGGTCGCGCGCAACCGCGAGCTTTACGAGCAGCGCTTCTCGCGCGGCAAGCCCGAGGGCCCGGTCGCCAAGATCGGCGCCGCCCCCAACCGGCGCGGCACCACCGTCACCTTCCACGCCGACGAGGAGATCTTCGGCCATCACCGCTTCAAGCCCGCGCGGCTGATGAAGATGGTGCGCTCCAAGGCCTATCTCTTCTCGGGCGTCGAGATCCGCTGGAAGTCCGAGATCGACGATGGCGAGACCCCGAAGGAGGCCACCTTCCACTTCCCCGGCGGCCTTGCCGACTACCTCGCCGAAACCTTGGGCAAATCCTCGACCTATGCCGACAAGCCCTTTGCCGGCACCGTCGAGTTCTCCGAGAAGTTCAACGTGCCCGGCAAGGTCGAATGGGCGGTGAACTGGACGCCCTCGCGCGACGGCTTCACCCAGTCCTACTGCAACACCGTGCCGACGCCCGAGGGCGGCACGCATGAGAGCGGCTTCTGGGCCGCGATCCTCAAGGGCATCCGCGCCTATGGTGAACTGGTCAACAACAAGAAGGCGGGCCAGATCACCCGCGAGGACCTGACCACGGGCGGCTGCGCGCTGGTCTCGTGCTTCATCCGCGAGCCGGAATTCGTGGGCCAGACCAAGGACCGGCTGGCCACCACCGAGGCGCAGCGCCTCGTCGAGAACTCGGTGCGCGATCATTTCGACAACTGGCTCGCCTCCGACACCAAGTCCGCGGGCGCGATCCTCGATTTCCTCGTGCTGCGCGCCGAGGAGCGGCTTCGGCGCAAGCAGGAGAAGGAGACGGCCCGCAAGACCGCGACCAAGAAGCTGCGCCTGCCGGGCAAGCTGGTCGACTGCTCCGCCAACAACCGCTCCGGCACCGAGCTTTTCATCGTCGAGGGCGACTCGGCGGGCGGCTCGGCCAAGATGGCGCGCGACCGCAAGACGCAGGCGCTGCTGCCGCTCCGCGGCAAGATCCTCAACGTGCTGGGCGCGGCCTCGTCGAAGCTCGGCTCCAACCAGGAAATCAACGATCTGACGCAGGCGCTGGGCGTCGGGCTCGGGCCGAAGTTCAACGTCGACGATCTGCGCTATGACAAGATCATCATCATGACCGACGCCGATGTCGACGGCGCGCATATCGCGGCGCTCCTGATGACCTTCTTCTTCAGCCAGATGCGCCCGATGATCGACCACGGCCACCTCTACCTCGCCTGCCCGCCGCTCTACCGGCTGACCCAAGGGGCCAGGCGCCTCTATGTCTCCGACGACGCGGAGAAGGACCTGATGATGCAGAAGGGTCTCGGCGGCAAAGGCAAGATCGATGTGCAGCGCTTCAAGGGTCTGGGCGAGATGGACGCCAAGGATCTGAAGGAGACGACGATGGACCCGAACTCGCGCAAGCTGATCCGGGTGTCGATCAGCGACGACGAGCCGGGCGAGACGGCGGATCTGGTCGAGCGGCTGATGGGCAAGAAACCGGAGCTGCGGTTTCAGTATATTCAGGAGAATGCACGATTTGTTGAGGAATTGGATGTCTGATCGGAGGCTATGGCCGATGATCTTGATGATCCCCTAGTCGAAACAGGTGCCTACCCGCGCCAAGACCTGACGCGGGATGGCTATTTTCGAGCAAGTGAGCCATGGAGCGAGGCCGAGGAACGGGTCTTGCTGCAGCTTCACATGGAGCTCCGCCTGTCCGATGAGGGCATGTCCCGGCATCTGGCCCGACCGCCCGGCTCGATTCGGTATCGTCTGCGGCGCTTGCTCGACCCCGATGGTGTTGGGCGCGCCCGGGAGAGGCTGAGGACCGAACACCCTTTGCGCCGTGTGCTGATGGGCAGACATCCGGTCACCGGCAAACCGCTCTCGCCTGATTCCGCGTGGCGGCACCCCGCGATCCTCAACGATCTGCCGATCATCCTGAAGTCATGCGAGGTCGCGGATGCGGCTTCGCATGATCGGGCGCCAATGCCCAATCCGCCAGCATGCAGGCCCACCCGGCGAACCTCCGCCACGCTCCACAGGATGGAGTTGGACGACGACGTTATTGAAGAGGGATGAACCTTGCGCTCAGGCCACCACCCCGTGATCCATCCGCACCACCCGATCCATCCGGCTCGCCAGTTCGAGATTATGCGTCGCGATCAACGCCGAGAGCCCCGTGCCGCGCACCAGTTCCATCAGCGCGCCGAAGACCCTGTCAGACGTGTCGGGATCGAGGTTGCCGGTCGGCTCGTCGGCCAGCAGCAGGCGCGGCGCATTGGCCAGTGCGCGGCAGAAGGCCACGCGCTGCTGCTCGCCCCCCGATAGCGCCGCCGGGCGGTGATCGGCGCGCGGCTCGACGCCGACCTGTGCCAGAAGCTCCCGCGCCCGCGCCTCCGCCTCGCGGCGCGAGACGCCCGCCGCAAGCTGCGGCAGCACGATGTTCTCCAGCGCCGTGAACTCGGGCAGAAGATGGTGGAACTGGTAGATGAAGCCGACATCGGCGCGGCGCACCTGTGTGCGGCGGCGATCCGAGAGCTTGGTCATCTCCTGCCCCGCGATCTCGACATGGCCCGCATCGGGCGTGTCGAGAAGCCCCGCGATGTGCAAAAGCGTCGACTTGCCCGCGCCCGAGGGTGCCACCAGCGCCACGACCTCGCCGGGGCGGATCACCAGATCCGCGCCGCGCAGCACCTGCACCTCGGAGGGCTTGCCCCGGTTGTAGGTCTTGGTGAGGCCCGAGAGCTTCAGGATCGGATCACTCATAGCGCAGCGCCTCGACCGGGTTCATCCGCGCCGCGCGGCGGGCGGGAAACAGGGTGATGACCCATGACAGGGTCAGCGACAGGGCCACGGCGGAGAGCACGTCGCCCAGCTCCAGCTTGGCGGGCAGCGCGTAGATGCCGCGGATCGACGGGTCCCAGACGCCGCCGCCCGAAAGATAGTTCACCGTGGCGAAGATCGGGTCGATCCAGATGGCGAAGGCACAGCCCAAGACCACGCCCGCGAGCGTGCCGATGGTGCCGATGCCCGCGCCGCAGATGAAGAACACCCTGAGCACCGAGCCTTCGGTCAGCCCCATGGTGCGCAATATGCCGATGTCGCGCCCCTTGTTCTTCACCAGCATGATCAGCCCGGAGATGATGTTCATGCTCGCGATCAGCACGAGGATCGACAGGATCACGAACATCACGTTGTCCTCGACCGTGAGCGCGCGCAAAAACGCGCCCGCGCTGTCGCGCCATGTCCAGAGAAACGCCGTCGGCCCCGCCGCTTCCATGATCTCGGGCACGAGATCCTGCACGTTGTCGGGGTCCTCGACCATCACCTCGATCTCGCCCGCGACGCCGTCGCGGTTGAAGAAGAGCTGCGCCTCCGACAGCGGCAGGTAGGCGCGCGTGCGGTCGATGTCGTAGCGCCCGGCGGTGAAGATATAGGTCACTTCATAGGCCGAGACGCGCGGGCTCTGCCCCATCGGGGTGCGCGCGCCGTTGGGCGACAATATCCGCACCTTGTCGCCGATCACCGCGCCCAGCTCGCGCGCCACGCCAGAACCCAGCGCGATCCCCTCCTCGAAGCGCGCGATGTCGCCGATGCCGGTCTCGGGGTCGGCGATGCGCGGCAGGGAGGCGAGATCCTCGGCCCGGATGCCGTAGACCTCGACGCCGGCATTGCCCGCATCGAAGCTCGCCATCACCTGCCCGCGCACCACGGGGGCGGCGCGGGTGACGCCGTCGATCTGCATCAGCCGCTCGGACAGACCCTCGTAATCCTCGATCACCCGGCGGGTGATCTCGGTGCCCTCGATCACGCTGTCCTGATAGACGGTGACATGGGCGTTGGCGCCGAGGATGGTATCGATGAATTCCTCGCGGAAGCCCGCCCGCACCGACAGCGTCGCGATCAGCGCGAAGACGGCAAGGGTGATGCCGACGAGGCTGATCCAGGTCATGACGCTCACCCCGCCCTCGGCGCGGCGGGCGCGGATGTAGCGCCAGGCGATCATCCACTCGAAGGCGGAAAACGGGGCGGTGCGGTTGGCCATGGAGGGTCCCTTGAAATGCGCGCGGACCTTGGGGGGAGGCGCGGGCGGGGTCAAGCCGCGACGCCGCCACCTCACGCCACGGTGCTTGACGAGAACGGCGGCGCCGGGTCAGCTTGGCCCTTGGGGGATGTCATGACCGGCGCGCCGCGCCCGCATGGCCGCATTTGGGGGGAGGAGCGCCGATGCGCGCCGTGATCTGCCGCGCCTATGGCGGCACCGAGCATCTCGAAATCGTCGAGCGCGCCCTGCCAGAGCCGGGGCCGGGCGAGATTCGCGTCGGGCTCTGCGCCGGAACGGTAAGCGCGGGCGACTGGCGCATCCGTTCGCTCAGCGTGCCGCCGGGCTACGGGCTGATGCTGCGCGCCGCCTTCGGCTGGACCGGGCCGCGCCAGCCGGTGCTGGGCACCGCCTTTTCCGGGGTGGTGGAGGCGGTCGGGCAGGACGTGACCCGCTTCGGCCCGGGCGACGAGGTGTTCGGCTCGACCGGCATGAAGATGGGCGCCCATGCCGAGGCGGTGGTGCTGCCCGAGGGGGGCGCGGTGGTCCACAAGCCGCATGTGCTGATCCATTCCCAGGCCGCCGCCCTGCCCTTCGGCGCGACCACGGCGCTGCAGTTCCTGCGCGATCGCGGGCGGCTCAAGCCCAAGCACAGGCTCTGCGTCGTCGGCGCCTCGGGCGCGGTCGGCACGGCGGCGGTGCAGATCGGCCGGGCGATGGGCGCGCATGTGACCGCCGTCTGCTCGGCCGCCAATGCCGATCTGGTGCGCGATCTGGGCGCGCGCGAGGTGATCGCCCATGACGAGGGCGAAGACCCCTTCGCCGAGGAAAACCGCTTCGACGTGATCCTCGACACGGTGGGTCAGGCACCCCTGAAGCGACGGATGCGGGCGCTGCGCCGCCGGGGGCGGCTGCTGCTGGTCTATGCGGGGCTCGGCACCGGGATCGCGTCGTGCTTCGTGGGCCGTGGCGGGCGACGGGCGCGGGGCGGCGTGGCAAATGAAAGCCGCGCCGACATGGAGGAGATCGCCCGGCTCATCGAGGCGGGCGATCTGCGCGCGGTGATCGACAGCCGCTACCGGCTGTCGCAGATCGCGCAGGCCTATGACCGGGTGGCGACGGGCCGCAAGCGCGGCGCCGTGGTGCTGCTGCCCGACGACATCTAGCCTTCAGAGATAGGCGTAGATCCGGGCGATCTTCTCGACCGCCTGCTCGGGCGGCAGCTCCTCGCTTTCGCCGGTGCGGCGCGAGACCAGCTCGACCACGCCGTTCTTGAGCCCCTTGGGCCCCACGGTGATCCGCCACGGCAGGCCGATCAGGTCCATCGTGGCGAACTTGGCGCCCGCCCGCTCGTTGCGGTCGTCATAAAGCGGGTCGAGGCCCAGCGCCTGCAGACCGGCATAGATGCCCGCGCAGGCGGCGTCGGTCTCGGCGTCGCCCTGGCGCAGGTTGACGATGCCCACGTGGAAGGGCGTGACGCCTTCGGGCCAGATGATGCCCTTCTCGTCGTGGCTGGCCTCAATGATCGCGCCGACGAGCCGGCTCACGCCGATGCCGTGGGAGCCCATCTCGACCGGCACGCGCTGGCCTTCGGCATTGGTCACGGTCGCGCCCAGCGCCTTGGAATACTTGGTGCCGAAATAGAAGATCTGGCCGACCTCGATCCCGCGCGAGGAGCGGCGGCGCTCTTCGGGCACCGCGTCGAACAGCGCCGCATCATGCGTCTCGTCGGTCCGCGCATAGGGCGTGGTCCATTCCGAAACGATCTGCTTGAGCTGGTTCGGGTCCTCGTAGTTCACCACCCGGTCGGACAACTCCAGATCGAGGATGGCGCTGTCGTAGAACACCTCGCTCTCGCCGGTGTCGGCCAGCACGAGGAACTCATGCGTGTTCTCGCCGCCGATCGGCCCGGAATCGGCGCGCATCGGGATCGCCTTGAGCCCCATCCGCTCATAGGTGCGCAGGTAGCTCACCATGTGGCGGTCATACGCCTCGAGCGCGCTTTCGCGGTCGACGTCGAAATTGTAGCCGTCCTTCATCAGGAACTCGCGGCCGCGCATCACGCCGAAGCGCGGGCGCATCTCGTCGCGGAACTTCCACTGGATGTGGTAGAGCGTCTTGGGCAGGTCGCGGTAGGAGGAGATGTAGCTGCGGAAGATGTCGGTGATCATCTCCTCGTTGGTGGGGCCATAGAGCAGATCGCGCCCGTGCCGGTCCTTGATGCGCAGCATCTCCTCGCCATACGCCTCGTAGCGCCCGCTTTCGCGCCACAGATCGGCCGATTGCAGCGTCGGCATCAGAAGCGGGATATGCCCGGCCTTCTGCTGCTCCTCGTCGACGATGCGCTCGATGTTCCTGAGCACCTTGAGCCCCAGCGGCAGCCAGGAATAGATGCCGACGGCGGCCTGCTTGATCAGGCCCGCGCGCAGCATGTAGCGGTGGCTGACGATCTGCGCCTCGGCGGGCGTTTCCTTGAGCACGGGCAGGAAATAGCGGGTCAGGCGCATCGAGGAATCCTATTGTCAGAGAGCCGGGTCAGCCGGGGAGCGGACGAATTCCCCTGTAGGGGAGTGCCGCGCACCTGACAAGCGCCGTCCCGCCCTGCCCGCGCGCCGGCTTCGGGGGGCCAAAAGGCTTGCGTGCCACCCGCCGGGCGGCGACATAGGTAGCGCACCCCCCGCAAGGAGCGAATTTCGTGGCACTTCCGATCCAGCAGCAGGCGCGCATCTGGGCCGTCATCGCCGCCGTGGCCTTCGTGCTTTTGTGGCTGTTGGGCGACGTGATCCTGCCCTTTTTGCTCGGCGGCGCGCTGGCCTATCTGCTCGATCCGCTGGCCGACCGGCTGGAGCGGCTGGGGCTGAGCCGGACATGGGCGGTGGCGGTGATCGCGCTCGGCGTGGTGCTGGGCTTCGTGGCCGCCGTGCTCTTGCTGATCCCGACGCTGATCCGGCAGACCAGCCAGCTGGTGCAGACCGCGCCCGAGCTGTTCACCGGGCTGCGCGACTGGCTCGCCGCCCGCTTTCCCGAGCTGATGGACGACAGCTCCACCATCCGCGGTCAGCTCGACGCGATCGGCGCGGGCGTGCAGGCGCGCGGCGGCGAGATCCTCGAAGGCTTGCTCTCTTCGGCGATGGGGCTCCTCAACCTGTTGATGCTGTTCGTGGTGGTCCCCGTCGTCGCGGTCTACCTGCTGGTCGACTGGGACCGGATGGTGGCGCGGATCGACGAGCTTTTGCCGCGCGAGCACGCGCCGACGATCCGCCAGCTCGCGCGCGAGGTCGACCGGACGCTCGCCTCCTTCGTGCGCGGACAGGGGCTCGTCTGCCTGATCCTCGGCACCTATTACGCGGTGGCGCTGGCGCTGGTAGGCTTGAATTTCGGCCTCGTGGTCGGCGCGGTGGCGGGGCTCGTCACCTTCATTCCTTATGTCGGCGCGCTGGTGGGCGGCGTGCTGGCGATCGGGCTGGCGCTGTTCCAGTTCTGGGGCGACTGGGTCTGGATCGGCGCGGTGGCGGGCATCTTCGTCGCGGGCCAGATGATCGAGGGCAACGTCCTGACGCCGCGTCTCGTCGGCGGCTCGGTCGGGCTGCACCCGGTCTGGCTGCTCTTCGCGCTGGCGGTGTTCGGCACGCTGTTCGGCTTCGTCGGCATGCTGGTGGCGGTGCCCTTCGCGGCGAGCCTCGGGGTCTTTGCCCGCTTTGCCGTCGCGCGCTACCAGCAAAGCGCGCTCTACAGCGGCGGCCCCACGGCGATGCCGCCGCCCGTGACGCCGCCCGCCCCGCCCGCGACCCCGCCGGAGCGCGCATGGCGTGGCAACTGAGCCTCGATCTGCCGCTGGCGGTGGCGCTGGGCTCCGAGGATTTCATCCTGTCCGACGCCAACCGCGCCGCGCACCGCATGGTGACGGCGATGGGCTGGCCCGAGGGCAAGCTCGCCCTCACAGGCCCGCCCGGCTCGGGCAAGAGCCACCTCGCCCGCCTCTGGCAGGCGACCAGCGAGGCGATCGTGGTCGAGGACATCCAGCGCCTCTCTCCCGCCGCCGAAGAGACGCTGTTTCACCTGCACAACCGGCTCGCCGCCTCGGGCGGGCGGCTGCTGCTCACCGCCGACCGCGCGCCCGCCCGGCTCGACATCGCGCTGCCCGATCTGGCGTCCCGGCTGCAGGCGACGGCGGTGGCGCGGATCGCCGACCCCGACGACCGGCTCTTGCGCGCCGTGCTGGCCAAGCATTTCGCCGATCGCCAGCTGGTGCCGATGGCCGACGTGATCCCGTTTCTCGCCGCCCGGATCGAGCGCAGCTTCTCGAGCGCCGCCGCCGTGGTCGCCCGGCTCGACCGGCTGGCGCTGGCCGAGGCCCGGCCGGTGAGCCGGGCGCTGGCCCGCCGGGCGCTGGGCACATCGCTGGACATTCCTGCCGGACGGGCGCGATAGTGGGGCGACCCTTCATCCCGACGTTGCAAGAATGCGCCAGACAGCACCCATGACACAGGCCGATTTCCTCACTGCGGGCTTTCCCGAACCGGTGGCGCTCGACGCCGATCTCACGGGGCCTGCGCGTTTCGTCAATCGCGAGCTGAGCTGGCTCGGCTTCAACTTCCGGGTGCTGGAAGAGGCCGAGAACCCCCGCGTGCCGCTGTTGGAGCGGCTGCGTTTCCTGTCGATCTCGGCCACCAATCTCGACGAGTTCTACACCGTGCGCGTAGCCGGGCTGCGCGAGCTGGCGCAGGCCGGCAACGCCACGCCCGCGATGGACGGGCTCACCCCGGCCGAGCAGCTGCGCCAGATCGACCGCGAGGCGCGCGCGCTGATGGCGCGCCAGCAGGAGATCTACAAGACGCTGTGCGACGAGATGGCGGCGCAGGGCATCACCATCCTGAAGCGCTCGGATGTGGCCAAGAAGGACATGGCCTTTCTTTCGGACGCCTTTCTCAACCGCGTCTTTCCGGTGCTCTCGCCGCTGGCGATCGACCCGGCGCACCCCTTCCCCTTCATCCCCAATGAAGGGCTGGCGCTGGCGCTCTCGCTCGAGCGCGCCTCCGACAAGAAGCCGCTGCGCGCGCTCCTGCCGGTGCCTGCGCAGATCGACCGCTTCATCCAGATGCCCTCCGAGGAGGGGCAGCGCTACCTGCCGCTCGAAGAGCTGCTGCTTCTGAATCTCGACCAGCTCTTTCCGGGCTACAGGATGAAGGGGCACTGCACCTTCCGCGTGCTGCGCGACAGCGATCTCGAGGTCGAGGAGGAGGCCGAGGACCTGGTGCGCGAGTTCGAGGTCGCGCTCAAGCGGCGCCGCCGCGGCGAGGTGGTGCGCATGAAGCTCTCGGCCGGCGCGCCGCCCGCGCTCAAGGCCACCATCATGGAGGAGCTGCACATCCGCGACGCGGAGGTGATGGAGGTCGAGGGGTTGATCGGCATCGGCAATCTCAAGGAGTTGGTCACCGATGCCCGGCCCGACCTGTTGTGGCCGCCCTTCACCCCGCGGGTGCCCGAGCGGGTGCAGGACCATGACGGCGACATGTTCGCCGCGATCCGCCAGAAGGACATGCTGCTGCACCACCCCTACGAGACCTTCGACATGGTCAACCGCTTCCTGCAGCAGGCGGCGACCGATCCCGACGTGGTGGCGATCAAGCAGACGCTCTACCGCACCTCGCGCAACTCGCCCATCGTCGAGGCGCTGTGCGAGGCGGCCGAGGACGGCAAGTCGGTCACCGCGCTGGTCGAGCTCAAGGCCCGCTTCGACGAGGCCGCCAACATCCGCCAGTCGCGCCGGCTGGAGCGGGCGGGCGCGCATGTCGTCTACGGCTTCACCCAGTACAAGACCCATGCCAAGATCAGCACCGTGGTCCGGCGCGAGGGCGACGGGCTCGTCACCTACACCCATTTCGGCACCGGCAACTACCATCCCATCACCGCGCGGATCTATACCGATCTCTCCTTCTTCACCTGCGACGCGGCGCTGGGGCGCGACGCGACCAAGGTGTTCAACTATATCGGCGGCTCGGCCGAGCCGCTGGGCCTCGAAAACCTCGCCATCTCGCCGCTGACGCTGAAGACGCGGCTTCTGGAGATGATCGCGGCCGAGGCCGAGCATGCGCGCGCGGGCCGTCCGGCCGAGATCTGGGCCAAGCTGAACTCCATCGTCGAGGCCGAGGTGATCGACGCGCTCTACGAGGCAAGCCGCACGGGCGTGAAGATCTCGCTCGTGGTGCGCGGCATCTGCGGGCTGCGCCCCGGCATCGAGGGGCTCTCGGAGAACATCCGGGTGAAATCCATCGTCGGGCGCTTTCTCGAACACAGCCGCATCGTCTGCTTCGGCAACGGGCGCGGCCTGCCCTCGAAGAAGGCGCGGGTCTTCGTCTCCTCGGCCGACTGGATGGGCCGCAACCTCAACCGCCGGGTCGAGACGCTGGCCGAGATCACCAACCCGACCGTCAAGGCGCAGATCACCGATCAGATCATGGCCGCCAACCTCGCCGATGTGGCGCAAAGCTGGGTCATGGGCCCCGACGGGCGCTTTGCCCGCGCCGACTGGCCCGAGGACGGGCGCGCCTTTTCCTGCCACCGTTTCTTCATGGAAAACCCCTCGCTTTCGGGCCGGGGCACGGCCGGCGCAAGCGACGTGCCGCAGCTGACCCATGCGCATGACGAGGTCGAGCGAACTCTTTCGTAGAGAATTCAAGGCGCCGTCCATTTTTCCTTTGCCCCCGCCGGACAGGCCGTTAAGACCGCGCCCGATGCGGAGCGTTGACTCCGCAAGAGGCCGGGCCACATGCTGCGGCAGGATCATGAGGGGGCTTCATGAACGAACACAGCGACGCGCAGGGCGGCGACTGGGGGCCTTTCGGCCGACCGCTGTTCGACGATCCTACATCCCGCGCGCTCAGCCGGGTCGGCGTGGTCGATGTGGGCTCGAACTCGGTCCGGCTGGTGGTGTTCGACGGCGCGGCCCGCTCGCCCGCTTATTTCTACAACGAAAAGATCATGTGCGCGCTGGGCGAGGGCCTCTCCGAAACGGGCCGCCTGTCGCCCCGGGGTCGCGAGCGGGCGCTCAAGGCGCTCAAGCGCTTTGCCACGCTGGCCGTGGGCATGAACATCACGCCGCTCACCGCCGTTGCCACCGCCGCCGTGCGCGAGGCCGAGGACGGGCCGGAGTTCTGCGAGGAGGTGCTGCGCGAGACCGGGATCGAGATCCACGTCATTTCGGGCGATGAGGAAGCGCGGCTCTCGGCGCAGGGCGTTCTTCTGGGCTGGCCCGGCTCCTACGGCATGGTCTGCGACATCGGCGGCTCCTCGATGGAGCTTGCAGACATCGACGACGGCAAGGTGGGCCGCCGCCTCACCTCGGCGCTGGGCCCATTGAAGCTCAAGGAGGTCAAGGGCGGGGACAAGGGCCTCGAAGACTACATCAGGACCACGATCGACGAGATCCACGCCGAGATGAAGGGCGAGACCGGCATGCGGCTGTTTCTCGTCGGCGGCTCCTGGCGGGCGATCGCGCGCTGCGACATGACGCGGCGCGACTATCCGCTCACCGTGCTGCACGAATACCGCATGACCACCGAGGCCGTGGCCGAGACGCGGGCCTATATCGACGCCGAGGACCCGGAGGATCTGCGCGGCCGCGCCGGGGTCTCGTCGGACCGGATGGCGCTGGTGCCGCTGGCGATCCGGGTGCTCGACCGGCTGGTGAAGGTGTTCCAGCCCAAGGACATCACCATCTCCTCCTATGGCATCCGCGAGGGCATGCTCTACGAGCAGATGCCCCCCGCCCTGCGCGATCGCGATCCGCTGATCGAGGCCTGCCGCTTTGCCGAGGCCAAGGATGCGCGGATGCCCGGCTTCGGGCCGATCCTGTTCGATTTCGTGCGCCCGCTCTTTCCGCATGCCGACTGGCAGCGCAAGCGGATCATCAAGGCCGCTTGCCTCTTGCACGATGTCAGCTGGCGCGCCCATCCCGACTACCGCCCGCAGGTCTGCTTCGACAACGCCACCCGCGCGAACCTTGGCGGGCTCAAGCATTCCGAGCGGATCTTCCTCGGGCTGGCCCTGATGCATCGCTACTCCAACAAGCGCGAGGGCGCGCGCTACAAGCAGATGTTCACGCTGGTCTCCGACGAGGACAAGCGCGAGGCCGCCGTGCTGGGCAAGGCGATGCGGCTGGGCGCGATGCTGTGGCTCGGGGCCGAGACGGTGCCGGGCAACCTCGCTTGGAACGCGGTGGACAAGACGCTGACGCTCGATCTCGATCCGCGCGCGCGCGCGCTTTACGGCGAGGTGGCCGAGCAGCGGTTCAAATCACTGGCCTCGACGCTCGACGCCACCGGCGAGGTGCGCATCCGCGACTAGGCCAGAAGATCCGACAGGCGCGACAGCGGCCGGCTCTCACCTTGCGAAAGCCGGCCCGGCGCGGCCCAGCCGACGCCGCGAAACGCCATGCCCGCCGCCTGCGCCGTCGCCTCGTCGACCTCTGTATCGCCGACATAGATCGCCTCGCGCACGCCCAGATCCCCGATCACCGCGCGCAGATGGCCCGGATCGGGCTTGCGCGCGGGCACCGCATCGGCGCCGCGCACCGCGTCGAAGAAATGGTCGAGGCCGAGCTTTGCCAGCACCGTTTCGGTGAGCGCCTGCGGCTTGTTGGTGCACAGCCCGAGCCGCCAGCCCGCCGCCCGCAGCGCGGCGAGATCCTCGGCGACATGCGGAAAGATCGTCGTGCGCGCGACCGGCGCGTCGGCATAGCTTTCGAGATAGGCCGCCGTCAGCACGTCGATATCCGAAGGTGCCGCGGGAATGCGCTGCCGCCACAGCAGATCGGCCACCAGCCGATGCGCGCCATTGCCGATCAGCCCGATCACCACCGCTTCGTCCGCGGGCTCCAGCCCATGCGCCACGAAGCTCCGGTTCACCGCATGGGCGATGTCCGGCCCGCTGTCGATCAGCGTGCCGTCAAGATCGAAGACAGCGGCGCGCGGGCCGCCTTGCGCTGGCGTCATGAGCGTGTTCCGTGTGGCATTGCAGCAGCTTAGGCGCTGCACCGGCCCCGGCACAAGTCAGATGTCGTATTCGGGCGCGTCCGGGTCGGGCGTGAAGTCGGGCGCCTCGCGCTTGCGGCGGATGATGATGTCGCCATTGTCGAGGATCTCGGGCGCCTCGTAATTGGAGATGTCATCGATCCGGTCGAGCACGCCCATCAGCGCCGGACCCATCTCCGACAAAAGCGCGCGCAGATGCGGCTCGGCCATCTCGGCGAAGCCGCGGAAATCCTCGATGGCGGGCTCCATCTCACCCATGATCCCCTCGAAGAACAGCTCCGCCCCGCGCTGCATCAGGCCAAAACCCTCATCTTCGGGCGGCTCCTCGATCTGGGCGGTGGCGGGGCCGGCGATGAGCGCGGCGGCGATGGCGGCGTGCAGGATCTGTTTCATGCCTCGCAAGCTAGTCGGCCTCGCGCCGCTTTCCAGCCGGGTCGAGATCGAGCGTGACGGGGAAGTGATCGGAGGCGGCGAGCAAAGCCTCGCGCAGATCGGCATCGGCATAGATCTCCGGGTCGTCGAAGGGGTGCCAGATGCGCCAGCGGGGGCCGCATGCGCACAGATCGGGCGAAATCATCGCATAATCGAGCAACGCCGAGAGAATGCGCCAGTCGGGCGGCACGGCAAAGCGCGCGGTGGCGGGCTGGGCCGCCACCGGATGCGCGAGCGCGAGCCGGGCATGCGGATCGAAGAGCCGGCGCTCGGGCGCGTCGTCCTCTCCCAGCACGATCTCGACGCCCGAGCGGCCGAACAGCCGCTCCTGCGCGTCGAGGCCGGGGCCATCGTTGAAATCGCCCATCACCACGAGGCTGTCGCCCGCGTCGAGATGATCCTCGATCCGCGCCCGCAGCCAGCCGCATTGCGCGAGCTGCTTGCGGCGGTTCTCCACCGCGATGCGCTGCATTTCGCGCGCGTCATCGGCCCCATGCGGGGCCTTGGACTTGGCATGCACGCCGATCAGCCGCAGCGTCAGACCCTCCGCCTCGACCATCAATTCCAGCGGCGGCTTGGACCAGGTGATCCGGCTTTCGCCCTTGCCTGCATGCAGATCGAACCGCGGGGCGCTTGCGCTGGCGCGCGGGTCGTGGCGGGGGCGCAGGCGGTCGGGATCGTAAAGGAAGGCGATCTCCTGCTGGGTGTGGCTGCGAAAGCCGATCAGCGCCGCGCGCGTCCCGAGCCCGGCTTCGGCGGCGAAGGTCTCCAGCGCACGGACCCCGTCGCGTTTGCCGCCCGTATCGGGGGCCTCGACCACCACGATCCCGTCGGCGTCGAGCGCGCGCATCACATGGGCGATGGCTTCGAGCCGCCGCGCGCGGATGACGCCGTGGCGGGCGGAATCGCCCGCGTCGTGCTGCGGTCGGCCCGCATCGTCGAACAGCCGGTCGAACCAGGCGACGTTCCACGTCGCCAGCCGCATCAGGCGCGGCCTTCGTCGCCGCCCGGCGCGGCGGTGACGACCCGGCCCGCCCCCTGCCCTTCGGAGATCCGCTCCCAGGCGCGGTTGGCGGCGATGAGACGGCTCTCGGCCATCTTCATCGCCTCTTCAGGCAGGCCGCGCGCGATGAGCCGGTCGGGATGGGTCTCGCGCACGATGCCGCGCCAGGCGTCGCGGATCTCGTCCATGTCGTCATCGGGCGAAACGCCCAGCACGTCGTAGGGGTCGGGCTCGGCATCGGGGACGAAGCGGGCGCGCAGCCGCGCGAAGCTGCGCGAGTCGATCTCGAAGATCTCGGCCACCCGCTGCAGGAAGGCGTTCTCGGCGGGGTGATAGTCGCCATCGGCGAGCGCGATGTGGAACAGCCCCTCCATCAGGTCGCACAAGGGGCCCTTGTCGGCACCGAACATCGCGGCGATCTTGGCGGCGTAATCCTCGAAACCCGCCACGTCGGTGCGCGCCATGTTGAAGACGCGCGCGGCGTTGGCCTCTTCCTCGGGCGGGATGGTGAAGACCTCGCGAAACGCCGCGACCTCGCCGCGCGTCACCCGCCCGTCGGCCTTGGCCATCTTCGCGCCGAGCGCGATGACGGCGATGGCGAAGGCCACCGAGCGTTCCGGCGGGGTGCGCAGCCGGTCGAAGATCGAGGCGAGGCTTTCGCCCTGCCTCAGCGCCGCGATGATCTCAGCTATGCGTGTCCAGATCGACATGGGCCCACCTTAGCGCCGCGTTGCGGCATTGTCAGAGTCGTTTCTGCAGGATGGCAAGATCGAGCCAACGGCCGAACTTGCGCCCGACCTGCGGCATGTATCCGCTCCGCTCGAAGCCCATCCGCTCGTGAAAGGCGATGCCGGCGGTATTCTCGGCCGTGACGCAGGCGACCATGACGTGTTTGTCGGCGGCGCGCGCCGTCTCGAACAGCCGCCCCATCATCGCCCGCCCCGCGCCGCGCCCGTGCAGGCCGGGGGCAAGCAGGATCGTGTGCTCGACCGTGTGGCGGTAACCATCGGTGCCGCGAAAGGGAAACCAGCGGGCAAAGCCCTGCACGCCGTCTTCGTCCCAGACGAAGAAGGGATCGCCATTGCCGATGATCTGCGCGATCTCCGCCTCGCTGCGCTCGGTGGCGTTGAAGATCGAGGTCGTCTCCCGGATCACGCGGTTCCAGATGGCGCCGAGCGCGGGCGCGTCGTCGGGCGTGGCGGGGCGGATCATGTCGGTCTCCGGAAACTGCGTCGGCGCCCGTGATGTCGCGTCCCGCCACGCGCCGCAAGGGTTCTTTGGGATGGGGCGCGAGCCCCGGCGCCGATGCGGGCCGAATGCGCCGGGAGAGGCGACGTTACGCAAGAGCGGGTACGGATTGTCGCGCCGCTCTTCGCGCGCGGGGCAATCATGCCTATGTTGAAGACATGAAACAGTTTCGCCCCCTGCTCGCGCTTATGGCTCTTTTCTGGGCCGCTCCCCTCGTTGCCGCGCAGGAGGCCCCGGACCTTCTCATGCGATGGGCCGAGGAGCCGCGCGCGGCCTATCCCGTGGGCGAGGCGGAGCTCGACGAGTTCGAGTTCGTCGCCCGCCCGATCGTGGTCTTTGCCGACGGGACCACGGACCCGCAATTTCAGCGGCAGATGGGCTTTCTGGCCGAGCGGATCGACGAGCTGGCCGCGCGCGACGTGATCGTGCTGATCGACACCGACCCGGAGGCGCGCAGCCCGATCCGCCGCAGCCTGCGCCCGCGCGGCTTCGCGGTGATCCTGATCGGCAAGGACGGGCGCATCGCGCAGCGCAAGCCCGCCCCTTTCACCGGACGCGAGCTGATCCACGCCATCGACAAGCTGCCGCTGCGCCAGCAGGAGATCCGCGACGCGAACCGCCCGCTCGACGGCGCGGGGGCCCAGGCGCTGCCCTTGCGCTGAGCCAAAGGCGCGCGCAATGCCCGAGACCGCTTCGACCTCATGCGAAAGGGCCGCCGGGGTTTCCCCCGACGGCCCGTCATTTTCCGTGCAACCGGCGAGATGCCGGCTGCGGGCGCGGCTCAGTAGCAGCCGTTCGCGTTCGGGTTGGTCACGCAAGGCGCGATGCCGCCGATCGCACCGCCGACCAGCGCGCCGGTCACGGCGTCTTCGCCGGTGACTTCGGCAGCGGCGGCGCCAGCAAGGGCGCCGGTCGCGGCACGCTCACCGGGGGTCGCGCCGCAGGCAGCGAGGATCGCGGCGACGCCGAGCGCGCCGAGGAGTTTGAACTTGGAAGTCATTTTCGGTCTCCAGAAGTGAAGAATGGTGCCCCAGATGCCTCGATCACTGCCATGCCGACCGGCGCGGCGCAAGAGAACAGGCCGCCATGTCCCCACCGCCCCGGCATCATTGCCACGGCATGGGCGGCAACCCGCCTCCGCGCGGGGCGTAAGGTTCACCAGTCCTCGTCCTCCTCGTCACCCTCCTGCGCGGCCCCGCCGAAGACATCCGGGAAGCTGTGCCGCGCCACCTCGACGTCGATGCGCAAAAGCGCGTCGTAATCCTGCGGGTCGAACGGCTCCTCGGCCGGCACCACCTCGCGCCCGAACAGCCAGCTCAGCCGGGCGGCGTCGAGATTGCCGCGCACGAAAGGCTCCTCGCCGAACTGCGCCCAGAGCGCGGCCATGAAGCCCTCATCGGCGCGGCGATCGGGCGGGCGACGGTCGCGGAAACGCTCGCGGCGGATGATCTTGGTCGGGCCGCCCTTGGCGGCGCGGCGAATGGTGAACTGGAAATCGGTGCCGGGCAGCCGGCTGGGAAATCCGCGATGCTTTTCCATGTCAGTCCTGTCCTCGGGCTGCGCCGCGAGATCCGCGGCAGCCCGTGTGATAGACGGCGCGGGCGCGACGCGCCATACCATCCGGCCCGAAGACGGTCGGCGATGCGGCCCATGCGCCGGGGCAAAACAGGAAGGTCAGCTTCCGGCGTGACGCCAGCCGGCGCGGCGCGCCTCCGCCTCGTTGCAAAACCAGCGCTCGCCCGAGGCGGTGTCGATCTTGGTGCGCCCGTAATAGGGATCGCCGGGCATGTGGTAGATCCGCCCGCCGCCGGAAACATTGCCCTTGATCGCGCAGCCGCCCGCCTCGACCCGCTCCTTCGGCGCGGCCGCGCTGCGTCCTTCGCGCTTGGCGCGCCGCCAGTCCCACGGCGCCTCGACCTCGCCGCGCCAGATGCCGCGCCCCGCCGCGCGGGCCTCGGCTTCGCTGTCGAGGTAATCCTCGGAGTAATCCACATAGGCCAGCGCCAGGCCTTCGGAGACCAGCGTCTCGCCGATATCGGCGCCCGCGACGGCGCAGCGCGCGACGATGCGCTCGTAGCGGTCGATATCGACCGTCTCGCAGACCGCATCCCGACCCGAAAAGCGCAGCGTGGTCTCCTGCGTCACCCAGTCGCCGCAGGCCCAGACCGCGCCGGTGCCCGTGCCGCAGCTTTGCGCCGTCTCGGGCGCATCGACGCCGTGCAGGCGCACCCGCGCCCCGCCGACATCGAGCGTGTCGCCGTCGATCACCGCCACCGGGCCCGCGGGGCCGGTGGGCGGGGCGGGCTCGGGGCTGCACAGGCCGAGAAAGGCGAGAAACGCGAAACAGGACATGACGGGGATGTCGGCGCTATTTCGCGGTTCGGCAAGTGTTGTCTTAACTTAAAGTTAAGGAATTCCTGCTTCCGGCGAGCGTCAGCGCTGCGCCACACGCCATGCGGGGTGAATCCACGGCTTTTCGTCGAGCGGGTCGAGACTGCGGCCGAGGATGTGATCCGAGGCCTTCTCGCCCACCATGATCGACGGCGCGTTGAGATTGCCATTGGTGATGCGCGGAAAGATCGAGCTGTCGGCCACGCGCAGCCCCTCGACCCCGATCACCCGGCATTCGGGATCGACCACCGCGCCCGCATCGTCGCGCGCGCCCATCCGGCAGGTGCCGCAGGGGTGGTAGGCGCTCTCGACATGCTCCTTGATCGCCTCGTCGAGCTCATCGTCGGTCTGGAATGCGTCGCCCGGCAGGATCTCGTGGCCGCGATAGGGGGCAAAGGCGGGCTGGCCGAAGATCTCGCGCGTCAGCCGGATGCAGGCCCGGAAATCGGCCCAGTCCTGCTCGGTCGACATGTAGTTGAACAGGATCTTCGGCGCTTCGGCCGGATCGGCGGAAGCCAGCGTCACATGCCCGCGCGAGCCCGAGCGCATCGGGCCGACATGCGCCTGGAAGCCATGCCCCTCGGCCGCGGCCTGCCCGTCATAGCGCACCGCCATGGGCAGGAAGTGATACTGGATGTCGGGGTATTCCACGCCCGCGCGCGAGCGGATGAAGCCCGCGCTCTCGAACTGGTTCGAAGCGCCGAGCCCGGTGCGCGACAGCATCCACTGCGTGCCGACCATGCCCTTGCCCCAGAGGTTCCAATGGCTGAAGAGCGACACCGGCTGCGTCGCGGCCATCTGGATGTACATCTCGAGGTGGTCCTGCAGGTTCTGGCCTACGCCCGCACGGTCGGCCACGACCTCGATTCCGTGCTCGGCCAGATGCGCGGCGGGGCCTACGCCTGACAGCATCAGAAGCTTGGGCGAGTTGATCGAGGAGGCCGCGACGATCACCTCGGCGCGCGCGCGGATCACCTCGGTCTTCGATCCGCGCACGACCTCGACGCCGGTCGCCCGGCCCTCCTCGATCACCACGCGCTGCGCCAGCGCCCGCACCAGCGTGCAGTTCTCGCGCTTGAGCGCGGGGCGCAGATAGGCATTGGCCGCGGACCAGCGCGTGCCTTGCCAGATCGTCGCCTCCATCGGGCCAAAGCCCTCCTGCTGCTCGCCGTTGTAGTCGTCGGTGAGCTGGTAGCCCGCCTGCCCGCCCGCCTCGACGAAGGCGCGGGTCAGCGGGTTGTCGCGCGGGCCGCGGGTGACATGCAGCGGCCCGTCATGGCCCCTGCGGGCCGGATCGCCGCCATGGCCGCCATCATGCCAGTTCTCCATCCGCTTGAAGTAGGGCAGCACGCCCGCATAGTCCCAGCCCGTCGCCCCCATATCGGACCATGTGTCGAAATCGCGCGCATGGCCGCGCACATAGACCATGCCGTTGATCGAGGACGAGCCGCCGATCACCTTGCCGCGCGGGGTGGCAAGGCGCCGCCCGCCCAGATGCGGCTCGGGCTCGGAGCGGTAGCCCCAATCGTAGCGCGCCATGTTCATCGGGTAGCTGAGCGCGCCCGGCATCTGGATGAACGGCCCCGCATCGGTACCGCCATGCTCGATGACGATGACGCTCTTGCCCGCCTCGGAGAGGCGATAGGCCATGGTACAGCCGGCGCTGCCGGCCCCGACGATCACGTAGTCCGCTTCCATCACACGCATCCCGATTCGTGGGGGGGCACGGCCACCCTCGGCCGCGCCCGGTCGTTACAGATCGCCCCGCGGGGGGCTCAGTAGGGCGCCTCGACCTCGCCCATGGCGACATAGACGGTCTTGAGCTGGCTCCAGTGCTCGATCGCCACCTGCCCGTTCTCGCGGCCCACGCCCGACATCTTCATGCCGCCGAAGGGCGCCTCGACGGGGGTCAGGTTGTAGGTGTTGATCCAGCAGGACCCCGCCTGCAGCTTGCCCACGAAGCGATGCGCGCGCGCCAGATCGCGGGTGAAGACGCCCGCCGACAGCCCGTAGATCGTGGCATTGGCGCGTTCGAGCGCCTCCTCCTCGGTCGCAAAGCCGAAGACCGACATCACGGGGCCGAAGATCTCCTCGCGCGCGATGGTCATCTCGTCGGTGACATCGGCAAAGACGGTGGGTTCGACCCAGTAGCCGTTCTCATCCGACATGCCCGTCGGACGACCGCCGCCCGCGACCAGCCGCGCGCCCTCCTCGCGGCCCCGGGCGATGAAGCCCTCGACGATCTCACGCTGGCGCGCGCTGACCATCGGGCCGAAATTCGTGGCCTCGTCGAGCGGATCGCCCATCTTCACGCCGCCCAGCCGCTCGGAGAGCCGCGCGAGGAACGCCTCGCGGATGCCGTCCTGCACGAAGACGCGGGTACCGTTCGAGCAGACCTGCCCGGTCGAGTAGAAATTGGCGTTGATCGCCGCCGAGACCGCATCCTCGACATTGGCGTCGTCGAAGATCACCAAGGGCGACTTGCCGCCAAGCTCCATCGTCACCGATTTCATGCCCGAGGCGGCGGCGGCATAGACGCGGCGGCCCGTCGGCACCGAGCCGGTGAGCGAGACCTTGGCGACGCGCTCGTCCTCGACCAGCCCGGCGCCGACCTCGCCATAGCCCTGCACCACGTTGAACACGCCATCGGGCAGACCGGCTTCCTTGAGGATCTCGGCCACCTTGAGCGCGCAGAGCGGCGTCGTCTCGGAGGGCTTGAACACCATGGTGTTGCCGCAGGCCAGCGCCGGGGCGGCCTTCCAGCAAGCGATCTGGGTGGGGTAGTTCCACGCGCCGATGCCGACCGTCACGCCCAGCGCCTCGCGGCGGGTGTAGATGAAATCATCGCCCAACTGGATGTGCTCGCCCGAAAGCGTCGCGGCGAGGCCACCGAAATATTCGAGCGCGTCGGCGCCCGATGTGGCGTCGGCCACCAGCGTCTCCTGCAGGGGTTTGCCGGTGTCCTTGGTTTCCAGCTCGGAGAGCGCGCGGTTGCGCTCGCGCATGATGTCGGCGGCGCGGCGCAGGATGCGGCCCCGCTCCGTGCCGGTCATTGCCGCCCATGCGGGCTGGGCGCGCTTTGCCGCCGCGAGTGCCCGGTCGATCAGGGCGGGCGTGGCGGCGTGCAGATCGGCGATGGTCTCGCCGGTGGCCGGGTAGATCACCGGGAGCGCGGCGCCGCTGTCATCCTCGACATAGGCGCCGTCGATGAAGTGGCTGGCCTCGGGCTGGGTCGGATAGGTCATGGCTGCGTACTTTCGGAAAGATGATGGGGGAGGCTCACTCTCCGCGCGGGAAGCGCTGGCTCTCCTCGAGAATGTTCAGGTCCATGTGGTTGCGCATGTAGCGTTCGGAGGCGGCGCGCAGCGGCTGGTAGTCCCACGGGTAGTAGCCGCCCTGCCTCAGCGCCTCGTAGACGACTAAGCGGCGGGCCTGGCTCGCACGGACCTGCGCATCGACCAGATCGAAGTTCCAGCGTTCGGCGGCCATGGCGCGAAACCGCTCCAGCGTCTCGGCATGGGCCGGGTCGGCGGCGAGGTTCGCCCGCTCGCCCGGATCGGCCTCGAGGTCGAAGAGCTGTTCGGGATCGACCGGGCAGGCGGTGTATTTGAATCGCCCCTCGCGCAGACAGATCATCGGCGCGATCGAGCCTTCGGCGGCGTATTCCACCGCCACCGGCGTCTCGCGCCGCGCACCCTGCCCCAAGGGCACGAGGCTTTCGCCGTCGGTCCAGGGCGTGACCTCGGACATGTCGACACCGGCAAGGTCGCACAGCGTCGGCGTCACGTCGATCGCCGAAACCGGATCGGTGACGAGGCCGGGCTCCATTCCATCGGCCGAGATCATCAGCGGCACCCGCGCGGAGCCCTCGTGGAAGCTCATCTTGAACCACAGCCCGCGCTCGCCCAGCATGTCGCCATGGTCCGAGACGAAGACCACGATCGCCTCCTGCCGGGTGTCGCGCAGCACCTGCAGGATCTCGCCCAGCTTGTCGTCGACATAGCTGATATTGGCGAAGTAGCCCTGCCGGGCGCGGCGGATCATCTCGGGCGTGATGTCGAACTTCTCATGATCGGCGGCGTCGAGCAGGCGCTTGGAATGCGGGTCCTGATCCTCATAGGGGATCGGGTCGCTCTCGGGGTCGAGATGCGCGCAATCCTCGTAGAGATCCCAGTATTTGCGCCGCGCGACGTAAGGGTCGTGCGGGTGGGTGAAGCTCACGGTGAGGCACCAGGGCCGCGCGTCATGGCCGCGGGCGAGGTCGTAGAGCTTGGTCTTGGCCTGGTGCGCCACGTCGTCGTCATATTCGAGCTGGTTGGTGATCTCGGCCACCCCGGCGCCGGTGACGGAGCCGAGATTGTGATACCACCAGTCGATCCGCTCGTCGGGCTTGCGCCAGTCCGGGGTCCAGCCGAAATCGGCGGGGTAGATGTCGGTGGTCAGCCGCTCCTCGAAGCCATGCATCTGGTCGGGGCCGACGAAATGCATCTTGCCCGAGAGGCAGGTCTGCCAGCCGGCGCGGCGCAGATGATGCGCGAAGGTCGGGATGTCGGAGGGAAACTCGGCGGCGTTGTCGTAGACGCCGGTGCGGAAGGGCAGCTGCCCCGACATGAACGAGGCCCGCCCGGGCGCGCAGAGCGGGCTGCCGGTATAGGCATTGGCAAAGCGGGTCGAGCGCGCCGCCAGCGCCTTGAGGTTGGGCGCGTGCAGCCAGTCGGCCGGGCCGTCGGGAAACAGCGTGCCGTTCAGCTGGTCGGCCATGACGATGAGAATGTTGCGGTTCGGTGTCATTTCAGCTCCAGTTCAAGCGCGGCGAGCAATTGCCGCGTGGCGGCGGGGCCGTCGGCCGGCCCGCCCGCGAGTCCCTGCTTGAGGTACATCCCGTCGATCAGCGCCGCGAGACGCTCCGCGGCATCCCTGGCCCCCGCCCCCAGAAGCGGCCGCAGATCATGCGCGAGGTTCGAGCGCAGCCTTTGGTGATAGATCCGCAAGAGCCGCGCCGCGGGCGCGGAGGTGCGGGCGAGAACGTAGAAATTCAGCCAGGCCGCCACCACCTCGGGCCGGAAGTTGGAGGGGCCGAAATTGGCGCGCAGGATCGCCGCGACGCGGGCGCGCGGATCGCCCTTGGCCGCGATGAGCGCCTCGCGCACCTCGGTGGAATACTCGGACAGCAGATGCCGCATCGCGGCGAGGAAGATCCTGTCCTTGTTGCCGAAATAGTGATGCGCCAGCGCCGAGGACATGCCCGCGCGCTTCGCGATCCGCGCCACCGTGACGTCGAGCGAGCCATGGGCGCCGATCTCCTCGATCGTCGCTTTGACCAGCGCGGCGCGCCGTATAGGTTCCATCCCGAGCTTGGGCATCAAGGGTCTCCAGATCCGCCCCGGCTCGTCGACCGGGTTGCAACCGCGACCCTAATAGGCTTTTTATTGACGCGTCAATCAAGAACCAGAACCCACAGGAAGGACGACCATGATGTTCCGCACCACGATCAGCGCGCTGGCGCTGACCACCGTCGCCACCGGCGCCCTCGCCCAGGATGCCGCCGAATGCCGCGACATCGTGATGTCCGATGTCGGCTGGACCGACATCACCGCGACAACCGCCACCACCGCCCTCGTGCTCGAGGGGCTGGGCTACGAGCCCGAGATCAAGGTGCTCTCGGTGCCGGTGACCTTCACCTCGATGTCGGATGGCGACATCGACGTCTTCCTTGGCAACTGGATGCCCACCCAGTCGTCCGAGATCGCGCCCTATACCGAGGATGGCAGCATCGAGACGGTGCACAAGAACCTCACCGGCGCGAAATACACGCTGGCCACCAACGCCGCCGGCGCGGCGCTGGGCATCGCGAACTATGCCGACATCGCCGAGCATGCCGATGCGCTCGACAGCACCATCTACGGCATCGAGCCGGGCAATGACGGCAACCAGCTGATCCTCGAGATGATCGAATCCGACGCCTTCGGCCTGTCGGATTTCGAGGTCAAGGAAAGCTCCGAGCAGGGCATGCTGGCGCAGGTCGACCGGGCGTCGAAGCGCGACGAGCCGGTGATCTTCCTCGGCTGGGAGCCGCATCCGATGAACGCCAATTACGAGATGACCTATCTCGAAGGCGGCGATGACTGGTTCGGCCCCAATCTCGGCGGCGCCGAGGTCTATACCGTGACCCGCAAGGGCCTCGTGGAGGACTGCCCGAACCTCGGCGCGTTCCTGCAGAATCTCGAATTCACGCTCGAGATGGAAAACGAGATCATGGGGTCGATCCTCAATGACAACATGGACCCGCGCGACGCCGCGCAGCAGTGGCTCGCGGCCAACCCCGAAGCCGTCGAGCCCTGGCTCGAAGGCGTGACCACGCTCGACGGCGGCGAGGCGCTGCCCGCGGTCAAGAGCGCCATCGAGGGCTGATCGCTCCTTGGGGCGCGCGCCGCGTCGCGCCCCCCTTCCCCGGCCCGCGCGGGCCGGGGTCCGGATTTCCGGTCGCCCCGCCCCGGGCCGCGGCCCCCGCCCATCCGATCCGCGGCAAGACGTGCCGCATCCCCCCAGACGGAGACCCCGATGAGCAGACCCGACCGAGGCGCCGCCCCATGGAGATGAGCATTCCCAAGATCCCCGTGGGCGCATGGGCCGCCAATGGCTTCGACTGGCTGGAGACCAATCTCGCCATCGTCTTCGACACGCTGTCATGGCTGCTCGAAGGCATGATCGACGGCATCCTGTGGCTCCTGCAGACCCCGCCCGAGCTTCTGGTGATCGCCGTCTTCGTCGGCCTCACCTATGCATTGCAACGCCGCTGGCAGCCGGCGCTCCTCGTGGCGCTGGGCTTTCTCTTCGTGCTGAACCAGGGCTACTGGGAGGAGACGAGCGAAAGCCTGACGCTGGTGCTTTCGGCCTGCGTCGTCTGCATGGGCGTCGGCGTGCCGATCGGCATCGCCGTGGCGCACCGCCCCAAGCTCTATGCCTGGGTCGCGCCCGTGCTCGACCTGATGCAGACGCTGCCGACCTTCGTCTATCTCATCCCCGCGATCGTCTTCTTCGGCATCGGCATGGTGCCGGGCCTGATCGCCACGGTGATCTTCGTGCTGCCCGCGCCGATCCGGCTGACCCAGCTCGGCATCTCCAACACGCCCACCGCCCTCGTCGAGGCCGCGCAGGCCTTCGGCGCCACGCCGCGGCAGCTTTTGTGGAAGGTCGAGCTGCCATCGGCCTTTCCGCAGATCATGACCGGGCTCAACCAGACCATCATGCTGTCGCTGTCGATGGTGGTGATCGCGGCCCTCGTCGGCGCCGACGGGCTCGGCGTGCCGGTGGTCCGCGCGCTCAATTCGGTCAACACCGCGCTCGGCTTCGAGAGCGGCTTCGTCATCGTCGTGGTCGCGATCATGCTCGACCGCGCGCTGCGCGTGAAGCGAGGGTAACGGCATGAACGACACGACCAAGCGCAACGCCGTCGAATTCGACGCCGTCAACATCGTCTTCGGCGACAAGCCGGAGACCGCCCTGCCGCTGATGGACGAAGGGCTGGAGCGGCCCGAGATCTCCGACAGGACCGATCAGGTGCTCGGCGTGCATGACTGCACGCTCGATGTCCCCGAGGGCGAGATCCTCGTGCTGATGGGGCTTTCGGGTTCGGGCAAGTCGACGCTGCTGCGCGCCGTCAACGGGCTCAACCCGGTGGTGCGCGGCGATGTGCGGGTGCGCATGAACGGCGAGATGACCTCGGTCACCCAGGCCGACAAGAAGACCCTGCGCGAGATCCGGCTGCACCATGTCGCCATGGTGTTCCAGCAATTCGGCCTGCTGCCCTGGCGCACGGTGCGCGACAATGTCGGGCTCGGGCTGGAGCTGGGCGGCATGAGCCGGGCCGAGCGCCGCGACCGGGTCGAGACCGAGCTGGAGATGGTGGGCCTCGCCGACCGCGCCGACGCGCTGGTGGGCGAGCTCTCGGGCGGCATGCAGCAGCGCGTGGGCCTCGCCCGCGCCTTTGCCACCGACGCGCCGATCCTCTTGATGGACGAGCCCTTCTCGGCGCTCGACCCGCTGATCCGCGCCCGGTTGCAGGACGAGCTTCTCGACCTGCAGGCGCGCAAGCAGCGCACCATCATCTTCGTCAGCCACGATCTTGACGAGGCGTTCAAGCTCGGCAACCGCATCGCCATCATGGAGGGCGGGCGGATCGTCCAGTCGGGCACCCCGCGCGAGATCTTCACCGATCCGGCGAATGGCTACGTGCGCGATTTCGTCGCCCACATGAACCCGCTCGGCGTGCTCTGCGCCCGCGACGTGATGGACCCGGACGCGACGCTCGCCGCCGAGGGACAGGTCGAGGCGACGACGCCGATCCTCGAGGTGATGGCGCGGATCCACGCCACCCCCGCCCCGCTCGACGTGCTCGAAGGGGGCCGGGTCATCGGACAGGTCAGCCCCGGCTCGATTCTCGAGCGTCTGGGCGAGCTTCCGACCGACTGACCGGCATGGCATCGGGCGCGACGGCGGTAGCCGCCCGTCGCGCCCGCGCCTCGCGCCAGGTGATGAACATCACCGCGCCCATGATGATCGCGCCGCCGAGCACGGTGAAGGGGTCTACCGGCTCGCCGAACAGCACCGCGCCGATCGCCACCGCCCAGACCAGCTGCAAAAAGGTCACCGGTTGGGTGACCGTGAGCGGGGCCGCGGCAAAGGCGCGCGTCATCGCGTAATGCGCCGCCGTCCCCAGCCCCGCAGCCCCGAAGAGATAGGCCAGCGCCTCCGCTCCGGGCGCCTGCCAGACCGGCAGCGCGAAGGGCAGAAGGCCCAAGGGCACCATCAGCGACAGCATCGCCACGATCACCTCCGCCGGCAGCTCTTCGGAGAGCCGCTTGACCACCAGATAGCCCGAGGCGATCAGCATCGCCGTCCCCATCATCGCGACATGGCCGGAATCGATCTCGCGCAGGCCGGGGCGCAGCACCACCAGCGCGCCGATGAAGGCCGCCACCACCGCCGCCACCCGGCGCGGCGGCAGCCGCTCGCCCATCAGGAGCGCCGCTCCCACCGTCACCCAGATCGGGTTGAGGTAGTTGATCGCCGTCACCTCGCCCAGGGGAATGCGCGCGATGGCATAGAACCACAGCCCCACGCCGCAGGCATGCAGCACCGCGCGCAGGCCCAGAAGCCGCCACAGCCGCGGCGTGATCCGCACCCGGCGCAAGGCGGGCAGCATCGGCAGCAGAAAGGGCAGGCCCAGCGCAAAGCGCAGCACCGCGGTCTGTGCGGCGGGCAGCGCCGCGCCCACCGCCTTGATCAGCACCGTCATGGAGACGAAGCACAGCCCCGCCGCCAGCATCCAGCCGACACCGATGAGAGGCGAGCCCTGAGGGCGCGAAACATATGCTGACGTCATGCAATTCTCCCGGCGGCTACAGGACGGCAAAGCGCGCGGGGATGCAAGCGCATCGAAAGCGCCTTCAGCCGCCCCAGACCAGACCGGCGGCGATGCTCCACATCACCAGCGCGATGAGGGCATCGAGCACGCGCCACGCGGCGGGACGGGCAAAGACCGGGCGCAACAGCCGCGCGCCATAGCCCAGCGCGAAGAAGAACAGGAAGGACGCCGCGACCGCGCCGCTGCCGAAGGCCCAGACCCGCCCCTCGAAGCGCGAGGCGACCGAGCCCAGCAGCACCAGCGTGTCGAGATAGACATGCGGGTTGAGCCATGTCAGCGCGAGGCAGGTCAGCACCGCCCGGCGCAGCCCCGCCGCGCCGTCATCGGCCGCCTTGAGCGCCTCGCCGCCGCGCCATGCGGCCAAGGCGGCCTTGGCGCCATAGACGATCAGGAAGGCCGCCCCGCCCCAGCGCAGAAGCGGCGCGATCCACGGCGCGGCCTCGGCCAGAGCGGCAAAGCCCGAGACACCGGCGGTGATCAGAAGCGCGTCCGACAGCGCGCAGGTCAGCACCACCGCGAAGACATGATCGCCCCTGAGCCCCTGCCGCAGCACGAAGGCGTTCTGCGCGCCGATGGCAAGGATCAGCGACAGGCCGAGCGCGAGACCGGCGGCGAAGGCGGAAAGTGAGGCGGCATCCATGCGCGAGGATTAGCGGCCGCCCCCCGCCCCCGCAATCTCAGAACGGCACGTCGTCGGCCGCGTCCGAGGCCACCACGAAGCGCGCCACCACCTTCTTCTGCCCAGCCTTGTCGAAGGCGATGTCGAGCTTGTCGCCCTCGACGGCCATGACCTCGCCATAGCCGAACTTCTGGTGGAACACCCGGTCCCCGGCGGTAAAGGAGGAGACCGCCGTCATGTCGATGGTGATGTTCTTGGCCTCGGCGGGCTGGCGCATCTGCCGCTGCTGGCCGCGCGCCTGCAGCCGCCGCCAGCCGGGGCTATTGTAGACATCGGCCTTGGCCGCGTTGTCGTGCAGCCGCGAGCCCTGCGCCTCCTGCACCGCGGGCGAGGCCTGCGACGACATGCCCGCCGCCCCGTAACCGCCGCCATAGAGGCCCGGCGGGGTCAGCACCTCGACATGCGCCTCGGGCAGCTCGTCGATGAAGCGCGAGGGCAGCTGGCTCTGCCACTGCCCATAGACCCGGCGGTTGGCGGCGAAGGAGATCGTGCAGACGGCTTCGGCGCGGGTGATGCCGACATAGGCGAGCCTGCGCTCCTCCTCCAAGCCGCGCAGCCCGCTTTCGTCCATCGAGCGTTGGCTCGGAAAAAGCCCGTCCTCCCAGCCCGGCAGGAACACCATCGGAAATTCGAGGCCCTTGGCGGCGTGCAGCGTCATGATCGACACCTTCTCGCCCTCCTCGGCCTGCTCGTTGTCCATGATCAGCGCGACGTGTTCGAGAAAGCCCTGCAGGCTGTCGAAGCTCTCCAGCGCCTTGACCAGCTCCTTGAGGTTCTCGAGCCGCCCCGGCGCCTCGGGCGTCTTGTCGTTCTGCCACATGCCGGTGTAGCCGCTCTCGTCGAGGATCATCTCGGCCAGCTCGACATGGGTGTCGCTCTCGTTCACCACCTGCCCGTGCCAGCGGTCGAGCGCCTCGACGAGGATCGTCAGCTCCCGAAGCCCCTTGCCGCCCAGAAGCTTCGACTGCACCACGATGCGCGCGCCCTCGACGAGGCTGACGCCATTGGAGCGGGCCGCGCGCTGGATCGTCTGCACCGCCTTGTTGCCAAGGCCCCGCTTGGGCGTGTTGACGATCCGCTCGAAGGCGAGGTCGTCGTCGAGCGACACGGCGAGGCGGAAATAGGCCATCGCGTCGCGGATCTCCAAACGCTCGTAGAAGCGCGGGCCGCCGATCACGCGGTAGGGCAGACCGATGGTCAGAAACCGGTCCTCGAAAGCGCGCATCTGGTGCGAGGCCCGCACGAGGATCGCCATGGAATCGAGCCCCACGGGCGCCATGCCGCGCGTGCCGCGCTGCGCCGCCTCGATCTCCTCGCCGACCCAGCGCGCCTCCTCGTCGCCGTCCCAATGGCCGATCAGGCGGAGCTTCTCGCCCTCCTCTTCCTCGGTCCAGAGCGTCTTGCCCAAGCGCCCCTTGTTGGCGGTGATGAGGCCGGAGGCCGCGCCGAGGATATGCGGGGTGGAGCGGTAGTTCTGCTCCAGCCGGATCACCTCCGCGCCCTCGAAATCCTTCTCGAAGCGCAGGATGTTGCCCACCTCGGCGCCGCGCCAGCCATAGATCGACTGGTCGTCATCGCCGACGCAGCAGATGTTCTTGTGCCCGCCCGCCAGGAGCCGCAGCCACAGATACTGCGCGGCGTTGGTGTCCTGATACTCGTCCACGAGGATGTAGCGGAACCAGCGGCGATACTGGTCGAGCACGTCGTCACGGGTCTGGAAGATCGTAACCATGTGCAAGAGCAGGTCGCCGAAATCGACGGCGTTCAGCTCCCTCAGCCGCAGCTGGTAGGCGGCGTAGAGCTTGACACCCTTGCCGTCATAGGCCGAGGCGTCGGCGGTCGGCACGTTCTCGGGCGTCAGCGCCCGGTTCTTCCAGTCGTCGATGATGCCCGCGAGCATCCGCGCGGGCCAGCGCTTGTCGTCGATGTTCTCGGCGGCGACGAGCTGCTTCAGAAGCCGGATCTGGTCGTCGGTGTCGAGGATGGTGAAGTTCGACTTCAGCCCCACCAGCTCGGCATGACGGCGCAGCAGCTTGACGCAGATCGCGTGGAAGGTGCCGAGCCAGGGCAGCCCCTCGACCGTCTCGCCGAGCATCCTGCCGATGCGCTCCTTCATCTCGCGCGCGGCCTTGTTGGTGAAGGTCACGGCGAGGATCTCGTTGGGGCGCGCGCGCCCCGTGCGCATCAGATGCACGATCCGCGCGGTGAGCGCGCGGGTCTTGCCGGTCCCGGCGCCGGCCAGCATCAGCACCGGGCCGTCCATCGTCTCGACCGCGAGGCGCTGCGCCGGGTTCAGCCCGTCGAGATAGGGGGCGGCACCGCCCGGCTGCGCCATGGCGCGGCGCGACAGGGGCTGTGAGGCGGCCTCGAAGGCCTCGTCGTCGGAAAAACTGCTCATGGCGCCAATCTAGCGATCCTGCCCCGCGATGAAAAGCGGCGTTCCGCCTATGTTCGCAATGCGGCGCAGATCGGGCAACTGCGCCGGAAGATCGGTATTTTCCGCGGGCCGTCACCGGCGTTTTCGGCCAGGCGTTAACGGCCCCGAAGCGGCAAAGTGGCACTCTGGCGCGGCACATACAGGACGGACGCCATGACCGAGACCCGCAAGTTTAGACGCCCCAGACTCAACATGCTGCTCATGCTCTTCCTCGGGCTGGCCACCACCGTGGCTTGGCTGTCGGTGGTCTATCTGCCGACGCCGCTCGTGAACCGCATGATGCGCGAGGATATCAGCCGCGAAGCCGAAAGCTGGCGCATGCGGGTGCTGCACGCGCTCGAGAATGGCAGTCTCACCTTCGAGACGGGCCAGCTCAGCCCGCAGGACACCGCATGGCTCGATGAGGTCACCACGCTGTCCGACATCTATCGCTTCAAGCTGTTCACCGCCGATGGGGAAGTGTTCTGGTCCTCGCGCCCCTCCGATATCGGCACGGTGAACAACAAGCCCTATTTCCAGTCGGTCGTCGCCATGGGCGAGAAATACTACAAGGCCGAAATGAAGCCGATGGACGAAGTCGACGGTCATCTTCATGCCGCGGTCGATCACCACCTGCCGGGCGACATGCTCTGCGTGGCCGAGATCTACACCCCGGTGATGCGCGATGGCCGTTTCATCGGCGCGATCGAGTTCTATACCGACCTGACCGCCATGGGGCACACCTTCACCGCCCGGCTGCGCAACATCTTCCTCGGCCTGTCGAGCATCTCGCTGATCCTGCTGGTGATGACGAGCGTGGTGATCCGCCGTTCGGGCCGCGCGCAGCTGCGCGTGATCCGCCAGCGCGCGGTGAAGGAGCGCGAGCTGATGGAAGACCAGATGCGGCTGGCGCGCGACGTGCGGCTTCTGGGCGAGCTGAACGAATGGCTGCAATCCTCCCGCTCGCTGGGAGAGCTGTTCGAGATGGTCGGCCGCTTCATGAGCCACATCCTTCCCGACAGCGAAGGCAGCGTCTATGTCTACTCCAACTCGCGCGACGTGCTGATGGGCTCGGCCAGCTGGAATGGCGGGCATCATTGCGACCACATCCGGGCCGAGGATTGCTGGGGCCTGCGCCGGGGCCGGACCTATACCTTCGGCAGCGCCGAGGTCGATTTTCCCTGCGGCCATTCCGAAACCCAGGACGAGCGCCCCTCCTTCTGCTTTCCGGTGCTGGCGCATGGCGAGACGGTGGGCCTCCTGCACCTCAAGGCCAAGGCCGGCGTGACGCTGGAGGATTTCCGCGCCAGCCAGAAGCTGGCCCAGATGTGCGCCGAGCAGATCAGCCTCGCCATCGCCAACGTGCAGATGCGCGACCAGCTGCACGACCGCTCGATCCGCGACCCGCTGACCGGGCTCTACAACCGCCGCCACCTGACCGAGACGCTGCGCCGCCAGCTCGACCGCGCCAGCCGCGAGGACCGGCCGCTGTCGATCCTCTCGATCGACGTGGATCACTTCAAGCGGTTCAACGACACGCATGGGCATGATGCGGGCGACATGGTGCTGCGCGCGGTGGGATCGGTGCTCGAACAGCTCTGCGACGGCGACGAGACGGCCTGCCGCATGGGCGGCGAGGAGTTCATGCTGCTGCTGCCCGACCTGAGCCTGCAAGCGGCGGCGCTGCGCGCCGAGGCGCTGCGCAGCGCGGTCGAGCGGATCACCGTGCGCTATGGCGAGAAGAACCTGCCGCGCATCACCGTCTCGATCGGCCTTGCCGTCTACCCCGAGGACGGCACCATGCCGCAACAGCTGATGAAGGCCGCCGACGACGCGCTTTACGACGCCAAGGGCCGGGGCCGCAATCAGGTGGCTCTCGCGGGAGAGGAAGACCCCGCCGCCGCACCGAACGCCACGCTGCTCGCGGCGCATCGCGACGGGGCCTCCGCCCCGGAAGACGACGCGGCCTGACCTTCCGTTAGCGCTATCAGTAGCGGCAAGGGCGATCATGTCCACAGCATCTCGGGGCTATACTGCACCGCAGAAACTCCTAGACTGCGCCTGACCATACGGAAGGGGTGAACATGGCCGAATTCGAGAAGATCCTGATCGCCAACCGCGGCGAGATCGCGATCCGCGTGATGCGGGCTGCCAACGAGATGGGCAAGAAGACAGTCGCGGTCTATGCCGAGGAGGACAAGCTCGGCCTGCACCGCTTCAAGGCGGACGAGGCCTACCGGATCGGCGAGGGTCTCGGGCCGGTGCAGGCCTATCTCTCGATCGAGGAGATCATCCGGGTTGCCAGGATGTCGGGCGCCGACGCGATCCATCCGGGCTATGGCCTGCTGTCGGAAAACCCCGATTTCGTCGATGCCTGCACCGAGGCCGGGATCACCTTCATCGGCCCCAGGGCGCAGACCATGCGCGAGCTGGGCGACAAGGCCAGCGCGCGCCGCGTGGCGATCGAGGCGGGCGTGCCGGTGATCCCCGCGACCGAGGTGCTGGGCGACGACATGGAGACGATCCGCCGCGAGGCGGCCGAGGTCGGCTATCCGCTGATGCTGAAGGCGAGCTGGGGCGGCGGCGGGCGCGGCATGCGCCCCATCCTTGATGAGAGCGAGCTCGAGGAGAAGGTCCGCGAGGGCCGGCGCGAGGCCGAGGCCGCCTTCGGCAATGGCGAGGGCTACCTCGAAAAGATGATCACCCGCGCGCGCCATGTCGAGGTGCAGATCCTCGGCGACTCCCATGGCCAGATCTACCACCTGTGGGAGCGCGACTGCTCGGTCCAGCGCCGCAACCAGAAGGTCGTCGAACGCGCCCCCGCCCCCTATCTCTCCGAAACCCAGCGCGAGCGCATCTGCAACCTTGGCCGCCAGATCTGCCAGCACGTGAACTACGAATGCGCCGGCACGGTCGAGTTCCTGATGGACATGGATTCGGGCGAATTCTACTTCATCGAGGTGAACCCCCGCGTGCAGGTCGAGCACACGGTGACCGAGGAGGTCACCGGCATCGACATCGTGCGCGCGCAGATCCTGATCGCCGAGGGCAAGTCGATCGTCGAGGCCACGGGCTGCGCCAGCCAGTACGACGTGCAGCTCGACGGCCATGCGCTGCAATGCCGGGTGACGACCGAAGACCCGCATAACAGCTTCATCCCCGATTACGGCCGGATCCAGACCTACCGCTCGGCCACCGGCCCGGGCATCCGGCTCGATGGCGGCACCGCCTATTCCGGCGCGGTGATCACCCGCTTTTACGATTCGCTGCTGACCAAGGTCACCGCGCGCGCCCAGACGCCCGAGATGGCGATCGCGCGCATGGACCGGGCGCTGCGCGAGTTCCGCATTCGCGGCGTCTCCACGAATATCGACTTCGTGATCAACCTGCTGAAGCACCCGACCTTCCTGTCGAACCAGTACACCACCAAGTTCATCGACACGACGCCCGAGCTGTTCGATTTCGACACGCGCCGCGACCGGGCGACGCGGCTTTTGACCTATGTGGCCGACATCACCGTCAACGGCCATCCCGAGACCGAGGGCCGCGTGCGCCCCGCCCGCGACGCCAAGCCGCCCCGCGCCCCCGCCCCGCGCGGGACGGAAGTCACCCCCGGCACGCGCCAGATCCTCGACGAGCAGGGCCCACAGGCCGTCGCCGACTGGATGAAGGCGCAAAAGCAGCTTCTCATCACCGACACCACGATGCGCGACGGTCACCAGTCGCTCTTGGCCACGCGGATGCGCTCGATCGACATGGTGCGCGTGGCGCCGAGCTATGCCGCCAACCTGCCCGGCCTGTTCTCGGTCGAATGCTGGGGCGGCGCCACCTTCGACGTGGCCTACCGCTTCTTGCAGGAATGCCCCTGGCAGCGGCTGCGCGACATCCGCGCCGCCATGCCCAACGTCATGACGCAGATGCTGCTTCGGGCCTCGAACGGGGTGGGCTACACCAACTATCCCGACAATGTGGTGCAGGGCTTCGTCAAGCAGGCCGCGGCCTCGGGCGTGGACGTGTTCCGCGTCTTCGACAGCCTGAACTGGACCGAGAACATGCGCGTCGCGATGGATGCGGTGATCGAGGCGGAGAAGGTCTGCGAGGGCACGATCTGCTACACCGGCAACATGCTCGACCCGGCGCGCGACAAGTACGACCTGAAATACTACGTCGCCATGGCCAAGGATCTGGAGAAGGCCGGCGCCCATGTGCTGGGCGTCAAGGACATGGCGGGTCTGCTGAAGGCCCCGGCGGCGACGCAGCTCTTCACCGCGCTGAAGGAAGAGGTCGGCCTGCCAATCCACTTCCACACGCATGACACCTCTGGCGCCGCGATCTCGACCGTTCTGGCGGCCTCGGCCGCCGGGGTCGACGCGATCGACGCGGCGATGGACAGCTTCTCGGGCAACACCTCGCAGCCGACGCTGGGCTCGATCGTCGAGGCGCTGAGCCAGACCGAGCGCGACACCGGGCTCGACATCGAGGCGATCCGCGAGATCTCGAACTATTTCGAGCAGGTCCGCGCGCATTACGCCGCCTTCGAGAGCGGGCTGCAAGCCCCGGCCTCCGAGGTCTATCTGCACGAGATGCCCGGCGGGCAGTTCACCAACCTCAAGGCGCAGGCGCGCAGCCTCGGGCTCGAGGAGCGCTGGCACGAGGTCGCCAAGACCTATGCCGAGGTGAACATGATGTTCGGCGACATCGTGAAGGTCACGCCATCCTCGAAGGTGGTGGGCGACATGGCGCTGATGATGGTGAGCCAGGGGCTCAGCCGCGCGCAGGTGGAGGATCCGAACCACGACGTCTCCTTTCCCGACAGCGTGATCGACATGATGAAGGGCAATCTCGGCCAGCCGCCGGGCGGCTGGCCCGGCGCGCTGCAGGCCAAGATCCTCAAGGGCGAAAAGCCGCTCAAGGATCGTCCGGGCAAGCATCTCAAGCCCGTCGATTTCGAGGCGGCGCGCGCCGAGGCGATCAAGGCCACCGGCGAGACCACGATCGACGACGAGGATCTCAACGCCTATCTGATGTATCCCAAGGTCTTCACCGACTACGCCAAGCGGCACCAGCAATACGGCCCCGTCCGCACCCTGCCGACGCGGACCTTCTTTTACGGCATGGAGCAGGGCGAGGAGATCTCGGCCGAGATCGACCCGGGCAAGACGCTGGAGATCCGGCTGCAGGCGGTGGGCGAGACCACCGACGAGGGCGAGGTCCGGGTGTTCTTCGAACTCAACGGCCAGCCGCGCACGATCCGCGTGCCGAACCGCAAGGTCGCGGCCAAGTCCGCCAAGCGCCCCAAGGCCGAGCCGGGCAATGCGGGCCATGTCGGCGCGCCGATGCCGGGCGTGGTCTCGACCGTGGCGGCGCAGGTCGGCATGAAGGTCAAGCAGGGCGACATGCTGCTGACCATCGAGGCGATGAAGATGGAGACCGGGCTGCATGCCGAGCACGAGGGCACGATCAAGGCGGTGCATGTGACCCCGGGCGCGCAGATCGACGCCAAGGACCTGCTGGTCGAGATCGAATGACGCGACTCGGCGCGGTCAGCCTCGTCGTGCCGGACTACGACGAGGCGATTGCCTTCTTCACCGGGCCGATGGGCTTCGACCTCGCCGAGGACGTGGCGATGGAGGGCAAGCGCTGGGTTCGGGTGGTGCCGCCATCGGGCGGCACCGGCCTTGTCCTCGCCCGTGCGGACGGCCCGGCGCAATATGCGGCGATCGGGGCGCAGGGCGGCGGGCGGGTCTGGCTGTTTCTCGAAACCGACGATTTCGCCCGCGACGCCGCGCGCATGAAGGCAGGCGGCGTCGTCTTCGAGGAGGCGCCGCGTCACGAACCCTACGGCGTCGTGGCGGTGTTCCGGGACCCGTGGGGCAACCGCTGGGATCTCATCGAACCGGCGGGCTGATCGGGGGCCATGGGCCGCCTCGCGCGGGCTTCCCCCGCCTCCCCCGCTTCGCCACGAAATTTCGCACGAGGCGACCGTTTTTCCGCTTGCACCCCCCGGCCCGCTTGGCTACATCCGCCCCACGAAACGGAAGCGGGTGTAGCTCAGGGGTAGAGCATTACCTTGCCAAGGTAAGGGTCGTGAGTTCGAATCTCATCACCCGCTCCAGTTTCGCCTCCCCCAAGGATCAGCCTACAGCCGCGCCGCAAGCGCGGCTTTTCGTTTTCGGAGGAGTCCTTCCGGCTTCCGCGAGGTCGCGCGAATTTTTCGTTTTGCCCCCTTGCACCCCCCCGCCCGCTTGGCTAAATCCGCCACACGAAACGGAAGCGGGTGTAGCTCAGGGGTAGAGCATTACCTTGCCAAGGTAAGGGTCGTGAGTTCGAATCTCATCACCCGCTCCAGTTTCGGCCTTCCCTCACATCGATGAAGCGGCCCTTGGCCCCGGCGACGTCGCCGCCTATAGGTGCGTCGCAACCAGCTGAGGGATGACATGCGGACCGCCAAGATCACCCGCACCACCGCCGAAACCGCGATCGAGGTCGAGATCGACCTCGACGGCACCGGCGCTTACGACAACCAGACCGGCGTCGGCTTCTTCGACCACATGCTCGACCAGCTGTCGCGCCATGCGCTGATCGACATGACGGTGCGCGCCAAGGGCGATCTGCATGTCGACGATCACCACACGGTCGAGGATACCGGCATCGCGCTGGGCCAAGCGCTGAAACAGGCGCTGGGCGACAAGACCGGCATCCGCCGCTACGGCGCGTGTCATCTCGCGATGGACGACGCGCAGGTGCGCTGCGCGCTCGATCTCTCGGCCCGGCCCTTCCTGATCTGCAACCTCGGCTTTCGGGCGGGCAAGATCGGCAGCTTCGACACGGATCTGGTACAGGAGTTCTTCCAGGCGCTGGCCACCCATGGCGGCATCACGCTGCATATCGACCGCCTCCACGGCCACAATGCGCATCACGTTGCCGAGGCCGCCTTCAAGGCCGTCGCCCGCGCGCTGCGCGAGGCGGTGGAGCCCGATCCGCGCCGCGCCGACGCGATCCCCTCGACCAAGGGGGCGCTATGAGCCTCACCGCGCTGATCGACTACGAAAGCGGCAACCTGCACTCGGCGCAGAAGGCCTTCGAGCGCATGGCGCGCGAGGGGGATGCGGGCGAGGTGATCGTCACCTCGCGCCCCGAGGACGTGGCCCGCGCCGACCGGATCGTGCTGCCCGGCGACGGGGCCTTTCCGCATTGCCGGGGCGCGCTCTCGGCCCAGCCCGGCCTTCACGAGGCGCTGGTCGAGGCGGTCGAGGTGAAGGGGCGGCCCTTTCTCGGCATCTGCGTCGGCATGCAGCTTCTGGCCGAGGTGGGACATGAATACGAGCGCACCGAGGGCTTGGGCTGGATTCCCGGCGAGATCGTCAGGATCGATCCCGCCGATGCCGCGCTCAAGGTCCCGCACATGGGCTGGAACGATCTGGTCATCGACCGCCCGCACCCGGTGCTGGAGGGGATCTCGACCGGCGACCACGCCTATTTCGTCCATAGCTGGCAGTTCCGGCCCAGCGAGGCCGACACGCTGCTCGCGCATGTCGATTACGGCGGGGCGGTGACGGCGGTGGTCGGGCGCGGCAATGTCGTCGGCGCGCAGTTCCACCCCGAAAAGAGCCAGGCGGCGGGGCTCCGGCTCATCGCCAATTTCCTGAACTGGACGCCCTGATCGCAAAAGGCCCGCGCAGGACGCGGGCCTTTCGTTTCACGCGAAGCGCTCACTTCAGGAAGGCGGCGAGATCCTCGTAAAAGCGGTCGGCATGGGTCGCGGTGAGCCCGTGCGGCGCGTCGTCATATTCCTTGAGCGTCGCCTTCTGCCCGATCAGCCTTGCCGCGCGGCGGCCCGAAGGGTCGGCGGGCACGGTCTCGTCCTTGGCGCCATGCACCACCAGCGCCGGCACACCGAAGGCGTTCATGTCATCGGTGAAATCGGTCTTGCCGAAAGCGTCGACGCAATCGAGCGTGGCCTTAGGGCTGGCCTGCATCGCCATCATCAACGACCAGTGCAGCACGCCCTCGCTGACCTTGTTGCCGTAGAAGCCCTTGAAGAACTCGCGCAGGAATTCGGGCCGGTCCTTGCGCAGCCCGTCCTTCATGCCTTCGAACACGTCGGCGGTGACGCCGTCGGGGTTCTTGTCGGATTTCAGCATGCCCGGCGCGACCGAGGCGATCAGCCCGGCGGCGCGCACGTTGCGCCCCTCATGGCGCGACATGTAGCGCGCGACCTCGCCGCCGCCCATCGAGAAGCCGACAATGGCCGCGTCCTTGAGATCCAGCTCGCGCATCACCGTGTCGAGATCGTCGGCCATGGTGTCGTAGTCGTAGCCCTGAAAGGGCTGGCCCGAACGGCCGAAGCCGCGCCGGTCATAGGCGACGACGCGGTGGCCGCTCTCGGCGAGGCGCACCGCCTGATATTCCCAGCTGTCGGAGTTGAGCGGCCAGCCGTGGATCAGCACGACGGGGCGGCCTTCTCCCCAGTCCTTCACATAGAGCTGGGTCTGGTCCTTGGTGGTGACGAGGGGCATGCGGTGTCCTTCCCTTGTGCGGTTGCGCGGGCAAAACCGGCAGGCCCCCCGTGCTGTTCCGGGTTACTGCTGCTTCTGCCAGACGCCGCCTTCGCGGCAGAAGCCCAGCACGCAACCCGAGACCGAGAGCCGGTTTCCGCTCAGCATCAGCTTGGAATTGTAGGTCTTGCCGGTATCGGGGGCAAAGACCTTGCCGCGATATTCGCCGCCGCCCCTGGCCACGGTCTCGGAGATGATGTTGCGCCCCAGATTGGGCGAGGCGATCTCCGCGCCGCCGGGGCCATAGGCCTTGACCAGCTGGCCGCAGAGCTGCGCGCCGCAGGGCGCGACCTGCACGAGGCCGCTGTTGCCGTTGTCGTCCGGCGCGGTGCGCCAGGTGCCGATGAGCGGCTCGGCCGAGGCCGTCCCCGCGAGGGCCACGAGCGCCAATGCGGCCCATGCCAGTCTCTTCATGATCGTCTCCTCCTCAATCACGAGGCGAAGCTGACGCGAAGGTCACCCCGCCTGGCAAGGCTGACGTGGCGTTGCATCCGCGCGCCCCGCATGCCACAGCGCGGACGCATCAGCTGCCTTCGGAGACCGCGCCATGATCCTCTACCCCGCCATCGACCTCAAGGACGGCCAGGCCGTGCGCCTGCTGCGCGGCGAGATGGACAAGGCCACGGTGTTCAACGACGATCCGGCCGCGCAGGCGCGCGCCTTCGTCGAGGCCGGCACCGAATGGCTGCACCTCGTCGATCTCAACGGCGCCTTCGCGGGCGAGCCGGTGAACGGCGCGGCGGTCGAGGCGATCCTTGCCGCCTGCCCCGGCGTGCCGGCGCAGCTCGGCGGCGGCATTCGCGACATGAAGACGATCGAGACATGGATCGAGAAGGGCCTCGCCCGGGTGATCCTCGGCACGGTGGCGGTGGAGAACCCCGACCTCGTGCGCGAGGCGGCCAAGGAGTTTCCGGGCAAGGTCGCCGTGGGCCTCGATGCGCGCGAAGGCCGCGTGGCGACGCGCGGCTGGGCCGAGGAGACCGACGTGATGGTCACCGATCTGGCGAAGAGCTTCGAGGATGCCGGGGTGGCCGCGATCATCTACACCGACATCGCCCGCGACGGCGCGATGGCGGGGCCGAACGTGGCCGCGACCGAGGATCTCGCCCGCGCGGTTTCGATCCCGGTGATCGCCTCCGGCGGCGTCTCGTCCCTCGACGATCTCAAGGCGCTGAAATCGACCGGCGTGATCGCGGGCGCGATCTCGGGCCGCGCGCTGTATGACGGCGCGATCGATCTCGCCGAGGCGCTGGCCCTGCTCAAGGGCTGACGCCTAGGGGCGCCGCCCGATCCCTCGCGCGGCACCCCTGGTTCATCTTTCTTCAAATACGCATGGCGCGCCGTTGGTCACGCGCGCCCCGGCGCGGGATCACTCCCCCGCCGCGGCCCTGGCGAATTTCTCGAGCGCGTTTTCCATCTTCTCGATGGCGTCGAGATCGTCATCGACGTCCAGATCGTCGAAGGTTTCCTCGACCTCCTCATAAGCGATGTGGACCTGCCCCGAGCCGTCATCATAGGCGAGGATCTTGAGCGGCAAATAGAGCCCGGCGAGCGGGTCTTCCTGCATCACCGGCGTGCCGAGCTGCGGGTTGCCGAAGATCAGAAGCTCGCTGTCGGCCAGCGTCATGCCCGCCTGTTCGGCCCCGCCCCCATGATCGACGCGCGCGAAGACGGTGGCGCCCGCCTCGGTGACGGCGGCTTCGAGCCGGTCCATCGCCTCGGCGACGGTGCCGGTGGCCTGCATGGTTTCGATGTCGGCCATGGCGGGCGCGGCGAGGCTGGTGGCCGCGAGGCCCGCGAGAATCATGCGTTTCATGTGAAATGCTCCCGTTGTGCTGCCGCCCCAACGAGGCGTGCGGGGTTTCCGTTCCGGCACTGGCCCCGCCGCGCCATGGGCGCTAGAAGGGCGGCGACAGCCCGGAGGCCGCTCATGCTCAAGACCCGCATCATCCCCTGTCTCGACGTGGCCGATGGCCGCGTGGTGAAGGGCGTCAACTTCGTCGACCTGCGCGACGCGGGCGACCCCGTGGACGCCGCCCGCGCCTATGACGCGGCCGGTGCCGACGAGCTGTGTTTCCTCGACATCCATGCCACGCACGAGAATCGCGGCACGATGTTCGACCTCGTCCGCCGCACCGCGGAGAGCTGCTACATCCCGCTGACCGTGGGCGGCGGGGTGCGCAGCCATCACGACGTGCGCGCGCTCCTGCTCGCCGGGGCCGACAAGGTGAGCTTCAACTCGGCCGCCGTGGCCGATCGCACGGTCGTCACCGAGGCGGCGCAGCGCTTCGGTGCGCAGTGCATCGTCGTGGCGATCGACGCGAAGACCGTGGAGCCGGGGCGCTGGGAGATCTTCACCCATGGCGGCCGCAAGCCGACCGGCATCGACGCGGTGGAGTTCGCGCGCGACATGGAGGCGCGCGGCGCGGGGGAGATCCTGCTCACTTCGATGGACCGCGACGGCACGCGCCAGGGCTTCAACCTGCCGCTCACCCGCGCCATTTCGGACGCGGTCGACATCCCCGTGATCGCGAGCGGCGGCGTCGGCACGCTCGACCACCTTGTCGAAGGGGTCACCGAGGGCGGCGCGAGCGCGGTGCTCGCGGCTTCGATCTTCCATTTCGGCACCCACAGCATCGCCGAGGCCAAGGCGCATATGCAGGCTGCCGGCATTCCGATGAGGATGGCATGAGCCTGAAAGCGTTGTCCGAGACGATCCTGTCGCGCCGGGACGCCGATCCCGAGACGAGCTGGACCGCGAAGCTGCTCGCCAAGGGCCCCGAGAAATGCGCCGAGAAGTTCGGCGAAGAGGCGATCGAGGCGGTGATCGAGGCTGTGAAGGGCGACCGCGAGAGGCTCACCTCCGAGGCCGCCGACGCGCTCTACCACCTCTTGGTGATGTGCGCCGCGCGCGATGTGAGCCTCGATGACATCGAGGCCGAGTTGGCCCGGCGCGAGGGCCGCTCCGGCATTGCCGAAAAGGCGGCGCGGTCGACATAAAAAAGCCCGGGCGGTGCCCGGGCTTCAAGGTGTGGAACGAGGGACAGTGAAATGAAACGCATATGTTCCAGATACGCGCTTCCATGAAACACGCTAAACTCGGAATGGTTCCATAGACAGACCCTTTCGCGCGTTCGTGAAGCCCGCGCGGATCAGGACATGCGCGGCGCGCGGGCGGCATAAAGCGCCACGGCCGCGGCATTCGAGACGTTGAGCGAGCCGAAGCCCCCCGCCGCGTCGATGCGCACCAGCGCGTCGCAGGTCTCGCGGGTGCGCTCGCGCAGCCCCGGCCCCTCGGCCCCCAGCACGAGCGCCACCGGGCGGTCGCGCCTGCCCTCGATGGCCTCCTCGATCGAAACCTCCGCCTCGCCGGCAAGCCCCAGCACGAGATAGCCCATCTCCTTGAGCCGCCCCATCGTGTCGGCGAGGTTGCGCACCCGCAGGTAGGGCTGGCGCTCCAGCGCGCCCGAGGCGGTCTTGGCCAGCGCCCCGGTTTCGGGCGCCGAATGGCGCTGCACCCCGATCACCGCGCGCGCGCCGAAGACCTCGGCCGAGCGCAGGATCGCGCCGACATTGTGCGGATCGGTCACCCGGTCGAGCAGCAAAAGCCGCGGCGGCCCCTCGCCCTCGCCGGCCAGGGCGACATCGTCGAGCGCGCCCCAATCGAGCGGCTTCACTTCGAGCGCCGCGCCCTGATGCACCGAATCCCGGTCGATCGGGGCGGCGAACTTGCGCGGGTCCGAGATCTCGGGCTCCATGCCGCTCTCTGCGATGGCATCGGCAAGCTTGGCCTGCGCGTTGAGCGTCACGACGAGGCGCAGCCGTTCGCGGCGCGGGTTCTGGAGCGCGTCGCGCACCGCGTGCAGGCCGAAGAGCCAGACCGTCTCGGCGGCCGAGGCGCGCTTGGACTGTTCCTTCTCGATCACCCATTTCGGCTTCTTCATGGCGCTCTCCGCTTGGCTCAGGCCCCGCCTGATTGCGCGTTCGCGCCCGCGAAGTCCAGCCATGGCGGCCCGGCCTCCGCCCCGTCACGCTGCCGTCACGACGCCGTCACGCCGCCGTCGGGGAAGCCCGATTTTGAGGTTGACGCCCCGCGGCGCAGCGCCTATTCCCGCTCTCGCACCGGGTCGAGGCCCGGCTGCGGGCGACGAGCTGCAAGGTGCGGCAGCGGACTGTAACTCCGCCGGGGAGACCCACGCCTGGTTCGATTCCAGGGTCGCCCACCACTCCCCCCCTTCCTTGCGCAAGATGCCGGTTTGACCGGGCCCGCCCCCCTTCCTAGGGTCGTCCCGCAAGGGGGGGCGCATGGCATCGTTCGACATCGTCATCATCGGCCAGTCGGGCCGGATCGAGGCCGAGGCGCTGCTTCTGGCCGCCTCGTTGCGCGCCCACGCACCGGGGTTTTCGAACCGCCTCCTCGTGGCCGAGCCGCAGCCCGGCCCGCTCTGGCCGGAGGATCCACGCATGAGCGCGGAGGGCCGTGCCATGCTCGGGGAGCTGGGGGCCGAGATCCTGCCCTTCGAGAGCCGCCATTTCGGCAGCGCCTACCCGCATGGCAACAAGATCGAGGCGCTTTCCGCCCTGCCCGCCTCCCCCTTTCTCTTTCTCGACAGCGACACGCTGATTCTCGGCGAGATCGGCGATCTGCCGATCGGCGCCCTGCCGCCCGCCGCCTCGATGCGGCGCGAGGGGACATGGCCCGTGGAGGAGGTTTACTGGCCCGGCTACACCGCCAGCTGGAAATCGCTCTACGACCGGTTCGGGCTCGATTTCGAAAGCTCGCTCGACCTGTCATGGCCCGACGAGTTCTGGAAGCGCTATCTCTATTTCAACGCGGGCTGGTTCTGCGGGCCCGATGCCCGCGCCTTCGGCGCGCTCTTCGCCGAATACGCCGTGGCGATCCGCGACGACCCGCCGCGCGAGGTGGCGTTGCAGCCCTTCGATCCCTGGCTCGACCAGGTGGCGCTGCCGCTGGTCATCCATGCGCTCGGCGGCGGCCGCCCCGGCCCGGCGCTCGACGGGCTCGACGGCGCGCTTACCTGCCACTACCGCACCTTTCCCCTGCTCTATGCGCGCGAAGCGGACCGGGTGGTCGAATCTCTCGAACGCGTCGCCGCGCCGAATCGGCTCAAGAAGCTGCTGAAACGGCACGAGCCGATCAGGCGCATGGTCTATCAGGGGCGGGGTGCCAAGGCGCGCGCCCTGTTCGACCGCGCGGCGCTGCCCGCCACCGAAAAGGAGATCCGAACCATTCTGCGCGCCCATGGGTTCTGGATGAGGTGACACCGCAAGGCAGGAGAGCGCGATGATCGAGGAGATGCTGTTTCAAAGCTGGAGCGGGATCATCCGCACCATCATCGTCGGTGCGCTGGCCTATGTGGGGCTCCTCGCCTTTCTGCGCATCTCGGGCAAGCGGACGCTGGCCAAGCTCAACGCCTTCGATCTCGTCGTCACCGTGGCGCTCGGCTCGACGCTGGCGACGATCCTTCTGTCGGAAAGCGTGGCGCTGGCCGAGGGGCTGACCGCCTTCGCCCTGCTGATCGGCCTGCAATATCTCGTGGCGAAAAGCTCCGTCGCCTCGGACCGCGTGGCGCGGCTGGTGCGCTCGGAGCCGCGGCTGGTGATGCACAAGGGCGAGATCCTCTACGACGCGCTGCACCGCGAGCGGGTCACCCATGAGGAGCTTCTCTCGGTGATCCGCAACAATGGCAGCGCGGCGCCCGAGGAGATCGCCGCCGTGGTGCTGGAGAGCGACGGCTCCTTCAGCGTGATCCCCAAGCCCGATGGCGGCGGGCCGGCGGATTTCGCCATGGCCGACCTGCCGGACCGGAGCTGAGCGGCTCAGTCGATCGCGAAGACGAGCGTCACCCCGGCCGAGACCTCCACCTCGCCCTGCGCGATCGGCACGCCTTCGGCGGCGGCCATGCGCATGTCCATCATCGGCCGCGGCCCCGAGGAGATGTTGCTCTCCGAGATCGACAGCACCTCGCCCAGCGTGACGCCCGCGCTTTCGGCATAGAGCGCGGCGCGAGCCTGCGCGTCGGCCACCGCGGCGCGGCGCGCCTCGTTGCGGGCCGCCGCCTGATCGGTCAGCATGAACTCGATCCCCTGAAGCCGGTTCGCCCCCTCGCCCACGGCGGCGTCGAGCACCTGTCCGAGCGAATCGATGTCCTGCACCCGAAGCTCCACCAGCGTGCTCGCGACGAAGCCCTCGGGCTCGGATTGCCCGTCGCGGGCGCGCGCGTAGTCGCGGTCGAGGTTGAGCTGGCCGGTCTGCACATCCTCGGGCGCGATGCCGGCTTGGTTCAGCTGGTCGAGCACGCGGGCCATGGCGGCGTTCATCGCGTCGAGCGCGGCGCGCGCCGTGTCGGCGGTCTCGCTCACGCCGAGGCGGATGCGCGCCATTTCGGGCGCGGCGCGCACATGCCCCTCGCCCGCCACGGTGATGCTGCGCGCAGGCGCGAGGGTCGATTGCGCCGTCTGGGCCATGGCGGGGGCGACGGGGGCGGCGAGGCCGGCCACGAGGGCAAGGGCGGCAAGGCGGGCGAATGTCATGGAATCCTCCTTTGGTCGCGCGCATCGAACGCCCGGCGGGAAGCTGACGCAAGGGGGCGCGATCACAACCTGAGGGGGGCGGGTTGCGCGCGCGGAAAGCTGCCTGCAAGATGCGGCCCGACTGGCGGGTCTGTTCCCGGACCCGGTCAGTGATGCTAAGGCCTGCCGCATGAAACCGAATTTCGCCCTGTCGCTCTCGTTCGAGGGTCTGAAACTTCTGCACCGCGCTCCCGACGGTTGGAGCCGCGTGGGCGAGGTGCCGCTCGACAGCCCCGATCTCGCGGGCGAGCTGGCGCGGCTGCGCGAGAGGGCGCTGTCGCTCGCGCCCGAGGGGATGCGCACCAAGCTGCTCATCCCCGACGACCAGATCCGCTACCTCGCGCTCGAGGGCACGCTCGACGACGCGCAGGTTGCCGCCGCGCTCGAGGGGACGACCCCCTACGCGGTCGAGGAGCTGGTGATCGACCACCTCGCGCGCGACGGGCGCACCCATGTTGCGGCGGTGGCGCGCGAGACGCTGGACGAGGCGGAGGGCTTCGCGCGCGAACACGCGCTCGGCCCCGTGGCCTTCGCGGCCACCCCGGCGCCGGACGGGTTTCCCGGTGAGCCATGGTTCGGCGCGGTGCCCGGCCTCGATGCCCCGGTCGCGCCCGATGATACGCCCGTGCAGGAGCGGCAGGACGAGACGCCTGATCCTGCGCCGGTGGAGGAAACGCCCCCCGAGGCAACCCCGGTTCCCGAGACGACCCCCCCATTCGATCCGGCCCCCGTCCCTGATCCGGCCCCAATCTCCGATCCGACGCCGGAGGCGACCATGCCCCCCGCCGCCCCGGATGCGGCGGACGCGCCGGACGCCGGGGATGACAGCGCCGTGCCGGCCCCCGATGCACCCGCCTCGCCTGCCGATCCCTCGCCCGCCATGGCAGAGACGCCACAGGACCCGGCGGCAGAGGCGACGCCTCGGGTGACCGAAACCGATCCGATGGGCGACGCGGACGAGGATCTGCTCGACACGCCGGCGGAGCCGGAGCGGGCCGACCCGCTGCCGCAGGCCGGCGCGCCGGTCATGCCCGACCTGCCGCAGCCCGCGGAGAACGACGAGGCGAGGCCGCGGCCCGCCTCGCAGACCGGCGCGCGCCCGGCGCCGCCCCCGCTCCACCCGCCGCTGCCGCCGCAGGGCGCGGACAGCTCGGAGGCCGAGCCCGGCCTTGAGGCCGAAGCCGACGCCGTGCAGACCGCGCGCCAGATCATGCCCCCCGCGATGCCGCGGCCGGGTGCGCCGCCGGCCGTCATGCCCGCCGTGCCACCGGCGCAGGCCGACGCGCCCGATGAGGCAGAGCCGCAGGACGCCGAAGCCGCGGCGCTGGCCGCCGGCGCCGCGCTGAGCGCCCCGGCGGGGGCCGTGCCTGCCGCTCCCCCCGCGCCCGCCACGCCAAAGTCGCGCACGACCACGCCGCGCCTCGATCGGGCAAGCGAGCGCGAGCGCATGACCGTCTTCGGGGCGCGGGGCGCGGAAAGCGCGCGCCGGACCGGCCGCTTGGGCTGGATCGGGGCGGCTGTCGCGCTGGTGCTGCTTGCCGTGCTGGCGGGTCTGTGGCTGGGCGCGTCGGAGCAGGAGCCGCAGGCGGGGCTGGTGCGCGACGCTTCTCCCGCAGCCTCCCTGCCGGTCGATGAGGCGCAGGTCGGGGCCGAAGCGGAAGCCGAAGCCGAAGCCGAAATGCAGCTCGCCGCCGCCGCGCCGCTTCCCGACTACACCGATTTCCCGCCGCCCGCGCCCGCCGCCGGCGCCGCCGTCAGCCCGGCCGAGGCCGAGCGCATCTATGCCGCCACCGGCGTCTGGCTGCGCGCGCCGCGGCTGCCGCTGACCCCGCGGGCCGAGCCCGTCGGCACGCCCGTTTCGGCAAGCGTCGCCCCGGTGCCGATGCGGGAAGCGGCGCCCGGCCCGCGGCTCGCGGTGGCCGTCCCCGATGGCGGCCTGCCGTTGCAGCCCGATCCGCCCGGGCCGGGCCGCGTCTTCGAACGCGACGAGCGCGGCTTCATCGCCGCGACGGCCGAAGGCACGGTGACGCCGCAGGGGCTGACGGTCTATGCCGGGCCGCCCACGGTGATACCGCCCAGCCGGCCGGGCACCGAAGCGCCGCCCGCCGCCGAAGCTGAGGCCGAAACGGAAACGGAGGCCGAGACCGGCGAGGAGATCACCATCGTGATCCCCGAGTTGCCCGCCCGGCCCGAGCCCGACGGGCTCGACCTTCGGCTCGGTTCGCTGCCGGTGGTGCCGCCCACCCGCCCCGGCACCGATCCGCCGGAGCCGGAGGCGGCCGACACCGCCGAAACCTCAGAAGAACCGCAGGAAGCCGCCGTGCAGATTTCGCCCGGCGGCGTTTCGCTTGACGGGCTGCGGCCCGCCGGACGCCCGGCGGACGCCGCGCCCGAGGCGGATCTGCCGGAGCTCGCGGCCTTCGAGGGCCCGCGCCCGCCGGCGCGGCCCGAGGGCCTCGTGCCCGATCCGCAGGGCCAGCTCGACGATGCGGCCCGCGCCCAGGCCGAGGCGCTGGCGCAGGCCGTGGGCGAAGCCCCCGAGGCGCCGCCTGCCCGCGCCTCTGTCTCCGACGCGCTCGCCTCGCTGATGGCCGATGCGCCCGATCCCTTGGCCAATGCCACGCCGCAGGCGGTGGCCACCGCGCGCCGCCCCGATACGCGGCCGCGCAATTTCGACCGGGTCGTGGCGCAAAGCCGCGCCCGCAGCACCCCCGCCGCCGCCGCGAGCGGCCGCGCGGCGCAGCCCGCCTCGAACGCCACGGTCGCCCCCGACGGGCCGGTGCCGGGCGGTGTCGCCCGCGCCGCGACGCAGGAGAATGCCATCGACCTGCACGACATCAACCTCATCGGCGTCTACGGCAAGCCCGGCGCGCGGCGCGCGCTGGTCCGTCTCGGCAATGGCCGCTACCTGCGCGTCGGCATCGGCGATACGCTGGATGGCGGCCGGGTCTCGGCGATCGGCGACGACGTGCTCAACTACGTCAAGCGCGGGCGCACGCAGGTCCTGAAGATCCCCGACTGACGCTCCGTCCCCGGGCGGACGGAGCCGCTGCCTTGCGTTGCCATTGGCGCGACGACAGGTGATAGCATGATCCCATGCAGGGATTTCTTCTTCAGGCCACGATCTATCTCGGCGCGGCGGTCATCGCCGTGCCGCTCGCCGCCCGCCTCGGGCTCGGCTCGGTGCTGGGCTACCTCGCCGCCGGGATCATCATAGGCCCCGCCACCGGCCTCGTCGGCGCCGAGACCGAGGATCTGCAGCATTTCGCGGAATTCGGCGTGGTGATGATGCTGTTCCTGATCGGGCTGGAGCTGGAACCGCGCGCCTTGTGGAACATGCGCCAAAGGCTGATCGGCCTTGGCGGCATGCAGGTGGTGCTGACCACTGCAGCGCTGTTCGGGGCGGGCAGCCTGCTCGGCCTCGATGCCAATGTCGCGCTGGCGACCGGGCTGATCTTCGCCCTCTCCTCGACCGCCATCGTGCTGCAGACCCTGTCGGAAAAGGGCCTGATGCGGACGCAGGGCGGACGCTCGGTCTTTTCGGTGCTGCTGACGCAGGACATCGCCGTCATCCCGATGCTGGCGCTGCTGCCGCTTCTGGCGGTGGGCGGCGGCCATGGCGATGGCGGCGGGGCGCATGCCGCCCCGGCCAACCCGGACGCGCCGGGCGTCAAGGAGGTCGAGGCGGCACGCACGCTGATCGAGAACCTGCCCGGCTGGGCGGTGACGCTGGTCACGCTGGGCGCCGTCGCGGTGGTGGTGCTGGCGGGGATCTACCTGACCCGGCCGGTGTTTCGCTACATCCACCACGCGCGGCTGCGCGAGCTCTACACCGCGCTCGGGCTCCTCATGGTCGTCTCGATCGCGGTGCTGATGGAGCTGGTGGGGCTGTCGCCCGCGCTGGGCACCTTCCTTGCCGGCGTGGTGCTGGCCAACTCCGAGTTCCGGCACGAGCTGGAAAGCGATCTCGAACCCTTCAAGGGGCTGTTGCTGGGCTTGTTCTTCATCACCGTCGGGGCGGGCATCGATTTCGGCGTGCTCTTGGGCAACCCGCTGCAGATCGCCGCGCTGACGCTGAGCGTGATCGTCCTCAAGGGCAGCGTCCTCTACCTGCTGGCCCGGCTGGCCCGCATGCACACGCGCGACCGCTGGCTGTTCACGCTGGCGCTGGCGCAGGCGGGCGAGTTCGGCTTCGTGCTGTCCTCCTTCTCCTTGCAGCAGGGCGTGCTGACGACCGAGACCGCCGGGGTCATCCGGCTGGTGATCGCCCTGTCGATGCTGGTGACGCCGCTGCTCTTCATCCTCTACGAGCAGCTCTCGGCCCGCGCCGACAAGGCCCCCGACCCCGACCCCGACGAGATCGACCGCGAGGCGCCGGTCATCATCGCCGGGATCGGGCGTTTCGGGCAGGTCGTCAGCCGCCTGGTGCAGGGGGCGGGCTTCGAGACGGTGGTGCTCGATCATGACATGGAGATGATCGACACGATGCGCCGCTTCGGCTTCGGCGGTTTCTTCGGCGATCCGACCCGCCCCGACATCCTGCACGCCGCGGGGCTGGAGCGCGCCAAGGTGCTGGTCGTGGCGCTCGACGACCGGCAGGCCGCGCTCAAGCTGGTGCATCATGCGCGCGCCATGCATCCCGAGCTGCATATCGTGGCCCGCGCCTATGACCGCGAGCATGTCTACCAGCTCTACCAGGCCGGGGCGAACGACATCGTGCGCGAGCTGTTCGATTCGAGCCTGCGCGCGGGGCGCTACGTGCTCGAACATATCGGCCTGTCGCGCTTCGAGGCCTCCGAGCTGGAGATGGCCTATTACCAGCAGGACCGCGCCGGGGTGCGCGAGCTGGCGCAGCTGTGGAAGCCCGGCGTGCCGGTCTCGCAGAACCCCGAATACGTGGCCCGCGCGCGCAGCCTGAACAAGGATCTCGAAACCTCGATCCTCGAGCGGCTGCACCCGCAGGGCGACGCGCAGGAGGTCGAGGCGGCCGAGGAGCCCGTCGGCTACCGCAGCAAGGACCGCAGCTAGCGCTCAGCCGTCGCTGACGCCTGCCTCCGCGAAGCTGGCCATGCCCGAATGGCAGGCCAGGGCGCCCTTGAGCACGCCGATCGCCAGCGCCCCGCCGGAGCCTTCGCCGAGCCGCAGGTCGAGCGCCAGCAAGGGCGCCTTGCCGAGCGCCTGCAACAACCGCGCATGGCCGCTTTCGATGCCCTGGTGCCCGGCCACGGCATGATCGAGCGCGCCGGGGGCCGCGCGGTGCAGCACCAGCGCCGCCGCGCAGCAGATGAAGCCGTCGAGCAGCACCGGGATGCGGTGATGGCGCGCCGCGAGGATCGCCCCGGCCATCGCCGCGATCTCGCGCCCGCCGAGCTGGCGCAGCACCTCGATCGGGTCGGGGTCCGGCCCGAGCCGGGCCGCGCCCTGTGCCACGGTCTCGGATTTGCGCGCCAGCCCCGCGGCATCGACCCCGGTGCCGCGCCCGGTCCAGTCCTGCGCCTGCCCGCCTTCGAGCGCCAGCGCGATGGCCGAGGCCGAGCAGGTGTTGCCGATCCCCATCTCCCCGGCCACCAGCAGGTCCGAGGCCGGGTCGACCGCCATCCAGCCGATGGCCATGGCCTCGATCAGCTCGGCCTCGGTCATGGCCGGGCCTTCGACGAAATCCCGCGTCGGCCGGTCGAGCGCGATGGAATGCACGGTCATCGTCGCGCCGAAGGCCTCGGCGAGCTGGTTCACCGCCGCGCCACCCGCCTCGAAATTGCTGACCATCTGCGCCGTCACCTCGGCCGGAAAGGCCGAGACGCCGCGCGCCACCACGCCGTGGTTTCCGGCAAAGATCGCCACCTGCGGCCGCTCCAGCCACGGCCGCGGCGTGCCGCGCCAGCCGGCATACCAGATCGCCAGCTCCTCGAGCCGCCCCAGCGCACCGGCGGGCTTGGTCAGCTGGGCATTGCGGGCCTGCGCTGCCGCGAAAGCGGCGGCATCGGGCGCGGGAAGTTCGTGCAGAAGGGCGCGCAGCCCCGCAAGGTCGGAGAATGGGGGTGTCATGCGTGTCCTCGTTGCATCGCGGCCTCGGTCTGCCTAACCGTATGGGAGTGGTTTTGAAAAGAGGCCCAGATGTTCAAAGCGCTTCGCGCCGCCTTCGGGCTGCTGACACGCCTGCCGGTGCGCCCGGCCCCGCTCGACCCCGAAGCGGTCTGGGCCTTTCCCCTTGCCGGGCTCGTCGTGGGCGCGATCGCCGCGCTGGTCCAGGGCGCGGCGCTGGCGCTCGGCCTGCCGGCCGGCCCGGCGGCGGCGCTGGCGCTGACGGTGCTGATCCTGCTGACGGGGGGGCTGCACGAGGACGGGCTGGCCGATTGCGCCGACGGGCTCTGGGGCGGGTTCGAGCGCGCCGGGCGGCTCGAGATCATGCGCGACAGCCGGGTCGGCAGCTACGGCGTGCTGGCGATCGGGACGATGCTGCTGATCCGCTGGTCCTGCCTCGTCGTGGCCGGGCCATGGGGTCTCGTGATCGCCGCGGTGCTGAGCCGGGCGACGATGGTCTGGCCGATGTCGCGGCTGCCGCATGCGCGCGAGGACGGGCTGGCGCGGCTCTCGGGGCGCCCTTCGGGCCGGGCCATGGCGCTGACGGCCGGGGTGGCGGTGCTGCTCGTTTTGCCGCTGGCGGGGTGGAGCCTGATCTGGCTCCTGCCCGCCGTGGCGCTGGCCGGGCATTGTGCCGCCATGATCGCGCGCGCCAAGATCGGCGGACAGACCGGCGACATCCTCGGCGGCACGCAGCAGCTGGCCGAGATGGCGGCGCTCCTGGTGCTGGCAACGCTGGTCTAGCCCGCGCAGTCCAGCGCCGGGGCAAAGCCGGCCTCGCCCAGAGCGCCGATATCGCGCGCGGCGAGACGGTCGTCCTCGAGCCGCACCGCCATGATCCTGCGCCAGCCCGCATCGGCCAGCACCCATTCGGGGCCATCGCCGCAATCGCGCAGGCCCCCTGAGATTTCGGGATCGCCGAAGCGGTGATTCGTCAGCCCCTCAAGCGCGGCGAGCTGCATCAGCTCCCCCGCCTCCAGCCGCCAGACCCGCAGCACGCGCGTCAGATGCGGACGATCGACATAGGCCAGCTCGATCCGACCGTCGCCATCGAGATCGGCAGGCGGCAGCGGCGCCAGCCAGCGATGGGCCGTGCCGATGAACGGCGTCGCCGCCACCAGCCCGCCGGGGCCATAGACGGCGAGCCGCGCGCCAAGCGCCGCGTCGGCCTCGACCACCACCGCCTCGCGTGCGCCGTCGCCATCGACATCGGCCAGCCTTGGCGCGGTATCCTCGAAGACCCGGGCTTCGGGCAGGCGGACCCGGTGCCGCGCGCCCGCCATGGTCGTCATTTCCAGCGCGCCCCATTCCTCGGTCTCGCCGAAGACCCCATGCGCATATCGCGTGGTCGGCTCGGCAAAGCGCGCCTCGGCCAGCCCCTGTGCATCGAAAAGCCCCTGCGCCCCGGCAGGCCCCGCCAGCGCGGCAAGGCAGGCCAGGACCGGGGCCGCCCGCATCAGATCTGGCGCTCGGGCATCTGCACCCGCAGCCCGTCGAGCGCGTCGGAGACCTTGATCTGGCAGGTCAGGCGCGAGCGCGTCTCGTCCGGCTCATAGGCGAATTCGAGCATGTCCTCTTCCATCGGGTCCTTTTCGGGCAGCTTCGCGACCCAGTCGGCATCGACATAGACATGGCAGGTCGAGCAGGCGCAGGCGCCGCCGCAATCGGCCTCGATGCCGGGGATGCCATTGTCGCGCGCGCCTTCCATCACGGTCAGGCCCGCGGCCACATCGACGACATGCTCGGTGCCATCGTGTTCGATATAGGTGATCTTCGCCATGCTCGGCTCCTTCATTCGCGGTCCTGCCCTGTCTAGGCGAGGCGCGCGGAGCGCACCAGAGCCTGAGGGCGGCGCGGCCCGGCTTGTGTTGCGTCTTGCCTGTCACGGTCCGGCCTTGCGCGCGCCTCGCGCTTTCCGGGGCGGCGCGCAGCGGCTAGGCTCGGGCGACAACGACCGCCGGTGACCGATGTTCCGCCTTCTGATCGCCCTTCCGCTGGCCCTGCCGCTCGCGGCCTGCACCCCCGCGCCGCCGGAGCTGCCCGCCTTCGTGGCGGCCGAGATCGAAACCGACGCCCAGGGGCGCTGCTTTGGCTACGACACCACCCCGGCGGTGATCGAGACCGTGCGCGAGCAGATCCGCGAGCCGGGCGACGGCCCCGCGCGCTACCGCAGCGTGATGCGCCAGGAGATCCTGCGCGAGCGGCGGGTGGTCAAGTTCCAGACGCTCTGCCCGCCCGAATTCACCCCCGCCTTCGTCGAGACCCTGCAACGCGCGCTGGTGACGCGGGGGTTTCATCCCGGCCCGGTGACCGGGCAGCTCGACGCGGTGACGCTCGATGCCGTGCAGGCGTTTCAGCGCGGCAGCGGCGGGCCGGACAGCCCGGTGCTGTCGCTGGCTTCGGCGCAGCGGCTGGGCATCCGCGCGCTGACACCCGATCAGCTCGAGCTGATGAACCGAAGCTGAGACGCGAAAAGGGCGCCCGAAGGCGCCCTTTTATGGCATGCATCCCGAAAAAGGCTCACTCGCCCTCTTCGAGCCCCAGCGCCACGAAGCGCGGATCGCCGCCGCGGCGCACCAGAAGCAGCAGCGACCTGCGACCGGCGTCGCGCGCCTCTTCGACGCGGGCCTCGAAATCGGCGACCGAGGTCACCTTCTGCTGGCCCGCCTCGGTGATCACGTCACCGGCGACGACGCCCTTCTCGGCGGCGTTCGAAGCGGGGTCCACATCGGTCACCACGAGGCCTTCGGCGCTCTCGGGCAGGTCCAGCTGCTGGCGCAGCTCGGGCGTCATTTCCGACAGGGTCAGGCCGAAGAGCTCGGTCTCGGCCGCGTCGCCCGATCCCTCGACAGAGGCGGGCACCGCGCCCTCGGCTTCCTCGCGGCGGCCCAGCGTCACCGCCAGCTCCACCGTCTCGCCGCCGCGCAGCACCTCGACCGGCACCTCTTCGCCCACCGGGGCGCGGCCGACCATGCGGACCAGTTCGCGGGTGTCGGGCACCTCGTTGCCGTCAAAGCTCAGGATCACGTCGCCGGCCTCCATGCCGGCCTCCATCGCCGGGCCCTCGGGCACGTCGGTGACAAGCGCGCCGGCCGTCCCCTCGAGCCCTTCGATCGCCTCGACCATGTCGGGGGTCACGTCCTGGATGCGGACGCCGAGCCAGCCGCGCCGGGTTTCGCCGAACTCCTGCAGCTGGTCGACCACCTCGGTCACCACGTCCGAGGACATGGCAAAGCCGATGCCGATCGAGCCGCCATTGGGCGACAGGATCGCGGTGTTCACGCCGATCACCTCGCCCGACATGTTGAACAGCGGACCGCCCGAATTGCCGCGGTTGATGGCGGCGTCGGTCTGGATGTAGTCGTCATAGGTGCCCGAAAGCGCCCGGCCGCGAGCCGAGACGATGCCGGCAGAGACCGAGAAGCCCTGCCCCAGCGGGTTGCCCATCGCCATGACCCAGTCGCCCACGCGCGCGCCCTGCCCGGTGCTGTCGCCGAATTCGACATGCGGCAGATCCTCGCCCTCGACCTTCAAGAGCGCGATGTCGGTCGAGGCGTCGGTGCCCACCACCTCGGCTTCGAGCGTCTTGCCCGAGAAGAACTCGATGTTGATCTCGTCGGCGCCCTCGATCACGTGGTTGTTGGTCACCACGTAGCCGTCGGACGAGATCACGAAGCCCGAGCCCAGCGCCGAGGAGCGGCGCGGCGCGCTGTCGCCGCGGTCCTGGAATTCGCGGAAGAACTCCTCGAAGGGCGAGCCCTCGGGCACGATGCCCTGCGGCCCGGCGGGCGCGGAAACCATGGTCGAGGTGGTGATGTTGACCACCGCCGGGCTCACCTGCTCGGCCAGGTCGGCAAAGGTCAGCGGGCGCGCGGCGTCGGGCGCGTCGGCGGTGCTCTGCGCTTCGGCATCGGGGGTGACGGCGGTATCCTGGGCGGCGAGCGGGGCCACCTGGCTCAACCCCAGGGCGGCACCCAGCGCCAGCACCGAAACGGCGCGGGCGGGGATGGCAAGGGACGTGGATCTGATCTTGGCGTTCACGGGCACACTCCTGTTTCGTCCTGTGCATCGAAGTTGCCCCAAGGGGGGCCGCTTCGGTCGGCGCAGACCATCAACCTAAGAGGCACGGGAAGCAACTCAACCCCCCGTCGCGCTCCGTCAAAGCGGTGTGACGGGCTGTAACATGGGGCGGCGGCGCAGGGGCCCGCCCCCTCAAAGCGTGGTCAGCCGCGCCATCCACAACAGCGCCACGCCGAGCGCCAGCGTGACGAGCCCCGCCATCCGCCGCTGCTCGGGCGGCATGGATTTCAGCGTTTCGAGCATCCTCACAAGCAGCGAAGGGGCCAGCGCCCAGGCCAGCCCCTCCACCACGAGCACCAGGCCGAGGCCCAGCAGGATCGGCGTCACTGCACGCTCACCGCATCATCCTCGGGCAGGGTCACCCGCGGCGTCAGCGTATCGGCCTGGCTTTCGGCCGCGGCCTCGGCATCGGCCTGCGCGTCGATCTCGCCCTCTTCGGTCGAGAAGACGACGGCGCCGTCCTCGCCCTGGCGCACCTGCAGGCTGTCGAGCCGGATGACGCCGGCATCGGCCGCGCCGGAGGCGGGCTCTTGCTCGATCCCGCCATCGAGCGGGCCGCGCTCGCGCGCAGGCGCGGGCACCACGCCCTCGGGCAGGTCGTCATTGTAGAGGTAGTCGAAGAAGGCGCTGTCGGGGGTCAGCACCATGGTCGAGTTCGAGCCCTGCAGCGCCCGCTCATAGGCCTGCAGCGAGCGGTAGAAGTCGAAGAACTCGGCATCGGCGCTGTAGGCGCCCGCGAAGATCGCGTTGGCCTCGGCGTCGGCCTCGCCTCGGGTCACCTGCGCCTCGCGCTCGGCTTCCGACAGGGTCTCGATCACGGTCCGGTCGGCCAGAGCGCGCACCCGCTGCGCGGCTTCGTTGCCGCGGGCGATCTCGTCGGCGGCCTCGCGCTCGCGCTCGGCCCGCATCCGGGCGAAGGTCGCGTCGAGGTTCTGGCTCGGCAGGTTGGTCTGCTTGAGCCGCACGTCGACCACGTCGATCCCGAGGCCCTGCGCCGAGCGCTGCGCCTGCTCGCGGATCCGGTTCATCAGCGTCCGGCGGTCCGAGGAGAGGATCGTGTCGGAGGTCACCTGGTCGGCACCGAGCACTTCGCGGATCTGGGCGTTGAGGATCGACGAAAGCCGGTCCTCGGCGGCGCGCACGCCGCCCACGCCGACGGCCTGGCGGAACTGCACCACGTCGGCGATGCGGTAGCGCGCGAAGGCGTCGACCACGAGGCGGCGGTCGTCCGAGGGCGTCACCTCGATCGTGTCGGTGTCGAGCGACAGGATCCGGTCGTCATAGGTCACGACCTCCTGGATCAGCGGGATCTTGAGCCCGAGGCCGGGCTCTTCCTTGACCTGGCGGATCTGGCCGAACTGCAGCACCAGCGCCTTTTCGCGTTCGTCCACCACGTAGATCGAGGAGAGGATCACCGCCACGGCGACGACCAGGGCGGGAAGCAGGAATGCGGTCTTTTTCATCTCAGTTCCCCTGCCCGTCGGTGGTGGAGGACGCGGCCGCGCCCTGCTGGCTGTTGCCCGAACGCTGGCCCAGCTCGTTCAGCGGCAGGAACGGCACGATGCCGGTGCCGCCGCCCTGCCCGCCATTCGCGATCGCGGGGTCGAGCACCATCTTGTCGACATCGCCCAGAACCCGCTCCATCGATTCGAGATAGAGCCTGCGGCGCGTGACCTCGGGCGCCTGGGCGTATTCGTCCTGCACCGCCGAGAAGCGGCTGGCCTGACCCAGCGCGTCGTTGATGGTCTGGGCGCGGTAGCCCTCGGCCTGCTCGACGGTCTGCGCGGCTTCACCGCGCGCCTCGGCGAGAACGCGGTTGGCATAGGCGTCGGCCTGGCGCTGCAGGCGGTCGCGCTCCTGCTCGGCGGCCTGCACGTCGCGGAAGGCGTCGATCACCTCCGAGGGCGGATCGGCGCGGTCGAGGTTGACCCGGACCACGTTGATGCCGCTCTCATAGGCGTCGAGCGTCGCCTGGATCGACTCCATCGCCGTGTCGGCGATGAGCCCGCGGTCGCGGTTGAGGATCGGGGCGAGGTTCGAGGCGGCGATGATCTCGCGCATCACCGATTCCGACACCGCCTGCACGGTGAGCTGCGGATCGCGGATGTTGAACAGGAATTTCGCCGGGTCGGAGACGTTCCAGACCACCTGGAAGCCGATATCGACGATATTGGCGTCGGTGGTGAGCATCAGCCCGTCATTGTCGCGCCCGATGCCGATGTTCTCGGTCCGCTCGGAGGTGACGTTGACGACCTCATGCGTGACCAGCGGCCAGGGCGCGAAGTTCAGACCCGGGCTGCCGGTGGAGGAGTAGGAGCCGAGGAACAGCTCGACCGACTGCTCTTCGGGCCGCACGGTGTAGAAGGACATCACGCCCCACAGCACCAGCGCGCCCGCCGCCACGAGGCCGATGGTGCCGCGCGACATGCGAAAGCCCGGCCCGCCATTGCCGCCCGACCCGGTGCCGCGGTTGTTGCCGCCGCCGCCCATGAGCACGCGAAGCTGCTCGCGGCCCTTGTTCATCAGCTCGTCGATCTGCGGGCTCTCGCCGGGCCTGCGCGGCCTTTGCGGGCCGCCGGGCCGCCTGTCGTCATCCCCGCCGCCGGTGGGCCCGCGCCCGCCGCCGCCGCCGCCCCAGGGGCCGCCGTTGTTTCCAGCCATGAAGCCACTGTTCCCTTGTTGGTTTCCCCCGTGCCGGTTTCACCCGCCACGTGTCGCATGTGTGGGCTGACGCCCGCTATTCAAGAACGCCGCACCGGCTCGCGCATGGTGACGATCTCCTCGGCCATGGTCGGATGCACCGCCACGGTCCGGTCGAAATCCTCTTTCGTCGCACCCATCTTGACCGCGATGCCCGCCAGCTGGATCAGCTCGCCCGCCTCGGGTGCGACGATATGACAGCCGAGAACCCTGCGGGTTTCGATCGAGACGATCAGCTTCATCAGCACCCGGTCGTTCGATCCGGCGAAGGAGGAGCGCATCGGCTTGAACGACGAGCAATAGACCTCGACCGGCTCGATCTCGCGCGCCGCCTCCTCGGTCAGGCCGATGGTGCCGAGCTCGGGCTGGGTGAAGACCGCCGAGGGGATCAGCGCGTGATCCACCGGGGTCGGGTTGCCCTTGAACACCGTCTCGACGAACTGCATCCCCTCGCGGATCGCCACGGGGGTGAGGTTCACCCGGTCGGTCACGTCGCCGATGGCATAGATCGAGGGGCAGGCCGTCTGGCTGTACTTGTCGACCTCGATCGCACCGCCGCGGGCAAGCTTGACCCCGGCCTCTTCCAGCCCGAGCCCTTCGGTATTGGGCTTGCGGCCGGTGGCGAAGAACACGGCGTCATAGACCGCCTCGTCGCCATTGGTCGCCTTGACCCAGACCGGCCCCTTGGTGCCGCGCTCGGCCTCGGGCAGGCTGGCGCCCGCGCCGGCGGCGTCGGAATTGGTGCCGTGCTGGCGCGCCGGGTCGCCCGCCTCGGCCTCGGGGCACATCTCGACCACGTTGGTCCCCAGATGCAGGTCGATGCCGCGCTCGCGCATCGAATCCGCGATCAGCCCGCGCGCCTCGTCGTCGAAGCCGCGCAGGATCTGCGCGCCGCGATAGAACTGCGTCACCTTCACGCCCAGACCGTGCAGGATGTTGGCGAATTCGCAGGCGATGTAGCCGCCGCCGACGATCAGGATCGATTTCGGCAGGGTCTCAAGATCGAAGATGTCGTCCGAGACCATGCCCAGATGCGCGTTCTTCATGTCGGGGCGCACCGGCCGGCCGCCGGTCGCCACGAGGATGTGCTTCGCGGTCTTGCGGCTGCCATCGGCCAGCTCGACCGTGTGCGGATCGACGACCTTGGCGCGCGCGTCGAACATCTCCACGCCGGAGCCGTCGAGCAGGCGGCGATAGACGCCTTCGAGACGGTCGAGCTCGGCATGCAGCTTCTCGCGGAAGGGCACCCAGTCGAACCGGCCCTCGCCGATCTCCCAGCCATAGGCGCGCGCCTCGTCGAGCACCTCGCCATAGCCCGAGGCATAGACCATGAGCTTTTTGGGAACGCAGCCGCGGATCACGCAGGTGCCGCCCATGCGGCTCTCCTCGGCCAGCGCCACGCTTGCCCCGGTGGCGGCGGCGGTGCGCGCGGCGCGCACCCCGCCCGAGCCGCCGCCGATCACGAAGAGATCATAGTCGAATGCCATAAGTCGGTCTGTCCTAGTCGGAAATGTCGGTGAAGATGTTGTCGGAGGCGAGGAAGTCGAACTGCGTCTCCTCGGCCTCTCCGTGCAGATCGTAGCTCTCGACGCGCCCGTCGCCATGCCCGATCACCAGCGCGTCGCAGATATCGACGAAGAGCCCGTTCTCGACCACGCCCGCGATCTGGTTGAGCGCGAGGCCGAGCTGGCGCGCATTGCCGATCCGGTTGAGATGCAGGTCGAGGATGTGGTTGTCCTCGTCGGTGCGCACCGCCTCGCCGTCCTTCATGCGCAGCGTCACCTCGCGCCCCAGCACGTCGAGCCCGACCAGCGTCTCCTCGACCAGAACCTTGGTCGCCTGCCAGCCGAAGGGGATGATCTCGACCGGCAGGGGAAAGGCGCCCAGCGTCTCGACCCGCTTGGCCGCATCGGCGATGACGACCATCCGGTCGGAGGCCGTCGCCACGATCTTTTCGTGCAAGAGCGCCGCGCCGCCACCCTTGATGAGGTTCAGCTCGCCATCGACCTCGTCGGCGCCGTCGATGGTCAGGTCGAGCCAGCCCGCCTCTTCGAGCGTGACCACCTCGATCCCCAGCTCGCGCGCCAGATCGGCGGTGCGGCGCGAGGTCGGCACGGCGCGAAAGCGCAGGCCTTCGTCGCGCACCATCTCTCCGAGGCAGCGCACCAGCCATTCGGCGGTCGAGCCGGTGCCAAGGCCGACGCGCATGCCGTCCTCGACGAGGCGGCTCGCCTGCTTGGCGGCGACGAACTTCGCCTTTTCAACGGGTGACAATGTTTTGGCCATCGGGCGCCTCCTCGCGGGTCTTCCCCCAGTTATGGGCCCGGTTATAGGAAAGAAGCCGCCCGCCTGCGAGGGGCAATCGACCCCCGCCGCGCCGCGCGCCGGGCCGGCTTTCGAAGCAGGAGACGGGATCAGGCGTCCCAGTCGCGCAGCCGCGCGACATAGCGCGCCATGGTGTCGATCTCGAGATTGATCGAGCGGCCCTGCGCGATCTCGCCCCAGTTCGTCACCTCGCGGGTGTGCGGGATCAGGTTGATGCCGAACTCCGCGCCCTCCACTTCGTTGACGGTGAGCGAGGTGCCGTTGAGCGCGACCGAGCCCTTGGGCGCGATGAACTTCGCCAGCGCGTCAGGCGCGCGAAGCCGCACCCGCAGGCTGTCGCCCTCGGCCTGGGTCGAGACCACCTCGGCCACACCGTCCACATGCCCCGAGACGATATGCCCGCCCAGCTCGTCGCCGACCTTGAGCGCGCGCTCGAGGTTGAGCCGCTTGCCCACATGCCAGCCGTCGCGGCCGATCGCGGTGCGCTCCACCGTCTCGGCCGAGATCTGCACGTCGAACCAGTTGCGCGGGCTCTGGCCCAGCGCCACCACCGTCAGGCAGACGCCGTCGCAGGCGATCGAGGCGCCGATATCGATGGTGTCGGGGTCGTAGCCCGTCGCGATGCGGGCGCGCAGATCGCCCTCCTGCACCACGTCGAGAATCTCTCCGACGTCGGTGATGATGCCTGTGAACATGGGTGCGCTCCTGTCTTGCCCGCCAAGACCTAGAGACGCCGGGCCCGCCATACAATACCGCGCCCTTCCCCGCGCCACCGCCGCGCCATAAAAGGGCCAGACGCCTTTGCGAAACGAAAGGGATCGCCCCGTCACAATGGTTCGCAACATGACCGATCCCGCCGACAGACGATTCCTGTTCCTGCAAGGGCCGCACGGGCCCTTCTTCCATCGGCTCGCGCGGATGCTGCGCGCGGCCGGGGCGCGGACCCTTCGCGTCGGCTTCAACGCGGGCGACGCGGCCTTCTGGCGCGACCGCGCGAGCTACATCCCCTATCGCGGCCGCGCCGAGGACTGGCCCGAGACGATCGCGGCGCTGATCGAGACCCATGGCATCACCGACATCGTGCTTTACGGCGACACGAGGCCCGTCCATGCCGCCGCCGTCGTGGCGGCGCGGGCGCGCGGGCTCACCGTGCATGTCTTCGAGGAAGGCTACCTGCGGCCCTGGTGGGTCACCTATGAGCGCGGCGGCACCAATGGCCATTCGCGGCTGATGCAGATCGGCATCGACGAGATGCGCGCCGCGCTGGAGCGGTCCGACCCCGAGATCGCCGAGGCGCCCGCGCATTGGGGCGACATGCGCCAGCATGTCTTCTATGGCGCGCTCTACCACTGGTTCGTGCTGTTCCGAAACCGCGGCTATGAGGGGTTTCGCGCCCATCGCGCGCTGCCGCTTGCCACCGAGGCGCGGCTCTACACGACGCGGCTTTTGCTGATGCCACTGATCGCGCTCGACCGGATCGTTGCCACCGGACGGATCCGCCGCGGCGGCTACCCCTACCACCTGGCGCTGCTGCAGCTCGAACACGATGCCAGCTTCCAGGCGCATTCGCCCTTCACGAAGATGTCGGAGTTTCTCGAACTGGTCATCGAGGGTTTCGCCCGCGGCGCGCCGCGGCACCACCACCTCGTGTTCAAGGCGCATCCTCTGGAAAACGGGCAGGCCCCGCTCAAGCGCATCATCCGCGAGGCGGCCCGCGCGCAGGGCGTGGCCGACCGGGTGCATTACCTGCGCGGCGGCAAGCTGGCGCGGCTTCTGGATGCGGCGCGCACCGCCGTCACGGTGAACTCCACCGCCGGGCAGCAGGTGCTGTGGCGCGGCATCCCGCTCAAGGCCTTCGGCCGCGCCGTCTATTCCAAGCCCGATCTCGCCTCGACCCAGCCGCTGGCCGAGTTCTTCGCCGCGCCGCAGCGCCCCGATCGGCGCGCCTATCGCGACTACCGCCGCTTCCTCCTTGAGACGAGCCAGGTGTCGGGCGGCTATTATTCCTCGGGCGGGCGAAGACGGCTGCTGCGGCAGGTGGCGGACATGATGCTTGCCGCTGAAGACCCTTATGACGCGCTGCGCACCGGCCGGGTCGCGCCGCGCCAGCCGCTGCGCGCGCTGCCCTGAGCGGCGCGGCCCGCAAGCCACACCGCGCCCGCCGCCACCGCCCGCCCGGCACGGGGCAACTGGTCACCGCATGCCCCGCGCGCTAGCCTTGCCCGCGACGGGCAGACCCTTGCCCCAGCTCAATCATGTCGGCCCGGACCAACGGGCCGCAGGCAGACCGGCCCCCGGCGCGGGGTCGCAGGCAGACAGGAACAGGTCGAGGAGACCGCGCAGTGACACCCCTTACCCACCGCCTCGCCCGCGGCGCGGCCCTCGCGGCCGCCATCGCCCTCGTCGCCGGCTGCGGGCTCACCCCGCGCTCGGGCCCCAGCAAGAACGAGATCTTCGCGGGCTCCGTGCTGCGCGAGGGCGATGCCTTCGTCGTCGCCGTGGACGACCGGGTCAACCGCATCGCCGGGGTCACCCCGGCGCTGGGCTTTGCCGCCGCCTTCGAATCCGCGGCCCTGCTGGGCTCCGACACGATCCAGCCCGGCGACGTGCTGGGGCTGACCATCTGGGAAAACGTCGATGACGGCCTGCTCGTCCCCTCGGGCCAGAACGCCACCGTGCTCGAAGAGGTGCAGGTCGACGGGGCGGGCTTCGTCTTCGTGCCCTATGCGGGCCGGATTCGCGCGGCGGGCAACACCCCCGAGGCGATCCGCCGGATCATCAGCGAAAAGCTCGAAGCCCAGACCCCCGATCCGCAGGTGCAGGTGCGCCGCCTCGCGGGCGACGGCTCGACCGTCTCGGTGGTGGGCGACGTCGGCGCGCAGGGCGTCTACCCGATCGAGCGGCCGACCCGCACGCTCTCGGCCATGCTCGCCGCCGCCGGCGGCGTCAGCGTGCGGCCCGAGCTCGCGCAGGTCACGGTCACCCGCGGCGGCACCACCGGCGAGATCTGGTTCCAGGACATCTACGAACACCCGCGCGCCGATATCGCGCTGCGCGGCGGCGACCGCATCCTCGTCGAGGCCGACACGCGCGACTTCACCGCGCTGGGCGCCACCGGGGCGCAGGAGCTGGTCGATTTCGAAAGCCGCAACATCTCGGCCATCGAGGCGATCGCCCGCGTCGGCGGTCTCAACCCGCAGCTCGCCGATCCGACCGGGGTCTTCGTCTTCCGCAACGAGCCCGCCGTGATCGCCAGCCAGATCACCGGCATCCCCGATCTCGTCGGCACGCAGCGGCTGGTCTACGTGCTCGACCTGACCCGGCCCAACGGCATGTTCCTCGCCCGCGACTTCGCGATCCGCGACGACGATACCGTCTATGTGACCGAAGCGCCGATCGTCGAGTTCAACCGGGTGATCAGCGGGCTGACCGGCTCGCTCACCGCGACGCGCGCCGCCGCCGAGTCCGTGCGCTGAGCTTGCCCGGCCCCGGCCCGCGCCGCCTTTACGTCTACAATGGCGGCCTTCTGGCGCGGCCGATGCGGGCGCGGCTGCGCGCGGCGGGCTACGCGGTGCGCAGCGGCCTGCCCGGCCGCCACGACCTCGTCGGGATCTGGGGGGCGAGCCCGACCGCCCAGCGCGGCATCGCCGTCGCCGCGCGGCGCGGCGCGGCGCTGGTGCGGATCGAGGACGCCTTCCTGCGCTCGGTGCGCCCCGGCCGGGCCGGCGCGCCGCCGCTGGGCCTGCTGATCGATCACGCGGGCGCGCATTTCGACCCCGCCCGCCCGAGCGATCTCGAAACCCTGCTGGCCACGCATCCGCTCGACGACACCGCCCTGCTCGACCGGGCGCGCGACGGCATCTCGCGGATGCGCGGCGCCGGGCTGACCAAATACAGCGGCTTCGACCCCGATCTCGAAGCGCCGCCGCCGGGCTATGTCCTCGTGGTCGACCAGACGGCGGGGGATGCGGCGGTGCGCGCCAGCCGGGGCGACCGCAACAGCTTTCTGGAGATGCTGTTCGAGGCGCGCGAGGCGCATCCCGGCGCGCGCATCCTCGTCAAGACCCATCCCGAGACGCAGCAGGGCTTTCGTGCCGGGCATCTGCGCGAAACGGATCTCGGGCCGAACATGCAGATCTGCGACGCGCCCCTTTCGCCATGGCGGCTTCTGGAGGGGGCCGTGGCGGTGCATGTCTTTTCCTCGCAGATGGGGTTCGAGGCGATCCTCGCCGGGCACAGGCCGGTGGTCCATGGCCAGCCCTTCTACGCGGGCTGGGGGCTCACGCAGGACCGCGCGCCGGTCGACCGGCGGCAGCGGCGGCTGACCCGCGCGCAGCTCTTCGCCGCGGCGATGATCCTCTACCCGCATTGGCACGACCCGCATGAGCGCCGCGCCTGCAGCTTCGAGACCGCGCTCGACGCCTTCGAGGCCGAGACCCGCGCCTGGCGCGAGGATCGGGCGGGCTGGGTCGCCAGCGGCATGCGGCTGTGGAAGCGACGCCATATCCAGAAGGGCTTTGGCACGCAGCGGGCGGTGCGCTTCGTCGATCCGCCGGAGCGGGCCGCCGCTCTGGCCGAAAAACAGGGGCGGCGGCTGATGGTCTGGGGCGACCGGCCGGCCCCCGAGGGCGCGGTGCGCATCGAGGACGGTTTCCTGCGCTCGCGCGGGCTGGGCGCGGCGCTGGTGCCGCCCGCCAGCCTCGGGCTCGACGATCTCGGCCTGCATTACGACCCCGCGCGCGAAAGCCGGATGGAGCGGCTGATCGCGGCCTCGCCCGCCCTGCCCGACGCCGAGCGCCGCCGCGCGCGGCGGCTGGTCGAAGGGCTGCGCGCGGCCGGGCTGTCGAAATACAACCTCGCGGGCACAGAGCTGCCGCCGCTGCCCGAGGGGCACCGCATCCTCGTGCCCGGGCAGGTCGAGGACGACGCCGCGATCCGGCTTGGCGCGGGCGCGGTGCGCAGCAATCTCGCCCTGTTGCAGGCGGTCCGCGCCGCGCATCCCGAGGCGGTGATCCTCTACAAGCCGCATCCCGACGTCGAGGCGGGGCTCAGGCCCGGCGCAGTGGCCGAGCCGCATCTCGCGGCGGATGTCGTGCTCATCGGCGTCGGCGCGGTGGAGGCGCTGGAGGTGGCCGACGAGGTCTGGACCATGACTTCGGGCATCGGCTTCGAGGCTCTGCTGCGCGAGCGGCCCGTCACCTGCCTCGGCACGCCCTTCTATGCGGGCTGGGGGCTGACCCGCGACCTCGGCCCGCCCTGCCCGCGCCGGCAAGCGCGCCCCGATCTTTGGAGCCTCGCCCATGCGGCGCTGATCGGCTGGCCGCGCTATTTCGACCCCGTGAGCGGCAGGCCCTGCCCGCCGGAACTGGTGCTCGAACGACTGGCATCAGGAGAGATCGCACGCCGCCCCGGCCTGCGCGCGCTGGCCAGGCTGCAAGGCGTCTTCGCCTCCGCCGCGCCGCTCTGGCGGCGGTGAGGCAGGCTCAGGGCCTGCGCCACAGGCTCAGAAGATCCGCGCCGATGCGCTCCTGATGCGCCAGCCGCAGGCGCGGCGCTTCGGCCAGCCGGTCGATCCCCATCGCCGCAAGCGCCGGCGTGCCCTCGGCCCCGATCGCGCAGCCGGCGGTGAACAGCGCCAGCTCGTCCACGAGACCGGCGGCAAGAAGCGAGGCGGCCAGCCCCGCCCCGCCTTCGCAAAACACCCGCGTCAGGCCCCTCTCCGCCAGCGCCGCCATCACCTGCGCGACATCGACCTGCCCGTTCGACAGGCCGCAAGGCAGGCTCACCGCGCCGCGCGCCGTCCATGGCGCGGGATCGACGGCCCGGTCGTGGCACAGCCAAAGCGGGATGTCCCCGGCGCTGCGCGCCAGCGCGCCCTCGGGCGGCAGGTCGAGCCTGCGCGACACCACCACCCGCACCGGCTGACGGTCGATGCCCAAGCCCCGCACGTTGAGCATCGGGTCGTCCGCCCGCGCCGTGCCGCCGCCGACCATGACCGCGTCGTGCCGGGCGCGCATCATGTGGACCCGCGCCCGCGCCTGCGGCCCGGTGATCCAGCGGCTCTCGCCGGTGCCGGTGGCGATGCGCCCGTCGAGGCTGGCGGCGAGCTTGAGGGTGACGAAGGGCCGGTCGCGCTCGATCCGGCTGAGGAACCCCGCGAGATCCCGCCGCGCCTTGGCCTCCATCAGCCCCGTCTCGACCGCGATCCCCGCCGCGCGCAGCCGCGCGATGCCGCGGCCCGCAACCCGGCGGTCGGGGTCCTGCGCCGCCACCACCACACGCGCCACGCCAGCCGCCACCAGCGCCTCGGCGCAGGGCGGCGTGCGGCCATGATGCGCGCAGGGCTCCAGCGTGACATAGGCCGTGGCCCCGCGCGCGGCCTCGCCCGCCTGCGCCAGCGCCTGCGTTTCGGCATGCGGCCTGCCGCCATCGGCGGTGCGGCCCCGCCCGACGATCCGAGCCCTCGCCACGATGACGCAGCCCACATTCGGGTTGGGCCAGACCCGCCCCATCCCGCGCCGCCCCAGGGACAGCGCCAGCGCCATGAAGCGCCGATCGCGCGCCATGCTCACTTGTTGGCCGGGTCGGGGCGAAGCTGGGACATGAAACGATCGAAATCGCCCACGGCCTGGAAATTCATGTAGACGCTGGCAAATCGCACATAGGCCACCGTGTCGATCCGGGCGAGCGACTCCATGACGATCTCGCCGATCTTGGCGGAGGGAATGTCGGTGTCGCCCATGCTTTCGAGCCGGCGCACGATGCCCGAAATCATCTGATCCATGCGCTCGGGCTCCACGGGGCGCTTTTGCAGCGCGATGCGGATCGAGCGTTCGAGCTTGTCGCGGTCGAACTCCTCGCGCCGTCCATTGGACTTGATCACCACCAGATCGCGCAGCTGCACGCGCTCATAAGTGGTGAAGCGCCCGCTGCAGGAGGGGCAAAAGCGCCTGCGCCGGATCGCGGCATGATCCTCGGCAGGGCGCGAGTCCTTGACCTGCGTGTCTAGATTTCCACAAAACGGGCAGCGCATCCGGGTCCTCGTCACATCTCTTGGGGGGCTTGGCCCGCCTTCCACCGCCAGTATAGGGAGATGCCCAAGAATTGGGTAGGGGTCGTGACGGACCCACCAGATAGCGAGGCGGCCTCAGCGCAGAAGGCCGATCACCTCGCGCCGATGCGGCGCCTGCCGATGCTCGAAGAGGTAGATCCCCTGCCAGGTGCCCAAGGCCATGCGCCCGCCGATCACCGGGATCTGCAGCGAGGTCGGCAAGAGCGCGGACTTGATATGCCCCGGCATGTCGTCCGGCCCCTCATAGGTGTGGGTCAGGTAGGACATCGCGGGGTCGTCGCCGGGCGGCACCAGCCGGTGGAAGAAGGCCGCGAGGTCGCCGCGCACCTCGGGGTCGGCGTTTTCCTGTATCAGCAGAGAGCAGGAGGTATGGCGCACGAAGAGGGTCAGCAGCGCCTCATCGGCAGAGGCGCTGTCGACAAAATCGGCGACGTCACGGGTGAATTCCGTCAGCCCCGGCCCGCGCGTCGCGATATCGAAGCGCCGGTGCAAGGCTCAGATCGCCACGCAGCGCACCGAAGGCGCGGCAGCATCTTCGGCCCCGCCGCCGATGAAGACCTGCTCCAGCGTGGCGCGGCAGTCTTCGATCTCGGCGGCGGCCACCGGGATCTCGATCACGCCGTCGAGGTCATAGCGGCTGGCGGGCTCGGTCATGTCGGCGAAGCCGGCGGCCGAGGACAGGATCGGCGCGACACCCATGAGCGGCATGGTCAGGGCGGCTGCGAGGGCGATGGCAATCGGCTTTTTCATGGCGGTGTCTCCCGTCTCGATCCTGCATGACCAACACGAAAGCACTCGGAAGGTTTCGTATTAGTTTACATGCGGCTGAAGACCAGTGGCGCGGGGGCAACACTCAGGCTCCATGAGGCTCACTCCGCGGGTTCACGCGCATCGAGCGCGAGCTTTCCGGGCGTCTCGTCCCCGGCATCGTCGAACTCCACGGCGAGGGTCTTTTGCGTGCGCGCGCCCATCGCCTTGAGCTTTTCGATCTGGCCCAGCACGTTGCCCCGCCCGGTCGAAAGCTGCCCCATCGCGTCGTCATGCGCGCGGCTCGCGGTGGCCAGCGCCCGGCCCACCTGATCCATGTTGGCGACGAAGCCCGCGACCTTGTCGTAGAGAAGCCCCGCCCGCTTGGCGATGTCCTCGGCGTTGCTCTCGCGCCGCTCGACCGTCCAGATGTGATCGACGGTGCGCAACGTCACCATCAGCGTCGTGGGCGTCATCACCCCCACCCCCTTGGAGACGGCATAAGCGGTCAGATCGCCCGTCTCCGACAGCGCCGCCGAAAGCGCGCCCTCGATCGGCATGAACATCAGCACGTAATCGACCGAGCCCTCCTGCATCGCGTGGTAGCCCTTGGCGGCGAGCTGGTCGATATGGCGCTTCACCGAAGCGACATGGTCGCGCAGGTGGCGTTTGCGCTCTTCCTCCGTCTCGGCATTGACCGCCGCCTCGTAGGCGACGAGGCTCACCTTGCTGTCGACCACGAGGCTCTTGCCGCGCGGCATCTTGATGACCACGTCGGGCCGCCAGCGCGCGCCCGCCTCGTCGGTATGGCTTTCCTGCACGGTGTAATGCGTGCCGCGCTCCAGCCCCGAGCTTTCGAGGATGCGTTCGAGGATCATCTCGCCCCAGGCGCCCTGCTTTTGCTTGTCGCCCTTGAGCGCGCGGGTGAGTGCCGCCGCCTCCGAACGGATCGTCTCGGACTGCGTCGTCAGCATCTCGATCTGCTGGCCCAGGCGCGCGCGCTCCTCGTCGGCCTTGCCATGCACCTGCCGCAGCTCGGTCTCGAAGCGCGAGACGTGGTCGCGGAAGGGCGTCAGAAGCTCGGTCAGCTTGGCGGTGTTGGCCTTGGAGAAATCCTCGCCGGTCTGGCGCAGGGTCTTGGTCGCCAGCTCCTCGAAGCGGCGCGACATCTCCTCGCGCAGCTCCTTGAGCTCGGCGATCCGCTTCTCCGCGCCCGCGATCTGGCCCGCGCTGTCGGCCTGCAGCGCGGCGTGGTCGGATTGCAGCTGCGCATGGCGCGCCTGAAGCTCGCGCATCTCCTGCGTGACCTTCTCCAGCTGTGCCTTCAACTCGTCGCGCGCCTGCTCCAGCCCGCGCCGGGCCTCCTCCAGCGCCGCCTTGGCCGAACGTGTCTCGCCATGCGCCGCGTCGCTTTCGAACTGGGCGCGGCGGGCCTCGGCCAGCTCCTGCTTCAGCGCCTTCAGCTCGCGTTCGCGCTCTTCGAGCCGCGTGCCCTGCCCTTCGGCCCGCGCCCGGCTCTCGTCGAGATCGCGCCGCCCGGCATCGAGATCGGCGCGCAACCCGGCCAGTGCCGTGCGCGCGCCCCTGAGCCCGGTCAGCACCGCGACGAGCGCGAGCAGGAGAAGAAGGGCCGCGCCGAGGCTGGCGAGAAGGAGGGGATCGGAGGGCATGGGAACATCCTGTCTGGAACTGCGCCGATGTTCACGGTTCGGCCCCGACCCGTCAACCCGGCGTTGTGAAAGCCGCAGAAACGCGAAACGGCGGCAGGATGTCCTGCCGCCGTTTCGTATAATTTCGCCTCGCGCTTACTGGTCGAGGAAGCTGCGCAGCTTGCGCGAGCGGCTCGGATGCTTGAGCTTGCGCAGCGCCTTGGCCTCGATCTGGCGGATCCGCTCGCGCGTCACCGAGAACTGCTGGCCGACCTCTTCGAGCGTGTGGTCGGTGTTCATGCCGATGCCGAAGCGCATCCTGAGCACCCGCTCCTCGCGCGGGGTGAGCGAGGCGAGAACGCGGGTCGTCGTCTCCTTCAGGTTTTCCTGAATGGCGGAATCCAGCGGCAGGATCGCGTTCTTGTCCTCGATGAAGTCGCCGAGCTGGCTGTCTTCCTCGTCGCCGATCGGCGTTTCGAGGGAGATCGGCTCCTTGGCGATCTTCATCACCTTGCGGACCTTCTCGAGCGGCATCTGCAGCTTTTCGGCCAACTCCTCGGGCGTGGGCTCTCGGCCGATCTCGTGCAGCATCTGGCGCCCCGTCCGCACCAGCTTGTTGATCGTCTCGATCATGTGCACGGGAATGCGGATGGTGCGCGCCTGATCGGCGATCGAGCGGGTGATCGCCTGCCGGATCCACCATGTCGCGTAGGTCGAGAACTTGTAACCGCGGCGATACTCGAACTTGTCGACGGCCTTCATCAGGCCGATATTGCCTTCCTGAATGAGGTCGAGGAACTGCAGACCGCGATTGGTGTATTTCTTGGCGATCGAGATCACGAGGCGCAGGTTGGCCTCGACCATCTCCTTCTTGGCGGCGCGCGCCTCCTTCTCGCCCTTCTGGACCTGCTGGACGATGCGGCGGAATTCGCCGATGTCGACGCCGACATACTGGCCGACCTGCGCCATCTCGCCGCGCAGCTCCTCGACCTTGCCCGAGGAACGCTCGAACAGCGCCTGCCAGCCCCGGCCCGGCTTTTCGGCCATGCGGTCCATCCAGGAGGGATCGAGCTCGGCGCCGCGATAGGCGTCGATAAACTCGCGGCGGTTGATGCGAGCCTGGTCGGCGAGCTTCACCATGCTCGAATCGATCGACATGATCCGGCGGTTGATGCCGTAGAGCTGGTCGATCAGCGCCTCGATGCGGTTGTTGTGCAGGTGCAGCGAGTTGACGAGGATCACCAGCTCGGAGCGCAGCGCCTGGTACTCGGCCTCGTTGGCCTTGGAGAAGCTCGCATCCTCGTTGAGGGTCGCGGACATGCGCGCGTCCTGCATCGCGGAGAGGCGGTCGAAATTCTCGGCGATGGTGTCGAGCGTTTCGAGCACGCGCGGCTTGAGCGCGGCCTCCATCGCGGCGAGCGACATGTTGTGCTGCTCGTCGTCGTCGTCGTCATCATCGTTGCTGCGGATCGGGTTGCCGTCGGCGTCGTATTCGGGCTTGTCGCCCGAGCCGCGCTCGGACTTCTCCGCCGGGGCGGCGGCGCCGGGCTCGACCACGGGCTCCTCGCCCTCCTCGTCGCCCATCTGGCCCGAGAAGGTGGTCTCGAGGTCGATCACGTCGCGCAGCAGGATGTCCTCGGACAGAAGCTCGTCGCGCCAGATCGTGATCGCCTGGAAGGTCAGCGGGCTTTCGCAGAGCCCGGCGATCATGGTGTTGCGGCCGGCCTCGATGCGCTTGGCGATGGCGATCTCGCCCTCGCGGCTCAGAAGCTCGACCGAGCCCATCTCGCGCAGATACATGCGCACCGGGTCGTCGGTGCGGTCGAGCTTCTCGGCCTCGGCGCCGCCCAGCGCGACCTCGCGGTTGCCGCTGACCGTGGCGACCTCGCGCGAGCCGCTCTCCTCGACCTCTTCGCTCTCCTCGGCCTCGGTCACCTGGATGCCCATTTCCGAGAGCATCGACATGACGTCCTCGATCTGGTCCGAGGAGACCTGATCGGGCGGCAGGACCTGGTTGAGCTGGTCGTAGGTGATGTAGCCGCGCTCGCGCGCTTCGGAGATCATCTTCTTGACCGCCGCCTGGCTCATGTCGAGCGTCATCGCCCCGTCCTGGTCGTCGTCCTTGCGGTCGTCGGTGTCTTTCGCGGCCATGAAGGGCTCCTCGTTCGGTGAACGTCCTGTCCAGCGCCGGGCAGTGATTCGGACTGCCCGAATCAACCCGCAAGGGCCGCGATTCGCAACCTCCCGGCGCCCGATTCTTTGATGCTTTTGCAACGTCCGCCGCCGAATCGGGTGCGGCGGGTCGCGGTTCAGCCGTCCCTGGGCCCCGCCTTGCCGAAGGCGATGGTCCCCAGAAGGGCGTCGAATTCGGACCTCTCGTCGCGCCGCATCGGTGCGCCGTTGGTGCCGTATTCGTATTCGGTCGTGTCCTCCCCGTCGCCGCGCCCCGCCTTGTCGAGCGCCTCGGCCGCGCGCGACAGGCGCCATGTCAGCCCCTCGTCGCTCAAGCCCGACTGGTCCTCGACCGCCTCGGCCAGCTCCCTCGCATGGCCGCGCCGCGCGTCGAGCTTGGCCAGCTCCTCGGCGAGGCACATGCGCGCCAGCTCGGCGTCGCCGGGTCGGCGGACGCCCGGGCTGATCGCCACATGGCGCTGGGAGAACAGGGTTTCAAGAGCCTGCGCGCCGAGCCGCGCCTCGAGCGCGCCGCGCAGGTCGGCCTCGTGGTGGCAGGCAAGGATGCCATGCGCCAATGCGGCGTGGTCGGGGTCGCGGCAATCCATCCGCTCCAGCGCCGGTTCGAACTCGTGCAGCACCTCGGGCGTGGCGATCAGCGTGGCGAGGATGACCGCCTCGCGCAGGTGATCCTCGACCACGCCGCCGGTGGCGAGCATGGAGGCGCGCGCGGAGGGGCTGGGGGCCAGCGGCAGCTGGCCGGGCTTGAAGAAGCCGCCCTTGCCGCCCCGGTCGATCCGGGTCGGGCCACCCTGGCGGCGCGGGTTGAACAGCTCCCATTTGAGGCGTTTCAGCTCGGCCTCGTAATGGCCGCGCAGATCCGGCTCGCGGATCTGGGCCACCGCCTCGCGCAGCCGCTTGTCGAGCGCGGCGCGCCGTTCGGGGCTGTCGAAGTCGTGGCCTTCGGTCTCGCGCCGCCACAGCAGCTGCACCATGGGCTGGGCCTGCGCCACCACCTCGCGCATCGCGGTCGCGCCCTTGGCGCGGATCAGGTCGTCGGGATCGAGCCCCTCGGGCATCAGCGCGAAGCGCAGCCCCTGCCCCGCGCCGATCAGCGGCAGCGCGAGGTCGATCACGCGGCGCGCCGCGCGCAGCCCCGCCGCATCGCCGTCGAGCGCGATCACCGGCTCGGGATGGACGCGCCACATCATCTGCAGCTGGCTTTCGGTGACGGCCGTTCCCAGCGGCGCCACCGCCGCCTTCAACCCGGCCTCCGACAGCGCGATCACATCCATGTAGCCTTCGGCCACGACCAGCGGCTCACCCTTGCCCGCCGCCTCGCGGGCCGGGCCGAGATTGTAGAGGTTGCGCCCCTTGTCGAAGAGCTCGGTCTCGGGGGAATTGAGGTATTTCGCCCGCGCATTGGGGTCCATCGCCCGCCCGCCCAGCGCGATGGCGCGGCCGCGCGCGTCGCGTATGGGAAAGATGATGCGCCCACGAAACCGGTCATAGGACGCGCCACCGCCTTCGGGCCTTGCGGCCAGACCGGCGGCGACGATCATCTCCTCGGGGATGCCCTTGCCCTTGAGCGCGCGGGTGAGCGCGGCGCGGTCGTCGGGGGCGAAGCCCAGCTCCCAGCGCGCCTGCGCCTCGCCGTCGAGCCCGCGCCCGGCGAGGTAGTCACGCGCCGCCGCTGCGCCATTGGTGCGCAGCTGCATGCGGAACCACTGCACCGCCTGCTCCATCACCTCGACCAGCTCGCTCCGCCGATCGGCCTTCTTTTGCGCCTGCGGATCGCGCTCGGGCATGGCCATGCCGGCCTCGCCCGCGAGGATCTTCACCGCCTCGATGAAGTCGACATTCTCGGTCTCGCGCACGAAGGAGATCGCGTCGCCCTTCGCGTGGCAGCCGAAGCAGTAGTAGAAGCCCTTGCGGTCGTCGACGTGGAAGCTTGCCGATTTTTCCTGATGAAAGGGGCACGGCGCCCAGAAGTCGCCCTTGGACTGGTTCGACTTCTTCATGTCCCACGCGACCTTGCGCCCGACCACCTGGCCGAGGCTGAGGCGCGTGCGCAATTCGTCGAGGAAACCGGGGGGCAGACTCATGGCGCCAATATCGGGCCGGGCGCGGGCCAAGTCCAGAACCCCCACCCCGCGCGGGCGATCAATTCTTTCGCGCCGCCCCCCGGTTCATCTTTCCTGAAATACGCATGGCGCATGGCCGGCCCCGCGCGCGGCCTCACCCATTTCGCAGCCCCGCGAAGAACCGGGCGAGCAGCGCTTGGGCTTCCCCTGCCGCGATCCCGTCGAAGATCTCGGGGCGATGGTGGCATTGCGGGTGCGAAAAGACGCGCGCGCCTTGCGCCACGCCGCCGGATTTGGGGTCCGCCGCGCCGTAATGCAGCCGCGCGATCCGGGCGTAGGAGATGGCGGCGGCGCACATCGGGCAAGGCTCCAGCGTTACCCATAGCGCGCAGCCCGTCAGCCGCTCGGAGCCAAGGCTGGCGCAGGCCTGCCGGATCGCCAGCATTTCGGCATGCGCCGTGGGATCGCTTCTCTCGCGCGTGCGGTTGCCCGCCTGCCCGATCACCCGGCCCGACGCATCCGCCACCACCGCGCCCACCGGCACCTCGCCGCGCGCGGCGGCGGCGCGCGCCTCGGTCAGCGCGAGGGTCATATGGGAGCGAAACCGCATGCGGCCTGATGCCCTGCCCGCCTGCGCTCTGGCAAGGGGGCGCGCGAGCGGCTATGGCGGGGGCATGGACAAGAACGACACCCCAGAGGGCGACCGGATCGCCAAGGTTCTCGCGCGTGCCGGCGTCGCCTCGCGCCGCGAGGCGGAGCGCATGATCGAGGATGGCCGCGTCAAGGTGAACGGCACGCGGATCTTTTCCCCGGCGCTGAACGTGACGCAAAAGGACCGCATCACCGTCGATGGCGCGCCGCTCGCCGCGCCCGAGCCCGCGCGGCTGTGGCTCTATCACAAGCCCGCGGGCCTCGTGACCTCCGCCTCGGACGAGAAGGGCCGCAAGACCGTCTTCGACGAGCTGCCGGACGACCTGCCGCGGGTGATGAGCGTGGGCCGTCTCGACCTCAACTCCGAGGGGCTGTTGCTGCTCACCAATGACGGCGAGCTGAAGCGTCGGCTGGAGCTGCCCTCCACGGGCTGGCTCAGGCGCTACCGGGTGCGGATCAACGGCTCGGTCAGCGAGGAAAAGCTCGACCGGCTGCGCAAGGGTATCTCGGTCGAGGGCGTCGATTACCAGCCGATGCAGGTGACCTTCGATCGCCAGCAGGGTGCCAATGCGTGGCTGACGATCGGGCTGCGCGAGGGCAAGAACCGCGAGATCCGCCGTGTCATGGCCGCGCTCGAGGTGACGGTGAACCGGCTGATCCGGGTCAGCTACGGCCCGTTCCAGATCGGCAATCTTCAGCCCGGCGAAGTCGAGGAGATCCGGCCCAAGGTGCTGCGCGAGCAGCTGGGCGAAAGCGACGGCCCCAAGGTGCAGCGCCGCCGCCCCGATGGCAGCCCCGGCGCCAGGCCCGCTGTGCGTGGTGGCGGCAAGGACGGCCCCAGGGGGCCGGGCGGCGCGCGCAAGCAGGCCGCGAAGGCGCAGCCGGGGCGCGGCGCGCCCTCCGGCGGGCGGGGGCCGAAACCGCCCAAACGCTGAGCGCCTCTCGAAAACGCGTGGCATGGCCCCTATTATCCAAGAGGACTGACCAAGGAATTCACGGGCCATGATGCGACTTGTCCTGCTGCTGCTCATCGCCGCCGCGCTGGTCTTTGCCGGCGGCCAGGCGCTCAAGGCGCTGCGCGGCCTGGCGCGACGGCGCGCCGCGCCGCCCGTCCCACAGGAGGATGCCATGCCTGCCCCGTTTCGGACGATCGCCTATATCGTGCTGTTGGCGCTGATGGCCGGCACCGCCACCGGCCTGCTGGGGGCCGGCTGATGGCGCGGCGCTTCGGCGGGCGCTACAGCCCCGGACAGAGCGATGACGGCACCGCCGCCCCCGCCCCCGATCCGCGCGATGCGCCGCGGATCGACCCGGCGGGCGCGCGGGTGAACCTGCTCTTCGTGCCGCCCGCCCTTCTGGCGCTGTTCTCGCTCGGCGCGGGGCCTGCCGGTCTCGTCGCGGGGCTCGCGGGCGCGGGCGTGCTCGCGGCGGCGGCGTTCCTCTTGCGCGACGGGCTTCGGGCCGAGGCCGAATGGCGTGCGCGCGCCGTGGCGCGCCGCCCGGCCTGGCCGCGCAAGATGATGGCCTCGGGGCTCACCGGCCTCGGCGTGGCACTCGCGGCATGGTCCGGCGATGGCGGGATCGTCGGTGCCGCGCTCTACGGGCTCGCGGCCTCGGGGCTGCATGTCGCCTCCTTCGGGATCGACCCGATGTCGGACAAGCGGATCGAGGGGGTGGACGACCACCAGCAGGACCGGGTGGCCAAGGTGGTCGACGAGGCCGAGAGCTATCTCGCGCAGATGCGCGAGGCGATCTCGGGCCTGCGCGACCGCCACCTCGACGAGCGCGTCACCGCCTTTCAGGCCCGCGCGCGCGAGATGATCCGCACCGTGGAGCGCGATCCGCGCGACCTGACGCAGGCGCGGCGCTATCTCGGCGTCTACCTGATGGGCGCGCGCGACGCTTCGGTGAAATTCGCGGAGCTTTGGCAGCGAAACCGCGACAGCGCGGCGCGGGCCGAGTATGAATCGCTCCTGACGGATCTCGACGCCAACTTCGCGGCCCGCACCGAGACGATGCTGCTTTCGGACCGGACCGACATGGATATCGAGATCCGGGTGTTGCGGGATCGCCTGGCGCGCGAGGGCGTTGTGGCGAAGTCTGAAGAAGGGAACGAGTGATGTCCGACAAGACCCGCGACGCGGCGGCCGCCCGCATGACCGAGATCGAGGTGCTGAACGACGCGCGCCTGCCCGACCCGGCGCCCGAGCTGACGCTGGAGGCGGCCGCGCCCGAGCAAAGCGCCGAGATCCGCAAGCGGATGACCGAGATCGACCTCGGCGACACCAATTCCATCGTGCGCTTCGGCTCGGGCGCGCAGGCCGAATTGCAGCAGATCAGCCAGTCGATGCTGCAGGGCGTGCAGAACAAGGATGTGGGCCCGGCGGGCGACAGCCTGCGCGACATCGTCGCCACGATCCGCGGCTTCGACGTGGGCGAGCTCGACCCGAACCGCAAACGCTCATTGTGGGACAGGCTGATGGGCCGCGCCAAGCCGCTGGCGAAGTTCACCGAGCGCTACCGCGAGGTGCAAGGCCAGATCGACCGCATCACCGACGAGCTTCTGCGCCACGAGCACGCGCTGATGAAGGACATCGAGAGCCTCGACGTGCTCTACGACAAGACGCTCGCCTTCTATGACGAGCTGGCGCTCTACATCGCCGCCGGCGAGGCGCGGCTGAGGGAGATCGACGAGAGCGAGATCCCGGCGCAGCAGGCCCGGGTCGAGGCCGCCCCCGAGGAGGAGCAGGTCATGGCCGCGCAGGAGCTGCGCGACATGCGCGCCGCGCGCGACGATCTGGAGCGCCGGGTGCACGACCTCAAGCTCACCCGGCAGGTGACGATGCAGTCCCTGCCCTCGATCCGTCTGGTGCAGGAGAACGACAAGAGCCTCGTCACCAAGATCAACTCGACCCTCGTGAACACCGTGCCGCTGTGGGAGACGCAGCTGGCGCAGGCGGTGACGATCCAGCGCGGCGCGGCGGCGGCGGGTGCCGTGCGCGAGGCCAATGATCTCACCAACGATCTTCTGCGCTCGAACGCCGAGAACCTGCGCTCGGCCAACAAGGCGATCCGCACCGAGATGGAGCGCGGCGTGTTCGACATCGAGGCGGTGAAGGCGGCCAATGCCAACCTCATCGCCACGATCGACGAAAGCCTCGACATCGCCGATGAGGGCAAGCGCAAGCGCGCCGAGGCCGAGGCCGAGCTGCGCCGCATGGAAGACGAGCTGAAATCGGCGCTGGGTGCCGCGCGCGGCCGGGCCGCCGCGCCCTCGCGGGGGTGAGCGGGGCATGGGGGTGCGGTCGCTCGGCATGATCCTCGGGGCATCGGTCCTGGCATTCGCGGCGGGCTGCGCGCCTGAGGTCGAGCTCGTGCCCGTGACACCGCCGCGCAACCAGCCGGTGGCCAAGGCGCCGACCCCCAGCGCCCCGGAGGCGACCCCGGCGCCGCAGCCGCGCCCCGCCGCCAGCCCCGACCCGGCGCGCTCGGCGGCGAGCAAGGCCCTGTCGCAGCATTACGCGCGGCTGCAATCCGACCTCGTGACCCAGGGCCTGTTGCGCGGCGATGGCGGCGGGCCGGACACGCCCTTCACCGACACGATGCTGGCGCGCAACTTCATCCGCATCGCGCTTTACGACGAATACGTGGCCGATGGCGCGAACCTGCGCGCCGAGGCGACGATGAGCCGCCTGCGCCGCTGGGAGACGCCGATCCGCATGGATGTGCAGTTCGGCGAGACCGTCCCCGCCAAGCAGCGCGCGCGCGACCGCAATGCCGTCGCGGCCTATGCCGCGCGGCTGTCGCGGCTCACCGGCGTGCCGATCGGCCAGACCGCGGGCGAGGGCAATTTCTCGGTGCTGATCCTCAACGAGGAGGACCGGCTCGGCTATGAGGCGAAGCTCAAGCAGATGGTGCCGGGCATCGCCGAAAGCTCGGTGCGCGCCTTCCTGAACCCGTCGCGCTCGACGCTGTGCCTCGTCATCGCCTTCTCGGAAGATGGCGGCAATACCTACAGCCGCGCCGTGGCGCTGATCCGGGGCGAGCATCCCGACATGCTGCGCCTTGCCTGCATCCACGAGGAGCTGGCCCAAGGCATGGGGCTGGCCAATGACAGCCCGCAGGCGCGCCCCTCGATCTTCAACGACGACGAGGAGTTCGGCCTGCTGACGCGGCATGACGAGCTCTTGCTGAAAATGCTCTACGACCCGCGGCTTCGCCCCGGGATGAGCGCCGTCGAGGCCGCGCCGATCGCGCGGCGGATCGCGGCGGAACTGGTCGGCGGCAACAGCTGACCCTCACGACAGGAGACGATTCATGGGCATTCTCGATTTCCTTTCCGGCCAGTTCATCGACGTCATCCACTGGACCGATGACAGCCGCGACACCATGGTCTGGCGCTTCGAGCGCGAGGGCCACGAGATCAAGTACGGCGCCAAGCTCACCGTGCGCGAGGGGCAGGCGGCGGTCTTCGTGCATGAGGGCCAGCTGGCGGATGTGTTCAAGCCCGGTCTCTACATGCTCGAGACCAACAACATGCCGATCATGACCTCGCTGCAGCATTGGGACCACGGCTTCCGCTCGCCGTTCAAGTCCGAGGTCTACTTCGTCAACACCACCCGGATCACCAACCAGAAATGGGGCACCAAGAACCCGGTGATGTGCCGCGATCCCGAATTCGGCCCCGTGCGGCTGCGCGCCTTCGGCTCCTACGCGATGCGGGTTGCGGACCCGGCGCTGTTCTTGCGCGAGATCGTCGGCACGGATGGCGAATTCACCACGCAGGAAATCTCCTACCAGATCCGCAACATCGTCGTGCAGGAGGCAAGCCGGGTGCTCGCGGGATCGGGCATCCCGGTGCTCGACATGGCGGCCAATACCGGCGATCTGGGCCGCGTGGTGCGCGAGGCCATCTCCCCGGTGATCGCGCAATACGGTCTGGAGATCCCCGAATTCTACGTCGAGAACATCTCCCTGCCCGATGCGGTCGAGCGCGCGCTCGACAAGCGGACCTCGATGGGGATCGTCGGCGATCTGAACCGTTTCGGCCAGTATTCCGCCGCCGAGGCGATGACCACCGCCGCCGCCAACCCCTCTGGCACGATGGGGGCCGGCATGGGCTTCGGCATGGGCATGGTCGCGGGGCAAGGCCCATGGGGGCCGATGCCCGGCGCGCAGCAGCAGCCGCAACAGCCGCAGCCCCCGCAGGCCGCGCCGCCCCCGCCACCGCCGCCCCCGGCCGAGCATGTCTGGCATCTGGCGGTGAATGGCGAGGTTTCGGGCCCGTTCTCCAAGGCCCGTCTGGGCCGCATGGTGACCGAGGGTGGCTTTGGCCGCGACACCCATGTCTGGACCGCCGGTCAGGACGGCTGGAAGCGGGCCGAGGATGTGGACGAGCTGGCGCAGCTCTTCACCGTGATGCCACCGCCGCCGCCGCCCGCCCCGTGAGCTTCGTCGTGCGCCGTCCCATGAGCCGCGCATGACCGGTCTGGCCGATCCCGCGCCCGCGCAGGTCGTCGAGGAGCACCGCTTTCCCTGCCCGGTCTGCGGCAGCGACATGCATTACGCCCCCGGCACCTCGGAGCTGGTCTGCACCCATTGCGGCCACCACGAGGCGATCGCGCCGCTGCGCGACCCCGAGGCCACGCGCGAGATCGACTTCGAAAGCGCCCGGCGCGGCGAGGTGCCGCTCTCCGAGATCGAGGAGACGCGCATCGCCGCCTGCCCCAATTGCGGCGCGCAGGTGGAGTTCGCGCCCGGCACCCATGCCACGCGCTGCCCCTATTGCGACACCGCCGTGGTCGCCGATACCGGCACACATCGTCATATCAAGCCGCGCGCGCTGCTGCCCTTCGAGGTCGACGAGGCGCATGCGCACGAGGCGCTGACGCGCTGGCTCGGCAGCCTGTGGTTCGCGCCGAACGGGCTCAGGGCATACGCCCGCAAGGGGCGGCGGATGAACGGCATCTACGTGCCGTTCTGGACCTTCGACGCGCAGACCGAGACCGCCTATCGCGGCCAGCGCGGCGACACCTATTACGTCACCCGCACGGTGATGCGCGACGGCAAGCCCACCCAGGTCAGCGAGCCGCGCATCCGCTGGCGGCGGGTGCGCGGCCGGGTCGCGCGCTTCTTCGACGACATCCTCGTGCTCGGCTCGACCTCCCTGCCCAAGGCCCATACCGACAGGCTCGGGCCCTGGGACCTTCCGGCGCTGACCCCCTACCGGCCCGAATACGTGGCGGGCTTCATGGCCGAGGGCTACCAGGTGGAACTCGACGCGGCCTATGAGGAGGCGCGCGGGATCATGGAGGACGTCATCCGCACGGATGTGCGCGCCGATATCGGCGGCGACCAGCAGCGGATCGAGGCGATGGAGACGCGGATCTCGGACGTCACCTTCAAGCATGTGCTGCTGCCGGTCTGGACCGCCGCCTATCGCTACCGCGGGCAAAGCTACGCCTTCGTGGTCAATGCCCGCTCGGGCAAGGTGCAGGGCGCGCGGCCCTATTCGAAGTGGAAGATCGCGCTCGCGGTGATCGCCGCTTTGATCGCGGCTGCAATCCTGGGCTATTTCGGCTATCTCAACCAGTGAGCCCGCTTGCACGACCCCGTGTCAGGCGGCATTGTCCGCGCCGATCCCGATGCCCCAAGATCCGGAAGGAAACGGAATGATCCTCGCCTGCGGCGAAGCCCTGATCGACATGCTGCCCCGTCGCACCGAAAGTGGCGAGACCGCCTTCGCGCCCTATGCGGGCGGCGCGGTGTTCAACACCGCCATCGCCATGGGCCGGATGGGCGCGCCCGCCGGTTTCTTCTCGGGCATCTCCTCGGACATGTTCGGCGACCTGCTGCGCGAATCGCTGGAGGCCTCGAAGGTCGACACCTTCCCGGCGCATATCTCCGACCGGCCGACCACGCTGGCCTTCGTGACGCTGGCCGACGGCCATGCCAGCTACAGCTTCTACGACGAGAACACCGCCGGGCGGATGCTGAGCGAGGACGACCTGCCCGAGCCGGGGGCGGATGCGCTGTTCTTCGGCGGCATCTCCCTCGTGGTCGAGCCCTGCGGCACCGCCTACGAGGCTTTGCAGGCGCGCGAGAGCGAGGCTCGCGTCACCATGATCGACCCCAATATCCGCCCCGGCTTCATCCGCGACGAAGCAAGCTACCGCGCCCGGCTCGACCGGATGATCGCGCGGGCCGACATCGTGAAGGTCTCGGACGAGGATCTGCACTGGCTCGAGGGCGAGGGCGAGACCGCCGATCTCGCGCGCAGGATGCTCGCCAAGGGCCCGGCGCTGGTCTGCATCACCGAAGGCGCCAAGGGCGCCACCGGCTATACCGACGACCACACCGTCAGCGTCGCCTCGCACAAGGTCGAGGTGGCCGACACGGTCGGCGCGGGCGACACCTTCAACGCCGGGGTGCTGGTCAGCCTGCACCGCGCGGGGCTGCTCACCAAGGAGGCGATCGACACGCTCACCGAGGCGCAGATTCGCGATGCGCTGGCGCTGGGCGCGCAGGCCGCCGCCATCACCGTCAGCCGCGCCGGCGCCAACCCGCCCTGGGCCGACGAGCTTTGAAGGCGCTGATCCAGCGCGTCTCGGAGGCCAGCGTCAGCGTCGATGGCGCGGTCGTGGGCCGCTGCGGGCCGGGCCTGCTGGTGCTGGCCTGCGCGATGCAGGGCGACAGCGACGCCCTGCCCGCGCGGATGGCCGCCAAGATCGCCAAGCTGCGCATCTTCCGCGACGATCAGGGCCGGATGAACCGCTCGCTCATCGACACCGGCGGCGCGGCTTTGGTGGTGAGCCAGTTCACGCTGGCCGCCGACACCCGCACCGGCAACCGCCCCGGCTTTTCCGCCGCGGCCGCGCCCGAGATCGGCGAGCGGCTCTATGCCGCGCTGGCCGAGGAGCTGGCGGCACTTGGCGTGCCGGTCGAGACCGGGCGTTTCGGCGCCGACATGAAGGTGGCGCTGGTCAATGACGGGCCGGTGACCATCCCGCTGGAGATCACCGGCTAGGGCGTCAGCAGGGCTGCGCCATCACCAGCACCCAGACCGGTCCCTTCGCGCCCTGCGCGATGCCGACGCCGAACTCCTGCGCGCGATCAAGCGCCATCACCTGCCTGTGGCCGGGCGAGCCCTGCCAGCCGGTGATGATCTGCTGCGCGCGCGGATAGCCCCAGGCGAGGTTCTCGGCGCTCACCCCGGCGCAGTAGCCGGTGCGCTCGACCCGGGCGCGGTGGTTCGAGCCGTCGCTGCCGCGATGGCTGAAACTGCCGCTGCTGGCCATGTCGCAGGCCTGGGTCTGCGCGGCGCGCGACAGTTCCCGGGCATGCGACACGGGGCGCAGCCCCTCGGAGGCGCGAAAGGCATTGAGGCCCGCGGCGATCCGCGTCGCCTTGGCATTGGCCTCCTCGGGCAGGACGCAGCCCGTGGTGGCGGCGCTGGCAGCGGTGGCGGCAAGGCCGGTGAAGCCGGGCACAAGCCCGAAGGCGGGCAGCGCGGCGACCGCCGCGGCCATCAAAGATCGTCTCATCTGCTATCCTCGAATGCGTTTGCGGCAATTCGCAGAATGAATGTGGCAAGCACAAGGCGCGGCGCCATGCACGGGCCGGCCTTGGCGATCCTCCGCGCGTTCGCGCCATGGGCCCGAGCGGCAGGCTGCCGATGAAGGGCGCCGACGCGAGACGGGCGATCCGGCCCCATTGTCCTACCGGATCACGGCACCCCCAGCATCGCCGCGGCCTAGGCCGCGCTCAGGCTGACGGTGACCCGGTTGCGGCCGGTTTCCTTCGCGGCATAGAGCGCCGCATCGGCGCGGCGCATCAGCGCCTCGGCCTCGGCCTCTGCCCCGGTCCCGGTGCCGATGCCGGTGCCGGTGCCGCGCGGCCCCAAGGCCACGCCGATCGAGACGGTGACCCGGCATGACAGCCCGCCGCCCATGGCGAAGGGCGCGTCGCGGATGCGGCGGCGCAGCCGTTCGGCGGCGGTGCGCGCCTGTTCGAGCGTGGTGTCGGGCATCGCCACGAGAAACTCCTCGCCGCCGATCCGCGCCAGCAGGTCGGCCGGGCGCAGCCCGTCGCGCAGCCGGCCCGCCACCTGCGCCAGCACCTCGTCGCCCGCCGCATGGCCATGCCGGTCATTGACCGCCTTGAACAGGTCAATGTCGAGCAGCATCACCGCGATCGAGCGGTCGCGGGCCTGCGCGCCCTCGATCAGCCGCACCAAATGCGGCCGCGCATAGCGCCGGTTCCACAGCCCGGTCAGCGGATCGGTCAGCGCCGCTTCGAGCCCGTAGCGCTCGGTCGCGCGCAGGCGGTCGGCCAGAAGCTTGCGGCGCAGCAGGCGGCGCGCGCGGTGGGCGATCTCGTCCGGCCCGACCGAGGCGGAGACGGTGTCGTCGGCGCCCAGGTCGAGCAGCATCGCCGCCTCGCGCGCCGCGTCGGGCAGCAGCACGAGCTGGGCCGCGCGCCGTGTCGCCGACCGGCTGCGCAGCTCCGCCACGATCCGGCGCAGCTCGCGCGCGGGCAGCGCGTCGCGGCCCGGTGCCGCGCCATCGATGACGAAGAGATCCTCCTCGTGATCGGCCGCCGCGAAGAAGGCGGTGGGGTCCACATGCCGCAGGGGGCCCGGCAGGCCGCAATGCGCGATCGCGCCCGCGCCGTCATGCGGCGCGATGACCGCGATGCGCTGGCGCGGCGCAAAGCCCGCCGCGCCTTCGGAAAACCCGAGCGCCTGGTGGGTCGCCTCGCGGCGCGCCAGCTCGGCCTCTGTATCGCGCGCGCGCAGCAGGTTGCGCAGCCGCGCCTGCAGCAGCACGGTCGGCACCGGCGGTACCATCACCTCGTCGGCCCCCGCCTCCAGCAGGGCGAGGCGCTGCCCCGCCCCGGAGGGGGGCGAGGAAATGATGACCGGAAGCCGCGCGCCCTCGGCCCCGATGCGCAGCCGGGCGAGAAAGGCCAGCACCGCGCCGATCCCGCCGGGCGCGCCCGCGCCGGTGGCCACGAAGACCAGGTCGAGCGCCGGATCGGGCAGCTGCGACAGCGCCGCGTCGAAGCCGTCGCAATGGCGGCAGTCGAAGCCGACGGCCCCGAGCGCGCCCTCGTCGAGAGCCCGTCCCGTTCCGGCATGATCGACGATAAGGATGCGACCCGACATGCAGATGTCCTTGTTCGGGCCCCATGCCCTCCGACCGGCCATCCGAACGAAGGACCGCCGATGACGAATTCAGGCTTGTGCCCACTCCCGGTTTCAAGGGTCGTCAAGAATGGTTAACAAATGCTTTCACGGGCCGGAAGGAGGCAAGGATGAAGCGGGAACGTGCCGAGGTGATCGCGCTGGGGGCGCTGGGCTGGCTGGCGGGAAACGACGAGCTCTGGCCGGTGTTTCTCGGCGCCACGGGTGCTGCCGCCGAGGATCTGCGTGACCGGGCGGCGGAGCCCGATTTCCAGGCCTCCGTGCTCGAATTCCTGACCAATGACGACGAATGGGTCACCGCATTCTGCGACATGGCGGGCTATGGCTATGACGAGCCGCATCTCGCCATGCTGGTGCTGGCGGGCCCGTCGCGCATGCATTGGACATGAGCCCCGCCGCGCTGATCTTCGACAAGGACGGCACGCTGTTCGACTTCCAGGCCACATGGGGCGGCTGGTCGCGCGGGATGATCGAGGCCGAGGCGGGCGGCGATGCGGCGCTGACCCATGCGCTCGCCGCGGCCCTTGGATATGACATGCAGGCCGGGCGCTTTTCGTCCGACAGCATCGTCATCGCCGCCACGCCCCCCGAGATCGCCGACCGGATGCTGCCGCTTCTGCCCGGGCAGGACCGCGCGGCGCTGATCGCGCGGATGAACGCGCGCGCGGCGCGCGCGCCGCAGGTGCCGGCGGTGCCGCTCGGCCCGCTCTTCGAGGATCTGGCGGCGCGGGGGCTGGCGCTCGGCCTCGTGACCAATGATGCGGAGGCCCCCGCCCGCGCCCATCTCGGCGCCGCCGGGCTCGGCGCGGCCTTCGGCTTCGTCGCCGGGGCCGATAGCGGTTTCGGCGGCAAGCCCGCGCCGGGCCAGCTTCTGGCCTGCGCGGCGGCTCTCGGCCTTGCCCCGGCCGATTGCGCGATGATCGGCGACAGCCTGCACGACCTGCACGCCGCCCGCGCCGCCGGGATGACCGCCATCGCCGTGCTGAGCGGCATCGCGGGGCGCGGGACGCTGGCGCCCCATGCCGATCTCGTGCTGGAGGACATCGGCGGCCTGCCCGGCTGGCTCGACGGCAAAGGCATCACGAAAGCGTGATGCGCGCCTTTGCAACCGGCCCTCTCCCGCCACCGTGTCTGGGGGCATCACGGAAGGCGCGCATGCCTTCCGGTCATGTCAGGGAGACGACAGCATGAACCTCAGGACCCTTTTCGCCGGCACCGCCATCGCCCTCACCTCGACGGCCGCGCTGGCCGAAACCCATGCCGAGACCGGCAACCCGATGGTCGGCGGCGCCGCCATGTTCCCCGAGAAGACCATCGTCGAGAACGCAGTGAACTCGGCCGATCACACCACGCTGGTCGCCGCCGTGAAGGCCGCGGGCCTCGTCGAGACGCTGTCGGGCGACGGCCCCTTCACCGTCTTCGCGCCGACCAACGCCGCCTTCGCCGCCCTGCCCGAAGGCTCGGTCGACGATCTGCTCAAGCCCGAGAACAAGGACCGCCTGACCGAGATCCTGACCTGCCACGTCGTCGCGGCCAACGCGATGTCGGATGCGATCCTTGGCATGATCGCGGATGACGGCGGCATGCATGATGTCGAGACGGTGGGCGGCTGCACCTTCACCGTCTCGGAAGGCGATGACGGCACCATCATGATCACCGATGGCCAGGACCGCACCGCCACTGTCACCGTGGCGGATGTCAGGCAGTCGAACGGCGTGATCCATGTGATCGACGGCGTGCTGCTGCCCGCGGTCGAGTAAGCCCTTCGAAAGATGGCCGGTTCTTGCACTCACGTACCGGCCACAGGCCCGTCGCGCAGGACGCGGCGGGCCGTTTTCGCGGGGGCCGCCCTCTCGGGCCGACACGCGGCATCGCGCCGCAACCCGGCCCTCCGGTCTTTCAATATGGCCGCGAAGCGCGCATGTGAAGGGGAGACGCCACCAGCCGAGGAGCCCCGGATGAGCGAGCCCGTCCACCAGCCAGACGCCGAAGCCGACGATCGCCCGTCGCGGCCCGCGATGCTGCGCGGCTTTCGCAGGCGCTGCCCGAACTGCGGCGAAGGCGGCCTGTTCCAGGGCTATCTCAAGGTGGTCGATCGCTGCCCGGTCTGCCGCGAGGAGCTGTGCCACCACCGCGCCGATGACGGGCCGGCCTATCTGACGATCCTGATCGTCGGGCATCTGCTGGCCCCGGTGATCCATGTGGGCTTCACCCGGTTCCGCCCCGATCCGCTGGTCATGGCCACGGTGCTGACCGTGGCGGCGGTGGCGTTGTCGCTCTATCTTCTGCCCCGGCTCAAGGGCGTGGTCGTGGGCATCCAGTGGGCGCGGCGGATGCACGGTTTCGGCAAGGTGCATTGATGCCCCCTCCCGCGCCGATCCGCGACGCGGCGACGGTGATCCTGCTGCGCGAGACGCCGCAGGGCCCGTCGGTGCTGATGGGGCGGCGCGGCGCGCGGGCGGCCTTCATGCCGTCGAAATACGTGTTTCCGGGCGGCGCGCTCGATCCGGTGGATGCCACCGTGCCCTTCGCAGCACCGCTGCCCGCGCATCACGCCGACCGCTTCGGGAACAAGACCGGGCCGCTGGCGGCCTGCGCCATCCGCGAGCTGTGGGAGGAAACCGGCCAGATCCTCGGTCGGCCAGCCGACTGGCCCGATGCGCCCCCCGGCTGGCGCGGCTTCGCGCGCAGCGGCCACCGCCCCGATGCGGCCGCGCTCGTGCCGGTGTTCCGGGCGGTGACGCCGCCGGGCCAGTCGCGCCGCTTCGATGCGCGGTTCTTCCTCGCCCCGGCCGAGCGCCTCGCCAGCGACCCCGACGATTTCACCCGCGCCGAGGACGAGCTGGCGCATCTGCACTGGGTGCCTCTGGCGCGCAGCGACGGGCTCGATCTGCCGCGGATCACGCAGCTGGCGCTGCAGGAGCTGCGCGCCCGGCTGGACGACCCAGACCCCGCGCGCCCGGTGCCGTTCTTTCACGGCACCATGGAGCAGGACACGCCGCTCTGATGCGGCAGGCTCATTCCGCCTCTTCGGCGCCCTTGCGCGAGATCGGCCGCCCGACCGCCGCCCCCGCCCCTTCGGGCGCGGGCAGATGGGCATGCGCCTTGGCCACGCGGCCCAGCCGCTCCTGCAGATCGGCGGGCGGGGCGGCGGCGCGGCGGCTTTCGAGATCGACATGCACCAGCATGTGCTCGGCCGTGGCCACCAGCCGCGAGGATTCCCACATCCGGTGAAATATCCGCGCCCGGCGCCCCTCGGCCAGCAGAAGCTGCGTGTCGATCGTGATCTGCCCGCCCGCGCGCACCTCGGCCAGGTGCCGGATATGGGTCTCGGCGGTAAAGAAGCTCTGGCCGCAGGCGATGTATTCGTCGTCGCAGCCGACCAGCGCCAGAAAGCGGTCGGTCGCGTCGCCGAAGGCCTGCAGGTAGCGATGCTCGGTCATGTGACCGTTGCGATCGGCCCAGTCGAGCGGCACGGCGCGCGCCCCTGTCGGCAGCGGCCCGGTGAGCGACATCGCGTCGAGCCCCTGTGGCGCACCGCCGATCCGCCGGTCGGTCGCGTTGAGAAGCCGCCCCGCGCCCCAGTCGCGCGCCTTGAGCCCGCGCAGGATCGCCACGAGATTGGCGTCGCGGATCCGCTCCAGCTCGGCGATGGCGCGGCGGCCCGACTGGCTGTCGGATTGCGCGGCGATGGTCTCGATCAGCTCCTCGGTCAGCTCCGGCACGTCGGTCAGCTTGCTCCACGGCCCCTTGAGCACCGCGCCGGCCTGCGACAGCGCCTGCCGCACGCCCGTCTCGCCGCTGGCGATGCGAAAGCTTTCGAACAGCCCCATCTGCGCCCAGCGCAACCCGAAGCCATAGCGGATCGCGTCGTCGATCTCGGCGGTTTCGGCCACCCCGTCGGAGACCAGCCAGAGCGCCTCGCGCCAGACCGCCTCGAGCAGCCGGTCGGCGACATGCGCGTCGATCTCGCGGCGCAGGAACAGCGGGTGGCTGCCGATGTCGCGCAGCGTGGTGCGGATGCGCTCGATCCGCGCATCGCCCGTGCCCGGCCCGGTGACGATCTCGACCAGCGGCAGAAGATAGACCGGGTCGAAGGGATGCGCGACGACGATCTGGCCGGGCCGGGCCGCGCCCTCGGCCAGCTCGGAAGGGCGAAAGCCGGAGGTGGAGGAGCCGATGATCGCGGCTTCGGTGCAGGCGGCCTGTATGGCGGCATAGACCTCGTGCTTGAGCTCGAGCCGCTCTGGCACGCTTTCCTGGATCCATTCGGCGCCGGTCACCGCCTCCGCCAGATCCTCGTGAAAGCTCACCTCCCCCTCTTCGGGAAGCGCCACGTCCCACAGCCCCGGCATGGCGGCGCGGGCGCGCGCCATCACCGCCTCGACCCGTGGCTGCGCGTCCTTGTCGGTGTCGTGGACGCGCACGTTCCAGCCCATCAGCGCGAACCGCGCGGCCCAGCCGCCGCCGATCACGCCCGCGCCGACCACCGCCGCCGTTCTCGCCCCCGATGCCACCATGGTTCAGCCTCCCCTGGCGGCCTCGAGCGCGCCGGTGTCGTATCCGTTGAAATCGAGCATCTCGCGCGCCGCCCGCGCCCGGTCCGCCGCGGCCTGTCCGGGGCGGTGCATGATCCAGCCATGCGCCCCGTCGGGCGCGCCGAACGCGGCGGTGCGAAACCCGTCATCGGCCCAGAGCAGCCACCACGGCGCGCCGCCCGCCTCGAAGCGCCCGCGCCCCTGCGCGACCACCGGCAGCAGCCGCGCCGCCCCGCCCCCCGTGATCCGCGCCACGCCGCCCCCGGCCTCCAGTTCGAGCGTCATGCGCTCGCCCGCCCGGACCGGGCCGCCCGGATAGGCGGCGGCGACCAGCCAGTCGCCGTTCAGATCCGGGGCCGCGCCGCGCAGGCTCGAAGCGATCGGCGCGGTCGTGTCGCGAAACGCGGGGCCTGCCGCCGGATCGGGCGCCTTTGCCCCGCCGCAGGCGGCGAGCCAAAGCAGCGCCGCGAAGGCGGGCATCGCGCTGCAGGAGCGCCGCAGGGAGGCGATGGCGGTCACGGGATCCTCCGAATTGTCGCATGGCCCTCGCAGCCGGTGCCCCGCCGGGCGGGCTGGAGGCGGAGCGCGAAGTCTGGCACGCGCTCCGCCATTGCCTCAATAGGGCATCGGGTGGCGCTTGTGCGCCGCGTCGATCTCGGAGACGACCTCGTCCGAAAGCACCACCTCGCGCCCCGCGAGGATGCGTGCCAGCTGATCGGTGTTGCTCGCGCCGAAGATCGGGCAGACCGGGAAGGGCCGCGTGCGCTGCCAGGCCAGCGCCATGTGCACCGGGTCGAGCCCGTGCTTTTCGGCGATGTCGAGATAGGCCTGCGTCGCGCCGATCACCCGGTCGGTCTTGCGCCCGCCCAGATCGCCGTTGATCGCCAGCCGCGAGCCTTCGGGGATGCCGTTTTGGTACTTGCCGGTGAGATAGCCGCAGGCGAGCGGCGAATAGGACAGCAGCAGCACGTCTTCGTTCACCGCCATCTCGGCCATGTCGGTGTCGTAGAGCCGCGACAGCAGCGAGTATTCGTTCTGGACCGAGGCGACGCGCGGGCCGCCCTGCGCCTCGGCGCGGTCGATCCAGCGGGTGGTGCCCCATGCGCTCTCGTTCGAAAGACCGAAGGCGCGGATCTTGCCCTCGGCGACGAGATCCTTGAGCGTCGCCAGCACCCCGTCCATGTGATCGCGGGTGCGCGCGGGGTCCTGCCCCGAAGGGTCGAAGCCCCAGTACTGGCGGAAGTGATAGGAGCCACGCTCGGGCCAGTGCAGCTGGTAGAGGTCGATCACATCGGTCTTCAGCCGCCTGAGCGAGCCTTCGACGATCTCGCGGATATTGCCGCCATCATAGCCCTTGCCGTCGCGCACGAAGCCGCCATTGGGCCCCGAGGCCTTGGTGGCGATCCGGTAGGCATCGCGCTTGCCGGTCTTTTCGATCCAGTTGCCGATGATCTCCTCGGTGCGGCCCACCGTCTCGGCCTTGACCGGGTTGACCGGATACATCTCGGCGGCGTCGAGAAAGTCGATCCCCGCTTCGAGCGCCATGTCGAGCTGGCGATGCGCGTCGTCCTGCGGCGTCTGGCTGCCATAGGTCATCGTGCCCAGGCACCATTCGCTGACCTCGATGCCGCTGCGGCCAAGGGGGATCTTCTTCATGTCGGGCCTTCCTGTGTTCGGGCCGGACGCATGGCCCGGCTGCGAGGCGCAGAGGTAGAGCGCGGCGGCCCGCTCGGCAAGCGCGCGCCTACTGGCCTAAGCCGGGCGGGATCGCTACACGGGGCCGCGGACGCAGCGAAGGACACCAGCAGCATGGCACGGCATCTCATCACCTCGGCCATCCCCTACATCAACGGGATCAAGCATCTGGGCAATCTGGTGGGCAGCCAGCTGCCCGCCGACCTCTTCGCGCGCTACCAGCGCGGACGCGGCCACGAGGTCATGTTTCTCTGCGCCACCGACGAGCACGGCACCCCCGCCGAGCTCGCCGCCGCCAAGGCGGGCAAGCCGGTGGCCGAATACTGCGCCGAGATGCACGAGACCCAAGCCGAGATCGCGCGCGGCTTCCGACTTTCCTTCGATCATTTCGGCCGCTCGTCGAGCCCGCAGAACCACAGGCTGACGCAGCATTTCGCGGCGCGGCTCGATCAGGCCGGGCTGATCGAGGAGCGGGTCGAGACGCAGATCTATTCGAAGGCCGATGGCCGCTACCTGCCCGACCGCTACATCGAGGGCACCTGCCCCAATTGCGGCTTCGAGAGCGCGCGCGGCGACCAGTGCGACAACTGCACCAAGCAGCTCGACCCCATCGACCTGATCGAGCCGCGCTCGGTGATCTCGGGCTCGACCGATCTGGAGCCGCGCGAAACCAAGCATCTCTATCTCAAGCAAAGCGGCATGCGCGGCCAGTTGCAGGACTGGATCGACAGCAAGGGCGACTGGCCGGTGCTGACCACCTCGATCGCCAAGAAGTGGCTCAATGACGGCGACGGGCTGCAGGACCGGGGCATCACCCGCGATCTCGACTGGGGCATCCCGGTGAAGAAGGGCGAGGAAGACTGGCCCGGCATGGAGGGCAAGGTCTTCTATGTCTGGTTCGACGCGCCGATCGAATACATCGCCTGCGCGCAGGAATGGGTCGATGCGGGCAAGGGGGATGATTGGGAGCGCTGGTGGCGCACCGATCGCGGCGCGGACGACGTGCGCTACACCCAGTTCATGGGCAAGGACAACGTGCCGTTCCACACGCTGAGCTTTCCTGCGACCATCCTCGGCTCGGGCGAGCCGTGGAAGCTCGTCGATTACATCAAGTCGTTCAACTACCTGAATTATGATGGCGGCCAGTTCTCGACCAGCCGCGGCCGCGGCGTGTTCATGGATCAGGCGCTCGAAGTGCTGCCCGCCGATTACTGGCGCTGGTGGCTCCTGTCGCACGCCCCCGAAAGCTCGGATGCCGAGTTCACCTGGGAGAATTTCCAGCAATCGGTGAACAAGGATCTCGCCGACGTGCTGGGCAACTTCGTCAGCCGCGTCACCAAGTTCTGCCGCTCCAAGTTCGGCGAGGAGGTTCCGGCGGGCGGCGCGCATGGCGAGCGCGAGACGGCGCTCATCGCCGATCTGGAGCGCCGGCTGCGGGCCTATGAGGGCCACATGGACGCGATCGAGGTGCGCAAGGCGGCGATGGAGCTGCGCGGCATCTGGGTGGCGGGCAACGAATACCTGCAGGACGCCGCCCCTTGGGCCACCTTCAAGACCGAGCCCGAGACGGCGGCGATGCAGATCCGCCTCGCGCTCAACCTGATCCGGCTCTACGCGGTGCTCTCGGCCCCCTTCATTCCCGACGCGTCGGCGCAGCTCATGCAGGCGATGAAGACCGAGGACGACGCCTGGCCCGGCGACGTGGCGCAGGCGCTGTCGGCCCTGCAAGCGGGGCACGGCTTCGCGGTGCCCGAGGTGAGTTTCCGCAAGATCACCGACGAGGAGCGCGAGGGCTGGCAGGTCCGTTTCGCGGGCAAGCGGGACTGAGCGCACGAAAAAATCGCGCGCAAGCGGGCTTGGGGGCTGGATCGGAGGGGCACAGTTCGGGCTAGTCTGTCCGTGCAGGACAGGAGCCCGAAATGAGCCAGCCCCTTAGACGAATGCCCACCACCCGCGGCACGCTTCTGATGACCGACGAGCCCGCCCCGCGCCTCGAACGCGCCGCCTGGGGCGCGATACTGGCGGGCGGGCTGGTCGGGGTGGCGCTGATGGTGCCCCTGGTGCTGATCTGGCGCGGCATGGAGGCGCGGTTGGCGGAGCATGGCGACCCGGCTCTCGCGCTGCTGCCGCTGCTGGCGCTGGCGGGCGGCGGCTGGAGCGCGGCCTCGCTCTCGGGGGCGGTGCGCCGCCGGGCCGCGGCGCTGCATGGCGTCGGGGTATGGGCGCTCTTGCTGGTGCCGGTGACCGGGCTCGCGATCTTTGCGCCAGAGGTGCTCGAACGGGCGGTGCCGGGGCTGGCCGAGATGGCGCGCGCCGCGAATGGCGAGCTTGTGCTCGGCGTGCTGGCGCTGGCGGGGCTCTTCGCGGCGATGCTCGGCGGGCGCCTGGCCGCGCCGCGCCTCTAGCGCCCTGCCAGCAGCTCGAGCGTGACCTCCCGGCTGCGGCCATTGCGCGACAGGGTCAGCGTGACGCTCTCGCCGGGCCGGCGCCGGTCGATCAGCCCCAGAAGATCGTCGAGCCCGGTGACTGCCATGCCATCGAGCGCCACCACCACGTCGCCGGGCAGGAGCCGCCCGCGCGCCACGCGCGCCGGCGCGATGCCCTTGCGCGCGGCCTCCGAGCCCGGCGCGACATCGAGCACCAGCGCCCCCGCAAGCCCCTGCCGGTTCACCGCCGCGTTGATCCGCGCGTCGAAGCCGAGCCCCAGCGAGGGCGGGCTGTAGCGGCCGGTCTCGATCAGCTGCGGCACCACCCGCGCCACGGTGGAGACCGGCACGGCGAAGCCGATGCCCGCGCTCGCGCCCGAAGGCGAGAAGATCGCCGTGTTGACCCCGACGAGCCGCCCGCGCGCATCGAGCAGCGGCCCGCCGGAATTGCCCGGGTTGATCGCGGCGTCGGTCTGGATCAGCCCGCGGATCGTGCGGCCCCGGTCGCCCGGCAGGTCGCGGTCGAGCGCGGAGACGATGCCGGTGGTCAGGGTCCAGTCGAGGCCGAAGGGATTGCCGATCGCCAGCACCGACTGCCCCACTTCGAGCGCGCCCTGCCCCGGTTCGGGGCGCGGCAGCGGGCCGGGCAGATCCTCCGCCGCGATGCGCAGCACCGCGAGATCATGGCTCGGGGCGCGGCCCACCACCCGCGCCTGAAGCGAGCGGCCATCGGCCAGCTGCACCGTGGCGCCGCTCGCCTCGCTGATCACGTGATCATTGGTGACGACATGGCCCGCCTCGTCCCACAGGAAGCCCGAGCCCGAGCCCAAGGGCCGCTCGCCCGCCCGACGGGTGAAGGGATCGACCACGCGGGCCGAGGTGGTGATCGCCACGACGCTGTCGCGCGCGGCGCGAAACACCGCGATGGTGCGCGATTCCTCGGGCTCGAGACTGGCCGGGCCCGGCGGCAGTGGCGCGGGCGCCGCCGTCTGGGGCGTGGTGACGTATCGCCCGGCCAGAAAGGCCGCGACGAGCATCAGGGCGAGAGCCGCTCCTGCAAGGCTGGCGCGCATGATCGTCTCTCCCCTTCACATTGCCGCTGCATTGGCCCGGGCTAGATGGAGCGAAAACCCCGGTCGCCCAGCGGCCGATGCCAATTTACGGGAGTTATCTCTTGAAACACGTGCTTTCCACCCTTCTCGCGCTGGGTCTCGGCGCAAGCTCCGCCGCCGCCGCCACCTGCGGCAACGACGCATCGGGCTTCGACCGCTGGAAGCAGGAATTCGCCACCGAGGCGGCGGCGCAGGGCGTGGGCCAGGCCGGGCTGAACGCGCTGGCCAATACCAGCTATGCCCAGCGCACGATCAATGCCGACCGCAACCAGAAGAGCTTCGACTACTCGCTCGACAAGTTCATGCAGGTGCGCGGCGCCGATACCATCGTGGCGCAGGGCCGTCAGAAGCTCGCCTCCAATCCCGGCTTCTGGCAGAGCCTCGAAAACCAGTATGGCGTGCCCGCGGGCGTTCTGATCGCGATCCATGGCATGGAGACCGGCTTTGGCGGTTTCATGGGCGATTCCAACGTGCTCTCCGCGATCTCGACGCTGGCCTATGACTGCCGCCGCTCCGAGTTCTTCTCGCGCCACGCGCTGGCGGCGCTCAAGCTCGTGGATCGCGGCGCCATCGCGCCCAATTCGATCGGCGCGATGCATGGCGAGCTGGGCCACACGCAGTTCCTGCCCGGCAACATCCTGCGCTACGGGGTGGACGGCAATGGCGATGGCCGGGTCGATCTCACCAACCTGACCGACGCCATGGCCTCGACCGCCAACTACCTGCGCCAGAAGGGCTGGCAGCCGGGGGCGGGCTTTCAGGAGGGGCAGCCCAACTTCCGGGTGATCCAGGAATGGAACGCCGCGGGCGTCTACCAGAAGGCGATCGCGCTGATGGCGGCGCGGATCGAGGGCTGATCCCCGCTTTGCCCCTTGTGCCGCAGGCGGTCGGTCAGGAGCCGACCGCCTCGGTCTCAAGTGCCGCGAGGCGGCGGCGCGCCACGTCGAGCGTGCGCGTGATCTGGCAATCGAGCCGGCCGATCTCGCCCCGCTCGAACAGCGCCGGCGCGCGGCGCTCCATCTCCCCCAGCGTTTCCACGGGCTTGCTCATGCCGAGCATCGCCGCGCCGCCGCGCAGCTTGTGGGCCAGCGCCGCGACGCTGTCCTCGGCCGGGGCATCGCCGACGAGCCGGGGCTCCGCCTCGCGCCACTCCGCTTCGAACCGCTCCAGCGCGCGGGCGAGCTGTTCGGCGCCGAGCATCTCGGCCATCTCGTCGAAATCGTCGATGTCGATAAGCCCCGCCTCGGGTTCGGCCCGCGCGGCCGGTTCGGGCCTTGGCGCGGCATGGCCCGCCTGCGCATCCGGCACCGCGGCGGAGCCTTCGAATTCGGCGAGCACACGGCGCAGCACCGGCAGGCGCAGCGGCTTGGCATAGACCTCCGACATGCCCGCCCCGAGACCGGCGGCGCGGGCGCTCACCGAACCATGGGCGGTCAGGCCGATGATCGGCGGCTGCCGGTCGGCGGGAAGCGTCTCGCGGATGGCGCGGGTGGCGTCGATCCCGCCCATGACCGGCATCTCGAAATCCATCAGCACCAGGTCGAAGCTCTCCGCCTTCAGCCGCTCCACCCCCTTCTGCCCGTTCTGCGCCTCGCTCACCGCATGGCCGAATTTCTGCAACATGCCGCGCAGCACCATGCGGTTGACCGCGTTGTCCTCGATCACGAGGATCGAGAGCCGCGCGGATTCGGTGACGGGAACAATCGCGTTGGGTTCGGGCGTATCGAGCGGCGGCGGCACGCGCTGCAGCGGCAGCTCCAGCCGGAAGACGCTGCCCTTGCCGGGGCTGCTCTGCACGATGATGTCGCCCCCCATCAGCCGCGCCAGCCGGCGCGAGATGGCCAGGCCCAGCCCGTCGCTGCGGCCCTGCCGCCCCTCGGGGCGCGCCCGGCTCACGAATTCGGCAAAGACCTTCTCGATGTCCTGCGGCGCGATGCCGATCCCGGTGTCACGCACCTCGATGTCGAGCCCTTCCGCCCCGAGCGTCAGCCTGACCGTGATCGATCCGCGCTCGGTGAACTTGATGGCGTTGCCGATCAGGTTGGTGATCACCTGGGCGACGCGGTTCGGATCGCCCGCATACCAGGTTCCCAGATCCGCCTCGTCGGCCTCCAGTTCGAGCGGCAGGTCCTTTTCGGCGGCGAGCGGGCGCAGCACCGACAGCAGACGCTGCAGCATCGGCCCCGGCGCGAAGGGCAGGGTCTCGACCTTTTCCTCGCCGGTCTCGATGCGGGTGATGTCGAGCGACTCGTTGACCAGCTGCAGGAGGATCTCGGCCGAGGCCAGCGCGACGCCGACCTGCCGGCGCTGATCCGCGTCCAGATCGGTGGTGTCCAGAAGATCGAGCACCCCCATGATGCCGTTGAGCGGGGTGCGCATCTCGTGGCTCATCACCGCGAGGAAGCGCGACTTGGCCCTGTCGGCGCGCTCGGCGGCGTCTCGCGCGTCGATCAGCCGGCTCTGGCTGGCCTTGAGATCGGTGATGTCGCGCATGTAGCCGATGAAGAGAGGCCCCTTCGGGCCGTCGACACTGGTCAGGACGGCCTCGATCGGAAACACCTCGCCATCGCGGCGCTGGGCGCTGAGTTCCAGCCGCCCCGCCCCGATCAGCTCGCCCTTGCCCAGCCGCAGGAAGTTGCGGATCCGCTCGGCGAAGGCCGCGCGCCGGTCGGTCGGCACGATGGTCTCGAAGACCGGGCGGCCCATCACCTCCTCCTTGCGCCAGCCGAAGATCTCCTCGGCCGCCGGGTTGAACTCGGTGATGGAGCCCTCGTGATCGACCACGACGATCGCGTCGAGCGAGGAGCCGATCACCGAGGCGAGCCGTTCGGCGGTCTGCGACAGCACCCGGTCGCGCTCCATCACCCGGCGGCGCTGCACGTCGATGAGCCGCAACAGCGCGCCGAGCAGGATCAGCAGCAGCCCGCCCGCCAGCGCCGTGAACTCGGCCTGCCGGCGCACCTCGTGGCGATGGGCCTCGGCCTCTTCGGCGAGGATGTCCAGGCCGTTGAGCGACAGGTCGCGCTTGTGCGCCTGCACCTCGAGCGTCGCCTCGTAGACCTCGCGCAGCGCCGCCCGGTCGACCTCACCGGCAAGCAGCCGGTCGACCTCCTCGACATAGGCGTCGATGAAGGTCAGGAGCCTCGGCACTTCGGGATGTTCGCGCAAGGAGCGCCCGATCTCGCCGCTGCGCACCAGCCCGAGACGGCTCACCATGATGTCGAAACGCAGCTTCAGCCCGTCGATGTCGGGGGTGTCGCTGGCGACCTCGGCCATGACATCGCGCGCGAAGATCGCGTTTTCGAGCTCGAGCTGCGCCAGGGTCCACTGGGTGTTGTCGGTCCAGGCGCTGTCGAGCATGTGGATCTGCCGGCCCAGCATCCAGCCCAGCGACAGCACCATCGTCAGGACGATCGCCGCCGCGATCCCGAGCCCGGTGCGGATGTTGAGCCGCCGCCGCCGGGCCTTTCCTTGCGCCGCGTCCGGCCTCACCACCGCGCGCTCATTCCAGCACGGTCATCTGCGCCAGCTGCCAGATGCTGCGGTGGTAGATTTCCTCGCGGCGGTAGCGCGCGTCGAGATCATAGGGGTAGACCAGCCAGTAAGGCCCCTTGTCGCGGACCGAGACCGTCTCGCCATCGATGCGGGTGGCGACGATCGGCAGCTCGGGCGTGATCTCGTCGAGCGGGATCTCGACCTTGTAATCGTTCAGCGCCGCCAGCTGCAGCACCCCGCCCTCCTGTCCGATCGCCTCGGACAGGCCGGCCTCGTCGAGAAGCACCGCCACCGGCACCCCGGAGAAGGACTGGATCTCGTCGGTCCAGACCGTCGCCGTCTCGAAGCTCACCTGCGGCAGGGCATCGAGGGCTTCGAGGTCGAACAGCATGTGCGCCTCGCCCTCGCGCCCGACCGAGAGCGTCCCCGGCGTCATCTCGGCCCGGGCCGCGCCCGCCATCGTCTGCGAGAGCATCAGCGCCGCCACGGCGCATCTCAGGGTCGCGTTCATCCGGTGGCCTCGTTGCTTGCCCGTCATCTCGCGGCAGAATGCACGATGAGGGCGGCAAAGACCAACGCCCTTCGCCACGACCGCCCGGATCGTGACGTCAGGGCCCCAATCCGGCACGAATGACCGCACCGGCCCGCGGAAGGTCATGGAATCGACCGTTTCCCGCATTATCGATTCTGCTATCATGGGCCGGGGGTTCGACATGGGGCCACGGCAGGACGACACCGAGAGGACTGAACATGCGTATCCTGATCGCAGACGACCACGACCTGGTACGCGAGATGATGGCCGGCTATCTTGAGCGCGATTGCGGCATGAAGGCGACGCAAAGCGCCAGCTTCGATGCCGCGATGACGCAGATCACCACCAATGGCCCGTTCGAGCTGGTGCTGCTCGATTACCGGATGCCGGGCATGAAGGGGCTCGAGGGGCTCAAGGCGGCGCTCGAGGTCAGCGGCGGCAACCCGGTGGCCCTGATCTCCGGCACCGCCGACAAGAGCGTCGCCGAGGAGGCGCTCGCCGCCGGCGCGGCGGGCTTTCTGCCCAAGACCATGTCGGCGCGCTCGATGGCCAATGCGGTCAAGTTCATGGTGATGGGCGAGACCTATGTGCCGGTCGATTTCATGACCGCCAAGGAGGCGGTGAACCCGGCGATGTCCCAGCTCACCCCGCGCGAGCGGCAGGTGCTCGAAGGCATCAGCAAAGGCAAGTCGAACAAGGAGATCGCGCTCGACCACGACATCCAGGAGGTGACGGTCAAGCTGCACGTCAAGACGCTGTGCCGCAAGATGGGCGCCAAGAACCGCACCCAGGCGGCGATGCTGGCCCGCGACCAGGAAATGGTCTGAGCTGTCGGGCCCCGGTCGCGACACGCGGCCGGGATTTGATCGGGTAGCTCAGCGCAGGTCTTCGGGCAAAAGCGCCATCAGGCAGCCCGCGCCAGCTCGGCGCCCTCGTGAAAGGCGCGGGCGATGCCGTCGGTCAGCATCACCTGCGGCGCGCACCGCGCGGTCGATGCGCGGGCCTTCTCTTGGGGTCGTCGCGCGGCGCGCCGCTGGCCGGGGCGGAGGCGAAGCTGTCGCCGCCCGCGGCGGGCTTACCCGCGAGGAGGTGGGGCTCCGGTCTTGTCGTCTTTTCTCAAAATTCGAAAGGGGCCACGGTCACCCGCCGCCCGAGCGTCATGGCGTCAGCCACGTGGATCATCGGCGCGAGATCGACATCGCTCTCGCCGCGCCCGACCAGCTCCGCCATGCGTGCATAGAGCGAAGGGTATTCGCCCGGATGGTCGAGCAGCTCCTGCTCGGCGCCGTCCACCTCCAGCCGCGCCCCGCCCTCGCGCAGCGCCAGCGGCCCCTTGTTCGTCTCGATCTCGATATCCCATGTCTGCGGCCCCTCCTGCCGCCAGTCGAACACGGCGCTGACATGGCCGCTGAATTCGAGCCGGGCGGCGATCGGCGTGTCGCGGTTCTCGGGAAACTCCAGATCGGCGGCGACGAGATGCACCGGTTCGGGCAGGATTTCGGTCAGGATCGACAGCGCGTTGATGCCCGGATCCATCACCCCCATGCCGCCGGGGGCAAAGACCCAGTCCTGGCCGGGATGCCATTTGCGCACGTCTTCCTTCCAGGTGATGCACACGCCCTGCACCACCCGCTCGACCAGCCGCGACCTGGCCGCCGCGACGCCCGCCGCCATGCGGCTGTGCCAGCTGGCATAGAGCGTGACGCCCTGCTTCGCCGCCAGCCGCTCCAGCTCATGCATCTCGGCCAGCGTCTGGCCGGGCGGCTTTTCCAGCATCACGTGCCGCCGCGCCAGAAGCGCCTTCTTCGCATAGTCGAAGCGCGGCTGCGGCGGCAGGCAAAGCGAGACCACCTCGATATCGGGCCGCGCTTCGAGAAAGGCGTCGAAATCCTCATGCGCCTCGATCCCCTCGACGCCCCCCTTCCGGCTCACCGTCGCGGCGAGATCCCAGTCGGGGCTGGCGGCCAGCGCGGGCACGTGCTGGTCGCGGGCGATCTTGCCGATGCCGACAAGGGCGATCTTGCGGGGCTCCTTCGCGTAGCTCATCAATGGCTCTCCTTGCCCACCGCGCTGCCGCGGCAGCCGACGAGGAAATCGAAATCCGCCCCGGTTTCCGGCCCCATCACCCGGTCATGGTAGAGGCTGGCATAGCCCGAGGCCGGGGCCTCCATGCGCGGGGTCCAATCCGCGAGACGTGCCGCCAGTTCCTCGTCGGAGATGTCGAGATGCAGCCGCCGCGCCTCGACGTCGAGCTCGATCATGTCGCCCGAGCGCACCACGGCGAGCGGCCCGCCCCGCGCCGCCTCGGGCGAGGTGTGCAGCACGACCGTGCCGTAGGCCGTGCCCGACATGCGCGCATCCGAGATCCGCACCATGTCGGTGATGCCCTTTCGCAGGATCTTCGGCGGCAGGCCCATATTGCCGACCTCGGCCATGCCCGGATAGCCGCGCGGGCCGCAGTTCTTGAGCACCATGACGCAGCTTTCGTCGATGTCGAGATCCTCGTCATTGATGCGCGCCTTGTAGTCGTCGATATCCTCGAACACGACCGCCCGGCCCCGGTGCTTCATCAGCGCGGGCGTCGCCGCCGAGGGCTTGAGCACCGCGCCCAGCGGCGCGAGATTGCCCTTCAGCACCGCGATGCCGCCCGACTTGGCCAGCGCGCGCTCCACCGGCAGGATCACCTCCTCGTTCCAGTTGCGGACGTCCCGAACCTCGTCCCAGAGGGTGCCGCCCGAAACCGTCAGCGCGTCCTTGTGCAACAGCCCCGCCTCGCCGAGCCGCTTGATCACCACCGGCAGCCCGCCCGCATGGAAGAACTCCTCCATCAGGTGCTGGCCCGAGGGCAGCAGGTTGACGATGGTCGGCACGTCGCGGCCGCAGCGGTCCCAGTCGTCGAGGGTCAGGTCGAGCCCGACCCGCCCGGCCATCGCCAGAAGGTGGATGACGGCGTTGGTCGAGCCGCCGATCGCGGCATTGGTGCGGATCGCGTTCTCGAAGGCCTCGCGGGTCATGATGTCGGAGGGCTTCAGGTCGTCCTTGACCATGTCGACGATGCGCCGTCCCGTGAGATGCGCCATGACGCGGCGGCGGCTGTCGACCGCCGGGATCGCGGCGTTGCCCGACAGCGCCATGCCGAGCGCCTCGGCCATGCTTGCCATCGTCGAGGCCGTGCCCATCGTGTTGCACGAGCCCGGCGAGCGGCTCATCGAGGCTTCGGCCTCGACGAACTCGGCCTCGGTCATCTCGCCCGCGCGCACGGCTTCGGAAAACCGCCACAGATGCGTGCCCGAGCCGACCTTCTCGCCCCTGAAATGCCCGTTGAGCATCGGCCCGCCGGAGACCACGATCGCCGGAAGATCGACGCTCGCCGCGCCCATAAGGAGCGCCGGCGTGGTCTTGTCGCAGCCCGCAAGAAGCACGACGCCGTCGATGCACTTGCCGCGGACCGCCTCCTCGACATCCATGGCGCACAGGTTGCGATACATCATCGCCGTGGGGCGCAAGGTGGACTCGGAGGGCGAGAACACCGGGAACTCCACCGGCAGGCCGCCCGCCTCGTAGATGCCGAACTTCACCCGCTCGGCGAGATCGCGCAGATGCGCGTTGCAGGGCGTCAGTTCGGACCATGTGTTGCAGATGCCGACCACCGGCCGCCCGTCGAAAAGATCGGCGGGCAGCCCTTGGTTCTTCATCCAGCTGCGGTGATAGATCGCGTCCTTCGAGGTGCCGCCGAACCATTCCTGCGAACGCAGCTTGCGGGGCCAGGGAGCGGGGGTGAAGCTCATGTCATGTCTTTCAAAGTGAGGTGACGCGCGCCATGCCCCGGTCGGGGGCCTTGGGCGAGCGGGTTGATCAGCGGCAGGCCGAAGGCCGCGGCCTCGATCTCGAAGACATCGCCCGATCGCGCGCGGATGCCGTCGCCGAAGCTCCGCGTCGCGGTGCCGGTTCCGGTCCTGATCTGCGACAACAGCATGGCACCCCCTCCCTGCAACGGTCCGGCAAGACCGGGCCCCTTGCCCCCGGTTCGGGCGGAGCTTGGCAAGCGCGCTCATATCAATCAAATAATCGGTCGTGATGATCTCATGACGAAACGGGTATGCATGGCCGAGACCTTCCTGCGCCGCGGCCTCAAGCTCAGCCATCTGCGGCTGCTGGCCCTGCTCACCCATGACGAAGGTCTGGGGGCCGCGGCGGCGACGCTCGGCATCGCCCAGCCCGCTGCCTCGCGGCTTTTGTCGGAGGCCGAGCGGATCACCGGATACAGCTTGCGCACGCGCGACGGGCGCGGCATCCGCCTCACCCCGGAGGGCCGGGCGCTGGCGCAGCGGGCCCGGCGGGTGCTCAACGAGCTGTCGGATGCCGAGCGCGAGCTGGGCGAGATCGGCGGCGGGCTGACGGGCGATCTGCGCGTCGGCGCGGTGACGGGGGCGGCCATGGAGCGCGTGCTGCCGGCGCTGCGCAGCGCCCGGCTGGAGATGCCGGGCTTGCGCGTTCATGTCGAGATCGCCAATTCCGAGGTGCTGGGCGAGGCGCTGGCCGAGGGGCGGATCGACCTCGCCCTTGCCCGGCTGCCGCGCGATCATCCGCCCGAGCTGTTCGACCTGCGGCCCGTCGGTGAGGAGCCGGTGGCGCTGGTGGTCCGGCGCGGGCACCGGCTTCTGGCCGAGGTGCCGCCCGCGCCCGAGGCGCTGATGGAGCATGACTGGGTGCTGCCCGAGGCGGGCACGATCCTGCACGACACGGTGATAGACCAGCTCGCCCGGCGCGGCCTTCGCGCGCCTGCGCGCTGCGTCACCACCTCCTCGGTGCTGCTGACGCTGGCGCTGGTGCAGCGCAGCAATGCCATCGCGCCGCTGGCCCGGGCCGTGGCCTCGGAATTCGCGGCGGGGGCCTGCGCGGTGCTGCCGCTGGATCTCGGCCTGTCGGTCGCGCCCTACGGGCTGATGACCCGCAAGGGTGCGGCGCCCACCATGGCCCTGCGCCGCTTCAGCGCGCTGCTGACCCGCGACCTTCCCGGCTGAGCGCCCCGCCCCGAGGACAGGCCCCGGGCCGCGCGGCGGGCCATGTGCCCAGCGCGGCGATCTCGTAGCCCTCGGGATAGCCCGCCCGCCACCGGGCCGTGACCAGCCGCGGCCGTCTGCGGCGGGGCAGCGCGCGCAGCACCAGACGCCGCAGCCGCATGGCCGCCGGAACGCCGATGCGCAGCGCCCGGGGCGGATGCGGCAGGCCCATCGCCTCGCGCAGCGGTGGATCGAGCAGCGCCAGCACCACCGGGCGGCCCGGCCCGAACAGCCCACGCGGCAGGTAGAAGCCCAGCAGCAGGTCGAGCGTGGCCTGCGCCACCTCCCGGTTGCTCGGCGCGAAGCGGCGGCGCTCTCGTTCGGCGCGGGCGTTGAAGGCCGCGAACCCGGCGAGATCGGCGGGGATGTCGCGGATGCCCAACCTTTCGCCCAGCGCGCGGTAGTAGTTGGTCCAGGCCCGTTGCTCATGCGGGGTCATGGCGCGGCGGCCGAAGCGGTCGAGCCAGCGGATCGGCTCCAGCACGAAGGTGCCCAGCACATAGATCATGTCGTCATTGGCGATCCGGTAATGCCCGTGCATCTCGTTGATCCGCGAGATCGCCGCGCGGCCCCGCGCGCTGTCGAGCCCGTTTTCCAGCGGCTCCGAGAGCAGCAGCTCCGTGTCGTCGTAGCGCTTGGCCGGTCGCGCGGCGAACTCGCCCGTGCGCGCCAGCAGCGAGGAGATCGAAGGCATCGCATAGGTGCGAAACAGCGCCAGTTCGAGCGCGCGCTCGATATCCCACGAAAAGGCATGGGTGGTCAGCAGCCGGGCGATCTGTTCGAAATCGGCTTCGGCGCAAAGCGCAGAGATCCGGTCCTCGGGGCGGGCTGAGAACATCCTGTCAAACTCCATGCCACCGCGCCCCCTTCGGGGCGCCACGGGGTGGGGTTGCAATATCATGCCATGGCGGGGCCGCCCAGCGCGCGACACGATACCGCGCATGGCCGCGCCATAGCCTGCCGCGAAGAGACCGCGCCGATACGCCCGAGCGGCCCTGACGGGCGCCCGACGGGGGGGCGACGGGGGGGCGGCGGGGGGGCGGCGGGGGGCCGTCCTGCCCCCTGCCCCGATGGCGGTCGGCGCGAATGCACGGCACATGCAGGGCCGAAGACGCCGGACCGGAGGCGGATGGAAACAATATCTCCACCCGGCGTTGACAGCCTTACGTGGCGTAACTACGCTCCATCACAAGCGGGTTGTTTCGTGGTTGACGAGTGTCCGCCGTGGTCTTGCGGCATTGCAGGTTTGCTCTTTCTGGAGGGATGAACCTCAGCCCGGCGGTCGGTTGCATTGCCACCGGCCGCCCCCGGCCTCATCCCGGATCTCCCCTCTCGCCATGCCACCCTCCCCCGGCGAGCCACCCGACATGTCTCGGCCCCGGTCGGGCGCCACGCCGTGGCGTGCCGGATCACGACAGGGTTCGCGCCCGTCGCTTCGCTTGCGGACAGGCTCCGCAGCGGCGGCAAGGGGGCGGCCATATCCAAGGGGGGAGCCGAAGATGCCAACGATCTCCATGACAGCTGAGAACACCGCCGAGAAGCTGAGTTTCCATACGGGGGAAAAGCCGTTTTCACGGTGAACCTCTCGGAGCCGGCCACCGAAGTGATTCAGGTCTCCTGTCGCACCATCGGCGGCGGCGATGATGCGCTGAGCGGCGGCGCGGGCCGCGACACGCTCAAGGGCGGCAAGGGCGGCGACGAGATCACCGGCGGGCGCGCGGGCGATACGATGGTCGGTGGCGGCGGTGCCGACCAGTTCATCTTCGGCGCGCGCGACGCCGGGGCGGGTCGGCGCAAGCAGGACGTGGTCAGGGATTTCGACCGCTCCGAGGGCGACAAGATCGACCTGTCCGACATCGACGGCAACAGTCACGGCGGCGGCAACCAGAAGCTCGACTGGATCGGCCGGAACGCCGATTTCACCGAAGCCGGCCAGGTCCGCTTCGACAGCGCCCGCGGGCGGCCCGAGATCAATACGGACAATGACGCGCGCGCGGAGATGCGGATCGTGCTCAATGGCGTCGACGCCTTCGGCGCCCAGGACCTCCTGCTTTGAGGCATGGCGCGGGCCGGAATCGCCCTCCCCCGTGATCGCGGCATCGCGGGGGAGGGTGTCTTTGGTCACTCGGGCAGGATCAGCACCGCCCGGAAGTCATTCACATTGGTCAGGGTCGGGCCGGTGACCACTTGCCCGCCGACCCGCCCGAAGAAGCCATGCGCGTCGTTCTCGGCCAGCGCCCGCGCCGCCGCTTCGCCGGTCGGGGTGCCGGGCCCGGCATAGGCCCCGGCGATCTCGTCCGCGCCGTCCACGCCATCCGTGTCGCAGGCCAGAAGGTGAATGCGCGGATCGCCCGCAAGCGCGCAGGCGGCGGCAAGGACGAATTCGGCATTCGGCCCGCCGCGCCCCTGCCCGCGGCGGGTCACCGTGCATTCGCCGCCCGAGAGCAGCAGCACCGGCGCCGCCCCCGGCGCGAGGCTCTGCGCGATCTCGCGCGCGGTGCGCGCCTGCGCCACCGCCAGCTCGCGCGCCTCGCCCTCGATCGCGTCGCCGAGCATCCGCACCTCGCAGCCCGCCGCGCGGGCGATCTCGGCGGCGGTGTCGAGCGACTGGGCGGGAGCGGCGATGATCCGCGTCTCGGCATGGGCGAGGCGCGGATCATCCGGGGCCACCCCGGCGGGTGCCGCGGCAAGCGCGGCGCGCACCGCATCGGGCAGCTCGATCGACCAGCGGTCGATGATCTCGAGCGCCTGCGCCGGCGTGCTGGTATCGCCCACGGTCGGGCCGGAGGCGATCTCGGACGGATCGTCGCCCGGCACGTCCGAGATCACCAGCGTCAACAGCCGCGCCGGGGCGCAGGCCGCGCCGAGCCGCCCGCCCTTCACGCGGCTGAGCTGCTTGCGCACCACGTTCATCGCCGAGATCGGCGCGCCCGAGGCCAGAAGTGCGGCGTTGACCGCCCTCTTGTCCTCGAGCGTCAGCCCCTCGATCGGCGCGCATAAGAGCGCCGAGCCGCCGCCCGAGATCAGCGCCAGCACGGTATCGTCCGGGCCGAGCCCCTCGACGAGGTCCAGGAGCCGCGCCGTCGCCTCGAGCCCGGCGCGGTCCGGCACCGGATGCGCCGCCTCGACGATCTCGATGCCCGCGCAGGGGCGCGCATAGCCATAGCGCGTCAGCACCAGCCCCTCGCAGGGGCCCCAAGCCGCCTCGACCGCCTCGGCCATGCGCGCGCTGGCCTTGCCCGCGCCGATCACCACCAGCCGCCCCTCGGGCCGGGGCGGCAGATGCGCGGCCAGAACCTGCATCGGATCGGCGCGCGCGACGGCGGCTTCGAACAGCGCTTCGAGAAAGCCGCGCGGGTCAGCCGCGGGCGGGGGAACGGATGTCATCGGGGCACCTCCTGGCCGACGAGGCCGACCGCCGCCGCGGCGGCCGGGCATTGCGCCGGGGGGATACAACGATATATCGAAACCGAATGAAAGAGACGCCCCGCGCGGCGGAACGGTGTGTCATGGCCCCAAGACCCAAGCTCGGCACCCTCTCGGCGCAGGCCGGCGTCTCCACCGCCACCGTGGGCCGGGTGCTGCGCGGCACCGGCCGGATCCCGGAGCGGACACGCGCGCGGGTGATCGCGGCGGCCGAGGCGGTGAACTCCCTGCCCGACCGGCGCGCGGCAGGGCTGCGCTCTGGCGAGAACCGCGAGATCGGGATGGTGCCGCACCCCCTCGCCAACCCGCTTGACGCCGGGCTGGTGAGCGGCGTCAGCGACCGGCTGGAGCGGGCGGGCCATCTCGTCTGCGTGCTCGATGCGCGCGACGATGCCGCGCCGCCCAGCACCCTTTTCGTCGCGCCCCACGATCTCGGCCAGGCCCTGGCCGAACGCCTGCTCGCCCGCCGCGCCGCCCCTTCGGCCCCGCCCGTCACGCTCGAGATCGAGGCGCGGCTGGTGCTGCGCGAGACCACCGCCCCACCCCTTCCTGCCTCTATCCCCGGAGACCGCCCATGACCCCAACCGCCCGCTGGACCGACCTGCCCGAGCATCGCCGCTGGCTCGCGCGCGAGGCCGATGACCTGCTGCGCCTGTTCGAGGCCGAAAGCCTCGATCCCGATGGCGGCTTCTTTGCGCTCGACGCAGAAGGCCGCGCGCTGCGCGACGCGCCGCTGCGCGAGATCCACGCCACGGCCCGCATGGTGCATTGCTACGCCATCGCCGCGCTGATGGGCCGCCCCGGCGCGATGGAGATCGTCGATCACGGCATGCGCTTTTTGTGGGAGCGCCACCGCCAGCCCGGCGGCGGCTATGCCTGGGGCGTGACCGCCAGCGAGACGCCGGACCCGCGGCTGACCGGCTATGGCCACGCCTTCGTGCTGCTCGCCGCAAGCAGCGCCGAGATGGCCGGGCATCCGCAGGCGCGGCGGATGATCGACGACGTGACAGAGGTGCTCCGCGCGCGGTTCTGGGAGGAGGCGCCCGGCGCGATCCGCGAGGGCTTCGATGCCGACTGGACCGAGACCGAGGCCTACCGGGGCCAGAACTGCAACATGCACCTGACCGAGGCGCTGATGGCCGCGCATGAGGCCACGGGCGATGCGCGGCATCTCGAAATGGCCGAGCGGATCGCCGATCTGATCGTCAACCGCCGCGCGCGCGAGAATGGCTGGCGGCTGGCCGAGCATTTCCACCCCGACTGGAGCGTGAACCCTGAGTACGAGGGCGACCCGATGTTCCGCCCGGCGGGGCTGACGCCGGGCCATGGCTTCGAATGGGCGCGGCTCTTGGTGCAGCTTTACGAGACGGGGGGCCGGCGGCTCGGCTGGGCGCCGGGGGCCGCGCGCGCGCTGTTCGACCGCGCCGCCGCCGATGGCTGGGACGAGGCGCGCGGCGGGCTTTACTACACGCTGGGCTGGGACGATCGCCCGGCCATCGCCGAGCGCTACTGGTGGCCCATCTGCGAGGCGATCGGGGCCGCGCATGCGCTGACCACGCTGCAGGAGGATGCGGTGCTGGAAAGCTGGTATCGCCGGTTCTGGGATTTTGCCGCCACGCGGCTGATCGACCGCGACCATGGCGGCTGGCATCCGCAGATCGACGCGGAGGGGCGCCCGTCGAGCGATCCCTTCTTCGGCAAGCCCGACATCTACCACGCGCTGCAGGCCTGCCTGATCCCGCTGCATCCCTGCACCGGCAGCCTTGCCGCGCTGTTGCGGGGGCGCTGAGCCTCCCGCCTGCGGGGCTTCGAAAACCGGCCCGGCGGCGCGCGATCCGGTGCCGCCGGGCCGAAAGGTCAGGAGGCGAGCGCCTCCTCGCCGCGCGAGGTCGGCACCAGAGCGCGCACCAGGTCGCGCATGTGCAGCACGCCGACCTGGCGGCCGTCGCGCATCACGCGGTAGTGCTTGTTGGTGTCGCCCTCGGCCATCGAGATCACCGATTCCAGCGTGTCGTCGTGATCGACCTCGCCGTCGAGCCCTTCGACGGGCTCTTCGGTCTTCTCCATCACCGAGCGGGTGCGCAGCACGCGGGCGCGGTTGATGTCGCCCACGAAGTCCTCGATGTAGGGGTCGGCCGGGTTCAGCAGGATGTGCTGCGGCTCGCCCTGCTGCACCACGAAGCCGTCCTTCAGGATCACCAGGTGATCGGCCAGCTTCAGCGCCTCGTCGAGATCGTGGGTGATGAAGACGATGGTCTTGTGCAGCTCCGCCTGCAGGTCGATCAGCAGGTTCTGCATGTCGGTGCGGATGAGCGGGTCGAGCGCCGAGAAGGCCTCGTCCATCAGCATGATGTCCGAGTTCGAGGTCAGCGCGCGGGCGATGCCGACGCGCTGCTGCATCCCGCCCGAAAGCTGGTGCGGATACTGGTCGCCCAGACCCTGCAGCCCGACCCGGTCGAGCCACTTGGTCGCCTCGTCGGCATAGGCGCGCGTCTTCTTGCCCTCGATCGAGGGCGCGAGCCCGGTGTTTTCCAGAACCGTGCGGTGCGGCAGCAGCGCGAATTTCTGGAACACCATCGACATGCGGTGCTGGCGCAGGTCGCGCAGCTGGCGCGGGTTGTAGTCGAGGATGTTCTCGCCATCGACCAGCACCTCGCCCGCCGTGGGCTCGATCAGCCGGTTGAGATGGCGGATCAGCGTCGACTTGCCCGAGCCCGACAGCCCCATGATCACCGTCGTCCTGCCCGCGGGCATGTCCACGTTGATGTCGTTGAGGCCGAGCACGTGGTTTTCCTGCTCCAGCAGGTCGGCCTTGCTCATCCCCTCATGGACATGGGCGAGCGCCGTCTCGGGCGCCTCGCCGAAGATCTTGTAGAGCTTGCGGATCGAGATCTTGATATCGTCGGTCATGCGGCTCTCCTCAGTGCTGCGACGCGTTGATGCGGGCCAGGGCGGCCTTGGTCACCCGGTCGAGGATGATCGCCAGAAGCACGATGCCGAAGCCCGAGACGAGGCCCACGCCCAGCTCAAGGCTGCGGATGCCGCGCAGAACCAGAACGCCAAGACCCGGCGCCGAGACCAGCGAGGCGATGACGACCATGGCGAGGCTCATCATGATGGTCTGGTTCACGCCCGCCATGATGTTCGGCAGCGCCAGCGGGATCTGCACGCCGAACAGCTTCTGCCGGTCGGTCATGCCGAAGGCGTCGGCGGCCTCGATCACCTCCTTGTCGACCATGCGGATGCCCAGATCGGTCAGGCGGACCACCGGCACGATGGCGTAGAGGATGATCGCGATGCCGTAGAGCTTGGGCTCGGTCACCGAGAACAGGAAGATGAGCGGAATGAGATAGACGAAGGGCGGCAGGGTCTGGAGCATGTCCAGCACCGGGATCATCGCGCGCTGCACCCTGTCGTTGCGGGCCATGGCGATGCCGATGGGCACGCCCAGGAGCACGCATATGAAGGCGCAGACGAAGATGATCGCCAGGGTCTGCATGGTGTAGTCGTAATAGTCGATGAAGGCGAGAAAGGCGAAGGACAGCCCCACCAGCCCCGCCAGCTTGAGCGAGCGGCCGACGAGATAGGTGATGATCATCAGGATCGGGATCATCAGCCACCACGGCGCCGCCTGCATGATCCACAGCGCGTTGGTCAGCGCCCAGCTCAGCGGCTGGGTCAGCGGATCGACCACCACCTGCAGACCATCCTTGATGGCGAGAAAGCCGTTCTCCAGCCCGGAGGTCAGGTCGCGCGATTGCGGCATGGCCGGACAGGCGGCGTTGAGCGCATCGAGCGAGGGAAAGGGCGTGTCCCAGGCCGAGACCTCGGCCCCGGAGCCGCTCGTTTCGCTCAGAAGCGCATCCATCGACATGAGGCCGCCGCCGCCGGCGTCGTCGCCTCCGCACCATTCGCGCAGGCCCAGCCCGTCGAACACGAAATCATAGGTTGCCATTGAGGCTCTCCCCGGCGGGTTACCGCCTTGTTATTGCTTCAAAGAACATGACAAGGGGCGGCTTTGGCCGCCCCTTGAGGTGATCGGGTGCGATCCCGGTCTCAGTCGAGCAGCACCGAGAGCTTCTCGCGGGCCTCGTCGCTCAGCCACTCCGACCAGACGTCGGGGTTGTTCTTGAGGAAGTAGACCGCGGCCTCCTCGTTCGAAGCGCCGTTCTCCTCGGCCCAGGCGAGCAGGCTGCTCATGGTGTCGGTCTCGAAGGACAGCTTGCTCATCAGCTCGGCGATCTCCGGCTCGCGCTCGCGGAAATCGGTGGTGATCACGGTGTAGACCGGGGCCGCCGGGTAGGAGCTGACGCCGGGATTCTCGGCGTCCTTGTTGGCGTTGCGCGCATGCGCCTCGGCGTCGTACTCGCCGATCTTCACCTCGGTCATGTCGAACTTGCCCAAGGGCACGGTCGGCCCCCAGTAATAGCCGAACCAGGGCTCTTCGCTCTGCACCGCCGAGGCCATGGAGGTGGCCAGCGTCTCGCCCGAGCCGTGGTTGAACACCTCGAGCCCCGAGCTTTCGAGGTCGAGCGCGCGGATCAGGTTGTCGTTGGTGACGCGGCAGCCCCAGCCATCGGGGCAGTTGTTGAAGCGCCCGTCGACCAGCTCGGGGTTGGCCATCACGCCTTCGATGGTGGTCAGCTCGGGATGCTCTTCGGCGAGATAGGTCGGAATCCACCAGCCCTCGACGCCGCCGGGCTCGAGCACCCGGCCCAGCTCCTCGACCTTGCCGGCCTCCTTCAGCTCCTTGTAGACATCGCCGGTGGAGTTGGTCCACATCTCGGTCAGGATGTCGGGCTCGCCGTTCTCGGCCACCGAGGTGACGGCCGGCACGGTGTCGGAGGGCACGGTCGCCACGTCGCAGCCATACCCTTGCTCCATCAGGAACTTGGCGACGGCGGTGACGATCTCGGAAGAGGCCCAGTTCATCTGGGTGATCGAGACCTCGCCGCAATCGGCGGCGGCGGCGCCCGGCAGGGCGATGGTCGCGAACAGCGCGCCGAGTATCTTCTTCTTCATTCCGTTCTCCTCATGTTGGTCCACTGGCCCGCACGGCCGGGTCCGTCGACCGGTCCATGCCCTGCTGGCGGGGATCTTTTGTCTTCTCTCGGCGCACGCGGCATCATGCCGGCACCGAGGGACGAATTGCGGCCAAAAACCGCGCTTCAGGGGCGCAACTTAGCGATCCAGAGGCGAGGAGCAAGTTGAATGCCCGGTCGGGCGTGGCTGACCCCCCGTCCCGCCCTGCCCCGGCCGGCCGATACGGCCCCGCGCGCGAAGGCGCCCGGAGCCGTGGTAGTGCAAGCTGAACGGGCCGCTTCAGGCGCCGGTGGCGCGGTCCAGCGCCCGGTCGAGATCGGCGATCAGATCCTCAGGGTCCTCGATCCCGATCGACAGGCGCACCAGGTCGGGCTCGGCCCCCGCGGCCATCTGCTGATCCACCGTGAGCTGGCGGTGCGTGGTCGAGGCGGGGTGAATGATCAGCGAGCGGGTATCGCCCAGATTGGCGACATGGCTGAACAACTCGAGGCTGTCCACGAGCTTGACGCAGGCCTCGTAGCCGCCCTTCACGCCGATGGTGAACAGCGCGCCCGCCCCCTTGGGCGTGACCTTGGCGACCCGGTGATGCCAGGGCGAGGAGGCCAGCCCGGCCCATGTCACGCGGTCGATGCGCGGATCGGCCTCGAGCCATGTCGCGACCTTCTCGGTGTTGGACACGTGGCGCGCCATGCGCAGGCTGAGCGTCTCGATCCCCATCAGCGCGTAATGCGCGGCCTGCGGGTTCAGCGTCATGCCCAGATCGCGCAGCCCCACGGCGATGGAGTGGAAGGTGAAGGCCATCGGGCCGAGCGCCTCGTGGAAGTTCAGCCCGTGATAGGCGGGCTCGGGGGCCGCCAGCGAGGGAAACTTGTCCGAGGCCGACCAGTCGAACCTGCCGCTGTCGACGACGATGCCGGCGGTGATCGTGCCGTTGCCGGTCAGATACTTGGTCGCCGAATGCACGACCAGCGTGGCACCTTGGGCGATCGGGTTGCACAGGTAGGGCGTGGCCAGCGTGTTGTCGACGATCAGCGGCAGGCCGACCCGGTCGGCAAGCCTGGCCACCTCGGGGATGTCGGTGATGTAGCCGCCGGGGTTCGAGATCGACTCGCAGAAGATGGCGCGGGTGTCGCCGTCCACCGCCGCCTCGATGGCGTCGAGATCGTCGAAATCGACGAAGCGGGCCGACCAGCCGAAGCGCTTGATGGTCTGGCTGAACTGGGTGACCGAGCCGCCATAAAGCCGGGTCGAGACGACGACATTGAGCCCCGGCCCCATCAGCGGGAACAGCGCCATGATCTGCGCCGCATGCCCCGAGGAGCAGCAGATCGCCCCCGCGCCGCCTTCGAGCGCCGCCACCCGGTCCGCCAGCGCCGAGACGGTCGGGTTGGTCAGGCGCGAATAGATGTAGCCGACCTCTTCGAGCCCGAACAGCCGCGCCGCGTGATCGGCATCCTTGAAGACGTAGGAGGTGGATTGATAGATCGGCACCTGCCGCGCGCCCGTCGCCGGATCGGGCGCCGTGCCCGCGTGGATCTGCATCGTGTCGAAGCCGAGGCTGCGTTGTTCGGTCATGTCCCTCTCCTTTTCGGTTTGGGCCAGAGGCTAGGGCGAGCCGGCGCGGGGCACAATATCGCATGAGACAGGCGGCCGGGGCCGCGCGCGGTGCTTCGTCCGCTCACCGGGCTTTGGCCACATGGCGGCAAGGCCCGCCCTGAAGCGTTCCTGCCCCGGGGCCGAAACCCTGCCCCGCTACTCGACCACCGGGGCCGCGCAATGCGCGCCCGTGGCAGCGAGGCCCGAGCCCAGCGCCAGCATCGGCGGCGCCTGGTAGGGGTTGAGCGGCGCGCTGCCCGCGAGATCCGCCGCGATCAGCGCCACGACGAGGCCGATCACCGAAAGCGCGATGGGAGTTCTCGTCATCCTCACACCTCCAGCCCAAGCTTCGGGCGCAGCTTCACGCCCCAGTAGGATCCGAAGAAGGCCGCCGCGAACCAGGCCCAGCCATGCAGGCTGCCGGTCGAGATGCCCGAAAAGAAGGCACCGACATTGCAGCCGAAGGCCAGCCGCGAGGAATAGCCCAGAAGGAACCCCGCGACCACGGCAGCACCCCAGGCGAGCGGCGACAGCCGCGGCAGCTTCGCGCCCAAGCCCCCGCGCCAGACGCTCACGAGAAAGGCCCCGCCGATCAGGCCGATATTGGTGAGCGAGGTGACATCGGTCAGGATGCTCTGCTGCAGCCGTTCGGCATTGGCCGGCGCGCTCCAGAAGGCCGAGCCGGACAGATCGCCGCCCACCGCCTGCGCGCCCTTCGCGGCCCACAGGCCAAGGCCGTAGACGATGCCCCAGGGCTGGCCGGAGACGACGAGGTTGAGGATCGCAAGGAGGGCGATCGCCACCGCCGCGATCCAGAGCCTGCGCGGCACGCGCCGCGCCTGCGCCGGGGCCAGCCACAACAGCAGCGCCGCGACGGCGGCAAGGCCCGCGAGCGTCGCCAGCAGGCCGCCGGTCCCCGACAGCGCCACCACCGGCGCGGTGCCCAGCGAGATCCACCAGTCGAGATTGTAGGCCCCGGCGAAGCTGCCCAGCGCAAAGAAGGGCAGCGCCACCGCGCCCACGACGTTGCCGCTCCCGGCATTGACCAGCGTGCCCGAGCCGCAGCCCATGACGAGCTGCATCGCCGCGCCGAAGACGAAGGCGCCGCCGATCATCGCCACGCCGATCGGCGCATGGGCGCCGAACAGCTCCGCGCCGTTGCTGGCCAGAAGCGGAAAGGCGGCGAGCGCCACCAGCGCGATCGCCGCAAGCTGCGCCAGCAGGCCCGCGGGCTCGCGCCGCAGGATCATCGCGCGCCATGGCCCGGCAAAGCCGAAGCGCAGCCCTTCGAGCGCCACGCCGAAGCCCAGCCCGATCAGCAGCAGCGCGCCGTAGCGCGCCCCCGCCATGGCCGCGACCGACAGCACCGCCGCCAGCGCCCCGAGGACCAGCAGGCCACGGGTGCCGAATGTGAAGCCGCCCCGCGGGGCGGCGATGCCGGTATCGGCCATGAAAGCCTCCTCAGAGCGCGCCGGTGATCTGGTTCAGCAGGTTCTGGAACACGCCGGGGGTGTTCTGCATCGGCAGCCCCGCCGCCGACCAGCCCACCATCGATTCCGGGTAGAGCTTCACGTCGTCGAGACCCGCAAGCTCGCTCAGCGCGAACCAGTTGGTCGCGGCCCAGTGCCCGGTGTTGCAAAACGAGATCAGCGTCTCGTCGCCGGTGAAGCCGCCCTCCTCGGCCAGCGCCAGCGCGGCCTCGGCGTCGATCAGCGTGGGGTCGTCGGAGAACCAGCTCGAATGGGTGAAATACTCCGACTGCGGCAGCGTGCCGGGCCGCGCGGCGGCGGGATGCGCCTCCTCGCCCGCCCAGAAGCTTTCGGGGCGCGCATCGACCAATGTCGCCTGCGCCTCGCCCTCGACCACCTGCAGCACGTCGGCTTCGGTGGCGAGCCACTCATCCGAGAAGCTCACGGTGATCGCGCTTTCCTCCGGCTCGACGGCTTCGGTCGACAGCGCGTTGCCCGCCGCCTGCCATGCGCCGACGCCGCCATTGAGGATCGCCAAATCGCTGACGCCGCTCGATTTCAGGGTCCAGTAGACCCGCGCGGCGGCGCCGAAATCGGTCTCGTCGCGGCCCTGATGGGTGATCACCACCGGGCGGTCGGCGGAAACGCCGAGATCGCGCAGCAGCTCGGTCAGCTCCTCTTCGGAGGGCAGCTGGCCGGGGTTGTCGGCCGGCCCGCGAAACAGGCCGTAGGGGGCGGAGACCGCGCCCTCGACATGGCCTTCGCCGTAAGCCTCGCCGCGGATGTCGAGCACCAACGGATCGGTCGTCTCGATCAGCCCGGCCAGCTCCTCGGCGCTGACCAGCGGGCCGAAGCCTTGGGCGTCTTGGGCATAAAGGGGGCTGGAAAGGGTCGTCGCGGCGACCGCGACTGCGATAAACCTGTTCATCGGATCGGCCTTTCGGGATGGGATATTTCCCTAGATCTGCCTCTTGGGGGCCGAGTTCAACCGACCGTTTCGGCCGGGCCGACCCGGTCTCGACCTTCTGTTCGCCTGCGGGATGATCAAAGGAACGCCGGTTCCGAAAACACCCCCGAAACGGCGACGGGCGTTCCATAAGGGGCCTGCGAAAAAGACCGGGCCGCGGGGCTTATTCCGGCAGGTAGCGCTGCACGAGGTTCCAGCCGCTCTCGCTTGTCAGCCGGGTCAGCAGGGCGCGGTTGAGCGGCTCGCGCAAGGGCGAGTCCTCGGGCAAGGCGATGCTGACATAATGCGGATCGAGCTCCGTGCGCCGGACCTGCGTGTCGAAGGCGCCGCTCTCGGAGATCGTGGTCTGCAGCACCGGCCCTGCCGCGGCAACGGTATCGACTTCGCCCGCCTGCATGGCGCGCAGCGCCTCGGCCACCGAAAGATAGCGGCGCAGATCCACCCCTTCGGCTTCGAGAAAGCTGGCGCTGGTGGTGCCCTCGACGACGCCGACCCTCTGCTCATGGAACCGCTCTGGCAGCTGCACCGACTGGCGCATGTCGGTGAGGCTGACCACGGCGGCCGTCAGCGCCGCGCTGATCGCAAGCCCCGACAGCATCCACAGCATCGCCACGACCCGCCCCGACAGGGTGATCGGGGCCTTGTCGCCATAGCCGATGGTGGTCAGCGTCACCCCCGCCCACCAGAACCCGTCGCCCAGGCCGCGCAGCGGGCTCCTGGAGAATTGCCCGTCATTGCGCCGCCGCTCCAAAAGCCACATCAGCGCGCCAACGGCCAGAAGCAGCACCGAGATCCCGAGCACCAGCCGCAGGAACTGCCAGGTCAGAAAGCCCTGCGCCACGTTCAGCACCATCGAGCGCTGCTGCGTCGCCACCCCCATCGTCGCGGTGTGCAGCGGGTGGGTGAAATCGAGCCGCGCCTCGGCTTCGGGCGTGGCATCGACCGCCAGCGCGGCATGGATGCGGTTTCGGGCCAGCGCATCGGCCACCTCCCCGCCTTCCACGTCGCGAAACTCGTAGGCCCAGCCCTCGGCCTCGGCGGTGAGCCGCCACAGATCGACGGCGAGGCCGAGCCAGGCGCCGTCATTGGTGCGCGTGGCATAGGGCGGCCGCTCGAAGACGCCGATCACCAGCGGGTCGGTCCGCGACGGGGCCTCCTGCGCTTGGGCGTTCCCGCCGATCACAAGAAGGAAGAGGAGGGCCGGAGCGAGGAACTTCATGGGGCTTCCTTCGGTGATGGGCATGGCCTTCACCCATCGTTCGAGGGGGCGGTCGGGTTCCGCCGCCCCCCTTCGGACCCTTCGCCTAGCGGTAGATCAGCGTCGGCAGCCACATGGTGATCGCCGGCATGAAGGTGATCAGCCCGAGCACGAGGACCAGCGGGATCAGGAAGGGCGCGGTGGCGACGACGCAGCGCTCGAACGGGATCCTGGCCACGCGCGCGAGCACGTAGAGCACCATGCCCACCGGCGGCGTGAGCAGGCCCAGCATCAGGTTCAGCACCATGATGACGCCGAAATGCACCGGGTCGATGCCCAGCTCGATCGCCACCGGCAGCAGCACCGGCACCAGGATGGTGATCGCGGCGACCGTCTCCATGAAGCAGCCGACGATCAGCAGGATGAGGTTGATCAGCAGCAAAATGACCCATGGCCGGTCCGAGGCCGAGAGCAGCATCCCCGCGACCGCCTCGGGCACCCGGTTCGAGGTCAGGATCCAGGCGAAGATCGCCGCCGCGCCGACCACGAACAGCACCACCGCCGTGGTCTCGATCGTGTCGAAGCTCACCCGCAAAAAGCGCCGCCAGGTCAGGGTGCGGTAGATCACGAGGCCGAGGAACATCGCCCAGGCGCAGGCGGCCACGGCGGCCTCGGTCGGGGTGAAGGCCCCCGACAGGATGCCGCCGACGATGATCACCGGGGTGAGCAGCGACAAGAAGGCCCGCCCGAAGGAGGCGGTCAGCAGCGCCATCTCGAAGGGCTGGTCGCGCGGAAAGCCCCGGCGGCGCGCGAAGAAGGCGATCATCAGCATCAGCGACACCGCCATGACGATGCCCGGCACGAAGCCCGCCGCGAAGAGCTGGCCGATCGAGGTGCCCGCGACCACGCCGTAGATCACCATCGGCAGCGAGGGCGGGATGATCGGCCCGATCGTCGATGAGGCGGCCGTCACCCCCACGGCGAAGCCCGGATCGTATTTCGCGTCGCGCATCGCCTTGATCTCGATCGCGCCGAGCCCGCCCGCATCGGCCACCGCGGCACCCGACATGCCGGCGAAGATGACCGAGGCGCCGACATTCACATGACCCAGCCCGCCGCGCATCCAGCCCACCAGCGCCAGCGCGAAATTGAAGATCCGCTCGGTGATCCCGGCGGTGTTCATCAGGTTGCCCGCGAGGATGAAGAAGGGCACCGCCAGCAGCGGGAAGCTGTCGACCCCGTTGATCATCCGGTGCGCCACCACCATCGGTGGCGGCATGCCGCTGGCGAGGATGAAGACCAGCGAGGAGCCCGCAAGCGCGATCGCCACCGGCACGCCGAAGAGCAGCAGCGCGAAGAGGATGGTGAAGAGAATGGCAATGTCCACGTCGGGCGCTCCTAGTCCATCGCGCGCACGGCATCCGCGTGCTGTTCGGGGTCGATGAGTTTGCTGGTGCCATGGCGCAGATGCAGCCAGGCGTTGCGGATGGCATAGAGGGCCATCGCGGCGAAGCAGGCGGCGACGAACCAGTAGACCACCGATTTGGGCACGTCGATCGAGACCATCATCTGCCGGGTCCGGCCCGCGAGCTGGCCCGAAAGATAGGCCAGAGTGGCGTAGAAGGAGATCGAGACGAGGTCGATCAGCGCCTGCGCGATCCGGCGCAAGGGGCGCGGCACCCAGCGATAGAGGAACTCGACCGCGATATGCGCGCTCTTGCGCACCGCCATGACCGAGCCGGTGAAGGTCACCGCGATCAGCAGGAACCGCGCGATCTCCTCGGTCCAGCCGAGCGAGTCGTTGAGCACGTAGCGGGTGAAGAACTGCAGGAAGACCACGAAGGCGAGCGCCCAGAAGATCACCATGACCAGCGCGTCGTCCCATCGCAGGTCCGACAGGTCGATCTCCTCTTCCTCGAGATGCAGCGCCGGGTGGATTTCTTCCGGCTCGGGATGTGTTTCGGCTGGCTTCATGGTCAGGCGTCCCCGGGGGCGTGAGGACCGGCCCCGCCTCGGGGGCCGGTCGGTCAGGTCATGCGGCGCGAACGGATCGCGCGGCTCAGCCGTCCTGGCCGATGGCCTGCAGCCGGTCGTAGGTTTGCTGGTCCCAGGTCGCCATGTCGCCCATGTGCATGGCCTTCACCGCCTCGATGAAGGGGCCGCGATCCACCTCGTTGACGGTGACGCCCTGCTCGCCGAACCATTCCACCAGCTCGGCCTCCTGATCGCGGATCGCCTCGGTGGCGCAGGCGGCGGCGTTGTCGATGGCGGTCGAGAGCGCCTCCCGGTCGGCCTCGTCCATGCTGCTCCAGGTCGGGCCGCCGACGATGGTCAGCAGCGCGTCGGTGATGTGGCCGGTGAGGTTGATGTCCGACTGCACCTCGTAGAACTTCTTGGCCTGGATCGTCGGCAGCGGGTTTTCCTGCGCGTCGACCGTGCCCTGCTGCAGCGCGAGATAGACCTCGGCAAAGGCGATCGGCGTCGGGTTGGCGCCGACGGCTTCGGGAAACATCATGTAGAGCGGCGCGTTCGGCACGCGGATCTTGAGCCCGTCCATGTCGCCGGGCGCGGTGACCGGCTTGTTCGAGGTCACGTGGCGGTTGCCGTAATAGGTCAGCGCCTCGATCTGGTTGCCGGTCGCATCGGCGTAGCCCTGGCTCAGCTCCTCGAACAGGTCCGAATTGCGGAAGGCGTCCCAATGCGCGTAGTCGCGGAACATGTAGGGCGCGCCACCGATGGCGATGGGGCCGTAGGCGCGGCCGGCGAAGAGCTGGCCGGTATAGATGATGTCGACGGTGCCGAGGCTCAGGCCCTCGTTGATGTCGACCTCCTTGCCCAGCGAGGAGGCCGGGAAGACCTCGATGCCGTAGCGGCCCTCGGTCGCGGCGACCAGATCCTCATGCGCGTCGACGGCGCAGCTGTGATAGGCCTCGCTCGCCTCGTAGACATGGGCCCATTTCAGCATGCGCTCGGCATCCTGCGCCATGGCCGGTGCGGCGGCGGCGAGTGCCGCGGCCGCGGTGGTGGCCAGCGCGATCGTCTGGGTCAGCTTCGGTGTCATCGGTCTTCCTCCCTGGTTGATGTCTGACGTGGCCCGTCACCGCCCTCCCGAACGGTGGACGAGCGGCGCGATCCCCTGCTCTTCGGCAAAGCGGTCCAGCGCCTCGACCGCGCTTCGGTCGAGCGTCATGCCCTGTTCGCGCCGCCGTTCGGCCTCGGCCCATTCGCGCGCGCCCGGCGCCATGACGCTCTCCCCCGGCGCAGCCGGCGAGGCGGCGATGGCGGCGAGGTAGCGGCGGACGACCCCTTCGAAGGCGGCGCGGCCGCCGAAGGCCTCGGGGTCGAGCGCCATGACGAAGGCGCCGAGCCTGCGCGGCGTCGCCATGTCGTCGCTGATCATCGGCGGCAGCTCGAAGCTGAGCGGCGCATCGGAAAAGGCGGTCGAGAAGATCTCGGCCAGCCCCGCGAGCCCCGCGCCCTTGTAGCCGAAGAGCGCGCCGCCAAGAGGGGCCAGCATCTCGACGACCGAAGGATCGGTGACGTTGACGCCCCGACCGTCCGAGGCCACGTCCTCGGGCAGCGACGCGCCCAAGCTGCGGTTGAGCTGCACGCGGTTGAAGGGAATGGCGCTCGTCGCCATGTCGAGCAGCCAGGGCCGCTCCCCCTCCCCCGCCGGGGCCGCGGCGGCGATCGGGTTGGTGCCGTGAAACCGCGCCGCGCCGCCATGCAGCCGCACGAAGCTGTCGGAATTGCAAAAGGCGAGCCCCATCATGCCGTGGCGCGCGATCTCCAGCGCATAGGCCCCGGCGGCCCCGAAATGCGATGAGCCGCGGATCGCCACCGCCGCCAGCCCATGCACGCGCGCCAGCTCCAGCGCCCGCTCCACCGCCGCGTAGCCCGCCCGCGCGCCATGGGCGTCATCGGCGTCGAGCACGCAGGCGCCGCCTGTTTCGCGCGCGAAACATAGCTTCGGCGCCTTGTTGAGCCGCCCCTCGGCGAGGCCATGCAGGTAATGCGGCAAGAGCCGGAAGCCATGCGTGTCCACCCCGTGGGCCGAGGCGTGCAGGAGGGCCCGGGTCACCGCCTCCACCGTCGGCGCATCCGCCCCCACCGCCGTCAGCGCCGCGCGCGAAAACCGCTCCATCTCCCCGAGCGCGACCCGCACCGGCGCCAGCGCCGCCTGTTTCCCCGGCTCCGCCTCGGCGGCGATCCGGGCGAGATAGGCCTCGATCGTGTCGCCGATATGAGAGGACAGAAGCGCGACCGCCGCCTCGCCCCGCCCCGCCGCCACGGCCCTGGCGATGGTGACATGTTCCCCGAGGGATTTGCGGTTCAGCGTCTCGTCGAGCGACAGGCGGTTGCGCAGGGCCTGCACCCGGAAGGACAGCCTGCGGAAATTGTCGCGCAGGAAGCTGTTGCCGCAATGGGCGAAAATCGCGTCGTGAAAATCGTGGTCGAGTAGCTTGTAGCTGTCGGAATCTCCGCGCGACAGCGCCTCCTGCATCCGGGCCGTGATGTCGTCGAGCGCCGATTGCAGCGGCGCGGGATTGCGCTCGATCGCCATCCGCACCGCCTGCAGCTCCAGCATCAGGCGCAGCTCGCCCAGCTCGGCGATCTCCTCCGCCCCCATCGTGAAGACCCGCGCGCTGCGGCCCGAGGCCATCTCGACCAGCCCCTCGCGTTCGAGTTGCAAAAGCGCCTCGCGGATCGGGCTCTTGCTCATCTTCAGCAGGCCGACCAGCTCCGCTTCGGGCAGCTTGCGCCCCAGCGGAAACTCTCCCCCCACGATCCGCTCGCGGATCGCCTCGCGCGCCTGCTCCGACAGCTTCTGCCGGTCCAGCCCCATGCCTGCCCCGATGTTGTCCGACATCGCGCATCCTCCCCATGAAAACGGTATACGATATATCAAACAACACAAGATTGCATGTGAGGCGCGTTGCAGATTCCTTTTTCGGGGCGGCGCGGCACGGATGGGAGCCCTCCTGCCCCCGTGCAGGAATGCTCCTGCGAAGGGTTTCTTGGTCGGCTGCGCTCCCGCAGGCAGCCGCCATTTGGCTGATGGAGCCTTGATGGGCTTTGCCCCAAGGCCCGCCGCCCGTGTTAGGCTGGGGCCTCCATGCGAAAGGCGGGATCATGGCAGGGCTGCGGGGCTGGCTGGATCGGATTTCGGATGACGGGGCGCGCCGGGCCTTCGGCGCCCGGCTCGAAACCGGCGTGAGCGAGGCCTTTACCGTGCTGCGCTGGGCCCTGCTCGTCGGGCTGGCGCGGCTGGCGGCGATGGAAACCGGGCTTTGGGGCTTCAGGGCGCTGCACTGGGCGCTCTCCGCCCTGCTCTTTGCCTATCTCGCCTCGATCTTCCTGCTGCGCCCCGAGATCGCGATCTTCGCCAATACCGACACGCGCCGCAAACGGCTGATCCAGACGGCGGTGAACCATGCGGTCTGCATGGCGGCCTTCATGGCGGCGATGATCGGCATCGACGCGCTGGCGGACGCCGCGGCCGAGATGCGCTTTGTCGAACGTCTCGGCCACGGCGCGGATTGAAACCTCTCGGGCCTCAGTCGGCGAGGGTCAGCCGCGCCAGCTGCCAGATGCTGCGCGCCTCGATCTCCTCGGTCCGGTAGGCTTCGTCGCTGTCATAGGGGTAGATGATCCAGTAGGGCCCCATCATGTCCGCATCGAGCGGCGCGCCATCCATCTCGTAGGCGACGATCGGGCCGCCCGGCACCGCGTCGCTCACCGGGATCTCGACCGAGTAGCCGTCGCGCGCCATGGCATGGATCACCGTGCCCTCCTCACCCAGATCCGCAAGAAGATCGCTCAGCGCGACGCCGGTGAAACGGGTCACGCCATCGGTCCAGACGGTGCTGGTCTCGATCTCGGTGACCGGCATGGCCTTCAGCGCATCCAGATCGAACGCGACGGGCGCCGCCGCGCCCGGGGCCTCCAGCGTCAGAAGGCCCACCTCTCCGGGCGCTTCCTGCGCTTCCTGCGCGAGCAGCGGGCTCGACATGGCGAGCGACAGGCAGAGGGCATTGAACAAGGACGATCTGAGCATGGCGGGACCTTTCGATGTCGGGTTTCGCGCGCATTGAACACCCTTGGCGCGGCGCGCGCCAATCCCAAGCTGCGGGCGGGTGACAAGGAGTGCCCGAGGCGTGTCCTGCGGGTGTCTCATGGCCACCTCGCGGCGCGTGGGCGATCCGCCGCGGGCGCGAAGGGTTATCGGGAAATTCCCCCCGGTTCGGAGCCAGACCGGACCCGCCGCGTTGACCTCCCTCATCGTGCCCACCGATTGCTACCGTGGAGGACTGACATGCGGCCTGCTTGCGCTTTCAGCCTGATCGCCACCATCCTGCTCGTGCCGAGCGGCGCTCTCGAGGCCCGGGAGGCCGAGCGGGCGCAGGGGCTTGATGCCCTGGCCGAAGAGCTGCTCGCCCAGGGCGACGGAGAGGTGCTGGTCGACGCGATCCTTGCCCCCGAGACCGGGGGTCTGCCCGAAATGCGCGATCGCGGCTATCTTCGCATGGCCGTGCCGCCCGACCCCCTGATGATCGCGTTCGACGGCGAGAACGCGGTCGGCGTCGCGATCGAGATCACGCGGGAGCTGGAGCTGTACCTCGCCGCCCAGGAAGGCGCGTCGCGCACCCCCACCGTGGTCGTGCCGACGCCCATGCCCCGGATCGAGATCATCCCGGGGCTCATCGACGGGCGCAGCGATTTCACGACCCTGACCGCCTCCCGCGCGGAGGAGATCGATGGGCTGAGCTACACCCAGCCGCTCATCGAGGATGTCAACGACGTGCCCGTCCTCGGCCCCGGTATCGACGGGGTGGAGACGCTGGAGGATCTGGCGGAAATTCCCCTTTATGTCGCGGAAGGCAGCCGCTACGCCGCCAATCTGCGCCGCCTCGACGAGAGGCTGGAGGCCGAGGGCGGACCCGAACTGGACCTGCGCTTCGTCGATGCCCGGCTCGATGACTACGACCTGATCGAGCTTGTCGAGATCGGGGTCATCCCGGCCACGGTCGCCAGCGATTTCAAGGCGCGGTTCTGGGCCACGGCCTATCCTTCGGTCGCCGTGCGCGAGGATATCGAGCTGAGCCCGGACGGGCGCATCGCCTGGGCGATGCGGGCCGAGAACCCGCAGCTTCGCGCCGCGCTCGACGGCTTCGTCGAGGTGGCCAAGCAGGGCACGCTGCTCGGCAATGTCGTGCTCGACCGCTACACCAGCTCGGCCGACTGGATCGAGAATCTCGGCACCGACACGGCGCAGCTGCGCATCGACGAGGTCGCCCCGGTGATCGAGCGCTATTCGGAGGAATACGACTTCGACCCCGATCTGGTGCTGGCCCAGGCCTATCAGGAATCGCGGCTCGACCAGGAGGCGCGAAGCCATGTCGGCGCCGTGGGCGTGATGCAGGTGATGCCCTCGACCGCGGCCGACCCAGTGGTCGACATTCCCGACATCTCGAGCCTCGATGCCAATGTGCATGCCGGGGTCCGCTACCTGCGCTGGCTGCGCGACACCTTCTTCGATGATCCCGAGATCACGCCGCTCGACCAGACGCTGCTGGCCTTCGCGGCCTACAATGCCGGGCCGGGCGGCGTGCAGCGCGCCCAGCGCCGGGCCGTGGAGATGGGGCTCGATCCGCAGGTCTGGTTCGAGAATGTCGAGATCGCGATCCAGTCGGCGGTCAGCCGCGAACCCGCGATCTACGTGCGCAACATCTTCAAGTACTACGTCTCCTATCGCCTGCTTGCCGATCTGGAGGCGGAAGCCGCGCTGGCGCGCGAAGAGTTCGAGACGCGCACGACCCAAGAGGCGCAATGAGGATCGTTCGCGCCGATGCGGCACCTTCCGGTCCGGTGACGCCCGGATGGTGGCCGGGGCTCGGGGCAAGCCTGCGTCACGGCCTGCCCCGCCGGGATCAGTCCGGCGCGCCCTCGATGATCATGATGTTGGCGATGCCCGCCCCCTCGCGGTGGCGCTTGGCGGCCTGGTAGGTGTCTGAGTTGTAGCAGGCGAGCGCGGCCTCCATCGTGTCGAACTCGATCACCACGTTGCGCGGATGGCTCTCGCCCTCCAGCGCCTCGATCCTTCCGCCGCGCGCCAGCACCCGCGCGCCATGCTCGCGGAAGGCTTGCGTCGCCCCTTCGGCATAGAGCTTGTAGGGTTCGGGGTCGGTGACCGTCACATGGGCGATCCAGTAGGCCTTGGGCATGTCGTCTTCTCCCGTGTGCGGACATGAAAGGGCCGGGGCGACCATCGCCGCCCCGGCCCGTCAGACGCATGGCGTCACTTGCCGAGGATCTTCGAAAGCACGAGATAGGCCGCGCCCGCCACGAACAGCCCGACGAACCACGCATAGGTGTAGATCGTGGCGAAGACCGGCGCGGTGCCCGCGGTCAGCCCGACGCCCGCGAGAAAGCCCGGCAGGTTCGGCAGGATGCCGATCACCAGCGCGCCGATCCCGGCCCAGTTGGTGCCGTTGCGCCCCGCATAGATGCCGTCGGCGCGAAACAGCTGGGTCACGTCCAGCCTGGTCTTCCGCAGCAGGTAGTAATCGGCCAGCATCACGCCCGCGATCGGACCCAGAAGCGCCGAATAGGCGATCAGCCAGCCGCCGATATGGTCGATCAGGATCCAGGGGAACATCGCCACGCCGATGCCCGCGGTGATGTAGCCGCCGCGCTTGAGGTTGATCCTGCTCGGCGCGAGGTTCGAGAAGCCGTGCGAGGGCGCCACCACGTTGGCCGCGAGGTTGGTGGTCAGCGTCGCCACGATCAGCGCGAAGAGCGCGATGATGATCGAGACCCCGCCCATCCGCTCGGCGAGCTGGATCGGGTCCCAGATCGCCTCGCCATAGATCACGATCGTCGCCGAGGTCACCGCCGAGGCGATGAAGGCAAACAGCGCCATCGGGATCGGCAGGCCGATCAGCTGGCCGAGGAACTGGTCCTTCTGGCTCTTGGCGTGGCGGGTGAAGTCGGGGATGTTGAGCGCCAGCGTCGCCCAGAAGCCGATCATGCCCGTGAGGCTCGGCCAGAACACCATCCAGAACTGCCCCTCCTGCGGCTGGCCCGGATCGAAGGCGCTCGGGTTCGACAGCATCGGGCCGAAGCCGCCGGCCGCGAACCAGGCCCATGCGAGAAGCGCGAGGCCCATCGCCAGCAGGAACGGCGCGGCGTAGGTCTCGAGCCAGCGGATCGATTCCGTGCCATGGGTGATGAAGTAGAGATGCAGGCCCCAGAAGGCGAGGAAGCAGACGAACTCGCCGAGGCTGATCCCGAGGATCGGCATCGCCTCGCCCGCCAGTGCGCCGCCCGTCAGGGTGTTGAGGATCACGAAGATCGCCGAGCCGCCGACCCATGTCTGGATGCCGAACCAGCCGCAGGCGACGATGCCGCGCGCCACGGCCGGGATCTTGGCGCCGGTGGGGCCGAAGGAGGAGCGCAGCAGCACCGGGAAGGGAATGCCGTATTTCGTCCCGGCATGGCCCAGAAGCACCATCGGGATCAGCACGATGGCGTTGGCGGCGAGTATGGTCAGCACCGCCTGGTCCCAGCTCATGCCGGAATTGATCAGGTAGGAGGCCAGAAGATAGGTCGGAATGCAGACCACCATGCCGACCCAAAGCGCGGCGATGGCGAGCCAGTCCCATGTCCGCTCGGCGGCGGTGGTCGGCAGCTGGTCCTCGTTGTAGAGCCTCGGGTCCATTCCGGCGGCATCGAGGCGCGCCTGCGCCCCGCCTTTTGCCGCGGGGGCCCCCGCAGTCATGTCCGTCATGTCTTGTCTCCTCCCTGTTATTGGTCTTGTGGCGCCCATCATTCTCTTCCCCGGGCGCTAAAGAAAATGCCCCCGAAAGTCTCGGGGGCATTTCATCTCAGACGCAGGCCGGCATGTTCTCGGGCTTGCGCTCGACCTTGCGCGGCGCGGTCACCTCCTTCCACTTCGACAGCGCCTTGTTCACCTCCGCGAAGGGCGGCCGCTTGACGAAGCGGCCATGGCCGGGCGTGGCGCAGACCGTCCCGTCATCGACCGCAAGCCTGCCGCGGCTCAGCACGTGGCGCGGCAGGCCGGTGACCTCGCGCCCCGCGAAGACGTTGTATTCCACGACCGATTGCTGGGTCTCGGGCGAGATCACCTTCGACTTCCTCGGATCCCACACCACGATGTCGGCGTCCGAGCCTTCGAGGATCGCGCCCTTCTGCGGGTAGATGTTGAGGATCTTGGCGATGTTGGTCGAGGTGACGGCGACGAACTCGTTCTTCGTGAGCCGCCCGGTGTTGACCCCTTCGGTCCACAAGACCGGCATCCGGTCCTCGAGCCCGCCGGTGCCGTTCGGGATCTTGGTGAAGTCGTCGATGCCGGTGCGCTTCTGCTCGGTGGTGAAGGCGCAGTGATCGGTCGCCACCACCTGCAGCGAGCCCGCCTGAAGACCCGCCCAGAGGCTGTCCTGGTTCGACTTGTCGCGGAAGGGCGGCGACATCACGCGCTGGGCGGCGTGGTCCCAGTCGGGGTTGCGATACTCGCTGTCATCCAGCACGAGGTGCTGGATCAGCGGCTCGCCGTAAACCCGCATCCCCTTTTGCCGCGCGCGGCGGATCGCCTCATGCGCCTGCTCGCAGGAGGTGTGGACGACATAGAGCGGCACGCCCGCCATGTCGGCGATCATGATCGCGCGGTTGGTGGCCTCGCCTTCGACCTCGGGCGGGCGCGACATGGCGTGACCCTCGGGGCCGCGGATGCCCTGCTCGAGCAGTTTCTGCTGCATGGTGGCGACGACGTCGCCGTTCTCGGCATGGACCATCGGCATCGCGCCGATCGCGGCGCAGCGGCGGAAGCTGTCGAACAGCTCGTCGTCATCCACCATCAGCGCGCCCTTGTAGGCCATGAAGTGCTTGAAGGAGTTGATGCCCAGATCGACGACCTGCTGCATCTCCTCGAACACCTGCTCGCCCCACCATGTCACCGCCATGTGAAAGGAGTAGTCGCCGCAGGCGCGCTGCGACTTGGCGTGCCAGCCCTCGAGCGCCTCGATCAGCGACTGGCCGGGGCTGGGCAGGCAGAAATCGACCACCATGGTGGTGCCGCCGGCGAGGCCCGCGCGGGTGCCGCTTTCGAAATCATCGGCCGAATGGGTGCCCATGAAGGGCATCTTCAGATGCACATGCGGGTCGATCCCGCCCGGCATCACGTAGCAGCCGGTGGCGTCGATCACCTCGTCGCCCGACAGGTCGGTGCCGATCTGCACGATGGTCTCGCCCTCGATGGCGATGTCTGCGGCGTAGCTGCGGTCGGCGGCGACGATGGTGCCACCCTTGATCACGGTTCTCTTGCTCATTTTCTCACTCTACGATTTCGGCGGTTTCCAGGACGGCGTGCAGCAGCACGTCGCAGCCGGCGGCGGCCCAGTCGCGGCTGATCTCCTCGTCCTCGTTGTGGCTCAGACCATCGACGCAGGGGCACATGATCATCGCCGTGGGCGCGACGCGGGCGATCCAGCAGGCGTCGTGACCGGCGCCCGAGATGATCTCGCGGTGGCTGTAGCCGAGCTTCTCGGCGGCGCGGCGCACCGCATCGACGCATCCCTCGTCGAAGGGCACGGGGTCGAAGCCGCCGACCTTCTCGAAGGCGATCTCCAACCCCATCTCATCGGCGATCTTTTGACCTTCCGTGCGCAGCCGCGCCTCCATGTCCTCGATCACCGAAAGCTCCGGCGAGCGGAAATCGACGGTGAAGACCGCCTTGCCGGGGATCACGTTGCGCGAGTTCGGGAAGACCTCGATGTGACCGGCCGCGCCCACGGCATGCGGCTTGTGGGACCAGGCGATCTCGTCGACCTTGTCGAGGATGCGCGCCATGCCGAGCCCGGCGTTGCGGCGCATCGGCATCGGGGTGGAGCCGGTGTGGCTCTCCTTGCCGGTGACGGTCACTTGCGTCCAGCTCAGCCCCTGCCCATGGGTGACGACGCCGATGTCGCGGCCTTCGGCCTCGAGGATCGGGCCCTGCTCGATATGCAGCTCGAACATGGCGTGCATCGGGCGTTGACCCACCGGCTCCTCGCCGACATAGCCGATCCGCGCCAGCTCGTCGCCGAAGCGCTTTCCTTCCGCGTCCTCGCGCGCATAGGCCCAGCCTTGGGTGTGCACGCCCGCGAAGACGCCGCTCGACAGCATGGCGGGGGCGAAGCGGGTGCCCTCCTCGTTGGTCCAGTTGACCACGACGATCGGGCGGCGCGGGGTGATCCCCCGATCGCGGATCGAGCGGACGACCTCGAGCCCGGCCAGCACGCCCAGCACGCCGTCATACTTGCCGCCCGTCGGCTGGGTATCGAGATGGCTGCCCATCATCACCGGGTCGAGATCGGGTTCGGCCCCTTCGAGCCGGGCGAACATGTTGCCCATGCTGTCGACGCCGACGCTCATGCCGGCCTCCTCGCACCAGCGCTTGAACAGGTCGCGCCCCTCGCGGTCGGCGTCGGTCAGCGTCTGGCGGTTGTTGCCGCCGCGCAGGCCGGGGCCGACCTTCGCCATCTCCATCAGCGAGTCCCACAGCCGGGCCCCGTCGATCCGGGTGTTGGTCTGGATGTCTTTCATGTGTCCTCCCATTGCTGGCGCGGGGTCCGGCCGCCCTCCCCGGCCGCCGGACCGCGCGCCCCTCTCAGGCGTCGAGCGCCGCGCCGAGCGTGCCGACCAGCTGGTCGATCTCGGATTTCTCGATGATCAGCGGTGGCGACATGGCGATGGTGTCGCCGGTGGTGCGCAGGTGCACGCCCTTGTCCCAGGCGCGCAGATAGGTGTCGAAGGCGCGCTTGGTGGGCTGGTCCGCGAAGGGCTCCAGCTCCACCGCGCCCACGAGGCCGACGACGCGGATGTCGATCACGCCGGGCTTGTCCCTGAGGCTGAACAGCGCGTCGGCCCAGTAATCCTCAAGCGAGGCGGCGCGCTCGAACAGCGCCTCCTCGCGGTAGGTGTCGAGGGCGGCGAGTGCGGCGGCGCAGGCCATCGGGTTGCCCGAATAGGTGTAGCCGTGGAACAGCTCGATCATGTGATCGGGGCCGGTCATGAAGGCGTCGTGGATCGCCTCGCTCGCCAACACCGCACCCATCGGGATGACGCCGTTGGTCAGCCCCTTGGCGGTGGTGATCATGTCCGGCTCGACGCCGTAGTAATCCGCGCCGAAGGCCCGGCCCATGCGGCCATAGGCGGTGATCACCTCGTCGAAGATCAGGAGGATGCCGTGCCTGCGGGTGATCTCGCGCAGCTTTTGCAGGTAGCCCTTGGGCGGCAGGATGACGCCCGCCGATCCGGCCATCGGCTCGACGATCACCGCGGCGATGGTCTCGGCCCCGTGCAGCGCGACCATCCGCTCCAGCTCGTCGGCCAGCTCCGCGCCATGCTCGGGCTGACCCTTTGTAAAGCCGTTGCGCGCGATGTCGTGGGTGTGCGGCAGGTGATCGACGCCGCTCAGGAGCGTGCCGAAGGCGCGGCGGTTGTTGACGAGGCCGCCGACCGAGATGCCGCCGAAATTGACGCCGTGATAGCCCTTTTCGCGGCCGATCAGCCGGGTGCGCCCCGCCTCGCCGCGGGCCTTGTGATAGGCCAGAGCGATCTTCAGCGCGGTCTCCACCGATTCCGAGCCGGAATTGGTGAAGAAGACGTGGTTGAGCTTGCCCGGCGCCAGCTCGGCGAGGCGCGAGGCCAGCTCGAAGGCCTTGGGGTGGCCCATCTGGAAGGCGGGCGCGTAGTCGAGCTCCTCGACCTGCCGCTGCACCGCTTCGGTGATGCGCGGCGCGCGGTGGCCCGCATTGACGCACCACAGACCGGCGGTGCCGTCCATGACCTTCCGGCCATCGGTGGTGGTGTAATACATCCCCTCGGCGCTCGCGATCATGCGCGGGTTGTCCTTGAACTGCCGGTTGGCGGTAAAGGGCATCCAGTAGGCGCCGAGGTCGTTGCGGATCCTGGTCTCTGCGTTCATCTCGTCATTCCCTTGAACGATGGCCTCGGGCGCGGGGCGGGCAGCCCGTCGCGCGATATGTGGGCGTCACCGCAAGCGGTGCGCCCGGTCGATCCTGAAGAAGGGGCGCGGCGCCGTGGCCATGCCCGACGGCGAGGCCCGCCGGGCCTGCCCGGGCCATGACCGCCAGCCAGCCGGCCACCGGTTTTTCCAGTGCTTGCATCATCACGGCCCTGTCCTCCCACTGCCTCCGGGCGCCCTCCCAAGCGCCGCGTGAAGCTAGGTCGACTATCCACGCCGTTTTATCTACTAGTCAATTATTTTGATGGAAGCGGATCCTACAATGCACCTAATACCATGTTTATAATACATATTTTTACTATATGAGCTGTTTTTTGACCTGATACTAAAAATAGTTTTGACAAGTCGCTGCCGGATCGCTCAGCCTTGAGGGCAGGAGGAGATCATGACCAGCCACTTGCCCAGCACCGGCGCCGCACTGGCCGAAACCGGGGATCTCGATGCCCTGATGGCCAGCGCCCGCCAGATCCGCGACGCGGCCTGGGGCCGCCGGATCACCTATTCGCGCAAGGCCTTCGTGCCGCTCACCAACATGTGCCGCGACACCTGCGGCTACTGCACCTTCGTCAAGCACCCCTCCTCGCCCGAGGCGCGGATCATGACGCCCGAGCAGGTGCTGGCCGAGGCGCGGCGCGGCGAGCGCGAGGGCTGCAAGGAGCTGCTGTTCAGCCTCGGCGAAAAGCCCGAGCTGCGCTACGAGGCGGCGCGCAAGGGGCTGGAACGGCTCGGCTATTCGCGGCTCACCGATTATTTGCGCGACATGTGCGAACTGGTGCTGCGCGAAACCAGCCTCTTGCCGCATGTCAACGCCGGCACGCTGACCGACGAGGAGATCGACGTGCTCAAGCCCGTCTCTGCCTCGATGGGCATGATGCTCGAGACCGTCAGCCGCCGCCTGACCCGCAAGGGCCAGCCGCATCACGCCTGCCCCGACAAGACGCCGGTGCAGCGGCTGCGCACGCTGGAGCGGGCGGGCGAAAAGCGCGTGCCCTTCACCACCGGCCTGCTGATCGGCATCGGCGAGACATGGGAGGAGCGGATCGAGGCGCTCCACGCGATCAACGCCGCCCATGCGCGCCATGGCCACGTGCAGGAGGTCATCATCCAGAACTTCCAGCGCAAGCCCGACATCGAGATGGCAAACCACCCCGAGCCCGGGCTCGAGGACATGCTGCGCACCATCGCCGCGGCGCGGGTGATCCTTTCGCCCGAGATCAGCCTGCAGGCGCCGCCCAACCTGAGCGCGCGGCACATCGCCTATCTCGACGCGGGCATCAACGACTGGGGCGGCATCTCGCCGGTCACCATCGATTTCATCAACCCGCAGCATGACTGGCCCGAGATCCGCAGCCTCGCGCGCTCCTGCGAGGCGGCGGGCTTCGAGCTGCGCGAGCGGCTCACCGTCTACCCGCGATACCTCACCGGGAATGCGGGCTTCATCAACCCTTCCGTGCGGACCCGCGCGCTCGGCATGGCCGGCGGCACGGGGCTGGCGCGCGAGCAGCGGCACATCGGAGAGACAGCATGACCTACCAGTCGAAGAGCCGGCAATTCGCCTGCGATCCCGCCGCCCTGGGCGGCGCCTCGCCCGCGATCCGCGCCATCCTCGAAAAGGCGCTGTCCGGCGGCGAGGTGAGCACGGAGGACGGCGTCGCCCTGTTCCGGGCCGACGCGGCGGATATCGACGCGGTCTACCGCACCGCCGACACGCTGCGCCGCCGCGCCAATGGTGACCGGGTCAGCTTCGTGGTGAACCGCAACATCAACTTCACCAACATCTGCTACATGGGCTGCAAGTTCTGCGGCTTTGCCAAGCGGAGCGAGGACAAATCCGCCGAGTGGCTGGAGCCCGCGCAGATCGTGGAGCGGGCGCAGCAGGCCTGGAATCGCGGCGCCACCGAGGTCTGCATCCAGGGCGGGCTGCACCCGAAGATGGAAGGCACCTATTACCGGGAGATCATCCGCGCCATCAAGACGGCGCTGCCCGGCATGCATATCCACGCCTTCTCGCCCTTCGAGATCTGGTACGGCGCGTCCAAGACCAAGATGTCCTACCGCGATTTCCTGACCGATCTGAAGGAGGCCGGTCTCGATTCGATGCCCGGCACCGCGGCCGAGATCCTCGACACCGAGGTCCGGATGCAGCTCACCACCAACAAGCTCTCGGCCGAGCGCTGGGTCGAGATCATCCGCACCGCCCACGAGGTCGGCATCCCCACCACCGCGACGATCATGTATGGCCATGTCGATGCGCCCGAGCACTGGGCCGCGCATATCGCGCTTTTGCGCGACATCCAGAAGGACACGGGCGGCTTCACCGAGCTGGTGCCGCTCTCCTTCGTGCACACGGATTCGCCGCTCTACGCCCAGAACCCCGACAAGGTCCGCCCCGGCCCGACGGCGCAGGAGGTCGACCTGATGCACGCGGTGTCGCGGATCATGCTGCATGGCTGGATCGACAACATCCAGGTGAGCTGGACCAAGCTCGGCGCCGCCCGCGCGCAACAGATGTTGTCGCGCGGGGTCAACGACCTCGGCGGCACGCTGATGAACGAGAGCATCTCGCGCGCCGCGGGCTCGGCGCATGGGCAGGAGATCACCGCGCGCGAGCTGGTGCGGATGATCCGCGCGGCAGGCCGCGTGCCGGTGCGCCGCAACACTGTCTACGAACTGCGCGAGGTGTTCGAGCACCACGACCCCGAGGAGCTGGCCCCGCTGGTGGACCGCAAGGGCCGCGACCCGCTCGCCTTCCTCGAGATGTTCCCCGAGCGCCCCGCCACGGTCGAGGCCGCGCAATGAGCCCGCGCAAGGTCTGCCTGCTCGCCGGCGGCGTCGGCGGCGCCAAGATGGCCGAGGGGCTCGCCGCGCAGGACGACGTGGCGCTGTCGGTGATCGGCAATATCGCCGATGACGAGAGCTTCCACGGGCTCTGGGTCTCGCCCGACATCGACACGCTGACCTACAGCCTCGCCGGGCGGATCGACCGCGGCCAGGGCTGGGGCGTCGCGGATGAGGGGCACCGGGCGCTGGAGACGCTGAACCTTCTGGGCGCGGAGACGTGGATGTCGCTGGGCGACCGCGATTTTGGCCTGCACATCCACCGCACGATGCGGCGCGCCAAGGGCGACCGGCCCTCGGATATCGCCCGCGACGTGGCCCGCGCCTTCGGCGTGACGACCGAGATCCTGCTGCCCACAGACGACGCGGTGCAGACCCGGCTGCGCACGACCGACGGGCGCTGGCTGAGCTTTCAGGAATATTTCGTGCGCGAACGCTGCGCCCCGGAGATTCGCGAGATCGCCTTTTCCGGTATGGACATGGCCCGCCCGACGCCCGAGGCGCTGGCGGCGATCGCCGGGGCCGAGCTGATCGTCATCGCGCCGTCGAACCCGCTGGTGAGCATCGCCCCGATTCTGGGCATCCCCGGCATCGGCGAGGCGCTGCGCGCCGCCGCCGCGCCCAAGATCGCGGTCAGCCCCTTCATCGCGGGCAAGGTGGTCAAGGGCCCGGCCGACCGGATGATGGCGGCGCTGGGGCTTCGCGCCGACGCGGTCGGCGTGGCCCGGCGCTATGCCGCGCTGGCGGACCGGCTGGTGATCGACCATGCCGATGCCGCGCTCGGGGAAGAGATCGCCGCCGAAGGCCCCGCCCCGCATTGCAGTGACATCCTGATGAAGACGCTGGCCGACAAGGCGCGGCTGGCGCGCGAGATCCTCGATCTCGCCTTCGCGCCGGCGGAGGCGGTGGCATGAGCGGCGCCAAGCGGCTCGTCGCGATCCCGATGAAGGACCCGCGCGACGCCAAGACCCGGCTTGGCCTCGCCCTCACCCCGGACCAGCGCGGCAAGCTGGCGCTGAGCCTGTTCCGGGCGACCGTCGCCCGGCTGCGCGAGGCCGTGGAGGGGCTCGAGACCCGGGTCGATCTCGCCGTGGTCAGCTCCAGCCCGATCATCCGCGACGTGGCCGAGACGATGGGGCTGTCCGTGATCGACGATGGCTGCGCGCCGACGCTGTCTCTGGCGGTGGAAGCGGCGGCGAACCGGGCCTTGGAGCAGGGCTACGAGGCCCTTTGCGTCCTGCCCGGCGATCTCGCCGATCCCGACCCGGTCGATCTCGCCTGGCTGCTGGATCAGCCGGTCGAAGGCGGCAGGGCGGTGATCTGCCCGGCCAAGGATCTCGGCACCAATGCGCTGATGGTGCCGCTCCCCTGCCCCTTCGCCTTTGCCTATGGCGCGAAATCGACGATCCGCCACCGCCGCGCCGCCGAGGCGGCGGGCCTGATGCCGGTGATGATGCCGCTAGGCAGCCTGCGCATCGACATCGACACCGTCGAGGATCTGCACCACCTGCCCTCGGGCCATTTGCGGCGTCCGCGCCGGGAGACCGCGCAATGAGCCTCTCCGTCTCGCTCACCGCCATCCCCGGCATCCCCGACATCCGGGACGGCGACGATCTCGCCGCGATCATCGGCGACCGGCTCGACGCGGCGGATCTCGGCCTGCGCCATGGCGACATCCTCTGCGTCGCGCAGAAGGTCTTTTCCAAGGCCGAGGGCTGCATCATCCCGCTCGACAGCGTGACGCCCTCCGACGAGGCGCTGCGCTACGCGGAGGAGCTGAACAAGGACGCCCGCAAGGTCGAGGTGGTGCTGCGCGAGAGCACCCGCGTGGTCCGTTCCTTCCGCCGCCCCGACCAGAACGAGGGCACGATGATCTGCGAGCATCGGCTCGGCTTCATCTCGGCCAACGCCGCCGTGGACGAAAGCAATTTCGGCGAGGAGAGCGCCGTGATGGTGCTGCCGCCCGACCCGGATGCCAGCTGCGACGCGCTGCGCGCGGCACTTCATGCCCGCTTCGGGGCCGAGATCGGCGTGGTGATGACCGACACTTTCGGCCGGCCCTGGCGGCTGGGCCAGGTCAATGTCGCGATCGGCCTGTCGAAGGTGCCCGCCACGATCCGCGAGCAGGGCAATACCGACGCATGGGGCCGCCCATTGCAGGTCACCGAACCGGCGCTGGCCGACGAGATCGCCGCCGCCTCGGGGCTGGTGGTGCGCAAGGACGGCAAGACCCCCGCGGTGCTGCTGCGCGGGCTCGACTGGACGCCCGCCGAGAGCCGCGGCGCCGACATCCTACGCAAGAAACAAGAGGACATGTTCAGATGACAATCGCGATCATTGGCGGCACCGGGCCGCAGGGCCAGGGCCTCGCGCTGCGCTTCGCGCGCGCCGGCGTCGAGGTGGTGCTGGGCGGCCGCGACGGTCCGCGCGCCGCCGCCATCGCCGAGGAGCTGCAGGCGCAGCTGCCCGAGGGCGCCGCGAAGATCCGTGGCCTCGACAACGAGGGCGCGACCGAGGCCGCCGGGGAAATGGTGATCCTCGCCGTCCCCTTCTCGGCCCATAACGCGACGCTGGAGGCGCTGAAGCCCGCCCTCGCCGGAAAGATCCTCGTCGACATCGTGGTGCCGCTCTCCGAGGGCGACCCCAAGAAGGTTTCCATGCCGCCCGAGGGCTCGGCCACCGAGGCGGCGCAGGCGCTGCTTGGCGATGAGATCCCGGTGATCGGCGCGCTGCACAACGTCTCGGCGGTGACGCTGAAGGCGCTCGACCAGTCGATCAACTGCGACATCCTCGTCTGCGGCAACAGCCTGGAGGCCCGCAAGAAGGTGATCGAGCTGGTGCGCAAGCTCGGCGTCGAGGCCTACAACGCCGGCGACGCGCAGTCCGCGCGCTGCATCGAGGCGATCACCCCGATCCTGATCCGGCTGAACATCTCGAAGGCCGTGCCCTTCAGCCATGCGGGCATCCGCATCTGCCCGCCCGATCACTGAACCCACAAGAAAAGCATCAATTCTCTAGGGAGGAGAAATCACATGGAATTCGGCATCTGCTTCAAGGGCTTCGTCGAGCCCGAACGCGCCAAGGCTCTGGTCCGTCAGGCCGAGAACGCGGGCTTCGACTATTGCTGGTTCTACGACAGCCACATCCTGTGGCGCGAAAGCTTCGTCGCCATGGCGATGTGCATGGAGCACACCACCCGCATGCGCTTCGGCCCTCTGGTGACCAACCCCAATTCGCGCGAATGGTCGGTCGCGGCCTCGCTCTTCGGCTCGCTCGCCAAGCAGTCAGGCGGCCGCTTCGACATCGGGCTGGGGCGTGGCGACAGCGCGGTGCGCGTCATGGGCAAGAAGCCGTCCACGCTGAAGCGCCTCGAGGAGTTCACCCATGTGGTGAAGGCGCTCATTCGTGGCGAGGAGGTGCAATACGGCGAATGCCCCGAGCCGGTGAAGTTCCCCTGGGCCGACGGCTACGAGCTGCCCGTCTGGATCGGCGCCTATGGCCCCAAGGCGCTGGCCTCCGCCGGCCGCGTCGGCGACGGCGTGGTGCTGCAGATCGCCGAGCCCAAGATCGTCAAGTGGCTGGCCGACCAGGCCAAGACCGCGGGTACCGAGGCCGGGCTCGACATGTCGAACTACAAGGTGATGGCCGCCGCCCCCGCCCATACCGGGCCGATCGACGAGGCGATCGAGAAGGTGAAGTGGTTCCCCGCCATGGTCGGCAACCACGTCGCCGACATCGTCGAGAAATACGGCAGCGACAGCGATCAGGTGCCCTCCTCGCTCACCTCCTACATCGAGAACCGCAAGGGCTACGACTACTCCAAGCACGGCCAGAGCGATAACCCCTATCTCGACTTCATCACCGAGGACATCATCAAGAGCTTCTGCGTGCTGGGCACGCCCGAGGAGCACATCACCAAGATCCGCGAGCTCGAAGAGGCGGGCACCACGCAGTTCAACATCTATCTCGACAGCGGCGACGAGGAGAAGATCATCGCCGATTACGGCGACACGGTGATCCCGGCCTTCCGCGAGAAGGCGGACAACGTCACCAAGCTGAAGGCCGTCTCCTAAAGCTCTCCCTGCGCAAAGACGCCCACCGGCGGGCAGCCCACCCTGCCCGCCGGAAAGGCCCGCCTCCGCTGGTCTCGCCTTTGCAGTTGTGCAATAGGGCGTGAAGATCGACCTATACGAGGGGCTCAACGGCTCATGGCACGCATGGCAGGCTCGAAGCCCAGGACCCGGATCCAGCGCAAGAACACCGAGCAGATCCTCGGCGCGGCGCTCGAGGTCTTTGCCCAGCACGGCTCGTCCGGCGCCTCGATCAACCTGATCGCCAAGACCGCCGGGCTCACCACGCCGAACCTTCTTTATTATTTCGAGAGCAAGGACGCGATCCGCCAGGAGCTTCTGGCGCGCACGCTTCAGCTTTGGATGGCACCCTTGAACATGCTCAGCCCGCATGGCGAGCCGGTCGAGGAGATCTGCCAGTACATCCGGCGCAAGCTCGACATCTCGAAGAACTTTTCCAAGGAAAGCAAGTTCTTCGCCAACGAGATCCTGAGCGGGCTGCCGCAGTCCAAGAACGAGATCTTCGGCCCGCTGAAGGAGCTCTACAGCGCCAAGATCGCGGTGCTGGAGGACTGGATCCGCGCGGGCCGCATCGCCCCCGTCGATCCGCATCACCTGCTCTACTCGATCTGGGCGACGACCCAGCACTATGCCGATTTCGACGTGCAGATCGAGCAGATCGCGCCGGAAAAGGCGAAAGACCGCTTTGCCGACGCCGAGGCCTTCCTGATCGAGATGTATCGAAAGCTGCTCGTCACTTGAGCGTTGCGGCGGCGGTCACGCCCCGCCGCAGGGTCCGAACCGACACGCGCTCGCGCCGCATCTCAACCGGTCGCGCTGGCCCCCCGGTAAAGGCGCACCGCCTCGTCCTCCACGATCGCCACATCCGCAAAGCACAGCGGCGCGCCGGCCCGCACGGGCCGCGCCAGTCGCACCCCTTGGGCGAGCCCGATGGGAAGAACGTCACGATCTCGGGCGTGCTCGGCGGGCATGACCTGCCCGTGGACGGTGTAGCCCCCCTCCCCGTCAAGGGTTTCGCCCACCGCCAGGTCCCGCTTGGCCACCGCCGCGACGCTGGCGGCGAAACGCCGCGTGGTGCCGGTCGGCTCATGGCGCAGCGCAGCCGACAGCACCGAAACCGACAGCTCCAACCCGATCATGTGGAAGGGCCGGTACATGGCGGCGAAACGTCCCGTCGCATCCGTCGGCAGGCCGTATTGGCGAAAGCAGGCCGCGGCATAATCGTTCGGCGCCTCGATCACCACATAGACGCCCCAGCGCAGATCGCGGAAGACGGGCCGCCCGTCGCGTTCGAGGCTCGAGACCACCTCGACCATGCCGCTCCGTTCCAGCACGCCGCCCAGCGCGCGGGGGCGCAGGACATGCGCGAGATCGTCCGCGCCGCAGGGCGGGAAGGCCAGTCCCTGTTCGGGAACCGCGAGGCCGGTGGCATTGGCGATGGCCGCGGCCTCGATCGCGCTCTTGGTGCCGTCGAGAAAGGAGTTGAACATCTGCGGGTTCATGCCCGCCCGGCGCGCCTCTTCGGCGGTGAGCCCGTAATGGTCCCAGACATCGTCGGGGGTCACCTGATGATAGCCCGGCAGATATTTCGTGCCCTTTCCGGCCGCGACGACCCCGAAGCCGCTGGCCCGCGCCCAATCGACCATCTCGCAGACCAGCGCAGGCTGATCGCCGTAAGCCATGGAGTAGACCACCCCCGCCTCGGCCGCGCGGTGCGCAAGCGCCGGCCCGGCCAACACGTCCGCCTCGACATTCACCATGACCACGTGCTTGCCGGCCGCGATGGCGGCAAGCGCATGGGCGATGCCGGCGCGCGGATGCCCCGTGGCCTCGATCACCACCTCGACCTCGTCCAGCGCCGCGAGGGCGCGGCCATCATCGACAAAGCGCGTCGCCGCGATGCGCGCCTCGTCCCAGCCGACCTCGGCGCAGGCCGACCTTGCCCGCCCAGGGTCGAGATCGGCGATCGCCGCCACCTCCAGCCCCTCGATGCCAGGCACTTGGCTGAGGAACATCGAACCGAACTTGCCCGCCCCGATCAGCCCGGCCCGCACCGGCCTGCCCTCCGCCGCGCGCGCGGCGCAAAGTGTCGTCAGATTCATGTCGGCCTCCCTCTCCTGCCCCGAAAGGAGCGGATCGGGCGGCGCGGGTCCAGAGGCATCGCGCCGGACCGGGCCAAAGGGCCGGGTTTTCAGGGCCGTCTTTTCAGGGCCGCCGTCACCTCGACCTCGACGACGAATTGCTGCCGGGCGAAGCCCGACACGATCATCAGCGTCAAGGCCGCAAGCCGGGGAGGCCGTCGTGATCGGAACACCGGCCGGGCCAAGACTGGCCACGTGGCCTGTCCGATCTGGGCGGCTAGATCATCAGCCCCCCGTGCCTTGTGAACGCCTTTTTCACCGATTGAGGCAAGGTGGCCATGATGAGCCGCAGGTTCAACGGCGCGCGGTCGCGCAGATCGCACAGCAGGGCCAACCGGTCAGAAAGGTGTCGCTCGGGGTCGGCCCGCATTCGATCGATGCCTGTCCGTCTTCGGGAACCTCGGCCAGCATGGGGTCGAAGTCATCCTCGTGAATGCGCGCCAGGCCGAGAACGTGCCGCCGGAAGACCGAACTGAGCGGCGCCGGCTGGTGGCGGCAACCGCGCGCCTACGGCCACTTGGGCGAAAGTTTCCGGCCCGAAGGCGGGATCGCCGCGGTGCGGTCCCCTCTCCGGCAGCATGTCCGGCAGTCCGATCATGCGCCTGCTGACGAAAGGAAAGCGCGGCCGGGACGTCCGGCGCCGCGCCTTCCCCGCGGCACGCGTGCCGCTTCAGCCTTCCTGCCCCTCGCCGGAGCCGCCGGTCGCCGCATCGTCGACCTGCTTGAGCCGCAGCGCCTGAGTCCGGCCATCCTTGGCCTCGCCGAAGAAGATCGTCTGGTGCGGGAAGGGAATCTCGATCCCGCGCGCGTCGAAGATGCGCTTGAGGATGCCGTTATAGGCGCGGCCCAGCCCCCATTGCGTGCCCGGCACGGTCTTGATCCGCGCCCGCACCACCACGGCGCTGTCGCCGAAGCTGTTGACGCCGAACCACTCCATCTCGCCCATGATGTTGGCGCGCTGCTCGGGATCGGCCTTCAGCTCGTCGAAGGCGTCGAACATCGCCTGCTTCGCCTCTTCCACGTCCTCGCGGTAGGCGATCCCCATGTCGCAGACGAAATACGAGAAATCGCGCATGAAGTTCGACACCATGTCGACGCTGGAGAAGGGGATGATGTGGAAGGTGCCCTGCACGTCGCGCAAGGACACCGAGCGCACGGTCAGCTTCTCGACCACGCCGGTCGTGCCGCCGACGGTGACCACGTCGCCCACGTTCATCGCGTTCTCGAACTGGATGAAGACGCCGGTGATGATGTCCTGCACCAGCTTTTGCGCACCAAAGCCGATGGCGAGGCCCAGCACACCGGCCGAGGCCAGAAGCGGGCCGATGTCGAGGCCGATCTCGGCCAGAGCGAACATCAGGGTGAAGATCAGCAGCGCGATGGCGAAGGCGTTGCGCAGCAGCGTCAGCAAGGTGGTCTCGCGCGAGGTCGGGATCTTGCCGACCTCGGGGTTGAGCCGGTAGTCGATCCAGCTGTTGACCGCGAGCCAGATCAGCGCCGCCACCAAGAGGATCAGCGCCACCGAGATAACGCGGCCCGAGGCTTCGAGCCCGACCGGCGAGGCGAACCAGCCGCCGAGATCGTAAAGCCCGATCACGTCGAGCGTGTAGATGACCACCGCCAGCGTCACCACGAGCCGCAGCGCGATCAGCACCTTGGGCACGATCGCGTTGAGGCGCGGCTCGAGCAGCGGCAGCTTGGTCCGCATCTCGGCGGGCAGCACGATGCCATGACGCAGCGCGCGGCCGATCGCGCCGATGATCAGAGATCCGATCAGCGCCGCGGCCAGCACCTTGCCCGAGGCGATCAGATGGCCCGCCACCACATCGGCGGAGCGCGAGATCACCATCACGAACATGAAGGCCAGGTAGGTCAGCGCGAACCAGTGCCATGTCCGGGTCAGCGTGCCCAGCGGGCCGCCGAGCTGCTGGCGCGCCGGCGCTGCGGGTGCTGCGGGCGCTGCGGGCGCTGCCGCATATGATGTGCCGGTGGCCGACACGGGCGCGCCCGGCAGGCCATCGGGGGCGTCCTGCTCGTCCTCGACCCTGTCGGCCATCAGGCGGCGGGCGATCCAGTTGGCGACATCGTCGCGATGCCGGAACACCAGCACCACCAGGTAGATCAGGATGAAGACCGAAAGCAGCGCCGAGACGCCGAGGCCCGCGGCGAAGGAGATGTTGCGGTTGACCAGCGGCAGCACCAGAAGCTGGCCATAGCCCAGCACGCTCACCACCACGTTCACGTGCCGGTTCAGCCGCAGCGCGGCGCTGTTGGACAGGTTGACCAGCCGCAGGCCACCGGTGGCGGGCGAGACGATGGCGCGGATCGCCACCTTGACCAGCTCGACCAGCAAGAAGGCGTTGAGATAGAGCGCCTGACGGAACCCGACCTCCGCATATTCCCCCAGCGCCATCAGCGATATGGCATACCCCAGCGCCCAGGCCGCGACGACCACCGCCGCGTCGAGCAGGGTCGAGCCCACGAAGATGAAGATCGTGCGCAGGAAATTGGCGTGCGCGGCGCGCTCGCCCATCCGCTGGAAGACCGGCTTCATCAGCGCCCGCAGCACCATCCAGACCGCCACCGTGATGACGATCACCAGGATCAGGCTCTGGAAGGTCTCCCACAGCACCGGCAGGTCGAGCCCGGCGAGACCGCCCAGAAGATTGCCATTGCCCGAAAAGCTGCGGATGACCTGATCGGTCTGCGCGGCCAGCCCTTCGGCGATGTCCTGGGTGATCTGGGCGATGCGCGTTCCGATCGATACGCGCGGTTCGATCGCCGGCACCGCTTCGGCGGTCGCCTCGATCTCGCCGAGCGGCCCCGCCTCGGTGGTCACGCGTTCCAGCTCCGCGATCAGCGCCTCCCGCGCGGTTTCATCGCGCAGCACCTCGAGCAGGCCGGTGAGCGGCCCCGCCCCGGCTTCCGCCGCGACCTCTTCGGAGGCCACCGATTGAGCAGGCAGGATCTGGGCCATGGCCTGCTGCGGCAGGCCGAGGATCAATCCCAGCAACAGAGCCGCAACTTGTATCAATTGAACAAAGGGTCGTGGCATCGACGGCCTTCCTTCTGGGCGTTCGAGCGGGCCCAGGCACCGTCAGGCGGCCGGGCGGCGGGCATTGCGATCGGATTGCCCGGATATCGGGCACCCCGGTTCCTCGTGCGCCCATAGCAGGAGCACGAGACCGTTTCGGAAACAGTGCCTATCGCGGCATCGGGGATGAAGGAAGGGGGATACAACGGTGAAATCCCTGTCACTTCACGACGCGGAATGCCTCTGCATGGCATCATCGGGCCTGGTCTTGGCAGGAATGAGCCAGCACCCCATGGATTTTCGGGCGGAACGCGGAGCTGTCGCGGGGCGGCATCCACACGACCGTCACGACCGCGTCAGACCGCCCGAGGCGCCGGGCGAACGCGCTTCGGAGCCGTTGATAGGCTCCTCATACTCCCGTTCTTCCATAGGCCGAAAGATGTGAGATTGGCCGCGAACGGCCAGAGGGCCGACCGAAGTGACGGCAACCGCTCTTTCCCCTTTTGCCGTCAGGTTCCAGCCAAGGCAACGTCACCTCGCAGCCGCCGAACGGTTTCGCGCAGTCCTTGCAGAACGCGCGCCATCGCGGCGATGTCGATATCACCCTCATCACGCAGCGCCGCGAGATCCGCATGCGCCCGTGCGGTTTGCTTGCGCGCAAGCGTACCGCGCAATTTCTGGCTGCAGGTGTCGATGCTGCGTGCCGTCCTATCGAGCGCGTGACGCACGCGCGACATGTCGTCCTGGCGGCGCAGCAGCGACAGCGCGGCATCCACGCCATCAACAAAGTTCCATGCATGCCGCGAGGTCAGCAAAAGCCTTAAGGTTTCCTTAAGGAATCGAGACGAACCGCACGGCTTTCACGACCGCGCCGATGCGCGGCCGGATTGAGGAGAACATCACTTGGTCTTTACCATCGGAACCTTGGTCCTCGTCAGCTTCGCGGTCTCACTGATGGCACTCGTGGTGCTGATCTGGGCGATTTCGCGCAGCGATCTGCAGCTCGATCAGCATGATGCCGACACCATCTTCGAGGCAGAGGCGCGCCCCGCCGGCTTCGACGATCCCAGCGAGCGCACCGAAGACACGCGCAGCCCGATCGGCATCGGGGGAGAGGATCTTCATCCGGCCGCCTCGCGACAGGCGGTCCTCTTTATGCTCGGCATGGCAACGCTGTGGCTCGTGATCGGTTCCGTCTTCGGGCTGATGGCCTCCTTCAAGCTGCACATGCCCGATTGGCTCAACGATTGGGCGCCGCTCACCTTCGGTCGGGTCCGCACCATGCACCTGAACCTCGTGGCCTATGGCTGGGCGACGGCGGGCGGCGTCGGGCTGGCGCTGTGGCTCATCCCGACGATCTTCGGCACGCATCTGCGCCTGCCGCGCCTCGCGCTCCTGGGTGGGGTGCTGCTCAACATCGCGGTCGCGGGCGGCGTCACGGCGATCGGCAGCGGCTGGACCGACGGGCTGGAATGGCTCGAGATCCCCTGGCAGTTCGACATCCTGTTCGCCATCGGCGCGCTGTGTCTCGTGGTGCCGCTCCTCGCCACGGCGCGCCACCGGCAGGTGCACCATATCTATGTCACGGGCTGGTACTATCTCGGCGCGATGATCTGGTTTCCGGTCCTGTTCGTCGTGGCGAACATCCCCGGGCTTCATGTCGGCGCGCAGCAGGCCGCGGTGAACTGGTGGTTCGCGCACAACGTGCTGGGGCTGTGGCTCACGCCTCTGGGCGTCGGCGCCGCCTATTACCTGCTGCCGCGAATCATCGGCAAGCCGATCTACTCCTACCGCCTGTCGCTCGTCGGGTTCTGGGCGCTGGCGCTGTTTTACAGCCAGGTCGGCATCCATCACCTGATCGGCGGCCCGATCCCCACCTGGGTGGTGACGCTGTCGGTGGTGCAATCGGTCATGATGTTCATTCCGGTCATCGCCGTGGCGATCAACCAGCACCCGCTGTGGATGGGCAACCTCTCCGCCTTCCGCGCCTCGGTGCCGCTGCGCTTCGTCGCGATCGGGGCGCTGCTCTACACCGCCGCCTCGTTCCAGGGTTCGCTGGAGGCGCTGCGCTCGATGAACTCGGTCACGCATTTCACCCATTACACGGTGGGCCACGCCCATCTGGGCGCCTATGGCTTCGTCTCCCTCGTGCTGTTCGGCGGCTTCTACTACGTGGTGCCGCGCCTGCTCGGGCGGGTCTGGCCCATGTCCTGGCTGATGCATGCGCATTTCTGGTTGGTGACGGTGGGCTTCGCGATCTACTTCGTCTCGCTGTCGATCGGCGGCTGGCTGCAGGGCCAGGCGATGCTCGATCCCGCGCGCGATTTCCTCGCCAGCATGGAGCTGACAATTCCCTATCTCACCGGACGCTCGATCGGCGGCACCCTGATGCTGCTGGGTCACTTCGCCTTTGCCATCAACCTCGTCGCGATCCTCGCCGGTCGCGGTGCCGAGCGCATGCCGCTGGCGGCCGCACCGCAGCCCGGCGAATGAGGAGACAGTCATGAACCGCGCCCTCCCGCTGATCCTGCTGGCCACCACCATCCTGGTCTTCGCCACCGTGTTTCTCGTGATCCTGCCGGCCGGCCAGATCCGCTCGGCGGCGATTCCCGAGGGGCTCGAGCCCTACGACGCCGCCGAGACGCGCGGACGCGCGCAATATGTGAGCCTGGGCTGCGTCTACTGCCATTCCCAGCAGCCCCGCGCGCCCGAACAGGCCCCCGACACGGCGCGCGGCTGGGGGCGGCCCTCGACCGCCTCGGACTATGCCTTCGACAGCCCGCACCTGCTCGGCACCATGCGGACCGGCCCGGACCTGCTCAACATCGGCGCCCGCATGCCCAGCCGCGCATGGCAGCTGACGCATCTCTACCAGCCGCGCGCGATCCACCCGACCTCGATCATGCCGAGCTACCCCTTCCTGTTCGAGACCAAGCCCGAGGCCGCGGCGGGCGACGTGCTGGTGCAGCTGCCCCCCGAGTACCGGCCCGAAGACGGCAGCGTGGTCGTGGCGCGCCCCGAGGCCCTCGATCTCGTGGCCTATCTCGTCGGGCTCGACCGGACCTACCCGGCGGCCACGCCCGACCTGCGCGACAATGGCTATGCCGAAGCACGCGAAGGAGAGGCCGAATGAGCGGCAAGAACGAGCACCCGGAAGATTTCGGCACCGGCGCGCGCGATCTCCAAGAGCATTTCGAGCCGCACGAGCTGAAGAACCCGATCCCGTGGCCCCTGATCGCGATCGCGGCGACGCTGGCGATCTGGGGCGGGGCGACGCTGCTGTTCGACGCCCGCGCGACCACAACGGGGCGGGATGCGCTGCTGGCCCAGGGGCGGCCCGAGATGACGCCGTCCCTCGTCGAGACCGCGGCGCAGGAGGGCGACGCGGCCGCCGCGCGAAGCGCCGCCCTCTATGACAGCTACTGCGCCACCTGCCACCAGACCAACGGCGCCGGGGTGCGCGGCGCGGTGCCGCCGCTCGACGGGTCGGAATACGTGCTGGCCGACGCCGCGCTGCCGGTATCGATCCTGCTGCGCGGCCTTTCGGGCCCGATCGTGGTCGATGGCGAGGTCTATGACGCGCGGATGCCGACCTGGCACGCCACGCTGGGGGACGAGGAGATCGCCGGCATCGTCACGCATGTGCGCGGCGCATGGTCGAACGATGCGGGCCCGGTATCCGCCGAGCAGGTCGCGGCCACCCGCGCGGCCCTCTCGGCCGAGCTCGATCGCCCCTGGGCCGGAGGCGCCGAGCTGTTCGACGCCTTCGGCGAGTTCTCCGAGACCATGGCCGATGACCAGCCCGAGGAGCCGCGCGCCCAATGACACGTTTCACCCCCCTACTCTTCGCACTCGCCGCCCTGGGCACCGCCGCGACGGCGCAGGAGCGCATCGAAACCGCCCCCGTCGAAACGGCCGACGCCTTCGCGCAGGCCGCCCGGTCGGCGACCGGCCTGCCCGACCCGCTGCCGCTGGTGGCCGGCATCGAGGCCGCCGACAATGGCGTCTGGGCCTGCGCCTCCTGCCATGGCGACCAGGGCCAGGGCACGCAGAACGTGCCGCGCCTCGCGGGGCTTCCGGCCGGCTACATCGCAAAGCAGCTGCATGATTACCGCGAGGGCACGCGCGAGGACGGCAACATGCGCTTCGTCGCCGACCAGCTTTCGGAAGACGAGATACTCGCCCTCGCGCTCTATTACGAAAAGCTCGACACCGCCCCCTCTTCGCGCGCCGAACTTGGCGGCGATCTCGAGCGCGGCCGGAAGCTGGCGCTGCGCGGCGACTGGGAAGTCGACCTGCCCTCCTGCTTTTCCTGCCATGGCGGGTCGGGCTGGGGCGTCGGCCAGTCCTTTCCGCCGATCGCCGGGCAACAGCCGGCCTATACCCATGAGCAACTCGCCGCGTGGCAGGGGGAAACCCGGCGCAACTCGCCGCTGGGGCTGATGCATTCGGTGGCCCGCTCGATGTCGGACGCCGACATGCGCGCGGTGGCCGACTACCTCGCCACGCTGCCGCCCCCGCAGCCCGCCGATACCTCGCGCTGACAGGAAGGTCCGCAATGTCCGACAAGCAGGAAGACACGAAAACCGGGCGCAGCGTCCACCGCTGGCTTTATGCCGGGCTCGGGGCGCTGGCGCTCACCTTGGGCGGAACCTATTTCTACCGGACCGAGCTGATGGACCGGATCATGGGTACGGCGGAGGTCACCGCCGAGGCCGACGAGGCCGCGGCCCTGATGCGCAGCGCGCGCGAGGCGCTGCTCGATACGGCGGCGCGGATGCGGACGGACGAGGCAGGGCTGGCCGACCTGGCCATACCCACTGATGCGAAGGGGGATTTCGCGCCGCCTCTCGAAAGCGAGATTCCAGACGGCCCCTATGGCGAATCCATCCGCCGGGGGCGGGAGATCTTTCTCAACCCCGGCTCCAACGCCGCCGAGTATGTCGGCAATTCCATGGCCTGCGCCAATTGCCATCTCGATGCCGGGCGTCGCGCCGATGCCGCACCGATGTGGGCGGCCGCGGTGAGCTATCCGGCCTGGCGCGGCAAGAACGAGATGATCAACACCATGGAGGACCGCATTCGCGGCTGCTTCACCTATTCGATGAATGCCGCCGCCAGCCCTGCCGGCACCCCGCCGCCCAGCGGCGATGCGATCTACAAGGATCTCGAGGCCTATTTCCACTGGCTCGCCACCGGCGCGCCGAACGGGGTCGAGCTGCCCGGCGCGGGCTACCCGGTGCCCGAAAAGCCCGAGGCCGGCTATGACAGGACCCGCGGCGCCGAGGTGTTCGAGGCGAAGTGCGCGGTCTGTCACGGCGATGACGGCCAGGGCCAGCAGGACCAGACCGGGCGCTACGTCTTTCCGCCCCTCTGGGGCCCGGACAGCTACAACTGGGGCGCCGGGATGCATCGCGTCAACACGGCGGCGGGCTTCATCTTCGCCAACATGCCGCTCGGCCAGCCCTTCTCGCTCACCCCGCAGGAGGCATGGGACGTCGCGGCCTATATCAACAGCCACGAGCGGCCGGCCGATCCGCGGCAGCCGCAGCAGGGCCTGAGCGTGGCCGAGGCGGACGAGAAGTACCACAATCACCCGGGCTATTACGGCGACGAGGTGGACGGTGAGGTGATCGGCGCCGGCGTGACGGGCGACCCCACGCTGACCCCGGCCGCCACCGGAACCGTGATCCCGCAGCGGTGACCTCGTGACCTCCGCCCGGCCCGCCGATTTCGATCCCGCCCGCGTCGCCGATGTCGATCGCGCCGTCCTGGGCATCGACGGGCTGTGGTGCCCCAGCTGCGCCGCCGCCGTGACGCGCGCGATCTCGGGCCTGCCGGGCATCCGGCAGGCCCAGGTCTCCTATGCCAGCGCCTCGGCGGCGCTGTCATGGGAGCCGGGGGCCGACCTGCGGGCGGTGGCGCGCCGGGTCGCGGCGATGGGCTACCGGCTGACCGCGCCCACCCAAGGCGACGAGATGGAGCAGCGCATCACCGCCGAGATGCGGCGCACCGCGGTGCGCCTCGCGGTCTGTGTGGGCCTCGGCATGTGGACCATGGCGTTCTCTATCCTGCTCTACGTCGATCCCGACGGCATCTCCTCCGGGCCGATCGGCCGGGCGCTCTCGCTCGCGGCGGGAGCGGCGGCGCTGCCGGTGGTGGCATGGGCCGGTGCGCCGATCCTGCTGGCGGGCTGGCGCACCGCGCGGGTCGGCGCCCCCGGCATGGACAGCCTGGTCGGGCTGGGCGTGATCGGGGCGATAGCCGCCTCCGTCTGGTCGCTGGCGACGGGCGGTCACCATGTCTGGTTCGACACGGCGGTGATGCTGGTGACCCTGCTGACCTTCGGCCGGCTGGTCGAGATGAACACGCTGCGGCAGGCCGGGCGGTCCATCGCGGCCCTGCGCAGCGCCCTGCCCGAGACCGCGCGCCCCGTCGGACCGGATGGGCAGGCCCGCGAAGTGAGGGCCGAGACGGTGGCGGCCGGAACGCGGATCCGCGTGGCCGCGGGCGAGCGGGTGCCGCTCGACGGCGTGCTGCTGACCGGGCCGAGCCGCTTCGACAGCGCGATCCTGACCGGCGAGGCCGCACCGCGCCGGATCGCCTCGGGCGAAATGGTGGAAGCGGGCTTCGTGAACCTGGCCCGCGTCGTGGAGATCGAGGTCACCGCCGAGATCGGCGCCCGGCGGATCGACCGGATGGGGCTGGACATCGCCACCGCGCTGCACGACCGCCCCGAGATGCATCGGCTGAGCGACCGCATGGCGCGGCTGATGGTGCCGCTGGCGCTGTCGCTGGCGATGCTCTCCCTCGCCGGCGCGCTTTTCGCCGGGCTCGGCTACGAAGAGGCAGGTCTCAGGGCGCTGTCCGTTCTCGTCATCGCCTGCCCCTGCGCCGTCGCCATAGCGGCGCCGCTGTCCCATCTGGCGGCGGTGCAGCTCGCCGCGAGCGAGAAGATACATTTCCGCAGCCCGACCGCCACCGAGGAGCTCGGTGCGGTCGGGCGCGTGCTGTTCGACAAGACCGGCACCCTGACCACGGGCCGACCGGTGCTGCGCGCGGTCACGCTGCGCCCCGGGCTGGACCGCGCGCGGGCGTTGGCGCTCGCCGCCGCCGCGGAGAACGAGGTCGTCCACCCGGTCGCGCGTGCCCTGCGCGAAGCGGCGCCGCACCATCTCCTGCCCGAGGCGAGCGAGCGCTTCGACGACGGCGTCGCGGCGCGGGTCGCGGGGCATGATGTCCTGCTCGGCAGCCAGGGCTTCTTCCGCGCACGCGGCATCGCGGTGCCCGAGGCCGAGGATCACGCGGAGGCGACGGTCGCGCATATGGCGCTGGACGGCGTCTGGGCCGCCCGCTTCGATCTCGGCGATGCGTTGCGGCCGGATGCGGCCGAGACGCTGGGCCAGCTGCGCGCGCAGGGGCTGGAGATCGGCATCCTGAGCGGCGACGCCGCAGCCCCCTGCGCCCGGATCGGCGCGCGGGTCGGCCTCGCCGCCTCGGAAATCCGCGCGGGCTGCACGCCCGAGGACAAGGCCGCCTTCGTGGCCGAAGGCGCGAAACCGACCGCCTTCATGGGCGACGGGGTCAATGATGCGCTCGCGATCACCCGCGCCGATGTCGGCATCGCGGCGGGAGACGCCTCCCCCGCCACCATCGCGCTTGCCGATGTGGTGATTGCCCGGGGCGGCATTCCGGCGGTGGCCCGCGCGATTGCGATCTCGCGCCGCGCGCGGGCGGTGCTACGCCAGAATCTCGTCTTCTCGGTGATCTACAACCTGCTGGGCCTCGGCCTGGCCGTGTTCGGCGCGGTCCCCCCGCTTGCAGCAGCCGTAGCGATGGCCGCCAGTTCACTGATGGTCATGGCCAATTCGGCGCGGCTTCGCCTGCAGGCCTAGGTGCCGTCAGGCGGACAAGAGCCGTCATACCGATCCGCCGTAATGGCCGCGCCTGGAAAGAAGACTGTCTCGCTGCTGCCGCGCGAAACGAGATCCTGCGGGCAACCCGGCGCTTGGGCCGAACGCTCTGGAAGACATGGACCGGCGATCACGTCGGAAGTCGGGTCGAGGCTGTGATGAACTGCATAAAGCTCTTCGGCGAAAGGATCATGTCACGAGATCCCGATCGCCAGACCGCCGAAATCCAGATCCGCATCGCCATCATGAACCACTTCTCGGCCCTCGGACGGGCCGAGATCGAAGCCGTTTGCTGAAGAATGACGGGTCAGGGTGCAGTCATGCTCGCGGCTGCTATGCGCAACAACGCCCACCGCGGAGCAGCTGCACCGTATCGCGCAGACCCTGCAGCACGCGCGCCAGCGTAGGGGCGTCAAGGCTGCTCCTCTCGCGGCGTAGCGCCACAAGATCGGCATGGGCCTGCGCCGTCTGCCTTCGCGCCAGAGAGCTGCGCACCTTCTGGCTGCAGGTGTCGATGCTGCGTGCCGCCGTATCGAGCGCGTGATGCACGCGCGACATGTCGTCCTGGCGGCGCAGCAGCGACAGCACCGCATCCACGTCGGCGATGCTGCGCGAGATGGTGAGATTGTCGTGTTGAATGATGGTCTTGTTGGTCATGGTCATGGTCATGGTCGTTTCCGGTTGGGAGGGGCCTCACATGGATCTCATGGGGCCGCGCTCCGGTAATGTCTGGATGCCCGACAGCGCATCTCGGCGGATGGCCGGCGCTGCGGGTGATGTTCGTGATGGAGAGCATTGCCCGCGGCCTGCCCCTGCCGGGCAGCCATGCGGCGCTGTCATCTCCTCAGGCGGGGCGCCGGGTGTGACATCAGATCGGGCGCCGATCTCGCGCCGGGATGGCGAAAGACGTCACGGCATTGACCCTGATGGAGCGAGGCCTTGCCCGCCCTTCCTGCGCATGCACATGGCGGCGGAATATCGGGACGGACAGAGTCCGAACCCGCGGTGAAACCCAGCATCTGATGAGACCGAGAGAATGGTGCCCGGGGGCGGAATCGAACCACCGACACGAGGATTTTCAATCCACTGCTCTACCCCTGAGCTACCCGGGCACGGGGATGAAGGCGAAGCCCTCATCGGGTGTGGGCGTTCTAGGCGAGGCGTCGGGGGGTGTCCAGAGGCATTCGTGCGAAAATCCGATCGCGTCAGTGCTTTCGCGACGGCAACTCTTCGGCGGCGCGCGCGGCCTCCTCGATAGCCCGCTCGGCATCCTCGGGATCGCGCGAGGGGACGGCGTAGCCGCCGCCCAGCCAGCGGCCGAGATCTATGTCCGCGCAGCGCTTCGAGCAGAAGGGGCGATAGGCCTGCACCGTTTCCTTGTTGCAGATCGGGCAGGCCATCACAGCCGCTCCAGAAGCCGCACGAGGCCCGGGCGCTCGCGCTTGCGCTGCAGCTCGAACAGCCCCATCGGGCTCCAGCCGACGAGCGAGGTCTCGACCGGGTCGTTGCGGAACGAGGCGCGCAGCGATTGTTCGAGCTGCTTGCGATGCGCCTTGGACATCGGCGCGAAATCGACCACGATCTGACCGCCAAGCCCCCGAAGACGCAGCGCGCGCGGCAGCGCGCGGGCGGCGGCGAGATTGGCCTTGAGCGCGGCGGCGGGGCTGGTGTCGCCGCCGGTGTTGACGTCGATGGCGACCAGCGCGCGGGTCGGCTCGACGAAGATCGACCCCTCGCCCGTCGCCACGCGCGCACTTTTCAAAGCCTCGACCTGATCGAGCACGCCCTCGCGCTCGAAGCCGCCGGGCTCGGTCGTCACGTCATCGGCCACCCAGTCGCGCCAGGCGAGCAGATGCGGCCCGTCGCCTTCGGTCAGCGCCTCGGGCTCGGCCCCCTCGGCATCCTCGCTCACCGCCTGGGCCAGGCCGCGCATGGAGGCGATGTCCTCGGCGATGTCATCCTCGGACGCTCCCTCGCAGACCGAGCGCAGGATCAGGCCGAAGCCCTCGGGCGCGCCCTCCATCCCCTCTTCGGCGAGGATGCGCAGGCGCGCGCGCTCTTCCTCATCGGCGATGCGGCGCGAGATGTTGAGCCCCGGCGCGCCGGGGGTGACGATGGCGTAGCGGCTCTTGAACAGGACCCGGTCGGTCAGCGGCACGGCCTTGCCGTCCTCGGCGATGCCGGTGACCTGCACCAGAAGCGCCTGGCCGGGGCGCAGCCCCTTGCCCTGGCGCAGGAAGCCGGTGCCGCCCTCGGGCAGGCGCACCATCATGCCGCCCTGCCCCTTCAGCGGCCGGTCGCAGATCGCGCGAAAGATCGCGCCGGGGCGCGGCGCGTCGCCCTCCTCGATCAGCAGGTCGTCGAGTTGCCCGTCGACCATGAGCGCGGCGGCCTCGCGGTCGCCGATATGGTCGAGGACGATGCGGCGTCCCTTCATGCGAAATCTCCGTGCAGGGGGTAACCGGCCGCCATCAGCAGCCCGGCGGTCTCCGAGAGCGGCAGGCCGACGACACCGGTGAAGGAGCCGTTGATCCACGGGATGAAAGCCCCCGCCGGCCCCTGAATGGCATAGCCGCCGGCCTTGCCCTGCCAATCACCCGTGGCGAGATAGGTGTTGACCTCGGGGTTCGACAGCCGCTTCATCCTGACCGCCGTCTCGACCTCGCGCGCCCAGATCCGGTCGCCGCGCCGCACGGCGACGGCGGTGATGACCGTGTGGCGGCGGCCCGACAGCAGGTGCAGGAAGCGCGCCGCCTCGGCGGCGTCGGCGGGCTTGCCCATGATGCGGCGGCCGAGCGCCACGGTGGTGTCGGCGCACAAAAGCACCTCGCCCCCGTCCAACGCGACGGCGCGCGATTTCTGTTCGGCGATGCGCCGCGCATAGGCGCGCGGCAGCTCGCCACGATGCGGGGTCTCGTCGATGTCGGGGGGGCGGACATCATCCGGCTTGACGCCGATCTGTGCCAGCAGGTCGCGGCGGCGCGGCGAGGCCGAGCCGAGGATCAGCCTCAGCCCGTTCTCGGGCGGCAGCGCGCTCATCGAAGCGTCAGCGGAAGCGATAGTTGATCCGACCCTTGGTCAGATCATAGGGGGTCATCTCGACCTGCACCTTGTCGCCGGCGAGGACGCGAATCCGGTTCTTGCGAAGCTTGCCTGCCGTATGCGCGATGATCTCATGGCCGTTTTCCAGCTCGACCCTGAACGTCGCATTCGGCAGGAGTTCCTTCACGACACCGGGAAATTCGAGCAGTTCTTCCTTGGCCATGGTCTCTCCGTACAGTGGTACCCGCGACACACGCGGGCCATGGCTGACAGATGCGCTTCCGCGACCGAAATTTCAAGTGCAAAGAGGCCGCGATCCGGCAAAGCCGCGCGACATCCGAAAGAGCGTCGCTGCGCAGGCCGGACGAGGCAATCAAAAATTCGTGGCTTTGACGGGGAACGCGGCGCGAGGTGCGCCGTTGTACCGCCGAAGAGATCTACAAACGGGAGACGATCCATGACCACGAGCATGAAAAAGCTGCTTCTGTCGACGGCGCTGACCTTTCCGATGGCCGCCGGCGTGCAGGCTCAGACCGCCGATGCGACCTGCTCCGACCTCGAACTGCTGCTGACGGATCGCATGGCCGAGGGCGTGCCCGCCGATGCGCCCATGACCGAGGACGAGATCGCCGCGCTGATCGAAGCGCAGGACGATGCTCAGTGCGCGGTCGCCTATGTCGAGCTTGAGCGCGTCGTCGCCGTCGAGGGCGAGGCCGCCACGGCCGAAGCCGAGGCCCAGCTGGCCGAAACCGAAACCGCCACGGTGCGCCTCGAGGACGAGGTGGTGATCGAAGGCATGGTCTATCTCGAGCAGGGCCAGCCCTCCGTCGCCGTCGAATCCGGCCAGACCGACGTGATGGTGGCGAACTCCACCCCCGACGTGACCGTGACCGAAGGCCAGCCCGAGATCCTGATCCGTCAGGCCCCGGCGACCATCTCCATGGACATGCCGCAGCCGACCATCCGCATCGAGCAGCCGGCACCCGAGATCATCGTCACCATGCCCGATCCGACCGTCGACGTGGCCAACACCCAGCCGCAGGTCGAGATCCGTCAGGCCGATCCGGTCGTGACCGTGACCCAGGCGCGCCCGCAGGTCGATCTCGAGCTGGGCCGTGCGCCCGAAGGCTCGGAAGGCGGCATCCAGGTGACCGACCGCGCCACCGGCGAGACCTTCGCCACCGGCACGCCCGGTGAGGCCCGCGCCGTCGAGAACGCCGAGGTGCAGCTGACCACCGTCGAGCCGACCGTGACCTACGAGGAAAGCCGCGACGGCCAGAACGCCAACGTCTCCGTGCAGCGCGCCGAGCCGAACATCCGCTTCGAGAACGCCGAGCCGGTGATCGAATTCAACCAGTCGGGCGAGCCGCAGATCGAGATGGTGCAGACCGGCGAGCCGGTGGTGACCATCAACGAAGCTACGATGGAAGCGCAGGACGAGGCCGCGCTCGAGACCGAGGCCGAGCCCGCCGCCGCGCTCGACACGGCGCAGCTGGAAGAGGAGCAGAGCCTCGAAGCCGAGGTCGAGGGTGAAGTCGCCGAAGGCGCGCTCGCCGTCGAGAACGCCGCCGACGCCGTCGAAGGCGAGGTCGCCGAGATCGGCAACGAGATCGGCACCGAGGTGGAGCAGGCCGAAACCGAGATGGAAGTTGTCGAGGCCGAGACCGCCGAGATGACCGAGACGGCCACCATCGGGCGCACCGGCCCCATGGTCGAGCGTGAAGGCTTCGCCATGGTTCCGGCCAACGAGATCGCCGTCACCGACCTCGAAGGGTCGACCGTCTATGGCATCAATGACGAGCGCATCGGCGACATCGGCGACATCATGATCGACGACCAGGGCAGCATCCAGCAGGTCATCGTCGAAGTCGGCGGTTTCCTCGGCATCGGCGAAAAGCCGGTCGCGATCCCCTTCGAGCAGATGAGCGTCCTGCGCTCGGAAGCCGGTGAGGTCCGCGTCTTCATCGAAGCCACCGAGGAGCAGCTCGAATCCATGCAGGAAGTCCCGCAGTAAGAGGTTCTCTCCCGAATACGAAGGCCGCCCCCCGGGGCGGCCTTTTCGTTTTGCGGACCCTGCCGCGGCGCAGGCTAGCGGCGCGGCGGCCCCCAGCGGCCGATCAGCCGCTCGACGATCATGTCGCGCGTCTGCCGGTAGCTCCTGAGCCGCTCCTCGCGCCCTTCCCCGAGGCCGGTCGGATCGAGCACGGGCCAGTATTCGACATCGAGGTGATAGCAGCTCGTCAGGTCGAGCGCGCGCCTCTGACTGGCCGGAGACAGCGCCAGCACGAGGTCGAAGGACGAGAGGTCGTCGCCCCAATCATGCATCTCGTCGAAGCTGCGCGAGCGGTGGCGGTGCAGCTCCACGCCGATCTCGGCGCAGACCGCGATGGCGAAGCCGTCGATCTCGAGATCGTTCTTCACGCCGACCGACTGGATGTAGCAGTCGGTGCCGTAGAACTTCTTCATGATCCCCTCCGCCATGGGCGAGCGGACGGCGTTGTGGTCGCAGCAGAACAGGACCGATTGCGGAAGTGGCTGCGCTGTTGCGGCCAATTCCACCTCAGGCCCCGAAATGCAGCACGCAGATGAGGGTGAAGAGCCGGCGCGCCGTATCGGTATCGACCTCGGCCTTGCCCTCGAGCCGCTCCTGCAGCACCCGCGCGCCCTCGTTGTGGATGCCGCGCCGCGCCATGTCGATCGTCTCGATCTGGCTCGGCGGCAGCGTCTTCACCGCGTCGTAATAGCTTTCGCAGATCTGGAAGTAATCCTTCACCACCTGCCGGAACGGCCCGAGCGAAAGGTGAAACTCAGCCGCGTGCTCCCCCTGCGCGGTCGCCACGTCGAAGACCAGCCGCCTTTCGCGGATCGCGAGGCCGAGATGATAGGGCCCGGCATCGCGGCCCGGCAGGCAGAAGCTGTTCTCCTCGAGCAGGTCGAACACCGCGACGCGGCGCTCCTGCTCGATCTCGGGCGTCGGCGCGGGCTGGCCCGCGTCGTCGAGGCGGATCTCGGCGATGCGGGTCATGCGTCCGCTCCGATTTGTTCCGCTTCCCAGTCGGCGTAACTTTGCCCAGTTTCAGATCGCTTCCATTTCGTGCGGCCGTTCGAAGGACGTCCCAAGACGACCGCCGCAGCTGCAGATGGACTGGAGAAAGCATAGTGCTCAGTAAATATGGCTTTGTCGCCTTCTACCTTCAAAATGCCCAACTGGCATAATTGAGCATGCAGCTTTGCATAAGACGCAACATGCCCACCTTGCCCAACCCAACGAGGTCGCGCTTCTGATCCTTGCCTTACAATAAATTCTGCACCCTCCAATCGGGCAGTGGCCACAATCCCCACTTGAGGTGCCGAAAGGGAGAAACATATTGGAGGTGTTGATGCGTCTGTGGTCTCGCTACCATAGCGCGCCGAACGCTTCTGAACTTGCAGCAAATCTATCCCCAGAGCGGGCAAAACCATACGTAAGGTTTCTATGAATTCTTCCATATTGGCTTGGCCTGCTTCCGACAGGCTTGAGCGGGGTGGCGTGTTCCCATTTTCGAGCCGTACCTGCGCGGCTTCACGGGCAATTTCCACCAATCTAGACTCAAGATACTTCACATGAGCTTTGTGAAGGCTATCAGAACTTGTGGTGATCATGACCACGTTGCTCCACCACTCCTTCTTTGCATCATGGCTTCTAATGCGCTCAGAGATGCTTTCGCCCTCTCCCACATAAGCAATTCTGCCATCCTCGTCGTCACCGAGGAGCAGATAAACTCCAGTATACTTTGCTTCCGGACGCTCCAAAGCCTCTCTCAACTGGATACGCGGAGCACTTAAGATATGACCAGTCCAGTTGAATACTTCGGCGGTTAGAAGGCCGTCCGGCCGCCCATCGACAAAATACAGTTCGAGAGAACGCCCTTGGCTCATGCCTCCCCCCGGTTCAGCTTTTCAAGCCGCGCGGTGAGCGACAGCCCGTGCGCCTCGAGGCTTTCGGCCCGCGCGAGCCGCGCGCCGGCGGGGCCGATCGCGGCCAGTGCCGCGGGCGTCATCTTCGACAATGTGGTGCGCTTCAGAAAATCCATCACCGAAAGCCCAGAGGAAAACCGCGCCGAGCGTGCCGTGGGCAGGACGTGGTTGGGTCCGGAAATGTAGTCACCGATCGCCTCCGGCGTCCAGTGCCCCAAAAAGATCGCGCCCGCATGGGTGATTTTCTCCGACAAGGCCTCGGGATCGGCGACGCAGAGCTCCAGATGCTCGGCGGCGACCCGGTCGGCGAGCCGCGCCGCCTCGTCGAGATCGCGCACCGTGACGATGGCGCCGAAATCGCGCCAGCTCGCCCCGGCGATGGCGCGGCGCTCCAGCGTCTCAAGCCGCGCCTCGACCGCCGCCGCCACCTTGTCGCCGAACGCCGCATCATCGGTGATCAGGATCGACTGCGCGCTCTCGTCATGCTCGGCCTGTGACAGAAGGTCGAGCGCGATCCAGTCGGGATCGTTGTCGGCATCGGCGATGACGAGGATCTCGGAAGGCCCCGCGATCATGTCGATGCCGACCCGGCCGAAGACCCGGCGCTTGGCGGCGGCGACGAAGGCGTTGCCCGGGCCGGTGATCTTGTCGACCGGCGCGACCGTTTCGGTGCCATAGGCCAGCGCCGCGATCGCCTGCGCGCCGCCCAGCCGGTAGATCTCATCCACCCCGGCGATGCGGCAGGCCATCAGCACCAGCGGGTTGGCGACACCGTCGGGTGTCGGCACGGTGACGGCAAGCCGCTCGACGCCGGCCACCTTGGCCGGCACCGCGTTCATCAGCACCGAGGAGGGATAGGAGGCAAGCCCGCCCGGCACGTAGAGCCCCGCCGCCGAGACGGGCGTCCAGCGCCAGCCGAGCATCGCGCCGGTCTCGTCGGTCCAGCTCTCGTCGCGGGGCATCTGCCGGGCGTGATAGGCGCGGATGCGTTCGGCGGCGAGTTCCAGCGCCGCGCGATCCTCCTCCGACACCTTAGCGCATTCCGCCTCGATCTCCTCAGGCGAAAACCGCAGCCGCTCCGCCGGAAGCGTCAGCCGGTCGAAGCGCGAGGTATAATCGACCAGCGCCAGATCGCCGCGCGCGCGCACATCCGCGATGATCGCGGCCACGGCGTCGTCCACATCGGGGCTGTCCTCGCGCTTCATGGTCAAAAGCGCGGAAAAGCGGGTCTCGAAATCGGTATCGGTGCTGGACAGGCGGTGCGGCATGGCGGTCTCCTTCGGGGATCGGGCATAGACCTGCCCGCCCCCCTGCTCAACCGTCCAGTTGCCGCAAGCCGCCCGCGCCGGTCACTCCGGGTGCTTCGGCGCCTTGCCCGAGGGCGCGCCGTAAGGCCGGGTCACGTCGCGCAGGATCACCTCCAGCGCCTCGACATCCACGGCGATCTCGCCATCGCCCGCGAGGATCAGCCGCAGCGTTCCGGCCCCGTCCTCGCCCGGCTCGAAGACCAGCGCGAGGATCGACAGCACCGTGTCGCGGTCCTTGGGGTCGAGCCCCTGGCTGCGCACCGCCATCACGTTCTCGATGCACAGCACCGCCTGCACGCGCTCGGCCTCGCGCGTGGTGGCGGGGTCTTCCCAGCGAAAGCGGTTGAGCAGCAGGCCGAAGCGCCGCTCGCTCTTGCGCCAGGACATCTCGGAGGCGGGCAGGACCGAATCCTGCACCAGCGCCGAGATCACCTGCACGTCGTCGCCGTCGAGCGCCTTGAGGCGCAAGGGGCGCTGCGCGCCCTCCTCGAATGTCGCGTCGCGCATCTCGCTCATTCCGTCACCCTCTCGATCTTCGCCCCCACCGCGCCGAGCTTTTCCTCGACATGCTCATAGCCGCGATCGAGGTGATAGACGCGGCTCACCATCGTCTCGCCCTCGGCCGCCAGCCCGGCGAGGATCAGCGACACGCTCGCCCGCAGGTCGGTCGCCATCACCCGCGCGCCCTTGAGCTTGTCGACGCCGGTGACGGTGGCATGGCCGCCCTGCACGTCGATCCGCGCGCCCATGCGCACCAGTTCGGGCGCATGCATGAAGCGGTTCTCGAAGATCTTCTCCTCGAGCCGCGAGGTGCCCTGCGCGGTGCAGAGCATCGCCATCATCTGCGCCTGCAGATCGGTCGGAAAGCCGGGGAAGGGCTCGGTCGTCACGTCGACCGCGCGCGGCCGGTCGCCGCGCAGCCGCACCTTGAGACCGGCTTCGGTCTCGGTCACGTCGATGCCCGCCGCGTCGAGCTTCTCGCAAAAGGCGCCGATCAGTTCGAGCTTGCCGCCGAGGCATTCGACCTCGCCGCCGGTGAAGGCCGGCGCCAGCATGTAGGTGCCAAGCTCGATCCGGTCGGTGACGACGCGGTGCGTCGCGGCGCCCAGCCGGTCGACGCCCTGCACCTCGATGGTCGATGTGCCCTCGCCCTCGATCTGCGCGCCCATCGCCCGCAGGCAGCGGGCGAGATCGACGATCTCGGGCTCGCGCGCGGCGTTCTCGATCACCGTGCCGCCGCGCGCCAGCGTCGCGGCCATCAGCACGTTCTCGGTCGCGCCCACGGAGGCAAAGCGCAGCGGCACGCGCCCGCCCCGAAGCCCGCCGCGCGCCAGCGCGTGCAGGTAGCCGTCCTTCAGCTCGATCTCCGCGCCCAGCGCGGTCAGCGCCTCGATGTGGATGTCCATGGGGCGCGCGCCGATGGCGCAGCCGCCCGGCAGCGAGACCTCCGCCTCATGCGCGCGCGCCAGGAGCGGCCCGAGCACGAGGTTCGAGGCGCGCATCTTGCGCACGATCTCGTAATCGGCCCGGGTCGAGGCGAGATCATGCGTCGACATGGCGATGACCTTGCCGCCCTGCATCGACGAGACCTCGGCCCCGAGCGATTCCAGCAGCTGCGTCATGGTGCGGATGTCCGACAGGCGCGGCGCGTTGGTGAGCGTCAGCGGCTCTTCGGAGAGCAGCGTGGCGGGCATCAGCGCGAGGCAGGCGTTCTTGGCGCCGGCGATCGGAATCTGGCCGCGCAGCTCGCTGCCGCCGCGTACGATGATCGAATCCATGCCTGCTACTCTTTCTCTTGCTCGTCATCGGCGTCCGCATCGCGCGCGCGGGCCTGAGCCTGCGCCTTGCGGCGGGCGATGTTGGCCTTGAGGGCCGCCTTGAGGCGGTCCTGGCGATCGGCCGCGCGGGGCGGGTCTTGACGGGGTGTCTTCATGCTAGCGCAGATAGCGTTCCCGCCCCATTGCGTCCAGTTCAAGGCGTTCGAAGTTCGGCTCTCGGCGGGCAATCGCAGGCCCTTGCGTCAATCTGCAGAATTTCCGCTTGCGCTCACCGCACAGACAAGTAAAAGCCCGCCCAGACGAGATGCTGCAGTAGCTCAGTGGTAGAGCACACCCTTGGTAAGGGTGAGGTCGAGAGTTCAATCCTCTCCTGCAGCACCATCTTCCCCCGACATCGAGCTTTCTGGCCCGCGCCCTCGCGCGGTGCATGCGCGCGGCCTTCGCGGAGGCCGGCGGCAGCCGAGGCCGTTTTCACCAGGAAAAAGGCCCCGCGCCAGTTGGGCGGGGGGCCTTTTCGTTCGTGGTGCCAGGCGCCGAAGGCTCAGCCCGCGTCGCCGATCCAGTCCCAGGGGCGGGTGAAGGCGCCCAGCGCCTTTGCGGCGTCGGCCTGTGTCGCTGTTCCGGTGCGGCGGATCTTGGCGACGAGGCCGCGGCGGCTGTCCTCGACCACCTCTGCCACCTCGGCGGCCACCCCGGCCGTGGCCAGGGCCTCGTCGTAGATGCGCGCGATCGCCAGCCTGCGCAGCGCCGGCTTGAAGATCTTGCCCACCGCCGTCTTCGGCAGCTCGGGCAGGATCTCGAGATGGCGCGGCCGCGCCGCCCGCTCGGGCACATGCTCGCGCGCGTAATCGAGCAGCGCCTCGTGGCTTACCTCGGCCCCCTCGACCAGTTCGACATAGACGCAAGGCACCTCGCCCGCATGGGCGTCGGGCTGGCCGATGGCGCCCGCGAAGGCGATGGCGGGATGGGCGGCGAGCGCCTCCTCGATCTCGGCGGGGTCGATGTTGTGGCCGCCGCGGATGATCAGGTCCTTGGCCCGGCCGGTGATCCAGACATAGCCGTCCGGGTCGATCCGCCCCAGATCGCCGGTGCGCAGGAATTCCTGCTCATGCTCGGCTCCGGGCCAGTAGAGATCCTTGTTCTTGGCCGGATCGGTATAGGTGCCGCCGCGCGACACGCCGGGGCTTGCCACGCAGATCTCGCCCACCGTGTCGGGCGGGCAGTCCTCGCCGCTGTTGGGATCGATGATGCGCACCCGCGTGTAGGGAAAGGGCACGCCCACGGAGCCCACCTTCTTTTCGCCGTCGGGCGGATTGATCGAGACGAGGCAGGTCGTCTCGGTCAGCCCGTAGCCCTCGCAGATGGTGACGCCCGCGGCCTCCTCGAAGCGCTTGTAAAGCTCCACCGGTAGCGGCGCCGAGCCCGAGAAGGCGAGGTTCAGCGTCGAGATGTCGGCATCGACGGGGCGCTGCATCAGCGCCGAGATCGCGGTCGGCACGGTGATCACGAAAGTGACCTTCCATCGCTCCACCAGCTTCCAGAAATTGTCGAACACCCCGTCGCCGCGATAGCCCGCAGGCGTGGGCAGGATCACATGCGCGCCCGAGGCCAGCGATGAGCCCATGATGACGATCGCGGCGAAGACGTGGAACATCGGCAAGGGGCAGATGATGTTGTCGCGGTCCGAGAACATCAGCCGCGCGCCGAGCCAGCCATTGTAGACGATGCCTGAATAGTAGTGCTGCGCCACCTTGGGCATGCCGGTGGTGCCGCCGGTATGGAACAGCGCCGCGACCCGGTCGCCTTCGCTGTCGGTAAAGGCGAGGCTGGTCGGGCGCTTGGCGATCTCGCGGTTGAAATCGAGCACGCGCGCCTTGTGGCGCACCTCGACCTTGGGCCGGATCAGCGGCACGATCAGCTTCTTCACCCCGGTCAGGTAGCGGTGCAGGTCGACCTCGAGCACCGTCTCGATATTGGGGGCAAGCGCCACCGCCTCGGCCGCCTTCTGCGCCACGTCGGTCTTGGGAAAGGCCTTGAGCGTGATCAACACCTTGGCGTTGGTCTGTCGCAGGATCGCGCCGATCTGGCCCGCATCGAGCAGCGGGTTGATCGGGTTGACCACGCCCGCGATCTGGCCGCCGAGATAGCTCAGGATCACCTCCGAGCAGTTGGGCAGAAGATAGGCCACCACGTCGGTCTCGCCGACGCCGAGCTCGCGCAGCAGGTTCGCGGTCTGGGCCGATTTCTCGTGCAGCTCGCGCCAGCTCAGCGTCTCGGCGCGGGCCTTGGGGTCCGACAGGAGCTGGAAGCTCAGCGCCGGGCGATCCGCAAACGCCTTGGCCGTCCGCTCCAGCAACCCATGGGTGGTCTTGGGCTGCCCCTGCGCCTCCCAGCTGCCCTCGGCCTCGATCGCCATGCAATCGACCTTGCCCGCAAAGCCCATTCCCGTTCCTCCCTGTCGGTTTCGTTCCTGTGCCGCGCGCGGCTCCATCCCTGCCCGGAGCATCGGGCCTGACCTTCGCGTCACGCAAGCATGACGCCGCGAAACCCCGGAGCGTGCAAGGGTTTTCCCGCCCAAGTGGTATTCCGGCTCTACTCCGCCGCCTCGGCCATCCCGTCGGTGAATTGCAGCCGCGCCAGCCGGGCATAGAGCCCGCCCCCGGCGACGAGGTCCTCATGGCTGCCCTCGGCCACGATCCGCCCGCCTTCGAAGACGAGGATGCGGTCGGCCTTCTTCACCGTGGCCAGCCGGTGCGCCACGATCAGCGTGGTGCGCCCGGTGGCCAGCCGGTCGACCGCGCGCTGCACCAGCCGCTCGCTTTCGGCGTCGAGCGCGCTCGTCGCCTCGTCGAGGAGCAGCACCGGCGCGTCGCGCAGGATCGCGCGGGCGATGGCGATGCGCTGCTTCTGCCCGCCCGAAAGCATCACGCCGCGTTCGCCCACCTGGCTGTCATAGCCCTGCGGCAGCGCCATGAGAAACTCGTGCGCGGCGGCGGCGCGGGCGGCGGCCTCGACCTCCTCGTCGCTGGCGTCGGGGCGGCCGAAGCGGATGTTCTCGCGCGCGGTGTCGGCAAAGATCACCGGGTCCTGCGGCACCAGCGCCATCTGGCGGCGGAAATCGGGGCGGGACATCTCGCGCAGATCGATGCCATCGAGCAGCACCCGCCCGGTGGCCGGCTCCCAGAACCGCAGCAAGAGCTGGATCATCGTCGTCTTGCCCGCCCCCGAGGGGCCGACCAGCGCCACCGTCTCGCCGGGGCGGATGGTGACGGAGACATGATCGAGCGCCGAGACATCGGGGCGCGAGGGGTAGGAAAAGGAGACATCCTCGAAGGCGATCTCGCCGCGTGCCTCGGGCAGCGGGCGCGGCTGCGCGGGTTCGGGCAGGCTGTCTTCTGCGTTCAGAAGCTCGACCAGCCGCTCGGTGGCGCCGGCGGCGCGCTGCAGCTCGCCCCAGATCTCGGTCAGCGCGCCGACCGCGCCCGCCACCATCACCGCGTAGATGACGAACTGCACCAGCGCGCCCACGGTCATCGCGCCCGCATTCACGTCGCGCGCGCCGATCCACAGCACGCCGACGATGCCCGCGAAGATGAGGAAGATGACGATCGCCGTCATCAGCGCCCGCGTGCCGATCCGGCGGCGCGCGGCGGCGAAGCTCTTCTCGGTCACCTCGTTGAAGCGCGCCCGGCTGCGCGCCTCGTGGCTGTAGGCCTGCACCGTCTGCACCGACAGAAGCGTCTCGGAGGCATTGCCCGAGGAGGCCGCGATCCAATCCTGGTTCTCGCGGGAAAGCTCGCGCAGCCGTCGGCCCAGCACCACGATCGGCACGATGATCGCCGGCACGATCAGGAGCACCAGACCGGTCAGCTTGGCCGAGGTCAGCAACAAGAGCACCAGCCCGCCCACGAGGATCAGCAGGTTCCTCAGCGCCACCGAAGCCGAGGAGCCGATCACCGACAGGATCAGCGTGGTGTCGGTGGTGATCCGGCTGAGCACCTCGCCGGTCATGATACGCTCGTAGAAGGCCGGGCTCATGCCGACCATCCGCGCGAAGACCGCCTTGCGGATGTCGGTCACCACCCGTTCGCCCAGCCGGGTGACGAGGTAGTAGCGCGCCGCCGTCCCCAGCGCGAGCAGCGCCGCCATGGCCAGTGCCACGGCGAAATAGCGATCGAGCAGCGTGCCGGTGTCGATCTCGAAATTGTCGACCACCCGGCGCACGGCGAGCGGCAGCGCAAGGCTGACGCAGGCGGTCAGCACCAGCGCCGCGATGGCAAGCGCCATGATCCCCTTGTAGGGCGCCAGAAAGGGCCAGAGCGCCTTGAGCGCCCCGACATCGCGCGACCTGGCGCGGTCCTCGTCACTGGTCTTGGGGGATCGGGCCATCGCCTGCCTCGCTGGAATTATTGCCAAGGCTGTCTAGACCCCGCGCTGCTGCATCACAAGCGATGCGCTTCAGGCGGGCGCGCGGGCCCTGGCCGAAACAAGGCCCGATCAGGGCCGACTCAGGCCCGGTCAGGCGGGCGCGGCGACCGGGGCGGCGGCCCGGCGGCGCAGCGCCATGACCGGCGGCAGGATCATCAGCAAGAGCAGCGCCACCGCGCCGAAGGCCGCACGCAGGCCGAGCGCCTGCGACAGCCCACCCATCAGCACCGGCGCGATCAGGAAGGCGCAGAACGCGATGACCGCGACGCGGGCGATCGCCTGCGCGCGCTGATGCGCCGCAACCATGCGGCCCGCCAGCGCCAGCCCCATCGGCCCGATCACCGAAATGCCCAGCCCCGTGATCGCAAAGCCCAGATAGGCCACCATCGGCACCGGGGCCATCGCCGCGAGGGCCGTGCCGAGGGCCGAGACCAGCGCCGCCATGCGGATCACCGCCGTCTCGCTGAGCCGCTCGGCCAGCGCCTGCCCGCCAAAGCGCCCCAGCGTCATGGTCAGGCCCAGAAGCGCGGGCCCCAGAGCGCCCTGCGCCGCGCCGCCGCCCAGCGTCCGTTCGATATGCAGCGCCGACCAGCTCTCGACCGTGGCCTCGCTCAGAAAGGCGATCATCACGATGAGCCCGCACAGCACCACCGGCCAGAGCGGCAGCCGCGCCGCAGCCCCCTCCTCCGGCACCACCGCCGGGGCGGGCGCGCGCGACAGAAGCGGCAGGAGAAGCAGCGTCACCGCCCCCATCCCGCCGAACACCGCGAGCATCGGCAGCCCCGCCTCGCGCGTCACGCCAGAGGCCAGCGCGGCGAGGCCGTAGGCCAGCGAGAACAGCCCGTGATTGGCGTTCATCAAGGAGCGGCCCGATTGCGCCTCGATCTGGCTCACCCGCGCGTTCATCACCACGTCGCACAGCCCCGAGGCGAGACCGACGCCGACCATGCCCGACGCGAAGACCAGCGGCGTCGTGGCCAGCGCGGGCGTGACCCAGGCCAGCGCCAGAAGCCCCGCCGCGACGGGAAGCGCGGCGCGCCGCAAGGCGCGGTCGAACAGCGGCGCGAGCCACATCGTCGGGATCAGCCCGACCGAAGAGCCGAGCAGCAAGAGGCCGAAGGTCGCGTCCTCCACCCCGAGCCTGTCGCGGAACACCGGGACATGCGCGGCGAAGACGCCCCAGTAGAGCCCCATGACGAGGAAGGCGGCGCCCGGCGCGCGGGTCAGGAAAAGGGCGGAACGGATCGACATGGCACGGAGGTGACATGGCGCGCGCACAAGGTCCAGAGACGCGGCGTCCATGCGCCGTTTTCTGCCCATGCAGGCCTTTCCAAGCGGGGGATTCGGCGCTAAGGGCACAGGTTCTGAATCGGGCCATACACCCTTGGAGGATGGCCCATCACCTGAAAGGACTTACCAATGGCCAAAGAGATTCCGGATCTCGTCGCCACGGCACGCACGGGGACAGGCAAGGGGGCCGCTCGTCAGGCACGTCGCGAGAACCTCGTTCCGGGCATCGTGTATGGCGGCGGCGTCGATCCGCTGCCCATCAACCTGCCCTACAACGCGCTGATCAAGAAGCTGAAGGCGGGCCGCTTCCTGTCGACGCTGTTCAACCTCAAGGTCGAGGGCCAGGACGACGTGCGCGTCATCGCGCGCTCGGTGCAGCGCGACGTGGTCAAGGACCTGCCGACCCATGTGGACCTGCTGCGCCTGCGCCGCACCACGCGGATCAGCCTGTTCATCCATGTCGAGTTCGAGAACCACAAGGAAGCGCCCGGCATCAAGCGCGGCGGCGTGCTCACCGTGGTCCGCCCCGAGGTCGAGCTCAACGTGCTCGCCGGCGAGATCCCCGAGCAGATCGTGGTCGACCTGACCGGCAAGCAGATCGGCGACGTGATCCACATCAGCGATGTCGAGCTGCCCGCCGGCGCCAAGCCGACGATCGACCGCGATTTCGTGATCGCCAACATCTCCGCCCCCTCGAAGCTGGCCGCGGCCGCCGAAGAGGAAGAGGCCGCCGACGAGGTCGAGGCGACCGAGCAGAACGACGCCTGATCGCCTTTGCGACCATGCCGATGAAACGGGGCCCTTCGGGGCCCCGTTTTGCGTCCGGCCCCACTGGTCCCGCCCGGCGCCGCGCGCTAGCTTGCGGGCCATGAAACTCTTCGTCGGACTTGGAAACCCGGGCGGCAAATACGCCCAGAACCGTCACAATATCGGCTTCATGGCCGTGGACCGGATCGCCGCCGATCACGGCTTTGCGCCGTGGCGCGCGAAGTTCCAGGGCGAGATCGCCGAGGGGCGGCTCGGCTCCGAAAAGGTGCTGCTTCTCAAGCCCATGACCTTCATGAACCTCTCGGGCCAGTCGGTCGGCGAGGCCGCGCGCTTTCACAAGATCGACAGCACCGACATCACCGTCTTTCACGACGAGATCGACCTCGCGCCGGGGCGGCTCAAGACCAAGGCGGGCGGCGGCCATGCGGGCCATAACGGGCTGCGCTCGATCCACCAGCATCTCGGCCCGCATTACGACCGGGTGCGCATGGGCGTGGGCCATCCCGGCCACAAGGACGCGGTGCCGGGCTACGTGCTCAAGGATTTCGCCAAGGCCGACGAGGCCTGGCTCGACGACATGCTGCGCGGCATCTCCGACGGTGCCGCGTCGCTGGCGGCGGGCGATGATGCGCGGTTTCTCAACGCCGTGGCGCTCCGGCTGAACCCGCCCCGCTCGGGGGGCGGGTCGAAGGGCGGAGGCGCGAAGGATGTCGAGCCGAAAGGCGCGGCGACAAAGACCGCCCCGTCGCCTGCCGCGGCAGAGGAAGCTGACGACCGCTCACCGTTGCAAAAGCTGGCGGACCGTTTCAGATGAGCCGGAGGCGTCACGGCGAGATCGTGGCGGACCGGCACCGGCCCATGACGATCAGGCGCACGTCGCCCCGTGGAGACCCGCATGAAGATGGATGAGAAAATCAATGTCCTGGGCGGCGCGCTGGCGCCCTGCTCCACCGACCCCCTGACCGGCTTTTTCCGCGACGGCCATTGCAACACCTGCGATGAGGATGCGGGCAGCCATACGGTCTGCGCGGTGATGACCGCGGAGTTCCTCGCTTATTCGAAATATGTCGGCAACGACCTGAGCACGCCGCGACCCGAATTCGGCTTTGCCGGGCTCAAGCCCGGGGATCGCTGGTGCCTGTGCGCGGGCCGCTTTGCGCAGGCGCATGACGAAGGCTGCGCGCCGCGCGTCCATCTTGCTGCCACCCATGCCCGTGCGCTGGAGATCGTCCCGATCGAGGTGCTCAAGGCGCAGGCGGAATGACACGAAAGGGCCCCGGTCGGAATGGGTCCGACCGGGGCCGATCATGCGATAGAGCGCCTGGCAACCGGCGGCTTACTGGCCGTCATCCTCGTCGCCTGCGCCGTCCGTGTCTTCGCCTTCCTCGATGAAGCCCTCGGTCTCGGTGTCGTTCGGCTGAAGGGTCCGCTCGTTGGAGTCGCGATAATCCGGGTCTTCGGCATCGTCGGATTCAGCACGCGCCTCGGGCGACGCCACCATGCCATCCATGTCATCGGCCGAATGCATCACCAGGCCCTCGGGCACGGTGAACATCGCCGTCACCGGCGCGCCATTCGCCATGACCGGCGTATCGACATCGGTCATCCCCGGTCCGAAATCATAGACGCCGTTGCCGTTGCTTTCGACATGCAGCATCGCGACCAGCTCGGTTCCAGCAGCGAGCGCCGCGGGGATCGTCACGGTGACATCGGCGTTCTCACCCGCCATCACCATGGTGTGGGCCAGAGATTCGGGCACGACCGGCGCGCCATCATCTACGGCGTGCAGCACGATGTAGCCGTCCTGGCGCGTCGCGATGCGCGGGAAGGTTACGTTGGTCTGCCCGTCCATCATCGACATCTGCATCGTGTCGTCGACCATGATCATCGTGTCGTCCTGCGCCATGGCACCACCGGCCATGAGAGCGGTCAGTGCAGCGGCACCGGTAAAGATCTTGAGCATGTTGGTCTCCAATATGAATTCGGAGGGGCAACACGCTCAAGTCATTCAGGTTCGTTACATTGCAACACATGGGTGTGTCTCTCGCGTGATCGGAAATCAGGACCGGCCAAACACGAAAAAGCCGGCCGGACTGCTGTCCGGCCGGCTTTCGCACGAAGCGAGGAGAGGTCTTACTGACCGTCGTCTTCGTCGCCCTCACCCATCGGGTCTTCGCCCTCTTCGAGGAAGCCCTCGGTCTCGGTGTCGTTCGGCTGAAGGGTCGTTTCGGTCGAATCGCGGTAGTCCGGATCCTCGGCATCGTCGGATTCGGCGCGCGCTTCGGGCGAAGCGACATCGTCCTGCATGCTCATATCCGTCGCGATGCGAATCTCCTGCACGCTCAGCATCATGTCGCCGTCGGTGTCATCCTCCATGAGGATCGCCGCACCATCGGCGCCGAAGGCCGCGACCAGCTCGTCATTCGAGAGCATCATGTCGCCGTCGGTGTCGACTTCGGCGAAGGGAATGCTCTGGGCGACGGCGGTCGAAGCGCCGAGGACGAATGCGGTCGTGGCGGCGGCAGCAGTCAGTTTGTTCAGCATCTCGTATCCTCTCAGATTGTGAGTTCGCTGCCCAACGTGTCATCCGACAACTCCGTTCACCGCGCCGGGATCACATAAACGTGATCGGCGGGCTCAGGTCGCGATGTCGACGCCCAGATGCTTGGCCACGGTGAAGATATCCTTGTCGCCGCGGCCGCACATGTTCATCACCAGAAGGTGATCCTTCGGCAGGCCGGGGGCGGTCTTCATGACCTGCGCCAGCGCATGGCTCGGCTCCAGCGCGGGAATGATCCCTTCGAGCGCGCAGGAAAGCTTGAACGCCTCCAGGGCCTCGTCATCGGTGATCGCCACGTATTGCGCGCGGCCGATCTCGTGCAGCCAGGCGTGCTCGGGGCCGATGCCGGGATAGTCGAGCCCGGCCGAGATCGAATGGCCTTCGAGGATCTGCCCGTCATCATCCTGCAGAAGATAGGTCTTGTTGCCATGCAGCACGCCGGGGCGGCCGCCGACCAGCGAGGCGCAATGCTCCATCTTCGCGGAGACGCCCTTGCCGCCCGCCTCGACGCCGATGATGTTCACCTCGCGGTCGTCGAGAAACGGAAAGAACAGCCCCATCGCGTTCGAGCCGCCGCCGATCGCGGCGACCAGCGTATCGGGAAGACGGCCCTCGGCAGCCTGCATCTGGTCGCGCACCTCCTTGCCGATGATCGACTGGAAGTCGCGCACCATCGCCGGATAGGGGTGCGGGCCGGCCACGGTGCCGATGCAGTAGAAGGTGTCGCGCACATTGGTGACCCAATCGCGCAGCGCGTCGTTCATCGCATCCTTGAGCGTGCCGCGCCCGGAGGTGACGGGCACCACCTCGGCCCCCAGAAGCCGCATGCGGAACACGTTGGGCGCCTGCCGCTCGACATCATGCGCGCCCATGTAGACCACGCATTTCAGGCCGAACTTGGCGCAGACCGTCGCGGTGGCGACGCCGTGCTGGCCGGCGCCGGTCTCGGCGATGATCCGGGTCTTGCCCATCCGGCGGGCGAGGATGATCTGGCCCAGCACGTTGTTGATCTTGTGCGCGCCGGTGTGGTTCAGCTCGTCGCGCTTGAGGTAGATCTTCGCGCCGCCCAGATGCTCGGTCAGCCGCTCGGCAAAGTAGAGCGGGCTGGGGCGACCGACGTAATGGGTCCACAGATCGTCCATCTCGGCCCAGAAGGTCGGATCGGTCTTGGCCTTTTCGTATTCGGCCTCGAGCGACAGGATCAGCGGCATCAGCGTCTCGGAGACGAAGCGCCCGCCGAAATCGCCGAAGCGGCCGCCCTCGTCGGGCCCGGCCATGAAGCTGTTGATGAGATCGTCCGCCATGCGCTGGGCCTCCTCGTGTTCGGCCCCCGGAGTATCCTTGCCGCGCGAGGCGGTAAAGGGCTCAGTCGTTGCGGTCGCGCCAGCGGCGCAGCATGCCGCCGCTCCAGCGGCGTCCGCGGATGAGCGCGGTGTTGACCCCCGGCCGCAGCATCGGCAGGTCCACCGCCAGCAGCGCGAGGCCGATGGGCAGCATCCACAGCCCGAAGATCGGCAGGATCGCGGCAAAACCGCCCAGGATGAGCAGAACCCCCGCCGGAATGCGGATCCAGCGCGCCCGGTCGGCCATCAGCCGCTCGGTCAGCCCATGCAGCTTGGGCGAGCCGCCGGTCATCGCCCGCATCTGTCGACGCAGCCTGGCCTTCTCACGCTCGTGGTCGACGGATTTGTTCATGGACGGCATGTAGGACAGCCCGCGCGCCGGGGCAATCGCCCTCGCGCGCGGTTCAGCCGCGCGCGGCGTCGAGAAACGCGGCGACGAGCGCCGCGTCCTTGGCGCCCGGCGCGCTTTCCACGCCTGAGGAGACATCGACCTGCCGCGCGCCGGTCTTTTCGATCGCCTCGGCGAGATTGCCGGGCGTCAGCCCGCCCGCGAGCATCCATGGCACCGGCCAGCGCCGCCCGGCGATCAGCCGCCAGTCGAAGGCCAGCCCGTTGCCGCCCGGAAGCGCCGCTCCGGCGGGCGCCTTGGCATCGACGAGAATCTGGTCGGCCACGGCGGCATAGCTGTCGAGCGCGGCCAGATCGGCCTTGGAAGCCACGCCCACCGCCTTCATCACCGGCAGGCCGTAGCGCGCGCGGATCTCGGCCACCCGCTCGGGGGTCTCGCGGCCATGCAGCTGCAGCATGTCGAGCGGCACGGCGCCGACGATCTCGTCGAGCGTCGCGTCATCGGCATCGACCACGAGCGCGACCTTGGCGATGCCCATCGGCACCTCGAGCGCCAGCGCGGCCGCCTGCTCGACCGTCACCGCGCGCGGCGATTTCGGAAAGAAGACGAAGCCGACATAGCGCGCGCCCGCCGCCACGGCGGCCTCGAGCCCGGCCTTGTCGGACAGGCCGCAGATCTTGACGGAGACAGGCATCGTCAGGCGCGCGCGGGCGTGGCCGGCGCATCGACGAGGGCGAGCACGTCGTCGCCGCCTTCGTGCTTTTCATGGCGCAGCCGGTCGACCTCGCGCTCGAGCCGGTTCACCTCGCGGGCGCGCTTGCGCGCCTCCGAGCGGTGCTTGTGCTCGCGCAGCCATTCCCAGATGAAGCCGATCAGCAGGCCGAGCGCCACGCCGATCAGGATTACCGCGTAAAGCGGCATGTCGAGATCGGGCGAGACGCCGAACAGCCCGCTCAGCCCCTCGGGCAGAACGCGCAAGGTGACCATGCCGCGATTGGCGAGGCCGAGGATGACGAGGCCGATGGCCACGATGCCCCAGAAGGCGGTACGAAGAGCTCTCATGACGTGGTTCTATTTCCCATTGAGCCGGTCGCGCAACAGCTTGCCGGTCTTGAAGAAGGGGACGTGTTTTTCCTCGACCTCGACCGCCTCGCCGGTGCGGGGGTTCCGGCCCAGCCGCTGGTCGCGTTTCTTGACCGAAAAGGCCCCGAAACCGCGCAGCTCGACCCGGTTGCCTTCGGCCATGGCCTGGGTGATCCGGTCGAATATGGTGTTCACGATCTTTTCCACATCGCGTTGATAGAGATGCGGGTTCTCATCCGCGATCTTCTGGATCAGTTCGGATCGAATCATCTGCGCCCCCTCTCGCCCGGCCGACGCCCCTGAAATCGGAGCGTCACGGACCTGTGACAGGAAGACTATAGGCCCTCCGGGGGTTCCGTTAAATAGTGCAGTCAAATCAAAGGGGACGGTTTTCGCACTTCGTTCACGAAAAGGCCCCGCCCTCCGATTCCGGAAGGCGGGGCCGATCTCGTGACCGGGGCCTGGAGCAGCCCCGGCCGTTATCAGCGGTCGCCCTTGAGGGCGGCGCCGAGAATGTCGCCCAGCGAGGCGCCCGAATCGGAGGAGCCGTACTGCTCGACCGCTTCCTTCTCTTCGGCGATCTCGCGCGCCTTGATCGACAGGCCCAGCTTGCGGGTCTTGCTGTCGACATTGGTCACGCGCACGTCGATCTTGTCGCCGACGCCGAAGCGCTCAGGGCGCTGCTCGGCGCGGTCGCGCGACAGGTCGGAGCGACGGATGAAGGACTTCATGCCCTCATAGGTCACCTCGATGCCGCCATCCTCGATCTTGGTCACCTCGACGGTGATGATCGAGCCGCGCTTCACGCCGCCGATGGCGTCAGCGAACGGGTCGCCGTCCATCGCCTTGATCGAGAGCGAGATGCGCTCCTTCTCGATGTCGACCTCGGTGACCTTGGCCTTCACGACGTCGCCCTTGCGGAAGTCGCCGATCACGTCCTCGCCCCGGCCTTCCCAGGTCAGGTCGGAGAGGTGGACCATGCCGTCGATGTCGCCCGGCAGGCCGACGAACAGGCCGAACTCGGTGATGTTCTTCACCTCGCCCTCGACCTCGGTGCCCTCGGGGTGGGTCTCGGCGAAGACTTCCCACGGGTTGCGCTGGGTCTGCTTCAGGCCGAGCGAGACGCGGCGCTTGGCGCTGTCGATCTCGAGCACCATCACTTCCACTTCCTGCGAGGTGGAGACGATCTTGCCGGGGTGCACGTTCTTCTTGGTCCAGCTCATTTCGGAGACGTGGACCAGACCCTCGACGCCCGGCTCCAGCTCCACGAAGGCGCCGTAGTCGGTGATGTTGGTCACGCGGCCGGTGTGCACGCTCTCGATCGGGAACTTGGCTTCCACCGAATCCCACGGATCGTCCTGCAGCTGCTTCATGCCGAGGCTGATGCGGTGGGTTTCCTTGTTGATCTTGATGACCTGGACCTTGACGGTCTCGCCGATCGACAGGATCTCCGAGGGGTGGTTCACGCGGCGCCACGCCATGTCGGTGACGTGCAGCAGGCCGTCGACGCCGCCGAGATCAACGAAAGCACCGTATTCGGTGATGTTCTTGACCACGCCGTCGACCGTCTGGCCTTCGTGCAGGTTGGCGATGACCTCGGCGCGCTGCTCGGCGCGGCTCTCTTCGAGGATCGCGCGGCGCGAGACCACGATGTTGCCGCGGCGGCGATCCATCTTGAGGATCTGGAACGGCTGCTTGAGACCCATGAGCGGGCCCGCGTCGCGCACGGGGCGCACATCGACCTGGGAGCCGGGCAGGAAGGCCACGGCGCCGCCGAGATCGACGGTGAAGCCACCCTTGACGCGGCCGAAGATGGCGCCCTCGACGCGCTCCTCGTCGGCATAGGCCTTCTCGAGACGGTCCCACGCCTCTTCACGGCGGGCCATCTCGCGCGAGATGACGGCTTCGCCGCGGGCGTTCTCGACCTGGCGGAGGAAGACCTCGACCTCGTCGCCGGGCTTGAGATCGGCCTGCTCGCCGGGGTTGGCGAATTCCTTGAGATCGATGCGGCCTTCCATCTTGTAGCCGACATCGATGATGGCCTGGCCCGCCTCGATGGCGAGAACGCGGCCCTTGACGACGCTGCCCTCGGACGGCGTGTCGATTTCGAAGCTTTCGTTCAGGAGGGCTTCGAATTCCTCCATGGATGCTTTAGCGCACATGCGGTCAGTTTTTCCTTTGTAAGTCGCTATACGGGCCAGGCGGTTGTCTCCGCCGGTCTTTGGATTCGATTCCGCCGAAAGGAACGGACCAACGCGACGAGGGCCGGTGATGCCGACCCTGCCTCGTCCTGCTCGCGCGCGTGACGCGCGCCGCCCTTCGACGCCTGCGTCTATAGTGCGATCGGCGCCACGGATCAAGCCGCAGGCGCGCGGCATGCAAGCGGGGCGAGGTAACTAGGATTTGACAATCCTCAACCTGCCGGGGATTTTCAACCTGCCGGAGATTTTCGGCCCAATGCCCCCTTCCGAGATCCCGGGACCAACAGCCAGTCAGGAATTGCGTGGATTACGACTACTCTCTGCTCTTGAACGGCTTCATTGGCGCGAACCCGACGGTTGATCTCATAATCCTGCAATTGATGGGCAACACCCTGCTCAAGGGCGTGCCGGTCATGCTGGTGATCTGGCGGCTCTGGATGATTCCCGGAAGCGACATGGCCCGGCGCCGGGCCGGCCTCGCCGGCGTGCTGACGGCCTCCATCATCAGCCTTGCGCTGGGGCGGATACTGGCCCTGACCCTGCCCTACAGCGCGCGGCCCATCCATACACGCGGCCATGACGTGACCCTCGCGACGGGGCTCGAGGCCGATGTGCTCGACGGGTGGAGCTCCATGCCCAGCGATCACGCGGTGATGTATTTCGCCCTGGGGGTGGGCATTTTGCTGGTGCACCGGGGATGGGGGATCGCGGCGCTGTTTCACGCGCTCGTCCTGATCAGCCTTCCCCGGATCGTGCTCGGTTTTCACTGGCCGAGCGACATCCTCGTCGGCGCCACGATCGGCACGGCCACGGCGCTGATCCTCGTGCCGCTGCTGCGCCGGGTCTTTCTGGAAGGCGGTCTGCTGGCGTGGCTCGAGGCACGGCCGGGGCTGAGCTACCCGCTGCTGTTCCTGGCCACGCAGCAGCTTGCCACCATGTTCGACACCTCGCGCGCGCTGCTGAGCTTCGTCAAGGACATCACGATCGGCTAGGCCGATCAGTCAGGCGGGCCGCCGCGCCGCCACCCGCGCCACCGCCTTTGCCACCGCGTCCTCGATGCTGAGATCCGAAGTGTCGAGCACATAGGCGTCCTCGGCGGGCCTCATCGGTGCTTCGGCGCGCTCGGAATCGCGCCTGTCGCGCGCGCGCACATCCGCCAGGACGCCATCGAAGCTGGCGTCGAGCCCCGCCTCGATGAGCTCGGCCAGCCGCCGCCCGGCCCGCGCCTCGGCGCTGGCGGTGACGAAGAGCTTGGCCTCGGCCTCGGGGCAGATCACCGTGCCGATGTCGCGCCCGTCGAGCACCGCGCCGCCCTCGCGCCGGGCAAAGCCACGCTGGAAATCCAGAAGCGCCGCGCGCACCTCCGGGATCACCGCGACCTCGCTGGCGGCCTGCGCCACCTCGGGGCTTCTGAGGCCCGGCTGCTCCAGCGCCTCGGGCACCAGCCCGCGCGCCGCCGCGACCGGCTCCGCGCCCTTGAGCACCAGCGCGCCCACGGCGCGGTAGAGCAGCCCGGTGTCGAGATGCGCAAAGCCGAAATGCGCGGCGACGGCGCGGCCCACGGTGCCCTTGCCGGCGGCGGCGGGGCCGTCGATGGCGACGGTAAAGATCATGCCCGCCCCACCTTTGCGCCAAGCCCCGTCATCAGCGGCTCGAACACCGGAAAGGAGGTCGCGATGGGGCCGCCATCATCGACGCGCATCGGCTCGGTCGTGGCCAGCCCCATGACGAGGAAGGACATGGCGATGCGGTGATCGAGCCGGCTTTCCACCGTGGCGCCGCCGGGGACATTGCCCTGCCCGCGCCCATGGACGATCCACCAATCCTCGCCCTCCTCGACCTCGACACCCGCGGCGCGCAGCCCTTGCGCCATCGCATCGATCCGGTCGCTTTCCTTGACGCGCAGCTCCTTCACGCCACGCATCACCGTGGGCCCTTGGGCAAAGGCCGCGACGACCGAGAGCACCGGGTATTCGTCGATCATGCTCGCCGCGCGGGCGGGCGGCACCTCGATGCCCTTCATGTTCGGCGAAAACCTTGCCCGCAGATCGGCCACCGGCTCGCCGCCCTCCTCGCGCGGGTTTTCATAGGTCAGATCCGCGCCCATCTCGCGCAGCGTCTCGAAGAGGCCCGCCCGGGTCGGGTTCAGGCCGATATTGGGCACCAGCACGTCCGAGCCTTCGGCGATCAGCGCGGCGCAGACCGGGAAGGCGGCGGAGGACGGATCACGCGGCACCACGATGTGCTGCGGGCGCAGCTCGGGCTGGCCGGTCAGCGTGATCACCCGGCCCTCCCCGCTTTCCTCGACCGTCAGCTCGGCCCCGAAGCCCGCCAGCATCCGCTCGGTATGATCGCGCGTGGCCTCGGTCTCGATCACCACGGTCTTGCCCGGCGCGCCCAATCCCGCCAGCAGCACCGCCGACTTCACCTGCGCCGAGGGCACCGGCACGGTATAGCGCACCGGCATCGGCTCGACTGCACCGGTGATCGTCATCGGCAGACGTCCACCCTCGCGCCCCTCGGCCTTCGCACCGAACAGCGCCAGCGGATCGGTCACCCGGCCCATGGGACGCGAGCAGAGCGAGGCGTCGCCGGTGAAGGTCACGGTGATCGGCGTGGTGGCCATCGCCCCCATGATCAGCCGCACCCCGGTCCCCGAATTGCCGCAATCGATCACGCCCGCGGGCTCGGCGAAACCGCCCACGCCGACGCCGTGGACCGACCAGCGGCCCTCACCGTGATCGGTCACCTCGGCCCCGAAGGCGCGCATCGCCTTGGCCGTATCCAGCACGTCCTGCCCTTCGAGCAGCCCCTCGATCTTCGTCTCGCCCACCGCCATCGCGCCCAGGATCAGGCTGCGGTGGCTGATCGACTTGTCGCCGGGGACATGCGCCTCGCCGCAAAGCGCGGGGCCGCGCTGGGACATCATCGGGATCGGATCGCCATGGCCGGACATCGGGGCACCTCGTGAATTGCTCGCCCGTTCCTAGACCGACGCGACGGCAGCGTCCACGCCCCTCGCCCGGCGCGCGTTGGTTCAGGGCCGGCGAAAGGTCAGGTAATGCGGGCGTCGTCCCTCGCGCAAAGCCTTTTGCTCGTAGCGGGTCGAGGGCCAGTCGGCCCAGGCCTCGTCATCGGGGTGATCGACGCGCACAAACCCCGCAGCGGGCACCTCTTCGAGCGTCTGGCGCACGTAGTCCTCGATATCGGTCGCCACGCGAAACTCCGCGCCGGGGGCCAGCACGCGCATCAGGGGCTCCAGATGCTCCTGCGTGACGAAGCGGCGGCGGTGATGGCGCGCCTTGGGCCAGGGATCGGGATAGTTCAGGAACGCCTTCTCGACGCTGCCACCCGGCAGCACGTCGAAGAGATCGCGCACGTCGCCGGGATGCACGGCGATGTTGTCCACGCCCGCGTCGCGGATCTTGCCCAGGAGCATGGCGACGCCATTGATATAGGGCTCGGCCCCGATGATCGCGATCTGCGGGTTGCTCCTGGCCATGTGGACGAGATGTTCGCCGCCGCCAAAGCCGATTTCGAGCCAGACCGGCTTGCCGCCGAAGCGCGCGCCGAGATCGAGCTTCTCGCGCTCGGGGTTCTCGTCCCAGCCGACCGGGCCGGGCGAGAGCGCGCCCAGATCGTTTTCGAGGTGATCCTTCTGCGTCGGGCGCAGGGTCTTGCCGTGAATCCGGCCATAGAAGTTGCGCCACGGGGCGCCGGTGGGGTGCGAGCCTTTTGTCATGGCGGGCGGGTTAGCGCGGGCCGGGCCGTGGCGCAACATCTCCCTATGGCGCGCGGCGGCCCTTGCCGGTCGCCATGCGTATTTTCGGAAAGATGAACCCCCAGGGGCGCGCCCCATGGTTCATCTTTCTTCAAATACGCAAACGCGACGCCACCGCCCGGCGCGGCGCTTCCCGTCGGGTGCTGCCTGCCTACAGCCCGCGCTTGAGCGCCGCGCCGAGATCGGTGCGCTCCCACGAAAAGCCGCCATCCTCCTCGGGCGCGCGGCCGAAATGGCCGTAGGCCGCCGTGCGCGCATAGATCGGGCGGTTGAGCCCCAGATGCGTGCGGATGCCGCGCGGGGTCAGGTCCATCGCCCCCGCGATGGCCCGCTCGATCTCGACATTGGAGACCTCGCCCGTGCCGTGGGTGTCAGCATAGATCGACAGCGGCCGGGCGACGCCGATCGCATAGGAAAGCTGGATCGTGCAGCGCGCGGCCAGCCCGGCGGCGACCACGTTCTTGGCGAGGTAGCGCGCGGCATAGGCGGCGGAGCGGTCGACCTTGGTCGGGTCCTTGCCCGAAAACGCGCCGCCGCCATGCGGGGCCGCGCCGCCATAGGTGTCGACGATGATCTTGCGGCCCGTCAGCCCGGCGTCGCCATCCGGCCCGCCGATCACGAACCTGCCCGTCGGGTTCACCCACCATTCGGTCTGGTCGGTAATCCAGCCCTCGGGCAGCACCTCGCGCACATAGGGCTCGACGATGGCGCGGATGTCGGCGCTGGTCTGGCCCTCGTCCGAATGCTGGGTCGAGAGCACGATCGAGGTGACGCCCACGGGCATGCCGTTCTCGTAGCGCAGGGAGATCTGGCTCTTGGCGTCGGGGCGCAGCGTCGGCTCGGCGCCCGATTTGCGCGCCTCGGCCAGCCGCTTGAGCACGCGGTGCGCATAGTGGATCGGTGCGGGCATGAGATCGGGCGTCTCGCGGCAGGCATAGCCGAACATGATGCCCTGATCGCCAGCGCCCTCTTCCTTGTCCTGGGCGGCATCCACCCCTTGGGCGATATGCGCCGACTGCGCGTGCAAGAGGTTCGTCACCTCGACATCGCGGTGGTGGAAGGCGTCCTGCTCGTAGCCGATGTCGCGGATGCAGTCGCGCACGATCCCCTCGACCCCGCCGAGCACATCGGCAAGCCGCCCCTGATCCTTCAGCCCGATCTCGCCGCCGACGATGACGCGGTTGGTCGTGGCGAAGGTCTCGCAGGCGACGCGGGCCTCGGGCTCCTCGGAGAGCAGCGCGTCGAGCACGGCGTCGGAGATCCGGTCGCAGACCTTGTCGGGATGCCCCTCGGACACCGATTCGGAGGTGAAGATGTAGTTCTTGCGGGACATGGGGAGGCGCTCCATTGAGTTTTACCCGACACGCCAGGAAGCCGTTGTGTCGAGAATCCGGTTTCGCTACGCCCCGGCCCGCCCCCGGTCAAGCCGGTTTCGCCGCATACCGGCCAGTCCCAGCGCCAGCAGCAGCGCCAGCATCGGCGCATCGCCCCAGCGCGCATAGGCCGGGGCCGCCCCGCGCGGCGGCAGCGCCGCATCCACCGCGCCCATCTCGTCGAGACCGATCCGCGCGGTGACGCGCCCCATCGCGTCGATCATGCCCGAGACGCCGGTATTGGCGACCCGCGCCATCGGCATGCGCTGCTCGATCGCGCGCAGCCGCGCCTGCGCGAAATGCTGGTAGGGGCCGGAGACATGACCGAACCACGCGTCATTGGTCATCAGCAGCATCAGCCGCGGCCGCAGCGCGCCGGTGGTGGTGGCGTCGTTGATCTCGCGCGCGAAGATCCCCTCGTAGCAGATCAGCGGCAGCGCCAGCCCGATGCCCGGCACCGAGACCGGGTGCAGCCCCGGCCCCGGCGTGTAGCCGCCGCCCTCGCTCGCCGCCAAGCCATGGATGCCGAAGCGCGCGGCGGTCTCGCCGAAGGGGACGTATTCGCCGAAAGGCACGAGATGCGACTTGTCGTAGAGCGAGGCGATCGCGCCATCCGCATCGACCACGATGGCCGAATTGTAGTAGCGCGCGCCTTCGCGCCGCTGGATGCCGAGCGCAAGCGGCGCGCCGCGCGCCGCCGCCACGCCCTGCGCCAGTGCCTCGCCCGACTGGTCGAGCAGCCAGGGCAGCGCGGTTTCGGGCCAGACGACGAGAGCGGGCACGTCCCCCTGCCCGGTGAGCGACATCAGCCGCTCGTGGAACACCGGCAGCCAGTCCGGGTCCCATTTCAGGGCCTGCACCGCGTTGGGCTGCACCAGCCGCACCACGGGCGCGTCCGGCGCAGGCACGGGCGCGGGGCCGGGATCGAGCGCGACCCACGCAGCCATGCAGGCCAAGGCGGGCACGGCGAGCCACAGGCTGCGCCCGATCGCCAGCGCCGCCACGGGCAGGCCCAGCGCGATCAGCGTCAGCAGCGGCGCGCCGCCGAGCGCGGCGAGCTGCGCCACCGGCGTGTCGATGAAGACATGGCCGGGCATGGCCCATGGGAAACCGGTGAAGACCACGCCGCGCGCCATCTCGGCCGCGATCCACAGCGCCACCAGAAGCGCCGCGCCCCGCCGATGCGCGGCGGCGAAGACCGCGCCCCAGAACAGCGCCAGACCGCCAGCCAAGAACAGCAGCGCGAAAGGCGCCATCCAGCCATGCCGCGCGACATCGACGAGAAACGGCTCGACGATCCATGACAGGCCAAGTCCGAACCAGCCCGCGCCGAAGGCCCAGCCGGTCAGGAAGGCGCCGCCCCGCGTCGTGGCATGGCCGCGCAGCACCAAGGCGAGGGCGACCGCCGGCAGGCTCAGCCACCACAACCCCCATGGCGCGAGGCCCAGCGCGCCGACAAGGCCCGCGAGCCCGGCGGCCGCGGCCCGCGGCCAGGGCCGGGCCGCGCG
>NZ_KZ304953.1:0-1156 GCF_002723615.1 Limimaricola cinnabarinus
GATGTTCTTTACTCGGTCTGGTGGCCATAGCACGAGCAAAACACCCGATCCCATTCCGAACTCGGCCGTTAAGTGCCGTCGCGCTGATGGTACTGCGTCTCAAGACGTGGGAGAGTAAGTCACCGCCAGACCTAGTAAAGAACATCCATATTCTCTCGAAAACGATGCAAAACGCGGCCTCGAGCAGCCCTCCGGGCGACAGGCCACGAACATGGCGCGGGATGGAGCAGCCCGCGTTTGTTACAAACTCTCCTCGAGAGTTTGCTTAACACAAACGCCTCGTCAGGCTCATAACCTGAAGGGGAACTGCCGAAAGTGTCGCGGGATGGAGCAGCCCGGTAGCTCGTCAGGCTCATAACCTGAAGGTCGCAGGTTCAAATCCTGCTCCCGCAACCAATACCCCCATCGCCATTGTGATCGTCAGGCGCAGAACCTGAAGGGTCGAGACCGTCTCGGAAACGCTCCAGTGGAGCGTTTCAGGTCTCGACGGGCGGAGCCCGGCGCAGGTTCAAATCCTGCTCCCGCAACCAAACAGTAAGCGAGGCCTATGGCCCATTCCCTTCTGATCTCGTCCCTGCTGCGCGGTCCGTCCTATCTTGGGGGTGTGGAACGGGAGAGTGCGATGTCGGACGGGTTTGCGGGGCGCTATGAGGTTCTGGAGGATCGCGCGACCGGGCGTCGGACGTGGCCTACGGACGCGAAGCTTCGGATCGTAGCGGAGAGTCATGCACCCGGGGCGATGGTCAGCGAGGTGGCTCGGCGGCATCGGCTGATGCCGTCGCAGGTTACGACCTGGCGGCGCCTGCATCGCGAGGGCAAGCTCGGTTCGGCCCCGGTTGCGACCTCGCCAGCGTTCGTGCCGCTGATGTTGGACGAGCCTGGGTCTGAAGCCGCCTCCCTTTGGCCCATGCCCGAACCAGAGGCGGCGCCCTTCAAGCGGATCGAGATCGAGGCCGGCGGGGGCGTGGTGATCCGGCTGGCGCCTTCCACGCCGGCGATGCGGATCGCCGAGATCGCAGTGGCACTGCGCGAGGCTCGGTCATGATCCTGCCGGGTCAGCGCCTGCCGATCGTGATCGCCATGCGTCCGGTCGACTTCCGCCGTGGGCACGACGGTCTCGCCGCCACCATCCAAAACGAGTTGGGCCTCGACCCCC
>NZ_KZ304953.1:1361-264309 GCF_002723615.1 Limimaricola cinnabarinus
CATCACTACCGCGTTCGTCAGGCTCGTAAGCTGAAGGGTCGAGACCGTCTCGGAAACGCTCCAGTGGAGCGTTTCAGGTCTCGACGGGCGGAGCCCCGGCGCAGGTTCAAATCCTGCTCCCGCAACCAATCCCCCCATCGCCATTGCGCTCGTCAGGTTCATAACCTGAAGGGTCGAGACCGGCTCGGAAACGCTCCAGTGGAGCGTTTCAGGTCTCGACGGGCAAAGCCCCGGCGCAGGGGCGACGCCTGCTTCAGATTTGATTCGATCGCCACGCATTAGAAATCCTATAGGAAACTCGGCGACTTCAGAACTTGGCCCCTTCGGATCGAACGGCGCAAGGATGATGCGCGGTTTTGTTCAGCCCCGGTTTCATCGCATGATTGCGATTATGCGTGATGCCAGGCAGGCGAATGACAGGGATGATCCAACAGGCTTGCCAACTCGTCGTCCAGCAATATCGCTGTGATCGACATGCCGGCCATATCCAGGGACGTGTAGTAGTGACCGATCAAGGTTCGATGCACCATGACACCACGGGCGCGCAGCCGCTGTCTGAGGCGTCGGTTGATGATGTAAAGTTCCATCATCGGCGTGCTGCCGAGCGAATTGACCAAAAGCGCGACCCGATCACCTTCGGCCGGCGCCATTTCCGACAGGATCCGGTCGACAACCAGGTCGGTTGCCTCATCGGCGCCGACCAGCCTGTCACTGGCGATACCGCGTTCGCCGTGCACCCCGACACCGATCTCCATCTCTTCAGGGCCAATTCGGAAACTGGGGCGGCGCGTTTCGAGGGACGTGCCCGGTTCAAGGGCGATGCCCATGGTGAAGCACCGTTGCGTCGCACGATTGGCAAGTTCGACGCAGCGCTCCAACGGCAGCATCCGGTCGCATGCGGCACCGGCGATCTTGAAGACGAAGGCATTTCCGGCCACGCCACGCCGCGCTGCGCGCGTCTCAACCGGAGCAGAGGCGATGTCGTCGGTGGTGATGACCGAGCGCACCGGGATACCCCGTGCGGCGGCCATCTCGGCGGCCATCTCGAAATTCATCACGTCGCCTGAAAAATTGCCGAAGATGTGCAGCACGCCTGCTCCGCCATCGGCAGCCAGCGTCGCTGCCAGGATCGGATCGGGCGGCGGCGCGGCAAAGACGTTGCCGATGGCGACGGCATCGGCCAGACCGGCCCCGACATAGCCGAAAAATCCCGGTTCGTGCCCCGATCCGCCGCCGATGACCAAACCCACCTTTCCGGGACGGGGGCCGGTCACGGCTTTCAGCGCGCGCGGCGCGCCTTCGATGGGGGCCAAGAGCTCGTCATGCGCCAAGACCGCCCCCGCAATCATCTCGCTGACGGCATCCTGGGAGCGATTGAGGAATTTCTTGACCCGCACGCGCTCGGGCAGGGCGGCAGCTGGCTTGCCGGCGCGCTTGGGGGCGTCGATATCGCGGCCTTCGGAGGCAAGGATCGCGCGGGCCGTATCGGCATCTGTGACCATGACGTTGACCAGCCTGCCACGCAGGGCCGCCAGAATGGCCTGTACCTTGTCCATCCCGCCGGCGACACCGATGCGGCAGGGAATCTTGCCCAGGCTGTCCAGGTCGATGCCGATGGTGCGTGCTTCGAGCGGTCCGTCGACGACCTCGCCCGTGGCCGAAATCAACCGCCCTGCGATGCTGCCTACCGCCGCATTCGCGTAATCCTGCGCGCTCACCGCGTCGAAGAAACCGCTGCTGTGAATCGTGCTTTCGGGACGCAGCGAAGAGATCCCCAGGATGATGCGGTTCGCCTCGGCCAGGACCTTCATCTGTCCGGCGATCACCGGTTCGCGCAGCAAGAGCCTGCGCATGTCCGGAGAGGATACGATGGCGGGCGCCGATATCGGAATGCAACGCGCGCCGAGGGCGTCCGCCAGCGTGGTCGCGCAGGCCTCGGGGGTCCAGGACGTCTTGGCCGTCGTGCCGCCCGTCGCCTGGACGATACGAAGATCCTGCAACCCGCCGGGACGGACGCTGTCGGCCATCGACAACACGGTGCGCCCCCAGGTGACCGCGATCGTGTCGCCCGATTGCACCGTCCTGGTCAGAAGCTGCGCCGCCGCTGCCCCCAACCGGTCTACAAGTGGACTGCCCCCTCCTTCCGAGGGGATCACAAGGCAATCCGACAGGTTGAAATGGTCCTGCAGGCTCTGGGCGATGCTGAGGGCGCGAAAGCGATCGGGATCGATCTCGATCGAGACGATGCCCCGCGCCCGCGCATCCGCCAGATAGGCATTGACCGAGGCCCGGGACACGCCCATCTGCGTCGCGATGTCCCCTTGGGTCATGCCTTCTTCGTAATAGAGCCAAGCCGCCCACAGCAACGGATCTTCGCCGAACCGCAGGGGGCTGCGAACGGTGCCCCCCACCCGCATCGATTGACCTGCGGTCATGACGAAACCGGGTGCGACCGGACCATGGCCCATTGCGCCATGCTGTCCAGCAGCGCTGCCGCCGACGCCGCCCCGGGGTCCAGATGTCCAAGGCTGCGCGGCCCAAGTCGCGCCGCCCGCCCCTTGACCGCCATCATCGCACGGGTTGCCTCGGCACCCTCGGCGGCAGCCGAGGCTGCATCCTTTAGAATATGCGCGACATCCCGATCCGTTGCCAGACCGGCACGGGCGGCATGGGCCGCAGGGGCCCAAGCGTCGATCATGGTCTTGTCGCCCGGCTTGCTGGCCCCGCGCAGGGCGATGCCCTCGGACATCGCGATGATCACCTCGGGCAGGCGCGCCAGCGGTATTTCGGTCGTAGCGCCCAAGGCTTGGGCGGCCCGCATCAGCGCGCTGGCATATAGCGGGCCGGTCGTCGCACCAATCTCGTTCAGCAGTGCGCGGGCGGCCAGCATCATGCCATCGGCCAGCATCGGCACCGCGGCCTCGTCTTCCGACAGCGCCTTTGCGGCGGCGGCAAAGCCCACCGACATGGCGACCCCGTGATCGGCATCGCCGATCTCGCCGTCCAGTTCGGCCAGATAATCCTGTTCCTCATCCATGCGCGCGGCAAGGCTGCGGAACAGCGAGGTCAGGTCGTGTCGGGTAAACATCTGCATATCGACGACTATCGGCGCGAAGCCGCGGCGATGCAATGCCGCGGCTTCGCCCATCACGTCCGGGACAGCCGGGTTGCCACGCTGTCCGCCAGCTTCGTCAGGATCAGCGCGCAAGAGGTCGCGCCCGCATCCAGCACACCGCGCGAGCGTTCCCCAAGTCGGCTGGCACGTCCCAGCCGCGCGACCATGTCGATGGTGCTGTCGCGGCCTTCCTCGGCCGCCTGCGCCATTGCCATCAGCGCATTCTCGAAGCCGTCGGGGCAGGTGGCCTCATAGGCCGAGATCGCCGGCACCAGGCAGTCGACAAGGGTCTTGTCGCCCAGTTCGGCAGCGCCCGTGCTCCTGACGCCCTGAAGACCCGCGCGCAGCATGACCCCGAAACCCTCTGCATCGATCGCCTGACGCCCTTCGATCGCGCGGGCCATGTTGCCGAACATGAACCCATAGAGCGGCCCCATCGACCCACCGATCTCGGTCATCAGCACGTCCGACAGCACCGAAAGCGCCTCGTCCAGCGTCAGATTCTGACCGGCGATGCGCTCGGCGGCCCGTCCAAAGCCCTTGGCCATGTTGATGCCGTGATCGCCGTCACCGATCAGGCCGTCGATCTCGGACAGATAGGCCTTGTTGGCGACGATGACGGATGCCAGATCGGTCACGATGCCGGAGGCCGCGTGCACGTCAAGGCGCGGATCGCTCTCGGCTTCGGGGGCGCGTTCGATCGTGGCCCCGGCCTTGGCAGCTCCGCTTCGGCGGGGGCGCGGGGCGGATGTCGCGGCGATCGGCTGGACCGGCGCGCCCGACCGGCTCATCCCCGGTGAGGCGCATTCGACGTCAAGCAGTTCCTTCAGCTCGTCGTCCAGCGCCATGACCGTCAGCGTCGCCCCCACCATTTCGAGCGAAGTGAAGTAATTGCCGACGAGCGCGCAATGTACCTTCAGGCCCGCGCCCTCCAGCCCGGTCTCAATGCGGTCAAAAAGGACATAAAGCTCGTTGACCGGTGTCGCGCCCAGACCAGAGACCAGCACCGCGACCTCGGTCCCGGCCTTCAGGTCCTGATCCTCCAGCACGATCCGCAACATGTCGTCGGCGATGTCATCGGCGCGTTTCAGCGGCTCGACCCGGGCGCCGGGTTCGCCGTGATGGCCGATGCCGACCTCCATCGTGCCGGCGGCGATCTGGAAGTTCGGATGGCCCACCGCCGGAAGCGTGCAGGGCCCCAAGCCGACGCCGACCGAACGGCAGGCATCGATGGCCTTCTGCGCGGCCGCCTGGACCTGCGCCAGGTCGCCACCAAGCGCCGCGCGGGCACCGCCGATCTTCCACATGAAGATTTCGCCTGCCACGCCCCGCCGCTTGGCACGCTCGGAGGGCGGGGCCGAACAGACGTCGTCATTGGCGACGACCAGCGCCACCTCGATGCCGTCTTCGGCCACCATGTCGCGCGCCATCTTCACGTTCATGTTGTCGCCGGCATAATTGCCGTAAAGCACCGCGACCCCAGCCCCGCCATCCGCCGCACGGATTGCATCCGCGAAGGCCTGCGCCGTCGGTGACGAGAACAGCTCGCCTACGGCCACGGCATCCACCATGTTGCGCCCGGCATAGCCGATGAAGGCGGGTTCGTGGCCCGAACCGCCACCGGTGACGATGCCCACGCGCCCCTCCTGCGGGGCGAAGCGCGACAGCACGACGCGCGGGTTCATCGGGTCCTTGCAGACCAGGTCGCCATGCGCCTTGACGAAGCCCGCCACCGTTTCATCGACAATGTCGTCGGGGTCGTTGAAGAACCGCTGCATGGCCAGGCCGCTCCGGGTATTCACCTCGCTGTTGTCCATCATCTCACCGTATATCCGCCATCGACCAGAAGGTCGGCGCCATTGATCATCGCTGCCGCGTCCGAGGCCAGAAATACCGCCGCCGCCGCGATCTCATCGGGCTCGGCAAAACGGCCGACCGGGATCTGCGCCTTCATCGCGTCGCCCTTGGAGCCCGCCCAAGCCTTGCGGCCCAGTTCGGTCATCACCACTGTCGGAGAGATGGCGTTGACCGTGATGCCATGCCGGCCCCATTCCAGCGCCAGCGTCTTGGTGACGCCCAGAATGCCGAATTTTGCCGCGCAATAGGCCACATGCCCCTCGATCGCGACAGAACCCGCCTGGCTGGCCAGGTTGATGATCCGCCCGCCCTTGCCTGCCGCGATCATGACGCGACCCACGGCCTGCGCCATGGCGAAGCTGCCGGTCAAGTTGATGTCGATGGTGCGCGTCCATGCCTGGCCCGAGAGATCCTCGGCCGGGGCCAGATCCACGATCCCGGCCGAGTTCACCAGGATGTCGATGCCGCCGAAGGCCTCGGTGGCATGTGCGATGGCGGATGCGATGCTGTCTGCGTCGGTCACGTCGCAGGAAAAGGCACGGGCCTCGCCGGGCAAATCCTCTGCCAGCTGCTCCGCGCTCTCAAGGTTCATGTCCAGCAAGACGATCCTCGCGCCCTGCTGCGAAAATGCCTGCGCGATCGCCGCGCCGATCCCCGAGGCGCCCCCCGTGACGACGGCCGTCCTGCCCGCCAGGGAAAAGTCCAGTGAAGCTGCCATAGCGATCCTCTGTCTGACATGGGACCATCCCCGCCCAAGCGGCTTGCGCGGCGGCAGGGATGATCCGGGAGTGCGTTCCGTGAGTGGCCCCCGGCGCCCGTGGGCGCCGGGGAGGGTTTCGGACGGACTTACTGGCGCGCGGCCAGCAGCGCGTCGACGTTCTCGGCCGTAACCGGGGTCCAGGGGACGTTGTATTCGCTGTCGGCACCGCCATTCCACGGCATGTCAGGATACTGCTTCCAGATGTCGGACATCGGCTCGTAATCGGGGCGGACGGCTTTGATGGCGACGTCGATGGCGCCAAGTGCCTGCGCCTCGCCATCCTGAAGGATGGAATCCATGCGGCCTTCCTTGACCGCGTTCAGCGCGTCGGTCACGCCGTCCACGCCCGCGATGGCGAAATTGTCGACATCCATGCCCGCGGCACGGATCGCCTCGATCGCACCCAGGGCCATTTCATCGTTCTGCGCGATGACGCCGCGGATGTCATTGCCATGCGAGGTCAGCCAGTTTTCCATCAGGCTCTGCGCCTCGGCGCGCGACCAGTTGGCGGTCTGGCGCTCCAGGATCTCGACGTCGGGGCATTCGGCCAGGGCTTTTTCGTTGCCCTCACCGCGCTGGATCTCTCCGGACTGGCCGATGGGGCCTTCGATGATGACGACGTCACCTTCGCAGTTCATCTTGTCCAGGACCGCCTTGGCCTCCAGATAGCCCGCTTCGACATCGTCCGACCCGACATAAGAGGTCAGCTGATCGCTGTTCACCCGCGCGTTCGAACCGACAACCGGAATGCCCGCCTCGACCGCCAGCTGGACCGCCGTGGCACCCGCTTCGACATCCATCGGAGCAAAGACGATCGCGTCATAACCTTGGGTGATCATCGTCTCGAACTGATCCTGCTGGACCAGGGCATCATAACGGCCATCAAAGACCGTCAGTTCGACCATGCCCGACTGGACGGCGGGATGCTTCTCGCCGGCAGCCGACCACAGCTGCATGAATTCGGCGTTCAGGCCATAGGCGGCCATGCCGATCTTGACCGGATCGTCCTGCGCATGGACGGCTCCCGCCCCCAGCCCCAAGGCAAGCATGCTGGCCGTCATCATCATCTTCGGTGTCATGTGGTGTCCTCCCTTTATGACATTCTCTTCGAGACCTGATGCCGGTTCGGCATCAGTCCTCGGATTTCCGCGAACGGTCCAGCAGCACGGCCGCGACGATCAGCCCGCCCTTGATGACCTGCTGGTAGTAGGATTCGACCCCCATCAGATCGAGCCCGTTGTTCATCACCCCGATCAGCAGCGCGCCGATCACCGTGCCGCTGACACGGCCGATACCGCCTGCCAGGCTGGTGCCGCCGATGACCACGGCCGCGATGGCATCAAGCTCGTAGGCGACGCCGGCCTGCGGCAAAGCCGACCCGGTGCGGCCCGCCAGGATCATCCCCGCGACCCCCGCCAGCGCCCCGGAAATGGCATAGACCGCAAAACGGATGCGACGGACGGGCAGACCCGAAACCTTGGCCGCATGCGGGTTGCCGCCCACGGCATAGACATGGCGGCCAAACCGCGTCTGGGTCAGGACGAAATGCGCCAGCACGAAGACCAGGCCGAACAGGATGATCGGCACCGGAATGCCCGCGATGTCGCCCGTCCCGATCCAGCGATAGCCGTCGGTCAGCGCAGGCACGGGCCGCCCGCCCGAATAGATCAGCGTCAGACCGCGCGCCGCCGATAGCATGCCAAGCGTCGCCACGAAGGCCGGAACGGAAAACCGCGCCACCATCGTGCCCGACACGGCCCCGACGGCGGTTCCCGTCGCAAGTCCCATCACCACCGCGATCAGCGGCATGTAAGGTGATCCGATCACCCCCGCCGTGCTGGTCGTGGCGAAGCTGGCCGAGACGACCCCCACCAGCGCCACGACCGAGCCGACCGACAGGTCGATCCCGCGCGTCAGGATGACGAAGGTCATGCCGATCGCCAGGATGCCGTTGATCGAGGTCTGGCGCAGCACGTTGATGATGTTGCGCTGGCTGAGGAAATTTTCGTTCACCGCGGCCAGAACGACGCATAGCAGGATCAGCGCGATCAGGATGCCGTATCGCTGTGCCAATGGGCCGATGCGCGTCGTGATCGAGCGCGACTGCTCGGTTCCTGTCCCGGCCGGCGTGGCGGCTTCGATCTGCTTTTCCAACTTGATCCTCCCTTTCGTGCATCATGCGCCGCGCAGCCGCCCGCATGGGGCGCGCCGCGCTCTCAGGCTGCCAGATGCAACAATCTCTCCGCGGACAATTCCGCCCGCTGCAATTCCCCGGCCACGCGGCCGTCGCGCATGACGACGGCGCGGTCGGCCATGCCCAGAACTTCGTCCGTCTCGGACGAGATCATGATGACGGCGCCTCCGGCCCGCGTGAAATCTGACATGACGCGATAGATCTCTCGCTTGGCGCCCACATCGACACCGCGCGTCGGCTCGTCCAGCAACAGGATGCGCGGTTCGGTCAGAAACCACTTGCCCAGAACGACCTTCTGCTGGTTGCCGCCCGACAGGTTGGATACCGATAGCTTGTCCGAGGCGGTCTTGATGTTCAGCGTCTCGATCATGCGCTGCGCCGCGTCGCGTTCAGCGCCCACGCGCATCAACTGGCCGCTGGACACGCGGTCCAGCGTCGCAAGGCACAGGTTGTCGCGGACATCCCCTGTCAGGACCAGGCCCGAATGCTTGCGGTCTTCGGTGACATAGGCCAGCCCCGCAGCGATCGCCTGGTTCGGCGTGTCGATCCGCGTGGCTGTTCCTTCGATCACGATCTCACCGCCTGCGGTGTCCGACAGGCCGAACAGGCGATCGAAGATCTCGGTCCGGCCCGATCCCATCAGACCGTAAAGTGCCAGAATTTCGCCGCGCCTGACGGCGAAGTTCACGTCACGGACGCCGTGATCGGCGCTCAGATTGCGCACGGACAGCATTTCCTCGCCGCCCGGCTCGTTCTCCTTGACGAATTCCTCGGTCAGCGGACGGCCCACGACCAGATGGATCAGGCGATCCTTGTCGATAGTGTCCATCGCCCCGGTCTCGACGAAGGCCCCGTCGCGGAACACGGTATAGCTGTCGCAGATCGAGAAGATTTCGGACAGGCGGTGGCTGACATAGATGACGCCCTTGCCCCGTGCCGTCAGGGTCTTGATGGCGGCGAACAACTGATCCGCCTCGGCCTCGCCCAAGGCTGAGGTCGGTTCGTCCATGATGATGATCTCGGCATCATAGCTCAGCGCCTTGGCAATCTCGACCAGCTGGACCTGCGCCACGGTCAGGTCCATCATCAGGCTGTCCGCACGGATGCCGAAATGGAAGCCGTCCAGCAGCTCCTGCGCCATGTGGTTCAGGTCGCCAAAGCGCACGCGGCCGAACAGGCCCACCGGCTCGCGCCCCAGATAGATGTTCTCAGCCACGGTCATCGCCGGAACCGGGCTCAACTCCTGCTCGATGATCGAGATGCCGTTGGCAAGGGCCTGCGAAGGGCTCTCGAAAGTCATCGGCTTGCCGTCGCGCAGCAGCGTGCCGGCATCACGATGATGAATGCCCATCAGGATCTTCAGGAAGGTGGACTTGCCGGCACCATTGCCACCGCAAAGCGCATGGACCGAGCCGGGGTGCAACACGAAGCGGCCATCGCGCAGGGCCGGAACGCCCCCGAAGGATTTGCGAAAGCCCGTGGCCTCCAGCAGCGGTTGTTCCATGATTCCTCCCCCTACGCACGGCCCTTCCCCAGGCAGTACAAATGTCAGGCATGACCTGACAAATAGCAGGCTAGAAGATCGTTCCGACATCTGTCAACTGCTATCGGTCATTTGTCAGAAATGCCGTATCAACTTGGCCGCGTCGGTCCGCGGCAAGCTTTGGCCCCCGGTGCGGCTGTCGCGGCAGCAGTGCTTGGAAAAAATGCCACGCCGACCGGTCTTGGAGCGGCTTCGGCCCCGCCATCTCGGCAGTGACGCCGTGATTTTTCGGGCCCGCGCAAATGTCGGAGACCTTTACAGCTTGCCCCGGCTGACGTCGTATGCGCCCGCCGGCAGACCGATTGCCGCCAAGCATCCAAGGGAGAGGCAAGATGCCGAGATCGCTGGTTCTGGAGCGAAAAGGAGAGCTGTCGCTGCGGGATATTCCGTTGGACATGGACATGGGGCCGACCGATGTCCGCATCCGGGTTCACACCGTGGGTATCTGCGGGTCCGACGTGCATTACTATACCCATGGCAAGATCGGGCCCTTCGTCGTCAACGAACCGATGGTTCTAGGTCATGAAGCCTCGGGCGTGGTGATCGAGGTCGGTGCGCAGGTCCGTCACCTGAAGGAGGGTGATCGCGTCTGCATGGAGCCGGGCATTCCCGACCCCGCCTCGCGCGCGGCCAAGCTGGGCATCTACAACGTTGATCCCGCGGTGACCTTCTGGGCGACGCCTCCCGTGCATGGCTGCCTTACGCCGCAGGTCGTTCACCCGGCAGCCTATACCTACAAGCTGCCCGACAATGTCTCTTTCGCCGAAGGGGCAATGGTCGAGCCCTTCGCGATCGGCATGCAGGCCGCGCTGCGTGCGCGCATCCAGCCCGGCGACGTGGGGATGGTGCTGGGCGCGGGCCCCATCGGCATGATGACGGCGCTGGCGGCCCTGGCCGGGGGATGCGCCAAGGTCCTGGTGGCCGACCTGGCCCAGCGCAAGCTGGACATCATCGGCGCCTATCCCGGCATTGAGACGATCAACATCCGCGACATTCCCGCGGCGGATGCCATCGCCGAAGCGACCGAAGGCTGGGGTGCGGATGTTGTCTTCGAATGCTCGGGCGCGGCACCGGCCGTCCTGGGCCTGCCGCAACTGGTGCGTCCGGGCGGGACCGCCGTGCTGGTCGGCATGCCGGTCGATCCGGTGCCCATGGACATCGTCGGCCTGCAAGCCAAGGAATTGCGCCTCGAAACGGTCTTCCGCTACGCCAATGTCTATGACCGCGCCATCGCGCTGATCGGGACGGGCAAGGTGGACCTGAAGCCGCTGATCTCGCTCAGCATGCCCTTCGAGGACAGCATCGCGGCCTTTGAACGTGCCGCAGAAGGGCGCGAGACTGACGTCAAGATGCAGATCGAGATGCCCAGCTGATCGACCGAACCGGACGCTCGACGGGGATATCGGTGACGGATGACCTGTCATAGCCCTGCTTGGTGCCGGAGTGGCAGCAATGAAGGTTGACCGTCGGTGGGCTGGAGATCGGCCGAAATGGTCTCAAATGCATGGCTCCGAGGTCGAGTGGCCCGGTTCTCGATGAAACGAGGGGGGTAGTCTGCCATTTTCGCCAGATGAGTTGCGCCGGCGTTAGCCCCTTGAACGCCTTCAATCGGCTTTGATGATGGGTTTGGTCATCGGGGTCATTCCTCGGTTCAGGTCGGCTTTCGTAACCCGACCCCACCGGGAAACCCGATGGCCGCCTCAGCTACACAACGCCCCGGGACAGGACCGGAATGCTGTCGCCCCCCGAGTTCGAGCGGCAGCAGAAACCGAGGCACGAGGGCGTCCGAGCAACGCGGGGCTATTCACTACCGGGCTACTGTTGGGCGCGAAACGCGCAACCTACCGGCCATACGTGTCTCGTCAAATCCTGCTCCCGCAACCAAACCCCACATCGACACCGCGCCCTTCAGGCTCGTAACCTGAAGGGTCGAGACCATCTCGGAAACGCTCCGGTGGAGCGGCTCCGAATGACCCGCATGAGCGTCGTCTCGCCCCCCTTTCTCGATACGCTTCCGCATCTGTTGATCGCCCGTGTTCTGGGCGCGATGGGGATCCGGCCCATATATGGGGAGGGGGCGTTGATCTCCGCAGCATCTCCTCCGCGCGTTTCCGGTTCTGCGGAAAAGGAGGTTACGATGTTCAAACGTCTCGTGACCGCGGCGCTTTTGTCGGGAATGGCGGCGACGGCTCCGCCAGCCGCTGCGATGGGCTGTGCGCCGCGCGATCATATCGTGGAGCGCCTGAAAGACCGCTACCTGGAAGCGCCGACCGCCGCCGGGTTGGAGACCACCTCCGAGACGCGGCAAAGGATGCTCGAGATCTGGTCCAACCCCGAGAATGGCAGCTACACCGTGCTGCTCACCGATCCGACGGGCATCAGCTGCATCGTGGGATACGGGTCGGAATTCCGGGTGCTCGAAGCGCCGCCGAAAGGCGAGCTGGGCTGATCCGCTCGGGCGTGGCCGCCTCGACGCCGCCCGCCGGACCGGCGAGCGGACCGCCGAAGGCGCGGTTCAGCCGGTCGGCATGATGAACATCTCGCGCAGGTCCGAGGTTTCGGACTGGTCGAGCGCGAAGACCACCGCCCGGGCGATGTCCTCGGGCTGGATCTTGTCTGGCTTGGGCTCGGAGAAGAAGGGCGTGTCGACCATGCCCGGCGCGATCACCGTGCAGCGCCCGCCCCAGTCGCGCATCTCCTCGCTCATATTGCCCGCATAGCCATGCACGAACCATTTCGTCGCGCCATAGATCGAGCCCGCGATGTGCCGCTTGCCCGCCGCCGAGCCGGTGAGCACCAGATGGCCGCGGCGCTTCTTCAGCTCGGGCAGGGCCACGCGGGCGGTGTAGAGCAGCGCCATGATGTTGAGGTCGATCATGCGGCGCCATTCCTCCGGGTCGCCCTCGACCGTGCCGGGCGTGTCGAGCCCGGTGCCAGCATTGGCGAAGGCCGCATCGAGCCCGCCCTTGGCTTCCACGAGCCGGGCCACGGCGCGCTCCTGTGCCGCGAGATCGGTGGCGTCGCCCGGCAGGGCCAGGGCCCGGTCGCCCAGCTCGGCGGCGAGCGCATCGAGCTTGTCGGCGCTGCGGGCCATCAGCCCGACATGCCAGCCCGCCGCCACGGCGGCGCGGGCGGTGGCGGCGCCGATGCCCGAGGAGGCGCCGGTGATGAAGAGAACGCGGTCCGTCATGAGGGTCTCCTGTGGTTCGGCCTGTGCCTGAGGTGGCCCTTCGGCGCGGCGAAGCAAGGGGAGCGGTCCGGCCGACCCTTGCCGCCGGGCGCGCTTCGGGAGGGCCTACTGCGTGGCGGCGACGATCTCGGCCAGCACCGAAACGGCGAGCACGCGCGGATCGCGGCTGTTCTTGATCAGGCCGATCGGCCCGCGCACCCGGGCAAGCGCCGCATCGTCCCAACCGGTCGCGCGCAGCGTATCGAGCCTGCGCGCCTGCGCCGTGCGGCTGCCTTGCGCGCCGATCCAGAAGGCGGGCGAGCGCAGCGCCGCGTCGAGGATATCCGTTTCGCGCTCATGCTCGTGAAAGAACAGCACCACGGCGGTCGCGGCATCGACATCCCCGGGCGCGAGCCCGTCGCGCCGTTCGGTCGGATAGCCCGCGGCCTGCGCCAGCCGCGCGAAGGCCGCGGCTTCGGGGCCGGTGCCGATCACCGCCATGCGCGGGTCGGGGCGGATCTCCAGCTTCGGCAGCTTTGGCAGGGAAAGCCGCGCCGGGCGGCGGGCGCGCAGATCGGCGAGCGGCCCGTCGAGCGCCGCGCCGGGTGCGACGGGGACGAGCGCCACGTCGAGCCCGCTGCCGCAGGGCAGGCGGATGTCGAGATAGGGCGAGCCGCGCCCGTAGCGCAGCTGCCGGGGCCTGCCTTCGGCCAGGACTTCGGCGGCATGCAGCGCGAGGTCGCCCTCGATGCAGCCCGAGGAGAGGCTGCCCACCGGCGCGCCGCCCTCGGGAAAGGCCATGACCGCCCCCAACGGGCGGTAGAAGGCGCCATCGATCCCGACCAGCATTGTCAGCACCCCGCCGTTTTCGGACAAGGCGGCAAGGGCCGGTTCGACCTCGGAAGCGGTCAGCGCGAAGGCCGTGTCAGCCGGGGCCGAGGCCTCTGCCGACACGGCGTCCTGCGTCATGTCGACCGAAGAGGGGTGATGACCCACCGGGCTCAGTTCGCCGTCTCGGTTTCGGTCTCGCCCGTCATGTCGTCCATGGAGTGATCCATCTCATCCATGTCGCCCATCGCGGCGTCGCCTTCGGCCATCTCGTCGCCCATCTCGAAATCGGGGCTGAAGGTCGCGAGATAGGCGTAGAGATCGGCCGCGACCTGCTCGTCGCGCACCTTGTAGGCCATCTTCGAGCGGGCGCGCCGGTCATCGAGCGCCTCGCGCAGGAAGGCGGTCGGGTCCTGCAGATAGGCCATGGTGTTCTCGGGGCCCCAGACCACGGTCTCGAACTGTTCCCCGGTCGGCGCCGTCCCGGTCAGGTCCTCCTCGGGGGCAAGCTCGCCGTAAGCCACGATCGCGTCGCTGTAGCGGAAATCCTCCACCGCGCCGGGGGCGCGACCGACCACGCCGTGCAGGTTCGGGCCGATCCGGCCATTGCGCCCGGCGATCACTTCGCCGCTCTCATCGGCGATCACGTGGCAGCTCACGCATTGCCGCGCGAATTCGGATTCACCATTGGCGGCATCGCCGTTCATCTCCTGCGCAAAGGCGGGAGCGGCGAGCAGGGTGCTGGTGGCAAGGGCGGTAAAGAGTTTCATGGGCGGGTCCTTTCGGCCGAAATTCCAGATCCGCGGCACCGCCAATGGCGCAACACCGCATTGGTTAATCATCGGGGCGACCTTGCGGTTCCCCTCTCTTCCGACGTCGCCGCTCCGCCAAATCCGCAGATTGCGGATCGTGACTGGACCATGGGCGCCTGCGCACCATGTCGCCACGAACGACAAGCGGTCGGCGGCGTGCCGGACCGGGATCGACGAGAGAGGAGAATGCCGGGATGGTCAAGCTAGTCATCAACGGAGAGGAGCGCCGCTTCGACGGCGATCAGGACACGCCGCTGCTGTGGGTCCTGCGCGACGAGATGGGGCTCACCGGGACCAAATATGGCTGCGGCATCGCCGCCTGCGGCGCCTGCACCGTGCATATCGACGGCGCGCCCTCCTTTGCCTGCGTGACGCCGGTGGGCGTGCTCGAAGGGGCCGAGGTGACCACCATCGAGGGGCTCTCCGAAAAGGGCGATCACCCGGTGCAGGAAGCCTGGCGCGAGCTCAACGTCGCGCAATGCGGTTACTGCCAGGCCGGGCAGATCATGCAGGCCGCGGCGCTGGTCGAGCAATACGACACCGTCACCGACGAGGATATCGACGCGGTGATGAGCGCGAATCTCTGCCGCTGCGGCACCTATCCGCGCATCCGCGCGGCGGTGAAGCAGGCCTCGGCGGCGAAGTCGGGCAGCAAGGCAGCGGAGGCCCAGTGATGCGCAACTCATCGATCATCAATGTCAGCCGCCGCGGCATCCTGGGCGGCATGGGCGCGGGCGCTCTCATCCTCGCCGTGGGCCTGCCCCGTCCGGGCCGCGCGCAGGAAGAGCCGGAATTCGGCCGCGATGCCATGCCCAATGGCTGGCGCGACGATCCCAAGGTCTTCATCGCCATCGCCCCGGACGGCATCGTCACCGTGACCTGCCACCGGCAGGAGATGGGGCAGGGCGTGCGCACCTCGATCGCCATGGTCGTGGCCGACGAGCTGGGCGCGGAATGGGAGAATGTCCGCGTTACCCAGGCGCCGGGCGACGAGGAGAAATACGGCAACCAGGACACCGACGGCTCGCGCAGCCTGCGGCATCACTTCATGCCGCTGCGCCGCGCCGGTGCCGCCGCGCGCACCATGCTGGAACAGGCCGCCGCCGAGCAGTGGGGCGTCGATGTCTCTGAGGTGAAGGCCGACGGCCACAAGGTGCGCCATGCGGGCTCGGGCAGAACGCTGGGCTATGGCGAGCTGGCCGCCGCCGCGATGGATCTCGACGTGCCCGCGCGCGACAGCCTGACCCTCAAGGACCCTTCCGAGTTCCGCTATATCGGCAAGAACTCGATCGGTCTCGTCGACAACATGGACATCACCACCGGCACCACGACCTACGGCATCGACGTGAAGCGCGAGGGCATGCTTTATGCCGTGGTCGCCCGCCCGCCGGTCTATGGCGGCACGGTCGCCTCGCTCGACGACAGCGCAGCGCTCGCCATCGACGGCGTCGAGAAGGTCGTGCGGATCGAGCCTTCGGAATTCCCGACCGAGTTCGCGCCCTTGGGCGGCGTCGCGGTGATCGCGCGCAACACCTATCTCGCGATGAAGGGGCGCGACGCGCTCGAGATCGAGTGGGACAATGGCCCCAATGCCGATTACGACAGCGAGACCTACCGCGAGACGCTGTCTCAGGCGGCGAACTCGGAGGGCGGCAAGGTGCTGCGCGACGAGGGCGATTACGACGAGGCGGCCGCAGGCGCCGCGCAGACCGTCGAGGCGGAATACTACATCCCGCATCTCGCTCAGGCGCCGATGGAGCCGCCCGCCGCGGTGGTCGAGATCAAGGATGGCCGCGCCGAGGCCTGGGCCTGCGTGCAGGCGCCGCAGGTGACGAAGCTGCGGCTGGCCGAGCGGCTCGGGTTGGACGAGAGCGCGGTCCGGGTCAACGTCACGCTGCTGGGCGGCGGCTTCGGGCGCAAGTCCAAGCCCGACTTCGTGCTCGAGGCGGGCATCCTGAGCCAGGCGATGGACGGCGCGCCGGTCAAGCTCACCTGGACCCGCGAGGACGACATCCACCACAGCTACTACCACACCGTCTCGGTCGAGAAGATGTCGGCCGGGCTCGACGAGGGGGGCAAAACCGTCGCGTGGCGGCACCGCACCGCGGCGCCGACCATCGGCTCGATCTTCGCGCCCGACCCGATGCAGAAGCTGCCCTTCGAGCTTGGCATGGGTCTTCTCAACATGCCGCTGGCAATCGAGAACGTGCGCGCCGAGAACCCGCAGGCCCCCGCCCATGTGCGGATCGGCTGGTACCGCTCGGTGTCGAACATCCCGCACGCCTTCGCGATCCAGTCCTTCGCCGCCGAGCTGGCCGAGGCCGCGGGGCGCGACCAGAAGGAGTATCTCCTTGAGCTGATCGGCCCGCCACGCGAGATCGACCCGACCAACCAGGGCGACGTGTGGAACTATGGCGAGAACCCGGATGTCTACCCGATCGACACGGGCCGCATGGCGGCGGTGGTCGAGGCGGCGGCCGAGGGCATCGAATGGGGCCGCGACATGCCCGAGGGGCAGGGCCTCGGTATCGCCGGGCATTACAGCTTCGTCTCCTATGTCGCGGTGGCGGCCGAGGTCGAGGTGGTCGATGGCGAGGTCAGGGTGCCGCGCGTCTCGATCGCCATCGACTGCGGCGCGCATGTGAACCCCGACCGCATCCGCTCCCAGATGGAGGGCGCGGTGATCATGGGCGTCGGTCAGGCGCTGATGACCGAGGTGACCTTTGCCGAGGGCCGCGCGGTGCAGGACAATTTCGACACCTATCTCATCCCGCGGATGGAAGAGGCGCCCAAGCGGATCGACGTGCATTTCGTGGGCAATGACGCGGCTTACGACCGCCCGCTCGGCGGTGTCGGCGAGCCGGGCCTGCCGCCCGTGGTCCCCGCGATCACCAATGCCGTCTTTGCCGCCACCAAGAAACGCATTCGCCGGCTGCCCATCGCAGACCAGCTGCGCAGCTGAAGGGAGATCCATCGTGACGAAGCTCAAGACCACAGTGGCGGGGGGCGTGCTCGCCACCTTCCTGGCGGGCCCCGCGCTGGCGCATGACTGCACGGGCCGGATCGACGATTTCGAGCGCCTGCTCGATCTTGCCGCCAAGCAGGCGATCTCCGCCTCCTCGAGCGGTCAGGCCGTCGCCGGGGCGCGCGAGGCGCAGGCGATGGAGGACAGCGGCGCCGCCGCAGACGACGAAGAGACCGGCACCGCGCCCGAGCCCGACGAGGGCGAGCCGGTGATCCCGGTGCAGGACGAGGCCGAGGAGGCCGCCGCCGTCGAGGAGGCCGACGAATCCGGCGATGCGGGCGAGCGGGTGATCGAGGCGCGCACCGAGCTTCAGCAGGCGCGCGAGATGGCCGAAGAGGGCAATGAGGCAGCCTGCATGGATGCGCTCGACGAGGTCATCATCAAGGTGATCGCGAACTGAGGCGCGGCCGCTCTTCAAGACATGGCAAAAGGCGGGGGCCGCGACCCCCGCCTTTTTCGCATCACCCCTCCGGGGCTGCGCGCGCGATCCTGATCTGCCCCTCGACCGTCTCCAGCGGCACGCGCATCAGCGCGCAGCCGAGCCCTTCGCCCGCCACGCCCTCACCCGTCGCGGCATCGAACATCGCGCCATGGGCCGAGCACATCAGCTTTTCGCCATCCTTCGACAAAAGCTGCCCGCCGCGATGATCGAGCGGCAGGAACTGGTGCGGGCACATGTTCACATAGCCGCTGACGCCCTGCGCCGTGCGCACCACCAGCAGGGGAAAATCCCCCGCCTCGCTGGTGACGGTGAGGCTGAGGGCCGGCGCCGCGGGCGCGTCCTGCAAGACGACCGTTCCCGGGGCGGGGGCAGCCCTGAGGTCGGACCATTTCATTCCGCGGCGTCGGGCGTCAGCACGCCGCGCCGGATCTGGTCCTCCTCGATGGATTCGAACAGCGCCCGGAAATTGCCCTCGCCGAAGCCGTCATCGCCCTTGCGCTGGATGAACTCGAAGAAGATCGGGCCGATCACGGTCTTGGAGAAGATCTGCAGCAGCACCCGCGTCTCGCCGCCGCCGACCACGCCTTCGCCATCGATCAGGATGCCACGCTTCTGCATCCGGTCGATCGGTTCCTCGTGGCCCTTCACCCGCGCATGGCTCATCTCGTAATAGGTGGCGGGCGGTCCGGGCATGAACTCCATCCCGGCCTCGGCGATCCTGTCGGTGCCGCCATAGATGTCGTCGCAGGCGATGGCGATGTGCTGGATGCCCTCGCCCTTGTATTCGCGCAGATATTCCTCGATCTGGCTGTTGTCGTCGGCGCTCTCGTTGATCGGGATGCGGATCTTGCCGTCGGGCGAGGTCAGCGCCCGGCTGGTCAGCCCGGTCTGCTTGCCCTTGATGTCGAAGAAGCGGATCTCGCGAAAGTTGAAGGTGTCGGCGTAAAAGCGGTACCAGGTGTCCATGTTGCCGCGCACGACGTTGTGGGTCAGGTGATCGAGGTAATAGAAGCCGAAGCCCTCGGGGCAGGGATCGGCCTCGCCGAGCCAGTCGTAATCGGCCTCGAAGGCGCTGCCCTTCTCGCCATAGGTGTCGATGAAATAGAGCAGCGAGCCGCCGATGCCATAGACCGCCGGGGCGTCGATCGCCTTGCCGTCGCCCTTGTATTCCTCGGCCCCCAGCTCGACCGCGCGCTTGAGCGCATGCTGCGCATCGACGACGCGCCAGCCCATCGCCGGGGCGCAGGGGCCGTGATCCTCGACGAATTGCGCGGCATGGCCGCCCGGATCGGCGTTCAGCAGGTAGTTGATGTCGCCCTGCCGGTAGAGGGTGATGTCCTTCGACTTGTGCTTCGCCACGGGGACGAAGCCCATCTGCCGAAACAGCTTGTCGAGCACGGCGGGATCGCGATGGGCGAATTCGACGAAGGCGAAGCCGTCCGTGCCGGCGGGGTTCGTCTCGCTGATCGTGGCCTTGGGGGCGTTGTGCGGAAAGGGACCCATCGGGCGACCTCCTCTTTAGGCTGCGGTTGCCGCCATTGTGCCGCAGGCGACGCGCATGGGGTGTGCATCTTGCGAGCCCGGGCGGTGCCCCCATGCATGTTTCATGCGCCGGCGCATTCTTTTGCGTTTCATTTGCGCGGATGCCCCGGATATCATGCGGCAAGCAGGCAGGAAGGGTGCGGGAAATGACGCTGGACGAGTTCGACATCGCCATCCTTCGGGCGCTGCAGTCCGATGGGGCGCTGACCAATGCGGCGCTGTCGCAGCGGGTGCACCTGTCGGCCTCGCAATGCTCGCGCCGTCGGGCGGCGCTGGAGACCGCCGGGCTGATCGCGGGCTATGCCGCGCGGCTCGATGGCGAGAAGCTGGGCTTCGGCCTGCGCGCCATCGTCCGGGTCAATCTGCGCCGCCATGGCGGCGACAACGACCGCAGCTTCGCGCGCTTCGTCGAGCGGCGCTTCGAGGTGCGCTCGGCCTTTTCGGTCTCGGGCGACGCGGATTACATCCTCGACCTGCGCACCCCCGATCTCGAAGCCTTCGCCCGCTTCATCCACGAACATCTCCTGCCGCATGACCAGGTGGCGCAGGTGCGCTCGGAGATCGTTCTGCGCACGGTCAAGGACGAGCCGGGGGTCGACCTGTCGCGGCATCCTTGCGCCTGACCGGCCCGCCGCCTCGGGGCGATTGACCCTCGCGCGATCTTGTACACTATCGCCGCGACCACAGCCGCCGGGGCCCCCGGCCGAAAGGATGAAAGCCGATGTTCGACGCGCAGCCGCACTTGATCGAGGAAATCCGCAACCGTTTCGCCCATGTCTCCGACTGCCCGTTCCAGGGCGAGCGGATCTTCTTCGAGAATGCGGGCGGGGCGCTGACGCTGAAATCGGTGGTCGAGACCTCGGCCCGCTTTGCCGCCATCCCCGACAATCCGGGCCGCGACAACCCGGCGGGCCGGGCGGCGGTCGAGCTGATCGCGCGGGCCAAGGATGACATGGCGGTGTTCTTCAACGCGCCGGGGGGGCAGTTCATCGCGGGCGAAAGCGGCACGGAGCTGCTCTTTCGCCTGATCGGCGCGGCCTGCCTCGGCACGCCCGAGGGCCGGGTGCTCGGCTCGACGCTGGAGCATCCCGCGACCCGCTCCGCCGCCGACCGCTATGCCCCGATCGGCGGCAAGCGCCACGTGCTGGTCGCGCATGACGACGCCACCGGCTCGGTCGATGCGGGCGCCTATGCGCCCGAGATCACGCCCGACACCCGTGTCGCCACGATCCTGCACACCTCGCCCGTCACCGGCATGGGCGTCGATGTCGCGGCGATCGCGGCGAAGATCCGGCAGACCGCGCCCGACTGCTACATCATCGTCGACGGCATCCAGCACGCCGCGCATGGCGGGCTCGATCTCGAAGCGCTGGACGTCGATGGCTACGTGATCTCGCCCTACAAGGTGTTCTCGCGCCATGGCTACGGCATCGCATGGCTGTCGGACCGGCTGGCCGCGCTGCCGCATGACGGGCTGATGGGCGCGCCCGGCGCGCCGTGGGAGCTCGGCACCCGCGACGCGGGCGCCTATGCGGCGTTCTCCGACGTCGTCGCCTATTTCGACTGGCTCGGCGGACAGGTCGGCGATCACGGGGACCGCCGCGCGCGCATCGTGGCGGCGGGCGAGGCGATCCAGGCGCAGGAGGCCGCGCTCACCCGGGCGATGCTGCACGGCGCGGGCAACCTGCCGGGGCTGGCGAGCTTCGAGGGCATCACCATTCTCGGCGGCATCGACAACCCCCGCCGCGAGGGGCTCGTCTCCTTTGCGCTGGCCGGCCACGAGGCGGGCGGGATCGTCGCCGCGCTGAACGCCGCCGGGATCCGCACCCATATCCGCAAGGCGGACCACTACTCGGGCAACATCCTGAACCCGCTCGGGATGGAAAGCTGCGTGCGCGTCTCCATGTGCCATTACAACACCGAGGCCGAGGTGATCCGCTTTCTCGCCGCGATGCGCGACATCGCCAGCTGAACCGGCCCGGCCTTGCGAGGCGCATGGCGTCGCGCGTCGTCGCCGCGCAGGTCTGCACGCCATGGGCGATGTCTTCCGGTTCTCAATGCTTTCCTTTGCAGGATCGCCGCCTATCTGGTCGCGCGGGAGGATCGCAGATGGATGTTCTGGGACAAGACGCGGCAGACAGCCTGCCGATGCGCGATGCCGCCGAGGTGGCGGCCCGGCTGCGGCGCTGGGTGCCGCTGGGCAGCGAGATCGCGCAGGCCTGGAGCGCCGCCGATCGCGTGGTCGAGGACCAAGGCCGCTACCCGGCCTGCCAGTTCGACGAGGCGGGGCTGCCGCTTGTGCAGATGCGCGCCCTCATCGCCGCGTTGCGGCCCGTGATGCCGCCTTCGGGGATGGTCGGCTGGCTCGGCACGCCATGTGCGGCACTGGAGGGCCTCCGCCCGGCCGATTGCCTGCAATCCTTGCCCGGGGCGGTGATCGAGGCGGCGCGGCAGCACGCGGCACAGGCGCGCGCCGCCGCCTGACCCCGCCTTGCCGCTCAGTCGAGCGGCGGCGCGGTGAAGAGCGTGACCTTGAGCCCGCCATGCGGGACCGGCGGCCCCCAGGGCTTCAGCGGCAGGCCGGTGGCGCGCGCCAGCCCCGGCTCGCTCGTCACGAGGCCGACCCGCCAGCCCTCGAAATTGCGCCGCAGGGTTTCGCCCAGCGCGGCGTGCAGCCCGTAGAGCAGCTTCTTGTTGCCGATCCGCCCACCGTAGGGCGGGTTGATCATGACCAGACCCTTGGGCCCCTCGGGCGGGGCGGCGTCGCTGACGGCGGCATGGCGGAAGGCCGTGAGGCCTTCGAGCCCCGCCCGCGCGGCATTGGCCGTGGCCCCCGCGACGGCGCCCGCATCCCGGTCCGACCCGGCAAAGCGCAGCCCCTCGGGCAGCGCCACCGCCCCGGCATCGCGCATCTTCCGCCAGCGCGCGGGATCGAAGCTCGCCAGCCGTTCGAAGGCGAAATCGCGCCGCGCGCCGGGGCGGGCCTGCGCCGCGATCGCGGCCGCCTCGATCACGAAGGTGCCCGAGCCGCACATCGGGTCATAGACCGGCTCGCGGCCCGCATAGCCGCAGGCGCGCAGGAACAGGGCCGCCAGCGTCTCGCGCATCGGCGCCTTGCCGACGAACTGCTTGGTGCCGCGCCGGTGCAGGGGGTCGCCCGAGCTGTCGAGACTGAAGCTCACCTCGTTGTCCTCGATCCGCACCTTGATGGCGATCGCCGTCGCATCGGCCTCGTCGGTCTCGTCGCCGCCTTGGGCGATCACCGCGCCAAAGGCTTCGAGCGCCGTCTCGATGCGCTGCTTCGCGGCGCCCGCATGGTAGATCTTGGAGCGGCGGCAGAGCACGTCGACGCGCACCGTCTCGCCGGGGCGCAGCACATCGCCCCATGGAAACTTGCGCGCGCGCTTGTCGAGCTGCGCGAGGTGAAAGGCCATGAAGCCGCCCAGCCGCACCAGCACGCGCCCCGCGCCGCGCAGTTCGAGATTGGCGCGCCAGACCTCCTCCCAGCCGCCGCGGGTGGTGACACCGCCGGGCACGGGGGCGGGGGCGGCAAAGCCCTTTTCGCGCGCCTCCTCGGCCAGAAGCGGCTCCAGCCCCGGCGGGGCCTGCAGAAAGATCTCGTATGTATCGTCGCTCATGCGCGACCCATAGCGGCAACGCGCGCCTGCCGCGACGGGATTCTCGCCCCCGGCGCGGGGCAGGGCGCGATTCCCGCCGCACCCCTTGCCGGATCTTCGAAAGGACCTCTCGGATGAGCGGGGCGGATACGGCCCCCCCGATCATCACGGCCACGGCGCTTGTGTGGTTCATGTTTCTGCCGGGGCTGGCCGGGCGAGGCGCTCAAGGGAGATGGGCTTCGGGAAGGTCACCAATATGGACGCTTGAGAAGCCGGCGGCCCGGTGGAGGAGTGAGCCTCCCGATCGCAGGGCAGGGGCCGCGTCGATGGCGCGGTCTCTTTGCCGCCGGGTGCTTGCCGTGTTGCGAGCGCGTCAGATGTTCATCGCGCCGACCGAGCCGCCATCGATCCGGTAGGCCGAGCCCACGGTGAAGCTCGCCCGATCCGAGCACAGCAGCGCGATCACCGGGGCGACCTCCTCCACGTGGCCGCGCCGGCCCAGCGTCAGGAAGGGGCGCTCCTCCTTGAGAAAGCTCTCGATCGCCTCCTCCTTCGACACGCCCAACTCGTCGGCGCGCTTGTCCATCATCCCGTCGGTCATCGGCGTTTCGATAAAGGCGGGCGAGACGGTGTTGAACAGCACGCCCTTGGGCGCATAGGGCATGGAGACGCATTTGGTGAAGTTCAAAAGCGCCGCCTTGGCGGCGTTGTAGACCGCCTCGTCGGCATAGGGCTGCACCGCGTTCTCGGAGGTCACGAAGACGACCCGGCCCCAGCCCTTCCCGACCATGCCCGGCACCAGCGCCCGGCTCAGCCGCACGGCGGACATGAAGTCGATCTCCCAGGCCTCCATCCAGTCCTCGTCGGTCATCTCCAGCGGATCGCCCTTGGCGCCGGTGACGCCCGCGGCATGGACGAGGATGTCGCAGCCGCCCTCCTCCTCGAGCCGCGCCTTGAGCCTGGCGATCTGGTCGGTGTCGGTCAGATCGGCGGCCATGATGCCCGCGGTGCCGCCCATGGCCTCGTCGGCCTTCTTCAGCGCCTCTTCGTCCAGGTCGGTCAGAAAGGGATGCGCCCCCTCCTGCTTGAGCAGCCTGGCCACCTCGATGCCTATGCCGCCCGAGCTGCCGGTGATGAGGGCGCGCTTGCCCTTGATGCCGAGATCCATGTGTCGCTCCGTTTCGCTCCGGGGGGGGGGCCGGTGGTGGCCCGTTGCGGGCACAAGAGGCAAAAACCCCACTTGTTCCCCGGCGATGCGTCGCGCTTGATGGAACCCGCAGGCCCGCCGGCCTGTTCGCGTGACAGGGCAATGAGGACCAACATGACGCAGGACAGAACGCCGGCGGCGGCATCGGGCAATCGCTGGGGCGCGCGGCCCGGCGGCGGCGGGCAATGGCATTTCGGGCTCTGGGCCCCCTCGGCCAAGGAGGTCGCGCTGCGGCTCGGCGGCGAGGACAGCCCCATGAGCCGCGACGATGACGGCTTCTGGTCCGTCACGGCCCGCGCCGAGGCGGGGCAGGATTATGCCTTCGTCATCGATGGCGAGGCGCGTCCCGACCCGGCGGCGCGCCAGCAGGCGAGCGACGTGCACGGCCCCTCGCGCCTTGTCGACCCAGGCGCGCGCGACTGGCGCGGCGACTGGTCCGGGCGGGCTTGGGACGAGGCCGTGATCTACGAGATGCATGTCGGCACCTTCACCGAAGCGGGCACCTTCAGGGCCGCCGCCGAAAAGATGCAGGATCTGGCCGATCTCGGCATCACCGCGATCGAGATCATGCCGGTCGGCCAGTGGCAGGGCGCGCGTGGCTGGGGCTATGACGGGGTGCTGCCCTTCGCGCCGCATCCCGCTTATGGCACGCCCGAGGAGATGCAGGATCTCGTCGAGGCGGCGCAATCCGCCGGGATGATGGTGATCCTCGACGTGGTCTACAATCACTTCGGCCCCGACGGCGCCTATCTGCACGCCTATGCGCCCGAGTTCTTCGAGGAGGAGCGCCACACCCCATGGGGCGCGGCCATCGATTTCACGCAAGAGGCGGTGCGCGCCTTCTTCATCGAGAACGCGCTGCACTGGCTGCGCGACTACCGGCTCGACGGGCTGAGGCTCGACGCGGTGCACCAGATCATAGACCCGTCGCCGCATCACTTCCTCGTCGAGCTGGGCGAGCGGGTGCAGGCGTTCGAGCTTGGCCGCCCGATCCACCTGATCACCGAGGACGAGCGCAACGAGCCCGAGCTGCGCGACACCCAGCTCTACGTGGCGAGCTGGAACGACGATTATCACCACGCGGTGCACACCGCGCTCACCGGCGAGAACGAGGGTTACTACGCCCCCTTCGCGCATGACCCGATCGGCGATCTGGTGCTGGCGCTGACCCGCGGCCATGTCGAGGAGGGCCAGCCGCGCCATGGCAAGGAGACCCGGCGCGGGCGGCCCGCCTCGCACCTGCCATGGACCGCCTTCGTCAACTCCAACCAGACCCATGACCAGGTCGGCAACCGGGCGCTGGGCGAGCGGCTCGTCTCGCTCACCGATCCGCGCGGCGCGGAGGTGGCGCATGCGATGCTGCTGACCTCGCCCTTCATTCCGATGCTCTTCATGGGCGAGGAAGTGGGCGAGACCGCGCCCTTCCTGTTCTTTTGCGATCACGAGGGCGAGCTGGCCCGCCTCACCCGCGAGGGGCGGCAGCGCGAGTTCAAGGATTTCCTGAGCTTCGGCGAGGAGGTGCCGGACCCCAACGCCAAGGAGACCTTCGAGCGCTCGCGCCCCTTCAGGGGTGAGCCGGAGGCCATGGAGCGCTGGCGCGATCTCACCCGGCGCTTGCTGTCCTTGCGCGCCGAGCGCATCGTGCCCTTGATGACATCGGGCCGCGCCGGGCCGGCGCGGGTGGCCCGCACGGGGCCGCGCGCGCTTTCGGCGCTGTGGCCCTTCAAGGACGGCTACGTGGTGGCGCGGATCAACCTGGGCTCTCCGCCCGACACCCCGCCCACCACCGAGCCGCATGACTTCGCCATCGGCGATCCCGCCGCCGATCCCTTCGCCTTCGCCCTGATCGTGAGCCGCAACTGATGACCGACCGCAAACTCCCCCGCGCCACCTACCGCCTGCAGCTGCGCGAGGGGGTGGATTTCGACCGCGCGCGGCGGCTCGTGCCCTATCTTTCGGGGTTCGGCATCAGCCATCTTTACCTGTCGCCGATCTTCACCGCCGCCTCCGGCTCGACCCATGGCTACGACGTGACCAACCCCGCCGAGATCGACCCCTGCCTCGGCGGGCGCGAGGGCTTCGAGGCGCTGGCGCGGGACTGCCGCGAGGCCGGGCTCGGGATCATCCTCGACATCGTGCCCAACCACACCGCCTTTCACCTCGAAAACCCCTGGCTGCGCGACGTGCTGCGCCACGGGCCCGACAGCCGCTTTGCCCGGCATTTCGACATCGACTGGGGCAAGGGGCGGCTGGTGCTGCCCTTCCTCGGCCAGCCCTTCGACGAGATGCTGGAGGCGGGCGCCTTCCGGCTCGAGGAGGGCGAGGAGGGGCCGCAGCTGGCCACCGAGCATTTCGCCGTTCCCATGGCGCAGGGCACGCTGCCCTCCGAGGAGATGCGCCGCGATCCGCAGGCGATCCGCGACACCCATGCCGCGCAGCCCTGGCGGCTGACCCATTGGGAATACGAGCGCGACGGCGTCACGCATCGGCGCTTCTTCAACGTCACCGGGCTGATCGGCATGCGGGTCGAGGACGAGGCGGTGTTCGACGAGATGCACGCGCTGCTGTTCGACCTGCTCGACAAGGATCTGGTGCAGGGCATCCGGCTCGATCACATCGACGGCCTCGCCGATCCGGCGGCCTATCTGCGCCGCCTGCGCGGCCGGGTGGGCGACACGCCCGTCTGGATCGAAAAGATCCTGACCGGTGACGAGACCGTGCCCGCCTCCTGGCCGATCGAGGGGACCACCGGCTACGAGGCGGCGCGCGCCATATCGCGCATCCTCACCGATGCCGAGGGGCTGGGCCGGCTCGACGAGGTCTGGCGCCGCGAGACCGGGCGCGAGGGCAGCTTTCACGACGCGCTGATCGCGGCCAAGAACGAGGTGATCCGCCAGGAGCTGGCCGCCGAGATGCACCAGCTCATCGACATGGCGCGCAGCGCCATGGGGCCCGAGGGCGCGCTCGAGACCGGCGACGAGGCGCTGCGCGAGGCGATCATCGCGCTGCTCGTGGCCTTTCCGCGCTACCGCACCTATTTCGCTGAAGGCGAGGCGCCCTCGGAGGAGGAGCGTGCGCTGATGGAGCAGGTCACGGCCGAGGCGGGCGAGGGGCTGCGCTCGGATGCCACCGTCAGGCGCGTCGCGGGGTTCATCACCGACCCCGAAAGCCCCGAGGAGCGCGCGCTGCAGACCCGCTTCCAGCAGGTCACCGGCGCGCTTCTGGCCAAGGCGCATGAGGACACGGCGGGCTTCCGCTGGAACCGCTACATCGCCGCCAACGAGGTCGGCGCCGACCCCGACGCGCCGACCATCGAGGTCGAGGAGCTCTCGGGCTGGTTGCAGCGCCGCGCCCCCTCCGAGATGACGCTGACCTCGACCCATGACACCAAGCGCTCCGAGGATGCGCGGATGCGGCTCGTCGCGATCAGTCACCTGCCCGAGGCCTTCCTCGCGCTGTGGGAGCACAGCGAGACGGTGGAGGGCGCGCAGGAGATCGACCCGAACCTGCGCTGGTACATCCTGCAGACGCTTCTGGCGATGTGGGAGAAGGGGCGCGGCGACATCGCCGAGCGGCTGGGCCAGCATGTCGAGAAGGCGATGCGCGAGGCCAAGGAGGTCACCACCTGGACCCACCAGAACCAGGAGGCCGAGGCCGCGGCGCAGCGCTTCGCCGCCGCGCTGGCGGCAAGCTGGGAGAGCGAGCTGCCCGCCGGGGCGGGCCAGCTCATGGCGCGCGGCGAGGTGCTGTCCTTGGCGCAGACGGCGCTCAAGATGGTGATGCCGGGCATCCCGGACATCTACCAGGGCACCGAGGTGGGCGCGTTCCAGCTCACCGATCCCGACAACCGCATGGCGGTGGATTTCCGGGCCATCGCGGGGCTTGCCATGAAGGGCGCGCCCGATTGCTTCGCGCATGAGGTGCCGCTGGACGACATCCCTGGCGCGGTCGCGACCGAGGGGCCAAAGCCCGAGCCCGCCCCCGAGATCGACAGCTTTGCCGGGCGCAAGGCGCGGCTGATCTGCGCCGGGCTGGCGCTGCGCCGCCGGATGCCCGGCTTCTTCGAGACGGCGGAGGTACGGATCGAGGCGCCCGCGCCGGGCGTGCTGCTGCTGACCCGCGAGGGGGCGGAGGGCCGGCTTGAGCTGCGCATCGACCGGCAGGGCCACGGCATCGAGGCGACGCCGGGGCAAGACCCCGTCTGGCCGCGCAACGAGGCCGATCGCGATGCGGCGGTGCGGCTCGACTGGTTGCCGGCGCAGGGCTGACGCGGCGTTTCCCGCCGGGAACCCCGGAGCCGCTGCGGCGTTGCGGCAGGAGCCCCCGATCTCGTGCGGGGCATTCGCGCGTGCTCGCATCCCATGTTTTCATCCTCCGGCACGGCCTCCCCCCCGTGCCGGTCATCCGCGCCGCTTTTCCCCGAAAAGCGCCGCCACGGAGTTCAGACATCCAGATGGCCAAGGACATCCAACCCAACCTGCCCGCCTTCGACCTCGCCGCTTCGCGCTCGGACGCGCTGGGCGCGAATTACGACGGCTACGGCACCAATTTCGCGCTCTGGTCGGACAACGCGACCTGCGTGCAGCTGTGCCTGTTCGACGATGAGGGCAAGGAACAGATCGCCTGCCTCGACCTGCCGCGCATGGAAGGCGGCATCTGGCATGGCTATTTGCCCGATGTCGGGCCGGGGCAGGTCTATGGCTACCGCGTGCATGGCCCCTGGGCCCCCGAGGAAGGCCACCGCTTCAACCCCAACAAGCTGCTGCTCGACCCCTATGCCTGCGAGATCATCGGCGAGATCAAGTGGGACCCGGCGCTGTTCGGCTACACCCAGCCGGGCGACGACACCGAAGGCCCCGATCCGCGCGACAGCGCCCCCTTCATGCCCAAGGGCGTCGTGGTCGATACCGAGTTCGACTGGGAGGCGGACAGCGCCCTGCGCCGCCGCTGGCAGAACGGGCTGATCTACGAGACCCATGTGAAGGGCGCGACCATGCGCCATCCGGGCGTGCCCGAAGAGGACCGCGGCACCTTCGAGGGGCTCGCCTCGGATGCCTTCATCGACCACCTGACCCGGATCGGCGCCAGTGCGGTCGAGCTTCTGCCGATCCACGCCTTTGCCAATGACGGGCATCTCGTCGACAAGGGGCTGTCGAACTACTGGGGCTACAACACGCTGTCGTTCTTCGCGCCGCACAAGCCTTATCTGAAATCGGGCTTCTACCGCGAGGTGAAGCAGGCGGTGAAGAAGTTCCACGCCGCCGGGCTCGAGGTGATCCTCGACGTGGTCTACAACCACACCTGCGAGGGCAACGAGATGGGGCCGACCCTGTCCTTCCGCGGCATCGACAACGCCTCCTATTACCTGCTCTCGCCCGAGAACAAGCGCCACAGCTACGACACCACCGGCACCGGCAACACGCTCAATGTCGAGCATCCGATGGTGCTGCGCATGGTGCTCGACAGCCTGCGCTACTGGGTGCAGGTGATGCATGTCGACGGCTTCCGCTTCGACCTCGCCTCGACCTTGGGCCGCGAGGCGCTGGGCTTCGAGCGCGAGGGCTCGTTCTTCGCCGCGATCCGCCAGGACCCGGTGCTCTCCACGGTGAAGCTCATTGCCGAGCCCTGGGACATCGGCGATGGCGGCTACCAGGTCGGCGGTTTCCCCTGGCCGTTCCGCGAATGGAACGACAAGGCGCGCGACGACATCCGCGCCTTCTGGCGCCGCGACAAGGGGCTGGTGCCCGCCATGGCCGAGCGGCTGACCGGCTCGCCGGTGCAGTTCAACCACAGCCACCGCCCCGCGACCTCGTCGATCAACTTCATCGCCGCGCATGACGGCTTCACCCTGTGGGACACGGTCTCCTACAACGAGAAGCACAACGAGGCGAATGGCGAGGATGGCCGCGACGGCCATTCCAACAACCTCTCCGACAACATGGGCGTCGAGGGGCCGACCGATGACGAGACGGTCAATGACAGCCGGGTGCGCCGGGTCAAGGCGATGCTGGCGACGCTGCTGATGAGCCAGGGCGTGCCGATGCTGCTCGCCGGGGACGATTTCGGCCAGAGCCAGGGCGGCAACAACAACGCCTATTGCCAGGACAACGAGACCACCTGGCTCGACTGGGAGAACGCGCGCGACGAGATCACCAGCGCGGTGTCCGAGCTGATGGCCTTCCGCAAGGCCGAGGGCGGCCTCGCGCGGCTGCGCTTTGCCCGCGCGCCCGAGGATGCGCCCGATGGCGGCCCGACCGTGACATGGCGCCACCCCGAGGGGCGGCGCATGGAGCCGGGCGACTGGGAGAACCCCGAGCTGAGCTGCTTCGGCATGCGGCTGGTGCCGCATAGCGACGGGCGCGAGGTGATGGTGGTGCTGAACTCGGGCGACAATTGCGAGTTCAAGCTGCCCAAGGGCGGCTGGCGTCGCGCGATCGACACCACGCTCGACCCGGTGAGCTGCGACGTGGCCGAGCAGGGCAAGGTCGGCGTCGGCTGGCAGTCGGTGGTGGTCTGGGTGCCCGACCACAAGGCCGTGGTGGAGGACGACGACGAGGACGAAGATGCCGCGCCCGCCGGTGACGACGCGGCGGGGGACGATACCCCGGCCTGAGCCCTATCCTCTCATCGCAACGGCAAAGGGCCGGCCCGGATCACCGGGCCGGCCCTTCTCGTGGCGGCGCGCCGCCCGTGTGTGGGCTTCAGCCCATGATCTCCTCGGAGGTCGAGGGATGCACCCCCAGCGCGCGCTGCATGCTCTTGCGGTCGGGGCGGTGCAGCAGCATCTGCGCGGCCCAGCCGATGGCTTCATGCGCGCCCTCGGCCACCAGCGAGACCGAGGTGATCTCCGTCTCCGCGCCTCCGAGGCCCCAGTAATTCTGCGGCGCATCCGCGCGCAGCGCGGCCGAAAGCGGCGCGAGCGTCGCCTCCTCGAAGATCGTCTCGGCCGAGGGCTGGCCGACCTCGCCCACGGGCGGCAGGACGAAGGCGGTGGTGGCGACATGGCGCAGATCCACCGGCTCGCGATGCGCGCCGAAGAGCTGTTGCGCCAGCGTCTCGCCATCGCTGGAGGCGACCGGCGTCAGCGGCAGCCTGTCGGCACAATCGCCCACCGCGTGCAGCCCGGGCAGCGAGGTCTCGAAGGCCGCGTCGATCTTCAGCACCCCCTTCTCGGTCAGCGACACACGCTCGGCCATGTCGCCCAGCGCCTCCAGGTTGGGGGCCCGGCCCGTGGCCGCGACGACCTGATCGACGCGGAGCGTCGTCTCGGCGTCGAGCACCAGCTCCAGCCCGTCTTCGGCCTCGCGCACCGCCTCGGGCGTGCAGCCGGTGACGATGCGGATGCCCTGTGCGGTCATGTTGGCCTGCCCGACACGCGCGGCCTTTTCGGAGAACTCGTTCAGCACCCGGTCGGTGTCGGTCACCAGCGTCACCCGCACGCCCATGGCGGCATGGATCGCGGCCATTTCGCAGCCGATATAACCGCCGCCGATGATCGCCATGGAGCGCGGCAGCGCGGTCCAGTTCAGCACCGCGTCGCTGTCGCAGGCCAGATGCGCGCCCTCCATTTCGGGCTTGATCGGGTGGCCGCCCGTGGCCAGCACGATGCGCGGCGCGCGCAGCCTCTGGCCCGAGATCGTCACCTCGCCCGGTGCGGTCAGCCTCGCGCTGTCCTCGATCAGCCTCACCCCCGCCTCGTGCAGCGTCTCGCGGTAGCTTTGGCGGATGCCGTCGAGCTTCGCGCCGCGCGCGGCGCAGAGCCGCTCCATGTCGACCTGCGGCGCGGGCCCCAGCAGGCCCGCCCGCGTCAGTCCGGCGCCGCGGTGCAGCGCGTCGGCCACGGTCCAGAGCATCTTCTTGGGCACGCAGCCGCGATTGACGCAGGTGCCGCCCAGCTCGGCGCGCTCGATCAGGGCGACCTTGCGGCCCAGCCCGGCCGCGTGCCGGGCAAAGGACAACCCGGCCGAGCCTCCGCCGATGACGATGGCGTCATACTCCGTATCCATGGGGCTCTCCTGTGGCTTGGCTTCGTGGGGCAACCGGCGTCGCGGGGCCGGGGTTCCGACCGGCGCCGTGTGGCGAAACGCCGCCCATGCGGGCAGAACAGGCAAGGCGAGGGGGAACCGGGGCGGGCGCTTTCGGTTTGGCCCGGAAGACAGCCCGAACAGGGAGATCCCCCATGAGCGAACCCAAGCACATGCCTGGCCAGACCCAGGACACGATGCCGGGCGACGAACACGAGATGACGCCCGCGCCCGACTACACCCCGCGCCACCCCGGCGTCGGCAAGCTGAAAGGCAAGGTCGCGCTCGTCACCGGCGGCGACAGCGGCATCGGCCGCGCCGTCTCGGTGCTCTTTGCGCGCGAGGGCGCCAAGCTCGCCATCGCCTATCTCGAAGAGGACAAGGATGCCGAGGAGACCAAGCGGCTGGTCGAGGAGGAAGGCTCCGAGGCGCTGCTGATCCGCGGCGATCTCGGCGAGAAGGCGCATTGCGAGGCGGCGGTGGCCAAGACGGTCGAGACCTATGGCCAGCTCGACGTGCTGATCGTCAACGCGGCGATGCAGTGGCTCGATGACGGGCTCGAGGACATTTCCGAAGAGCGCCTGCGCCGGACCATCGACAGCAACGTGATGCACCCGATGTTCATTACCCAGGCCGCGCTGCCGCACCTCAAGGAAGGCGATTCCATCGTCTACACGACCTCGGTGAATGCCTTCAAAGGCAATGCGGGGCTGGTGACCTATTCGACCACCCGCGGCGCGACGCTGGCGCTGTCGCGCTCCATGGCCAATGCGCTGGCCGAGAAGGGCATCCGCGTCAACGCCGTGGCGCCGGGGCCGATCTGGACGCCCTTCATCCCCGGCTCGATGCCGCCCGACATGGTCGAGGGCTTCGGGGAGAACACGCCGCTGGGCCGCCCCGGCCAGCCCTGGGAGGTGGCGACGGCCTATCTCTTCCTCGCCTCGTCGGACGGCAACTACTTCACCGGCCAGACGCTGCACCCCAATGGCGGCAAGATCGTCGGGGCCTGAGGGTGCCGGACCACGAATGAAAAGGGGCGCCTTCGGGCGTCCCTTCTTCGTTTCCAAAGGGGCGGATCGCCCGGCTTCAGAAATCCACCTCGACGCCGGGCAGGTCGAGCGCGCGCATCATGTCGCGCAGCTCCTGCCTTGCGGCGACATTCGAGATGTTGAGATTGCTCACGCCGATGTCGCGCAGATCGAGCAGCGTCAGCCCGCGCGGGAACAGCTCGCGGAAGATCACCCGCTCGTTGAAGCCCGGGGCGGCGCGAAAGCCGATCCGCTCGGAAAGCCGCGACAGCGCGCTTTCCATCTTCTGCTTGTTGACCATCTGCTGCGCGCCCAGCCGGTTCCTGAGCACCACCCAGTCGATCGGATCGAGCCCGGCCTGCGCCCTGAGCTGCCGCGCGCTCCAGACCATCTCGGAATAGACCGAGGGGCCGAGGATCGTCTCGCCGTCATTGTCGATCTTGGCCAGAAGGTCGAAATCGATGAAGCTGTCATTGAGCGGCGTGACCAGCGTGTCGGCCAGCGAATGCGCCACCTGGCTGAGCCGGGTATGGCTGCCCGGGCAGTCGATCAGGATGAAGTCGCTGTCATCCTCGAGCTGCGCCACCGCCGCCGAAAGCCGGTGGTCGGAGGCGTTCTCGCCGGGCTGCAGGCTCGCCATGTCGATCTCGGGCAGCTCGACATGGGCGGGGGAGGGCAGGCTCAGCCCCGCCCGCTCGCAGTAGCGGCGGCGGTTCTCGACATAGCGGCCGAGCGATTTCTGCCGCAGGTCGAGGTCGAGCGTGCCGATCTTGTGACCCATCCGCGCGAGCGCGGTGGCGACATGCATGGAGACGGTCGATTTGCCCGCTCCGCCCTTCTCGTTGCCCACGACGATGATATGCGCCACGTGTCACGTCCCTTCCGGCGGCAAGATGCCGTTCCCGCATTGCTTTCCGGGGTAGGGGATGGCCGTGGCCCGCGCAAGTCCCGCGCGCGCCGCGCAGGCCAGCCCATTGACTTGTGCGGCTTTCGGGTCCATCTGCCCCTTAGACCGAAGGCGCATGGCCCGCGTGAGCAGCCGCGCCGCCCCCGCGATACGCGCAGGCGCCCGCACCGCTTTCGGATCTCTGAGGTTCCCAATTCACGCAAGGGGCCGCGTCCTGTCGGCGCGTGGGCATTCGGCCCCGCGTGAGCGCAAGGGCGCAACCCGACCGTCGGCCCGCCTCCCCGCGGGTCTGCGCCCATGCCGCGGTGCGTCTTGCGCCGCTTACAAGGATGCACATGGATTTCGACATGCTGGGGCTCGCGCCCCGTCTCGTTTCCGCCCTCGCCGAGCAGGGCATCACCGACCCGACCCCGATCCAGACCCAGGCGATTCCGCACGCCATGAACGGCCGCGACGTGATGGGCCTCGCCCAGACCGGCACCGGCAAGACGGCGGCCTTCGGCCTGCCGATGATCGACCGGCTGATCAAGTCGGGCGGCAAGCCCGCGCCGAAATCGGCCCGCGCGTTGGTGCTGGCGCCGACGCGCGAGCTGGCCAAGCAGATCGCCGACAACCTGACCGCCTATACCAAAGGCAGCCATCTCAAGACCGTGCTCGTCGTCGGCGGCGCCGGGATCAATGGCCAGATCAAGCGCATGGAAGGCGGCTGCTCGCTGCTCGTCGCCACGCCGGGCCGGCTGATCGACCTTCTCGACCGCCGCGCGGTGAACCTGTCGAACACCGAGTTCCTCGTGCTCGACGAGGCCGACCAGATGCTCGACATGGGCTTCATCCACGCGCTGCGCCGGATCGCGCCGCTCCTGCCGAAGGAGCGCCAGACCATGCTGTTCTCGGCCACCATGCCGAAACAGATGGAAGAGCTGGCCTCGGCCTATCTGACCGATGCGGTGCGCGTGCAGGTGAACCCGCCGGGCAAGGCCGCCGACAAGATCGACCAGTCGATCCACTTCGTCGCCAAGGCCGCCAAGACCGAGCTTCTGACCGAGCTGCTCGACAAGCATCGCGACGAGCTGGCGCTGGTCTTCGGCCGCACCAAGCACGGCATGGAGAAGCTCTCCAAGCAGCTTGCCGCCGCGGGCTTCGCCGCCGCCGCGATCCATGGCAACAAGAGCCAGGGCCAGCGCGAGCGTGCGATCCGCGATTTCCGCGAGGGCCGGGTGCGGGTGCTGGTCGCCACCGACGTCGCCGCGCGCGGCATCGACATCCCGGGCGTGCGCCACGTCTACAATTACGAGCTGCCCAACGTGGCCGAGAACTACGTCCACCGCATCGGCCGCACCGCGCGCGCCGGCGCCGATGGCAGCGCGGTGGCGCTTTGCGCGCCCGACGAGATGGGCGAGCTGAAGGATATCGAGAAGGCGATGAAGGCCGCGATCCCGGTCGCCTCCGGCACCCGTTGGGACCCGGTCGCGCCCGAGAAGAAGAGCGGGCGTCGCGGTGGTGGCGGCGGCGGTCGCCGCTTTGGCGGTGGCGGCGGTGGCAAGCCCGAGGGCGCCTCGAAGCCCGGCGGCGGGAATCGTCGCCGCCGCCCCGCGCGCAAGGCGGCTTGAGATACGAGAACGCCGCCCCGAGGGGCGGCGTTCTTCGTTTCGGCCCCTTCGGAAGGGGGCTCAGAGATCGAGATCGACGCCTTCGGTCTCGCACGGCGTGCCGAGCAGGCGCTCGCGCAGCGCCACGCTCTGCGCGGCAGTGACGATATCGAAGCCGCCGCTGGCGGCGCGGGCGCGGTGCTTTTCGGCCAGCGCCCCGCCGGGGCGCGCCGCCTGCGCCGCGCCGAAGGAGGCGGCGATGCCCGACCACGGCGCGGTGCGGGTCAACTCGTCCCATTGCGCGACCAGCGCAGCACCGCGGCCCTCCTTTAGCGCCTGCGCGACGAGCCGGGCATTGGGGGCGAGCGCCCAGACCTCGCGCGGGGTCTCGCGGCGCTGCGGCTCTGCCTCGGGGTCGCGCATCCCGCGCGGGCGGGTGGCGGCCTTGTGCATGGTATAGGCGGCGCGACAGATCGTGGCCTTTTCGTGGCGGCCATGGCCCTGAACGGGCGGCACACGGCCGAGAATGCGCATCATTTCATGATGGTCGATGAGATGGGCCTTGTCGCCGAAGGCTTTGTCGCCGAAGGCCCGGGCGCCTGAATGCTGCATCGAAAAGCCTCCGAAATGACACATTTGCCATGGTGTAGCAGGGCTCAACGCATCGCGTCACGATTGGATGCGTATTGTTGCCCGGAAAACGCCATATTCCCGGCCCCCTCTGCCATTGTTGGGCGAAATTGCCGGTTTTCGCGGCCTCGGCCCCGGCGTCGGCGCCCCGTCTTCGCCCCATTTGCGCCACAAACGCAAAACGCCGCCCCGAAGGGCGGCGTTTTCTCGAATCGCGATGGTCGGGGCTATCAGAAGCCGAGACCGGCGTACTTGTTCTTGAACTTCGACACGCGGCCGCCGGCGTCCATGAGACGCGAGGAGCCACCGGTCCAGGCCGGGTGCACCGAGGGGTCGATGTCGAGCGACAGCTGGTCGCCTTCCTTGCCCCAGGTGGACTTCATCTTGACGACGGTGCCGTCGGTCATCTTGACGTCGATGAGGTGGTAGTCGGGATGGATGTCCGCTTTCATGTCGGCGCTCCTCAGGCCTTGGCCGCGGCCGTGTCGGCCTTGGGCTTGTAGTTGCTGACTTCGGCGATACGGGCCGACTTGCCGCGACGCGAGCGCAGGTAGTACAGCTTCGCGCGGCGCACGCGGCCACGACGCACCACCTCGATCGAATCGATGTTGGTCGAGTAGAGCGGGAAGACGCGCTCGACGCCCTCGCCGAACGAGATCTTGCGCACGGTGAACGAACCCGCGATGCCCGAGCCGTTCTTGCGGCTGATGCAGACGCCTTCGTACATCTGGACGCGGGTGCGGGTGCCCTCGGTCACCTTGTAGCCGACGCGCACGGTGTCACCGGCCTTGAAATCGGGGATGGTCTTCCCCAGCGAAGCGATCTGCTCCGCTTCGAGCTGTGCGATCAGGTCCATGCCTGTCACTCCTTGATTGCTCGCGGTTTGTCCCGCGACGTTGCGCGCAACCTCAGAGCTCTCGGTCTTCGTCCGGGTCCGCACCGCGCTCTTCGCAATACGCCCGCCAGAGATCAGGTCGCCGTTCTTTCGTCAGCCTTTCGGCCATGGTCCGGCGCCAGTCGGTGATCTTCGCGTGATGGCCCGAGAGAAGAATCTCGGGGATCGCACGACCCTTCCAGAGCGCGGGCTTGGTGTATTGCGGGTGTTCGAGCAGACCGTGGGAGAAGGATTCCTCCTCCGTGGACGCCTGATTCCCCAGCACGCGCGGTATAAGTCGGACGGTGGCGTCGATCAAGGCCTGCGCCGCGATCTCGCCGCCGGTCAGGACGAAATCCCCAAGCGAGACCTCCAGCACCTCGTGCTCCTCGAGCACCCGCTCGTCCACGCCCTCGAACCTGCCGCACAACAGGATGACGCCGTCGGCCCGGCTGAGCTCGCGCGCCAGCGCCTGATCGAAGCGGCGGCCGCGCGGCGAGAGATAGATCACCGGTGTGACACCCTTGGCGCGCGCCTTCGCATCCCCGATGGCGCGGCCGACGATGTCGGGGCGCAGCACCATGCCCGCGCCGCCGCCGGCGGGCGTGTCGTCGACATTGCGGTGCTTGCCCTCGCCGTAAGGGCGCAGGTCGATCGGCTGGAGCTGCCACAGCCCGTCCCTGAGCGCCTTTCCCGTCAGGCTTTCGCCCAGCACGCCGGGAAAGGCCTGCGGGAACAGGGTGATGACCTGTGCCGTCCAGGCGCCCGCGAGATCGGGCGTGTCGGTCATCAGCTCGCGCGGCTGCGCGGAGGGGCGGGCGCTCAGGCGCCCGGCGGCGCGGGAGGGGGGCATGTCGCTCATGGCTTCGGGCCATAGCGGATCGCGGGCCGCCGGGAAAGGTCCGGCGGCCCGGGGGCTCGGGTCAGGCCGCGAGGCCGATGATCCCGAACAGCACCAGCAGGAACAGCACCAGCGCGATGATGGCGAGCCACTTGGCCCCGGTGAGGGCGGCGCCGGAAATCCGGCCCATGCCCAGAAGACCGGCGACTGCGGCGATGGCGAGGAGGATGAGAATCCATTCGATCATGTACATGCCTTTCGGTCTGCGCCCGGAAGAACTCCGGCGCTTCAAGCACTCAACACGAACGGGTGGGGCCGGTTCCGGGCGCGATCATCCCGCGAAGAGCCCCTCCGGCGGATCGGCGACGATGCGCCCCGAGGCGAGATCGACCGTCGGCACGGCGGCCAAGGTGAAGGGCAGCAGCACCGTCTCGCCGCCGCCGGGCGGCGCAACTTCGAGCAGGTCGCCGGCGCCGTGGTTGAGCACGTCGCGCACCGTGCCCAGAAGCGCGCCGCCGGTGTCGTGCACCGCAAGCCCGATCAGGTCGGCGTGGTAATATTCGTCGTCGGGCAGGGCGGGCAGCCGGTCGCGCGGGGCGAAGAGATCGCAGCCCTTGAGCGCGTCGGCCTCCTCCTTGGTGGTGATGCCGTCGATCCGGGCGGTATAGGCGCCCGAGCCCTGTCCGGTCAGGACGATCTGCCGGAACTCGCGGCCATCGGCGCTCACCAGCGGCGCGTAATCGACGATGGCCTCGGGTTCGGCGCAAAAGCTCTTGAGCCGCACCTCGCCGCGCACCCCGAAGGCGCCCGCCAACCGCCCCACGCAGATCTTGTCGCTCATCTCACATCCTCCAGGCCTGTCGTCCGCGTTGAAACGACAGCCCGCGCGAGAAGGCAAGCCTCAGCGCGCCTCGACCGGCAGGTGGCCGCGCCGGACCTCCCAGCCTTCGGTCTCGAGCTCGGGCGCGCGGTCGAGCGTCTGCGCGTAGCCAACGCAGAGATAGCCCACCAGCGTCCAGCCGGGCGGCACGCCGAGATCGCGGGCGAGACGGTCGGGGTCGAGGATCGAGACCCAGCCGGTGCCGAGCCCCTCGGCCCGGGCGGTGAGCCAGAACTGGGTGATCGCGGCGACGACCGAGTAGCGGCGCATCTCGGGCATGGTGGCCGCGCCGAGGCCGTGGCCCTTGGGCGTGGTCTCGTCGCAGAAGACGGCGAGCTGCACCGGCGCGTCGCGCATGCCCGACAGCTTCAGCCGGGCATAGAGCGTGGCGCGGCCGCGCGACTGGTCGGCCAGCGCCGCGGCGTTGGCCTCCTCGAAATTGGCAAGGGCGGCGGCGCGGGCCTCCGGGCTTTCGACCCGGATCACCCGCCACGGCTCGGACAGCCCCACCGAGGGGGCGGTCAGGAACGAATCGAGGCAGCGCGTGAGCGCTGCCTCGTCCACGGGCTCGGTGAGAAAGCGGCGCACATCGCGCCGCCGGTCCATCAGCCGGGCCAGCTCGGCCCGGAACTCCGGTGCGAAGGCGCCGGGGCGTTCCGGGCCGGGCTGCATCACTCGGCCGCGTCTTCGGCCGGGGCGGCGTCGCGCGCGGCCTTCTTCTCGGCGCGCTCCTTGGCGGCCTTGCCCGGCTCGCCCTTCTTGGGGTTGGAGCGGGTCTTCTTCTCGGTCACGCCGGCGGCTTCGAGCATGCGCGCGACGCGGTCGGTCGGCTGGGCGCCCTTCGAGAGCCAGTCCTTGACGCGCTCGACATCCATCTTCACGCGCTCTTCGCTGTCCTTGGCAAGGAGCGGGTTGTAGGTGCCGAGCTTCTCGAGGAAGCGGCCGTCGCGCGGCATGCGGCTGTCGGTGGCGACGATCGAGTAGTGGGGGCGCTTCTTGGAACCGCCGCGGGCGAGCCGGATCTTCATGGCCATGGGAGTGTCTCCTTGGGTGTTTTCGGTGACGGGGCAGGCCCCGTCAGGATTGGTGTTTCTCGTGGTGCTTGATGACTTCCTGGATGATGAAGGCCAGGAATTTCTTGGCGAATTCGGGGTCGAGATCGGCCTCGTTCGCAAGATCGGTGAGCCGGGCGATCTGCGCTTCTTCGCGGATCGGATCGGCGGGGGGCAGGTCGTGCTCGGCTTTCAGCCGACCCACCGCCTGGGTGTGCTTGAACCGCTCGCCCAGCGTGTAGACGAGGATCGCATCGAGCCGGTCGATGCTCTCGCGGTGCTCCTTGAGCAGCTGTGCGGCGCGGGCGGCCTCGGTCATGCGCGCGCTCCGGTCAGGTCGTGGCGCCAGATCTCGACGGCGGAGCCGTCGGGGTCGGCGCGAAACTCGCGGCCCGTGTTCTCGGCGCCGAGCCGCCGCGCGACCTGTTGGCTCGCGGCGTTGGCGGGGTCGATCATCGAGGCCAGCTCGACCATGCCGAGCCGGTCACGCGCGAAATCGAGCACGGCACGGCCCGCCTCGGTGGCATAGCCCTTGCCCTCGGCCCCCTCGTAGAGGTGATAGGCCAGCTCGGGCATCGGCCAGGGCTCGGGGCCCCAGATGCCGACAAGGCCCACCGGCTTGCCGGTCTCGCGCTCCAGCGCGGCCCACATGCCGTAGCCGAGGATCTGCCAATGGCCCAGATGCAGCGCGATCACGCGCCACGCCTTGTGCCGGGGCGCGGGGCCGCCGACGAAGCTCGACCGTTCGGAGGCGAGGAACTCGCGCTCGGCCGGAAGATGGGCGAGCGAGGGCGGCACGAGGTGCAGCCTTTCGGTGGCGAGGCTCGGGATCATTTCTTCCTCCCCAGGCCCGACAGGCCCGGCGGCAGACCGCCGCCACCGCCCAGCCCCGGCAGCTTGCCCATGCCGCCCGGCAGCTGCTTGCCGAGCATCTTGGCGGCCTTTTCCATCGCGGCGGGGTCGTTCGCGTCGGGCATCTCGCCGCCCTTGCCCATCATGCCCTTCATGGCCTGCTTGAGCATGCCGCCCTTGCCCATCTTCTTCATCATGTCGGCCATCTGGCGCTGCTGCTTGAGAAGCTTGTTGAGCTCCGACACTTCGAGCCCCGCGCCCTTGGCAATGCGCTTCTTGCGGCTGGCCTGCAGCAGGTCGGGGTTGGCGCGCTCGCGCTTGGTCATGGAGTTGATCAGCGCGATCTGGCGCTTGAGCATCTTGTCGTCGAAGCCCGCGGAGCTCGCCTGCTTGGCCATCTTGCCCATGCCGGGCAGCATGCCCATCAGGCTCTCCATGCCGCCCATCTTGAGCATCTGCTCGAGCTGCATCTTCAGGTCGTTCATGTTGAAGCGGCCCTTCTGGAACCGCTTCATCATCTTTTCGGCCTGCTCGGCCTCGATGGTCGCCTGCGCCTTTTCCACGAGCGCGACGATGTCGCCCATCCCGAGGATCCGGCCCGCGATGCGCTCGGCCTCGAAGGTCTCGATCGCGTCCATCTTTTCGCCCAAGCCGACGAAGCGGATCGGCTTGCCGGTCACCTTGCGCATCGACAGCGCGGCACCGCCGCGCCCGTCGCCGTCCATCCGCGTCAGCACGACGCCCGAGACGCCGATCTTGTCGTCGAACTCGGTGGCGACATTGACCGCGTCCTGACCGGTGAGGCCATCGACGACGAGCAGCGTCTCGCGCGGGGTGACGGCGTCGCGCACGGCGGCCGCCTGCGCGATCAGCTCCTGGTCGATATGCAGCCGGCCCGCCGTATCCAGCATGTAGACGTCGTAGCCGCCAAGCGAGGCCTGCGTCTTGGCGCGCTTGGCGATGGCGACCGGGTCCTCGCCCTTGACGATGGGCAGCGTGTCGACGCCGATCTGGCGGCCGAGGATTTCGAGCTGCTCCATCGCGGCGGGGCGGTTGACGTCGAGCGAGGCCATCAGCACCCGCTTGCCGTCGCGCTCGGTGAGCCGCTTGGCGAGCTTGGCGGTGGTGGTGGTCTTGCCCGAGCCCTGCAGGCCGACCATCAGGATCGGCGCGGGCGGGCTGTCGATCTTGAGCTTGCCGGGATCGCTGTCGCCGGTGAGCACCGAGACCAGCTCGTCATGCACGATCTTGACGACCTGCTGGCCCGGGGTGATCGACTTGGTCACCGCCTGGCCGGTCGCCTTTTCCTGCACGGCCTTGACGAAGTCGCGCGCCACGGAGAGCGAGACGTCCGCCTCGAGGAGCGCCACGCGCACCTCGCGCAGCGCCGTCTTGACGTCCTCATCGGAGAGGGCGCCTTGCTTGGTGAGCCTGTCGAAGACGCCGGAGAGGCGGTCTGAGAGCGATTCGAACATGGCGGTCCTTTCCGACCGTTGCGTCAGTCCCGGCGCACAATGCGGAACGGCGCCCGTGGGCGCAACGCGCTGACGGACGGCGATCCCCGATATGGGCCGGGGACCGGAAAGCGAAAGCTTCCGGGTTTGGGGGCCGCAGTTACGTCGGATCGCCCCGGGCGTCAAGAGCGGGAGCGAGAGCGCGGCGCGGCTTGGAGCCGGCGGCGATGCACCCTAGAAGGGGGCTCCATCCGCGAGGAGAGCCACATGGACAACTGGGACGAAATCCGCACCGCCTTTCACGTCGCCCGCATGGGCACGGTGTCGGGGGCGGCCGATGTGCTCGGGGTGCACCATGCCACGGTGATCCGCCATGTCGACGCGCTCGAGACGCGGCTCGGGGTGAAGCTGTTCCAGCGCCATCCGCGCGGCTACACCGCGACCGAGGCCGGGCGCGACCTCTTGCAGGTGGCGCAGGCCACCGACGACCAGTTCGCCCAGCTGGTCAGCCGCCTGCGCGGGCAGGGCGACGGGGTCGAGGGCGAGCTGGCGGTGACCACGCTCGACACGCTGGCCGACCTGGTCATGCCGCTGCTGATCGATTTCCAGGCCGAATACCCGGCGGTCATCGTGCGGCTGCTGACCGGCACGCGGCTGTTCCGGCTCGAATATGGCGAGGCGCATGTGGCGATCCGCGCGGGGTCAGTCCCCGATCAACCCGACAACGTGGTCCAGCCCCTCATGCAGATGCAGGTCGCGCTGGTCGGCGCGCGCAGCTACATCGCCCGCCACGGCCTGCCCGGCGGGGTCGAGGAGCTGCCGCAGCACCGCTTCGTCAGTTCGGACGACATGGAGAGCCGCGCGCCGTTCTATCGCTGGCTGCGCGAGAAGGTCCCGGCCGAGCGGATCGCCTTTCGGGCCTACGGCGAGCGCAACCAGCGCGACGCGGTGCTGGCCGGGGCGGGGCTCGGCTTCGTGCCGCTGCACGAGGCGCAGGCGCATGAGGACCTGACCATCGTGCATGGCCCCCTGCCGGAATGGGAGGTGCCGATCTGGGTGGTGACCCATGTCGACCTGCACCGCACCCCCAAGGTGCAGGCCTTTCTCAAGGTCTTGAAGGAGCGCGCGAAAAGCTGGAGCTAGGCTGAGGAACGATTTCGTGAGCGCGGCGTTGGCCCGGCAGATTCATATTTTGACCCCAGAGGGACAGCCATGCGCAACATCATCTACATCATAGGTCTCGTCGTCGTCGTCATCGCGGTCCTGTCGCTGATCGGCCTCGTCTGATCTCAGCCCTCGGGCGCCGTCTCCGGGCCTTCGGAGGCGGTGACGCCCAGTTCACGCGCGAGAAAGCGCTCGAAGGCATCGAGATCGATGCCTTCCATCTGCCCGAAGCCCTGCATCCAGACCGAGGCCTCGCGCAGCCCCTCCGGCTCCAGCTGGCACCATGTCACCCGGCCGCGCCTGTCGCGGGTGATGAGCCCGGCCTCGGCCAGGACCCCCAGATGCTTGGAAATCGCCGCGAGCGACATGTCGAAGGGCTCGGCCACATCCGTGACGGCCATGTCGTCCTCGAGCAGCAGCGCGAGGATCGCGCGGCGGGTCGGGTCGGCGAGGGCGGAGAATACCAGATCCAGTGAAGCGGCCATGCGGCGACCTGACCCCCATGCGGGGCGAACGTCAACCGCGCGGTTGAATGTCTCCGGCGCCTCCTCTGCCGCGCCACGCTTGGCAACTGCCCATCATCTTTCCGAAAATACGCAATGATAACAACGCCAAAGCCCGCGTTCCGTCGCGGATTCCCGGCGCTTGACCAATCCGGCCCCGCGCTATAGCACCCTCTTCGACCGATGAGGGGGCCGAACCGGAGTGTCCGACAGCAAAGACGAAGACGACTACGCCGCGCGGATGCGCGCGTTCGAGGAGCGTCTCGCCAAGGCCAAGGGCAAGCCGGAGGAAGCCGCTCATCAGGAGAGCCATTACAGCCAGGCGCAGGTCGCCTGGCGCATGGTGATCGAGCTTGTGGCCGGTCTCGCGATCGGCTTCGGGGTCGGGTACGGTCTGGACACCCTTTTCGGGACCATGCCGATCTTCCTGATCCCGTTCATATTTTTTGGCCTCGCGGCGGGCGTGAAGACGATGCTGCGCACGGCCAAGGAGCTGCAGGTAAAACAGCAGGCCGATCCGGCCGGCGACGACGAGGGCTGAGAGAATGGCGACAGAGACGGTTGCGGTGGTCGACGGGCATGCGGAAGAGGCCGGTGGCCTGGTGTTCCACCCCTTCGACCAGTTCGAGGTCAAGCCGCTGTTCGGCGAGATCGGCGATCCCGTTTCCTGGTACACCATCACCAACGTCACCTTCTGGATGGCGCTGTCGGTGCTGTGCGTGATCGGCCTGCTGGTGCTCGGCACCCGCGGCCGCGCCGTGATCCCCAGCCGCATCCAGTCGGCGGCCGAGCTGGTCTATGGCTTCGTCTACAAGATGGTCGAGGACGTCACCGGCAAGGAAGGGCTCAAGTACTTCCCCTGGATCATGACGCTGTTCCTGTTCATCCTGTTCTCGAACTATCTCGGCCTGTTGCCGATGGCCTTCACCACCACCTCGCACATCGCGGTGACGGCGGTTCTGGCTCTGGGCGTCTTCCTCGGCGTGACGATCCTCGGCTTCGTCAAGAACGGCATGGCCTTTCTCGGCCTGTTCTGGATGAAGGACGCGCCGCTGTTCCTGCGCCCGATCATCGCCATCATCGAGGTGATCTCGTATTTCGTCCGTCCCGTCAGCCACTCCATCCGTCTGGCCGGCAACCTCGTGGCGGGCCACGCCATGATCAAGGTGTTCGCGGGCTTTGCCGCCATCGCCGCGCTGTCGCCGCTTTCGGTGCTCGCGATCACCGCGATCTACGGGCTCGAAGTGCTCGTGGCCGGCATCCAGGCCTACGTGTTCACCATCCTCACCTGCATCTACCTCAAGGACGCGCTGCACCCCTCCCACTGAGGACGGGGGCGCGATCCTCGCGGTCGGTTCACCCTTCACCCAACGCAATTCCAAATCAGGAGATACCCCCATGGAAGGCGATATCGCACTCTTCGGTCAGTTCATCGGCGCCGGCCTCGCGGCCATCGGTTCGGGCCTGGCCGCCATCGGCGTCGGCTCGGTCGCCGCGAACTACCTCTCGGGCGCCCTGCGCAACCCCTCGGCTGCCGCCTCGCAGACCGCCACGCTGTTCATCGGCCTGGCCTTCGCCGAAGCGCTCGGGATCTTCTCGTTCCTCGTCGCCCTGCTGCTGATGTTCGCGGTCTGATCCAGACCACGATCTCCTGACCGGCGGCGCGGGGCACGAACCCTCGCGCCGCCATTTCCTTAGGGCTCGATGGAGGACGCCGTGGCGACCGAAATTATTACCGCCGACGAAGTGGTGGTGCACGGAGCCGAAGCCGCTGGGCCGGGCATGCCCCAGCTCGACGTCTCCAGCTTCCCGAACCAGATCTTCTGGCTCCTGGTCACGCTCGGCGTGATCTATTTCGTCCTGTCCCGCTTTGCCCTGCCGCGCATCGGCGCGGTGCTGGCCGAGCGCGCGGGCACGATCACCAATGACATCGCCGCCGCCGAGGAGCTGCGGCACCGGGCGCGCGAAGCCGAGACCGCCTATGACAAGGCGCTCGCCGATGCGCGCTCCGAAGCCAATCGGATCGTTGCCGAGACCAAGGCGCAGATCCAGGCCGATCTCGACGCCGAGATGGAAAAGGCCGACGCGCAGATCGCCGCGAAGACCGCCGAAAGCCAGAAGGCGATCGACGAGATCCGCGACAACGCGGCGCGCAACGTGAGCGAGGTCGCCCGCGACGTCGCGCGCGAGATCGTGGCCGCCTTCGGCGCGGATGCCGACGCCAAGAAGGTCGACGCCGCGGTCGACGCCAAGCTGGGAGAGCGCGCATGAAACTCGTTCTCGCGACACTGGCCCTGAGCATGGCCGCCGCCCCGGCGATGGCCGCGACGGGGCCGTTCTTCTCGCTCGGCAACACCGATTTCGTGGTGCTGCTGGCCTTCCTGCTCTTCGTCGGCGTGCTGCTCTACTTCCGCGTTCCGCGCGAGGTGGGCAAGATGCTCGACAAGCGGGCCGATGGCATCCGCGCCGAGCTCGACGAGGCGCGCGGGCTGCGCGAAGAGGCGCAGTCGCTGCTGGCCTCCTACGAGCGCAAGCAAAAGGACGTGCAGACGCAGGCCGACCGCATCGTCTCGAACGCCCGCGACGAAGCGAACCGTTCGGCCGAGCAGGCCAAGATCGACATCGAGAAGTCGATCCAGCGCCGCCTGACCGCCGCCGAGGAGCAGATCCAGTCGGCCCAGGACAAGGCCGTTCGCGACGTCCGCGACCAGGCCGTCACCGTGGCCGTGGCCGCCGCGCGCCAGGTCATCACCGAGCAGATGACCGCGCAGCGCGCCGACAAGATGATCGACGACTCGATCCAGACCGTGGGCACCAAGCTGCACTGACCGGACCATGGCTTCGAGACGAAAGGCCCGGGCGCGATGGCGTCCGGGCCTTTTTCGTCTCTCGGGGCCAAAAGCTCAGCGCAGCGTGGTCTCGGGCGATGCGCCCTTCGGCGCGGTGGCATCGAGAAAGGCCAGAACATCGGCCCATCGGGTCATTTGGGTCGCGCGGTCCGGCGCCCGGGCCATTTCGTTCATGGCCTTTCCGGCCTCGGGCGCGGGGCTCATTCCGGTGCTCGCGGTGACCTCGTGGCTGCGCCCGCCGCAGCCGGGCCCGGCGAGGGCGGTGGACGCGAATGACAGCGCGGCGAGGGTCGCGACGGCGCAAAACGGCAGTCTCATGGCATGTCCTCCTGTGAGGACATCCTAGCACGAAGTTGCCCTAGCGTCGCGTCTCCCGGCTCAGCCGGCGCTGCGCGATTTCCTCGTGGCGGTCGGCCTGCCGCTGATCACTCAGCGCGGCCTGCACGTAGTCGAGATGCGCCGCCACGGCGGCGCGGGCGGCGTCCGGGTCGCGCGCCTGCAGCGCCTCGTTGATGGCGCGGTGCTGTTCGAGCACCGAGGCGCGCGTCGTGCGCTGGCGGAACATGACCTGCCGGTTGTAGAACACGCCCTCGCGCAGCAGATCGTAGATCGAGCGCATCATGTGCAGCATGACAACGTTGTGGCTCGCCTCGACGATGGCGAGGTGGAACTCGGCGTCGAGCCCGGCCTCGCTCTCGGCATTGGCGGCGGGGCGCGACTGCGCCGCCTCCATCCGCTTGAAGACCGCGTCGATCACGGCAAGATCGCTGTCGGAACCGAGCCGGGCCGCGCGTTCGGCGGCGAGCCCCTCGATATCGCGGCGAAAGGCCACCATGTCCGAGACGGCCTCCTCGTGGCTGGCGAAGAGGCGCACGAGGGCGGGGGAGAAGGCCGAGCCGATCACCTCGGAGATATAGACCCCGGCACCGGCGCGGGTTTCCACGAGGCCGCGGGTCTGCAGCTCGGCCAGCGCCTCGCGCAGCGAGGGGCGCGAGACGCCGAGCCGCTCGGCCAGCTCGCGCTCGGGCGGCAGGCGGTCGCCGGGGCGCAGCACGCCGCGCAGCACCAGTTCCTCGATCTGGCGCACCACGCCATGCGAGAGCTTTTCGGGCTGGATCGGCTTGAACGGCATCGGCGCACTCCACGTCTGGTAAAGTTGTATGACCGGAGAGGGCTTTGCTCAATACGAAAGAAAAGGGCCGCCCCGAAGGGCGGCCCATCCCGGCAAGGCTGCAATGATCAGCCGTTGGGGGTGATGATGATCTCGACCCGGCGGTTCTGGCGACGGCCTTCGGGGCTCAGGTTCGAGGCGACGGGCGCATCCTCGCCGCGGCCGATCGCGCGCACGCGGCTCGGAGCGACGCCCGCCGAGGTCAGCACCGAGGCGACGGCCTGGGCGCGGCGCTCGGAAAGCTGCTGGTTGTAGGCGGCGGCGCCGGTGTTGTCGGCGTGGCCCACCACGTTGACGGTGGTGTTGGGATAGTTGTTGAGCGAGCCCGCGATGGCGCGCAGGTCGGCCTGCAGCGAGCCGGTCAGCTGGGCGCTGTCGGTGGCGAAGAGGATGTCCTGCGGCAGGGTCACGACCAGCTCTTCGCCGGTGTTGACGATGCCGACATTGGAGCCGAGCTGCTCGCGCAGTTCGGCTTCCTGACGGTCGAGCAGGGCGCCGGTGCCGGCCCCGGCCGCGCCGCCCAGCGCCGCGCCGACGGCCGCGCGGCGCAGCCGGTCCTCGCTGTCATCGCCAGTGAGCGCGCCCACGGCCGCACCGAGCCCCGCGCCGACCATGGCGCCGCGACGGGTGTTGGCATTGGGGTCGGGGTTGTTCGGGGTCACCGGCTGGCAGGCGGCCACGCCGAGGGCGGAGACGGTGACGAGCGCGAGGGGGAGCTTGGTGATCATGTGTCTTTCCAGTTCTTGCGTAATGCGCGGAAACGGGGCTCCGCGCCTGTCCCTGAATGATAGAGGCCGCGGGCGGCTGCTATGCAATAACGCGGGTTTGATAGCCGGGTTCCGGGGCCGGATGGAACCCGATGCGCTGTGGCATGAATGCCTCAGCCTTCGCCGCGCGCGGCCTCGAAGGCCAGCATCGCGCGCTTGACCGGCAGGCCCCAGTGATAGCCGCCCAGCTCGCCCGACTTGCGCAGGGCGCGGTGGCAGGGGATCAGCCAGGAGATCGGGTTGCGCCCCACCGCCGTCGCGGCGGCGCGCACGGCGCGCGGCGCGCCGATCCGCGCGGCGATGTCGGAATAGGTCGTCACATGCCCCGACGGCACCTCCAGAAGCGCCTGCCAGACCTTGATCGCGAAGGGCGCGCCGATGAGCTGCAGCCGCGCTTCGCCGCGCCCCGAGAAAGCCGCCTCGACCCATGGGGCGAGCGCATCGGGGTCTTCGGAAAAGCGCGCGGCGGGCCAGCGGGCGCGCAGATCTTGCAAGCTGGCCTCGACCCCGGTCTCGGCGGCAAAGCCCAGCCCGCAGAGCCCGCGATCCGTGCCCATGGCCACGACCGGGCCGAAGGGGCTGTCGAAGCGGCCCTCCCGGATTTCGAGCCCGGCGCCGCCCGTGCCGTAATCGCCCGGGCTCATCGCCTCCCAGCGCAGGAACAGGTCGTGCAGCCGCCCTGTCCCCGAGAGGCCGAGCTCCTGCGCCGTCTCCAGCGTGGTACGCCGCTCGCGCAAAAGCGCCTTGGCGTGGCCGAGCGCGAGGTATTGCTGGTAGCGCTTGGGCGAGACACCGACCCAGGCGGAGAAGACGCGCTGGAAATGCGCGGGCGACATGTCCATCCGCGCCGCCAGATCCTCGAGTGCCAAGGGCGCGGGTGCGGCGTCGATGGCGTCGATGGCGCGGCGCATGACGCCGTAATGATATGCGTGGCTTTGATCCATGGGACGACATTAGGCGGCCCGGCGCGCCCGCGCGACCCGGAAGCTGCGCATCCTGTCGGCCGGTGGGGCGGCTTTGGCCGGTCGCCATGCGTATTTGGAGAAAGATGAACCATGGGCGCGCGCCCCCCGGTTCATTTTCCCATAAATACGCATGGCGACCGGCCGGCCCCCCGCGCGCCGCCGGGCTTGTGAGGCGCGGCCCCTCCGGGCATAGAGGCCCGATGACCCGACAGCTCGACTACCACGCCATCGACGCGATCTTTGCCCGCCTGCATGAGGCCGAGCCCGAGCCCAAGGGCGAGCTCGACCACATCAACGCCTATACGCTGCTCGTCGCCGTGGCACTTTCGGCGCAGGCCACGGATGCGGGCGTCAACAAGGCGACCAAGCGCCTGTTCGAGATCGCCGACACGCCCGAAAAGATGCTGGAGCTGGGCGAGGAGGGGCTGATCGAGCATATCAAGACGATCGGGCTCTACCGCAACAAGGCCAAGAACGTGATCCGCATGAGCGAGATCCTCGTGGAGCGCTTCGGCGGCGAGGTGCCCTCTTCGCGCGCGGCGCTGGTCTCGCTTCCGGGCGTGGGGCGCAAGACGGCGAATGTGGTGCTCAACATGTGGTGGAAGCACCCCGCGCAGGCAGTCGACACGCATATCTTCCGCGTCTGCAACCGCACCGGCATCGCGCCCGGAAAGGATGTCGATGCGGTCGAGCGCGGCATCGAGGACCATATCCCCGCGCGCTGGCAGGGTCATGCGCATCACTGGCTGATCCTGCACGGGCGCTACATCTGCGTGGCGCGCAAGCCCAAATGCCCGGCCTGCCCGATCCGCGAATATTGTCTCTTCGAGGAGAAGACCGCATGAGCACCCCCCGCATCCTCGGCATCGGCAACGCCATCGTCGACGTCTTCGCCGAGGCCGATGACAGCTTTCTCGACCTGATGGGGATCGAGAAGGGCATCATGCAGCTCGTGGAGCGCGAGCGCGGCGAGATGCTCTATGGCGCGATGGAGCAGCGGCAGCAGGCGCCCGGCGGCTCCGTCGCCAACACGCTGGCGGGGCTGGGGGCGCTCGGGCTGGAGACGGCCTTCATCGGGCGGGTGCGCGACGATGCGCTTGGCCGCTTCTACGCCGAGACCATGGAAGCGGGCGGCACGCGGTTTGCCAATGCCCCGGTCGAGGGCGGCGAGCTTCCGACCTCGCGTTCGATGATCTTTGTCAGCCCCGATGGCGAGCGGTCGATGAACACCTATCTCGGCATTTCCGCCGAGCTTGGCTCCGACGACGTCTCGGACGCGGTGGCGGGGCAGGCGGGGCTGCTGTTTCTCGAGGGCTATCTCTACGACAAGCCCAAGGGCAAGCAGGCCTTCGAGCGGGCGACCGCGCTGACCCATGCGGGCGGCGGCATCGCCGGGATCGCGCTGTCGGACCCGTTCTGCGCCGACCGGCACCGCACCGATTTCCAAAGGCTGGTGCGCGAGCTCGACTTCGTCATCGGCAACGAGCACGAATGGGAAAGCCTCTACCAGTGCCGGCTCGACGAGGCGCTGACCCGCGCCGCCGCCGAGTGCCGCCTCGTCGTCTGCACCCGCTCGGGCGCCGACGTGGTGCTGATCCGGGGCGAGGAGCGGGTGGTGGTGCCGGTGAAGAAGGTCACGCCGGTCGATGCCACCGGGGCGGGCGATCTCTTTGCCGCGGGCTTTCTCTATGGCATCGCCACGGATCGCGATCTGGAAACGGCGGGGCGCATGGGCTGCGTCGCCGCCGCCGAGGTGATCTCGCATTTCGGAGCGCGGCCCGAGGCCGATCTCAAGGCGCTCTTCGCGCAGGCCGGGCTGCTTTAATCCTCGGCGTCTTCGGCCGGGTCGATCCGGCCCTTGCGCTGCAACCACTGCGCCACGAGAAGACACAGCACGGCCCAGCCTGCGCCCGCGGTCCAGCCGGCGATCACGTCGGTGGGCCAGTGCACCCCGAGATAGACCCGGCTCGCGCCGACGAGGCCGGTGAGGATGATCGCGCAGGTCATGATATAGACCTTGATCACCCGGCGCGGCTCGAGCCGCGACAGCATCACCGCCAGCGTCAGATAGGTCACCGCAGAGAGCATGGTGTGGCCGGAGGGAAAGCTCGCGGTATAGACGTAGGAGCCATGCGGCACGAGATCGGGGCGGGCGCGCTCGAACAGCATCTTGGCGGTGCGGCTGACCAGGGTGCCGCTGCCGATGGCGACCAGCATGAACCACATGGTGCGCGTGTGGCGCGACAGCGCCAGATAGCCCGCGACCCCCGCCGTCAGCAGCACCAGCCACGCCACGCCGCCCAGCGCCGTCATGTCGCGCGCCATCTCCTCGACCCAGTGCGAGCCGATCGGATCGCTCAGATCGCCGGGCGTTCTGAGCGCCAGCAGGATCGCCTCGTCGAAAGCCATGGTGTCGCCCTCGACCACCTCACCCGCAAGCAGGAAGAAGCCCAGAGCCGCGAGCGAGAGCAGAAACAGCAGCACCATCCACAATTCGGGACGGCGGCGCAGGCGGGCGGGGATGTCGCTGGTATCAGGCATGTCGGCGTCTCAACCATGCGGTGGGGCGCGGGTTCCGAAGGCGTCTCATCCGCCGAGCTTGGCGTGGACCGCGTCGAGATCGATCTCGCGCACGGGGGCGCGGCGCGACGGGTCGTCGATGTCATAGCCGAACAGCTCGAAATCGCGGCCATAGACCTCGCGCATGAGATGCATCGACAGATCGTCGAAGAAATCCTCGACCGGATGGGCGCGCCTGGGCCCGTGGCCCTCGCTTTCGTTGAAGCGGGGCATCGCGGCGAGATCGACCGGGTGGCGCAGCGGCGCGCGCGCCAGAACGGCGCTCATGCCGGCGTCGAAATTCTCGGTGTCGAAGATCATGTCATAGCGCCCGCCGCCGCGGATCAGCGTCGAGACATGGCCCGACATGGCCGCCCAGTGGATGTCGGGGTCCATCGGCTTGCGAAAGCGGATCGTGTCGCGGGCGAAGAGCAGAAAGCGGCGGAAGCTGCGGATCTGGTCGAATTCGAAGCCGGTCTCGGGGTCGCCCACCTCGATCCCGTATTTCTGCACCAGCATCGGCACGAGATTGCCGCGATAGCGGCGGCCATTGCGCTGGATGCCGCAGATCTTGTCGAAGAAGGAGGACAGGATGCGGCCATAGGGGTTGCGCACGCAGGTGAAGACGAGGCTCTTTCGCGCGGTCACGTTGTCGGTGATCGGCCCCTGGCTGCGCTCCTGCGCCCATTTGTGCAGCCCCCCCTGCGCATCGTGGATGTCGCCGTCGAAGAAATGGCCGTGGTCGGAGCGGTACATGATCTGGCCGATGGTCGAGCAGGCGCATTTGGGCACCACGCGGTACACCATGCTTTCGCTTTCGGTCATCCAGGTGCCCGGAAATCCCATCTGCCGTCCCATCCGCTGCCGCGCTTGGGCCACAAGGGGCCCTGAAAACTCTGGAGACCTGTTTATGCGACGGTTTCGCGCGCTATCAAGGCGCAAACCGCGCGTGATCCTGACCGCGTGGCCCGGGGAACGCATATGACGCGCATCGCTTTCATTCTGTTGTGTCACAAGGACCCCGGCGCGGTGATCCGGCAGGCGCGCGGGCTCGCCGCCTCTGGCGATGCGGTGGTGGTACACATGGACGCACGCGCCTCGCGCACCGATTGGCTGCGCTTGCGCGGCGGGCTGTCGGGGCATCCGGGCATCGCGCTCGTGGAGCGGCGGCAGCGCTGCGGCTGGGGCGAATGGAGCCTCGTGGCCGCGACGCTCTCGGCGCTGCGACTGGCGCTCGCGCGCTTTGGTGACGCCACGCATTTCTACCTGCTCTCGGGCGACTGCATGGCGATCAAATCGGCCGTTCACGCGCATGAGAAGCTCGCCGCAGACCCGGCCGACCGGATCGAGAGCGTCGATTTCTTCGATGGCGGCTGGATCAAGACCGGCATGCATGAGGAGCGGCTGACGCGCTGGCATTTCCTCAACGAGCGGGACCGCAAGGGGCTGTTCTATGCCAGCCTCGCGGCGCAGCGCCGGCTCGGCATCGCGCGGGCGCTGCCGGCCGATATCCGCCCGATGATCGGCTCGCAATGGTGGTGCCTGAGGCGCGCCACGGTGGAGGCGGTGCTGGCGTTTCTCGACGCGCGCCCGGATGTGCGGCGGCTGTTTCGCTGGAGCTGGATTCCCGACGAGACGATGTTCCAGACCCTCGTGCGCCATCTCGTGCCGCGCGAGGAGATCCGCTCATGCAGCCCGACCTTCCTGACCTTCACCGATTACGGCATGCCCGCGAGCTTCCACGACGACCATTACGACCTGCTGCTCGGGCAGGACGCGCTTTTCGCGCGCAAGATCAGCCCCGGCGCTGCGCGGCTGCGCGCGCGGCTGGGCGATCTTTGGGCCTCGGACCGCCGCGATTTTCCGGCGGGCGGCGACGGGCGGCGGCTGCACGGCTTTCTGACCGGGCGCGGCCGGGTGGGCCTGCGCTTTGCGCCGCGCGCCTGGGAGGTCGGCAGCTCGCTCGGGGCGGGCCGGGTGCTGCTGGTGGTGATCAGCCACAAAAGACACGTCGCCAAGCGGCTGGTGGGGGCGATCAAGCACCATACCGGGATGCTCGGCATCGATTACCTCTTCGACGAGGAAGACACCGCGCTGCCCGCCATGGGCGGGCTGGAGCGCGGGCTGGGCAAGCGGTCGCGCCACCGCCGCGCGATGCTGCGGCTGCTCTACGAGCTGCACGGGGTGGACCGGATGATCATCTGCATCGACCCCGCGCGGATCGACCTGATCCGCGACGTGATGGGCGACAGGGCCGAGGTGCGGCTGCTTGAGATCGACACGCCCCTCGACGACGCCTATCTGCGCGAACACGCGATCCGCAGCGATCTCGCGGGGCGCAGCGAAGCCGGGCTCGACCTGCTGATGCCGCCGCTGCGCCAGCAGATGCAGGCCGAGACCCGCGAGCTGCGCGAGGCGCGCTTCGCCAATCACTACACCCTTGCGCAGGAGGCCGGGGCCGAAGAGAACGACCGGGCGCTGCGGCGCTTTCTCGGGGTCGAGCCCGAGCTGGCCCGCAGCATCGGCGAGACGCCACATCTGTTCGACGATTGAGGAGAACGCGATGCGCTTTGCGTATGACGACGACAACATCTTCGCCAGGATCCTGCGCGGCGATATCCCGTGCAAGACCGTGCTGGAGACCGAACACAGCCTCGCCTTCGAGGACATCTCGGCGCAGGCGCCGGTGCATGTGCTCGTGATCCCCAAGGGGCCTTACGTCAGCTACGACCACTTCGCGCGCGACGCCAGCGATGCCGAGATCCTCGACTTCAACCGCGCGGTCGCCAGGCTCTGCGAACAATGCGATCTCGAAGACGGCTTCCGGGCCATCACCAATGCCCGCGCCCACGGGCATCAGGAAGTGCCGCATTTCCACATGCACCTGCTGGGCGGACGCCCCCTCGGGCGGCTGCTGGAGCGCAGCTGAACGCCGCATCCGAAGGGGGCGCGCCCCCTTCGGGCTGGCGCCGAAGGTCCCCGGGGCTCAGCTTTGCTTCGAGGCCCCCGCGCGGATCGCCTCCTCGATCCGGCGCGCGGCGGGGCTGTCGCCCTTGGCGGGCCAGCCTTCGCGCTGGGCGGTGCGGTCGCCGTCTGTCGCCTCGGTCTGGTCGTGAAACAGCACCATGCGCGTCGGATAGGGCAGGTCGACGCCCTTTGCGTCGAGCGCGTTGTAGACATCGCGGATCACCCGGCCCCAGACATGCACCACATCGGCGCGCGCGGGCGCGGTCCACCAGCGCAGGCGGATGGTGTTGCCATCCGCGTCCATCCCCCACGGGATCGCCTCGGGCGCGGGATCGGCGAGCACGCCCTCGCATCCGCCCGCCGTCTCGACCATCACCGCGCAGGCCGCGTCGATGTCGTCCGAGCAGCCGATCAGCACGTCGTATTGCGAGCGGCGCTTATCGAAGGCGGTGTTGACCACCACCGCGTCGGTGTAGATGTCCGAATTGGGGATCACCACGCGGCGGCCATCATAGGTCTTGATCAGCGTGGCGCGGGTCTCGATCCGCTCGACCGTGCCCTCATGGCCGCCCGAGACGATCTGGTCGCCCACCTCGAAGGGCTGGCGGATCAGGATCAGGATGCCCGCCAGCATGTTCTGCAGGATGTCCTTGAAGGCGAAGCCGATCGCGACCGAGCCGATGCCGAGCCCGGCGAAGAGATCGCCCGGCGTGATCGAGGGCGCGACGATGGTGACGGCGAGCATGAAGCCGATGATCAGCACCAGCCAGCGCAGCAGGCTCGCGCCGACATCGCCGAGATTGTCGCGGCCGCGCCTTCGGCCCGAGCGGCGCACCAGCCAGGCCACGCCGCGCGCGAGAAACCAGAACAGCACCAGCACCACGATCGCCACCGCGATGTTGGGCAGAAGCCGGAAGAAACCGTCGGCCCAGGCGTCGAGCTTCTCGAAGATGTTGCCGGTATCGGCATCGACGCCGGCGAGGCTGTCGATATCCTCGCGCGGGGCGGCTTCGGTCTCTTCTTCCATGCGTCTCCCTCCGTGGTCGGCGGGAGGGCAACCTCAGGCGGCGGAGACGGGTTCCCCGGCCTTGGAGGTGAGCTGCAGGAACACGTCCTCGAGATCCGCCTCCTCGGTCTTGACGTCCATCAGCCGCATGCCGCCCGCGCGGATCGCGTCGAGCACCGCGCCCGCGCCCATCTTGGAGGCATCATAGGTGAAGGCCAGCACCCCGCCCGCGCGCTCGGCGCAGCTCACCCCTTCGGGCAGGGGGGGAATCGCTGCGGGGCCGTCCGGGGTCACCACCAGCGTCTTGCCGCTGACCCGGCCGACGAGATTGGCGGTGGTGTCGCGGGTGACGACGCGGCCATTGTCGATGATGGCGATCTCGTCGCACATCTCCTGCGCCTCTTCGAGGTAATGGGTGGTCAGGATGATTGTCGTGCCCTGCTCGTTGAGACGGCGCACATTGCGCCACAGCATGTTGCGCAGCTCGATATCGACCCCCGCCGTCGGCTCGTCGAGCACCAGGACGCGGGGGGCATGCACCAGCGCCTTGGCGAGCAGCAGCCGCCGCCGCATGCCCCCCGAGAGCGAGCGGGCATAGGCGTCGGCCTTGTCGGCGAGGCCCACGAGATCGAGCAGCTCCATGGTGCGGCGCTGCGATTTCGGCACGCCCCAGAGACCGGCCTGTACGTCGAGCGCGCCTCTGGGCGTGAAGAACGGATCGAGCACCAGCTCCTGCGGCATCACGCCGATGGCGGCGCGGGACTGGCGCGGGTTCTCGTCCTGGTCGAAGCCCCAGATGTTCACCCGGCCCGCGCTCTTCAGCACCAGCCCGGCCATGATGTTGATCATGGTCGACTTGCCCGCGCCGTTGGGGCCAAGAAGCCCGAAGATCGAGCCCGCCGGGATGGTCAGGTCGACACCGTCGAGCGCGACCTTGGCGGGCGACTTGGCGCTGGGCGCGTAGGTCTTCTTCAGGCCGGTGATCTCGATGGCGGCGTCGGTCATGGCTGTGTCCTTTCGCGTCTTGTCCCTGCGGGCCGGGCGGCTAGAATGTAGCGCGATCAGGGCCGGGTCCATGCCCGGCCGTTCCCGTTAGCAAGGCAAGGCCCCTCATGACACTTCCCGCGCCCGAGACCAAGATCGTCGACACATGGCGCATCGCCTGCGACGGCGGCAGCGCGGGGCTCGGCCATCCGCGCGTCTGGCTGATGATCCCGCACGACACCGGCTTCGTCGACTGCTCCTATTGCGATGCGCGCTACATCCACCGCGAATTCGCGGAGGCCGGTGCCGAGGGGCTCGACGAGATCACCCGCGGGCAGGACCGCTCGGGGCAGGAGAACGAGACCCGCTGAGGCGGCTTTCCCCGGCATCACCGAAGATTTCCGCCGAAACCCGCCCGGGTTTCGGCTAGACAGACACGCGACATCGCAAGAGGGGACGCGGGCATGACGCAATTCGGCAAGGGGTGCCACCTGCACCTGATCGACGGCTCGGCCTTCATCTTCCGCGCCTATCACGCGCTGCCGCCGCTGACGCGCAAATCCGACGGCATGCCGGTGGGGGCGGTGTCGGGCTTCGTCAACATGCTGCAGCGCTATATCGACGGCAACACCGGCCCGGATGCGGCCACCCATGTCGCGGTGATCTTCGACAAGGGCTCCCACACCTTCCGCAACGATCTTTACGATCTCTACAAAGCCAACCGCGACGCCATGCCCGAGGATCTGCGCCCGCAGATCCCGCTGACCCGCGCGGCGACCGAGGCGTTCAACATCGCCTGCAAGGAAAAGGAAGGCTTCGAGGCCGACGACATCATCGCGGCACTCTCCTGTCAGGCGCGCGACGCGGGCGGGCGGGTGACGATCATCTCCTCGGACAAGGACCTGATGCAGCTGGTGGGCGACGGGGTCGAGATGCTCGACCCGATGAAGAACCGCCGCATCGACCGCGACGGCGTGTTCGAGAAATTCGGCGTCTGGCCCGATCGCGTCGTCGACGTGCAGGCGCTCGCGGGCGACTCGGTCGACAACGTGCCCGGCGCGCCCGGCATCGGCATCAAGACCGCAGCGCTGCTGATCAACGAGTTCGGCGATCTGGAGACGCTTCTGGAACGGGCGGGCGAGATCAAGCAGCCCAAGCGCCGCCAGACCCTGATCGAGCATGAAAAGCAGATCCGGCTTTCGAAGCAGCTCGTGGCGCTCGATTGCGACATGGCGCTCGACTTCACGCTCGACGATCTGGAGATCCGCGACCCGGTCCCCGAGACGCTCCTGGGCTTTCTCGCCGAGATGGAATTCCGCACCATCACCCGCCGCGTGGCCGAAAAGCTCGGGACGGAGGCGCCGGCGGTGCCCGAGACGGCGAGCACCGCGCCCGAGGCCGCCGAGCCCGAGCCCGAGGCCCCCTTCGACCACGCCGCCTATGAGAAGGTGACCACGCCGGAGGCGCTGCAGCTCTGGATCGACGCGATCCACGAGCTGGGCCATGTCGCGATAGACACCGAGACGACGAGCCTCGACGAGATGCGCGCCGATCTGGTGGGCATCTCGCTCGCGCTGACGCCGGGCCATGCCTGCTACATCCCGCTGGCGCATCGCTCGGGCGAGGAGGGGCTGTTCGGCTCGGATGCGCTGAGCGAGGGGCAGATGCCGATGGCGCAGGCGCTGGAGATGCTGAAGCCGGTGCTGGAGGACGCCTCGATCCTCAAGATCGGCCAGAACATGAAATACGACCTCAAGATCCTCGCCGGTCTGGGGATCGACGTGGCCCCCTTCGACGACACGATGCTCTTGAGCTACGCGATGCATGCGGGGCTGCACGGGCACGGCATGGACACGCTGTCGGAGCGCTATCTCGGCCACGCGCCGATCCCGATCAAGCAGGTGATCGGCACCGGCAAATCGGCGGTGACCTTCGACAAGGTCGAGATCGACGCGGCGGTGAAATACGCCGCAGAGGACGCCGACATCACGCTGCGCCTGTGGAAGCGCTTCAAGCCGCAGCTGCACCAGGCCCGCGTCACCACCGTCTACGAGACGCTGGAGCGGCCGCTAGTGCCGGTGCTGGCGCGGATGGAGCGGGCGGGGGTCGAGGTCGACCGCGAGGTTCTGAGCCGCATGTCCAACGCCTTCGCGCAGAAGATGGCGGGGCTGGAGGCGGAGATCCACGCCAAGGCCGGGCGGCCCTTCAACGTCGGATCGCCCAAGCAGCTGGGCGAGATCCTGTTCGACGACCTCGCGCTGCCCGGCGGCAAGAAGGGCAAGACCGGCGCCTATGCCACCGGCGCCGACATCCTCGAAGACCTCGCCACAGAGCACGAGCTGCCGCGCCTCGTGCTCGACTGGCGGCAGATCTCCAAGCTGAAATCGACCTATACCGACAGCCTGCAGGAGCACATCCACCCCGAAACGGGCCGGGTGCACACCTCCTATTCGATCGCCGGGGCCAACACCGGCCGCCTCGCCTCGACCGATCCGAACCTGCAGAACATCCCGATCCGCACCGAGGAGGGCCGCCGCATCCGCGAGGCTTTCGTCGCGCCGAAGGGGCGGGTGCTGGTGTCTCTCGACTATTCCCAGATCGAGCTGCGCATCCTCGCCCACATGGCCGGGATCGAGGCGCTGAAGGAAGCCTTCCGCGAGGGGCAGGACATCCATGCCGCCACCGCGTCGGAGATGTTCAACGTGCCCTTGGGCGAGATGACGCCCGAGATCCGGCGGCAGGCCAAGGCGATCAATTTCGGGGTGATCTACGGCATTTCGGGCTTCGGCCTCGCCCGCAACCTGCGCATTCCGCGCGGTGAGGCGCAGGGCTTCATCGACCGCTATTTCGAACGCTTCCCCGGCATCCGGGACTACATGGACGCGACCACCGCCTTCGCCAAGGAGAACGGCTTCGTGCAGACCATGTTCGGGCGGCGGATCAACACGCCCGAGATCAATGCCAAGGGGCCGGGCGCGGGCTTTGCCAAGCGCGCCGCGATCAACGCGCCGATCCAGGGGACCGCCGCCGACATCATCCGCCGCGCGATGATCCGCATGGACGCGGCGATCGCCGCCGTGCCCTCGGCGCGGATGCTCCTGCAGGTCCATGACGAACTCCTGTTCGAGGTGGATGAGGCCGAGGCCGACAAGCTCATCCCCATCGCGCGCGAGGTGATGGAGGGGGCGGCGCATCCGGCGGTGCATCTCGACGTGCATCTTGCCGCCGAGGCCGGGCAGGGGCCGAACTGGGCGCTGGCGCACTGACGGAACCGCGCCCCTTTCGCATCGTTGCACTCCCGAAGCGGGCGGCGGCATCGTGGCCGCCCGTGCAAGGATTGGATCGAGAGATGAGCGAGCACAGCCAAGAGAAACGCGTCGAGATGTTCTGGAAGCGGATCGACGGCCTGCATGCCGGGCTGATCGGGCTCAAGGGCACCGACCGGCTGATCCCGATGGCCCATTACACCGACCCCGAGAAGGGCTGCCTGTGGTTCATCGGCCATGACGGCACCGAGCTGGCCGAACGTGCCGAGACCGGCCCGCAGGACGCGGTCTTCGCGCTGACCAGCGACGATCACGGCATCTATACCCATGCGCATGGCACGCTGAGCCTGAGCCATGACGAGCAGAAGCTCGACGAGCTGTGGAGCAAGGTCGCGGCGAGCTGGTTCGAGGATGGCCGCCGCGACCCGGACGTGCGGCTTTTGTGCCTGACGCTGCGCTCGGCCGAGGTCTGGACCTCGACCACCTCCGCCGCGCGCTTCCTCTACGAGACCGCCAAGGGCAACCTTGCGGAGCGCAAGCCGGACATGGGCGACAACTATTCCCTGACCTTCTGATCGGGCCTTACTGGTCGGAGCCAAAACACGAAGAGGGGCGGCCCGGCGGGGCCGCCCCTTTCGCTTGCGGATCGGGCCGGATCAGTTGACCGACTTCTCCTCGATCAGGTTCGCGTCCTGCGGCTTCTGGCTCGAGATCTCGATGCGGCGGGGCTTCAGCGCCTCGGGCACCTCGCGCACGAGATCGATGTGCAGCATGCCGTCGAGATGGCTCGCGCCGGTGACCTTCACGTGATCGGCAAGGTGGAAGCGGCGCTCGAAGGCGCGCGTGGCGATGCCGCGATGCAGGAAGGTGCGGCTTTCGGTGTCGTCCTCGGCCTTGCGGGCGGTGACGATCAGCGCGTTTTCGCGGACCTCCACGGCAAGGTCGTCGGCGCCGAAGCCCGCGACGGCGATCGAGATGCGCCAGGCGCTCTCGTCGGTCTTTTCGATGTTGTAGGGCGGGTAGTTGTTCTGCGCGGGCTCGCCGGCAAGCACGCGGTCCATCAGGTCGGCGACCTGGTCGAAGCCCACGGTGGCGCGGTAGAGCGGGGCAAGATCGAAGTTACGCATTTTGGTCATCCTCTGTCTCAAGCGATAACGTCGTGATGGCCTTCCCCTGGTGGGACAGGCCGGCCGTCGGGAGCCCGATATGGCGCTCCGTGCCTCGCAATGTGGGAGAGGATTTTCGGGGTTTCAAGATCCCCCGGTGTCGATGTCGGCATCGATCTCGGGCCGGACGAAACGCGCGCCGGTCTCGGTTCTCTGGCCCGCGCCGACGACCCTGACCTGCCCGGTGGAAAGCCCGCCGAAGGCGCCGGGCCGGTCGGCCATGCGGGTGCGCAGCCCGGGCAGGGGGTGTTCGAGCGCCACGCCGATCGCGACGCTGCGCCCCTCCATCTCGGCCTTGGCCGAGATCACCGAGACGATCCGCGCCACCCCGTCCTTGAAGCTGAACACCGGCGAGCCCGAGGAGCCGTAATCGACGTCGCAGCCCATGACGAGAAGACCCTTTTCCTCGCCCAGCACGTCGCAGGTCTGCTGCAAGGAGGGCGCCTCGGCCCGGTCATGCGCATAGGAGACGACGCCGACCTGCGCGCCTGCGACGACTGTCTCCACCGTCTCGAAGGGGGTGATGCGGGCCGAGCGGATCGGCTGCGACAATTCGAGCAGCGCCACGTCCTCGGCGCTTGCGGCGCCCGAGCCGGTGCCGACGAAGGCATAGCCTTCGGGCGTCATGGCCCGGCGCACGCCGCGGTAAGCCAGCGCCCGGCCGCCGCGCATCCCGGCCTTGAATTCGATCTCGGCGGGGTCGATGCGCTCGCCGCTGTCGCGGTCATAAAGGCAATGCGCGGCGGTGAGCACGAGATCGGTGGCGATCAGCGCGCCGGTGCAAAAGCCGCGACCACCAAGGTCGAGCCGGCCCACGGCCTCCCAGCCGCGCGCGTCGTCGCCGGTCACCATCAAGGTGAGGTCGTGCCGGTCTGCACGCACCGGCAAGGACAGGGCCACGAGCACCAGCAGGGCCACCGCGATCGCGTGCTGCATTCGTCCTCCGCATCCGGGCCGGGCGGGGATCGCTCGACCCAGGCGCGAGACTAGGACAGCGCGGCGCGGCTTCATAGGGTATTCAGGCGGATTGTTTCCCGATTGCGGGCGGTTGCGGCCCGCCGGTCGCCCAGTCGAGAAGCTGCACCGAATGCACCACCGGCACGCTCGCGCCGCGCCCGATCTGCATCATGCAGCCGATGTTCCCGGCGGCGATCACCTGCGGCTTCAGCACCTCCAGCGTCTCGACCTTGCGGTTGCGCAGCTCGGCCGAGATCTCGGGCTGCATCAGGTTGTAGGTGCCCGCCGAGCCGCAGCACAGATGGCTGTCGGCGGGCTCCGACACCTCGAACCCGGCCTGCTTCAAAAGCCCCTTGGGTCCGGCCTTGAGCTTCTGGCCGTGCTGCAGCGAGCAGGCGGCGTGGTAGGCCACGCGCAGGGGCGCGGCTTTCGTTCCTTCCGGCAGGCCAAGCTCGGCCACGATCTCGCTCACGTCGCGGCACAGCCCGCCGATGCGGGCGGCCTCGGCCTCCATCTCGTGGCCCGCGAACATGTGGCCGTAATCCTTCATCGTGGTGCCGCAGCCGGAGGTGTTGATCACCACCGCGTCGAGCCCCTCGATCGAGGCCATCGAGCGGATCAGCCCGGCGGCGGTGCCGCGCGCCTCGTCATGCTTGCCCATATGCTCGGTCAGCGCGCCGCAGCAGCCCACACCTTCGGGGATCACCACCTCGCAGCCGAGCCGCGTGAGCAGCCGGATCGTCGCGTCGTTGATCTCGGTGTCCAGCGCGCGCTGGGCGCAGCCGATCGACAGGCCCACGCGCATCCGGCGCTCGCCCTGAGCCGGGAAGACCTGCGGGTCGTCGTTGCGCGAGACGGGCGGGATCTTCTCGGGCGCCATTTCCAGCATCGCGCGCAGCCGCTTGTCGGGCATCAGCCCCTTCAGGGGCTTGCCGAGCTTCGCCGCCAGAAGCGCCAGCCGGAAGCGGCCCGGATAGGGCAGGATGCGCGCCAGCGTCCAGCGCAGGAAGCGATCCATCGGCGGGCGCTTGTAATTGTCCTCGATATAGCCGCGCGCCTGGTCGATCAGGTGGCCGTAATGCACGCCCGAGGGGCAGGTGGTCATGCAGGCGAGGCAGCCCAGGCAGCGGTCGAGATGGGTGACGGTCTTGTCGTCGGGCACCCGCTCGTTTTCGAGCATGTCCTTGATGAGATAGATCCGGCCGCGCGGTGAATCGAGCTCGTCGCCCAGCACCTGATAGGTCGGGCAGGTGGCCGTGCAGAAGCCGCAATGCACGCAGGCGCGCAGGATCTCGTTGGCCTCGGCGGTCTTGGGGTCGCGCAGCTGGTCTGGCGTGAAATTGGTCTGCATGGGGTCTCCGTCAGGCGGCGAGGATGCCGCGCGGGTCGAACTTGTCGCGCAGGCCGCGGGTCAACGCCTGCAGCGCCGGGGGCTCGGGCTGCAGCGTATGCAGCCGCGCATGGGTTTCGGGGGCGGCGCGCACCAGCGTGGCGTGGCCGTCATAGCGGCCCAGCCGGGCGCGCAAATCGGTTCCTTCCGGCAGGCGCAGCCAGACGAGGCCGCCGCCCCAGTCGTAGAAGACCTGATCGGCATCCGCGCGGGCCGCGATCTCCGCGGCCTCGCTCGGGCGCGCCGAGACGCGCCAGACGTCGCCCGTGGTGCCGTGGAAGGCCGCCACGTCGCGGATGCCGCGCCACGCGGCGCGCACCGTCTCGCGGTCGTCCTCAATCTCCCAAGCGCCATGCGGGGCCAGCGCCTCGATGAGCGCCTTGGCGCGGTAGGCCACCGAAGCGGCGAAGCCCTCGATCCGAAGCACGGTGCGCGGCCCGTCCGCAGCGTGCGGGTCATGCGCGGCGCCCGTCACCTCAAAGGGCGTGCCGAGGGCCGCCGACATCGCCCGCACCGCCGCCGCGTCGTCGAGGCCGCGCGCCACGAGGCTGGCGCAGCTCTCGGTGCCGGGCAGCACCTTGAGCGCCACCTCGGTGATCGCGCCGAGCGCGCCGCGGCTGCCCGCGACGAGGCGGGCGAGGTCGTAGCCGGTGACGTTCTTCATCACCCGGCCGCCATTCTTGACGATCGTGCCCTCGCCATCGACGAAACGCAGCCCGAGCAGATGATCGCGCGCCGCCCCCACCAGCACCCGGCGGGGCCCCGAGACATTGGCCGCCACCACGCCGCCGATGGTCGGCGTGCCGGTGCTGCCCAGAAGCGCGCGGTGATCCATCGGCTCGAAGGCGAGGCGCTGGTTGGTCTCGGCCAGCGCGGCTTCGATCTCCTCCACCGGCGTGCCCGCCCGCGCCACCAGTGTCAGCGCGGCGGGGTCGTGCAGGGTGATGCCGGTCAGCCCGGCGGTGGTGATGGCCGTGCCCTCGGGCAGGGGCCCGCGCGTGCCGCCGCCGCGCAGCGAGAGGGGGCCGTCCGCGTCGCGGATGGCTTGGGCCAGCTCGGCCTCGGAGCCAGGGCGGATCATGCCCGCCGCCCTTCGCTTACCGAGAGCGGGAAGACCTTGGCGGGGTTGAGGAGCCATTTGGGGTCGAACACGTCCTTCACCTTCATCTGCGCCTCGAGGTCCTCGGGCGCGAACTGCACCGTCATCAGGTCGCGCTTCTCGACGCCGACGCCGTGCTCACCGGTCAGGCAGCCGCCCACCTCGACGCAGAGCTTCAGCACATCGGCGCCCATCGCCTCGCATTTCTCCAGATCGCCCTCCTTGTTCGCGTCGAACAGGATCAGCGGATGCATGTTGCCGTCGCCCGCGTGGAACACGTTGGCCACGCCGAGGCCGTACTCGTCGCTCAGCTCGCCGATGCGGCGCAGCACCTCGGGCAGGGCCGAGACCGGGATCGTGCCGTCGAGGCACATGTAGTCGTTGATCTGCCCCATCGCGCCGAAGGCCGATTTGCGCCCGAGCCAGATCCGCGCCGCCTCGTCGGAATCCTGCGCCGCGCGGATTTCCACCGGATCATGGTCGCGGGCGATCTTCAGGATGGTCTCCAGCTGGTGATTGATCTCGTCGGCCGAACCCTCGACCTCGACGATCAGCAGCGCCTCGCAGTCGGGATAGCCCGCATGGGCGAAGGCCTCGCAGGCGCGGATGCAGGGGCGGTCCATGTATTCGATCGCCACCGGCAGCACGCCCGCCTCGATGATGTCGGCCACGCAGGCGCCCGCCGCTTCGGCGCTGTCATAGCCCAGCATGACGGGCAGCGCGCCCTCGGGCTTGGGCAGGATGCGCAAGGTCGCCTCGGTGACGACGCCGAGCTGGCCCTCGGAGCCGCAGATCACGCCCAGAAGGTCGAGCCCGCCCGCATCCATATGCGCCCCGCCGATCTCGACCACCGTGCCATCCATCTGCACCATGGTCACGCCGAGCAGGTTGTTGGTCGTCACGCCGTATTTCAGGCAATGCGCCCCGCCCGAGTTCATCGCGATGTTGCCCGCGATGGCGCAGGCGAGCTGGCTCGACGGGTCGGGGGCGTAGAAGAAGCCCAGCTCCTCGACAGCGCCGGTGACGGAGAGGTTGGTGCGCCCGGTCTGGACCCGGATGATCCGGTCGGCCGTGTCCGTCTCCAGCACCCGGTTCATCCGCGACACGCCGAGGATCACCGAATCGGCGGTGGGCAGCGCCCCGCCCGCGAGCGAGGTGCCCGAGCCGCGCGGCACCACCGGCACGCCCTCCTCGTGGCAGACCTTCAGCGCCGCCGAGACCTCCTCGGTCGTGGCGGGCAGCACCACGCAAAGCGGCGGGCAGCGATAGGCGGTGAGCGCGTCGCATTCATAGGCGCGGGTCTCGGCAGGGTCGTGGATCACGCCGCGATCGCCCAGAACCTGCGCCAGCCGGGCGACGACCTGCGCCTTGCGGGCCATGATGCGGGCATCGGGAGATGGCATCTGCATGGGTCGTTCCTCCTGCCCATGGGCGTGACGTGGGATTGGTAAGGAAATATAACCAAAACCGCCCCATGGCAAGCGCGCGCGGGCGGGGCTAGGGTGCCACGCATGGATACGCTGTCCCGACTGACCCTTCTGACCCTCCCCGACATCGCCGCGTTGGCCTTGCTGGCGCTGAGCTACTGGGGGATCGGCTGGCGAATCGAGCATCCGGGGCGGCGGCCTTCGGTGACGGTATTGATGGCGGAATACCGCCGCGAATGGATGCGCGGCTTCGTGGAGCGCGATCCGCGCATCTTCGACGCGCAGATCGTCGCCAGCCTGCGGCAGGGCACCTCGTTCCTCGCTTCGACCTGCCTTCTGGCGGTGGGCGGCGTGCTGGCGCTGATCGGCAATGTGGAGCCGTTGCAGGGCGTGGCCGAGGGGCTGGGTGGCGACACGCTCCCGGCGCTGCTGTGGCAGATCAAGCTGGTGCCGGTGGCGCTGCTGCTGACCCATGCCTTCCTGAAATTCGTCTGGGCGCAGCGGGTCTTCGGCTATTGTTCGGTGATGATGGCGGCGGTGCCCAATGACCCCGCCGATCCGCGCGCGATGCCGCGCGCGATGCAGGCGGCGGAGCTCAACATCCGCGCGGCGTGGAACTTCAACCGCGGGCTGCGGGCGATGTATTTCGCGCTGGGCGCGGTGGTGTGGCTCCTTGGGCCATGGGCGCTGATGGCGGCGACGCTGGCGGTGCTGTGGCTGGTCTGGAGCCGGGAGTTCGCCTCCGTGCCCCGGGCGGTGCTCTTGGGCGAGGGCTGAGGGGGCTGCCGCCCCCGCCGCTGCGCGGCCCCCCGCGCGTATTTGGCGAAAGATGAACAGGAGGGCGCGACGCCCCCGTTCATCTTTCTTCAAATACGCAGATCCCGACTTCTCCGCCTAGCGCCGCGCCTCGCGCAGCCAGGCGCCGATCATCAACGTCGCGGCGAAGATCAGCCAGAGCCAGGCCGGGAGCAGCGGCGTCACCGTGAGGTCGAGCGTGCGGTAGGCGCCGCGCGGGGTCAGCCCGATCCAGCCGCGCCCGGCGGCGGGGCGCCCCGCGCGCACCTCGCGCAAGGCCGGCAGCCCCTCCTCGATGCGCTTGATACCGCCGCGGGTCGGCGCGGTGATCTCTTCGAGCGCGTCGCCGCTTGCGATGGTTTCCTCGAACTCGCGCGGTGCCGCGGGGCCGAGCGCGATCACCGCCTCCTGATCGCGCTCCGAAAGACGGTAGAGCCCCATGCGCGGCGTGGCCCAGAGCGCCTCGAACCGGCCCGGTTCGACCTCTTCGAGCGGCACTTCCGTCTCATCGCCCTCCGGCCCGGTGACGGTGACGGGACCGATCTGTTCGGAAAGCGAGCGGCGCACGATCCGCATGGTCAGCCCCGAGGGCTCGGCCCAGAGCGCCTCTTCCTCGAGCTCGGGCTCCTTCATCATCCAGTGCGCCAGGCGGCGCAGCAGGTCGAGCTGGGGGCCGCCGCCATCATAGCCGCGCCCCCAGAGCCAGACCTGGTCCGAGGCCAGCAGCGCCACACGCCCCTCTCCCACGCGGTCGAGCGCGAGAAGCGGGCGTTCGCCCGGCCCGGTGAGGGCGATGGTGGCGCTCTGGGTCGGGTCGATTTCCACCTGCCGGAACCAGCGGCCCCAGCCGGGCTTGAGCGGATCGCCCTCGGCATCGCGCCACGGATCGGCGAGGCCCGAGGTGACGGGGTGGCGCGTGCCAAGCTCGGTCAGCTCGGGGCGGAACGCCCGCTCGACCACCCGCGCGCTGGGCGCGCCCGGAAGCACGAAGCCCAGGGGGCTGCGGAAGATGCTCTCGGCACCCGCATATTCCGGCCCGGCGGTGACCAGCACCGCGCCGCCCTCTTCGACATAGCGGCCGACATTGGCGAAATATTCCGACGGCAGGATGCCGCGCCTGCGGTAGCGGTCGAAGACGATCAGGTCGAACTCGTCGATCTTCTCGATGAACAGCTCGCGGGTCGGAAAGGCGATGAGCGACAGCTCCTCGACCGGGACGCCGTCCTGCTTTTCGGGCGGGCGCAGGATGGTGAAATGCACCAGATCGACCGAAGGGTCGGATTTCAGCAGGTTGCGCCATGTCCGCTCGCCGGCATAGGGCTCGCCCGAGACCAGCAGCACCCGCAGCCTGTCGCGCACGCCGTTGATCTGCACCACGCTTTCGTTGTTGCGCGGCGTCAGCTCGCCCTCCACCTCCGGCGTGGCGAATTGCAGCACGTTCATGCCGCCATGCGGCAGCGCCACCGGCAGGCGGATGTCGCGCCCGAGCGGCACCTCGAAGCGCATCGGCTCGGCCCCGTCCACGGCGATGGTGAGCGGCACGGGACCGGCGGCTTCGGGGGCGGCGCCGCTGTCCTCGATGCGCAGCGTCAGCTCCACTTCCTCCCCGAGGATCGCGAAGGCCGGGGCGTTGCGCACCACGAGGCGGCGGTCCCAGTCGCCCTCGCGCCCGCTGAGCAGAACATGGGCCGGGGCGGGCAGGTCGGGGGCGCGCGCGGCGTCGTGCAGGCGCCCATCGGTCAGAAGGACGATGCCCGCGACGCGGCCCAGGGGCTCTTCGGCCAGCGCCTCGGACAGCGCGGTCATCAGCCGCGTGCCGCCATCCTGCGGCGCATCGCCGAGGCGCACCACCCGCAGCTCGGTGTTCTCGCGCGCGGCGATCTTCGCCGTGAGGTCGTCGAGCATGGCCTCGGTCTGCGCGGCGCGGTCCGAAAGGGTCTGGCTCGCGCTTTCGTCGACCACGGCGACCACGATGTCCGACAGGGGCTGACGCTCCTCGCGCTGCAGCGCCGGGTTGGCCAGACCGGCGATCAGCGCGGCCCCGGCGAGGGCGCGCAGCCACCAGCCCGGCAGGCCGCGCCACAGCGCCAGCGCCACCACCAGCACCGTCAGCGCGACGAGTGCCCAGAGCGCGGGCCAGGGCAGGAGCGGATCGAAGATCACCGTGCCGGTCATTGGCCGAGCCTTTCGAGCAGGGCGGGCACATGGACCTGATCGGATTTGTAGTTGCCGGTGAGCACATGCATCACGAGGTTCACCCCGAAGCGGTAAGCCATCTCGCGCTGCCGTTCACCGGCCATGCCGCGCCCGACCGGGTAGAGCGGCATGCCGACCGGGTTCATCGCCCAGGCCGAGGCCCAGTCATTGCCGCCGATCACCACCGGCGTGACGTTGTCGTTGAGGTTGCGAAACGGCATGCCGGGGGTCGGCTCCTCGTCGGGTGCGGCCTCGACCCAGACGTCGCGGCCCTGATGGCGGCCGGGAAAATCCTGCAGCAGGTAGAAGGTGCGGGTCAGCACGTGATCCTCGGGGACGGGCGAGAGCGGCGGCACGTCGAGCGGGCGGGCGATGGTTTGCAGGCGGCGGCCCTCGGGCGTGGTCCTGCCGAAGCCCGCGATCCCGGCGTCGCGCGTGTCGAAGACGATCATGCCGCCGCCGCGCAGATAGGCGTTGAGCTTGTCATAGGCCGCGCCCGAGGGGATCGGCGTCTGATCCGTGATCGGCCAGTAGAGCAGCGGGAAGAAGGCCAGCTCGTCGGTCTCGGGATCGACCGCCATCGGGGCGGCGGGCTCGACCGAGGTGCGCTGCCACAGCGTGCGCCCGAGGCCCTCCAGCCCCTGCCGCGCCACCTCGTCGACCTGCGCGTCGCCCGACAGGATATGCCCCAGCACGACCGACCCGGTCGCGGCCTGCGCGAAAGCCTCGTCCTGCGCCGAGATCGGCGGCGCGGCGTCCTGCGCCCGCGCGCCGGGAACCGGCGGCAGCAGCAAAGCCGCGAGCAGCAGCGCCGCGCCCGCGCGAAGCCGCCCGCCCACCGCGAGCGAGGCCAGCGCGTCGAGCGCCATCAGCGCCACGGCGAGCGCCAGCAGCAGCCCGCCCAAGGGCCGCTCGGCCGGGCGTGTCAGCCCCTCGACCGCAATGCGCGCGGGCCAGCGCGCAGGCGCGAGGCTGGTGTCGGCGCGGGTGACGTTGAGCGCAAAGCGCCCCGCCTCGCCCGCATAGAGCCCCGGCGGCAGGTCGGGGCCCAGATCGCCTGCCGCGAGATCCTCGCCCGCGACGGCGGCGCGGGTATCGGTCTCGGTCAGGCGGCCTTCGGCATCCATCACCTCGACCGGCTGCCATGTCGTGCCCGCGAGGTCGGCGGCGGCATCGGCGCCGCCGCGCGCCGAGATGGCGAGCCGCTCCAGCATCGACACGAACAGCCCCGAAAGCGGCAGCGAGGACCATTCGGCATTGGCGGTGACATGAACGAGCACGACCTGCCCCTCGCCGAGGCCCTTGCGGGTGACCAGCGGCGTGCCGTCGGAAAGCTGCGCGATGACCCGATCGGCGAGGTCGGGGCCGGGCTGGGCCACGACCTGCGCGCGCACGGTGACATCCTCCGGCACCGGCAGGCCGAAGAAGGGGCTGTCGCTCTCGAAGGGGGCGATGGTCTTGGGCTCGCCCCAGCTCATCGTGCCGCCGACCGAGCGGGCCGCGGCGCGCAGCCGCACCGGCATCAGCGGATCGCCCCCGTCGCGCCCCGCCTCGGAAGCCGCGAGGCGCGGTCCGGCGAAGCGCAGAAGAAGCCCGCCTTCCTCGACCCAAGCCTGCAGCGCCTCGGCCTCGGCGGGCGGCAGGCTGCCCGCATCGGCCAGCACGATCACGTCCGGCCTGGCGGGGATCAGCGCGGAGAGATCGCCCGAGAGCAGATCGGCCTGCGGCTCCAGCGCCACGCGCAGGTAATGCAGCGGCGACATCAGCTCGGTCGTCTCGCGCGCCTCGCGGCTTTCGACGAGGGCCACCTCGCGCCGCCGCAGCGCATCGTCGCCCAGCGCCACGGCGGCGGCGGAGCGCGCGCCCTCGATCTCGAAGCGGGTGACCCGGTTGCGCAGTTCGGGCGGCAGCGCCAGAGCGGCGGAGGCCGTGGCCTCGCCCGGCGCAAAGTCGAGCGTCGCGGTGGCGAGGCGGCGTTCGACCCCGGCGGGATCGAGGCCATGGGCGGCGATGATGGCCTGCGCCGCGCCCCCGGTGGGGGTGCGCACCGCCTCCAGCGCGATCTGCGCGCCGTCGAGCAGCGGCGGGCGCAGCGCGAGGATGCGGCGCGGCGTCTGGATCACCCGCACCGGGCCGTGGGATTCGAGCGCATCGAGCAGGGGGGCGCGGCTGTCGCGCGCGAGGCCGTCCGACAGCCAGACCGTCTCGAACCGGCCTTCGAGAGCCTCGGCCCAGTCGGCCAGCGCCGCCGCATCGGGCTGCCATGGCCGCGGGGTGAGGCCGGGCAGGGCGGACAGCACCGCCTCGGCGGGGTCGAAGCGGATCTCGCCGGGAAGGTCGGTCAGCACGGCGGCGGCGGCGGGGCGGCCCGCGCGCCGGGCCTCGCCCAAGAGCGCCTCGATCCGCGCGCTACGGGCAGGCCAGTCGCGCGCATCGGCCCATGTGCCGTCGGCGAGGATCAGGAGCGGCCCCGTGCCGGGGGCGGGCCGGTCGGTCGGGTTCAGCACCGGGCCTGCAAAGCCCACGATAACCGCCGCGACGGCGAGGATGCGCAGCAGCAAAAGCCACCACGGCGTGCGGTCCGACTGGCTCTCGCGGTCATCGAGCCCCAGAAGCAGCGCCACGCCGGGAAAGCGGCGGCGCAGCGGCGCGGGCGGCACGGCGCGCAGGATCAGCCACAACACCGGCAGCAGCACCAGCCCGGCCAGCAGCCATGGCGAGAGAAAGCCGACGGGGCCGAGGCTCCACATCAGCGCCGCTCCAGCGCGGTGTGGAGCCACAAAAGCGCCGAGACCGCGCTTTCGGAGGTGCGGTGGGTCGAGAGCTGCCAGCCGGTGGCATGGGCGAGGGCGGCAAGATGCGCGCGGCGCGCAGCGAGGCGTTCGAGATAGCGGTCCTTCAGATCGCCCGCCTTCAGCGTCTCGTGGCGCAGCGCGCCGGACATGCTTTCGAAGATGGTGCGCCCGTCATAGGGAAACGCCTCCTCGGCGGGGTCGAGCACCTGCAAGAGCGCGCCGCGCACGCCGCGATCGGCGGCCGCGGTGAGCATTGCCTCGACCGGCTCGATGGGGCCGAGGAAATCCGAGATCAGCACGGCGCGGCTTTGCGGCGCGAGGCCGCCCGCCTCGGGCGCGCCGTGATCCTCGCCCCGCTCCTGCGACAGGATCTGCGCCAGCCGCGCCAGCTGCCCGCGCCCCCGGCGCGGCGGCAGCCGCGCATCGGTGAGCCCGACCCGTTCGCCGCCGCGGTTCAGCACCACGGCGAGCGCCAGCGCGATGAGCCGCGCGCGGTCGGATTTGGGGGGGAGCCTGGGCGTCGAGGCAAAGCCCATGGCGGCCCCGTCATCGACCCAGAGCGCCACGCTCTGGGCGATCTGCCATTCCTTTTCCTGCACGAAGGCCTGATCGGCGCGGCCCGAGCGGCGCCAGTCGATGGCGCGCGCGGTGTCATGCGGCTGGGCGGCGCGGTATTGCCAGAAATTGCTGCCCGCGCCCGCGCGCCTGCGGCCATGCTCGCCCATCAGCACGGTCTGGGCGAGCTGCTCGGCCTCGGCCAGAAGCGGCGGCAGCGGGGCGGCGAGGTCTTCGGCCCGGCCGCGCAGGCCGAGCGGGGTGCTGTCCGGGGCGGGGCCTGCGATCACGCCGCCGCCTCGATGCGCGTCACCCGCGCGGTCACCTCCCCGATCAGCGCGGGCAGGCTTTCGCCCCGCGCGCGTGCGGCAAAGCCCAGCGCCATGCGGTGCTCCAGCACCGGCACGGCGAGCCGCGCCACGTCCTGCGGCCCCGGCGCGAGACGCCCATCGAGCAGCGCCTCGGCCCGCACCGCGAGCATCAAGGCCTGCGCCGCGCGCGGCCCCGGCCCCCAGCTCACCGACTGGCGCAGCTCGGGCAGCGCCTCGGGCTCGTCGGGGCGGCAGGCGCGCACCAGATCGAGAATGAGCTCCATCACGCCTTCGCCGACCGGCATCCGGCGCAGGAGGCGCTGGGCGTCGAGCAGTTCCTGCGCGGTGAACACCGCCTCGGCCTCGGCCTCCTCGATGCCGGTCGTGGCGAGCAGGATCTCGCGCTCGGTGTCGCGGGTGGGGTAGGGCACGTCGATCTGAAAGAGGAAGCGGTCGAGCTGCGCCTCGGGCAGCGGATAGGTGCCCTCCTGCTCCAGCGGGTTCTGCGTCGCCAGAACGTGGAACGGGCGGCCCAGCGGGCGGTGCTGCCCGGCGATGGTCACCTCGCGCTCCTGCATCGCCTGCAGCAGCGCCGACTGCGTGCGGGGGGAGGCGCGGTTGATCTCGTCGGCCATCAGGAGCTGGCAGAAGATCGGGCCTTCGATGAAGCGAAAGGCGCGGGAGCCGTCGGCGGCGGTCTCCAGCACTTCACTGCCCAGAATGTCGGCGGGCATCAGGTCGGGGGTGAACTGGATGCGGCTTTCGGCGAGGCCCATCACCGTCGAGAGCGCATCGACGAGCCGCGTCTTGCCCAAGCCCGGCAGGCCCACGAGCAGCGCGTGGCCGCCGCAGAGCAGCGCCGAGAGCGACAGCTCGACCACCCGCTCCTGACCGACGAAGCGCCGGGCCACGCTGTCGCGGGCCCGCGCGAGGCGGTCGCCGAGGCTGTCGATCCCGGCAAGGAGATCGGCGTCGCTCATCTGCTCTGGCATGACAGCCTTCCCGTTCTAGTCTAGATTGCAGTTCCAGCAGATACCGTGGCGGCTCCCGATGGCAAACACAAAGAACGGTGAAGGAAATGGCGGCCCTTCGGCGGAAAGCCTCGCATCGGCAGCGAGCCGGGCGGGGGCGCGCGGGCCCGCGCCGGTGCATCTGTGGGATCCGCCGTTCTGCGGCGATCTCGACATGCGCATCGCCCGCGACGGCACGTGGTTCCACGAGGGCACGCCGATCGGGCGTGAGCGGATGGTCAAGCTCTTCGCCTCGATCCTCAAGCGGGAGGGCGACAGGCACTACCTCGTCACCCCGGTCGAGAAGGTCGGTATCACCGTGGACGACGCGCCATTCGTCGCGGTCGATGTGGTGCGCGAGGGCGAGGATCTGCTGTTCACGACCAATCTCGGCGAGACGGCGCTGGCGGGCCCCGATCACCCAATCCGGGTGGTGCGCGAGCCCGAGACGGGCGAGCCCGCCCCCTATGTCGAGATCCGCTCCGGGCTGGAGGCGCTGATCGACCGCAAGAGCTTCTACCGGCTGGTCGAGCTGGGCGAGACCGCGCCGCATGAGGGCGCGGACTGGTTCGGCGTGCGCTCGGGCGGGGTGTTCTTTCCGATCATTCCGGCAGCGGAGCTGCGCTGAGGGTTCCGCCCGGCGCTCGGTGCGAACGTGTCACTCGTCATCAAGCCGTGACGCCACGGCGTGACACCGGACGCCGCCTTCAGGCTAGGCACGGAATGCGACATGGTTGCGACCCGCTCGGACAACCGCCCGGCCGACCGCATTTTCGGCGCGTCACGGCCCCGGCTGCACGATCGGGGGGGCGGCGCCCGAACCGCCCCCGCCATGGCCGCAGGCCCTCAGACCGAGGCGCAGATGTATTTCATCTCCAGGTAATCCTCGATCCCGTGGCGCGAGCCCTCGCGGCCCAGCCCCGACTGCTTGACCCCGCCGAAGGGCGCGACCTCGGTCGAGATGATGCCGGTGTTGATCCCGACGATGCCGTATTCCAGCGCCTCGGCGACCTTGGTCACGCGGGACAAATCCTTGGCATAGAAATACGAGGCCAGCCCGAAGATCGTGTCATTGGCCATCTCGATCACCTCCTCCTCGTCCTCGAAGGCGAAGAGCGGGGCGAAGGGGCCGAAGGTTTCTTCATGCGCGACCTTCATGCCCTGCTTGGCGCCGGTGACGACGGTGGGCTGGAAGAACTGGCCGCCGAGGTCATGCGCTTCGCCGCCCGTGAGCAGGGTCGCGCCCTGATCGAGCGCGTCCTTGAGGTGATCGCGCACCTTCTCGATCGCCGAGGGTTCGATCAGCGGGCCGAGATCGGTGCCGTCAGACAGGCCGTCGCCGACATGCAGCTTCTCCACCGCCGCCTTCAGGCGCTTGGCGAACTCGTCATAGACGCCCTTTTGCACGTAGATCCGGTTGGCGCAGACGCAGGTCTGGCCGTTGTTGCGGAACTTGCACTGGATCGCGCCCTCGACCGCGGCATCGAGATCGGCGTCGTCGAAGACGATGAAGGGCGCGTTGCCCCCGAGCTCCATCGAGCATTTCATCACCTGGTCGGCGGCCTGGCGCAGCAGGATGCGGCCCACCTCGGTCGAGCCAGTGAAGGTCAGCTTGCGCACAACCGGGTTCTCGCAGAATTCCTTGCCGATCTCGGAAGCCGAGGAGGAGGTGACCACCGAGAACACCCCCTCGGGCACGCCCGCTTCCTCGGCCAGCACCGCCATGGCCAGAGCCGAAAGCGGCGTCTGCGAGGCGGGGCGGATCACGAAGGAGCAGCCCGCCGCCAGCGCCGGGGCCACCTTGCGGGCGATCATCGCGTTGGGGAAGTTCCACGGGGTGATCCCGGCGGCGACGCCGATCGGCTGCTTGATCACGGTGATCCGCTTGTCGGGCATGTGGCCGGGGATGGTCTCGCCGTAAACGCGCTTGGCCTCCTCGCCGAACCATTCGATGAAGCTCGCGCCGTAAGCCACCTCGCCGCGGCTTTCATGCAGCGGCTTGCCCTGCTCGGCGGTCATCAGGATGGCGAGATCCTCTTGGTGCTCCATCAGCAGGTCGAACCAGCGGCGCAGGATCTTCGCGCGCTCCTTGCCGGTCTTCGCGGCCCAGGGCTTCTGCGCCTTGCGGGCGATGTCGATGGCGCGGGCGACCTCCTCGCGCGACAGATCGGCCACCGAGGCCAGAACGTCGCCGCGCGCGGGGTTGGTGACCTCGAAGGTCGCGCCACCTTCGGCCGAAACCCATTTGCCGCCGAGAAAGGCCTTGTCGCGGATGAGATCGGGGCGGCTGAGCAGTGACTTGATGTCGGTGCGGTCGTCGAGCATGACTTCTCCTCCAGGTGTTCGGGCGCATCCTTGACCGCGAGGGTAGTGCGGGTCCAGCCCTCGAACAGCGGGCATGACAGGGAGAGAGACATGACAGACAGCCGTGCCGCGATCGACGTGGCCTATGCCAATGCCAGCCATATCCCCGGCGGCATGGAATATCCCGCGCGCTGGGCCGAGGCGGCGGCGGCGTTTCGCGAGCGCCATCCGCCCGAGGAGATCGCCTATGGGGCAGGCGCGCGCCAGCGGCTCGACCTGTTTCGCCCCGAAGGCGAAGCGAAGGGCGCGGTGATCTTCGTGCATGGCGGCTTCTGGAGGGCCTTCGACAAGTCGAGCTGGTCGCATCTCGCCGAAGGCGCGCTGGCGCATGGCTGGGCGGTGGCGATGCCCTCCTACACGCTGGCGCCAGAGGCGCGGATCGCGGCCATGACCCGCGAGATCGAGGCGGCGATCGGCGCGGTGGCCGAAGCCGTGCCGGGGCCGCTGCGGCTTGCGGGTCATTCGGCGGGCGGGCATCTGGTGGCGCGCATGGCCTGCGCCGATCTTTCGCCGCCCTGGCGCGACCGGGTGGCGCGGATCGTGCCGATCTCGCCGCTGTCGGACCTGCGCCCGCTCATGGGGGCGACGATGAACGACGACCTGCGGCTCGACCGGGAGGAGGCCGAGGCCGAAAGCCCGCTTTTGTGCGAGCAGGTCGATCTGCCGATGACGGTCTGGGTCGGCGCGGCGGAGCGGCCCGCCTTCATCGATCAGGCCCGCTGGCTGGCCGAGCGGCGCGGCTGCGAGCTGGTGGAAGCGCCGGGGCGGCACCATTTCGACGTGATCGAGGAGCTGGCCGAACCCGACAGCCCGCTGACCGAGACGCTGTTGGGCTGAGCGCCGCCCCTGGTTCATCTTTCCGAAAATACGCATCGCCCGACCCGCCACGGGGCGCTCCGGTTCAATGTCGGGATTTGCGTATTTGAAGAAAGATGAAAGGGATCAGCGCCCGAACCGCTCCTGCCAGGAGGGCAGCGGCCCGCCGGGGGCCGCGTGATACACCGCGCGCGCGATGGCGCGGGCAAGGCAGGTGGAGGCGGCATGGCCGAGCCAGAGCGCCTCGGCGGGGCCGCCGAGCGGGCGCGCCCCGGTCGAGGCGGCAAAGACCAGATCGCCGTCGAAGGGGGTATGCGCCGGGACCAGCGCCCGCGCGATGCCGTCCTGCGCCGCGACCGCCATGCGCCGGCAGCCCGCCTTGTCGAGCGCGGCGTCGGTGGCGACGATGGCGAGGGTCGTGGCCTCGCCGGGTGCGGCGAGCTTGGTGGGCGGCGGGCCAGGGGGCGGCATCGCAGAGCCCAGCCCACCGAACTCGGCCCCGATCTCCCATGGCGCCGCCCAGAAATGCGGGCCACCGCCGACCGTGGCCGAGCCGACCGCGTTCACCGCCACCAGCGCGCCGACGCGGTGCCCGCTCTCCAGCACCAGCGAGGCGGTGCCGATGCCGCCCGCCAGCGTGGCCGTGGTGGCGCCATGGCCCGCGCCGTGGCTGCCTTCGGCGACATCCGCCCCCGCCATCTCCAGCGCCTTGCGCCCCAACGTGGCGTAGGGGTTCGCCGTCCAGCCCTTGTCGCCGCCATTGCCGAGATCGAACAGGATCGCCGCCGGCACGATCGGCACGCGCTGCCCCGCCGCCTCGAAGCCGCGCCCCATGGCGCGCAGCCCCTCGGCCACGCCCGAGGCGGCATCGAGCCCGAAGGCGGAGCCCCCCGACAGCACCAGCGCATCCACCGCCGGAACGAGCCGGTCGGGGGCCAGAAGCTCGGTCTCGCGCGTGCCGGGCGCGCCGCCCATCACGTCGACCGCGGCGGCAAAGGGCGCGCGGGCCGTCAGCACCGTCACGCCCGAGCGCAGCGCCGCGTCATGCGCCTGTCCGACCAGCAGGCCCGGAACATCGGTGATCGCATCGCGCGGACCGGGCCGCATCATGCGCGCCTCAAGCGGATGTGAGAGACCATGTGGCTTAGGCACGCGTGATTCGTGCCATGGGCTCTGTCGCAAGCTGTTGATCTCAATGCCATTCTTCCTCCGGGCGGGATGTAATGCCCCGGTCGTGGGCTGGCACCGCCCCGCAGGGTGCCGAGATTGCGGTTCCGGCGCGTGATGATAGGTTGGCGCGAACCCTTGCGTCAAAGGCTGCCATTCATGAAGTTCACCCCTACCGCGCTCACGCGTCGCCGGCTGCTGACCGGCGCGGCCGCGCTGTCCGTCCTTCCCGCCTGCGCCGCCCGTATCCCGTCCTCCGCCGCCCCCGCCGCCGAGCGCGAGATCGGCGGCGTGCCGATGAGCCAGATCGTCGATGGCTACGGGCTGATCGAGGATGCGGGCTACCGCCTGCCGCCGGTGCCGCCGAAATACCTGACCGGGCTGAACCGCCGCGCCTACGTGTCCTATCCGGGCTACGAATCGAGCGGCACGATCGAGGCCGACCTGCATGCCAAGCTGCTCTACTGGATCGAGCCGGGCGGCATGGCGTGGCGCTTTCCGGTCGGCGTCGGCCGTCAGGGCCTGTCGATGTCCTACGACACCACGATCAAGCGCAAGGAAAAGTGGCCGAGCTGGACGCCGACGCAGAACATGATCCGGCGCGAGCCCGAGATCTACGCCGAATATGCGGGCGGCGTGCCCGGCGGCCTGGCCAACCCCCTGGGCGCGCGGGCGCTCTATCTCTACCAGGGCAACCGCGACACCTATTACCGGATCCACGGCACCAACGATCTCGCCTCGATCGGCAATTCCGGCTCGGCGGGCTGCATCCGCATGTTCAACCACGACGCCATCTTCCTCTTCCCGAAAGTGCCGCTCGGCACGCGGGTGGTGATCCGCGACTATGCCGATTCGGTCGCGATCGAGGGCGAGGCCGTGGCCAACCGGGGCCGCGAGCTGCCGCCGACCTATGTGCCGCCCGAAGAGCTCTATGCCGCCGCCGAGGCGAGCGGGCCGCCGCAATTCGGCGATGCGTCGCGCATCGAGAGCTTCGGCTACTGAGGCAGGCCTGGGGCGGGCCGCTGGCTTTGGCGGCGGCCCGGGATGATGCGCAAGGAGTGATGCGATGCGCTGGATATCATGGATCTTCTGGGGCGTGGTGCTGGCGCTGCTCGCCGCGCTGCTGCACTACAACCTGCCGCGCCGCGAGATCGTCCGGATCACCGGCGTCGAGATCAAGCTCGAGCGGATCGACCCGGATTCGGTGTTTTGGGCGGCTTCCGAGAACGACGCCGCCACCACCGGCCCGGTGGAGCGCGACGTGCGCTTCATCGACACGGTGCGCGCGGATGGCGATGTCATGGTGTTTCGCAACGAGGACACGGGCGGCGGCTGGCCGCCTTATTTCAAGTTCGACAGCGCCAACCTGCAGGCCGAGGCGCGCAGCCTCGTCTCCTCGGCCACGGCACCGCAATGGGTGGCGATGCGCTATTACGGCTGGCGGCTGCCATGGCTCTCGGTCTATCCCAACGCGCTGTCGGTCAAGCCGGTGGCCGGGCCCGAGGTGCGGCTGATCCCGTGGTTCAACATCGTGGTGCTGGTGCTTCTCGCGGCGCTGGTCTGGGGCGTGGGCGTGCGGCTGCGGCGCTGGTCGCGGCGCCATGTCTCGCCCTGGCTCGACCGGGGCGACCGGCGCGTCGCGATCTGGAGCGAAGCGATCCGCAACCGCCGCGCGGCGCGGGCCGAGCGCAAGGAGCCGCGCTAGCCGGGCTGCACCACGTCGCGCTGGCGCGCCCGGCGAAACCGCTGCGGGGTTTCGCCATGGGCCTGCCGGAACAGCTTGTGGAAATGCGACAGGTTCGGCACGCCGCATTCGGCCGCGATCTCCGACAGGCTGTCGGCGCTGCCGGTCAGCCTGCGGGCGGCGTAATCCATGCGCTGCGCGTTGATCCAGTCCGAGGGCGACATGTCGAGAAAGCGCCGCATCGAGCGGCTGACATGCGGATGCGCCTTGCCCGCGACACGCGCGAAGCCCGAGGCGCCGTCATGAAACACGTCGGGCGCGCGCGAGGCGGCGCAGGCCCGCGCGAGCCAGTCCGGCGCCTCGGCGGGCAGCGGCGCGGTTTCCTCGGTCAGCGCGCAGAGCAGCGGCAGCAGGAAGGCCTCGGCCCCCAGCGCGTCGCGCCGCCCGCGCTCGAGCCGCAGCGCCGCGCGGTTCAGCTCCGCCATCTGCCGGCTGTCGCGCCTCAGCCGCAGCGGCGCGGGCGCATCGGCCCAGAACAGCCGCCCCGCCAGCGCCGGATGCCGCGCCCCCAGATCGGCGATGAGCGCCGGGTGCAGGGTCACGGAGACCAGCAGCGCATCCGCGCCGCGCCCTTGCAGCCCGTGCAGGTGCTTCGGGCCTGCAAAGATCACGTCGCCCTCGACGAGATCCTCGCGCCCCTCGGGCAGGTGATGGCGCACCCGCCCGTTCTGCACCCAGGCCAGCTCGTAGAAGTCGTGGCCGTGCAGCGCGGGGCGGGCAGGGGTGAGCGCGGCGCGGGTCAGCGCGGCGCAAGCGCCGGGGGCGAGAATATCAGCATGCGAGAGGATCACGGGCGGGCGTTGCATGACGCTAGGGTAGCAGGGTTTTCTGCGGATGCGAGAGGCGGGGCGCGAGGGCCGGGTGACGCGGACGAATTTTCGCGCTAGGGCAGGGCGCATCTGCATGAGGAGCCCTGCCGATGACCGCTTTCGACCGCACTCTCAAGATCGCCCCCTCGATCCTCTCCGCCGATTTCGCGGATTTCGGCGCGGAGGTCCGCGCCATCGAGGCGCAGGGCGCCGACTGGGTCCATGTCGACGTGATGGACGGGCATTTCGTGCCCAACATCACCTTCGGCCCGCAGCTCGTCCGCGCGATCCGGCCGCATGTGAAGACGGTGATGGACGTGCATCTGATGATCGCGCCGGTCGATCCCTATATCGACGCCTTCGCCGATGCAGGCACCGACATCCTGACCGCCCATGTCGAGGCGGGGCCGCACATCCACCGCACGCTGCAGGCGATCCGCGCGGCGGGGATGAAGGCGGGCGTCGCGCTCAACCCCGGCACGCCCGCGGAGGCTGTGGCGCCGCTGCTCGACGACGTGGATCTCGTGCTGGCCATGACCGTGAACCCGGGCTTTGGCGGGCAGAAGTTCATCCATGCCACGCTCGACAAGATCGCTGCCCTGCGGGAGATGATCGGCGACCGGGAGATCCATCTCGAGGTGGATGGCGGCGTCGATACGAGCACCGCGCCGCTGGTGGCTAGGGCGGGGGCCGACGCGTTGGTCGCGGGCTCGGCGGTGTTTCGCGGCGGCTCGGTCGAAGCGGCGCAGGTCTACGGCGAAAACATCGCGGCGATCCGCGCCGCGGCGCAGGGCTGAGACCGCGCGCCATGCGTATTTGAGAAAAGATGAAAGGGAAGGGCGCGCCATCCCCTTCATCTTTCTTAGAAATACGCAAATCCCGGCCTCTCCGCTGGCGCAAGGCCGGGGGTGGAGCGCCGTCAGCTCCCCTCGCTCATCCGCCGGATCGCCTCGACCCCGCTTTCGCCCAGCGGCACCACCGCGAAGGGACCGCCGAGCGAGCGCTGCGCCCGGTCCGAGGGGTCGGGCGTCCTTTGCGGCGGCAGCAGCCGGTCGGCCCAATCCTCGGCATTGTCGCGTGGCCGGTAGCCGAGAAACGAGACCTTGTGATTCGAAACCGAGGCCCGGCTGTTGGCCGAGACGCCCCAGGCGACGGTGAAACCGGTGACCGGCGTGGTGATAGAGGCCTCGACCAGCCGCGCCAGATCGCCGTAGGAGAGCCATGTGTGCAGTGCCCGCGCGTTCTGCGGCTCGGGCGTGCAGGACATGATCCGCAGGCAGACCGCCTCCAGCCCCCGCTTCTCCCAGAACATCCCGGCCATGTCCTCGGCAAAGCATTTCGACAGGCCGTAGAAGCTGTCGGGCTTGTGAGCCACGTCCGTGTCATGGCCGGCCATCGTCTCCTGCAGGCCCACGGCATGGACCGAGGAGGCATAGACCACGCGGCGCGCGCCTGCGCGATGCGCCGCCTCCCAGACCGTGTAGGCGCCGATGTAGTTCGGGCCGAGCAGTTCCTCGAAGGGCCGCTCGTCGGGGATCGCGCCGAAATGCACGACCATCTCGGCCCCCTCCATCAGCGACTCGATCGCCGCGAGATCGGCGAGGTCGGCCTGCACGAAACGCTCGTTTCCCAGCAGCTCGGCCGGGGCTTCGGCGATGTCGGTGGACAAAAGCTCGCGGGCGAGCTTCGAGAGCGGCTCGCGCAGCTGCGAGCCGAGCGCGCCGCAGGCGCCGGTGAGGACGATCTTCTTCATGGATACTCCCTAGATCACCGCCGCCTCGGTCAACGGCGCCCCTTCGACGAGGCGCGCCACCGAGAGCGGCGAAAGGTCGAGGCTGCGCCAGCCTCCGTGGATGATGTGCTCGGCGATGCCGCGCCCCACCGCCGGGGCCTGCTGCAGCCCGTGGCCGGAAAAGCCGTTGGCAAAGAGCAGGTTGTCGCAGCCCGGATGCAGGCCCAGAAGCGCGTTCTGGTCGAGCGTGTTGTAGGCATAGTGGCCGACCCAGGAATTGCGCAGCCGGATGCGCTCGAATGCGGGAATGCGTTCGGCCAGGGCGGGCCAGACGCGCTCCTCCCAGATGGCGTGATCCATCTCGAAATCCTCCGCATCGCAGGGGCCGTCGGTCTCGGGCGGGCAGCCCGCCATGTAGAGCCCGCCATCGGTGCGGTAGTGGATGCCGCAGGGATCGACCGTCAGCGGCAGGCGGCGCGGCAGCTTGTCCTCGGCCTCGAAGATGAAGGTGTAGCGCTTGCGCGGCTCGACCGGCAGCACGATCCCGGCCATCGCCGCCACCGTGGCGGCGCGCGGCCCCGCGGCGTTGACGACATGGCCGCAGGCGACGCTGCTGCCGTCCGACAGCTCGACATGGGTCACGCGACCGCCCGCCATCCGCAGCCCCGTGGCCTCGGCGCGCGCCTCCTCGACCCCCATCTTGCGGGCGCGGCGGCGGAACTCCGAAAACATCGTGCCGCCGTCGAAGCAGCCCTCTTCGCCGGGGTTGTGGCTGCCGAGAATCACGTCGTCGAAGCGCATGAAGGGAAAGGCCGCGCGCAGCTGGCCGGACGAGAGCAGCTTCGTGCCCGCGCCCATGCGCGCCTGCAGCGCCTGCGCGGTGCGCAGCCGGTCGGCGGCGGGTTCGTCGCGGGCGAGGTAGAGATAGCCGAAATCGTCGAGATGAATCTCGGGCGCGTCCTCGCCCGCGAACTCGCGGAACGATCCTATGAACTCCAGCCCGAAGCGGCTGATCGCGACGTTGATCTTGGTGCCGAACTGCATGCGGATGCAGGAATTGGTGTGGCTGGTGGAGGCGAACTCGAAGGAGGGATCGCGCTCGATGACGAGGATGCTGCCATCGAAATCGCGATCGCGCGCGAGCCACCAGGCCACGGCGCTGCCGATCATCGCGCCGCCGATGATCACCACGTCGAATGAGGAGCGCTCGCCAGTCATACCGGAAGGCTAGGGGCTGGGGCGGCGCGGCGAAAGAGGCTTCCTGCAAGAAAAAAAGCGCTCCCGAAGGAGCGCTGAAGTCGGTTCGGGCGCGAGGTCCCGAAGGGGCAAGATGGTCAGACCGGTCGCAGGGCTGCGCCCCGGTCCGTGCGGTGCATCAGCACCGCGAGGTCGAGCGCCATGCCGGCGAGCCGGTTGCGCAAGGCACCGGGACGGGAATGGATGCGGCGCGGCAGGCTGACGAGCAGCGTTTCGCGGCGCACCGGCAGGGCGGGGTGGTAGCGGAAGGTCACGGTCACCATGGCCTCGACACCGCTCGAAAAACGATGCCGCCGGACCTGCGAGAACCGGCTCGAGACAAGCTCGACATTGCGCGAAAGCGCAGGGTTCCGCGACGGGGCGGAGGCGGCGTCGGAAGCCGAAAAAGCGTTTACCTGATGATACATGACGCCATCCCATGAGCTGGTCTGTGAGCTGGATAGTTGGTTCGATAAACTGATCAATCGCGAGAACATGATCCGTTTCGGGGCCGATTGTGGCGGGAATGAGGCAGGTCTGCGCCGCCTCATCGGAACCTCACGTCGTCATTATTTCGACCCAACGTAAAAAATATATGTGTCCTCTCAACAGGTTACTGGACCTATCCGAAAGAGGTGCCGTCGGGATTTGCCGCATGGGCCGGGGCCGAGCTGGGGCCGTGCGCGGCCCGCCATTCACCGCTCCCTCCGGCAGATGGGGGGCGTGGCTGTTCTAGATCGAGGGCGGCGCGCGGATCGCCCGCGCGCCTGCGTTCAATGCAGCCGCCGGCCGATCCCGGCGCGGCGCAGGCCGAGCCCCAGCGCCTGGGCCAGATGCGCGGCCTCCGCCACCGCATCGGGACGCAGGAAGGCCATGGCGAGCATCATCGCCTCCTCGCGCTCGGCCAGCGCACCGTGGCCGACGAGCCGCGCGAACCAGGCCTCGTCCGCGCCCAGGCAGGCGCATTGCGCGGCGTGGCGCATCAGCGGCCGCCGCCCGGTGGCACCGCATAGCCGCAACAGCGCATCGAGCGCGCGGCTGGCCGCGCGGGCGGGGCCGGGATCGAGATCGGGGGCGAGGCGCGCCTCGACCGCGCCCGGCCCGGCATCGCACCACAGCCTGAGCAGCCGCACGGCGCGCGCCTCCAGCGCACCGAGATCGTCGATATGGCCGACCGGCGCGCCACCAGGCGGCGCGCGGCGGGTGTCGTCCGTGGGGAAATCTTCGGGAAAGTCGCGGGGCATGGCGGGCCTCGATGGTCCTGAACGCATCCGGCTTGCGACGGGCGGGCCGTCGTGGCTGGCCTATTCCTGACAATAAATGTCGGAATAGTCAATCACCCCTTGAGCAGCCGCAGCCCCTGCGTCACGTCGGTCCGCACCGCGAGCCTGAGCCCCGGCTCGTCTCCCGCGCGGAGCGCGGCGAGGATGAGCTTGTGGTGATAGGGCGGCTCGGTGCGCCGCAGCCGCCCGTAGAGCGCGCGCATGGTGGGGCCGAGCTGCAGCCAGACGGTCTCGGTCATGGCGAGGATCGCGGGCGATTGGGCGCGCAGATAGAGCGTGCGGTGAAATTCGAGGTTCATGCGGATGTAGCCGGTCGCGTCATGCCGCGCGACCATCTGGCTGACCCCGGCATTGATCGCCTCCAGCCGGTCGATCAGCGCGAAATGCGCCCGCGGCAGGGCGCGCGAGGCAAGCTCGGGCTCCAGCATGGCGCGCAAGCTCGCCAGCTCCTCGATCCGCTCATTGGTGAGCGCGGGCGTGGCCACCCGGCCCGAGGAAGAGAGCGTGAGCGCGCCCTCGGCCACCAGCCGCCGCACCGCTTCGCGCGCGGGCGTCATGGAGACGCCGAACAGCTTGCCGATGCCGCGCAGGGTCAGCGATTCCCCGGGCTCCATCTCGCCATGCAGGATGCGCGTCCTGAGCGCGCGGTAGACCCGGTCATGCGCGGCGCCGGTCGGGTCGGGCAGGCGCGGGCTCGCATTGGCGGGGATCATGCGAGCGTCTCGGCGGGGGCGGGGGCGGGGGCGGGGGCAGGGACGGAGAACTCGATCCGCTGCAGGCTGTCGCCACGTGTCCGAAGCCAGTCGCGCGCGGCGCGGTGATCGGGGTAGAGCCGCACGCAGACGGCCCAGAAGGCGGCGGAGTGATTCATCTCGGCCAGGTGGGCGACCTCGTGTGCGGCGACGTAATCGCCGATCTCGGGCGGCGCCATGACGAGCCGCCACGACAGCATGATGTCGCCCCGCGCGCTGCACGAGCCCCAGCGCGAGCGCGTGTCGCGCAGGCTCAGCCGCCGCACCGGGCGGCCCAGCGCCGCGGCGTGGCGGTCCACCGCCGCCGAGAGCCGGTCGCGGGCGCGGTCCTTGAGAAAGGCCATGATGCGCGCGGGCGCGCGGGCCGCGTCGTCGGGCAGGAGCAGCGTATCGCCATCAAGCGTCGCGCGGCGCACGGGGCCGGGGCGCAGCGCGATCTCGCGGCCCAGATAGGGCAGGCTGCCGCCAAGCCGCACCGGCCGCGCGGGGGCCACCTGTTCGAGATGCCCGCGCACCCAGGCCTCGCGCGCCTGCAGGAAGGCCAGCGCCTCGGTCTCGGGCGTGCGGCGCGGCAGGGTCAGCGTCACCCGGCCGTCGCGATGCGACACGCGCAGCGTGATCCGCCGCGCCCGGTCCGAACGGCGCAGCGCCACCGTCAGGGGCGGATCGCCCGGCAGCACATGTTCTCCCATCACCCGGTCGCTCCCTTCGGCCAAAGCCTTTGACACCTCTGCGCGCTTATGGCAGGGGAGCGCGATCCGCCGCAAGGCCGAGGCGCTTTTCGCGCCCGGGCCGGCGCGCCCGCCGATCATCGCCGCACGGAACTGGAAGGACAGCCCATGCCGAAGGAAGAATGGGGAACCAAGCGCATCTGCCCGACCACGGGCAAGCGCTTCTACGACCTGAACGCCAACCCGATCATCAGCCCCTACACGGGCGAGGTCGTCACGCTCGACACCGGCAAGCACCGCACCATGGTCGCGGATGCCGAGGATGCGCAGAGCAAGAAGGCCAAGAAATCCTCGGAGGATGACGAGGAGCTGCTGCTCGACGACAGCGACGACGAGGATGACGACAACGTCGATCTGGGCGACGACGTGCTCGACGATGACGACGATGACAGCAACGAGGTCTCCCTCGACGAGCTGGCCGATGTCCCGGCCGAAGACGACGAATAAGAAAATCGGCCCGGGCGTGTGTTTTCCGCTTGCACCCGCCCGGCCCCACCCTTAGAGAGCGGCACACGGGCAGCGACGCTGACCGACACGGCGGAAACGCCGGACATGATGGGGCCTTAGCTCAGCTGGGAGAGCGCCTGCATGGCATGCAGGAGGTCAGGGGTTCGATCCCCCTAGGCTCCACCATCACCCTCCTGTCATAGATCTCGGACCTGCTCCGAACCCCGGTCTGCCCGGCATCTCGCATGGATATGCGGGGTCTGCCTAACCGGAGCTCATCGCCTTGCCCTCTGCTACGGCATGCAAGCTGCATCCGGCCCAGACTCGCAATGCGTTGCCAAAAATCAGCACGAGTTGTGAAAGATCATGGGTTTGTTGCCTGGGGTTGTGCGCGCCCTTACCCATGGCATGCAAACAACCGAGGGTCTTTAGATGGCTAGACACGACACGAAGCAGACATTCGAGGCAATACCCGCCGAAAGCAGTGTCGTGCACCGGATCCACCTCGAAGCCGGGATCAGCTATAACTGGATCAGGGGCGACGTGACCACGGGTCGCAACGCGGACCCCAGGGTGCAGGTCCTCGACAGCATCACCGGAATCGCATCCTACAACAGGTCCGCCGTGCTCTCCGGGTCTTGGCAGCAATCCACCGGCGGCGCGTTCGATGTGCGGATCGATACGACGAGCACCCAGGTCAAATATGGTTACGGATACAGGCTGACGCTGGACCGCAGCGATTTCGTGCGCGGGGACACCCATACCAAGGCCAAGATCTTCGACGGCGGCAGGGTCGAAGGGCGGCTCGACAACAAGAGCGATGCCGACATGTATGCCCTCAAGGTGGAGGAGGGGCGCACCTACAGCTTCGTGCTCGATACCGATCTCGACGACCCGATCGGTCAGACCCAGTGGGGCATCCGGGATTCGTCGGGCAGCTGGATTCGGATGAATGACAAATACGACCCGAGCGAGTTCAGCTACGAGGCCGACGCCGACCAGAAGATCTTCCTTTCTGTGGAAGTGCCCTCGGGGTATCCGGTCGATCCGATTGGCGATTTCAGGCTTTCGGTCACCTCGGATGCCGAAAACATCACCGGCACCCGCAAGGGCGATGAACTGTACGGCTCCGAGATCGACAACTACATCCAGGGCTATAATGGCCGCGACACGATCCATGCCGGCGGCGGCGACGATCGGGTGGTCGGTGGCCGTGGCAAGGACGTGCTGCATGGCGGCGAGGGCGAGGATACGCTGGTGCATGTCGGGCGCCACGGCGTTGTCGTCAACATGGACAAGGGCGTCTCGCGCACCAAGGGCCTGGGCGATCGCGACAGGTTCGATGGCTTCGAGAATGTCGAGGGCACGCGCGGCAAGGACAAGCTGATCGGCTCGGCCGAGGACAACATGCTCTCCGGTGGCCGGGGCCGGGACGTGATCAAGGGGCAGGGCGGCAACGATGTCATCGATGGCGGCCGCGGCAAGGACAAGCTGACCGGCGGTCTCGGCGGCGACGAGTTCGTCTTCGACGCCAGGTTCGGCAAGGATGTCATCAAGGACTTCAATGTCGACGTCGATCACATCACCTTCCGGCACCACGCGGAAGGCAAGATCGAATTGACGGATCGCAGGGGCGACACCGTGATCGATTTCGGCGGCCGTGACAGCGTCAAGATCCTCGACGTGTCCTCCGACGATCTCGAGGACGCATTGTTCTTCGGCTGAGATCCGCCATGGCCGGGCTTCGGCCCGGCGCCGCGAAGACCCCCGCCACATGACGACGGCCGCCCCGAGGGGCGGCCGTTTTCGATCGGGGCGGGGGGAGAGGGGGTCAGGCGTGGATCGCGCCGTCGCCCAGCGCCAGCGCCGCCTCGCGCACGGCTTCCGAATAGGTCGGATGGGCGTGGCAGGTGCGGGCCAGATCCTCGGCCGCGGCGCCGAACTCCATCGCCACGCAGACCTCGTGGATGAGGTCGCCCGCCATCGGGCCGATGATATGCGCGCCGAGGATGCGATCGGTCTCCTTGTCGGCGAGGATCTTCACGAAGCCCTCGGCCGAATGGTTGGCCTTGGCGCGCGCATTGCCCAGGAAGGGGAACTTGCCGACGCGGTAGCCGCGGCCCTCTTCCTTGAGCTGCTCCTCGGTCTTGCCGACGGTCGCCACCTCGGGGTGGGTGTAGACCACGCCCGGGATCACCTCGTAGTTCACATGGCCCTTCTGTCCGGCGAGGATCTCGGCGATCGCCACGCCCTCATCCTCGGCCTTGTGCGCCAGCATCAGCCCCGGCACCGCGTCACCGATGGCATAGACGCCGTCGACGCTGGTCTTGAAGTGGTCGTCGATCCTGATCTGGCCGCGCTCGGTCATCTCGACGCCGAGCTCTTCGAGGCCGAGTCCCTCGACGTAAGGTTTCCGCCCCGTGGCCACGAGCACGGTGTCGACGGTGAGGCTCTCCTCGCTGTCATCCTTGCGGCTCTTCCAGGTGACCTTGGCCTTGTCGCCCTCGACCGTCACGCCCTGCACCGCCGCGCCGAGCACGAATTTCAGCCCCTGCTTGGTCAGGATCTTCTGGAAGTTGCGGGCGACCTCGGCATCCATGCCGGGCGTGATCGCGTCGAGATATTCGACCACGGTCACTTCCGCGCCCAGACGGCGATAGACCGAGCCCAGCTCCAGCCCGATCACGCCCGCGCCGATCACCACCATCTTCTCGGGGATCTTCTTGAGCTCCAGCGCGCCGGTGGAATCGACGACGATCTCGTTGTCGACCTCGACATTCGGGATCGAGGAGGGGACGCTGCCGCTCGCGATCACGATGTTCTTGGCCTCGTGCGTCTCCTCGCCGACCTTGACCTTGCCCGCCTCGGGGATCGAGCCCCAGCCCTTGAGCCAGTCAATCTTGTTCTTCTTGAACAGGAACTCGATGCCGCCGGTGTTCTGACCGATGCTGTCGTTCTTGTAGGAGAGCATCTGCTGCCAATCGACGGTCGGCGTCTCGGCCTTCAGCCCCATCTTGGCAAAGTTGTGCTCGGCCTCGTGCAGCGCGTGGGTGGCGTGCAACAGCGCCTTGGAGGGGATGCAGCCGACATTGAGGCAGGTGCCGCCCAGCGTCTCGCGCCCCTCGACCACCGCGGTCTTGAGGCCGAGCTGGGCCGCCTTGATGGCGCAGACATAGCCGCCGGGGCCGGAGCCGATGACGATGAGATCGTAGGATGCCATGGAGTGTCTCCTGTGGGTGTCAGACGAGGGCCAGGCCGATCATGCCGATGGTGGCGAGAAACCCCACCAGCCAGATCAGCGAGCGCCAAGGGCGCAGCCCGAAGAAATAGGCGGGCACGTAGACGATGCGCGCGCCCAGATAGGTCCAGGCCAGAAGGCCCGACAGACCGGTGGTCTTGTCGCCGAGGATCAGCACGACGACCGCGAGGGTGAAGAGGATCAGCCCCTCGAAATGGTTGTTGAGCGCCCTGTAGAGCCGCCCTGTCCGCACGCTCGCCTGTTCCTCGAGCGGGCGGCCGAGCCGCTGCGGATCGCGCGGGGAGAGCGTCTTGCCGAAGCCGAGCTCCATGTTGGCGCGCAGCGACAGCCAGCCGAACTGCGCGCCCTGCAGCAGCCCCGCATAGGCCAGCGCCTGCAATTCGGGCGCCATCAGCGCGGGCCCCGGCTCAGAGGGCGGCGATGTAGAGATAGAGCGTGGCGAGAAAGCCCAAGGCCCAGACGCCGGTGCGCAGCCAGGGGATGCCCGCCGGGTAGATCACCGCATAGGCCGCCCGTGCGAGCAGGAAGAGCTGTGCCGCCATAAGCGTGCCGCCCCCCGTGGCCTCGCGCAGCACGAGGATCAGCACCGCGGGCGCGAAGAGCGCCATGGCCACGACCGAATTGGACAGGCAGCGCTCCATCCGCCCGGCCATGCCGGTCAGCCGGGGCATGTCGTCGCGCGGGCGCGCCAGCATGGGCAGGCCGACCTGCGCCCATGCCGTCAGCACCTGCACCACGAGAATGATCAGAACGAGCAGCCCGTAAAGCGCCAGAATCCCGAGTTCGCCGGACATGATGAGCCTCCCACGACCGATACATCCCCGACGAGCATAGCACGATCGGGCGCATTTCGCGTATCGGGGCGGGAAGGGGCATCAGGCGGTCTCTAGGAAGGTGCAGGTCATGGCGCCGCCAAAGCCCTGCTCCTTGGCGATCCAGCCTTCGGCGCGCTTGCGGTCGTTGACGTCGAACAGCACCAGCACGGTCGAGCCGTGATCGGCGTCGCGCCAGATCTGCAGCTGGCTGAGGCCCGCCTGCATCCGCGTCTCGTAATCATCGTCGAAGGCGGTCTTCCACGAGGCGTAGTCGGGGGTGTCGATCTGGCAGAGCATCTGCATGGCGCGCGCCTTTCTTGAACAACGGGGCCGGGCTCAACGCCCGGCCCCGCGCGGAGTTCAGAGGTCCATCAGCAGGCGGCGCGGGTCTTCCAGCGCCTCCTTGACGCGCACGAGGAAGGTCACCGCGCCCTTGCCGTCGACGATGCGGTGATCATAGCTCAGCGCCAGATACATCATCGGCCGGATCTCGACCTTGCCGTTGATCGCCATCGGGCGTTCCTGGATCTTGTGCATCCCGAGGATGCCCGACTGCGGCGGGTTGAGGATCGGCGAGGACATCAGCGAGCCGTAGACGCCGCCATTCGAGATGGTGAAGGAGCCGCCCTGCATGTCGGCCATGCCGAGCTTGCCGTCGCGCGCCTTCACGCCCATCTCGGCGATCGACTTCTCGATCTCGGCAAAGCCCATGCTGTCGGCGTTGCGGATCACCGGCACGACGAGGCCGCTCGGCGTGCCGACGGCGACGCCCATGTGGACGTAGTTCTTGTAGACCACGTGATCGCCGTCGATCTCGGCGTTGACGTCCGGCACCTCCTTCAGAGCATGCACGCAGGCCTTGGTGAAGAAGGACATGAAGCCGAGCTTCACGCCGTGCTTCTTCTCGAACAGCGCCTTGTACTCGTTGCGCAGTTCCATCACCGCGGTCATGTCCACCTCGTTGTAGGTGGTCAGCATCGCGGCGGTGTTCTGCGCCTCCTTGAGGCGGCGGGCGATGGTCTGGCGCAGGCGGGTCATCTTGACCCGCTCCTCGCGGTCGGCATCATCCGATGAGACGGGGCCACGGGCGGCGGGCTTGGAGGTCTCGGCCTTCTTCGGCGCGTTGAGCGCCTTCAGCACGTCCTCCTTCATGACCCGGCCATCCTTGCCGGTGCCCTTGACGTCGCCTTCCTTGAGGTCGTTCTCGGCCATCAGCTTCTTGGCCGAGGGCGCGTCCTCGGTGTCGCCTTTCGCCTCGCCCTTTTCGGCGGGCTCGCCCTCGGGCTCACCGGAGACATTGGTGGCCTCCTGCTGCTCCTTGGGACCGTCTTCCTTCGGAGCCTCGGGCTCGGCCTTCTCGGGCGCGTCGCCCTCGGAGACCTGCGCCAGCAGCGCGTCGACGCCGACGGTGTCGCCTTCATTGGCGACGATCTCCGACAGCGTGCCGGCGACGGGAGAGGGGACCTCCACCGTCACCTTGTCGGTTTCGAGCTCGCACAGCATCTCGTCCACCGCGACGGCATCGCCGGGCTTCTTGAACCAGGTGGCGACGGTCGCTTCCGAGACGCTCTCGCCGAGGGTGGGGACGCGGACTTCGGTGCTCATTCTCAGTTTCCTTCGATGCTCAGCGCTTCGTTCACCAGCGCTTCCTGTTGGGCCTTGTGCTGGCTGGCGAGGCCGGTCGCGGGCGAGGCGCTCGCGTGGCGGCCGACGTAACGGGGCCGCTTGTGCGCGGCGTCGATCCGGCTCAGCACCCATTCGATATTGGGCTCGATGAAGCTCCAGGCGCCCTGGTTCTTGGGCTCCTCCTGGCACCAGACCATCTCCGCCCCCTTGAACCGCTCAAGCTCCTTGACGAGCGACAGCGCCGGGAAGGGATAGAACTGCTCGATCCGCATCAGGTAGACGTCGTCGAGCCCGCGCGCGTCGCGCTCTTCCAAGAGGTCGTAATAGACCTTGCCCGAGCACATGACGACGCGCTTGATCTCTGCATCCGGCTTCAGCTCGGTGTCCGAATGGCCCTTCTCGGCATCGTCCCACAGCACGCGGTGGAAGGAGGAGCCGGTGGTGAAGTCCTCGGCATCCGAGATCGCCATCTTGTGGCGCAGGAGCGACTTGGGCGTCATCAGCACCAGAGGCTTGCGGAAGGTGCGGTGCAGCTGCCGGCGCAGGATGTGGAAGTAGTTCGCCGGCGTCGAGCAGTTGGCCACGATCCAGTTGTCGCCGCCGCACATCTGCAGGAAGCGCTCGAGCCGGGCCGAGCTATGCTCGGGGCCCTGGCCCTCATAGCCATGCGGCAGCAGCATCACGAGGCCCGACATGCGCAGCCACTTGGATTCGCCCGAGGAGATGAACTGGTCGAACATGATCTGCGCGCCATTGGCGAAATCGCCGAACTGCGCCTCCCACATCACCAGCGCGTTGGGCTCGGCCAGGGTGTAGCCGTATTCGAAGCCCAGCACCGCGTATTCCGAAAGCATCGAGTCGATGGCCTCGAACCGGGCCTGCCCCTCGCGGATGTGGTTGAGCGGGTAGTAGCGGTCCTCGTTCTCCTGGTTGATGAAGGCCGAGTGGCGCTGCGAGAAGGTGCCGCGGGTGCTGTCCTGCCCCGAGAGGCGAACCGGGTAGCCCTCGGTCAGAAGCGAGCCGAAGGCGATCGCCTCGGCCGTGGCCCAGTCGAAGCCGCGGCCGCTCTCGAACATCTTGCCCTTGGCGTCGAGCAGGCGGCTGACGGTGCGGTGCAGCGGGAAGCCCTCGGGCGCGCGGGTGATGGCGCGGCCGATCTCGGTCATGGTCTTCTCGTCGATCGCCGTCTGGCCGCGCTGGTAGCTTTCGTGGTCGCGCCGGTCGAGATGGCTCCAGCGCCCGTCGAGCCAGTCGGCCTTGTTCGGGCGGTAGGATTTCCCGGCCTCGAACTCGTCGCCGAGCATGGCCTGGAACTGGGTCTTCATGTCCTCGATCTCGCCCTCGGGGATCAGCCCGTCCTTGACGAGCCGCTCGGTGTAGAGCGTGAGCGTGGTCTTCTGGTTCTTGATCTTCTTGTACATCACCGGGTTGGTGAACATGGGCTCGTCGCCCTCGTTGTGACCGAAGCGGCGGTAGCAGAAGATGTCGATCACCACGTCCTTGTGGAACTTCTGCCGGAACTCGGTCGCCACCTTGGCGGCGTGCACCACCGCCTCGGGGTCGTCGCCGTTGACGTGGAAGATCGGCGCCTCGACCATCAGCGCGATGTCGGTGGGGTAGGGCGAGGAGCGCGAGAAATGCGGCGCGGTGGTGAAGCCGATCTGGTTGTTCACCACGATATGCATGGTGCCGCCGGTGCGGTGCCCGGTCAGGCCCGACAGGCCGAAGCCCTCGGCCACGACGCCCTGGCCCGCGAAGGCCGCGTCGCCATGCAGCAGGATCGGCAGCACCTGGGTGCGCTCGGTATCGCCGAGCTGGCTCTGCTTGGCGCGCACCTTGCCGAGCACGACCGGGTTCACCGCCTCGAGATGCGAGGGGTTCGCGGTCAGCGACAGGTGCACCTTGTTGCCGTCGAACTCGCGGTCGGACGAGGCGCCGAGATGGTATTTCACGTCGCCCGAACCGTCGACCTCCTCGGGCTTGAAGCTGCCGCCCTGGAACTCGTGGAAGATCGCGCGGTAGGGCTTCTGCATGACATTGGCGAGCACCGAGAGGCGGCCGCGATGCGGCATGCCGATCACGATGTCCTTCACCCCGAGGCTGCCGCCGCGCTTGATGATCTGCTCCATCGCCGGGATCAGCGCCTCGCCGCCATCGAGGCCGAAGCGCTTGGTGCCCATGTATTTCACATGCAGGAACTTCTCGAAGCCCTCGGCCTCGACCAGCTTGTTGAGGATGGCGCGGCGGCCTTCCTCGGTGAACTTCACCTCCTTGCCATAGCCCTCGATCCGCTCCTTGAGCCAGGCCGACTGCTCGGGGTCCGAGATGTGCATGTATTGCAGCGCGAAGGTGCCGCAATAGGTGCGCTTCACCAGAGCGAGGATCTCGTTCATCGAGGCGATCTCGAGCCCGAGCACGTTGTCGATGAAGATCGGGCGATCCATGTCGGCCTTGGTGAAGCCGTAATTCGCGGGGTCGAGTTCGGGATGCGCGGTTTCCTCGCGCAGGCCCAGCGGGTCGAGATCGGCGGCGAGATGGCCGCGGATGCGGTAGGCGCGGATGATCATCAGCGCGCGGATGCTGTCGAGCACGGCGGCGCGCAGCTGTTCCTGGCTCAGCCCCACGCCCTTTTCGGCGGCCTTGGCGACGATCTTGTCGCGCGCGCCCTTGGCCTCGGCGGGGGCGGCCCACTGGCCGTCGAGCGCGGCGGTCAGGTCGTCATTGGGCTGCATCGGCCAGTCGGCGCGCGCCCAGGAGGGGCCGGCCGCTTCGGCACGGGCGTCCGAGCCGGTGTCGCCGAGGCTGCGGAAGAACTCCTGCCACGCCTCGTCGACGCTCGAGGGATTCTCGGCATAGCGCGCGTGAAGCTGCTCGATATAGTCGGCGTTCGTGCCTTGCAGGAAGCTGGAGGCGTGGAACACGTCGTTGGGGCTTTGATCGGTCATGGCAGGATCCTCGATCCTCGGGGCAATAACTCTGGATGCGCCGGCCCAGATAGGGCGCGCGGCGCGGATGTCAGGGGCGGGGGCCCGAAGGTCCCCGCCCAAACCGGTTTCAGCCGATGGCCTTCTTGACCGCTTCGCCCAGCGTGGCGGGGCTGTCGGCGACCACGATCCCGGCGGATTTCATCGCCTCGATCTTGCTCTCCGCGTCGCCCTTGCCGCCCGACACGATGGCGCCGGCATGGCCCATGCGGCGGCCCGGAGGCGCGGTGCGCCCGGCGATGAAGCCGGCGGTGGGCTTCCAGCGGCCCTTCTTGCGCTGCTCGGCGAGGAACTCGGCGGCCTCTTCCTCGGCGGTGCCGCCGATCTCGCCGATCATGATGATCGACTGGGTCTCGTCGTCGTCGAGGAACATGTCGAGGATGTCGATATGCTCGGAACCCTTGATCGGGTCGCCGCCGATGCCGACGGCCGTCGACTGGCCGAGGCCCATGTCGGAGGTCTGCTTGACCGCCTCATAGGTCAGCGTGCCCGAGCGGGACACGACGCCCACCGAGCCGCGCTTGTGGATGTGGCCGGGCATGATGCCGATCTTGCAGGCGTCCGGCGTGATGACACCGGGGCAGTTCGGCCCGATCAGCCGGGTCCTGGAGTTCTCCAGCGCCCGCTTGACCTTCATCATGTCGAGCACCGGGATGCCCTCGGTGATGCAGATCACCAGCTCCATCTCGGCGTCGATCGCCTCCATGATGCTGTCGGCGGCAAACGGCGGCGGCACGTAGATGACCGACGCATTGGCCTCGGTCCTGGCCTTGGCCTCGTGCACGCTGTCGAACACGGGCAGGTCGAGATGCGTCTGGCCGCCCTTGCCCGGCGTGACGCCGCCGACCATCTTGGTGCCGTAGGCGATCGCCTGCTCGGTGTGGAAGGTGCCCTGGCTGCCGGTCAGGCCCTGGCAGATGACCTTGGTGTTTTCGTCGACGAGAATCGCCATTGCTGTTATCCCTTCACCGCTTTGACGATCTTCTCGGCGGCGTCGGACAGGTTGTCCGCCGCGATCACGTCGAGACCGGAATTGTTGATGATCTCCTTGCCCTGATCGACATTCGTCCCTTCGAGACGCACGACCAGCGGCACCTGCAGACCGACTTCCTTGACGGCCGCGATCACGCCCTCGGCGATGACGTCGCAGCGCATGATGCCGCCGAAGATGTTGACGAGGATGCCTTTGACGTTCTCGTCCGAGGTGATGATCTTGAACGCCTCGGTCACCTTCTCCTTGGTCGCGCCGCCGCCCACGTCGAGGAAGTTGGCGGGCTCGGCACCCTTGAGCTTGATGATGTCCATCGTCGCCATGGCGAGGCCCGCGCCGTTGACCATGCAGCCGATCTCGCCGTCGAGCGCGATGTAGTTCAGGTCATACTTGGAGGCGGCCAGCTCCTTGCTGTCCTCCTCGGTCTCGTCGCGCAGCGCGGCGATGTCGTCATGGCGGTAGATCGCGTTGCCGTCGAAGCCCATCTTGGCGTCGAGGCATTTCAGATCGCCCTTGTCGGTGACGATCAGCGGGTTGATCTCCAGCATCTCCATGTCCTTCTCGAGGAAGAGACGGTAGAGCGTGTCCATCAGCTTGACGCACTGTTTCACCTGCTGGCCTTTCAGCCCCAGCGAAAAGGCAATGCGGCGGCCGTGATAGGGCTGGTAGCCGGTGGCCGGATCGACGGAGAAGGACAGGATCTTCTCGGGCGTCTTCTCGGCGACCTCCTCGATGTCCATGCCGCCCTCGGTCGAGCAGACGAAGGAGACGCGGGAGGTGGCGCGGTCGACCAGCAGCGCGAGGTAGAGCTCGGTCTCGATCTCCGAGCCGTCCTCGATGTAGATGCGGTTGACCTGCTTGCCCGCCGGGCCGGTCTGATGCGTGACCAGCGTGCGGCCGAGCATCTTCTTGGCCTCTTCGGCGGCTTCCTCGACCGATTTGGCAAGGCGGACGCCGCCCTTTTCGCCGGCATCGGCTTCCTTGAAGCTGCCCTTGCCGCGGCCGCCCGCGTGGATCTGCGCCTTCACGACCCAAAGCGGGCCGTCGAGCTCGCCCGCCGCGGTCTTCGCCTCTTCCGCACGCATCACCGGACGCCCGTCGGAAACGGGCGCGCCGTAGCTGCGCAGAAGGGCCTTGGCCTGATATTCGTGGATGTTCATGGACCGGTCCTCGGTTGCCGTGATTTGGCCCTTTGAACCATACCGCGCGCCACAGAAGAACCGGTTTGTGCCGCCGACACCCGAAAAACCCACCGTTGTGATCACGCGAAAAATTCATGTGATCACAATAGGCGCGGGCCGGGCAGTCGGGGAGGAGCGCTTTGGGGAAAGGGGCGTGTGCCTGCGCGAATCCCGGCCTCGGCCCCCCTTGCTCGGCGGGCCTGACAGCGGTCAGGCGCTCTTGAGCCGGTTCAGCCGCCTGCGCAGTCCCTTCTTGATCTGCTTGCCCTTGCTGACCACCGCCTTGCCGGCGGTGGGCTTCTTTTTCGCGGGCATGCGCGGCAGGCCGATGGGCTGGTCCTTCAAGGACCAGTCGCGGGTCAGCAGGCGGCGGGCATGGCGGTAGATCTTCGGCTCCACGCATTCCTTGAGATCGAAGGGCTGGGTCGGATCGCCCGGCTCCATCTTGTCGAGCCGCATCAGGTGCAGAATTCGCGGCGCGCCCATCTTCGGCTCCCGCCGGTCGAGCGCGGGGACATGCATCATGTTGTATTCGACCGGCAGCGCCACGAAGCGCAGATCCGATTCATAGAGCATGCGGCGGAAGGTCGGCTGGTCGAGATTGGCCTCCGAATCCCGCACCGCATCTTCCCAGCGCTGCAGGAAATCGGTCAGGGCCGGGGTGCGGCGCAAGGCCAGCACGCCGGTATTGATCACCGGAAAGCTGCGCGGCACGTCGGCATCGGCATAGCCCATGCCGCGCCGGCGCACATTGCCGTGGCAGCCCGCGAATTCGAAGCGGTCGAGAATGTCGAACAGCTCCCAGACCGGGGCGAGAAAGATGAGATCGGCATCGAGCATGACCGTCCGCTCGAAGCGCGACCGCCGCATCGCCTCCATCTTGGGGCGGTGCCAGACATGCTCGACCTTGTGGATCTGGTCGAACACCGGATCGTCGATGTCCTGGTCGGTGAAGAGATCGACCTGCGCTTCCGGCATCACCATGCGCAGATTGCGCGCCGCGCGCTGCGCCATGATGGTGTAGCGCGGGCTTGTCGCGGCAAAGACGAAACCGCGATCGGAGGGCGCGGCGGCGGGCTGAGAAGTCATGTCGAGGTCCTGGAATGAGGGGCTCAGATGGCGCGGCGCTTGAGATTGCCGAGAAATGTCCGCCAGCCGGTCTTGCGCGGGGTCGGCTTGACCGGATCGCCGCCGGTGACCGGAACGTAGTGCGACAATGTCTGATCGCCATCGAGCATTTCCGCAAGCTTCTTGATCTGCGGCGGCGCGAGGATCTCGCCCAGCTGGAAGGGCCGGGTCGGGTCGCCCGCCTCCCGCTGGTGCAGCTTGGGCTCGTGCAGCAGGCGCGGCGCGGTGAAGCCGGTGCCATTGAGCATGAAGGGCCTGAAGAACATCACGTTGTATTCGTCGGGCAGGATGTGAAGCCGCAGCGTGCCTTCGTAGAGCAGCACCCGCAGGGAGGGCTGGTCGAATTTCTGGGTGCCGTCATGCACCATGCGGTGCCAGTCGGCGAGAAGGGCGTCGGTCCGGGCCGACCGCCGGACCGCCATCACGCCGCTGTTCATCTGCGGAAAGGCGGGCGGCACCGGATGACCGGGCAGCTGTTCGCGGTTGCGGCGGTCGTTGCGGCGCTGGCTGGGAACGAGCGCGAGGTCGAAGCGATCGAGGATGTCGAAGACGTCGTCGATCGGTGCGAGCACCGCGATATCGGCATCGAGATAGATCGTCCGCTCGAAGCGCGACCGCTGCATCGCCTCGATCTTGGGGCGGCGCGAGGCATGTTCGAGCAGATGCACCCGGTCGAAGATCTCGTCGTCGATCTCGGCATCGGTGAACAGGTCGACCTGGCAGCGCGGCATGGCCTGCTTGAGATTGCGCGCCGCGCGGCGCGCAAGCGTGACATAGTCGTGGCCGGTGGCGGCGAAGACGAAGCCGCGATCTGGCGTGGAAGCGGTCATGGCGGCGCGGCTCCTTGGCGGAGCGGCCCGAAGGCGGGCCGCTCCCTTTGGCTCAGGATCAGGCGAGGCTCTGATCGATGCCCTTGCAGGCATCCACGAGGCCCTTCACCGCATCGACCGACTTGTCGAACATCGCCTGTTCGTCGCGGTTCATCTTGATGTCGATGACGCGCTCGACGCCGCCGGCGCCGATCACGGTCGGCACGCCGACATACATGCCGTTGAGGCCGAGCGCCCCGTCGACATAGGCCGCGCAGGGCAGGACGCGCTTCTGGTCCTTGAGATAGGCCTCGGCCATCTCGATCGCCGAGGTGGCGGGCGCGTAGAAGGCCGAGCCGGTCTTGAGCAGGCCGACGATCTCGGCGCCGCCGTCACGGGTGCGCTGGATGATCGCGTCGAGCTTTTCCTGCGTGGTCCAGCCCATCTGCACCAGGTCGGGCAGCGGGATGCCGCCGACGGTGGAGTAGCGCGCCAGCGGCACCATGGTGTCGCCATGCCCGCCCAGAACGAAGGCGGTGACGTCACGCATCGAGACGTCGAATTCGAGGCTGAGGAAGTGGCGGAAGCGGGCGCTGTCGAGCACGCCGGCCATGCCGCAGACCTTTTCATGCGGCAGGCCCGAGAACTCGCGCAGGGCCCAGACCATCGCGTCGAGCGGGTTGGTGATGCAGATGACAAAGGCGTTCGGCGCGTGCTTGGCGATGCCTTCGCCCACCGACTTCATGACCTTGAGGTTGATGCCCAGAAGGTCGTCGCGGCTCATGCCGGGCTTGCGCGGCACACCGGCGGTGACGATGCACACGTCGGCGCCGGCGATGTCGGCATAGTCGTTGGTGCCCTTGAGGGTCGCGTCGAAGCCCTCGGCCGGACCGGATTCGGCGATGTCGAGCGCCTTGCCCTGAGGGGTGCCTTCGGCAATGTCGAACAGCACGACATCGCCGAGTTCCTTGATCGCGGCGAGATGGGCAAGCGTGCCGCCGATCTGACCGGCGCCGATGAGGGCGATCTTGGGTCTGGCCATGAATGGCTCCTGTCGAGAATGTGTTTGCGAGGCTTTGCTAAGCCGTGCCCGACCCTGTTGCAAGCCTGAGGCGGCCCGCAGCGCCGCGCGGCCCGATGTTTGCGCAAACGAAAACGGCCGCCCCCCTTGTCCGGGGGGGCGGCCGCATGAAGCGGGGAAACGGGCGTTACTGCGCGGCGGGCGCGGTCTCGGTTTCCATCTCGGTTTCCATCTCGGTCCCCGTTTCGGTTTCCATCTGGGTCCCCATCTCGTTCTCCATCGCCGCCTCCTCGGGGGCCTGGTATTCCGGCAGGGCCTTCAGCTCGTCCTCGGTGGCGCTGATGTAGACGCGGATGTCCGAGCCATCCTCGTTGGTGAGGATCTGCAGGTCGGAGAAATTCACCGCGACCCGCTTTTCGCCGATGCCGAGGAAACCGCCGACGCCGATGACGGCCTGCTCGATCTCGCCCGCATCCGAGGCCACCAGCTCCTCGATCTCGCCGACATTGTCGTCATCGGCACCATAGACCGACGCGCCGTTGAGCTCTTCGGTGCTCAGATCACTGACGGCGGTGGTGGTGTAGCCGTCGCGCTCGATCATGCCGGTGGTCGCGGCCGTGCCCGTGCCCGTGGCCATGCCCGTGTCTGCGGCGGGGGCGGTTTCGGCCATCTCCGTTTCGACCGTCTCCGCTTCGGTCATTTCCGATTCGCCCTCGACCGTCTCGGTTTCGATATCGGTGGTCGTGGTGCTGCCATCCGCCGGTACGGTGACGGCCTCCTCGTCCTCGATCATCGTCGCGGTGGCCGCGGCGGTGGCGGCGGCGCTGGTCTGCTCGACCATGCCCGGCTCGGCGGCCTCGCCATCGGTCATCGCGGTCTCGTCCATGCTGGCCCGCTCGAAGCCGGGGGCGGCCTCCAGCGATTCCTGCGTGGCGTTGATCACGAGGAAGCGCTCGCCGTTCTCGTCATCATAGGTGCGGATCTGGTCCATGGTGATGGCGACATCCTTTTCGCCGATCCCCAGAAAGCCGCCGACCCCGACGATCACGGCGCCCACGGCCCCGTCCTCGGAGATCACCAGGTCGTTGATCTCGCCGATATCGTCCCATTCCTGCTCGGCGAAATCGATCATGTCGCCATTCGCGCCAAGCTCCTGCTGCGAGGCATAGACGCGCATGCCCATGAGGTTCGAGGCATAGAAGTCATCGGCGGTGACCTCGAAGGCCCCCAGGCCCATGCTGTGGGATTCGGCGTAGGCGGTCGTTCCCATGACGAGCGCGGTCGCCGCGGAAGTGAGAAGGAGTTTCATCTTTCAGAACCTTTCGTCCTAATGCCGGGTCTGCGGCCGCCCTTTGGACGCCGCCCCGGTTCTGAGCCGGAAACCCCCCAGCCGGGGGAAGGTTGCACCCTTCGAGAGCTATATTTGCATGAGGCCAGTGGGCGATGATCGACCGGCCGGTTCCGGCCGATCGCAGCGCGCGAAACCGGCCGAATCCGGCCTGTTTCATACCCCGCCGCGGCGATTGCGGCGGGCCGCGTATCGGGGCAGGTTGGAGGCGCTCTTGCCACGAAGGACCCCTCATGCCGCTGCGCTCCATGCTCTACGTGCCCGCCTCCAATGCCCGCGCCCTGGCCAAGGCGCGCGACCTGCCTTGCGACGCGCTGATTCTCGATCTCGAGGACGCGGTCGCCCCGGCGGCCAAGCAGGAAGCACGCGCGGCGCTGGGCGCGGCGCTTGCGGAAAGGGGGAGGGCGGCGCAGCTCCGGCTGGTGCGGATCAACGGGCTCGGCACACCCTGGGGCGCCGAGGATCTCGCGGCGCAGGCGGGCTGGGAGTGCGACGGCATCGTGGTGCCGAAGGTCGATGAGGCGGCGGATCTCGACGCGGTGGCGGCCCGGACGGAGCGGCCGCTCTGGGCGATGATCGAGACCGCCCGCGGCGTGCTGCGCGCGGCCGAGATCTGCGCGCATCCGCGGCTGTCGGGGATCGTGATGGGCACCAATGATCTGGGGCGCGAGATCGGCCTGAGGCCGACCGCCGACCGCTTCGCGCTCCTGACCGCGTTGCAGGGCGCGCTTCTGGCCGCGCGCGCGCATGGCGTCGCCGCGATCGACGGGGTCTGCAACGCGCTGGACGATGCCGCGCGGCTCGAGGCCGAATGCGCGCAGGGGCGCGATCTGGGTTTCGACGGCAAGAGCCTCATCCATCCCGCGCAGATCGCCGCCGCCAATGCCGCCTTCGCGCCCGGCGCGGAAGAGATCGATCTCGCCCGCCGCCGCATCGCCGCCTTCGAGGCGGTGCTGGCCGAGGGGCAGGGGGTGGCCGTGGTCGATGGCGAGATCGTCGAGGCGCTGCATGTCGAGGCCGCGCGGGCGCTGCTCGATCTGGCGCGGAAGCTGGAGGAGGGCCGGGCTTCCTGATCCGGCCTTCCCGCCCGGCGGCGGCCTCGTGGCGCCGGGTGGTTTTCATCCCCCGCGCGCTGGTGCAAGTCTGGCCCGAACCTTTCTTGCTTCGGAGCCATGCCATGATGATCTACCGCCTTCTTACCGCCGACGACACCTCGGCCTTCTGCCACAAGGTGACCGAAGCCCTGTCGAAGGGATGGGAGCTCTACGGCCAGCCGACCTATGCCTTCGACGCCGCCAATGGCGTGATGCGCTGCGGGCAGGCCGTGACCAAGGAGGCCGATGTCGAGTATTCCGCCGATCTGAAGCTCGGCCAGCTCTGAGGCTGCGCGGATCGCCGCGGCCTTCGAGATTCCGCATCCGCCCGGCATCCGTGATCACAGCCTTCGGGAGTGTGATCACGCCGGGCGGAATCCTGCCTGATTCCGGGATTTTTCAGCATTCAGCAGCGTCGTGGCGGGTGACAGGCCGCGCAAAATCGCTAGGGATAGGCCAGCCGGGGCCGCGGCAACGCAGGCCCGCACGCCAGATAAGGACGACGCCATGGCCGATGTGAACCGGGGCAACCGCCCTCTTTCGCCCCATATCACCATCTACCGCCCGCAGATCACCTCGATCACCTCGATCCTGACGCGGATCACCGGCAACGCGATGATCGTCGCCGCCGCGCTGATCGTCTGGTGGTTTGCCGCTGCTGCCGCCGGCCCGGCGAGCTTCGCCACCGCCGACGGCTTCCTGCGCAGCTGGTTCGGCGATCTGGTGCTGTTCTTCTCGGTGCTGGGCCTGTGGTACCACACGCTGGCGGGCATCCGGCACCTGATCTGGGACGAGGTGAAGATGCTCGAGATCGACAAGGCCGAGCTTCTGGGCCAGATCATCCTGATCGTCTCGGTCCTGCTCACCATCTTCACCGTCGTCGTTCTCTGAAGGGGCAACCAATGGCTTACCTGACCGACCGCAAGCGCGCGCACGGCCTCGGCGCCTCGCATTCCGGGACCCGCCAGCACTGGCGCATGAGCATGTCCTCGGTGGCGCTGGCCGTGCTGATTCCGCTCTTCGTCTTTACCTTCGGCGCGGTGCTGGGCGGCACCTATGAAGAGGTGGTGATCTACTACCAGCGTCCGATTCCGGCGGCGATCGCCGTGCTGACCTTCATCGTCGGCTTCTGGCATTTCCGCGCCGGCGCCCAGGTGATGATCGAGGATTACGCGCAGGGCTTCGCCCGCCGCGCGCTGATCATCGGCGTGACCTGCCTTTCCTATGCTCTGGCCGCGATCGGCGTTCTCGCCCTGATCCGCCTCGCCCTCTGATCGGAGACCCCTGATGGCAGCCTACGAATACGAAACCCACGAATACGACGTGGTGGTGGTCGGCGCCGGCGGCGCGGGCCTGCGCGCGACCCTCGGCATGGCCGAGCAGGGCCTGCGCACCGCCTGCATCTCCAAGGTCTTCCCGACCCGCAGCCACACCGTCGCGGCGCAGGGCGGCATCGCCGCCTCCCTGGGCAACATGGGCCCCGACAGCTGGCAGTGGCACATGTACGACACGGTGAAGGGCTCCGACTGGCTCGGCGACACCGACGCCATGGAATACCTCGCCCGCGAGGCCCCCAAGGCGGTCTACGAGCTGGAGCATTACGGCGTGCCGTTTTCGCGCACCGAAGAGGGCAAGATCTACCAGCGCCCCTTTGGCGGCCACACCACCGAATACGGCGAAGGCCCGCCGGTGCAGCGCACCTGCGCCGCCGCCGACCGCACCGGCCACGCGATCCTGCACACGCTCTACGGACAAAGCCTCAAGCAGAAGGCCGAGTTCTACATCGAGTATTTCGCCATCGACCTGCTGATGGATGATGACGGCACCTGCCGCGGCGTTCTGGCGTGGAAGCTCGATGACGGCACCATGCATGTCTTCGCCGCCAAGACCGTGGTTCTGGCCACGGGCGGCTATGGCCGGGCCTATTTCTCGGCGACCTCGGCCCATACCTGCACCGGCGATGGCGGCGGCATGGTGGCGCGGGCGGGCCTGCCGCTGCAGGACATGGAGTTCGTGCAGTTCCACCCGACCGGCATCTACGGCGCGGGCTGCCTCATCACCGAAGGCGCGCGCGGCGAGGGCGGCTACCTCACCAACTCCGAGGGCGAGCGCTTCATGGAGCGCTACGCACCCACCTACAAGGATCTCGCCTCGCGCGACGTGGTCTCGCGCTGCATGACCATGGAGATCCGCGAGGGGCGCGGCGTCGGCAAGGATGGCGACCATATCCATCTGCACCTCAACCACCTGCCGCCCGAGACCCTCGCCGAGCGCCTGCCCGGCATCTCGGAATCGGCGCGGATCTTTGCGGGCGTGGACCTCACGAAAGAGCCGATCCCGGTTCTGCCGACCGTGCATTACAACATGGGCGGCATTCCCACGAACTACTGGGGCGAGGTGCTCAACCCGACGAGCGACAACCCCGATGCCGTCACGCCCGGCCTGATGGCCGTGGGCGAGGCGGGCTGCGCCAGCGTGCACGGCGCCAACCGTCTGGGCTCCAACTCGCTGATCGACCTCGTGGTCTTCGGCCGCGCCGCAGCGATCCGCGCGCGCGAGGTGGTCGATCCCGCGACCGCCGTGAAGGCCCCGGCCAAGGCCGCGATCGAGAAGGCGTTCGACCGCTTCGACGGGCTGCGCCATGCCAAGGGCGGCGTGCCCACCGCCGAGCTGCGCATCGAGATGCAGCGCAACATGCAGGCCGACGCGGCGGTGTTCCGCACCGACAAGACGCTGGCGGAAGGCATGAAGAAGATGCAGGCCACGGCGGCGAAGATGGACGATCTGCATGTCACCGACCGCAGCCTCGTGTGGAACTCCGACCTGATGGAGACGCTGGAGTTGGCGAACCTGATGCCCAACGCGCTGGCCACCATCACCGCCGCCGAGGCGCGCAAGGAGAGCCGCGGCGCCCATGCGCATGAGGACTACCCCGACCGCGACGACGAGACTTGGCGCAAGCACTCGCTCGCCTGGGTCGAGGGCAACAGCGCGCGGCTCGACTACCGGCCGGTGCATCTCGATCCGCTGACCGAAGAATCGGATGGCGGCATCGAGATCAAGAAGATCGCGCCCAAGGCGCGGGTCTACTGATGCGCTCCGCGCTGCTCCTCGTACTGCCCCTTCTGGCGGCGGCCTGCACCCAGGCCCCGCTGTCGCCGCTCGACGCGGCGCGGGTCTGCGAGGAGCGGGCGCGGGCGGCACAGGCGCCGACCGGCGCCGTCAGCATCGGCGCCAGCTCGCGCAGCGGGCTGTCGACCGGGCTTTCGATCGGCGTCAGCGGCGACTATCTGCGCGGGCGCGATCCGCTCGCCGTCTACGAAGACTGCGTCCTGTCCCGCAGCGGCCAGCTCCCCGTGCGCCCGCCACGTCTGAGATGACCAGATCCCATGCGACGACGACCGGGGCCCCGCGCCCCGGCGCTTTCCCCAAGGAGACCTGACCATGGTCCAGCTCACCCTGCCCAAGAACAGCCGCATCACCCACGGCAAGACCTGGCCCAAGCCCGAAGGGGCCAAGTCGCTCAAGAAGATCCAGATCTACCGCTGGAACCCCGATGACGGGAAGAACCCGCGCGTCGACACCTATTTCATCGATCTCGACGATTGCGGGCCGATGATTCTCGATGCGCTGATCAAGATCAAATCCGAGATCGACCCGACCCTGACCTTCCGCCGCTCCTGCCGCGAGGGGATCTGCGGCTCCTGCGCGATGAACATCGACGGGATCAACACGCTGGCCTGCACCTACGGGCTCGACGAGGTCGCGGGCGACATCAAGATCTACCCGCTGCCGCACATGCCGGTGGTCAAGGACCTGATCCCCGACCTCACGCATTTCTACGCGCAGCACGCCTCGATCAAGCCCTGGCTCGAGACCGAGACCAACACGCCCGCCAAGGAATGGCGCCAGTCGATCGAGGACCGCAAGAAGCTCGACGGTCTTTACGAGTGCATCATGTGCGCGTCCTGCTCGACGGCCTGCCCCTCCTACTGGTGGAACGGCGACCGCTATCTCGGGCCGGCGGCGCTTCTGCACGCCTATCGCTGGATCGTCGACAGCCGCGACGAGGCGACGGGCGAGCGGCTCGACGATCTCGAGGACGAGTTCAAGCTCTACCGCTGCCACACCATCATGAACTGCGCCAAGACCTGCCCCAAGGGGCTGAACCCGGCCAAGGCGATCCAGTCGATCAAGCACATGATGGTCGAGCGCGCCGTCTGACAAGACCATCGCCCGGCGCGGGAAGCGCGCCGGGCGATCATCGTATCCGCGCGCCGGGCGAGGCCGCGGCACCGCTGCCATGGGCAGGGGTACGGCGGTACGGGGGCCTCAGGCGAAAGCGGCTTCCAGCGCGATCTCCACCATCTCTCCGAAGCTCTGCTCGCGCTCGATGGCGGGCAGGTCCTCGCCGGTGACGAGGTGGTCCGACACGGTCAGCACCGCGAGCGCGCGCCGCTTGTGCCGCGCGGCCAGCGTGTAAAGCTCCGCCGCCTCCATCTCCACCGCCAAGATGCCGTGCCGCACCATCTGCTCATGCAGGTCGGGGCGCTCGTCATAGAAGGTGTCCGAGGAATAGATCCCGCCCACATGGGTGGCCGTGCCCCGCTTGGATGCGGCCTCATGCGCGGCGCGCAACAGCCCGAAATCGGCATGCGGCGCGTAATGGATCTCGCGCAGCATCGCCCGCGAGGGGTTGCCCACGCTCGACGCCGTCATGGCGAGGATCACGTCGCGCACCGCGATATCGGCCTGCATCGCGCCGCAGGAGCCGATGCGGATCAGCGTCTGCGCGTCATAGTCGCGGATCAGCTCGTTGGCATAGATCGACAGCGACGGCATGCCCATGCCGGAGCCCTGGATGGTCACCGGGTTGCCGCGCCATGTCCCGGTGAAGCCGAGCATGCCGCGCACCTCGTTGATGCATTCCGGGGCGTCGAGGAAATTCTGCGCGGCCCATTTCGCGCGCAGCGGGTCGCCGGGCATGAGAACGGTCGGGGCGATATCGCCCGCCTTTGCGCCGATATGCGTGCTCATTCTCTGTCCTTCCAAGGATGAAAAAAGGCCGGGCTGCAAAGCCCGGCCCCGACATTCAGATCTCGAAATCCGACAGCGGTCGCCCGGCAGCCTCGGCTTCGTTGATCCAGCGCGGTTTGCGGCCGCGGCCCGACCAGGTCTGGGTCGGATCTTCGGGATTGCGGTATTTGGGCGGGTTCTTGGTCTTGGATTTCTTGCCCTTGCTTGCGGAGTCCGCAAGATCGGCCAGGGAAAACCCGTGTTCGGCGGCTGCGCGTTCCGCGGCTTCCAGGGCGGCTTTGCGCTCGCGTTGCGAAACGGTGGACAATGCCTCGTCGATCTCCTTGCGAAGCTTTTCGAGATCCTGACGGGACATCTCGTTCAGGTTGTGATCCATCTGGTTGATCTTTCTGTTGAATAGAAGCCGTATTGACTACTCTTTATTGCAATGTTCAACAAAAAGCTACGAGTTATCCTAAAGGTTAGGTCGGGTGACGGCGTGGCAATGCATTTCCCGAAACCACCATGTGAGATAGATCATCGAGAAACGTCTCGGCTGTCGTCTCGTGAATGTTTCGTAACGTCACGCTTTCGTGCAATTCGCCGAGCAGGGGCGGAGCGGCATCGAATGCAACGAGGCCAAGCATTGGAATGGGCCCGAAACCGGCCTTTTGCAGCTCCATGACCGTGCTATTCGCCATTCGGATAGATTGCGCATTCGAAAGGCCGAAGATCAGCACATGGGGCTTGTCGCGATAGGCGAGGGGGACGATTTCGGCAGGCATCCGGCGCGCGCCGCAATCGCATAATGAGACACCGCAATCCTGCGCGGCGCGCAAAAGCGGATGACCGGACCAGGGGCGGGCATCGAGACCGGGGCGCACCAGCAGCATGGTCATCGGCCGCGACAGGCCGCGCATTGCCGCATCGAGCCGCGCGCAGGCCGCCATCCGCTCGCCTCGGGGGGGCGGGGCCGTGACAGGAGCAGGGGCAGGGGCGGGCGCGGCCGCCCGGGGCAGGGCGCCGCCCAGCGTGGCGGCCCATTCGCCCGTGGTCACCCCCGCCTTGGCGCAGGCGACCGACGGCCCCATGACATTGATGCCGCGCTTGGCCGCCTCGCGCAGCGCCAGCAGCGATTTCTGTACGGCATTGCCGTCGCGCTCCCGGCGCCAGCGGGCCAGCGCCGCGTTTCGACCGGCGTCGATCTCCTGCGGTGCGGAGGGCGGGGCCATTGTCGCCGCGGGGCGCGACAGCCAGGCCGCCGCGCCCTCGGCCGTTTCCCGCTGCGACAGCGCGGCGCGCAGCGCATCGCATCCCGGCACGGCGGCATCGACAAAGCTCGGCGCGTCGCGGCCATCCGGGTAGAGCACCAGATCCTCGGGCAGCGCGAAGCCCGGCCCGTGGCGTTCGACCAGAAGCGCGCGCCACAGCTGCGACAGGAGGGCCCCCGCCGCGCGGTCGCCGGGGCCGTTGCCCGGCATGAGAAACTCCACCCCCGTCGCCGCGGCGCGCAGATGCTGCGGCCGCTCGCGCCGCGCCGTCGCCGCCAGAAGCGCCAGCCCCGAATGCAGCGCCGCCACGAGCGGGCGCAGCGCATCGCCCTCGACCGGTGCCGCGACCCGCAGCCGCGCGCCGCGCAGCCCCGGCAGGGCGCGCCGGCTCCATGAGAGGGTATCGGCCGCAAGATCGAGCGCGGCCTCGCTCGACCATGACGGCGCGGCAGGGCCGCGATAGAGATCGAGCGCATCGTTGCACAGCGCCCCGCGCAGCGCGCCCGTGCCGCCGGGCCAGGCTTCGGCCAGCGCCACGAGCATGGCCAGAAGCCACGGCCCCGTCGCATCGGCGTCGATCACCACAGGCCCGGTGGCGGGGCGCGCCAGCAGCGCCGCCAGATCGCCCAGATGGGCGATGGCCGGGCCTTCCCGGCCCACCAGCCCGCATGCCAGCGGATGATCGGAATCAAAGCCCGCGCGCGTCGGCAGATCGGGGCGAAGCCGGATCGGCGCGGGGCCGTCCTTCGGCCGGGGCAGGGGGGAAGGCTTGGTCATGGCAAGGTCCGGTTCGTGGCGGCGAGATCGATCACCGCCCCCAAACCGGGCCGAGATCGCGTTTCATCCTTGGCGGGAAACTCCCGCCTTCTGCGGGCCCTCATGATGGGCCTTCCATCCGCGAGCGTCCAGACCGGGCCGACCGCTCCGGCCGCCTCGGGGGCATTTGCGCGGGATCGGCCCCGCGAGGTGTGGTCAAAACGCATCGTCCGGGCCGCTGCGGCGCAATGCCGGTATGGCCACGCGCATCTCGGCGCTACCCTCTGCCGCCCGATTGCGGCAGGGTCGGGCCATGTTCCGCCCCGTCGAGATCCCGCTCTGGCTTCTGGTGCTGATCGTGCTTTTCGCCACGGTCACCTTCGCCTCGCATTTTCTATTTCCCTCGGTCCGCTGGTTCTTTCGCAAGCGGATGGAGCGCGCGGTGGCGCGGCTCAACACCCGGCTCGCGCGGCCGATCGAGCCGTTCAAGCTGGCGCGCCGCCACGACATGATCCAGCGGCTGATCTACGATCCGGCGGTGGCGCAGGCGATCGTCGAGCACGCGCAAAGCCACGGCGTGCCCGAGAACGTGGCTTTCGAGCTGGCCGGGGATTATGCGCGCGAGATCGTGCCTTCCTTTTCGGCCACGGCCTATTTCACCTTCGGCACGCGGGCGGCGAAATGGCTCAGCCGGGCGCTCTACCGGATCCGGCTCGGGGCCTTCGACCGCGACGCGCTCGACGCGATCGACGCCGATGCGGCGGTGGTCTTCGTGATGAACCACCGCTCCAACATGGATTACGTGCTGGTGACATGGCTCGCCGCGCGCACCTCGGCGCTCTCCTACGCGGTGGGCGAATGGGCGCGGGTCTGGCCGCTGGCGCCGCTGATCCGGGCGATGGGGGCCTATTTCATCCGCCGCCGGGATCGCGGCGCGCTCTATCGCCGGGTGTTGCAGCGCTATGTGCAGATGGCGACGGCGGGGGGCGTGACGCAGGCGATCTTTCCCGAGGGGGGCCTGAGCCTCACCGGCCGGATGGCACCCCCGAAGACGGGGCTTCTGGGCCATATCGTCGAGGATTTCGGCAACCATCCGCGCGACGTGATCTTCGTGCCGGTGGCGCTGAATTACGACCGGGTGCTCGAGGACCGGGTGCTGATCGGCGCCGGTGCGGCGGGCAACCGGCGGTTTCGCGTGCCGCCCGCGCGGCTGGCGGGCGCGGTGCTGGGGCATCTGGGCCAGCGGCTGACGGGGCGGTTTCGCGGCTTCGGCACGGCCTCGGTGGGTTTCGGCGCGCCATTGTCGCTGGCCGAATTCCTGGGCGGAGCCGCGCCGCAGCCGCAGGATACGGCGCGGCTGTCGCGCGAGATGATGTCGCGGATCGAGGAGGTGATGCCGGTGCTGCCGGTGCCGCTGGTGGCGGGCATCCTGCTCGATGTCTCGCCGCTGCCGCCCGAGCGGATCGAGATCCGCGTCGCCGCCTGCCTCGGCATGCTGCATGCGCGCGGCGTCGCCCTGCCGCGCCGCGACGCCGCCCGGATCACCGCCGATGCGCTCGACAACCTGCTGCGGCGCGGGCTGCTGGTCGAGGGCGGCGAGGGGCTGCGCCCGGCCCCCGGCGCGGAGCCGGTGCTGCGCTTTTACGCGGCCTCGGTCGCGCATCATTTCGAGCCCGCGCGCCTTGCCGCGGCAGCACCCGATCTCAGCCCTCCGACGCCGGGGCGCTGAGCGTGAAGGGCGCGGCGGGCGCCACCAGATCATCGGTGCCGAGGCTGTCGGTCGGCTTGGCCAGCATCGAGCGGACCACCCAGCGCAGCTCGCGCTCGGCGCGGGTGATCGCCACATAGGCCAGCCGCTTCCACAAGGGCTGCCCGGCTTCGACGCGCCCCATGCGCGAGGCGATCTCGATATCGGGGGCAAAGACCTGCACCGTGTCCCATTGCGAGCCTTGGGCCTTGTGGATCGTCACGGCGGCGCCGTGCAGGAAGGTCGCGCCCATCCGCGCGGCATAGGGAATGAAGGGCTCGGCGTCGCCCTCCTGCTCGATCCGCACGATCGAGGCGGCCGAAAGCTGCGGCTCGGGCGCGCCCATCACGTGCAGCCGCGAAAACCCCGGCTTGCGACCGGGGCCCATATAGACCACCTGCGCCCCCTTGATCAGGCCGCGCGCTTCCAGATCGAGCCGCTTCTTGCGGTGCTTCAGGGGCAGCTCGATGCCGTCGCAGATGAGCGGCTCGCCCGGCAGCAGGTCGCCCTCGGGCGCGCCGTAAGCGGCGCGGAAGGCGTGAATGAGGCGGATGCGCGTGGCGTTGCGCCACACCAGCACCGGGCTGCGCGCCATCAGCTCGGCCTCGACCCGGCGCGCCATCACCACGCGCTCGTCGCGGCTCGCGGCCTCCTGCACCAGCCGCTCGAAGGCATAGAAATCGACCTGCGGATCGGCCAGCGCATGGGCCAGATCGAGAATCGGGTTGTCGGCATCCTGCCGGTGGATGCGGTGCAGCACGTGCTTGTCGGCATCCTTCATCGCGTCGAACACCATCCCGCCCGAGGACTGCACGGGCGGCAGCTGCGCCGGATCGCCGAACAGCACCAGCGTCGGGAAGATCTCTTTCAGATCCTCGACCTGCTTTTCGTCGAGCATCGAGGATTCGTCGATGAAGCCGATGTCGAGCGGCTCCTCGCGGCGCTTCCAGCCGGTGATGAAATCCGAACCCCTGAGCCCCGCGGCCGCGAGTGCTGCGGGCACCGAGCCATGGGTGGCGAAGGCGGAAGCGGCGCGGGCCAGCGCCTCCTCGGTGAGGCCCTCAATATTGGGCTTTTCGCCATCGCCGCCGAGCCATTCGGCGATCTTCTCGTATTCGGGGTCGTAGACCGGGGTGTAGAGGATGCGGTGGATCGTGGTGGCGGGAACGCCGCGATTGCGCAGCACGCTCGCCGCCTTGTTGGTCGGCGCGAGAATGGCCAGCGTGCGCCGGTCCTTTTTCCTGCGCCCCTCCCAATCGCCCGAAACGATGTCGACGCCCGCCTCCTTGAGCTTTCGCGTGAGTTCCGCCAGCAGCAGCGTCTTGCCCGAGCCGGCCTTGCCGATCACGGCGATGGCGCGGCGGGCATCCGAGGCGGGCGCGCTCAGAAGCTCGTCATCGAGATCCACGCCGGTCGAGCGCAGAAGCTGCGTCACGGCATCCCAGGCTTCGGCCTGGTCGGAGGAGAAGGTCACGGCGGCAGGAAGGGTCATGGCGCGACCCTATCCGCGCGCCGCGGCGGGGGCCAGAGGCGGTGCGGCGCCTATTCGGCGCGGTGCGGCGCCTTGCCCGGCTCATCGGGGGCGGTGGCAAGCTCGCGCGCCGCCTGTCCCGCCGCCTCGGAGAGCCTCTGGGCGAATTGCGGCAGCCCGTTGCGGCGGGCATAGGTTTCAAGATCGGTCAATACGTCGAACATCCAGCGATGGGACATCGGTGCTCCTCTTCGCCTGCTACCGCTCACCGGGATCAACCTAGCATGGCGCAGCCCCGCGGCGGGAGGGGCGGAATAGCGGGGATTTTAGCGGCCTTCAGCGCCGCCACCCGGCAAAGGCCGCCGAGGCCGCCCAGCCCGCCGCGATCGCCAGAACGAGCGACAGGAGCCCGTAGAGCGGCGCGCGCTCCTGCGCGAAGTCGAACATCCAGCGCTCGATGCCGACCTTGCGCACGCCGATCACCGTCTCGTAGCTGTTGATCACCTTACCGCCGCGCGTCAGGAAGATGCGGGTGGTGTAATTGCCGGCGACCAGGTCGGCGGGCAGGGCCAGCGCCGTGCGAAACAGCGTCTCGCGGTCGAGATCCACCGCCCCCTCCTGCAGCCGGTAGACCCCCTGCGCCTCGCGGATTCGCACCAGCGCCGCGACGTGATCGGCCGTCTCGAAGGCGCGGTTGCCCGCCGCGCGGATCGCGCGGGAGGTCGAGATCGCCAGCCGCAGATCCTCGGTGATGCCCAGCACATCGTCCAAGGGGCCGGTGGTGGCGACGGCGTAGAAGGTCGGCGCGCCCTTGATCGTCACCGGATCGGTGTTGACCCAGATGCCCGCGCGCCGCTCCTTGCGATGCACGACCGCGGTCTCGGAAGGGCCCGCCACGGTGACCACGACCTCGAGCGGATCGGCGTTCACCGGCGGCGGCGCCTCGCGGTGGACCGCGCCGAAGATCAGGATGTCGGAGCCGTCGAAGGTCGCGGTGATGGCGACCTGGTCGCGGCTCAGCCCGAGCACGATCTCCTCGGCGCGGGCGGGAGAGGCGAGCGCCAGAAGCAGGAGCGCCAGTCGGATCATTGCGCCGTCACCGGCTGGATCTCGTAAAGCTCGGAGGGCTCCAGCACCAGCCCCAGCGCCAGCTGCCCGCAGACCGCGAGCACAAGGAGCGCCAGCAGGATGCGCAGCTGCTCGGCCTTCATCCGCGCGCCGATGCGGGTGCCGAACTGCGCCCCGATCACCCCGCCCGCGATCAGCAGGAGCGCCAGCGCGATATCGACCGTCTGGTTGGTCACCGCGTGCAGCATGGTGGTGAAGCCGGTGACGAAGATGATCTGGAACAGCGAGGTGCCGATCACGACCTTGGTGGGCATGCCGAGGAGGTAGATCATCGCCGGCACCATGACGAAGCCGCCGCCCACCCCCATGATCGCCGCCAGAACGCCGACCGAAAGCCCCACGAGCAGGGGTGGGATCGCCGAAATGTAGAGCCCCGAGACGCGGAACTTCATCTTCAGGGGCAGCGCATGGACCCAGTAATGCTTGCGCCGCTTGGGCCGCGCGCCGGGGCGGCGCGACTTGATCAGCGCGTTCAGGCTCTCGACGAACATCATCGCGCCGACCGTGCCGAGAAAGATCACGTAGCTCAGCTCGACCAGCAGATCGACCTGACCGCGCGCCTTGAGCCAGTTGAACACCACGATCCCGAGCGCCGACCCCATCAGGCCGCCCGCGAGCAGCACCGATCCCATCGCGATATCGACGGTGCGCCGCCGCAGATGGCCCAAGAGCGCCGAGAAGGAGGAGGCGACGATCTGGTTGGTCGAGGTGGCGACGGCCACGGCGGGCGGGATGCCCGCGAGAAACAGCAGCGGCGTGATGAGAAAGCCGCCGCCGACGCCGAACATCCCCGACAGCACGCCGACCAGACCGCCGAGGCCGAGGATCAGGAAGATGTTGACCGAAACCTCGGCGATGGGGAGGTAGAGCTGCATGGCATGCCTTTTGCGACGGGGCGATTAAGTCAGCCCCCGGGGGGATTTCCAAGCCCCCCGGCGCAAAGAATGCCGCGACGCGGCATAATCAGCCCATGTCGCGCAGCATCCGCCGCAGCACCTGTTCGAGCTTGGCCGCGCCCAAGGGCGCCATGGCCTTTGTGTGCTCATGGCCGATCTTCTCGTCGGACATGCCGGCGGCCATGTTGGTGATCGCCGAGACGGCAAGCGCGCGCAGCCCCATGAAGCGCGCGAGGATCACCTCGGGCACGGTCGACATGCCGACCGCATCGGCGCCCAGCGTACGGATCGCGCGGATTTCGGCCGGGGTCTCGAAGGAGGGGCCGGAATACCAGGCATAGACGCCCTCATGCATCTCGACCTCCTCGGCCTTGGCCGCGGCATGCAGCAGCGCCCGCAGATCGGCGTCATGCGCGTCGCCCATCGGCACGAAGCGCCGGTCGGTCTGCTCTCCGATCAGGGGGTTCATCCCCGAGAAGTTGATGTGATCCGACAGCGCCATGATCGAGCCGGTGGGCATTTCCGAGCGCAGCGAGCCCGCGGCATTGGTCAGGATCACCGCCTCGGCGCCGAGCTCCTTGAGCACTTCGAGCGGCAGGCGCATCTCGTTGGGATTGCCGCGCTCGTAGTAATGCGCCCGCCCGCCGAAGACGGCGACGCGCTGGCCTTCGAGTTCGCCAATGGCGAGCACCGGGTTGTGGCCCGACACGCCCGCATGGGGAAAGCCCGAAAGCTGGTCATAGGGGATGGTCACGCCGTCCACGGCGCCCGCGATATGGCCCAGCCCCGAGCCGAGGATCAGCCCGTATTTGACGGGCTCGGATCCGGCCTGGGCCTTGATCAGGCCCGCGAGTTCAACGCTCTTTGACATAGGGTTCGCCTCCGGCGCGGGGCGGGATCGCGCGGCCGACGAAGCCCGCGAGGATCACCACCGTGAGAATATAGGGAAGGGCGTCGAGAAGCTGCACGCCCACTTCGAAGCCGAGCGTGCCCTCGATCACGTCGGGGCGCAGGGCGATCGCCTGCAGGAAGCCGAACAGCAGGCAGGCGCCGAGCGCGTACCAGGGCCGCCACTTGGCGAAGATCAGCGCCGCGAGCGCGATGTAGCCGCGCCCCGCCGTCATGTCCTTGACGAAGCCCGCCTGAAGCCCGGTCGAGAGATAGGCGCCGGCGAGGCCGGTCAGCAGGCCGCAGATCGCCACGGCGGCAAAGCGCAGGCCCACCACCGAGACGCCGGCGGTGTCGACGGCGGCGGGGTTCTCGCCCACCGCGCGCAGCCGCAGGCCGAAGCGGGTGCGAAACAGCACCCACCAGGTCAGCGGCACCATCAGGAGGCCGACATAGACCAGCAGCGTGTGGCCCGAGATCAGCTCGGCATAGATCGGGCCGAGGATGGGAATGTCGCGCATCTCGGCGGCGAGCGGCAGGTCGATCGTCTCGAAACGGGCATTGCCCGACAGCTGCGGCGTGCGGCCGCCCTGTCCGAACCAGCTTTGCGCCACCACCACCGTGAGACCGGCGGCGAGGAAGTTGATCGCGACGCCGGAGATCAGCTGGTTGCCGCGGAAGGTGATCGAGGCGAGGCCATGCACGCCCGAAAGCGCCAGCGCCGCACCGATGCCCGCAACCGTGCCGATCAGCACCGAGCCGCTGGCCGCGGCCACGGCGGCGGTGAGAAAGGCCGAGGCCAGCATCTTGCCTTCGAGGCCGATGTCGAAGATGCCCGCGCGCTCGGAAAACAGCCCCGCGAGACAGGCCAGAAGCAGCGGCGTGGCAAGGCGGATGGTGGTGTCGAGCACCTGCAGAAGGGTCAGGAAATCCATGGGCTCACTCCGCCGGTTCGGTCTTGCGGGCGGGCTTCGGCGCGGGCCTAAGCCTCAGGAACATCGCCTCCAGCGGCATGCGGACCATGTTGTCGAGCGCACCGGTGAAGAGGATCACGAGGGCCTGGATCACCACGATCAGCTCGCGCGGGATCGAGGTCCACAGCGCCAGCTCGGCGCCGCCCTGGTAGAGAAAGCCGAAGAGCAGCGCCGCGAGCAGCACGCCGAAGGGGTGGCTGCGCCCCATCAGCGCCACGGCGATGCCGATGAAGCCCGCGCCCTCGACCGCGTTCAGGACCAGCCGCTCGGCTTCGCCCATGACGTTGTTGATCGCCATCATCCCCGCGAGCCCGCCGGAAATCAGCATGGTGACCACGATGATCCGGGTGGGCGAGATGCCCGCGTATTTCGCCGCCGATTCCGACTGGCCGAAGGCGCGGATCTCGTAGCCCAGCCGGGTGCGCCAGATCAGCGCCCAGACCGCGACGCAGGCGATCAGCGCCACGAAGAACGACACGTTCACCGGCGCGCCGCGAAACAGCGCGGTCTCGGCGGTCGAGAACATGTCCTGGAAGGTCGGCAGATGCGTCGCCTCGGGGAAGCGGCCGGTGGCGGGCTCCATCGAGCCCGAAGGCTTGAGCGCGCCGATCAGCAGGTAGTTCAGCAGCGCCGCGGCGATGAAGTTGAACATGATCGTGGTGATCACGATATGGCTGCCGCGCTTGGCCTGAAGCCAGGCCGGGATCAGCGCCCAGGCCGCCCCGAACAGCGCCGCGCCCACCGCGCCGCCCAAAAGCGCCAGCGTCCAGTGCGGCCAGGGGATGTAGAGCGCGATCAGCGCCACGCCCAAGCCGCCCAGCATCGCCTGGCCCTCGCCGCCGATGTTGAACAGCCGCGCATGGATGGCGATCGCCACGGCAAGGCCGGTGAAGATGAAGTTGGTCGCGTAGTAGAGCGTGTAGCCCCAGGCATAGGTCGAGCCCATCGAGCCATCGACCATCAGCTTGAGCGCGGCCCAGGGGTTCTCGCCGATGGCGAGGATCACCAGCGCCGAGAGAATGGCGGCGAGAAGCAGGCTGATCAGCGGGATCAGCACCACATCCGCCCATTGCGGCATCTTCTGCATCTCAGGCCTCCTTCGCGACGCTGGCGCGCGTCTTGGCAAGGTTGGCCTCGATCTCGGCCTCGCTATGGGGTTTGTCGGTATCGGTGATGCCCGCCATCAGAAGGCCCAGCTCGCGCTCGTCGGTCTCGGACGGCAGGCGCTCGCCCATGATCTTGCCGTCGAACATCACCGCGATGCGGTCGGACAGCGACATGATCTCGTCGAGCTCGACCGAGACCAGCAGCACCGCCTTGCCCGCGTCGCGCAGCGCCACGATCTGCTCGTGGATGAACTCGATCGCGCCGATATCGACGCCGCGCGTCGGCTGGCCGATCAGCAGCAGGTCGGGATTGCGCTCGATCTCGCGCGCGACCACGATCTTCTGCTGGTTGCCGCCCGAAAAGTTCTTGGCGGCGAGGTTGGGGTTGGGCGGGCGCACATCGAAGCGCTCCATCTTCGCGGCGGCGTCGGCCTTGATGGCCGCGTTGTCCATGAAGACGCCTTTGTTGAATTCGGGCCGGTCGTGATAGCCGAAGGCCACGTTCTCCCAGGCGGCGAAATCGAGGATGAGCCCCTCGTGGTGCCGGTCCTCGGGGACGTGGGCGATGCCGTTTTGGCGCCGGGTGCGCGCGTCGGATTTCGAGCCGGACAGGTCGATCTCCGTGCCGTTGAGGCGGATGCTGCCCTTGGCCTTGCGGTAGCCGCCCAGGACCTCGAGCAGCTCGGACTGGCCGTTGCCCGCGACCCCCGCGACGCCGAGGATCTCGCCCGCGCGAATTTCCAGCCCGATGCCGCGCAGCCGCTCCACGCCCTTGCTGTCGACCACCGTCAGGTTCTCGACCTCGAGGATCGTCTTGCCGGGGGTGGCGGGGGGCTTTTCGACCTGCAACAGCACCTTGCGCCCGACCATCAGCTCGGCCAGTTCGGGCGGCGAGGTCTCGGCGGTCTTGACGGTGGCGGTCATCTCGCCGCGCCGCATCACGCTCACCGTGTCGGTGCTTTCCATGATCTCGCGCAGCTTGTGGGTGATCAGGATGATCGTCTTTCCCTGGTCGCGCAGGCCGCGCAGGATGCGAAACAGGTGGTCGGCCTCGGCCGGCGTCAGCACGCCGGTGGGCTCGTCGAGAATGAGGATGTCGGCCTGCCGGTAGAGCGCCTTGAGGATCTCGACCCTCTGCTGCATGCCGACGCCGATATCCTCGATCCGCGCATCGGGGTCGATGTTGAGCTCGTATTCGGCGGCGAGATCCTTCAGCTCGCGCCGCGCCTTGGCGAGAGAGGGGCGCAGCATGCGGCCATCCTCGGCGCCCAGAACGACGTTTTCGAGCACGGTGAAGTTCTGCACCAGCTTGAAATGCTGGAACACCATGCCGATGCCGGCGCGGATCGCGGCCTGGCTGTCGGGGATCTCGGTGCGCTTGCCATTGATGAAGACCTCGCCGGAATCGGCGCGGTAGAAGCCGTAGAGGATCGACATCAGCGTCGATTTGCCGGCGCCGTTCTCGCCGATGATGCCGTGGATCGTGCCCGGCATCACCCGGATCGAGATGTCCTTGTTGGCCTGCACGGGGCCGAAGGCCTTGGAGATGTCCTTGAGCTCGATCGCGGGGGTCTGGTCGGTCATGGGATGTCCGGTCCTCAACTGCGAAACGGGGCCGCGCTTTGCGGCGCGGCCCCTCGTGTCATGCTTTGCGGGGCGATCAGAAATCGAGCGAGGGGCAGCCTTCGTCGCTCATGTAATCATGCACCTCGATCTCGCCCGAGGCGATCTTGGCCTTGGCGTCCTCGACCGCGGCGGTCATCTCCTCGGTCACCAGCGCCTCGTTGTGCTCGTCGACGGCGATGCCCACGCCCTCGTTGTTCACGCCCATGACGTTGATGCCGGTCTCGATGTCGGTGCCCGCCTCGAAGGCGTCATAGACCGCGTTGTCGACCCGCTTGACCATCGAGGTCAGCACCTTGCCCGGCTGCAGGTAGTTCTGGTTGCTGTCGACGCCGATCGACAGGATGTCCTGGTCGGCGGCGGTCTGCAGCACGCCGATGCCGGTGCCGCCCGCGGCGGCATAGATCACGTCCGCGCCCTGGGAGATCTGCGCCTGGGTCAGCTCCGAGCCCTTCACCGGGTCGTTCCAGGCGGCGGGGGTGGTGCCGGTCATGTTCGACAGAACGGTGATGTCGGGGTTCACCGCCTGCGCGCCCTGGGCATAGCCGCAGGCGAACTTGCGAATGAGCGGGATGTCCATGCCGCCGATGAAGCCGACGGTGCCGGTCTCGGAAGCCATCGCCGCCATCTGGCCGACGAGGTAGGAGCCCTCGTGCTCGTTGAAGATCACCGAGCGGACATTGGGCTGATCGACCACGCCGTCGATGATCACGAACTTGGTGTCGGGATAATCGGTGGCGATCTCTTCGAGCGGCGTCATGAAGGAGAAGCCGACGGTGACGATCGGGTTGTTGCCGGCCTCGGCGAAGCGGCGCAGCGCCTGCTCGCGCTGGGCGTCGGACTGCAGCTCGACCTCGGCGTAGGAATTGCCGGTTTCCTCGGCCCAGCGGGTCGCGCCGTTATGCGCGCTCTCGTTGAACGACTTGTCGAACTTGCCGCCCAGATCGTAGATCAGCGCCGGGTCGGCCAGGGCGGCGCCCGCCGAGAGGGCGAGGGCTGCGGTCGCGCCGAGGAATTTCGCGAGATGGGTCATCAATAGCTCCCTGTCAGGTCACGACGCGGGGTGAGGGATCACGCCGCGCCTGCCGGTCACGCGCCGGCTCATGGCAGGATAAGGCCTTGTCAGGGCCTCGGGGGTCAACTGATTTTTCCTTGATTTGCGCCAAGTCACCGCGCCGTCTGACGCTGCGTAGCCTCCGGATCGGCGTCCGGGCCGGGGGCATCGCGGCCCGATAATGCGCGCGTGAGGATCAGCGCCGCCACCGGCGCGCGCCCCTGGCGGGCGTAGTAGCCCGGCCTGCGCCCGGCCTGCGCATAGCCCCATGCGGCATAGAGCGCGCGGGCCGCCGTATTATCCTCGGCCACCTCGAGAAAGGCCATGCGCGCGCCCGCCGCATGGGCGGCGGCATGAAAGGCCGCGAGCGCGCGCCCGGCATGGCCCAAGCGGAGGTGATCGGGATGGGTCGCCAAGGTCAGGATCTCGGCCTCGTCGAGCGTCACCCGGCCCAGAACGAAGCTCGTCGCATCGCCCGAAAGGATCGTTCCGGGGGCCGAGAGCAGCCCTTCGAATTCCTCCGCGCTCCAGCCCCGTTCGCCGCGAAAGGCCGCGGCATGGGTCAGGGCCAATGCCGCGGGCGCGGTCATCCGATCAGCACGGGCGCGGGATCGCGCGGCGGCGCGGCATCGGCGGGGCGGACATAGAGCGGCGCCGGGCGCGGCTGCGGCGTCGTCGCCCGGCCTTGGGCGATCTCGGCGATGGCGCGCACCAGCGTCTCCGCATCGGGGGCGTGTGGCACCTCTCCCGCCTCGGAGGCGGGGGCAAGGCGGGGCGGCTCGGCGCCGGTTTCGGTCAGGCGCTGCAGCCAGAGATGATCGCGCGGGGCGGGCAGGGCGATGGTGACGGGGCGCGGATGGCCCAGCCCCGCCGCCTCGAAGCCGGTGACGCCGACCGCCGGGATGCCCAAGCCCAGCGCCAGGCCGCGCGCGGCCGAGACGCCGATCCTGAGCCCGGTGAAATTGCCGGGGCCGCAGCCGACGCCTATCGCCGCGAGGTCCTTGAAACCAAGGCCCTCGGCGGCCAGAAGCTCTTCGAGAAAGGGCATCAGCCGCTCGGCCTGCCCCTTGGCCATCGGCTCGATGCGGGCGACGGTCCGCCCCTCAAGACGCAGAGCGGCCGCGCAATGCGCGGCCGATGTGTCGATCGCCAGAAGCGGTGTCATCAGGCCGCGACCGGCCGCACCTCGACCACCTCGGGGATGTAGTGGCGCAGCAGGTTCTCGATGCCCATCTTGAGCGTCAGGGTCGAGGAGGGGCAACCCGCGCAGGCCCCCTGCATGTGCAGGTAGACCACGCCGCGGTCGAAGCCGTGGAAGGTGATGTCGCCGCCATCCTGCGCCACAGCCGGGCGCACGCGGGTGTCGAGCAGCTCCTTGATCTGCTCGACGATCGCGCCGTCCTCGCCGGTGTGCTCGGCATGTCCGCCCGCGGTCGCGCTGCTCGGCGTGCCGTCGTCGATCGCCGGGGCGCCGGACTGGAAATGCTCCATCACCGCGCCCAGCACGGCGGGCTTGATGTGGTCCCACTCGACGGCGTCGGTCTTGGTCACGGTGACGAAGTCCGAGCCGAGGAACACGCCCGCCACGCCGCCGGTCGAAAAGATGCGGCGCGCCAGCGGGCTGGCCTGCGCGGCCTCCTCGGAGGGAAAATCGGCCGTGCCCATCTCGAGCACGGTCTGCCCCGGCAGGAACTTCAGCGTCGCGGGGTTCGGCGTGGATTCGGTCTGGATGAACATCGGGACCACCTTTCGTTTCAGGCTCCCGATATGCGCCCTGACCGGCCCGAAGTCAAGATTTGGAACGGTTCTAAATGAACGGTCAGGTGATCGCCTCGAGCCGCTCCTTGGAGATGTCGCCCGGCACGATGGTGATCGGCACGGGCAGGCTGCCCGCCTCGCGCGTCAGCTGGCTCACCAGCGGGCCCGGCCCCTTGCGGTCGGCGCCCGCGCCGAGCACCAGGATGCCGATCTCCTCGTCCTCGCGGATCTGGGCGAGAATCTCGGGCACGGTCTCGCCCTCGCGGATCACGAGGGTGGGGTGGACGTTCTGGCGGTCGCGCATCCACTTGGCGAAGACCTCGAAATGCACCTCGATCCGCTCGCGCGCCTCGGCGCGCATGATCTCGCCCACCCCGACCCAGTGGTTGAACTCGTCGGGCGGGATCACCGACAGGATGGTGACGCCGCCGCCGGTCTTGCCCGCACGCATCGCGGCAAAGCGCATGGCGTTGAGACATTCACGGGTGTCGTCGAGGATCACGAGGAACTTGCGCATGGGGTCTTCCTATTCGGCCGCAGTCTGGCTCAGGACGGGGTGCGGCACAACGGGGCGGCGCAGGGGCGGGTCGGGGCGCAGCCGCGGCTGCGGCCGGGTCAGCGGCGGCTCGGCGCGCAGCGAGGCGGGGGCGGGGGGCACCGCGGCGCGGGCCTGCGCGCGCAGCGGGGCGCGCAACAGCGCCAACAGCAGGCGGCCGATGCGCTCACCCACGAGGATCAGCAGCTGCCCGGCCAGCAGCCAGACCAGCGCCGCCGCCCCGATGGCGAGATCCGACAGCCGCACCAGCGCCCGAAAGGCGCGGCCCTTGCCGAGAATGTCGAGCGTGGCGCGGGTCTCGGGCCCGGCGGCATCCGACAGCCGCGCCAGACGGCGCGCATCGGCGGCATCATCGACATGCTCCAGCATCAGCACCGCGTCGGTCAGGGAGGTCTTGGCCGCGACATGGCCCAGATCGGAGGCCAGCTCGCCCACCCGAGCGAGCTTCGCGGCATCCGCCACCTCGTCGATGCCGACCCGGCCCAGCGCCAGATCGTCGAGCCTGTCGGGGCGAAAGCCCACATCCGAGAGCCGGCGCAGCTCGGCGGCGAAGCCTTCGCTGACCTTGCCCATCCTGCGCGCCAGCCTGAGCGCGGTGGCGCCGACCTTCACGGTGGCGCTGGTCCCGCCGGAGGCCAGCACCAGCCCGGTCGCGCCGAGGCCCACGCCCGCCAGCGCCACCTCGATCCGGTCGATCTCCTCGCCCGCGATCGCGGCCTGGCCCGCGCGGCGCAGCGCGTTGAGATCGCCCAAGGGCGTCATCTCCACCGTGACGCCGCACATCGCAAGAAGCGCCACGCGCGGGCAGGCGGTGATGTCGGCGGCGCAGACCGCGCAATCGCGCGCCGCGGCCAGCGCCCCGGTCTCGCGCGCCTCCAGCGCCTGCATCCGGCCCAGAAGCGCGGGCGAGGGCGCGATGCCGTGCCGCGCGCCGGTGGCCGCGATCATGCGCATCGCGTCGAGATCCTCGGCCAGAAGCGCGCGGTCCATTCCGGCCACGTACCAGTCCGGCGTCACCTCGCGTGCCAGCGCCGCGCGCAGCTCCAGCGCCACGGCTTCGGTGCCGCGCTCCAGATAGGGCGCGGCAAAGGGATTCTGCGACAGCAGCAGCGCCAGCGCCAGCGCCGTCAGCCCCAGCGGCAGGACCGCCAGCAGCCGGTCGAGAAGGCGCCAGAGCCGCATTTCAGCCCGCCGTCGCCGCCCAGTCCCAGTACATCTCGCGCACCCGCTTCGTCACCGGGCCGATCTCGTAGCGGGTCTCGTCGAAGGCGGTGACCGGGGTGACCTTGTGCATGTTGCCCGACAAGAAGACCTCGTCGGCGGCGTGCACGTCCTCGAAGGACATCGTCACCTCATGCACCCTTACCCCGTCGGCTCGCAGGTTGGCGATGTGGCGCGCGCGGGTGATGCCCGCGAGGAAGGTGCCGTTGGGCACCGGCGTGAAGACCTCGCCATCCTTCACGATGAAGACGTTGGAGCTGGCGCTTTCGGCGACATTGCCGAGCGCGTCGGCCACCAGCGCGTTGCCGAAGCCCTTGGCGCGGGCCTCGGCGATCATGCGCGCATTGTTGGGGTAGAGGCAGCCCGCCTTGGCGTTGACCACCGCATCCTCCATCACGGGGCGGCGGAAGCGGGTGGTGGTCAGCGTCGTCGCGGCCTCCGGCGGGGCCATCGGGATCGCTTCGAGCGCGATGGCGAAGCCGGTCGGCCCCTGCTCGGGCAGGATGCCCAAGGGGCCGCCATCGAGCGCCCAGTACATCGGCCGGATGTAGATCGCCGCATCCTTCGGGCAGGCGGCGAGCCCTTCGCGGACGATGTCGACCATCTCCTGCGCCGAGACGGTGGGGGTGATCATCAGCGCCTTTGCCGAGGCATTGGTGCGGGCGCAGTGCTTGTCGAGATCGGGCGTCAGCCCATGCGCGTAGCGCGCCCCGTCGAACACCGTGGTGCCGAGCCATGCGCCGTGGTCCGAGGCGCGGATCACCGCGATGTCCCCCTCGTGCCAGCGCCCGTCGTGATAGGTCCGGATATCGGTGCCCGTCGCCATGCCTGTCCTCCGCTTTGGCTCGCAGGCTAGGCCAGCGGCACGAAGCGGTCGAGAGGCCTCGGGGCCGCGCGGGCCACGGGGCGTCCGGACGTTGCCGCCGCGCCTCGGATCGAGCGCGCCGCGCGGCTTGCCCGGCACGGCATCGTTGCAACAATGCGCGGCGGCGATGCCCCGGCTCGCGTCGTCGTGAGTTGATCCTCGCGCCCCGGACGCGGAAGGAGAGGCAAAACAGGCAAGGAGTTTGCATGACACAGTCCCGACGTGCCTTCATCGCCACGGCCACCGCCGGTCTCGTGACGCTCGCGGCCCCCGCCATCGCCGCCACCGGCGCGGTGCAGCGCAACGTCTCGGCGCTGCAGAAGATCGACTGGCGCGATCATTTCGACGCGCTGGGCGTCGGCGTCATCGTCGCCGACACGAGCGCGCGGGCGGTGCATTACTGGGGCGGCGACGGAGAGACCTACCGGCTCTACCCCTCGTCGGTGCCGGTCAGCCCGGAGCTGACCAAGCTCGGCTACACCGAGGTGATCCGCAAGATCGAGGGGCCGACCTGGACGCCGACGCCCTCGATGCGCGAGCGCGATCCCTCGCTGCCGCGGGTCGTGCCCGCCGGGCCCGAGAACCCGCTCGGCACCCATGCGCTCTATCTGAGCTGGCAGTATTACCGCATCCACGGCACCCACGACACCCGCAAGATCGGCCGGCCCTCCTCGGATGGCTGCATCGGTCTCTACAACGAGCACATCGCCAGGCTCTACGGGCTGGTCGAGGTCGGCACGCAGGTGCGGCTGATCTGAGATGGCGCTGAAAGGGGAGCGCATCGCTTCCCTTTCATCTTTCTTCAAATACGCATGCCGAAGGGTCGTGGCGCGCGAGAGGCCGCAGCTGCGTCCCGCCGCCGATGCCGGGTTTGCGTATTTGTGGAAAGATGAACCGGAGGGGCCGCGCAAGGCCCCTCCGCCGGGCTTCAGCGGATGAGGCCCATGATCTCGGAAGTCTTCGCCACGATCGGATCGGCGATGGCGCGGGCGCGCTCGGCACCCTTCGCCATGATCCGGTCGATCTCGGCCGGGTCGTCCATCAGCCGCGCCATCTCCGAGGAGATCGGCGCCAGCTTTTCCACCGCGAGATCGGCGAGCGCCGGTTTGAACTGGCCCCAGCCTGCGCCGCCATACTCGGCGATCACCTGTTCCGCGCTCACCCCCGACAGGCCGGCATAGATGTCCACGAGGTTCTTCGCCTCCGGGCGATCCTTCAGCTCATCGAGGCTCTCGGGCAGCGGCGCGGGGTCGGTGCGCGCCTTCTTGAACTTCTTGGCGATGGCGTCGGCATCGTCGATCATGTTGATCCGCTCCATGTCCGATTCGCCGGACTTGGACATCTTCTTGGTGCCGTCGCGCAGGTTCATCACCCGCATCGCCGGGCCCTCGATCACCGGGGTGGTGAGCGGGAAGAACTCGGTGCCGTAGTCATGGTTGAACTTGGCCGCGATGTCGCGCGTCAGCTCCACATGCTGCTTCTGGTCCTCGCCCACGGGCACGTGGGTGGCGTGGTAGGCGAGGATGTCGGCGGCCATCAGGGAGGGGTAGGCGTAGAGCCCGAGGCTCTGCTTTTCGGCGTTCTTGCCGGCCTTTTCCTTGAACTGGGTCATCCGGTTCATCCAGCCCATGCGCGCCACGCAGCTGAACAGCCAGCCCAGCTCGGCATGGGCCGCGACGCGGGACTGGTTGAACAGGATCGACTTTTCGGGGTCGATGCCCGAGGCGAGATAGCCCGCCGCCACTTCGCGCGTGGCGCGCTTGAGCTCCTCGGGGTCCTGCCAGACGGTGATGGCGTGCAGGTCCATCACGCAGAAGATCGTCTCGAAATCGCCACCCTGCATCTCGACGAAGCGCTTGATGGCCCCCAGATAGTTGCCGAGCGTCAGCCCGCCCGAGGGTTTGATGCCCGAAAAGACGCGGGGGGCGAAGGTGGTGTCGGTCATGGCGCGTGTCCTGCTGGAAACCGGGTGGCATTCCGATTAGCCATGCCCCCTGTCGAGGTCAACCGAAGGGGCGAAGATGCGACCGCAGGGATATTATCCGAGACCCGATCCGAACCACGCCCCGATGGAGGGACCCTTCGGCACGCTGCCGCCGCTGATCGTGGTGCTGGCGCTGGTCATGGCGGGGGTCGAGGCGGCGCTGTCGCTCGGCGCCACCGGGCTCGTCGGCGGGCCGCAGGCGATCGGCTGGCGCATCGGCGCGATCGAGGGCTTCGGCTTTTCGCCCGCCGTGTTCGACCGGCTTGCCATGCGCTGGGACTGGGGCCTCGCCTCGCGGCTGCTGAGCTACCCCTTCGTGCATATGAGCCTGACCCATGCGCTCTTTGCCGTGGCGCTCCTTCTGGCGCTGGGCAAGTTCGTGGGCGAGGTGCTGCACCCGCTGGCGCTCGGCCTGCTCTTGCTGGCGACGACGCTGGCGGGGGCGCTGGCCTTCGGGATGTTTGTCTCGACCAATTATCCGCTGATCGGCGCCTACCCGGCAGTCTACGGGCTGATCGGCGCCTTCACCTACCTGATGTGGCTGCAGCTGGGGCGCAACGGCGCCAATCGGCTCGCCGCCTTCCGGCTGATCGGGGTGCTGCTGGGGCTGCAGCTGGTGTTCGGCCTGATGTTCGGCGCCGACCCCGCATGGGTGGCCGACGCCGCCGGTTTCATCGCCGGGATCGCGCTGTCGCCGCTTCTGGCGCCGGGTGGCGCGCGCGGCTTTCTGGCGCGGATGCGAACGCGCTAGCGCCGCACCGCGCGGCGGAACTCGGCCAGCCGGAACGCGCCCAGAAGCTGGCCGAAGCCGAAATAGGCCGCCATGCCGATCGCCACGAGCAGCGCCAGCGCCGCGTAGCGGATCATGGGCGTGGCAAGGAACGGGCCGAGCAGCGCCGCGCCGCCGAAAAGCACCACGCCCATCAGCGCCGAGGCGCCGCAGATCCGCCACAGCCGGCGGCGGAAGCGGTCGTCCCATTCGGCCGCCGCCCCCATGGCGCGCGAGCCGCGCCACAACAGCCAGACCATGGCCCAGCCCGCCAGCGTCGTGCCCAGCGCTGCGGCGATGAAGCCGATCACCGGGGCAAGCCCGATCGCCACCACCGCGTTGACCAGCATCGCCACGAGCGCGTAGCGAAACGGGCTCCTGGTGTCCTCGCGCGCGAAGAACAGCGGCTGCAGCGCCTTTTGCAGCACGAAGGCGGGCAGGCCGAGGCCGTAGACCGCCACGGTGAGCGCGGTGGCCATGGTGTCGTCGGTGGTGAAGGCGCCGCGCTCGAACAGCACCGAGACCAGCGGCACGGGGATCACCACGAGCGCCACGGCGGCGGGGATGGTGAGCGCGAGGCTCATCTCGGCGGCGCGGTTGAAGGCATCGCGCCCGCCCGCCTCGTCGCCCGCGCGCAGGCGGCGCGACAGGTCCGGCAGGAGCACCACGCCCACGGCGATGCCGACCACGCCGAGGGGCAGCTGGTAGAGCCGGTCGGCATAGTTGAGCCAGGCCACGGCCCCTTCGAAGAAGCTCGCCACCTGCCGGCCCACCAGCAGGTTGATCTGCACCACGCCGCCCGCGAGGGCTGCGGGCGCGGCGATGGCGGCGAGCTTCTTCAACTCGGGCGTCATGCGGGGCCGGGTGAGGCGCAGGTGAAAGCCCGCGCGCTTCGCGGCGATCCAGACGAGGGCGAGCTGCGCCAGCCCCGCCAACGGCACCGCCGCGGCCAGCGTATCGCCGACGCGCAGCCCCAGCGCATGGTCGAGCCCCAGCCCGAGGCTTTCGGAGGGATCGCGCCCCAAGGCCGCGCCGACCAGCACGGCGGCGATGAAGATGACGTTGAGCAGCACCGGCGCCGCGGCGGCGGCCATGAAGCGGCCTGTGGCGTTGAGCACGCCCGAGACCAGCGCGGCGAGCGAGATGAACAGGATGTAGGGAAAGGCCAGACGGCCATATTCCACCGCAAGATCGAAGCGCTCGTCCTCGGCAAAGCCCGAGGCCATGGCAAAGACCAGTGCGGGCATGGCAAGGATGCCGATCACGGTGAAGAGGGTGAGCAGGAAGGCCATGCCCGCGAAGGCCTCCTGCGCGAAGCGCTCGGGATCCTCGTCCGCCTCGACCTTCTTGGAGAACATCGGCACGAAGGCCATGTTGAACGCGCCCTCGGCAAAGAAGCGGCGGAACATGTTGGGCAGGGAGAAGGCCACGAGGAAGGCCTCGGCCACCGGGCCCGCGCCCAGATAGCCCGCGATCATGATGTCGCGCGCGAAGCCGAAGACGCGGGAGAGCAGGGTCCAGATGCCGACGGTGAGAAAGCCCTGCACGAGGCGGATGGGCTTCAAGACACGGCCCTCCGCGCGCCCGCTTCGATCGCTTCGCGCAGCCGGCGCTCGAGCGCGCGCTGCTTGGTCTCAGAATGGTATTTCAATCCGAACATGTCCTTGACGTAGAAGGTATCGACCGCCTGCTCCCCATAGGTCGCGATGACGGCGGAGGAAATATAGACGTTTGCCGCGGCCAGCGTGCGGGTCAGGTCGAACAGGAGGCCGGGCCGGTCGCGGGTGTCGACCTCGATGATGGTGAAGATCTCCGAGCCCTCGTTGTCGAAGGCGATCGAGGTCGGCACGCGGAAGGCGCGCTCGCGCTTGCGGATCTTGTCGCGGTCCTTGATCGCGTCGCGCGTCACCACCTCTCCGCGTAGCGTCTTGCCGATCATCTGTTCGAGCCGGGGCAGGCGGCTTTCCTCGTAGGGGTGGCCCTCGGCGTCCTGGATCCAGAAGACGGCGGTGCAGAGCCCGTCCTTGGCGGTATAGGTGCGCGCATCGACGATATTGGCCCCCACCAGCGCCAGCGCGCCGGTGAGCCGCGAGAACAGCCCCGGATGATCGGTGGTGGCAAAGCTCGCCCGCGTCGCGTCGCGGTCGGCGTCGGGCATGAGATCGATGCGGATCTCGTCCGCCCCGAGGCCCCGCAGCAGATGCGCGAAGGTCACGTGGCTGTCGAGCGGCAGGCCCTGCCAGTAGGGGCCGTAATGCCGGTTGATCTCGGCCCGCCGCTCCGGCTGCGGCCAGTCCGCCAGCGCCGCGCGCAGCGCCTTCTTGGCCTCGGCCTCGCGCGCGCCGCGGTTGAGATCCTCGAGCCCGGTGGCGAGCGCCTCCTCGGTGGCGGTGTAGAGGCTGCGCAGCAGCATCGCCTTCCAGTTGTTCCAGGTGCCGGGGCCGACGCCGCGGATGTCGCAGACGGTGAGCACGCACAGAAGGTCGAGCCGCTCCTTGGTCTTTACCGCGCGGGCAAAGCCGCGCACGGTGCGCGGCTCGGAGATGTCGCGCTTTTGCGCCATGTCCGACATCAGCAGGTGATGGCGCACCAGCCACTCGACCGTCTCGCTGTCCTTGCGGCCCAGCCCGAGCCGCGGGGCGACCCGGCGCGCGATCTGCGCGCCCAGCACCGAATGATCCTCGTCGCGGCCCTTGCCGATGTCGTGCAGGAGCAGCGCGACATAGAGCACCCGGCGGTTCACCCCGGCCTTGAGGATCGAGGAGGCCACGGGCAGCTCCTCGATCAGTTCCTCGCGCTCGATCTGCGCGAGGGTGGAGATGCACTGGATGGTGTGCTCGTCGACCGTGTAGTGGTGATACATGTTGAACTGCATCATCGCGACGATCGGCGCGAATTCGGGCAGGAAGGCCGCCAGAACGCCCAGCTCGTTCATCCGCCTGAGCGCGCGCTCGGGGTTGCCGCGCTTGACCATCAGGTCGAGGAAGATGCGATTGGCCTCGCGGTCCTCGCGCAGCCGCGCGTCGATCAGGTGCAGATTGGCGGCAATGAGCCGCATCGCGTCCGGGTGCAGCAGATGGCCGGTGCGCAGGCTTTCGTCGAAGATCCGAAGCAGGTTCACCGGATCGGCGAGGAAGGCCGCCTCGTCGGCCACGTCGAGCCGGTTGTGCACGATGCGGTAGGGCGGGCGGGCGCGTTTGCGCCGCGCCAGAAGCCGCGTCAGCACCGGCTCGGATTTCAGATGCGTGGCCTCCTGCGCGGTCAGGAAGATGCGCGTCAGCTCGCCCACGCGGGTGGCGTGGCGGAAATAGTCCTGCATGAAATGCTCGACCGCGCGCCGCCCGCCGCCATCGAGATAGCCCATCCGCTCGGCCAGCTCGACCTGCAGATCGAAGGTGAGCTGGTCCATCGCCCGGTTGGTGACGAGATGCAGGTGGCAGCGCACCGCCCAGAGGAAATCCTCGGCCCGCACGAATTCGGCGTATTCCTCCTCGGTGAAGACGCCATGCTCCACCAGCTCGGCCGCATCCTGCACGCCGTAGACGTATTTGCCGATCCAGTAGAGCGATTGCAGGTCCCTCAGCCCGCCCTTGCCCTCCTTGACGTTGGGCTCGACCACGTAGCGCTGCCCGCCCTGCTTGAGGTGGCGCGCATCGCGCTCGGCCAGCTTGGCGGCGATGAATTCGGGCGCGGTGGAGGAAAACAGCTCGGCCCAGAGCCGCTCGCGCAGGCTGGCGGCGAGCGCCGTGTCCCCGGCAAGGCGGCGGCATTCGATCAGCGAGGTGCGGATCGTGAAATCCTCCTTCGCCAGGCGCAGGCAGTCCTTCACGGTGCGGCTCGCATGGCCGACCTTCAGCTTGAGGTCCCACAGCATGTAGAGCATCGATTCGATGACGCTCTCGGCCCAGGGGGTGATCTTCCACGGCGTGAGAAACAGGAGGTCCACGTCGGAATGCGGCGCCATCTCGCCGCGCCCATAGCCGCCCACGGCCATGAGCGAAAGCCGCTCGCCCTCGGTCGGGTTGTGCAGCGGGTGCATCTCGCGGGCCATGTCGAAGCAGGTGGTGACGATCCGGTCGGTGAGCCAGGCATGGGCGCGGGTCACCGGGCGGGCGGCGAAGGGCCTGGTGGCAAAGCCGCGGGCGATGGCGTCGCGTCCCGCGCGGCGGGCCTGCGACAGGACGGCGACGACGGCGCGCCTCGTGGCCATCGGGTCGGCTGCCTCCGCGCGCGCCGCGCGCAGCGCCTCGGCCACGGCCTCGGCGTCGAAAATGTCGCGCGCCGGAAGGATCAGATCCTCCGGCGCGTCGGTCGTGTCGGGCTTTTCGTGAGGCGCGGTCCTAGAAACCGGCGCGGCCGAAGCTTGTGGGAGCAGCGTCAAGGATAACCACCTGGTTGTTGCGGATCGTGGCGACCGCCAGGCCGCGCTGGTTGGTGCCGTTGGAGAGCAGGCGGAAGATGCCCGAAGTGCCCTTGAAGCCCTGGCTCTGGACCAGCGCATTGCGGGTCAGCGCGTCGGCCCGTCCGGTGGCGGCCAGCGCGCCGATGGCGGCGATGCCGTCATAGGCAAGGCCCGCCAGCGGGTGCGGCTGCGCGCCGTAGGTGGCCGCATAGCGCTGCTCGAAGGCGCGGCTGCGGGCGGTGTCGGGCACGGCGAAGAGGCCGTTCTGCAGCCCCGGCAGCGCCAGCGCCTGCGGCGCCGCGTCCCAGCGGGTCAGACCCATCATCCGCGCCTGCTGCGGCGTGATCCCGGCCTCGTTGAGCGCGGTGGCGAGGATCGGCAGGTCGGCGTTGACGCCCGCCGTGGTGAAGACGCCGGTGGCGCCGGTGCCGCGCACCGTCTCTGCCACGCGCGGCGCGGCCGATTGCACGCCCGCCTGGCTCAGCTCATAGGCCTGGGTGCCGGCGACGGCCCCGCCGGAGCTGTTGACGGCGTTGACGATCGCATCGCGGCCGATCGCGCCCTGCAAATCGTTGCCATAGGCCACGACGTAGCGGTCGATGCCGTTGGCGCGGCCATATTGCACCAGCCGCGTCGCGGTGTTGGAGAAGGTCGGCCCGAGGATGAAGACATTGCCGCCCGCGATGGTCGGGTTGTTCGAGAAGGCCAGCACGTTGACGCCCGCATCGGCCGCGGCGACGCCGGCGGCGTTGGCGGCCTCGGCGTAGAGCGGCCCGAGGATGATCTGCGCGCCCTCGGCGACGGCGGTGCTGGCGGCCTGCGCGGCGCGGGTCGGATTGCCGGCGGTCGGATAGACGGTCATGTCGATCTCGACATCGCCCAGATCGGCGATCGCAAGCCGGGCGGCGTTCTCGAGATTGGTGGCGAGCAGCTGATCGGCGCCCGCATTCGAGCCCGCGGGCACCAGAAGCGCCACCTTGACGGGCGCGCCGGGGGTGACGCGCTGGGCCTCGGAGACCGGGCCCGACGCGACCATGGGCTGGCAGGCGGCGAGCCAGAGCATCGAGAACAGGGCGAGAAGTCGGGCCGCGGCCTTGCGGGGCTGCGTCAAACGGGCGATCATGGGCATCACTTTCTCCGGCACAAGCGCGGGGCAGGTTCGCAACCAATCATAAACCGGGGCGGGCAGGGGTCCAGTGACGAATTTCGAAACCAGACCGGTCGCGCCGGGGCTGCACTTTGTGGCGACTCCGATCGGGACCGCGCGCGACATCACGCTGCGCGCGCTCGACCTTCTGGCCGGCGCCGACGCGCTGGCCGCCGAAGACACGCGCACGCTGCGCAAGCTCATGGAAATCCACGGCGTTCCGCTGAACGGGCGGCTGCTTCTGGCCTATCACGACCATTCGGGCGCGCAGGACCGCGCGCGGATACTCGCGGTGCTCGAATCCGGGGGCTCGGTGGCCTATGTCTCCGAGGCCGGCACGCCGCTCGTCGCCGATCCGGGCTATGCGCTGGGCCGCGCCGCCATCGCGGGGGGGCACAAGGTTCTCGCCGCGCCGGGCGCCTCTGCGGTGCTCGCGGCGCTGGCGGTTTCGGGGCTGCCGACCGACCGCTTCGCCTTCGCGGGCTTCCTGCCGCCCGCCAAGACCCAGCGCGAGACCGAGATCGCGGCGCTCAGATCGCTGTCCTTCACGCTGGTGCTCTATGAAAGCCCCAAGCGCGTTCATGACTTGTTAGCTTCCTTGCGCGATGTTCTGGGAGGAGAACGGCAAGTGGCGTTGTGCCGCGAACTCACCAAGCGGTTCGAGGAGGTGATCCGCGGCACGACGTCGGAGGTCTGCGAGGCCATCGCGGGGCGCACGCTCAAGGGCGAGATCGTCGTGCTCGTGGGCCGCGCCGAAACAGAGGAGGTCAGCGGCGACGATCTGGAAACCGCGCTGCGCGATGCGATGCGCACGATGCGCATGAAGGACGCGGCGACGGCCGTGGCGGGCGCGCTGGGCCTGCCGCGGCGCGAGGTCTATCAGGCGGCGCTGGCGCTGGAAAAGAGGCCGGACGATGCAGATGGAGATGGCTCTTGAAGGCGGCGGCCCGCTGACGGCACGGCGGAGAAAACGGCGCGGTTCGGCTGCCGAGGCGACCGGCACGGCGCCGCAGCTTTGCCTCGATCTTTCACCGGCAGGCCGGCTGCCGCGGCCGGCCCGGGCCACGCCTCCCGCGATGGCTGAACCCGACGCCCCGCCGCCATCGACAGGCGCGCCCGGGCTTCGGGCCGAACGCGGCCGCCGGGGCTATCTCTCCGGCATCGCCGCCGAGGACAGCGTCGCGCGGCATTATGCGCGGAAGGGCCGGGTCATCGAGGCCCGGCGCTGGCGCGGCCCGGGCGGCGAGATCGACCTGATCGCGCGCGAGGGCGCGCGTCTCGTCTTTGTCGAGGTCAAGGCCAGCCGCAGCTTCGACGCCGCCGTCGCGCGCCTCACCCGCCGCCAGATCGCGCGCATCCGCCGTTCGGCCGAGGCCTATTGCGGCGAAGCGCCCGAGGGGCTTCTGACCGAAATGCGTTTCGATCTCGCGCTCGTGGATGGGCGCGGTGCGGTGCATGTGATGGAAAACGCCTTCGACGGCGGCTGATCCGGCGGCTCATGTGCGTCCGGGCGCAGGCCCGGCGCATTGCGGCGGCGGCGCAGTTGCGTCATGGATCGGAAAACGCGTTCCCAGCCAAAGGCCGCCCCCATGCCCAAGCCCCTCAAGGTCGCTCTGCAGATGGACCCGATCGCCAGCGTCGATATCGACGGCGACACCACCTTCCGCATCGGGGAGGAGGCGCAGGCGCGCGGTCACGAGCTGTTCTACTACACGCCCGACCGGCTCGCCTTTCAGGAGGGCCGGGTGACGGCGCGCGGCTGGCCGCTGGAGCTGCGCCGCGAAAAGGGCAACCATTACAGCCTCGGCGAGGAGCAGGAGGTCGATCTTTCGACCATGGACGTGGTCTGGCTGCGACAGGACCCGCCCTTCGACATGGGCTACATCACCACGACCCACCTGCTCGACATGATCCACCCCGGCACGCTGGTGGTGAACGATCCCTTCTGGGTGCGCAATTACCCCGAAAAGCTCCTGGTGCTGGAATTCGCGGATCTCACCCCGCCCACCGCCATCGCGCGCGACCTCGCGACGCTGCGCTCCTTCCGCGACAGGCATGGCGACATCATCCTCAAGCCGCTCTACGGCAATGGCGGGGCGGGGGTGTTCAAGCTGCACAGCGAGGACGGCAACCTCGCCTCGCTGCACGAGATGTTCTCGGGCATCAACCGTGAGCCGCTGATCGTGCAGAAGTTCCTGCCCGCCGTGACCCGCGGCGACAAGCGCGTGCTTCTGGTCGATGGCGAGCCGGTCGGCGCGATCAACCGCGTCCCGACCAAGGGCGAGACCCGCTCGAACATGCATGTCGGCGGGCGGGCCGAAAAGGTCGAGCTGACCGCGCGCGACCGCGAGATCTGCGCCAGGATCGGCCCGCTCCTGAAGGAAAAGGGCCAGATCCTCGTCGGCATCGACGTGATCGGCGATTGGCTGACCGAGATCAACGTGACCTCGCCCACCGGCATCCAAGAGCTGGAGCGTTTCGACGGCATCAACGTCGCGGCGAAGATCTGGGAGGCGATCGAGGCAAAGCGCGGCTAGCGCGCCACGCGCGGCGCGGATCACGCATCGCGCCCCAGCGCGAGGCGGTAGCCCACCGCCTCGGCCACATGGCCGCGCCGGACCGTTTCCGATCCGTCCAGATCGGCGATGGTCCGCGCCACCCGCAGCACCCGGTGATAACCGCGCGCCGAAAGCCCGAACCGCTCGGCCACGCGCAGCAGCAATTTGCGGCCCTCGGCATCGGGCGCCGCGATCTCTTCGAGCAGTTGCCCTTCGGCATCGGCGTTGACCCGCGCCCCGGTCTCGGCAAAGCGCGCCGTCTGGATCTCGCGCGCCGCCGCGACACGAAGCGCGACCTCCGCCGAGCCTTCGGGCGGCTCGGGCAGGTCGAGATCGGTGAAGGCCACGGGCGGCACCTCCACCCGCAGGTCGATGCGGTCCATCAGCGGGCCGGAGATCCGCCCGAGATATTCCTCGCTGCAGCCCGGCGCGCGGGCGCAGGCGCGGGCCGGGTCCGAAAGATAGCCGCAGCGGCAGGGGTTGGCCGCGGCGATCAGCAGGAAGCGGCAAGGATAGCGCAGATGCGCATTGGCGCGCGCGACCACGACCTCGCCGGTCTCGATCGGCTGGCGCAGGGTTTCGAGCACGCTGCGCGAAAATTCGGGCAGCTCGTCCATGAACAGCACGCCGTTATGCGCAAGGCTGATCTCGCCGGGCTTGGCCCCCCGGCCTCCCCCCGCGATGGCCGCGATCGAGGCGGTGTGATGCGGCTCGCGAAAAGGCCGCGCCCGGCTGATGCCGCCATCGGTCAAAAGCCCCGAGACCGAGTGGATCATCGAGGTTTCCAGCGCCTCGACCGGCGAAAGCGGCGGCAGGATGCCGGGCAGGCGCGCCGCCAGCATCGACTTGCCCGAGCCGGGCGTGCCGACCAGCAGCAGGTGATGCCGCCCGGCGGCGGCGATCTCCAGCGCCCGCTTGGCCCGCTCCTGTCCCTTCACGTCGCGCAGGTCGCGCGCGGCGGCGTCGGGGGCGGCGAGGCCCGGCTGCGCGGGGGCGATGACCTGCTGCCCGGTGAAATGCCGGATCGCGCGCGCCAGCGTCGGCGCCGCGATCACCTCCACCGCCTCGACCCAGGCCGCCTCCGCGCCGCAGGCGGCGGGGCAGAGCAGGCGGCGGTCCTCCTCGGCGGCGGCCATGGCCGCGGGCAGCGCGCCGATGACGGGCACCAGGTCGCCCGAAAGCGACAGCTCGCCCAGCGCCACCGTGGCCGCGACATCCTCCTCGGGCAGAACCTCGATCGCGGCGAGCAGCGCCAGCGCGATCGGCAGGTCGAAATGCGAGCCCTCCTTGGGCAGGTCGGCGGGCGACAGGTTCACCGTCACCCGCTTGGACGGCAGCGCGATGGAAAGCGCCGAGAGCGCCGCGCGCACCCGCTCGCGCGCCTCGCTCACCGCCTTGTCGGGCAGGCCGACGATGGTGAAGCCGGGCATCCCGGCGGTCACGGCGCATTGCACCTCGACCAGCCGCGCCTCGACCCCTTCGAAGGCCACCGTATAGGCCCGCGCCACCATGCTCGCATCCTCCCCGCCCCGAAGGCTGGCAGGGCAGGGGTTTAGGAAAGGTTAACCCCGGGCTCAGGGCAGGCTGTTGATCTCGGCGGCGCGCCAGCCCTCCGGCCCGCGCGTGATCCGGGTGAGCGAGAGCGGTTCGATCCTGTGGCCGAAGGCCTCATGCGCGCTGCAGCCGAGCGCGCGTTGCAGCTGCGTCAGGATCACCCCGAAATGCACGACCACGATCAGGTCGCCCCCCGTCCAGAGCCGGTCGATCGCCGCGTCGCAGCGGGCGCGCAGCGCGTTCCAGCTTTCGCCGCCCGGCGGGGCCACCTCTCCGGGGCGATCCCAGAAATCGCGGATCAGCGCCGGGCTTTCGGCCTCGATCTCGTCGTGGCGCATCAGCTCCCACGCGCCGAAATGGATCTCGCGCAGATCGGGCTCATGCGGCAGGCGGGGCCGCGCGCCCGTTACCGCATCGGCGGTGCGCACCGCGCGGTCGAGGCTCGAGGAGACCACCGGCGCTTGCGGCAGTCGCGCCGCGAGGCGGGCGAGGGCGGCGCTGTCCGAGAGGTCGGCAGGCAGGTCGGACCAGCCGCACATCCCCTTGGCATGGGTCGGCCCGTGCCGGATCAGCCACAGCGCGCTCATGGCATCTGCCCCTTGAGCGCGAAGGGCAGCCCCGCCATCACGCCGATCACCGTGTCGGCCCGTGCGGCGAGGCGGCGGTTGAAGCCGCCCTGCACCGCGCGAAACCGCCGCGCCAGCGCGTTGTCGGGCACGATCCCGGCGCCGACCTCGTTCGAGACGATCACCACCGGCGCGGCGCAGTCTTCGAGCGCGGCGAAGAGGCGCGCGGTCTCGGCGTCGATGTCGGCCTCGGCCAGCAGCAGGTTCGACAGCCACAGCGTCGCGCAGTCGATCAGCACGATATCGCCATCCGAGAGGCCGGAAATGGCCGATCCGGGGTCGTGCGGCGCCTCGATCGTGTGCCAGCCCGGCCCGCGCGTGGCGCGGTGGCGGGCGATCTTGTCGCGCATCTCCGCGTCGAAAGCCTGCGCCGTCGCGACATAGACCCGCCGTCCGCCGGCCTTTTGCACAAGGCTTTCGGCAATGTCCGACTTGCCCGAGGCGGCGCCGCCTAGAACCAGCGTCAATTTCTGCAAGACCATCGGGGAAACTTTCTGAGCGATCGCGGCGTTAATGGGTCAGCAAGGTGACTAGCAGGCCGTCCGGCCATGGCAAGAACACCGACCCTTCAATGTCCCGGGGACGATGACATGGCTTTTGACGGATTTGCGGACCAGTCGATGACCCGCAACGCGATGCGGGCGGAACTCCTGGATGCGGAGACAGAGCTGCGGCTCGCCTATGCGTGGCGCGATCAGCGCTGCGAAAAGTCGCTGCACCGGCTCATCACCGCCTATATGCGGCTCGCCATCTCGATGGCGTCGAAATTCCGCCGTTACGGCGCACCGATGAACGACCTCATTCAGGAGGCCTCTCTCGGCCTCATGAAGGCGGCCGACAAGTTCGACCCCGACCGGGGCGTGCGCTTCTCGACCTACGCGGTCTGGTGGATCAAGGCGTCGATCCAGGATTACGTGATGCGCAACTGGTCGATGGTGCGCACCGGCTCGACCTCGTCGCAGAAATCACTCTTCTTCAACATGCGCCGGGTGCAGGCCCGGATCGAGCGCGAGGCCGCGGCCGAGGGCCGCGAGCTCGACGGCGCGACGCTCAGGAAGATGATCGCCAAGGAGGTGGGCGTGCCGCTCGCCGATGTGGAGATGATGGAAGGCCGGCTCTCGGGCTCGGATTTCTCGCTCAACGCCACCCAGTCGACCGAGGATGAGGGGCGCGAATGGATCGAGGCGCTGGTCGATGACGGGCAGCAGGCCGCCGAGCTGGTGCAGAACAGCCATGACACGGAAATGCTGCGCCAGTGGCTGCTCAGTGCGCTGACCGCGCTGAACACGCGCGAGCAGTTCATCGTGCGCGAGCGCAAGCTGCGCGACGATCCGCGCACGCTCGAAAGCCTCGGCGACGAGCTGGGCCTCTCCAAGGAGCGGGTGCGCCAGCTCGAGGCCGCCGCCTTCGGCAAGATGCGCCGCAGCCTCGAGACGCAATCGCGCGAGGTGCGCGGCTTCTTCGCCTGAGCCGCGATTGCCCCCGCCGCACCAAAGCCCTAGGGTCGCCCCGCATTGACTGCGGGGCGAAGCCATGTCGCATATTCTCCTGATCATTGGCGGCGGCATCGCGGCCTACAAGTCGCTCGACCTGATCCGCCAGCTGTCGAAGGCCGGCCACGAGGTGACGCCGGTGATGACCAAGAGCGCGGGCGAGTTCGTCACGCCGCTCTCCGTGTCCGCGCTGGCGGGCCGGAAGGTGCACGAGGCGCTGTTCGACCTCACCGCAGAGGCCGAGATGGGGCATATCCAGCTGTCGCGCGTGGCCGACCTGCTGGTCGTCGCCCCCGCCACCGCCGACATGATGGCCAGGATGGCGCAGGGCCGCGCCTCGGACCTCGCCTCCACCCTGCTTCTCGCCACCGACACGCCGGTGATGATCGCGCCCGCGATGAATGTCCGCATGTGGGAGCATCCCGCGACGCAGCGCAATCTCGCCACGCTGAAGGGCGACGGCATCATGGTGGTCGGGCCCGAGGAGGGCGAGATGGCCTGCGGCGAATACGGGCCGGGGCGGATGTCCGAACCCGCCGCCATCCTCGCCGCGATCGAGCGGGCGCTGCGCCCCGACCAAGGGCCGCTTTCGGGGCGGCACGTGCTGGTCACCTCCGGGCCGACGCATGAGCCGATCGACCCGGTGCGCTACATCGCCAACCGCTCCTCGGGCGCGCAGGGCACGGCCATCGCCGAGGCGCTGCTGCGGCTCGGCGCAAGGGTGACCTTCGTGACCGGCCCGGCCAGCGCCGCGCCGCCCATGGGCGCGGATGTCGTGAAGGTCGAGACCGCCGCCGAGATGCTTGCCGCCGTCGAGGCGGCGCTGCCCGCCGACGCCGCCATCTTTGCCGCCGCCGTGGCCGATTGGCGGGTCGAGACGGCGCAGGCGCGCAAGATCAAGAAACAGGCAGGGGCGCTGCCGGGGCTGTCCCTGGCCGAGAACCCCGACATCCTCGCCCGCGTGGCGGGCATGGCCGTGGGGCGGCCCGAACTCGTGGTGGGATTCGCCGCCGAAACCGACGAGGTGGTCTCCCACGCCACGGCCAAGCGGGCGCGCAAGGGCTGCGACTGGATCCTCGCCAATGACGTCTCGCCCGAAACCGGGATCATGGGCGGGACCGAGAACGCGGTGACGCTGATCACCGGGGAAGGGGCGGAGGACTGGCCGCGCATGTCCAAGAGCGCGGTGGCCGACCGGCTCGCGCAGCGGCTGGCCGAGGCGCTCGGGGCCGGGGACGGGACCGCCTCCGGCGGGCGTATTTGAGGAAAGATGAACATGGAATCGCGCATCGGGGTAAGGCTGTGCCGGACCGAAGAGGCGGACCGCGGCCTTGCCCTGCCGGACTACCAGACGGCGGGAGCGGCGGGGGCCGATATCGTGGCCAACCTCGCGCCCGGCGATCGCGAGGCCGGGCTGACGCTCGCCCCCGGCGCGCGGGCGCTGGTGCCCACGGGGCTGCGCATCGCCGTGCCCGAGGGGTTCGAGCTGCAGCTCAGGCCACGCTCGGGGCTGGCGCTGAAACACGGCATCACCCTGCCCAACAGCCCCGGCACCATCGACAGCGATTATCGCGGCCCCTTGGGCGTGATCGTCCTGAATGCCGGGCGGGAAAGCTTCACCGTGACCCATGGCATGCGCATCGCGCAGGCGGTGCTGGCGCCGGTGGTGCGGGCGGCCTTCGAGATGGTCGAGGATCTCGACGACACGGCCCGCGGCGCGGGCGGCTTCGGCTCGACCGGGGGGCTCTCGTGATCCTCGTCGGCGTGATGATCGCCACGCTGTGGGGCATCGGCGCGCTCACCGGCGCGCCGCGCCAGGCGCGGCTTTACATGATCGGCCTGTTGATGACCGGCGTGATCGCGGCGCATCTGGTCCTGCCCGATGGTCACCCGCTGCGCATGGCGACAGGGGGCGAGGCGGCGCTGTGGCTGCTGATCCTCGCCGCCGGCGCGCTGGTCTGGGGCTATGGCCGGGGGCTGCGCCTGCTGAAGGCCCGCGCCGCGCCCGCCGAAGCCCCCGCGCCGCGCAAGGGCTTTTCCGAAACCGAACTTACCCGCTACGCGCGCCACATCACCCTGCGCGAGATCGGCGGGCCGGGGCAGGGGGCGCTCAGGCGCGCGAAGGTGCTGGTCGTCGGCGCGGGCGGGCTGGGCTGCCCGGCGCTGACCTATCTCGCGGCCTCCGGCGTCGGCACCATCGGCGTGATCGACGACGACGATGTCGATCTGAGCAATCTCGGGCGGCAGGTGCTGTTCGACGAAGACCAGATCGGCAGGCCCAAGGTCCACGCCGCCGCCGAAAAGCTGCGCGCCCAGAACCCGCATGTCGAGATCCGCCCCTATGCGCGGCGTCTGACCGCCGAGATCGCCGAAGAGCTGTTCGGCGATTATGACCTGATCCTCGACGGCACCGACAACTTCACCACGCGCGAGACCGTCAACACCGCCGCCGTCGCCACCGGAAGGCCGCTCGTCGCCGCCGCCCTCACCCAGTGGGAGGGGCAGATCTCGCTCTACGAGCCCGCGCGCGGCACGCCCTGCTGGGCCTGCGTCTTTCCCGAGCGGCCCGACGCCGCGCTCATCCCCTCCTGCGCCGAGGCGGGCGTGCTGTCGCCGCTGCCGGGGATCATCGGCGCGATGATGGCCGCCGAGGCGGTCAAGCGGCTGACCGGGGCGGGCGAGACGCTGGCCGGGCGGCTGATGATCCACGACACGCTCTATGCCGAAACGCGGACCATCCGCATCAAGCCGCGCGCGGGTTGCGCCACCTGCGGCGGGCGGGGGCTGGAAGCAGGGGGCGCAGGCTCATAGGTTTCCCTCCAAAGGAGACCCGCATGACCAACCCGCTACTCGCGCCATGGGACACGCCCTTCGGCCTGCCGCCCTTCGACCGGATCGAGGACGACCACTGGATGCCCGCCGCCGAGGCCGCCATCGCCGAGGCCCGTGCCGCCGTCGAGGCGATCGCCGCCGACCCCGAGCCGCCGACCTTCGACAACACCATCGCCGCGCTGGAGATGTCCGACGAGGCGATGGGCCGCGTTCTCGGCGCCTTCTACGCGGTGGCGAGCGCCGACAGCACGCCCGCGCGGCAGGCGCTGCAGCGCAACTTCGCGCCCATGCTCTCGGCCCACATGTCATGGGTGATCGGCAACCGCGCCCTGTTCGACCGGATCGAGACGCTCTGGCAATCGCGCGAGACGCTGGATCTCGGGCCGGAGGAGGCGCGGGTCCTGATGCTCACCCATCGCCGCTTCGTGCGGGCGGGCGCGCGGCTCGAAGGCGCGCAGGCCGAGCGCATGGCCGAAATCCGCGCCCGACTTTCGGTGCTGGGCACGCAGTTCTCGCAGAACCTGCTGAAGGACGAATCGAGCTGGACCCTGCCGCTGTCTGACGAAGATCTCGCCGATCTGCCCGAGGGGCTGCGCTCCGCCGCGCGCGCGGCGGGCGGTGATGCGGGGCCGGTGATCACCCTGTCGCGCTCGCTCGTGGTGCCGTTCCTGCAATATTCGCCCAACCGGGCGCTGCGGAAGAAGGCTTTCGAGGCCTGGACCGCGCGTGGCATGAAGGGCGGCGAGACCGACAACCGCGCTATCGCAGCCGAGACGTTGCAGCTGCGCGAGGAGCGGGCGAAGCTTCTGGGGCACGACGATTATGCGTCTTGGAAGCTCGAGACCGAGATGGCGGGCACGCCTGAGGCCGTGCGCGAGCTGCTGCACGCGGTCTGGACGCCCGCGCGGGCGGCGGCAGAGGCCGATGCCGCGATCTACGCCGACATGCTGCACGCCGATGGCCATGACGGCCCGCTCGAGCCGTGGGACTGGCGCTACTACGCCGAGGCGCGCCGCCGGGCCGAGCACGAGATCGATGACGGCACGCTCAAACCCTATCTTCAGCTCGACCGGATGATCGAGGCGGCGTTTTCCGTCGCAAACCGCCTGTTCGGCATCGAGGCGCGCGAGATCGAGGCCCCCGCCTATCATCCGGATCTGCGCAGCTTCGAGATCACGCGGAACGGCGATCACCTCGCCGTCTACATCGGCGACTGGTTCGCCCGGCCCTCCAAGCGCTCGGGCGCATGGTGCACCACGATGCGCGACCAGCACCGCATGGGCGGGCGCGAGGTGCGTCCCCTCGTGCTCAACGTCTGCAACTTCGCGAAGCCCGATGCGGGCGAGCCCGCGCTTTTGTCCTTCGACGACGCGCGCACGCTGTTCCACGAATTCGGCCACGCGCTGCACCAGATGCTGTCCGACGTGACCTATGAGAGCATTTCCGGCACCTCGGTGGCGGGCGATTTCGTGGAGCTGCCGAGCCAGCTCTTCGAGCACTGGCTGGAGGTGCCCGAGGTGCTGCGCGAATTCGCCACCCATGCCGAGACCGGCAAGCCGATGCCCGAGGCGCTGATGGAACGGATGCTCGCGGCGGCGAATTTCGACCAGGGCTTCGCCACGGTCGAGCAATCCTCCTCGGCCATCGTCGATCTGGAGTTCCATTGCGGCCCCGCGCCCGCAGACCCGATGCAGCGGCAGGCGGAGGTGCTCGAAGAGATCGGCATGCCGCGCGCCATCGTCATGCGCCACGCCACGCCGCATTTCGCGCATGTCTTCTCGGGCGACGGCTATGCCGCGGGCTATTACAGCTATCTGTGGTCCGAGATGATGGATGCCGACGCCTTCGAGGCCTTCCGCGAGGCGGGCGATCCCTTCGATGCGGAAACGGCTGCCCGGCTGGAGAAACACGTGCTCTCGCGCGGCGGCTCGGAGGAGGCGGGGCTGCTCTACGAGCGGTTCCGCGGTGCAACCCCGAGCGTCGAGGCGCTGCTCAGGGGGCGCGGGCTCGCCGCCTGAACGGGCAGGGCGCGGGCAAGGCGGGGCAGGGGGATCGGAACATCGGGCGGGTTCGAGCCGTTGGGGCGGCAACACTGAACGACGAAAAGGAACACAGAGATGAAACTGCTCACCGCAAGCGCCCTCGCCCTCTCCGTCACCGCCACCGGCGCGCTGGCCGAAACCCATGCCATGACCGATTTCTCGACCATGACGAGCGCCGACATGGCGACCATGCAGGGCGACCTGATCCGCAGCCGCGACATCACCGGCGGCGCGATCTACACCCTCAACGAGGCCACGGACGAAGGCTGGGACACCGTCGGCACCTATGACGCGCTCGGCACCGACTGGAACGAGATCGGCGAGATCGAGGACGTGATCCTGTCGCGCGACGGCCAGATGGTCGGCGTCGTGGCCGAGGTCGGCGGCTTTCTCGACATCGCCGACAAGCACGTGATGCTGGCCACCGGCGACGTGCGCCTCGTGGCGGTCGACGATCGCAGCTATGCCATCGTCACGCGCATGAGCGAGGAAGAGCTCGAATCGCTCGAAGGCGTCGACGAAGGCTTCTGGGACTGATCTCTTCGAGGATCGTCGAACCCGATGGAAAAGGGGGCGCGGATCACCGCGCCCCCTTTTTCGCATCCCGCAAGGGTTGCGGCTCAGCGGGCCTTGCGATGCGCCTCCGCCGCTTCGGAGATATGGTGCATCTCGTCGGCCAGCGCGCCTTCGATCGACAGCCCCTCGCCCGGGACTGCGCCGGGGTCTTCCTCGGCGGCGCTCATGTGGCTGCGGTCGCGGACATACTCGCGCAAGGCATCGCCCGCCGGGCCGTCGAGCTCGGCCACCAGGCGGACCAGCACCTTGCGTTGCGCCAGAAGGCGGCCTTCGAGGGTTTCGAGCGTTACGGTCATGGCGGCCTCCGGTGATCATGTCTGTGGCAGGCCAACGTCGCCCGCTCCTGCGCTGTTCCCCCGCCCGCCCATGGGGGGAGGGAGGGGGCGGAACGGCGCCCGAGCGCTGCGCGTTCAACCCACGATAGCCTTGGGCAGAACTCGGGAGCCTTGCCATGAGACGTCTTCGCAATCGCGGGCCCGGCCCGCTGACGATGCTGGCCCTTGTCGGCGGCGCGGTCTGGCTGATGCGCCGCTACCGCCATGACATGCGCCAGGCGGTCCAGGCCGGCATGGGGCAGGCGCCGGCGCAGCCCCGCTCCGGCGCGGCCTTCGCGCATGATGACGGCCCCGTGCGGCAGGCCGGGCGCGAGGAGATGCGCGATCCGCCGCGCCGCTGGGATCTTCAGGACGAGACCGGGGATGAGAGCTTTCCCGCCTCCGACCCGCCGTCGAACTACTGACCTCAGACCGGGTCCTTGTGGATGATCACGTCGGCGCGCGGGTAGCGCGCGAGGATCGCGTGCTTGAGCGCCGCGCCGATGGCATGGGCCTCGTGCAGGCTCTGCGCCCCGTCGAGCTCGACATGCAGGTTCACGAAAACCCGCCCACCCGAGCGGCGGGTGCGCAGGTCGTGATACCCGCGCACGCCCGGAAAGCCGCTGGCGATCGCCTCGATCCCGGCCACGGTCTCGGCATCGACGGCCCGGTCCATCAGCGCGTCCCAGGCGTCGCGCCCGATCCGCAGCGCCCCATGCGCCATCAGGAGCGCCGCGCCGATGGCGACGACCGGATCGATCCAGCCCAGCCCGAAGCGGCGCGAGGCCCAGAGCGCGCCGATCGCGCCGATCGCGGGGATCAGGTCGCCGATGTAATGCAGCGAATCCGCCGCCACGACGCGGTTGCCGGTGGCGCGCGCCACGTGGCGCTGCCAGGCGACGAGCGCGAGGGTCAGCGCGATGGAGAGCCCCATCACCGCGATGCCCGCGCCCTCGGACATCGGCACCGTCGGCGCCGGGTTGGCCAGCCGCTGCGCGCCCGCGCCGCCGATCAGCGCGGCGGAGCCGAGGATGAACAGGCATTGGCCCAGTGCCGCGAGATCCTCGGCCGAGCCGTGGCCGAAGGCATGGTCGTCATCGGCGGGGCGGGCGGCATAGGTGATCGCGGCGAGCGCGCCGAGCGACATCGCCAGATCGAGCGCGGAATCGGCCAGCGTCGCCGCGACGGAGAGCGCGCCGGTCTGGAACAGCGCCCAGAGCTTGGCCGCGATCAGGATCAGCGCCACCGACACCGAGGCGATCCCGGCCGAAAGATTCAGCCGGTCCTCATGGCTTCGCCGCGCCACGCGCTCAGTCCCGGATCTCGTCCGGGGCCACGCCCCAAAGCTCCGTCTTGGGGGCCCAGCCCCTGTAGCCACCGGCGGTCAGGCGGCACCAGTCGGGTTCGCATTCGCCCAGGCGGGCCACCACCCCGGCTTCGAGCTGCGCCACCACGGCGGCGTCGGGGCGGGGCCTGGCGCGCAAAAGCAGTGTCTCGGCATCGACGATGACGCTGCGCACGCCCGAGAGCATCGCGTAATGCATCCAGCCGCCGACGCCCTCGCGGTCGGTGACGCGGCGCCAGTGGCCGTATTCGGCGGTGACCTGCAAGGGCATGTCGCGCCGCAAAAACACCCAGTCGATCCGGTGCGACAGCGACGGCCCGCGCCGCACATTGCCCCGGTCGGTCGAAAGCGAGACGAAGCGCGGCAGCGGCAGGTTGGTCTCGGGGCCGCGCGTGGGGCCCTTCGGCAGCGCGATCTCGCGCGGCGCGGTTTCGCCCTCTTCGCCCTCGGGCGCGGCGGTCGCAACGGCGGCCGCGAGCGCGGCGGCGACGTCGGGGGCCGCCTGGGCGGGCGCGGTGGCGGTGAGATCGGCGGGACGCAGTCTGGGGCGCGTCTCGTCCTGCTGCGCGAGCGCGGGCTGTGCCGCGAGAGCCACCAGCAACGCCGCGATTGGTCCGAAATTCATCATTCGAGCTGTATCCGTCCGGTCCCGGTACATTGGCCGCGCGGGGCGCATGAGGCGCGTTCTTGCACCGCGCCCGCGGCCCGGGCACTCTGTCATGAAGCCGCGCCGGGGAAAAGCGCAAGGGGGGAGCGAAATGGCACACAAACGCCTTCGTGTGATCGCGACGCGACGCCTGCCCGCCGCGGTCGAGGCGGATCTCGCCGCGCGGTTCGACTTCACCCCCGGGCCGGCGGAGACGCCGCTTGCGGGCGAGGCGCTCGGGGCGGCGCTGGGCCGGGCGCAGGTGCTCGTCACCACGCTGTCGGAGCGGATCGATGCCGCCGCCCTCGAAAAGGCGGGAAAGGCGCTGCGGCTCCTGGCGAATTACGGCGCGGGCGTGGATCACATCGATGTCGCCGCCGCCGCCGCGCGCGGCATCGCGGTGACCAACACCCCCGACGTCGTCACCGAGGACACGGCGGACGTGACCATGGTGCTGATTCTCGCGGTGACCCGGCGGCTGCCGGAGGCCTTCGCGCTGCTGCAATCGGGCGGCTGGGAGGGCTGGTCGCCCGATCTGCTGCTCGGCGGGCGCATCCATGGGCGCAGCCTGGGCATCCTCGGGATGGGGCGGATCGGGCAGGCGGTGGCGCGGCGCGCCGCCGCCTTCGGCATGCGGATCGGCTATCACAGCCGCAACCGCCTGCCGCGCACGCTCGAGGCGGAGCTCGGCGCGCGCTGGTGGCCGAGCCTCGACCAGATGGTCGCGCAATGCGACGTGCTCTCGATCAACTGCCCGCACACGCCCGCGACCTATCACCTCGTCAATGCGCGCCGCATCGCGCTGATGAAGCCCGGCGCGGTGGTGGTGAACACCTCGCGCGGCGAGGTGATCGACGAGAACGCGCTGACGCGGGCCCTGCGGGCGGGCGAGATCGCGGGGGCGGGGCTCGACGTGTTCGAGCAGCGACGCGAGATCAATCCGCGGCTGCGCGCGCTGCCCAACGTGGTGCTGCTGCCGCATATGGGCTCGGCCACCGTCGAGGGGCGGCTGGCGATGGGCGAGCGGGTGATCGCCAATATCGAGGCATTGGCGCAAGGGGTGCGGCTTCCCGACCTCGTGACGCCGCGCGATGTCTGAAAACGCTCCGCGCAGGGAACCTTGCCCGCGTTTTCCGCGTTTGCGGTCATCTGCAACCACTTGGACTTATGGTCACATGCGCAACTGGGCCATCGCATTCCTGACGCTCGCCGCCGTCTCGGGCCTTGCCTGCCTGGGCGCCGAGACCCATGAGGATCTCTCTGCCGCCCGTGTCCTGATGGTGCTGTTCGGCGTGCTTGGCGCCTATGCGGCGGCGGCCCATCGCCTCCGGTCGCGCAGCAGGCGGCAGTCCTCCGGCAACGGGGCGCCGCTGGGCACCTGATCAGTTGGAGATCCGCCGGACCATCCGCTGTCCGGGCAGATCCGCACCAAGCACCTGCGCGCGCGCATCGCGCGCAAAGCCTGCCACCAGCTCCCTGTAGTAGCCGCGCGCCGAATTGGCGACCGCGCCCAGCAGCGTGCCGGTGCGGCTTTCGGCAGCTTCGCCCGCCAGCACCTGAATGGTATAGCTGGCCCGCAGCGCGCCCGCAGGATCGATCACCCGCACCGCGCCCGACAGCCGCGACTGGTCGCGGCCAAGCGCGGTGGCGGTGCCGCCGGCGAGGTTGAGGCGCGACACCTCGACCTGCATCCGCCACTGCCCGCCCCGCTCCAGCCGGTCGGCGAATTCGCGGCTCAGCGCCGCGTCGAGATCGGGGGCGATGCGGCTGGCGTAATCGCGGGCGGCACCGCTTTCGAAGCCCGCGCCACTGGCCGTCACCTCGATATCGGCCAGCTGCATCTCGCTGCGCGCGGCGCGCGACAGCGGGTTCGGGTCCGGCGTGCCGCAGGCGGCGAGCAGCCCGGCGAGGCCAAGTGCGATCAGGGTGCGGCGGTCGAGCATGTCCGTTCCTTCAGGGGGTGACCCTAGCGATACACTTCGTCTTCGGTCGGAAAGGCGCGGGATTTCACGTCCTCGGCGTAGCGCTTGACCGAATCCTCGATCATTGGGCCGAGCTGGCCGTAAACCTTGACGAATTTCGGGGTCCAGGGGTTCAGCCCCAGCATGTCCTCGAGCACGAGGATCTGGCCGTCGCATTCCGCGCTGGCGCCGATGCCGATGGTGGGGATCTCCACGGCCTTGGTGATCTTGGCCGCCAGCGGCTCCACCATGCCTTCGAGCACCACGGCGAAGGCGCCGGCTTCGGTCACGGCGCGCGCGTCTTCGAGATGCGCCTCCCATGTGTCCTCGTCGCGGCCTTGGGTCTTGAAGCCGCCCATGACGTGGCTCGATTGCGGGGTCAGGCCGATATGCGCCATCACCGGGATGCCGCGCTCGGTCAGGAAGCGGATCGTCTCGGCCATGCGCGCGCCACCCTCGAGCTTGACCGCGCCGCACTGGGTCTCCTTCATGATCTGGGCGGCATTGCGGAAGGCCATGGCGGGGCTTTCCTCGTAGCTGCCGAACGGCATGTCGACCACGATCAGCGCCCGCTTGGTGCCGCGCACCACGGCGCGGCCATGCATGATCATCAGGTCGAGCGAAACGCCGACCGTGCTTTCCATGCCGTGCATCACCATGCCGAGGCTATCGCCCACGAGGATGAAATCGGCGTAGCGGTCGACGATGGCGGCGGTGTGCGCGTGATAGGATGTCAGCGACACGATCGGCTCGCCGCCCTTGCGGCGGGCGATCTGCGGCACGGTGATGCGGCGGATCGTTTCGGTCTGGCTGCTCATGGGGCGATCTCCCTTTGATCGATCAACAGGACCTCGCCGAACTGGGCCGAGATCATGATGGCAATGGGCTCCGACAGCGGCGCGTCGGGCGATTGGCGCAAAGGCGCGAGGCTTTCGGGGGCGACCATGTCGAGCCCGGTGAGCGTGGCGCGCGGCTCGTCCGCGATGGTGGCGCGGATCGCGGCCTCGATCCGCGCCGGGCTGGCGCGCTCCGCCGCCATCCGCTCGGCCCGGTCGAGCGCGCGGCTCAGGCAGAGCGCGGCGGCGCGGTTCTCGGCCGTCAGTCGCACGTTGCGCGACGACATGGCGAGCCCGTCCGCCTCGCGCAGCGTCGGCACGCCGTGGATGTCGATGCCCATGTGCAGGTCGGTGGCCATGCGGCGGATCACCTGCAGCTGCTGGTAGTCCTTTTCGCCGAAATAGGCGGCGTCGGGGCGGGTGATGTTGAAGAGCTTGGTGACGACGGTGGCGACGCCGCGGAAATGGCCGGGGCGCACCGCGCCGTGCAGCCGCATGGCGAGATTTTGCGTCTCGACGATGGTCTCGTCGCCTTGCGGGTAGATCTCGTCCGCGCGCGGGATCAGCACCGCGTCGCAGCCCGCCGCCTCCAGCATCGCGAGATCGGCGCTTTCGGTGCGCGGATAGGTCTCGAGATCCTTGGGGTCGCCGAACTGGGTCGGGTTGACGAAGATCGTGGCGACCACGCGGTCATGGCCGCGCTTGGCGGCGGCCACGAGGCTCATATGCCCTTCGTGCAGCGCGCCCATCGTCGTCACCAGCCCGACGCCGTGGCCTTCGGCGCGGAACCCCGCGACCGCGTCGCGGATGGCGGCGATGGAGCGGCAGATCTGCATGGATGTCCTCCCAGACGTTGGGCGCCTTTTACGGGGGCGGGAAGGGGCGCACAACAGCGCGGCGGCGCGGCTTGTCGCATTCGGCGCGCGAGATGTCGCCCGGCTTCGCCCTTTCGCCGCCAATCGCGCGATGGTGCGGGGCAAGGCCAGCCCGGAGTGCGCGCGATGAAGACCCATGTGAAAGCCCTTGTCGTCGGCGGTGGCGCCGTCGGCACCTCGATCGCCTACCATCTCGCCCGCGCGGGCTGGCAGGACGTGATGCTGCTGGAGCGCGACGAGCTGACCTCCGGCTCGACATGGCACGCGGCCGGGCTGCTGCCCTATTTCAACATGTCCTACGCCACCACCTGGATTCACGACCACTCGATCAAGTTCTACAAGACGCTGGAGGAGGAGACCGGGCTCGACGCGGGCTTCTTCGTCGTCGGCAACCTGCGCATGGCGCAGTCCAAGGCGCGCATGGACGAATACATGCTCTATGCCTCGACCGCCGAAACGGTGGGCGTGCCCTATGAGTGGATGACGCCCGCGCAGATCAGGGAGCGCTGGCCGCTGGTGCGCACCGACGACCTCGAAGGCGCGATCTTTCATCCCACCGACGGCTACATAAACCCCGCCGACGTCACCATGGCGATGGCCAAGGGCGCGCGGCAGCGCGGCGTTTCGATCGAGCGCAAGTGGCAGGTCGACGGCTACGCGTGGACCGGCTCGGAATGGCGGGTGACGGTGACCAAGATGGTCGAGAAGGGCGGCAATCTCGTGCCCTCCGAGGAGCAACAGGTCATCACCGCCGAGCATGTCGTCACCGCCACCGGCAACCACGCGCAGCGCACCGCGCGGCTCTTGGGCATCAAGATCCCCGCCATCCCGGTCGAGCACCAGTTCATCGTCACCGAGCCCGACCCGGCGCTGGTCGAATGGCGCAAGGACAACCCGCAGCACCCGGTGCTGCGCGACGCCGACGCCAAGTGGTACGTGCGCGAGGAGCGCGGCGGCTGGATCCTGGGTCCTTACGAGCGCGGCGCGCCCGCGCGCTTCCCCTACGGCGTGCCCGACAGCTTCCGCGCCGACCTGTTCCCGCTCGATCTCGACCGGATCGAGGAGGAATACATGTCGATGATCCACCGCATTCCGTCCTCGGAGGAGGTGGGTCTCAAGGACGATTTCAACGGCCCGATCTGCTACACCCCCGACGGCAACCCGCTGATCGGCCCCGCACCCGGCCTGCGCAACATGTGGCTCGCGGAGGGCTTTTCCTTCGGCATCACCGCCGCGGGCGGCGCGGGGCATTACCTCGCGCAGATGATGGTCGAGGGCGAGGCCGAGATCGACATGGCGTCGCTCGACCCCAAGCGGTTCGGGGATTGGATGACCACCGACTATGCCGTGGCCAAGAACGAGGAGGCCTATGAGCATGTCTACATCCTGCACCACGCGGATGAGGAGCGCCCGGCCGCGCGGCCCCTGCGCACCTCGCCCGCCTATGACCGGCAGAAGGAGAAGGGCGCGCAGTTCGGGCAGGTGAATGGCTGGGAGCGGCCCAATTATTACGGCCCCGTCGGCGCGCCCGAGAGCTTCGACCACGATTCGCGCAGCTTCCGGCGCGGCGGCTGGTGGGAGTATGCGGCGAGCGAGGCGCGCGCGATCCGCGAGGGCGTCGGGCTGATCGACGCCACGGCCTTTGCCAAGCACGAGGTGAAGGGGCCGGGGGCGGCGGCCTTCCTCGACTGGTTCACCACCAACAAGCTGCCGAAGGTCGGCCGCATCAACCTCACCTACGCGCTGACCGATGCAGGGACCACGCGCACCGAATACACCATCGTCCGGCTGGCCGAGGACCGGTTCTACCTCGTCTCGGCGGGCGCATGGAGCGCCTATGACGCCGATTTCCTGCGCAAGGCCGTGGAGGACCGCGAGCCGGAGTTCGGCCGGATCGAGGTGCAGGACGTCACCACCCAATGGGGCGTCCTTGCCATCGCGGGCCCGCGCTCGCGCGAGGTGCTGAACCGGCTGGTGCGCGACGCCGACCCGGCCACCGCGCTGTCGAACAAGCGCTTCCCGTGGCTGTCCTGCCGCGAGATCGAGCTGGGCATGGTGCCGGTCCGGGCGCTGCGCGTGGCCTATACCGGCGAGCTGGGCTGGGAGCTGCATCACCCCATCGAGATGCAGAACCACCTGTGGGACAAGCTCATCGAGGCGGGCGAGCCCTCGGGCATGAAGCTGGTCGGCGCACGGGCGCAGAACTGGCTCAGGCAGGAGAAGTCCTACCGCGCCTTCGGCACCGAGCTGGGCCGCGACGCGACGCCGCTCGAGGCCGGTCTCGACCGCTTCGTGGACCTGTCGAAGGATTTCCACGGCAAGGCGGCGATGGAGGCCATCGGCATCCGGTCGAAATGCGTGACGCTGTTGATCGACGGGCCGGGGGATGCCGACCCGTGGGGGCGCGAGGCGCTCTATGCGGGCGGGGAAAAGGTCGGGCGGCTGACCTCGGGCGGCTGGTCGGCGGGGTTCGGCAAGTCGATCGGCATGGGCTATGTGCGCCCCGACCTCGCCACGCCGGGCACGAAGCTGAAGGTGCGGATGTTCCGCGAGCTTTGGGATGCCGAGGTCTGCGAGGACAGCCCCTATGATCCGAAGAACGCCACCATCCGCGCGGATGGCTGAGCCCGGTTTCGGCGGTCCGGGTCGCGCGGGGCAGGGGGCTCGTCCGGCTTGGGGCCGAAAGCAGGAAAGGCCCGCCAATGGCGGGCCTTTCTCGTGTCGGGGGTGCGCGGCTTACTGCGGGATCTCGCCCTTGATGCCTTCGACGTAGAAGTTCATCCCCGCCAGCGTTTCGTCATCGGCGGTTTCGCCTTCGGCCAGCCATGCCGAGCCGTCCTGCTTGTTGATCGGGCCGGTGAAGGGGTGCAGCTCGCCCGCGGCGATCTTGTCCTTCAGCTCCAGCGCCGCTTCCTTGACCTCGGCGGGCACGGCCTCGGTGATCTCGCCGATCTCGACCATGCCGCTGTCGATGCCGCCCCAGACGTCCTGCGACTCCCAGCTGCCGTCCATCACCGCGCCGACGCGGTCGATGTAGTACTGGTTCCAGTTGTCGATGATCGAGGAAACGCGCGGCTTGGGCGCGTAGTCGAACATGTCGGAGGCCTGGCCGAAGGTGATGACGTCGCCCGCCTCCTGTGCCGCGGCCTGCGGCGCGGTGGAATCGGTGTGCTGCAGGATCACGTCGGCGCCCGCGTCGATCAGCGCCTTGGCGGCCTCGGCCTCCTTGGCCGGGTCGAACCAGGTGTAGGCCCAGACCACGCGGAACTCGACCTCGGGGTTGACCTTCTTGGCCTGCAGGTAGGCTGCGTTGATGCCGCGGATCACCTCGGGGATCGGGTAGGAGCCGATATAGCCGATGATGTTGCTCTCGGTCATCTCGCCCGCGATCAGGCCCTGCACCGCGCGGCCCTCGTAGAAGCGGGCGGAGTAGGTCGAGACGTTGTCGGCGCGCTGGTAGCCGGTGGCGTGCTCGAACTTCACGTCGGGAAACTTCTGGGCGGCGTTCATCGTCGCCTCCATGAAGCCGAAGGAGGTGGTGAAGATCATGTCCGCGCCCTGCAGCGCCATCTGGGTCAACACGCGCTCGGCGTCGGGGCCCTCGGGCACGCTTTCGACATAGACGGTCTCGACCCGGTCGCCGAACTCTTCCTCGACGGCGAGGCGGCCCTGGTCGTGCTGGTAGGACCAGCCCAGATCGCCGATCGGGCCGACATAGATGAAGCCCACCTTGGTCTTGTCGTCCTGCGCCATCGCGCCGGTGGCGAGGCCCATGGCGGCGGTGGCACCCAGAAGCACTGTCTTGAAGGTCATGTCGTTGTTCCCTGTTGGTGGTGACTTCCGCCTCAGCTCGAGGCGTGGAAGGGGCGGCCGAGCGAGCCGGGGGCACGCCCCGCCCGCAGGATGACGAGAACGAGGATGGTCGCCAAGTAGGGCGCCATCTGCAGGTATTCGATCGGGATCTGCACGCCGCCGGAGGCCTGCAGCGCCAGCTGCAGCGCCGTGGCGCCGCCGAAGAGCCACGCGCCCAGCACCAGCCGCCCGGGCCGCCAGCTGGCGAAGACGACGATCGCGAGAGCGATCCAGCCCGCGCCCGCTGTCATGCCTTCGGTCCATTGCGGCACGCGCACGAGGCTCAGATAGGCGCCGCCAAGCCCGGCGCAGGCGCCGCCGAAGGCGATCGCCATGAGGCGCACGCGCACCACCTTGTAGCCCAGCGCATGGGCGGCGTCGTGGTTCTCGCCCACCGCGCGCAGCACCCGGCCTGCGCGCGTGCGGTTGAGGAAGATCCACACGCCCAGCACGATGGCGAGCGCGAGATAGACGATGATGTCATGGCGAAACAGGATCGGGCCGAGCACGGGAATGTCGCGCAGCAGCGGCAGATAGAGATCGGGGACGGCCGGGCCCTTCACGCCGATATAGCCCTGGCCCAGAAGCGCCGAGAGGCCGAGGCCGAACAGCGTCAGCGCGAGGCCGGTGGCCACCTGGTTCGACAAGAAAAGCTGCGTGAGGATGCCGAAGATCATCGACAGAAGAGCGCCGCCCAGCGCCGCGCCCGCGAAGCCGAGCCATGGCGAGCCGCTCAGGGTCGCCACGACGAAGCCGCAGACCGCGCCGGTGATCATCATGCCCTCGACCCCGAGGTTGAGCACGCCCGCGCGCTCGACCACCAGCTCGCCGATGGCGGCGAGCAGGATCGGGGTGGAGACGATGATGATCGCCGAGAGCAGCAGGATCGGATCGATATTGCTCATGCCACGGCCCTCCGGCCCATGCGGAAGCGGAAGGCCGTCAGCACGTCGACCGCGAGCAGGAAGAAGAGCAGCATCCCTTGGAACATCTGGATCGCGGCGAGCGGCAGGTTCATCTGCAGCTGCGCCAGCTCGCCGCCGATATAGGTCAGCGCCATCAGCAGGCCCGCCAGCAGGATGCCGATCGGGTTCAGCCGCCCGAGAAAGGCGACGATGATCGCGGTGAAGCCGTAGCCGACGTTGAAATCGATGCCGAGGCGGCCCGCCGGACCGGCGACCTCGAACATGCCCGCGAGCCCGGCGAGTCCGCCGGAGATGCCCATGCAGACCACGATCAGCCAGCCCGGATTGACCCCGCCGAAGACGGCGGCGCGCGGGCTTTGCCCGGCGAGGCGGACGCGGAAGCCGAGCTGGTGGCGGGTCATCACGACCTGCCCGACGATGACGGCGATCAGCGCCAGCGCCACGCCCCAATGCAGCCCGGTGCCGGGGATGAGGTCGAGATTGGCGGCGGAGGGGTATTGCGCGAGGTTGCGCGAGCCGGGAAAGCCCATGCCCTCGGGGTTGCGCAGGAGCCCCAGCGCCATGGAGGCGAGCAGCGCCTCGGCCACGTAGACCAGCATCAGCGACACCAGCACCTCGTTGGTGCCGAAGCGGACCTTCAGGAGCGCGGGGATCATCGCCCAGAGGATGCCGCCCAGCGCGCCCGCCAGAATCATCGCCGGAAAGACGAGCCAGCTTTCGGCGGGGTAGAAGGCGAGGCCCGTGGCGGCGGCGAAGATCGCGCCGAGGATGTATTGTCCCTCGGCCCCGATGTTCCAGATGCCCGCCCTGAACCCGAGCGACAGGCCGATGGCGATGAGAATGAGCGGCCCGGCCTTCACCAGAAGCTGGGGCCGCGAATAAGAGGCGAAATCGCCGAAGAGCGGATCCCAGAAGATGGTGCGGATCGCCTCGACCGGGTCCTTGCCCAGCAGGGCGAACATCAGCCCGCCCGCGACCATGGTGAGCGCCACGGCGACGAAGGGCGTGGCGACGGTCCAGGCGCGGGACGGCTCGGGGCGGCGTTCGAGCCGGATCACGTGGCGGTCTCCAGGGCGCGCGGCCCCCCGTTCATCTTTCTCAAAATACGCAAGATCCCTCAGCTTTCCCCATGCGCTGGCGCCATGTCATGCGCGCCACCCAGCATCATCCCGATCTCGTCGATTCCCAGGCCCTGCGCCGGGCGCGGGGCGCTCAGCGTGCCGCCGTTGAGCGCGGCGAAGCGGTCCGAGATTTCCATCAGCTCGTCGAGGTCCTGGCTGATCACGATCAGCGCAGCACCCGCCTCGGCGAGATCCAGAAGCGCCTGCCGGATCGTCGCGGCGGCGGCGGCGTCGACGCCCCATGTCGGCTGGTTGACGACCAGCACCTCGGGGCGCTGCATGATCTCGCGCCCGATGACGAATTTCTGCAGGTTGCCGCCAGACAGCGCCCGCGCCGCCGTGCCGGGGCCGGGGGTGCGCACGTCGAAGCGCTCGATCACCTTTTCGGCGAAACCCTTGGCGCGGCCCCAGCGCAGGAAGCCGTGCCGCACCAGATCCTCGCGCGGACCGGCGGTCAGCAGCGCGTTTTCTGTGAGGCTCATGTCGGGGGCGGCGGCGTGGCCCATCCGTTCTTCGGGCGCGCAAAGGAGACCCATGTGGCGGCGCGCGGTGACCCCTTCGCGCCCGATCTCGCGGCCCTTGAAGCGGATCATGCCGGGAGCGGTTGCCATCTCGCCCGAGAGCGCCATGGCCAGTTCGTCCTGCCCGTTGCCCGCGACGCCGCCGATGCCCAGCACCTCGCCCGCGCGCAGCTCAAGATCGATATCGCGCAGGGCGGTGCCGAAGGCGCGCGGGGCGGGGGCGGAAAGGCCCGTCAGCTCCAGCACCACCTCGCCGGTGCGCCCGCCCGCGCGCGACGGCGTCGAAAGCGTCGCGCCGACCATCTGCTCGGCCATATCGCGCGCCGCCGTGGTCTTGGGGTCGCATTTGCCGACGACCTTGCCGTGGCGCAGGATCGTGGCTTGATCACAGATCGTGCGGATCTCTTCGAGCTTGTGGCTGATATAGAGGATTGAGACGCCTTCGGCGCGCAGCTTGCGCAGGGTCTCGAACAGGATGTTCACCTCCTGCGGGGTGAGCACCGAGGTCGGCTCGTCCATGATCAGGAGCCGCGGCTCCTGCAGCAGGCAGCGCACGATCTCGACCCTCTGCCGTTCGCCTGCCGAGAGGTCGCCGACGATGCGGTCGGGGTCGAGCGGCAGGCCGTAGGCGTTGGAGACCTCGCGGATCTGCTGCGCGAGCCGGTTCAGCGCGGGCGGCTCCTCCATGCCGAGCGCGACGTTCTCGGCCACGTTCATCGCGTCGAAGAGCGAGAAATGCTGGAACACCATGGCGACGCCGGAGGCGCGCGCGGCGCGCGGCTCCGGGGGCGCGAAAGGTTTGCCGTCGAGCCGCATCTGCCCGGTATCGGGCTGCACGAGGCCGTAGATCGTCTTGACCAGCGTGGATTTCCCGGCGCCGTTTTCGCCCAGCAGCGCGTGCACCTCGCCGCGGGCGATGTCGAAGGAGACCTCCGAATTGGCGACCACGCCGGGATAGGCCTTGGTCAGGCCGGACAGCTCCAGCAGCGGCGTCGTCATACGGCGCGGTCCCTCGTCATCTTTTCATTCCCGCCTTTCAGTAGCGCGCTCGCGACCCCGACGGCAATGGCCTGGGGATCGCGGCCGAGAGAGGTGTCGCCTATCGGACAGGCGATGCGGGAAATCAAGGCATTGGAATGGCCCAGCGCGGAGAGGCGTGACCGGAAGCGGGCCCATTTGGTGGCCGAGCCGATCAGCCCGCAGCTGGCGAAGCCATGGGCAAGGGCGGCGTGGCACAGTGCGAGGTCGAGATCGTGGTCGCGGGTCAGGATCAGGTGATCGGCCTCGGCGGGCGCGCGCGGCATGAGCGCGGCGGGATTGGCGGCGGGGATCGCGGTGACGCCCTCGGGGATATCGTCGGGGAAACAGTCGGGGGCAAGGTCGATCCATGTGATCGCCCGGCCCGGCAGCGGCGCCATGACCGAAACGATGGCGCGGCCGACATGGCCCGCGCCCCAGACCCAGAGCGGCCGGGCTTCGGGCATGGCGGCCTCGATCAGCCAGCCGTCGAGGAGCGCGGGCGGCGCGCCGGGGCGCATCGCCGCGCGCTTGCGGGCGACCGCTTCGGGCATGTCACCGGCCGGGCCCATCGCGCGGGCACGGGGGCCGGGCGGGGGCAGGGTGGCTTCGTCGAACCGCTCCCAGACCAGCGTCACCGCGCCGCCGCAGCATTGGCGCAAGGCGGGGCCGAGCGGCAGGCGGCGCTGCGCCGTGGCGCGGCCCGCCTCCAGCATGTCGCGCGCGGCCAGCACCGCCTCGTGCTCCAGCGCGCCGCCGCCGATGGTGCCGGACTGGCCGTTTTCCCAGACCAGCATCGCGGTGCCCGGATCGCGCGGCGCCGATCCGGCGGTCGCGGCGACCAGCACCCGCACCGCCGCGCCATGCGCGGCGATGCAGGCGGCGAGGGCGTCGCGATCGAAGCTCACCCGCGGGCCCTCCGCGTGGCGGCCAGCACCCGCTCGGCGGTGGCGGGTGCATCGAGGTTGGGGTAGTTCGGCCCGCAGGCCGAGGCTGCGTGGCTCAGCGCGAGGAAGGCCGAGATGCCGAGCATGAAGGGCGGCTCGCCCACGGCCTTGGAGCGGTAGATGGTCTGCGCCGGGTTGGGCGCGTCCCACAGGTTCACCTCGAACATATCCGGCCGGTCCGAGCAGGCGGGGATCTTGTAGGTCGACGGCGCGTGGGTCCTGAGCGCGCCGTGATCGTCCCAGACCAGCTCCTCGGTGGTCAGCCAGCCCGCGCCCTGCACGTAGCCGCCCTCGATCTGGCCGCGGTCGAGCGCCGGGTTCAGCGAGTGGCCCGCATCGTGCAGGATGTCGGTGCGCAGGATGCGGTTCTCGCCGGTGAGCGTGTCGATGGCCACCTCGGTCACCGCACAGCCATGGGCGAAGTAGAAGAAGGGACGGCCCTGTCCCTTGATCCGGTCCCATTTCAGGTCCGGCGTCTTGTAGAAGCCGGTGGCCGAAAGGCTGACCCGCGCCTCGTAGGCGAGCTTCACCGCCTGCTCGAAGCTCAGGGTCTCGCCGCCGACATGCACCTGGTCGTCGGCAAAGCGCACCTCCGTCGCGCTGCACTGGTGCAGCCCGGCGAGGAACTCGGCGATCCGGCCCCGGATCGTGTCGCAGGCGTTCTGCGCCGCCATGCCGTTGAGGTCGGAGCCGGAGGAGGCGGCGGTGGCCGAGGTGTTGGGCACCTTGTGGGTGTCGGTCGCGGTGATCCGCACCCGCTCGGGCGAGACGCCGAAACGGGCGGCGGCGACCTGCGCCACCTTGCGGAACAGCCCCTGTCCCATCTCGGTGCCGCCATGGTTCAGGTGGATCGAGCCGTCCTGATAGACATGCACCAGCGCGCCCGCCTGGTTGAGATGGGTCAGCGTGAAGGAGATGCCGAACTTCACCGGCGAAAAGGCGATGCCGCGCTTGATCACCGGGTTCTCGGCGTTCCACTGCGCGATGGCGTCGCGGCGCGCGGTGTAGTCCGAGGTTTCCAGAAGCCGCTCGGTCATCTCGTGCAGGATGAAGTCGGTGACCTCCATGCCGTAGGGCGTGGTGTTGCGGCCCTGTTCCGGCTCGGCCTCGCTCTCGGGGAGCTGCGCCTGCGCCCCGCGCGAGGCGAGGTCGGTGTCGCCGTCCTTGGGCAGGGCGGGGGCGGGGTCGTCGTGATGCTGCGGCTGCTCGTTCAGCTGGCTCGCGGCGCGGTAGAAGTTGCGACGGCGCACCTCGACCGGGTCGAGGCCAAGCTCATGCGCCACCTGATCCATCACCCGCTCGATGCCCAAGACCCCCTGCGGTCCGCCGAAGCCGCGATAGGCGGTGGCGGATTGGTGGTTGGTCTTGAGCCGGTGCGAGGTGATGCGCACGGCATCCAGAAGATAGGCGTTGTCGGCATGCAGCATCGCCCGGTCGGCCACCGGCAGCGACAGGTCGAGCGACCAGCCGCAGCGGGTGTAATGGGTGAAGTCGATGCCCAGCACGCGGCCCTGATCGTCGTAGCCGACCTCGTAATCGACGCGGAAATCGTGCCGCTTTCCGGTGATGGTCATGTCGTCGTCGCGGTCGTAGCGCATCCGGCAGGCGCGGCCCGTCTTCGCGGCCATGATCGCGCAGGCCACGGCGAGCGCGTTGCCCTGGCTTTCCTTGCCGCCGAAGCCGCCGCCCATGCGGCGGCACTCGACCTTCACGGCCGACATCGGCAGGCCGAGCGCGTCGGCCACCTTGTGCTGGATCTCGGTCGGGTGCTGGGTGGAGGAGTGGACGGTCATGCCGTCCTCCTGCGGCTGGGCCATCGCGGCCATGCCTTCGAGGTAGAAATGCTCCTGACCGCCCATCTCGATCCGGCCCTTGAGCTTGCGCGGGGCATTCGCGATGGCGGCGTCGGCATCGCCCTTGGTCCAGATGCGCGGCCCGTCCTCGAAGCGCGAATTGGCGGCGAGCGCCTGCTCGACGGTGAGGATCGGCTCCTCTTCCTCGTATTCGACCTCCGCCAGCCGCGCCGCCTTGCGCGCGGCGAGGTGGCTGTCGGCCGCGACGAGAAAAAGCTGCTGGCCGATGTAATGCACCGTGCCGTCCGACAGGAGCGGCTCGTCATGCGCGCTGGGCGAGCAGTCGGCGGGGCGGTCGAGGTCGTCCGCCGTCAGCACCGCCACGACGCCCGGGGCGGCGCGGACCTTGTCGAGATTCATCGACACCACGCGCCCGCGCGCGATGCGCGACAGGCCGAAGGCGAGGTGCAGCGCGTGGGCCGGGGCGGGGATGTCGTCGATGTAGCGCGCCTGACCGGTGACGTGCAGGACGGCGCTGTCATGCGGGAGGGGTTTGCCGACGCTCATGCCTTCACCTCCAACACGCTGGTTCGCTGGCCCGAGACTTCGGCAAAGTAGCGCCGCGCGAGGCCCTGCGCCGCCTCCAGACGGTAGGCGGCGGAGGCGCGCATGTCCGACAGCGGGGTGAAATCATCGGCCAGCGCGGGCAGCGCCGCCTCGACGCTCTCCATGCTCCACGGCTTTCCGGTGAGCGCGGCTTCGAAGGCCGCAGCACGCTTGGGCGTCGCGGCCATGCCGCCAAAGCCGGTGCGGACTTGCGTGACGGTGCCGTCCTCGACGGTCACGTCGAAGGCGGCGCAGACGGCGGAGATGTCCTGATCGAAGCGCTTGGAGATCTTGTAGACGCGGAAGCTGTCGCGGCCCTCGGGCAGGCTCACCGCCTCGACGAACTCGCCCGGTTGCCGGTCCTGCTTGCCGTAATCGATGAAGAAATCCTCCAGCGGCAGCTCGCGCCGGTCGTCGCCTCGCCGCAGGTGGATCGTCGCGCCGAGCGCGATCAGCGCGGGGGCGTTGTCACCGATGGGCGAGCCATTGGCGAGGCTGCCGCCGATGGTGGCGGCGCCTCGCACCTGCACCGACCCGTAGCGGCGCACCATCTCGGCATAGGAGGGGTAGGGGGCCTCAACCGTCTCCATCACCCGCGTCATGGTCACGCCCGCGCCGAAGCGGATGCGGCCATTCCCGGTCTCGACGGTCTTGAGATCCTCGCAGCGGTTGAGAAAGGCGGTCTCGGGCAGGGCGCGCAGCCCCTTGGTCACCCATAGCGCGACGTCGGTGGCCCCGCCGATCAGCGTCGCCTCGGGGTGGTCGAGATACCAAGCGGCCAGCTCGTCGGCGTTTTCGGGGATGAAGCCCGGCGCCTCGGTCAGCGTGGCGTCCGAGCCCCGGCCCGCCTCGGGCTCATAGGGCGCGCGGCCGCCAGCGGGCGCGGCGGCGGCATCGGCGCTCTGCGCCGCCTCGCCGGCGGTGGTCTGGGCGGACAGCGCCGCGAGCTTCTCGCGGTCGCCATCGATCCATGCGGGCAGGGCCGCGCCCTCGGCGGCCTCGGCGGCGCGGATGATCGGCGCGTAGCCGGTGCAGCGGCACAGATTGCCCGCGAGCTGGTCGTCATGGTCGGTGCGGCCCTGCGCGTGGGCGGCGGCCATCGCCATCACGAAGCCCGGCGTGCAGAAGCCGCACTGGCTGCCATGGTGCTCCACCATCGCCTGCTGCACCGGGTGCAGCGCGCCGCCCTCGGCCAACCCCTCGACCGTGCGCACGGCGCGGCCCTGAAGCTGCGGCAGGAACAGGATGCAGGCGTTGAGCGCCTTGAGCCCCCCATCGGGGTCGGTGACGATCACGGTGCAGGCGCCGCAATCGCCCTCGTTGCAGCCCTCCTTGGTGCCGGTCAGGCCCTTTTGTTCACGAAGGTAATCGAGCAGGCTGCGCGTCGGCGCTCCGCCTGCGCGTACCGTCTCCCCGTTGAGAAGAAACGCGATCTCGGTCATCACGATAGATCCGCCGCCTTACCATGTGCCTTGGGGCAACCGCTCCCGGTCGATGCGGCGTAGACCGGGACACCCTCATGTCACCCGACATGAAACCCGATGCGGGGCGCGCTTGGCAAGCCTCTCGTATCTGTCGTTGCGGAACGCGAGCGCATGGGCCCGCGTTCGCCCCGGTCATGCCAGAAAGGAGCCCGACCATGATCCGCCCCCTTCGCGCCGCTGCCCTCGCCGCCCTCATTGCCGGACCGGCAGGGGCGCAATCGCCGCTCGATAGCATCGACGGCATCGACGGGGCCATGGGTGGCCCCATCGGCGATGCCGTCGAAAAGCTCGGCGAGATGGCCGCCGACCAGCTGCTGATCCGGGATTTCCTTGGCATGGAGCTGACCGACGCTGAGGGCAAGACGGTCGGCACGGTGCGCGATTTCGTGGCCATTCCCGGCGGCAAGCTCGCAGGCGCGCTGGTCGAGACCTCGGAGGGCACCCGCATCCTCGTGCCGTGGCAGCTCCTCTCGGTCGAGAGCGCCGACGGCAAGGCGATCCGCGCCACGCAGGCCGCCGCCGATCTGACCGGCTCGCAAAAGCTCGTGGATCTCGCATCACAACTTTCCGACTGACCGGGGGGCAGGGGCGGCGCGCGCTTCCCGCGCCCGCCCGGGCGGGGTAGAACCTCCCCCATGGCCAATCCCCGATTCATCCACCTGCGCGTCCACACCGAGCATTCGCTGCTCGAAGGGGCGATTCCCGTGAAGAAGCTGCCCGGCCTCGCCGCCAAGGCCGAGATGCCCGCGGTGGCGATCACCGACACCAACAACATGTTCGCCGCGCTCGAATTCTCCGAAGGCGCGTCGAAATCGGGGGTGCAGCCGATCGTCGGCTGCCAGGTCGATCTGTGCTACCTGCCGCCCGAGCCGGGCAAGAAGCCCGAGCTGCCCGCGCCCATCGTTCTGCTGGCGCAGTCTGAGGCCGGCTACATGAACCTGATGAAGCTGAACTCCTGCCTCTACCTGAAGGAGGACGGGCAGCTGCCGCAGGTCTCGATCGAGGAGATCGAGGCGCTCTCGGGCGGGCTGATCTGCCTCTCGGGCGGCCCGGACGGCCCCGTCGGGCGGCTTTTGCGGCAGGGCCAGAGGCCCAAGGCCGAGGCGCTGATGCGGCGGCTCAAGGCGGCCTTCCCCGACCGGCTCTATGTCGAGCTGCAGCGCCACCCGGGCGAGGACGGGCTGCCCGAGGCGGAAAAGCTCTCGGAGCGCGGCCATGTCGAGATGGCCTATGCGATGGACCTGCCGCTGGTCGCGACCAACGACGTCTATTTTCCCAAGCCCGAGATCTACGAGGCGCATGACGCGCTGATCTGCATCGCGCAGGGCGCCTATGTCGACCAGCAGGAGCCGCGCCGCAGGCTCACTTCGCAGCACTACTTCAAGAGCCCGCAGGAGATGGCGACGCTGTTTGCCGACCTGCCCGAGGCGCTGGAGAACACCGTCGAGATCGCGCGCCGCTGCGCCTTCAAGACCTACAAGCGCGCGCCGATTTTGCCGAAATTCGCCGATGACGAGGTGGTCGAGCTGCGCCGTCAGGCGCAGGAGGGGCTGAAGGCCCGCCTCGCGGTGATCCCGCATGCGGTGAGCGTCGAGGAGTACGAGGCGCGGCTCGAATTCGAGCTCGGCATCATCGAGGGAATGGGCTTTCCGGGCTATTTCCTGATCGTCGCCGACTTCATCAAATGGTCCAAGGAGCACGACATCCCGGTCGGGCCGGGCCGGGGCTCGGGCGCGGGCTCCCTCGTCGCTTACGCGCTGACCATCACCGACCTCGACCCGCTGCGCTACTCCCTGCTGTTCGAACGCTTTCTCAACCCCGAACGGGTCTCGATGCCCGACTTCGACATCGACTTCTGCATGGATCGCCGCGAGGAGGTGATCCGCTACGTGCAGGAGAAATACGGCCGCGAGAAGGTGGGCCAGATCATCACCTTCGGCGCGCTTTTGTCCAAGGCCGCCGTGCGCGACGTGGGCCGGGTGCTGCAGATGCCCTACGGGCAGGTCGACCGATTGTCGAAGATGATCCCGGTGGAGGGGGTGAAGCCCGTCTCGATCGAGAAGGCACTGGCCGACGAGCCGCGCCTGCGCGAGGAGGCCAAGAACGAGGAGGTGGTGAACCGCCTTCTGACCTATGCCCAGCAGGTCGAGGGGCTCTACCGCAACGCCTCGACCCACGCGGCGGGCGTGGTGATCGGCGACCGGCCGCTCGACGCGCTGGTGCCGCTCTACCGCGATCCGCGCTCCGACATGCCCGCAACCCAGTTCAACATGAAATGGGTCGAGCAGGCGGGTCTGGTGAAGTTCGACTTCCTCGGGCTCAAGACGCTCACCGTCATCCAGAACGCGATGGACCTGATCCTGAAATCGGGCCGCCCGCTGCATGTCGCCGAGGACGGGACCGAGATCTACCAGCCGCCCGAGGGCGGTGAGAACCAGATCAACCTGATCCCGCTCGACGACGCCAAGACCTACGAGCTCTATTCCCGCGCCAAGACGGTCGCGGTGTTCCAGGTGGAATCCTCGGGCATGATGGATGCGCTCAAGCGCATGAAGCCCACCTGCATCGAGGACATCGTGGCGCTGGTGGCGCTCTACCGCCCCGGCCCGATGGAGAACATCCCGGTCTATTGCGAGGTCAAGAACGGTCTGCGCGAGATCACCTCGATCCATCCCTCGATCGACTACATCCTCGCCGAGACGCAGGGCATCATCGTCTACCAGGAACAGGTGATGCAGATCGCGCAGGTCATGGCGGGCTACAGCCTTGGCGGCGCCGACCTGTTGCGCCGCGCCATGGGCAAGAAGATCGCCGAGGAGATGGCCAAGGAGCGCCCCAAATTCGTCGAAGGCGCGATGGCGAACGGGGTCGACAAGAAGAAGGCGATGGAGGTCTTCGACCTTCTCGAGAAGTTCGCCAATTACGGCTTCAACAAGTCCCACGCCGCAGCCTACGCCGTGGTCAGCTACCAGACCGCATGGCTCAAGGCGAACCATCCGGTGGAGTTCATGGCGGGCGTCATGAACTGCGACATCCACCTCACCGACAAGCTCGGCGTCTATTTCCAGGAGGTCCGCAAGGGGCTCGCGCTCGACTGGACCCCGCCTTGCGTGAACCGCAGCCAGGCCAGTTTCGACGTGCAGGACGGCAAGCTCGTCTATGCGCTGGGCGCGCTGAAGAATGTCGGGCTCGAGGCGATGAAGCTGATCGTCGAGGGGCGCGGCGACAGGCCCTTCGCCACGCTTTATGACCTCGCGCGCCGGGTCGAGCTCAAGAAGGTGGGCAAGCGGCCCCTGGAGATGCTGGCCCGCGCCGGGGCCTTCGACGCGCTCGACCGCAACCGCCGCCGGGTCTTTTCCGGGCTCGACGCGCTGGTCGCCTATTCGGCCGCGATCCACGAGCAGAAGGCCTCCGCGCAGGTCTCGCTCTTCGGCGAGGCGGGCGAAGACCTGCCCGAGCCGCGCATGCCGCAGGTGACCGACTGGCTGCCCGCCGAGCGGCTGGCCGAGGAGTTCAAGGCGGTCGGCTTCTACCTCTCGGGCCACCCGCTCGACGACTACCTCGCGCCCCTGAAGCGCAAAGGGGTGATGACGCTCGACGAGGTGACCGAGCAGGCGGGCGCGCGCGGCGCCTTCGTCGGCAAGATGGCAGGCACGGTGGCGGGGCGGCAGGAGCGCAAATCGGCGCGCGGCAACCGCTTCGCCTTCGTGCAGCTCTCGGACCCGACCGGGCAGTTCGAGGTGACGATGTTCTCCGACACGCTGGAGGCGGCGCGAGAGCACCTAGAGACCGGCTCACAGGTGGTGGTGCAGGTCGAGGCGACGATGGAGAGCGACCAGCTCAAGCTTCTTGGCCGCTCGGTCGCGCCGATCGAGGGGGTGGTCGCGGATGCGGGCGGCTCGGGGCTCAGGGTGTTCCTCGAACAGCCCGATGCGATCACCATGCTGGCGGGTGTTCTGGAACGCGCGGGCCGCGAGGTGCCGAAGGGCCAGCGCATCGCGCGCGGGCCGATCAGCATCTGCCTGATGGGCGAGGGGCTGCCCGGCGAGGTCGAGATCGATTGCGGCGCCGACTGGCCGGTGACGCCGCAGATCAAGGGCGCGCTCAGATCGCTTCCGGGCGTGATCGAGGTCGAGGAGGTCTGAAGCGCTGCCGCCCGCGCGATGGACGCGGGCGCGCGGCGTGCTAGAACCTCGCCAGATTGCAACCGGAGACCGCCCCATGCGCCCCATGCGCCTTGCGCCCGTCATCTGCGCCCTGATCCTCCTTGCCGCCTGCGAGGCCGGTCCCGGCGGCGGCAGCGCCAGCCTCTCCACGCCGCCGCCCGACACGCGCGAGATCGCGCCGGGTGCGACGCTGCCCTTCGGCGAGGTCGCCAGGGTCTGCGGCCTGTCCAGGCGGGCGCTGGGCACGCCGGTGGCCACGGAGGCGGGCTTCACGCTTTATGACACCGCCGCCAACTCGACCGCGCGGCGCACGCAATATCTCACCGGTTTCGACGATGGCTGCGCCCGGCAGTTCACCGCCGCGTTGGCGCTGTTCGGCGATGTCTCGGTGCATGAGACGACAGCTTATGGCGCGGGCGTGGCCCATGGGCCGATCGCCATGGCCTATGAGGAGGTGAAGCGGCAGATCTGCGGCGTGCCAAAAGGGCAGCCCTGCGGCGCGGCCACGGACCGGCTCGCGCGCAACACCAGCTTTCTCACCGCCTATGCCGCCTTCGGCGCGAGCGGACGCCACGCCGACATGCTGCTGCATGACAGGCGCGTTCTGGCGATGGGGGTCGAGGGCTGAGACCCTACCAGTGCGGCGGGCGCTGGTCGGTCAGGGTGACGGAGCCTTCGGCATCCGCCTCGGCCCGCTCGGTCAGCCGCAGCACCTGACGCGTCAGCACCGCGATCTCGCGCTCCTGGCGCGCCACCACGTCCGACAGGTCGTCGACGGTGCGGATCAGGTGACTCAGCCGCTCTTCGATGTCGATCTGTGTGCTCATATCCGCTAAACACACCAGCCGCGCCGGGGTTTCAAGCCCCGAAGCTTGCTCCCGCGACCGCCCCGCGCTAAGCCCGCGCGCGACTCCGCTCCCGAAAGGACGATCCATGGCCAAGGACAAGATCCGCCGCCCCCGCGCTGAAACGCCGAAGGGGTTCCGCGACTATTTCGGCGCCGAGGTCACCGCGCGCGCCGCGATGCTGCGCCGGATCGCCGAGGTCTATCATGCCTACGGCTTCGACGCGCTGGAAACGAGCGGCGTCGAGACGGTCGAGGCGCTGGGCAAGTTCCTGCCCGATGTGGACCGCCCCAATGAGGGCGTCTTTGCCTGGCAGGAGGATGTCGAAGGGGCGAAGCCCGGCGACTGGCTGGCGCTGCGCTACGACCTGACCGCGCCGCTGGCGCGGGTCTATGCCCAGCACCGCAACGACCTGCCCACGCCCTATCGCCGCTACGCCATGGGGCCCGTCTGGCGCAACGAGAAGCCGGGCCCGGGGCGGTTCCGGCAGTTCTACCAGTGCGACGCCGACACGGTGGGCGCGCCCTCCGTCGCCGCCGATGCCGAGATCTGCGCCATGCTGGCCGACACGCTCGAGGCGGTCGGCATCTCGCGCGGCGACTACATCGTGCGGGTGAACAACCGCAAGGTGCTCAACGGCGTGATGGAGGTGGCGGGCGTGCTCGACCCCTCCGAGCCGGAGAAGTTCGCGGCCGAGCGCGGCATCGTGCTGCGCGCGATCGACAAGCTCGATCGGCTCGGCACTAACGGCGTGCGGGCGCTTCTGGGCGAGGGGCGCAAGGATGACAGCGGCGATTTCACCAAGGGCGCGGGCCTCGGGGCCGAGCAGGCCGAGGTGGTCATGGGCTTCATGGAGGCCCGCCGCGACACGGCCCCCGAGACGCTGGCGCGGCTGCGCGAGCTGGTCGGCGGCTCGGCCATGGGGGCCGAGGGCGTGGACGAGCTGGAGACCATCGCCGCGCTGCTCGACGCGCAGGGCATGGGGCCGGACCGCGTGGTCATCGACCCCTCGGTCGTGCGGGGCCTTGGCTACTACACCGGTCCGGTCTTCGAAGCCGAGCTGACCTTCGAGATCCTCGACGAGAAGGGCCGCCCGCGCCAGTTCGGCTCGGTCGCGGGCGGCGGGCGCTACGATGATCTCGTGAAGCGCTTCACCGGTCAGGCCGTGCCCGCCACCGGCGTGTCGATCGGCGTCGACCGGCTGCTCGCCGCGCTGGCGGCCAAGGGCCGGAGCGAGGCCGAGGCGCAGGGGCCGGTCGTCGTCACCGTCATGGACCGCGACCGGATGGCCGACTACCAGGCGATGGCCTCCGAGCTGCGCGCGGCGGGCATCCGGGCCGAGGTCTATCTCGGCAACCCGAAGAACTTCGGCAACCAGATGAAATACGCCGACCGGCGCGGCAGCCCGGTCGCGGTGATCGAGGGCGGCGACGAGAAGGATCGCGGCGTCGTGCAGATCAAGGACCTGATCCTCGGCGCGCAGATCGCGCAGAACGCCACGCTCGAGGAATGGAAGGACCGCCCCTCCCAGATCGAGGTGCCGCGGGCCGAGCTGGTCGCGCGGGTGCGGGCGATGATCGAAGGCCAGTCCTCATGATGCCCGGTCCCATGGGCGGGCCCGCCCGCGCCGAGGCGGCAAGGCTTTCGGCGATCTTCGAGGCGACCGGCGCGCAGGCCGTCGACACCTCGATCCTGCAGCCCGCCGACGTGCTGCTCGACCTTTACGGCGAGGACATCCGCGCCCGCGCCTATGTCACCGCCGACCCGCTTCGGGGCGAGATGATGCTGCGCCCGGATTTCACCGTGCCGGTGGTGCGCGCGCATATGGAGGAGGGCGGCGATCCGGCGCGCTATACCTATGCGGGCGAGGTGTTCCGGCGGCAGGAGACCGACCCGGCGCGGCCGATCGAGTTCCTGCAGACCGGCTTCGAGATCTTCGGCGGCGATCCGGCGCAGGCCGATGCCGAGGTCTTCGCCACCATCGCGGGCGCGCTCGAAGGGCTCGACCTGCGCCCCTCGACCGGCGATATCGGTATCCTGATGGCGGCGGTGCGGGGGCTCGGGACCTCGGAGGCCCGCAAGGCCGCGCTGTTGCGCCATGTCTGGCGGCCGCGCCGGTTTCGGGCGCTGCTCGACCGCTACAGCGCGCGCACGCCGCTGCCCGCGCACAAGACGGCGCTGCTCGCCGCCGCCGATCCGATGGCCGGGATCGAGACCCTGCCGGGGCTGCGCAGCCGGGCCGAGATCGAGGCGCGCATCGCCACGCTGCGCGCCGAGGCCGAAACGCCGCCACTGGGCGAGGAGGAGACCGCGCTGATCGACATGATCGTCGATCTGCGCGAGACCGCGCCCAACGTGCTGTCGTCCTTGCGCGACATCGCGGTCGACATGCCCGCCATCTCGGATGCGGTGACGGGGCTCACGCGGCGGCTCGATGCGCTTTCGGCGCGCGGGGTCGATGTCGAGACGCTGCCTTTCGAGGGCAGCTTCGGCCGCACCACGCTCGAATATTACGACGGCTTCGTCTTCGGCTTCCAGTCGCCCACCCGCGCCGACCTGCCGCCCGTCGCCACCGGCGGGCGCTACGACGCGCTGACCCGGCAGCTGGGGCAGGGCCGCGCCGTCCCGGCGGTGGGCGGTGTCATCCGCCCCGAACTCGTCGTCCAGATCAGGGAGGGCCGGGCATGATCCGCCTCGGCGTGCCGTCCAAGGGGCGGTTGATGGAAAAGACCTTCGACTGGTTCGGCGCGCGCGGGCTCAGCCTGCGCAAGAACGGCAATGACCGCGAATATGCGGGCGTGGTCGAGGGGATCGAGGGCGTCGAGCTGGCGCTGCTCTCGGCGGGCGAGATCCCGCGCGAGCTGGCCGCGGGGCGGCTGCATCTGGGCGTCACCGGCTCGGACCTCGTGCGCGAGAAGGTCGCGGGCTGGGACCTGCGGCTGCGCGAGCTTGCGCATATGGGCTTCGGCGGCGCCGATCTCATCATCGCGGTGCCGCAGGCCTGGGTCGATGTCGACACGCTCGACGATCTCGACGCCGTGGCCGCCGCCTTTCGCCGCACCCATGGCTTCCGGCTGCGCATCGCGACCAAGTATCACCGGCTGACGCGCGAGTTCCTGCGCGAGCATGGCGTCGCCGACTACCAGCTCGTCGACAGCCAGGGCGCGACCGAGGGGGTGGTGCGCAACGAGACCGCCGAGGCGATCGCCGACATCACCTCGACCGGCGAGACGCTGCGCGCCAACGGGCTCAAGATCCTCTCCGACGGCATGATCCATTCGAGCCAGGCGACGCTGTTCAAGTCGAACACCGCGCCATGGTCCGACGCGCATCGCGCCACGCTCGACGCGCTCGAGGACAGGCTCGGGCTCTAGAGGACGCCGATCTCGGCCAGCGCCGCCTGCAGCGCGGGCGGCAGCGCCTCCTCGGCCTCGCGCCCCGGCGCGATGTCGCGCGGCGCATCCTCGGGCTTGAGGTAGCGCCAGCCCTGGAACGCCCGCTTGGGCGTCGCGGCGACCCGTTTCAGATCCGGCTCGCAGATGATGGCGCAGCGGCGGATGCCGTCGCCGCGATCCACCTCGTCGAAGCGGAGCACCCGCTGGCGGCACAGGATCACGCCCTTGATCACCCAGTAGATCGAGCCGCCCGAGAGCACCTCATCGGCGCGCTTGGGCCACATGCGGGTGACATGGCGCGGCAGCCCGTCGGGACCCTGGCCCCGCCGGTCGGCCTGCCAGGCGGCAAGGTCCGAGACGTCTTCGGTTCCGACCGAAAGCTTGATGAGATGCAGCATGGGCAAGCACTTAGGTGGCCCGGGCAGGGGCCGCAAGTCGCGTTTTCGTGTTGTGGCAGAAGCGCAATTTCTTGTGGATAAGGCTGTGTCAAACACAATCTCTAGCTTGGATCATGCTATGATACACTATATCCACGGTCACCGTCGGGACCCGAGTCCCCCCTGAATTTCCGATATGTACCAAGCCGAAGGACCGCCCTCATGACCCGTTTTTCCGCGCCCATCGCCGAACAGATCTGGGACATGAAGTATCGCTTCAAGGAAAGCGACGGCACGCCGATCGACGGTTCGGTCGAGGATAGCTGGCGCCGCATCGCCCGCGCGCTCGCCGCCCCCGAGAAGGACCCGGCGCATTGGGAGGAGAAGTTCTACGGCGCGCTCGAGGATTTCCGCTACCTGCCCGCCGGCCGGATCACCGCCGGTGCCGGCACCGCGCGCGCCGTGACGCTGTTCAACTGCTTCGTCATGGGCACCGTGCCCGATTCGATGTCGGGCATCTTCGACATGCTGAAGGAAGCCGCCCTCACCATGCAGCAGGGCGGCGGCATCGGCTATGATTTCTCGACCATCCGGCCGCGCGGCGCCGAGGTGAAGGGCGTCGCCGCCGACGCCTCCGGTCCCCTGTCCTTCATGGATGTCTGGGACGCGATGTGCCGCACCATCATGTCGGCAGGGAGCCGCCGCGGCGCGATGATGGCGACGATGCGCTGCGACCACCCCGACGTCGAGGCCTTCATCACCGCCAAGTCCGACCCGGCCCGGCTGCGCATGTTCAACATGTCGGTGCTGGTCACCGATCCGTTCATGGAGGCGGTGAAGGCCGACGGCTCATGGGATCTCGTCTTCAAGGACAAGGTCTACAAGACCGTGCAGGCGCGCGACCTGTGGAACGCGATCATGAAGTCGACCTATGAGCAGGCCGAGCCGGGCGTGATCTTCATCGACCGCATCAACCAGATGAACAATCTGGGCTATTGCGAGAGCATCTCGGCCACCAACCCCTGCGGCGAGCAGCCGCTGCCGCCCTATGGCGCCTGCCTTCTGGGCTCGATCAACCTCGCCAAGCTGGTGAAGAACGAATTCGAGGCGGGCGCGAAGCTCGACGAGGCCGAACTCGACGATCTCGTCGCCATGGCCGTGCGGATGATGGACAACGTCGTCGACGCCTCGAACTTCCCGCTCGAGGCGCAGGCCGAGGAGGCCCGCAACAAGCGCCGCATCGGCCTCGGCGTCACCGGCCTCGCCGACGCGCTCCTGATGGTCGGGCTGCGCTACGGCTCGGACGAGGCGGCGGCCCAGACCGAGGCCTGGATGAAGCGCATCGCGCGCGCCTCCTATCTCGCCTCCGTGGAGCTCGCGAAGGAGAAGGGCGCCTTCCCGCTCTTCGACGCCAAGAAGTACCTTGCCACCGGCAACATGATGCAGATGGACAAGGACGTGCGTGACGCGATCGCCAAGCACGGCATCCGCAACGCGCTGCTGACCTCGATCGCGCCCACCGGCACCATCTCGCTCTATGCGGGCAACGTGTCGTCGGGCATCGAGCCGGTCTTCGCCTATGCCTACACCCGCAAGGTGCTTCAGAAGGACGGCTCGCGCACCGAGGAAGAGGTGGTCGACTACGCCGTGCAGGCCTGGCGCGAGAAGTTCGGCGACAAAGAGCTGCCCGACTACTTCGTCAACGCCCAGACGCTGGCGCCGATGGACCACGTGAAGATGCAGGCCGCGGCGCAGAAATGGATCGACAGCTCGATCTCCAAGACGATCAACTGCCCCGAGGACATCTCCTTCGAGGCGTTCAAGGACGTCTACATGGAAGCCTACGAGACGGGCTGCAAGGGCTGCACCACCTACCGCCCCAACGACATCACCGGCTCGGTGCTGTCGGTCTCCGAGCCCGCCAAGGCGCCCGAGGCGAAATCGGCCCCCGCCGAGCCCACGGGGGGCGAGGTGATCTACATGTCCGAGCCGCTCGACCGCCCGGCCGAACTCGAAGGCGCGACCTACAAGCTGAAATGGCCCGACAGCGAGCACGCGATCTACATCACCGTCAACGACCTCGTCGTCGGCGGCCATCGCCGGCCCTTCGAGGTGTTCATCAACTCCAAGAACATGGAGCATTTCGCCTGGACCGTGGCGCTGACGCGGATGGTCTCGGCGGTGTTCCGGCGCGGCGGCGACGTGAGCTTCGTGGTCGAGGAGCTGAAGGCCGTGTTCGACCCGCGCGGCGGCGCCTGGATGCAGGGCAAATACGTCCCCTCCATCCTCGCGGCGATCGGCGGGGTGATCGAAAAGCACATGATCTCCACCGGCTTCCTCGCGGGCGAGGGCCAAGGGCTCAAGGAGGACCCGCAGCAGCAGGTCGTCAACCTCGACACCCCGCGCGGCAAGTCCTGCCCCTCCTGCGGCAGCTTCGAGCTGCGCATGGTCGAAGGCTGCATGACCTGCGGCAGCTGCGGCCATTCGAAGTGCGGGTGATTTGGGCTGAGGGTATTTGCCAAAAAGGCATAAGAGTGCGAATTGAAAGCATAAGCGTGCGAGATGCACGTCAAGCGCTTTCTACGATGACCCCGGCAGACATGCCGGGGTCATTCTCTTTTGGGCCACCGGCACAGGAAATGGCGTTCAAGTATCGCCCACAGGAAGAGATTTTCGTGTTCAGTCTCCCCGTCGGAGAACCTCAGCTGCTGAAGGCCAAAAGCAGGCGATAGCAGCTTCTGCCATGACCATCCCGTTTCTAAGGACAGGCCTCGCAGAGGAGCGAAAGTCGAATGGAAATCCTGAAGGTCGCTATCAGCGATATAAGATTGAACTGTCTTGCGCTTTGGATTGGGGGCCTTGGTGACGCGGATGTGCCCAGTTGCCACAAGCCGCGTGGCTTGCCGCGGCTTGAGACCTACCGATTTTGCGAACACCTCCAGCGTAAGGCCAGGGGCGTCACCGAAGTGTAGCTTGCTCTCCAGTTCCTTTCGGTCGACGAGGATCGAGGCGTAACCCGTTGCCTGCGAGTAGCGGCCGATCCGGCGAAGCTCGCCTTTCTCGATCAAATTTATTATCTCGGAGGGGCGGACCCGAAGTTGATGGCAAGCCTCCTGTAGCGTACGCCAGCCATGCATCTTGGCGTCGACTGTCAGGGCGCCTCGTAGCAACTCGTTGACAAAACGGCGAGCATCCGTTGCCTGCCACAGGGGCTTTGCATCTGTTGCCGTAATTGCCGGGGGGAAGCGGCCATCCGCTCTGAGCGATTCGAAATGCCCCCGTGAGATGTTCATCATCTGCTGCAGTTCGATTGCGCTTACCATTCGGTCGAGACTTTCGAGGATGGGCTTCGCAGCCTTGGCGTCGAATACTTCCCACTCATCGTCACCCGACGCGTGGGCCAGAATTCCCTTCGCTCGGAGAAGCTTGCGTAGGCGGCGATCATCGACGCCGTATTCCTCCGCGGCCGTTCGAACGGAATGGTGCCTGCGTTCCAGAACAGGCTCTCCCATTACGTTGTCTCCGGGGCCGACCGGCCAGGTAGTTAGAATGTGATTGCGAAGGATCTCGCGGAAGATGTCATAGGAGCTGGAGGGCAGCTCATGAGCGAACCGACCATACAGATCGCCAAAGACACCTTTCGGACCCTGCCGGGGCGTGCCCAATCTGGTTTGCAGGCGCGTGAGCGCAGCGCGGACTTGATCCGGCCCCTTGGCTGAGAGTTCGAACCCTGTTTGCACTACGGCCCATAGATCCTCCGGATGAACGCGACCTCGCCCTTCAGTCTCAAGGCGGACTGCGGCCCGGCCCAGTAGCTCAGCGAAGGTGCAGACGACCTGCAGGTCAATAGCGTCGAACCAGCCGCCACTAGGGCGACCATGCAGCCGGTCTAGAACGTATGCTTCGAAAGCGCTCGCCTCCCTCGGCTCGCAGTCGAGGTGTCCCTGTTCGAGGGAAGCGCGGATCTCTGTCAGGCGGGCTGTGAAATCGAAGCGCTGGGTCAAGGCCGGTTCGGCCCATAGCGCGACCAGCGGGACTTCGTGCCTCTCGCAGATACGGAGAGGGCGAAGTAGCCAGTCGGCGCGCAGGTGGGGCATCCATAGCGACGAATCCTTGACCAAGTCCTCTCGAAGGCATGCAGGACAACCGCGGATCCCGACGGGCTTGATGCTCTTGGCGTGAAAGAGCTCCCTGCGAAACGAATGCTCGCGTTCGCCAAGATGGACGGGTGTCCACTCAAGCAGAGCCGCCGGCGCTACTCCGCCCAGCTCAGCCAGTCGTCGGCAGGCCAACTCATCACCCTGGATGACGTCCGAAAATGGGAGCTCGAAATCTGCGCCGAAAGTCACAGCAGACAAGCCGTTCCGGTTCGCAAGACGTGACATGAATGAAAAAGCTGGTTCCCGTTCGCCAAGTGGAACAGTGAGGGGAAGTAAAGCCATAGAGATCTCGGAGACGAACAGGGGTGACCAAGAAGCGAAGGCTTCTGGGCTGTGCCTTTCGAATACCGTCGTCGCGGGGCGACCGCTATTCTTGAGTTGCTTCGATAGTCCTTAGCGATGGGGCCCGGAAGCTTGCAAACATAAGCCGGTCGTTCGCATCGGGCGCAGCAAGCGTCTGGGACAGCCCTTTATAGACCTTCGCGCCACGTGGCGCACGGAGCCAAGCCGTGGACACAATTGGCGGGAACCTGTCATGACCTCCGACCGAATTCTGGCGGTTGGTCTACGGCCAAAGAACGTAGAGGTAGACCAGGTAGCCGGTCAGCAGCACGGCGCCCTCCCAGCGGGCGATCCGGAGGCCGGTGGCGGCGAAGATCACGAGCAGGAGGGACACCCCCACCATCAGCAGGTTGTCGAAGGTGACGATCTGCTCCGGGACCCGTGTGGGGGAGATGAGCGCGGTGCCGCCGCCGATGCCCAGGATGTTGTAGATGTTCGAGCCGACGATGTTGCCGAAGGCCACGTCGCTCTGTCGCTTGAAGGCGGCCACCACCGAGGTGACCAGTTCCGGCATCGAGGTGCCGACGGCCACGATGGTCAGGCCGATCACGGTCTCCGGTATGCCGAAGGACTGGGCGATCGCCACCGCGCCCTTCACGAGAAAGGCGCCGCCGACCACCACCAGCATGAGCCCGCCGACCGCCAGCTGGAGAGGCGTGATCATGCCGCCCGCAGGCGACGGCTTCGGATGCAGGCCCGGGTCCACCGCTTCCAGCGCCGCGGCCTTGTCGTAGATGGCTCCATGCTCCGCGGCAGAACTTTCCTGCCGGAAGGCGAGGTAGATGTAGGCGATGAGGGCCGCGATGAGGGCGACGCCGACAAGTCGCCCGAACGGCATGGCGAACGAGAGGACGGCGAAGACCACTGCGACCCCGAGCATGACGACGGCATCTCGGCGCAGCGCCGAGGACGAGACCGCGATGGGCAGGATCAGCGCGGAGATGCCGAGGATCAGCAGGATGTTGGCGATGTTCGAACCGACGATGTTGCCGATCGCGATCCCCGGTGATCCCGACAGGGCCGCCTGAACCGAGGTCACGAGTTCGGGCGTGGAAGTCCCGAACCCCACGAGCGTGAGACCGATCACGAGCGGCGAAACCCCCAGCCGCTCGGCGACCTTCACTGCGCCGCGGACCAGGAGATCCCCGCCGGCGATCAAGAGGACAAGCCCTCCGATCAGCGGCAGCCACATGTCCATCATCGACCAAACTCCCTCATTATCGTCCGTTCATGGGTGTCCGGACCCACGATGATATGTCGGACGACGCCTGCGACCACCTCCAGCCGCCCGGGGGCTCAGTTGGCTGGGCTGCCTGCCATCGACCGATGCGCTCGCGTGGATGGCATGGCGGATGAGACATGGGCATCGGAGGCCAGCCCTATCCGAAATGCTTGCCTACGCTCCGTGCAGCACTCAGTTCTTGCCCATGCTCGATAGGCTGAACCTTCCCTTCGATCCCGCGCTTTTGCCGCAGTTCGACCTTTTCGCTTCGCTGCTGCTGCTCGCGACCCTCTGGATCGCGCGCAAGGCGGCCCTGCGCGCGATCCGCGCCCGGTCGGAGCTGCCGGTCCATGAGCAGCGCAGGCTGATGGCATCGAGCCGCAACCTCTTCCTCTTCCTGACTCTCGTGGGCCTGGTGCTGATCTGGGCACCGCAGTTGCGGACCTTCGCCTTGTCCCTGACCGCGGTCGCCGTCGCGATCGTCGTGGCCACCAAGGAGCTGATCCTGTGCCTCTCCGGCGCCGTGCTGCGCGCGACGACGCGCGCCTTCTCGGTCGGGGACTGGATCGAGGTGGGCGAGATCCGGGGCGAGGTCACGGACCATACCCTGCTGGCCACAACGGTGCAGGAATTCGGCGCTGGAGCCCATGCCCACATGCCCACCGGCCGGACCATCGTGATGCCCAACAGCATGCTTCTGGTCACCCCCGTTCGAAATCAGACGGCATTGCGTGAGCACGCCTATCACCACTTCGCGGTGACGCTGGAGCCGATGCCGAAGCTGGAAGGGCTACGGGAGAAGGTCGCAGGCATCGTGCAGGAGCGCTACGAGCCGTTCCGCGAGCGGGCCGCCAAGGCCAATGCCGCGATCGAACGCCGCACCCATGCCGACCTGCCGGACCCGGCGCCTACGATCCGGTTTCGGACGACGGATCTGGGAAAGCTGCGCGCCGAGATCACGCTTTTCTGCCCCCTGTCTGCCGCGGAGCAGCTGGAGAGCGAGATCACTTGGCATCTGCTGACGACGCTCCATGTCCCGGCGCAAACAAGTCCGCCCGAGACCGACCCGTCACCAAGCGAGACCGCCTGACATGCCCATACTGTTCGTCATCCTCGATCTGGCCGCGATCGTCAGCTCGCTCGTGGCCGCGGCGCTGTGGTATCAGGCCGGAGCCCGCACGGTGCGTCGCATCTCGCGCTTCGAAGATCTCGACCATGCCGACCTCAATCGGATGGTCGTCGCGATGAACCGCAGCGCCTTGCTCAACCGCCGGGCCGCGCTGGCGTCCGCGGCCGCCGCGATTTGCATCGCGTTCCGCTTTGCTGCCTCGCTCGCGGTACCGATGGCGGTCGCTTAGACAGGGGGCGCAGGACCGCCGTCGTGTCTTATTTGACCGCCCGTGCCAGCTGATCTCGGCCATCGTCTACATCACGGATCGCGGCGTGCAGCTTCATCGGGTTGAACGGCTTGCCGAGCATGGCCACCGGAGCGATGTCCGCCTCCGCCAGCTCGTGCAGGCTGCCGCTGACGACGATCGACGGGATGCCGAGGTCGGCGCGCATGAGGGCCGCGGCTTCGGCACCGCTTGTCTGTCTTGCGAGGTGCAGGTCGACGAGGCCCAAGTCGGGTGCATGCGCGCGCGCCAGCTTGATCGCCGTTGTATTGCACGCGGCAATGCCTACCACTTCATGGCCCAAGTTCATTGAACTGGCCCCTGTTTCGACCGGACACTCAGGCATAACCATGGAGACTTAGGCATATGCCTAAGCACGTGCTTATGTCTGACTACGAGATCATCACCGATGGCGGCCGCAGGCGCCGCTGGTCTGCGGCCGAGAAGCTTCGGATCGTCGAGGAGACGCTGGAAGAGGGCGCCAGCATCTCAGTGGTCGCCCGCCGCAATGGCGTAGCGGCAAACCTGCTGTATCGTTGGCGGCGCCTGATGCTGGATGGGGGAGCCGTGGCCGTGTCCGGAGATGACGACGTTACCGGCAATCGCGCTGTCCGGCAGATGGAGGAGCGCATCCGGGAACTGGAGCGGCAGCTCGGGCGCAAGACGCTCGAGGTCGAGATCCTCAAGGAAGCCCTCGACAAGTCGCGGTCAAAAAAACCGATCTGGCTCGCGCAGTCGCAGCCGAAGGGCGGTTCGCGGTGAAGGCCGTGGCCGAGACGCTGGGTGTCTCCCGCTCGAACCTGAATGCCCGGCTGGACGGGAGCGCGAAGCCGCGTCGGCGCTATCACAAAGCGCAAGACGCGGTGGTGCTGCCACTGATCACGGCGCTGGTGGCGGCACGGCCGACCTATGGCTACAGGCGCATCGCGGCGGTTCTGAACCGGCGGCTCCGGGCCGAAGGCGCGGCGCCGGTGAACCACAAACGGGTCTACCGCATCATGCAGGCGCACGACCTTTTGCTGGCACGCAGATACACCGAGCGGCCGGATCAGACGCATGAGGGCAAGGTCATCACCATGCGCTCTAACCTGCGCTGGTGCTCGGACGGCTTCGAGTTCACCTGCTGGAACGGCGATGTCGCTCGAGGGGCCTTCATCATCGATGCGCATGACCGGGAGATCATCGCCTGGCGGGCCGTGGTGAACGCCGGCATAAGCGGCTCGGACATCCGCGACATGATGCTGGAGGCCGTCGAGACCCGCTTCGGGGGCTACCGCACGCCGCATCCGGTTGAGATGCTCAGCGACAATGGCTCGCCCTACGTCGCCAAGGACACCCGCATCTTCGCCAGGCAACTCGGCCTGAAGCCCTGCTACACGCCGGTGAAGAGCCCGCAGAGCAATGGCATCGCGGAGGCATTCGTGAAAACGCTGAAGCGCGACTACGTCCATGTCACGCCGCTGCCAGATGCCATCACCGTCCTCGAGTTGCTCGCCGACTGGTTCGAGGACTACAACAGCCATCACCCACACTCAGGGCTGAAGATGCGCTCGCCCCGCGAATTCATCGCAGCTCAAACCGCAACTGCCTGAGTGTTCGGTGAAACGGGGGCAAGACCATTCATGAGCTGCATCTCGCCTTTTTCAAAGGTTTCCGTTCAACTCAGCTGGGCGATCAAGTTCGTGTAGCAAGATATGTCTTAAAGATCGCCGGAGCGGATGCGCGCCTCGTAGGTGTCTATCATCGCCTCGAGCGGATCGAGACCGCCGAGAGCCTCGGCATCAAGTCGATAGGTCTTCGGCACGCGTCCGGCCTGACACAGGATCTTTTTGCCCCGCATTGCGCGCACGTGCCAGACCTCGTCGTCGAGCCGGGCATCAATCCGGCAAATGTCTCCCTCATGCTCGAATACGCGTTCCATGCGGTTCTCCCTTTTCGGTCGCACTACCCTGACAGCCAAGGCGGCACAGGCAAATCGGCGGAAATGGCAAGCGACACTCGAAGGGCCAGTGGATAGTCCTCTGGCCCTTCTTCGATAACTTACTGCTCAACAGCCTGCGCTGGATCGACGGCCACGAACAGGGACCGGTCGTTGCGCAGCACGCGGACCAGAAGCGGCTTTTCTGCATCGACGGCTGACTTCCAGGCGTCAATGAGATCTTGCGGGTTGGAGATGTCGCTGCCCCCGGCTTTCGTCAAGATGTCGCCTTGAACCAACCCGGCTTCGGCTGCGGCGCTGCCGGGAGCGACATTCTGCACCATGATGCCTACGCCCTCTTCGAGACCGATCTCGCGCCGCACGACCTCCGGGATTGCCGTAAGACCGAGCCCCATGCGCACGCCGCTTTCTACCGCCGGACCTTCGCTGCTGGCGCTGTCTTGCGTGTCCCGTTCGGCCAGCGTCAGTTCAACCGTTTGGTTCTGGCCATCGCGCTGAAGATCGAGAGAGATGGTGGTATCGGGCGCAAGCTCGCCCACCCGGCGCGTCAGTCCGCGGGGGTCTTCGATCTCCTCATCATCGAGCGCCAACAGGACATCTCCTTCCTGCAGGCCTGCGGCGGCGGCAGGGCTGCCGGGCTCCACGCCGATCACGATGGCACCGTTGGCGTTGTCGAGCCCCAGCGCTTCAGCGAGGTTGTCGTCGAGCCCCTGCAGGCTCACGCCGATGAAGCCGCGCTCCACGCTGCCGGTTTCGATGAGCTGCTCGACAACGTCCTGTGCTGTGCTGGCGGGTACGGCAAACCCGATCCCCACATTGCCCCCGCTCGGCGAGAAGATTGCCGTGTTCACGCCGATCACTTCACCGGCGTCGTTGAAGAGCGGGCCGCCGGAATTGCCCGAGTTGATCGAGGCATCGGTCTGCAGGAAGTCGTCATAGGGTCCAGAGCGAATGTCGCGCGATGTGGCGGACAGCACACCCACGGTCACTGTGCCACCAAGACCGAAGGGGCTGCCAATCGCGATCGTCCAAGCCCCGGGCTGCATGGCGTCGCTGTCTCCCCATGAGACCGTCGTCAGGTCGGAAGTATCCTCGAGCTTGAGCACTGCGATGTCGGTGGCCGGATCGGTGCCGATGACGGAGGCTTCGCGGGTTTCACCATCCTGCATCAGGATCTCGATCTCGCTGGCCCCTTCCACCACATGGTTGTTCGTGACGATGTGGCCGCTGCCATCAATGATGAAGCCTGACCCCATCGCCGTGCCTTCGCGCGGCTGTTGCGGCTCGGGCGCACCGAAGGGCGGGGGCGGCATGTCACGCAAACGCGGCGGTGGCCCAACGACGCCCTTTGCAGCAATGCCCACGACCGCGGGGCTTTGGGCTTCGACGATTCCGGTGAAGTCGGCGGGTGCTGAAAAGTTGCCTGAGCTCTCGGCGCTCTCCTGCGCCAATGCAGGCGTGGCAGGCGACAGTATACCAACTATGGCAATCGCCGAAGCGGCGCTACGCAGCATGGGAAAGGTCATGAGATAAGTCCTTCACATGTCAGAATGGAGGAGGGTCGGCCGAGGAGCCGGACCGAGGGAAGCCTGCGGGGAACACCATTGGTCGTTTCGCTCGCAGCGGCCGCAGGAGGCGCATCACGTCATGACGAACGGGTCGGACCGGGGTGGAGGCGAGCGACCGCCGGGACATTGTCTCCCGTCATAGGCGGCGCATCGTAAGCGATAGTCCGTCGGTCGACTTCTGCAGGATCACCCGCGAGGGAGGAGGGGGTGGAAGTCGTCCACCCCCTCGCAGCTTCATCTACCGCGGCCCGCGTGGCACGGCGCCCCGGCAGGGGGGCAGCAGATCAGTAGACCTCGCCGACCTCTTGGATTTCTGCCTCGATGTCGTCGCCGTCGAACCAGCCTTCGAACCAGCCTTCCTCTTCGATGGTGACGACCTGGTCGTCATCCAGATCGGCGCTGTCATAGATGCCGGTAGTGTATTCGTCCTCGCTCAGCAGCTCGTCGCCATCCGTGTCGAGACCGGCGTAGTGGTCGGTGTAGTCCGCGCCGTAGAACTCGCCGAACTCCTCCTGATCGAGGAAGCCGTCCTCATCCGCGTCGTAAGTGGCGAAGTCGGATTCGTAATCGGCGCCGAGATAGCGCTCGGTGCCCAGACCGAATTCCTCTTCCGAAATGACGCGGTCATTGTCGCGGTCGTAGTCGGCATAGAGACCGGTGGAATACTCGCTCTCGTTCAGGAACGTGTCGTCATCCGTGTCGAGCGCGTCGTAGTAGCCGGTTTCACCAAAGCCCGTGTTGAAGGTGTCGTAGTCGTAATCCGTGCCGTATTCGTCGCCGAACATCTGGGCGGTCGCGGGACCTGCGAGGAGGGCGGCGGTCGCAGCGGCGGCAAGAAGCTTGAGCTTGATCGTCATACGTCTCTCCTTTCGGGTGGATATACGATGAGGCTCATCCGGCGGACGAAAACCCATCGGGACATTGTCCGGGCGCTGCGTCTCAAGATCGGGTCGGATCCGAGTTCGATCCGACCCGTCTCGCGTCCGCACGGCTCCGGCGAGCCGCGTCGGAGCCGTACAGATGATGCGTATTGGGCATGATGTTTTCTCCCATCGCCATCGTCTCATCTGCGCGGGACAACGTTTCCCGAGAAGACCGATCCGCTCTTGAACCGATGCTCCTCGTTGGACCGCCAAGCCTTCCTGAAAGGGTGAACCGGCGGGCGCTCGTGCGTCTTCGCTTTGCACCGGCCGGACCCTTTAGACATGCGAAGCGACCTCGCCCCGGACGTGTTCGGCCCAACGGGAACCATGTGGATTTGTTCCTGCCAATCCGGGCGATCCACGACATTGGTCTACTAACGGACATTCGAAGACGCGTCAGGGCGTGTGTTCAGATGTTTCGCGTAGGCCCGAGCAGATGTCGAGGTAAAGAGCGTGGCCTGAGGCTCATCGGAACGAGCAACGAGATCCCACGTTGACGTGCTAATCTAAGAGGAGGCCCGACATGCCCGTTGCATCGAAAATCGTTCTTACCGCTGGTTTGGCGCTCGTGATGTCGTCGCCTTCGCTTTGGGCACAGCAGGGCGCTGCGAAGGGCGAGGCGAAGGCAGTGTCGGAGACGGTCCTCCTCCTCGAGTTCACTGCCTCAGATGTAAAGATGGCAGGAGACGTCGTGCCGAACCTCCTCGGGATGGGCCAAGAGAAACAGCTCTCCCGGCTGGAAGTGTCTAATCTTGATGCGGAGATCAGCTACATCGAGGGTGCTCTCGTTTTCCAGGAGTTCAAGACGTTCTCGGTCTGGCGTGAGGACAGGATGGAAAGCTTCTTTCAGCCGATTGGTGGAGTGAATGATCTGGAGATGACGCTGCGCATCTTCCGGCCGGAACTGCTTGCGCAGAGCGACGTGCATGGGCTGGGCTCTATCAGCGACGTTTCGGTCTCTTACCGTAATACCGGCAACGACTCTGCGGGGGACGCGGATATAGACGCGGTCACCGTTATCTGCCCGGGCGAACAGGCGGACTGCAAGCCGAGCAACTGAGCGGAGCATTCAATGTCCAACATTCCGAGGATGCTTACGGCCGTCGCGCTTGTCCTGATGACCGGCTGCGCGGAGATGAGGACCACCGCACTGCCGGCATATCAGCTGGCCAATGGTCGTGTTCTTCAGGATGTCGTCACCGTCGCGGCGGACGGATCAGGGGGAGCGCCGGTCCTTACGGCGCTGACAACCTATGACGTCAGCGACCCTGGCCAGACGGTGGTCATTGCGCGGGAATCGGCCTCCTCTCCCGGGGTTGGAACTGCCATGGCATCCGGCCTTGGCGGCGCGGCCCTGACTTCGGCCGCAATTCTTGGCTCAGCGGTCATACTCGATGAGGGAAACGGCGGCGACACAGTGGTCAACGCCAGTTACGCCACGGCCGGCAATACAGCGACAGGCGGAGGCGATGCTGGAGACGTAGACGCGCTCACCGCAGCGGTCGGCGAATGCGGCTCTGATTGCCGCGCGAACAATTGAGAAATGAAAAAGCCTGCTAAAGTGCTGATGCCGTGCTTGCTATCTACCACCTACTGGGGAGGGCGGAATTTGCTTTCGAACCTACCTAGAAATTTGAACAGATTGTGCGGCGGGCGTGTTGAGCCAGAGTTCGAGAGAAAGGAACCAACATGTTTTACAAGTTTCTTCTTCCCGCTGCACTTTTTCTTACGGCGTGCGCGGATATGCAAACCGGCACGGAGCCACTGACGCCGACCGGGGCTGGTGGCACCGTTTTCAATGACGAAGATCGCCCTGATTATCGGCCGGGGGGAGATCCGTTGATCCAGACCAGCGGGGGTCTCAACGACGAGGACCAGTAACCTTCTGATGCTGTTTCAGTGGCTGCATAGGCATCAAGATCCCATGCAGCCACTGAATGACACATTGACCGTGCGGTCTGATGATAGGCGAACCCCTTGCTCTGCGATCGGTTCCATACCGGAGGGCAGCCTCTTCTGCTTGCCCCCACAACGCGCTTCGGCGAGTTCGTTCGTTAATCGGCTTCGGTGCTCTCCGCCGGCTCGCCCTCAAGCATGGCTGCGAGATGCGCAATTTCGGGACCGGCGAGCACACCATCGCTGTTCAGGTCGAAGGCGGAGAAGTCACCTGTGAGCTCTTCTGGTGCGTCCAGCCCGCCGCTGAGATCGCCGTCGTAGCTCGTCGTATATTCTGTTGCCTCCACCCAAGCGAGATCGAACTCGACCTTGGTGATCAGGCCATCGCCATCCCGGTCCCAGAGGCCACTGTCGAAATCAAGGGAACGCCGCTGCTCGAGCAGCTCCGCGACAGCCTCGCGCTCACCGCCGGTCTGCCCGAGAGCCGTCATGAGTTCCTCCTTGCGGTTCTCCTCAAGGGACGAGTTGCCGATCTCTTCGAGAAGGGCGTCGTAGTCGAAGGTTTCCGATGACACCGCCTCTTCGAGGATCGCGAGGCCCACATTGGAACCCGCGGCTTCAGTGCCGAGGATGGCCTCCGCTTCGCTTTCGACCTGGCGCGCAAGGATATCATCCCCGCGCAGCACGGTCGGTTCCCGTCCGGGCACCGGCGGCAGGGTTTCCTCTTCGACCTCATTGGTCAACATCTCGGTCGTCGGCTGGTCGATCGCGGGAACTGCCTCTTCACCGATATCCTCCACAGGTTCGGTGTGTGAATCCGCATTGCCGCCGATATCCGCCGTGGGCGGTTCCGCAAGCTGGCTGAACTCGTTGTCGACCTGGGTGACATCGGCCATGTCGTCGCTGACAAAGCTGGCTGCGATCAGGGCAGCAGCGCCGGCCACGGCTACAATACCGACAGTTCTGATCATCATGCTCACTCCTGAAATCGCGTGGGTATGGATCATGGGCTCGGTTGAACTGACCCAACGGGGAGAGAGCGCTGCAGTTTCGAAAACGGCCTCACAGCTCCGTCAGAAATCGGAACCGCATATGGATCGGACCGTTGGGCGGCCATCCAAGAGGTCGTCGCACGTGGCGATGCGCTGACAGCGTCGCCGGCGGCCGTTTACCGACCAGGAGGAGACACGATATGCGACTGAAGACCGCGACCGCCATGGGGCTGGCCCTTGCCGTGACCGGGGCGATGCCTGCTCTGGCCCAGACCACGTGGACCTATGACGACATCGACACCGATAGGAACCTCGAGCTCAGCTCTGTGGAGTTCGAGAATTACAGTGGCGAACTGTTCGGGCTGTGGGATGCCAATAGCGATGGCACCATCGTGGAACAGGAGTTCGTCGGCGGCCTTTACGATGCCTGGGACACCGATGACGATGGCGTGCTGACCGAGGCCGAATACACGAGCAACTGGAACACCTGGTTCGATGACTACGAGACCATCGGCTATGATGCGGTGGACCTCGATGGCGACGGTCTTCTGACCGACGACGAGTTTTCCGATGGCGCAGTGAATGCCGGTCTCTTCGACAGCTGGAGCGGTGGCCCGCTCGACGAGGAGCAGTTCGCGACCGTTCTCTTTGATGTCTACGATTCCGACGACAATCTCACCATCTCGCAGGTCGAGTATGAGGCTGTCCCCACCTTCGGCAGCTTCGGCTATGACCCGGTGAATACGCTTCAGGTGGATGATGTCATCTCGCTGTCCGACTGGAACTACGACGATGTCTATGCTGGCGGTATCAGCGCCGAGGAGTTCATCGACGAGATGGAAGTCTATGGTATCACCGGTGAGGAGATCGGCGATGTCGAGGATCTTCTCATCGGTCCGGATGGTCGTGTGCTGTCGGTCATCGCCGAAGTCGGCGGCTTCTGGGACATCGGCGACACCCACGTGAGCATTCCCTTCGAGGAGGTGGCGCTGGCCGATGATGGCGACGGCATTCTCGTGCCGGTCACCGAAGACAATGTCAGCGATTACGACCTGTGGACATATGACGCGGTGCGCGCCGACGAGGCGGCCGAAGAGGTCGTTTCTGGTCTGGATGACGCGACCGTCCTGCGCGCTTGGCGGGCGACTGAGCTGATCGGCGACTCTGCACGACTGCAGGATGGTGATCTCTATTCGGAGTATGGCTACATCAGCGACCTGATTCTGCGCGACGGCAAAGTTGCCGCGGTGGTCGCCAACGCAAGCTCCGGCTACGGCGCCGGCTATCAAGCCTACCCCTTCTATGGCTACGATTACGACATGGGCTGGGACGCGGGCAGCCCCTACTACGACCTGCCCTATACCGAGGATGAGGTCGGTGAACTGGAGCGGTTCGACTATGAGCGTCTGGGCAGCTGATCCGCGCCTTGTCCTGACAATGTGGTCGCTTCCGAGCCCCGTCGACCGTCAGGTCGACGGGGCGATGCCATGACAGGTGCTGATCGGGCCGCTGAAAGCAGCCTGGGACCCATCGCGCTCGAGAGCCGTTTGCCCGGATACGGAGAACACACCATGTCACATCCCCGCACGCGAGCGCTCAGTGATGTCCTGGATCAGCTGGAAAGCTCGGTTGAGGGTGAAAGCGTCAAGGTGGAAACCGTGATCGCCAAGCTGGGACATCGATCTTTCGCGTCGCTGATGCTCGTATTCTCGCTGATTTCTGCGTCACCAGCGAGCGCCATTCCCGGCATCACCGCCACGGTGGCGGCCATCGTCTTCATCTTGGTGGTGCAGATGATCGCAGGGCGCGACTGCGTCTGGCTGCCGGATTTTGTCACCCGGCGGGAGATGTCGCGCGCGAAGTTGTGCAAGGGGATTGGCTGGCTTCGGGGCCCGGTTCGCTTCACGGAGCGTTTTCTGAAGACCCGGCTGACCTTTTTCTTTCACCGGCCGTGGCTCTGGCTGCCGCTGATATTGATCCTCGGGCTGACCCTGTTCATGCCCTTCATGGAAATCATCCCCACCTCTGGATCGATCGCCTCTGCTGTCATCGCGCTATTTGCGGCCGGGCTTCTGACACGCGACGGGATCGTGGTGCTTGCCTCCATGCTTCTGCTGCTCGCGGTGCCGCTGGCGGCTTGGCAGTTCGGTTTCTCTGGTTAAGGGCTTGGCGGTCCAATGCGCTGCGAGAGCAACGCGGCCTTCATCGCCGGAAAATGACCTTCATCCAATCCCGAGGCGTACCTCCAGGTCGCGGCGCAGCTTGCGGCTGGCCGCCCGGCCCGTAATTTGCTCGGCCATCAGCGTGCGCCCATGCAAGATCCGGTCCTCCCCTGTGCCTTCGATGACAAAGGCACGCCGTGAGCCCGTGACCGCTCCCTTGGCCGCCGTCGCTGTGACGACGGTGATGGTGACTTCGGACACGTCTTCGAGGCTGCCCTCGCGCTTGCTCGCCGAAAGGCCCCGCCGGACGAGATCTTCGAACTCCCCGATGCTGCTGTGACGCCCGCTCTGAAGGGGCCCTTGGTTCGTCGCCTCGCGGGGATCCTCCAGTTCATGGTCAGTCATCAATGTGCGGTCTGTGACGACCGCCTGGCACGGCTTTCCATTCACCATCAAGTCGACGACCACCTCGACGATGTAGATCGGTTCCAGACCGAGGTTGGAGACAAAGCACTTGGCCTTCAGCTCAGCACCGGCGCCTTGGGTGATCGTGACAAGTTGGCGACGCTGACGCAGGAAACTGAACAGGAAGATGTTCAGGTAGGAAATCCAAACCACGAGCATGGCCGCATTCGTGACCAAGGAGAGGGCAGCGCTGTGTTCGGCGAGCCATTGCATGGCGATTGCTCCCTCATTCGGTCAGGGGCAACACGCGGAGAAGGCGGCAGGTCCATGCATGAATGCTTCGTGACCGGGAGTTGAGGGCGAGAGGCGCGCGCCTGGTGGGCTGCCATGCGCTGTCAATGGAACGCAGACGACCAGGTCGCCGGGGAGCTCTCGGATCGTTGCAGGCGCTGCGAGCTGGACCCGTACTGCTCGATCGCTCCCGGCGTTCGGGCCAGCTTGGCATCGATGCCGGGCGGCCTCTACATGCTCTGCAATCGCTCGAGCAGCACCTCGTTACTTTTCAACGTCGTAATCCGGTTTCGCTGGATGTGATAGCCGCGCGGGTCGGTGCGCCGTGCGATCAGGGCCCGGCGGCTCCAGCGGCCTTGCATCTGCATGGAACCCTTTTCGTCGCGAATGCTATAATCGCGCCCGACACGCAGATGCAGCCGCCGCAGGTTGGCTGGTACCCAGCGCCGCGTTTCATCCGTCCCGTCCCATTGGTGGTAGATGTCGTCGTAAGTGATGACCTCTGTGGGTGAGCCGCCGCGGCGCAGGTCGCCGGCGATGTCATGGACCCGGGGGATGCTCACGTTGCGGTCCTGGCCGCCGATCAGGATGGTGACCGGGGCCCCGGGCGTGGTCGGATCCTCCAGACGCGGGATGGAGCAACCGTAGTAGCTGACATGCGCGGCGAAGCGGGGACCGTCGGGGAGATATGCCTGGGCCAGCTGCTCATAGGCGGCCAGCTGCGTGATCATGCCCCCATAGGAGAAACCGATGATGCCGATCCGGCGCGCGTCCACGTCAGGACGGTCCGCCAGGTAACGCAGCCCGGTGAAGGCATCCCCGAGCATCATCGCTTCGGTGACCGACATGGCGCGAAGGAAGTCGCCATTGCTGCCGACACCTCGCGCGCCGAAGCTGTCGATGACCAAGACCACGTAGCCCTCATCCGAAAGCAGGCGGCCATAATCCCGCTCGCGCTTGTCCTGCAAGCCGCCGAGACCTTCGGACACCACCACGGCCGGACAGGGGACACGCGTGTCTCGCGGCAGGTACAATTCGGCCTCGATCTTGACCTGAGGCACGTCACCACCCCCGATCATGTCGTGGATGAGGTCGGGGTTGGGTCCGGTGATCTCGATCTTCTGCATGGGCCTTTCAAGCTGCCGCTTCGGTTGGGAGGTCAACCGGTGCTGTCCAAGGGGGTTCCGCCCATCTCGCTGCCACCGCTCGAGATGCGTTGCCGCGGGCAAGGGTTGGCACCTGGGGGGAACCATCCCGAAATTCTCCCGTTCGCCCTTAAGACAGGTAACACAAGGGTGATCGCGATGAAGCCAACCACAGCTGCCGCCACGGCTACGGAGGCCACGCTCGACCGGGGCGGCCGGGCGTCTTGGGGCGCCATCTTCGCGGGGACCGTCATCGGCCTCGCCGCCTTCATACTGCTCAGCCTTTTGGGCCTCTGGTGGGGTTTTGCCGCGCTGGAGCCGACCGAGGCTAATCCGATTGGGGCCGTGCCCTCGGTGGCGCCGTGGTGGATCGTGGTATCGCAGATTCTGGCCCTGCTGGTCGGTGGCTATGCGGCAGGTCGTTTCGCAGGCGTCCTGCACAAGACCGGCAGCATGCTGCACGGCGCGGCCGTCTGGGGGCTGGCCACGCTCGCCGCGGTCTGGCTCGGCGTGTCGGCCTCGATGAGCCTGGTGAACATGACCGGCTCGCTTCTGACCAGCACCGCGAAGAACGTGGCCGATGCGGCGCAGGCCGTAATCCCCGAAGACATGCAGCTGCCGGACTTTGCACTGCCCAATGTCAGCATGGAAGCACTGCCGCAAGATCTGCGCCAGACCCTCAACGCTCAAGGCCTCACGCCGCAGAACTTCCAGGCCGAGGCGCGGGAGATCTTCCGACAGGTCATCGATCAGGCCGAGCAGCGCCGCGCGCTCAACGCGGTGCAGGGCACCGCCCAGGAGGTCATCCAGCAGCCGAGCACGGCCCCCGGTGAGATCGACGATCTCGTCGGCACGCTGTTCGGCCAGGGCGGGGTGCTGAACGAGGAGGATCGGGCCGAGGCGCTCTCAATGCTGCAAAATCGCTTCAACATCTCGCAGACGGAAGCGGAGCAATTCGTCGATCAAGTTCAGGCGCAGCTGGAGGAAACCGTGGATGCAGCGCAATCGGCGCTGGAGGAGGCGCGCCAAACGGCGACCCAGGCCATGGATACCGCAGTCGATGCGGCGGGCAACGCCGCGATGGCCGCCTTCATCGCCTCGCTGCTGGGTCTCGTCGCGGCCGTGGCAGGCGCCGCGTTCGGGCGTCCGGTGCGCGACTGACGGAGGATCGAGAGGGCGCGGCCGGTGACGCACCGGCCGCGCTTTTTCATCAGTCCGGGGGGATCCGGATCGGAAAAGGATACGCAAGACAGGAGGGCAGGATGGCCAACCCCATCAAGACCCTGGTGCAGGACTACGAATGGATCCACCTCTCGCTGGGCCTGGCAGGCAACGTGATGTTCTTGGCCGGCAGCGTCCTGTTCCTGCCGGTGTTCGAACAGCAGAACCCCGATGCGGGAGTGATCGACATGAAGTGGCAGACGGTGGGCGTCTGGTTGTTCATCTTCGGCGCCTTCTTCATGTTCATCGGCGCCTTCGGCAACCTGCTCGTGAAGCTCTACCAGAAGGCGGACTCCGACTGAGGGCGCGCCTTTCCGGGACCCGAGCTGGGCAAGGGCCTAGCCGGTCCAGCTGCTCGATACGCTTTCGGGATCGAAGAGCTCGTTCTCACCGATGGCCTCGATCTCGACATCCGCATACTCGGAGGGCTCGAACGGCACGAGGCTGCGGCCCTCACCCCGCAGGCTGTCGATCGCCCGCACGAGCGATCCGTCCATCTCGTCCAGCAGGCGCTCCACGGCCGCGTTGGGAACGCCCAGATGCTCGGCCAGAAGATCGTTCCGCAGGCCGACAATGCTCGCGCGCAGCTGCGGGTCGGACGCGTCATCCACCTCGATCGACAGGTCGCATTCGCTGTCGAAGCCCATGGACCGGTTGTTGAGGTTCGACGAGCCGACCCGCAGCAGCCTGTCATCCATGACCACGACCTTGGCATGGACGTAGATATGCGCCCCCTCGGCCGCCACCGGCGTATAGAGGCGAAACCGGTCGTGATGGTCCGCCTCACGCACCAATCGCAGCAGGCGCGCCCGCGCCGCGCCCATCACTTCAGCCGTGAGCCAGCCCTCGGCGCTTTGCGGGTTGATCACCACGATCTCGGGCCCGTCCGGTTCGCGCAGCCGCGCCGCCATCGCTTCGGCGATGCGGTGCGAGGCGAAGTACTGGCTTTCGATGTAGAGGCTATGGCGCGCCTGGCGGATGATCTCCAGGTAGAGCGCCTCGATCTCCCGCACCTCCGCGCGGCCCTGATATTCCGGCAGTGTCCGGGAAATGGCGACCGGCTGCTCGACCGCCACCGGCGAAAGCCTGTCGGGCCAGATCGGCTCGCCCGGCATCGGGGCGTCAAGCCGTTCGCCCGTCGCCGCCTCCCACCGGTCCCGGGCGAGCTTGCCCAAGGCCCGGGCAGCCTCGCCGCTGACGGCGGTGGTGATGTCGTGCCAGGGACCGTAGTGCCGTTTCGAGGTCGGACGCCGGCGATGGGGGTGCGCGTCGCGATGCTCGCGCGTGTCCCAGCGCGCTGCCGTGATGTCGATGCCGCCGCAGAACGCCAGCGCGTCGTCGATCACCACGATCTTCTGGTGATGGGCGGCGCCCGAGGGATGCGCGTGATCGAGCCGCATGTGGATGTTCTGATGCGAGAACCAGTCCGCCACCATCAACGGCGTCGAACCCCCCGCCAGGGTCTGCAGCGCACCCAGGTCCCATTTCAGCATGTGGATCTGCAGCCCGGGGGTCCGCTCCGCCACCCAGTCGAGGAAGGCTCCGAGCGTGTTGGGCGCCTCGCCCTTCGGGGCCCCGGGCTCGAGCTCGATCCGGGTATCGAAGTCCCAGCCGATGAAGAGGACGCTCTGGCGCGCCTGCGGCACGACCTCGCGGATGACGGAGAAGTAATCGGCCGCATCCACGATGACGGCCAGGCGATCGGCCTGCGCCATCTTCCAACAGGTCTCGCCCGGTCGCAGGATCCGGCAGGGGTGGGGCAAGTCGGACATGGTGCTTTCCCTTGGTTGCGTGCCTGCAGGAAGCGAACGAGGCACCCCGCGCTCCGGTTTCAGGCATGGCGGGCGGCCTGTCCGGGCGATGTTGCGCAAATCAGCCCCGAGCATGACTGCACCCTTTCCCGTCATCCTTCAGCGGACGGCTTCGATCTCGGCCCTGCCGAGGGCCGAGAAGCGGTTCATGATGGCGATGCGGATCTGGACTTCAGCGGTCTGGCGGTCGGGGTCTTGTGACATGATCCTCTCGCCGAAGAGCTTCAGGCAGTTCATCACAGCCTCGACCCGACTTCGGACGTGATAGCCGGTCCACTTCTTCCAGAGCGTCCGACCCAAGCGCCGGGTTGCCCGCAGGATCTCATTTCGCGCGGCAGCAGCGGGACAGTCCTCTTTCCAGGCGCGACCATTGCGCCGGATCGGTATGACAGCGGCGGCGCCTCGGTCGATGATGGCGCCATGGCATCGTCGTGTATCGTATGCCCCATCGGCGGTGACCGTGCCGATCGCCTCCTCCGGCGGGATCTGCGCCAGCAGGTCCGGCAGCAGCGGGCTGTCGCCTTGGCGGCTCGAGGTGAACTCGACCGCGCGCACATCTCCCGTGCCCGCATCCATGGCGATATGGACTTTCCTCCATTGCCTTCGGCGTGATGGGCCATGCTTTCGAGCCTGCCACTCACCATCACCGCGAAACTTGATGCCGGTGCTGTCGACAAGCAGGTTCAGCGGCTGTTCCGATGCTCGATATGGGATCTGCACTGCGATCCGCGCCTGCCGCCGGCACAGCGTCGAATAGTCCGGAACCGGCCAATCCAGCCCCGCCATCTGGATCAGGCTCTCGATCAGCCCGACCGTCTGCCGGAGCGGAAGGCTGAAGAGCACTTTCAGGGTAAGACATGTTTGGATCGCAGCGTCCGAGAAGGTCTCGGGTCGGCCACGCTTGCCGGTCTTTTCGGCGTGCCAGACCATCTCGGGATCGAACCAGACCGACAGCGAGCCCGCTTGCGCAGCGCTGCGTTGTAGTCGGACCAGTTCGTCGTGCGGTAGCGGATCGGGGAAGGCTTCGGCATGCCCCCCGAGCTAACCGTCAGGACCCGCTCGGTGAATCCCCCTCACCGAGATGTGCAACAAGGTCAGGGGGGATGCCCCGTTTCTCACGCGATTACCCGCTCCAGCCCTGACTGCACCCGGCGCATCTCGGGCAAGTAGGTCTCGACCAGCGTCTCGGCGCGGTCCTGGGTCGCGGCCATGCCGACGTTGAGCGCCGCCACCACCCGCCCCCGCGCGTCGATCAGCGGCACCGCGATCGAGCGCAGCCCGATCTCGACCTCTTGGTCGATGATCGCGAAGCCGTCGCGGCGTGCCTGCGCCACCCGCGCCATGATCTCCTCGGGGTCGGTGAGGCTCAGCGCCGTGCGCGGCGCGAGATCGCTTCGCTCCACCAGCGCGCGGGCTTGCGGCTCGGGCAGCGCGGCGAGCAGCACCCGCCCGAGTGAGGTGCAATGCGCCGGCAGCCGCGAGCCCGGCATCAGCCCGATCGACATTACCCGCCGCTGTGCAGCGCGGGCGAGATAGACGATCTCGGTGTCGTCTCGGATCGCGATCGAGGCCGACTGGCCGACGCGCTCCGAGAGTTGGTCGAGCCAGGGCTGTACGATCTGCGCCAATGGCAAGGTGGCGAGCGCCGCCATGCCGAGCCGCAGTACCCGAGGTGTCAGCGTGAAGTACTTCCCGTCATGAGCGGCATATCCCCCCGCCACCAGCGTCAGCAGGCAGCGTCGCGCAGTGGCGCGATCAAGCCCGGTGCGCGTAGCCGTCTCGGCAACGGAGAGTCGCGGATGTCGCGCGTCGAAGGCTTCGATCACGCGAAGGCCCTTGGCAAAGGCCGCGATGACATCAGATGATTTGTTCGTCATGCGCACATATTTAAACGGTGGCCGAACAAAGTTCGAGATGCGAACGTTGTCGCTTGCTCCGACTGTGTGCCGAACCGTAGCACGGACGCCATGGATCCGCGCCATGGCGCGGTGTAGCGGAGGAATAGGAGCATGGACAAAACGATAGGCGATGTCGCCGCCGCGGCGGTGGCGGACATCCCCGACGGGGCGAGCGTGATGATCGGAGGCTTTGGCGGCTCGGGCGCGCCGATCGAGCTGATCCACGCACTGATCGATCGCGGTCCGCGCAATCTGACTGTGATCAACAACAATGCCGGTAATGGCCGGATCGGCATTGCCGCGATGATCGACGCCGGCATGGTGCGCAAGATCGTCTGCTCCTTTCCGAAGTCCAAGGATCCCCGCGCCTTCACCGAGGCCTATCTCGCCGGCCGGATCGAACTGGAGCTGGTGCCGCAGGGCACCCTGGCCGAACGGATCCGCGCGGGCGGTGCGGGCATTCCCGCCTTCTACACGCCAACCTCTTTCGGCACGGAGCTGGCGGCAGGCAAACCCACCGCGGAGTTCGACGGGCGCGGCTACGTGCAGGAGCGCTGGCTCAAGGCCGACTACGCGCTGGTCAAGGCTGAGACGGCGGATCGGCACGGCAACCTCGTCTACCGCAAGGCTGGCCGCAATTTCGGCCCGCTGATGTGCATGGCCGCCGCCACCACGATCGTGCAGGCGACGCGGATCGTGGCCCCGGGCGAGATCGATCCCGAGCAGGTCGTGACCCCGGGCATCTTCGTCAAGCGTCTGGTGCGGGTCGAGACCCCGCAGCAGGAAGAAGACCTCAACCGGGCGGAGGCCGTCTACCCGTGACCGACATTTCCGACATCAAGCTCTCCAACGCCCAGATCGCCTGGCGCGCGGCGCAGGACATCGAGGACGGCGCCTATGTCAATCTCGGCATCGGCTTTCCCGAGATGGTGGCGCGCTACCAGGTCGAGGGGCGGCAGGCGATCTACCACACGGAGAACGGCATCCTCGATTTCGGCCCGGCCCCCGCGCCGGGCGAGGAGGACTGGGACCTGATCAATGCCGGCAAGAAGGCGGTGACGCTCAACCCCGGCGCCGCCTTCTTCCACCACGCCGACAGCTTCGCCATGGTGCGCGGCGGTCATCTCGACGTGGCCATCCTCGGCGCTTTCGAGGTGGCCGAGACCGGCGACCTCGCCAATTGGAGCGTCGGCAAGGGCGGGGTGCCCGCCGTGGGCGGCGCGATGGACCTCGTGCATGGCGCCGGGCGCGTCGCGGTGATCACCGACCACGTCACCAAGACCGGTGCGCCCAAGCTGGTGGAGCGCTGTTCGCTGCCGCTCACCGGGGTCGGCTGCGTGACGCGGGTCTACACCTCGCTGGCGGTGGTGGATATCGAGGGCGGGCGCTTCGTGCTGCGCGAGAAGCTGCCCGCGATCTCCATGGGCGATCTGCAGGCCGTGACCGGCGCGACGCTCAATCTCGACGGCCCCGTGGCCGATCTCACCGTTCCGGAGCTCTGACATGCTTGATGCCTACATCTGCGACTACATCCGCACCCCGATCGGTCGCTATGGCGGCGCGCTCTCGACCGTGCGCGCCGACGATCTGGGCGCGATCCCGCTGCGCGCGCTGATGGCGCGCAACGAGGGCGTCGACTGGGAGGCGGTCGACGAGGTGATCTATGGCTGCGCCAACCAGGCGGGCGAGGACAACCGCAACGTGGCGCGGATGTCGGCGCTGCTCGCGGGTCTGCCCGAGGCGGTGCCGGGCACCACGATGAACCGGCTCTGCGGCTCGGGCATGGATGCGGTGATCACCGCCGCGCGCCATCCGCGCGGGCGAGGCCGAGCTGATCCTGGCGGGGGGCGTCGAGAGCATGTCCCGCGCGCCCTTCGTGATGGGCAAGGCCGAGACGGCCTTCTCGCGCGCGGCCGAGATCTTCGACACCACCATCGGCTGGCGCTTCGTCAACAAGCTGATGAAGGCGCAATACGGCGTCGACTCGATGCCCGAAACCGCCGAGAACGTGGCCGAGGAGTTCGCCATTTCGCGCAAGGACCAGGACGCTTTCGCCCTGCGCAGCCAGGTCAAGGCCGCCGAGGCCATCGCCTCGGGGCGGCTGGCGCGCGAGATCACCCCGGTCGAGATCCCGCAGCGCAAGGGCGATCCGAAGATCGTCGACACCGACGAGCATCCCCGCGCCACCTCGCTCGAGGCGTTGGCCAAGCTGCGCGCCCCGTTCCGCGAGGGCGGTTCGGTGACGGCGGGCAACGCCTCGGGCGTCAATGACGGGGCGGCGGCGCTGGTCATCGCCTCCGAGGCGGCGGCGAAGAGGCACGGGCTGACCCCGATCGCGCGTATCCTCGGCGGCGCGACGGCGGGCGTCGCGCCGCGCATCATGGGCTTCGGCCCCGCGCCCGCCTCGAAGAAGCTGATGGCGCGGCTCGGGCTGACACCGGAGGATTTCGCGGTGATCGAGCTCAACGAGGCCTTCGCGAGCCAAGGGCTCGCCACCTTGCGCGATCTCGGCATCGCCGATGACGACGCGCGGGTGAACCGCAATGGCGGCGCCATCGCGCTCGGCCACCCGCTGGGCATGTCCGGGGCACGGATCACCGGCACCGCCGCGCTGGAGCTGAAGCCGGGCGAGAAGTCGCTCTCCACCATGTGCATCGGTGTGGGCCAGGGCATCACCGTGGCGCTCGAAGGAGTGTGAGTTGCCAGGGCGGGACGGCCCGACCGTCCCGCCCGCCATTCAGCAGGGCAGCAGCGCCGACATGTCGGGGCCCTTGGGTACGATGCCGTTTGGGTTCAACGCGCTGATGGAGTAGTAGCCCACCTTGATATGGTCGATGTCGACCGTCTCGCGCACCCCTTCGACAGCTAGCATATCCCGGAGGAAACGGGCCAGTGCAGGGTAATCGGCGACGCGCCGCAAGTTGCACTTGAACAGCCCGTGATAGGCGGCGTCGAAGCGGATCAGCGTCACGAAAAGCCGGATGTCAGCCTCGGTGAAGGCCTCGCCCAAGAGAAAGGGACCACCTACCGCAAGCCGCGTTTCGATCCTGTCGAGCATGGCGAATACGGCCTCGAACGCCTCCTCGTAAGCCTCCTGCGTGGTGGCGAAGCCGGCCCGGTAGACGCCGTTGTTGAGGCTGGGGTAGATCTCGGCGTTGAGCGCGTCGATTTCGGTGCGCAGCGGCTCAGGGTAGAGGTCGATCCCGCCCTGAGCCAACTCGCCGAAGCCCGAGTTCAGCATGCGCAGGATGTCGGCGCTCTCGTTGTTGACGATGGTGCCGGTGGCGTTGTCCCACAGGACCGGCACGGTGGCGCGGCCAGTGTAGCACGGATCGGCGCGGGTGTAGATCTCGTGCATGTGACGCGCGCCGTTCAGCCGGTCCTCGTCAGCGCCGGGATACCCACCGAAGGCCCAGCCCTGGGCCCCGAGCCGCGGATCGACCACGGTGACACCGATCGACTCGGTCAGCCCCTTGAGCCGCCGGGCGATCAGCGTGCGCGAGGCCCATGGGCAGATCAGCGCGACATAGAGGTGGTAGCGGCCAGCCTCGGCCTTGAAGCCACCTTCGCCGGTAGGGCCGGGCGCGCCGTCCGGCGTCACCCAGTGACGGAATCCGGAGGTCTGGCGCACGAAGCCGCCCTTCTCGTCGGTCGATTGCACCGGGTGCCAGTCGGCGCTCCACTTGCCGTCAATGAGCATGATGGCTCTCCTTGCCTTCGGTTTCGATCCGGATGCCCCATGGGTCCGTGGCGGCGGGCGCCGCGCCGCTCTCGGCGCGCAGCACCACCGCCTCCAGCCCCGTCGTGCCGGCCGCGCGGGGGCCCGCGCCGCGGCTGTTCCAGACATTGGCGGCGACGTGGTGATGATAGCCGCCCGCACCGAGAAACAGCGCGCCGGGCAGCCGGCAAGTGACGTCGAAGCCCAGCCGCTGCGCCCAGAACGCCTCGGCCGCGGCGAGGTCGCCTACCTGCAGGTGGACATGGCCGACCACCATGTCCTCGGGCGCGCCGTGCCATGCCCCCTCGGCGGCGGCGCGCACGCCCGCGCCGTCCATCGGCTCGGTCGTCATGGCGATGCCGCGCGCATCGCGGCGCCATTGGTCGCGGGGGCGGTCGGCATAGACCTCGATGCCGTTGCCCTCGGGATCGGCGAGGTAGACCGCCTCGCTGACGAGGTGATCGGCCGCGCCCTGCATCGGCAGCCCGGTGTCGACGGCATGCCGCAGCCAGCGCCCCAGCGCCGCGCGCGAGGGCAGCAGGAAGGCGGTGTGGAACAGCCCCGCCGCGCGCGGATCGCGGGGGCGGGCGGCGGTGTCGCGGCGCAGGTCGAGCAGCGTCCGCCCGCCCGCACCGAGCCTGGCGCTGTCGCCGTCGGCGGCCAGTTCGTCGAGGCCGAGGGCGGTGGCATAGAAGCCGCGCATGAGATCGAGGTCGCGCACAACGAGACGCAGTCGGTCGATCTCGATCGGGGCATCGCTGGTGGCCATGTCGGTCTCCCTGTGTGTGGGGGCCGCGGTCGCCGGGCCCGCGGCGGGAGGGGTCAGGCGCGCAGGGCGCGCAGCGAGGGGCTGGCGCGCCAGGCATAGGGGCCGTCGCCCAGAAGCGCCTGCACGACGAGGGCGAGCGCCCAGAACAGCGGAAACTCCCAACCGCCGCCCTCGTTCGAGAACCAGAAGCCGGCGGCGAAATGCGGCGTCCAGATCGAGCCCACGACCGGGATCAGCAACAGGAGCGCCACCGGCCGGGTCCACAGCCCCGCGATCAGCGCGAGGCCACCCGCCAGCTCGCCCAGCATCACGGCCCAGGCCAGCAGCCCGGGCAGGCCGAGGCTCTGGAAGAAGCCGACCGTTCCGGCGGGGGTGAAGACGAAGAACTTCAGATAGGCGTGCAGCAGGAAGAAGACGCCGAGGGTGACGCGGAGCGTCAGGAGGCCCCAGGGGGCGGTGCGGGTATCGGTCATGGTGCCGGTCCTTTCGAGGGGCCGCGCGGCGCGGCAGGTGTGACGGTCGGCGCCGCGCCGGGTCGGGGCCCGCCGGTGCCGTGCCGACTATCTGCACCCGTTCCGCCGCAAACATTAGACGGGAGATCGGAAAGTCATTCCTTCCGGAATGGAAGCGCCGCGTCCCAGTCCGGTGGTCCCCTGAACCGCTCGGCGAGGAAATCGATCAGCGCGCGAGACTTGGCGGCGAGGTGGCGCGAGGGCGGGTAGATCGCGTGCAGGCCGAGCGGTTCGGCCTCGAACGCCTCCAGCACCGGCACCAGCTCGCCCGCCCGGATCATCGGCCCGGCCACGAAGCTCGGCCCGAAGCAGATCCCGAGGCCCGCCCGCGCGGCCATGGCGCAGGCCTCGGCATTGGCGAAGGTGATCCGGCCTTTTACCTGCACGGGCTGCGCCGCGCCGCCCGCCCCGCGCAGCGGCCACAGCCCCGGCTGGGCGAGGTTACCGTCAAGGATGCAGTCATGCGCCGCGAGATCGCCGGGCCGCTCGGGCTGGCCGCGCCGGGCGAGGTAAGCGGGCGCCGCGCAGGTGACGAGGCGCACGGCGCAGAGCCGCCTCGCAATCAGCGCGCTGTCGCGTGGCTGGCCGATTCGCAGCGCCATGTCGAAGCCTTCCTCGACCAGATTGGCGAGCCGGTCGGAAAAGGCCACGTCGAGCGCGACCTGCGGGTGGCGCGCGGCGAAGTCGCCCAGGAGCGGCGCTAGGATCGCCGAGCCGAAGCTGAGCGGCACGGTGAGGCGCAAGAGGCCGCGCGGCTCGAAGCCCTCGCGCCGCATCTCGGCGTCGAGCGCGTCGAACTCCTCGAGCAGCGGGCGCAGCCGCTCGTGATAGGCGCGGCCCGCCTCGGTCAGCGACAGCGCCCGGGTCGAGCGCTGGATCAGCTGCGCGCCGAGATCGGCCTCGAGCCGCGCCACCAGCTTCGAGGCCTGCCCCGAGCTGGTGCCGAGCCGCCGCGCCGCCGCCGCGAAGCTTCCCGTCTCCACCACCGTGGCGAACATCCTGTCGCAGGCTAGCCGATCCATCCGCGTTCCCTTTCGCCATGTGGCCACGCTAGGACAGGGCGCAAGCTCGGTCGAGCGGCCCCGGGGCTCGGGTATCGCATCAGACCGCCTCGGTATTGGATTCCGGCCCTTCGGCTGGCCCATGGTCCTTTCGACCGAAGCCCAAACGCCGCATGGGGACCCGATGAGCAAGATCGAACACGTCGAAACGACGATCCTCGATATTCCAACGATCCGAGGCCATGTGCTGTCGATGACCACCATGACCGTGCAATCTGTCGTGCTGGTGCGGATCCGTTTCGGCGACGGCTCCGAGGGCTGGGGCGAGGGCACCGCGATCGGGGGAATGAGCTACGGGCCCGAGAGCCCTGAGAGCATCCGGCTTGCCATTGACGCCTATATCACCCCGGCGATCACCGGGATGGACGGTGACGACATTAACGCCGTTACCCACCGCGTCGAAAAGCTGGTGCGCGGCAATCCCATCGCTCGCTGCGCGGTCGAGACGGCGCTGTGGGATGGGCTCGGACGGCGGCTCGGCGTTTCGGTGGCGCAGCTCTTCGGCGGCCCGGTGCGCGAGACGATGCCGGTGGCCTGGACGCTCGCCAGCGGTCATTCCGAGACCGATATCGACGAGGCGCGCGAGATGATCGCCGCGCGCCGACACAACATCTTCAAGCTCAAGATCGGCAAGCGCGCATTGCGCGACGACCTCGCCCATGTTGGCGCGATCAAGTCGGCACTCGGCGACGCCGCCAGCATCCGGGTCGACGTCAATCAAGCCTGGAACGTCACCGAAGCACGCCACGGCCTCAGGGGGCTGCAGGAGATCGGCGTCGATCTCGTGGAGCAGCCAATAGCCGCCCGCTTCCACAAATCGTTGGGCCATCTCAGCGACGCCTACGAGATCGCGGTGATGGCCGACGAGGCCCTTCAAGGGCCGGAGGACGCGATGCGCGTCGCGGCCGAACGCTCGGCCGATGTCTTCGCCGTCAAGATCGCCCAGTCCGGCGGGCTGAGGCGCGCCGCCGAGGTGGTGGCGATCGCCCAGTCGGCCGGGATCGGGATCTATGGCGGCACAATGCTCGAGGCCGGGATCGGCACCGCCGCCGCGGTGCAGCTCTTCTCGACGGTGGAGCGGCTCGGCTGGGGAACCGAACTGTTCGGACCGCTGCTGATGAAGGACGAGATCCTGGCCTCGCCGATAGAGTATCGCGACTTCTCGCTGGTGCGTCCGCAGGGGCCGGGTCTCGGCGTGGTGCCGGACCCCGAGAAGATCGCCTGTTACGACCGCGACGCGAGGCGCGTGCTGCGCAGCGTCGCGGGGGAGTAAGGCGCGGCCCCCGCGCCGCGCGCAACAGCAATGCTGTCCGGGGCGCCGCCGCGCCGGACAGCCGAGGAGGAGGAATAGCCATGTTCACATCGACGGATCTTACGGAGATCGAGCGCCGCCTCGACGGCATCGTGCAGGACGACCCGGAGAAGGGCATCTTCCGCGCCCGCCGCGACATGTTCTCGGACGAGGACCTGTTCGAGCTGGAGATGAAGCACATCTTTGAGGGCAACTGGATCTACATGGCGCATGAAAGCCAGATCCCCGAGCCGGGCGATTACTACACGCTGACCATGGGCCGCACCCCGGTCGTGATCACCCGCGACAAGGAAGGCGAGCTGCACGCGCTGGTTAATGCCTGCAGCCATCGCGGTGCGATGCTGTGCCGCTTCAAGCGCCGCAATCAGAAGACCTTTACCTGCCCGTTCCACGGCTGGACCTTCTCGAACACCGGCAAGCTTCTGAAGGTCAAGGACCCCAAGACCGGTGGCTATCCCGAGCAGTTCAACAAGGATGGCAGCCACGACATGACCCGCGTGGCGCGGTTCGAGAATTATCGCGGCTTCCTGTTCGGCTCGCTCAACGCCGATGTCTCCTCGCTCGCGGAGTATCTGGGCGAGACCCGCAAACTGATCGACATGGTGGTCGACCAGTCCGAGGAGGGGCTGGAGGTGCTGCGCGGCGCCTCGACCTACACTTTCGACGGCAACTGGAAGCTGCAGGCCGAGAATGGTGCCGATGGCTATCACGTCTCTTCGGTTCATTGGAACTATGTTGCCACCACCGGGCGGCGCGGCCAGGAGGGCAAGGAGGACAAGATCAAGGCCACCGACGCCTCGAAATGGTCCAAGCAGAAGGGCGGTTTCTACAGCTTCGACAACGGCCACCTGCTGCTATGGACGACCTGGGCCGATCCGACCAACCGCCCGCTCTATGCTGAGCGCGACAAGTTCGCCGCCAAGTACGGCGAGGCCAAGGCCGACTGGATGGTCGGCGTGCTGCGCAACTTGTGCCTCTATCCGAACCTGTTCCTGATGGACCAGTTCAGCTCGCAGTTGAGGGTGTTCCGCCCGATCAGCCCCACCAAGACCGAGGTGACGATCTACTGCATCGCACCCAAGGGCGAGAGCCAGGAGGCGCGCTCGCGTCGGATCCGGCAATACGAGGACTTCTTCAACGCCTCAGGCATGGCCACGCCGGACGACACCGAGGAATTCCGCGCCACGCAGCGCGGCTACCAAGGCGCGGCCCATGCCAAGTGGAACGACCTGACGCGCGGCGCCACCCACTGGATCACCGGCCCCGACGAGGAGGCAAAGGCGCTCGGCATCGAGCCGATCATGTCGGGGGCACGCACCGAGGATGAAGGCCTCTTCGTGGTCCAGCACCGGCAATGGACGGAGCGGATGGCGAAGGCGGTCGAGAAGGAGCGCGCCGCTCTTGGTAACAACACCATCGCTGCGGAGTAAGATCATGAGCACCGAAACCATCGACCGCCCCGCTACTGTTACCGAACTGAGCTTCGAGCGGATCCAGGCGTTTCTCTATGCCGAGGCGCGCGCCCTCGACGACCGCGAATGGGACGACTGGATCGGGTTCTACCATCCCGACTGCCAGTTCTGGATGCCTGCCTGGGACGACTTCGACACGCTGACCGAAGATCCCGAGAACGAGATGTCGTTGATCTTTTACTACGACCGTTCGGGCATCGAGGACCGGGTGTTCCGGATCAAGACCGACCGCTCCTCGGCGACCTCGCTGCCGGAGCCGCGCACCCAGCACAACCTCTCGAACATCGAGGTTCTGGAGCGCGCCGGCAATACGATCAAGCTGCGGTTCAACTGGATCACCAACACCTACCGCTACGGCGAGACCGACACCCACTGGGGGACGTCCTTCTACACGCTCGACGTCTCGGGGGAGAAGCCGTTGATCGCCGACAAGAAGGTGGTGCTGAAGAACGACCGCATCCACCACGTGATCGACGTCTACCACATCTGAGCCGCGGCCATCGATCGATGGCCGAGGCGTCCGCGCGCCCCGGGGAGGGGGCGCGCGACCGGGAGGAGGAACAGCATGAGCTACAGCATCGCGCTCAATTTCGAGGACGGGGTCACCCGCGTCATCGATTGCGACGAGGACGAGAAGGTGACCGACGCCGCCTTCCGGCAGAAGATCAACATCCCCATGGATTGCCGCGACGGCGTCTGTGGAACCTGCAAGTGCTTCGCCGAGAAGGGCGAGTACGAGCTCGAGTTCTACATGGACGAGGCGATGACCGAGGAAGAGGCGGAGGAAGGCTATGTCCTGACCTGCCAGATGATCCCCGAGAGCGATTGCGTCATCCGCGTTCCGGCCTCTTCACTGGTCTGCAAGACTGGCGCCGAAACGCTGGGCGGCGCGGTGGCCGGGGTGGACGTGCTGTCGGAGACCTCCTTCGGGCTGCGCGTGACGCTCGACAAGCCGATGGGCTTCCTGCCGGGGCAATACGTCAACGTCTCGGTGCCCGGTGCGGGGGTGCATCGTTCCTATTCCTTTTCCTCGGCGCCCGGTGCTGCCGAGGCCAGCTTCCTGATCCGCAATCTGCCCGGCGGGGTGATGAGCGGCTATCTCGCCCAAGCCGCCGCCATCGGTGATCGACTAGAGCTGACCGGACCGATGGGCGCATTTTACCTGCGCCCGGTGGAGCGGCCGCAGCTCTGGCTTGCGGGCGGCACCGGGCTCGCGCCCTTCCTGTCAATGCTCGAACAGCTCGCCGCGCAGGGCTGCGAGCAGCCGGTGACGCTGTATTACGCCGTGACCCGCGCCGCCGATCTGGTGGAACTGGAGCGGGTGCAGTCGCTGGCCGAAAGGATCGGTGGGGTGGAGGTGATCACCATCCTTGCGGCAGAGGAAGATGCGCATGAACGCAAAGGCTTCGTCACCGACCACATCGCGGCCGGGGATCTGAACGGGGGCGACTGCGACGTCTATCTCTGCGGCCCGCCGCCGATGGTCGAGGCGGTGCGCCAGCATTTCGCCACGCTGGGCGTGGAGCCCGCGAGCTTCCACTACGAGAAGTTCGCCCCCACTGAGTCGGCGGCGGCGGCATGAGCGGACGCTTCGCGGGCCGCGCGATGGTGGTGACCGGCGCCGCGCAGGGCATCGGCCAGCGCGTCGCCGAGCGCGCGGCGGCCGAGGGCGCCGAGGTGCTGATCGTCGACCGGGCGCCACAACGCCGCAAGGTCGCGCGGGCGATCCGCGCGGCGGGCGGCGTGGCGCATGACATCAGCGCCAATCTCGAGACCTATGCGGGCTGCGAGAAGGCGATGAAGAAGGCGGTCGAGCTGTTCGGCCGGATCGACATCCTCGTCAACAATGTCGGCGGTACGATCTGGGCCAAGCCCTACGAGCATTATGCCCAGAAGGAGATCGACGCCGAGATCCGCCGCTCGCTGTTCCCGACGCTCTATTGCTGCCGCGCGGCACTCGAGCCGATGCTGGAGGCGGGACGCGGCGTGATCGTCAACGTCTCGTCGATCGCGACGCGCGGGCTCAACCGCGTGCCCTATGCGGCGGCCAAGGGCGGGGTGAATGCGATAACCGCCAGCCTCGCCTGGGAGGTTGCCGAGCGCGGCATCCGCGTCGTCGCCACCGCGCCGGGCGGCACCGAGGCGCCGCCGCGCGCCGTGCCGCGCAACCCCAACGCGGAACAGGAACAGCGCGAGGACTGGTACCGGACCATCGTCGACCAGACGATCCAGTCCAGCCTGATGAAACGATACGGCACGCTCGACGAGCAGGCAGGCGCGATCCTGTTCCTGGCGTCGGACGAGGCATCCTACATCACGGGCGTCACATTGCCCGTGGGAGGCGGAGATCTTGGCTGAGCCGTGGGAGGCGGCGCGGCCGAAACAGTGGAGGAGAGAATCATGACGACCATCACCAAGGCGGCCCTTGCCGGGCTCGCCACGACCTTCTGCGTCGAAACCGCATCCGCCGAGCAGATCGATGTCGGGTTGCTGCTGCCCTTCTCGGGCGTTTATGCCGCGCTCGGGAACGACATCGAGGCGGGCTTCCGGCTCGGGCTCGATACCTTCGGCGCCGAGACCGACGCGACCTTCGAGGTGATCGCCGAGGACACCGAGGTCAAGCCGCCCGTGGCGCTTGCCAAGGCGCGCAAGCTGATGCTGCAGGACAATGTCGACGTGATGGTCGGCATCGTGTCCTCCGGCGTGCTCGGCGCGGTGCGCGACATGGTCGACGGGGCGGGCGTGCCGCTGATCGTCGCCAATGCCGGCAATGATGAGGCCACCGGCGTGGACTGCTCGCCCTACATCACGCGGATCTCCTTCTCGAACGGCCAGGTCAACCGCCCGATGGGCACCTGGCTGGCCGGGCAGGGCGTCGAGAAGGTCTACACCCTCGCCCCCGATTACGCCGCCGGGCGGCAGATGATCGGCGGCTTCGTCGAGACCTTCGAGGCGGCGGGCGGCGAGATCGTCGGCCAGGAGTTCACGCCGTTCCAGCAGACCCAGGATTTCGGGCCCTATCTCGCTCAGGCCAAGGCCAGCGGCGCCGACGCGGTCTATGTCTTCTATGCCGGCGGCGAGGCGATCTCCTTCGTCAAGCAGTATGACAGCTTCGGCCTCAAGGGCGAGCTGCCGCTCTACGGCTCCGGCTTCCTGACCTCGCCGCTCTACGTCGCGGCCGAGGGGCCGGCGGCCGAGGGGGTGATCGCGGCGGGGCATTACGTGCCGACCATCGACAACGAGGCCAACGCCGCCTTCGTACAGGCCTTCGAGGCCGAGAACGACCGGCTGCCCTCGGAATTCGCGGTGCATGGCTACGACGCCGCGCGGGCGTTGATCGAGGCGACGGCCACCGGCGCCGCCGACCGCGAGAGCCTGGCGCAGGCGCTGCGCGAGGTGAGCTTCGGCGGACCGCGCGGCCAGCTGTCGATCGACCCCGCGACCAACAACATCGTCCAGCCGATCCATGTCTACGAGACCGTCGCCGGCGAGGACGGGCTGACGCAGAAGGTGCTCGCCACCCTGCCGGCCGAGGCCGACCCGGCCAATGGCTGCGAGATGAACTGAGGGCCCCGGCCGCGCCCGACCGGGCGCGGCCGATCCTTTCCCTGCGATCCGAACCGGGAGACCCGCCATGACCCATGACGCCGGCTTCTGGGTGCTGCAGGCGCTCAACGCGCTGCAACTCTCGATGCTGCTATTCCTGCTTTCCGTCGGGCTGACGGTGATCTTCGGCCTGATGCATTTCGTCAATCTCGCCCATGGCGCGCTCTACGCGCTCGGCGCCTATGTCGCGGCCAGCGTGGCGGGTGCCTGGGGCGGCTTCTGGGTCGGGCTGATCGTCGCCCCGATCGCCGTCGCCGCGATGGGGGTGGTGCTCTATGGCGGGCTGATCCGCCGGATGCGGCGCTCGGGCCCGATGGCGCAGGTGCTGGTCACGTTCGGGCTGATCTTCGCGCTGCTGGACCTCACCCGCATCATCTGGGGCGACGTGGCGCTGGCCTCGGACGTGCCGGCGCTGCTCGAGGGTCAGGTGCGGCTTCTGGGCGTCGACTATCCGGCCTACCGGCTGTTCGTGATCGGGCTGGGGCTAGCGGTGCTCGCCGTGCTGGCCTTCGTGCTGGGGCGCACCCAGATCGGCGCGATGATCCGCGCCGGCGTCGACAACGACGCCATGGCCGCCTGCCTCGGCATCGATGTCGAGCGGCTGTTCTTCGTGGTGTTCTGCGTCGGCTGCGCGCTGGCGGGGCTGGCGGGGGCGGTGGCCGCGCCGCTCCTGTCGGTGACGCCCGACATGGGGCTGCAGATCCTGATCCCGGTGCTGATCGTCATCGTTATCGGCGGGCTGGGATCGCTCAAGGGGGCGATCGCCGGGGCGCTGATCTACGGGGTGGTGCAGACCTTCGGCGCGGTGCTGGCGCCGCAGCTCTCCTCGGTTCTCATCTACGCCCTGCTGGCGCTGGTCCTCGTGACCCGGCCGACCGGCCTCTTCCCCGCGAAAGGATAGAGCGATGTTCAGACACACTCCCCTGCGCGTCGCGGCGCTGGCGCTGCTCGCCGTCGCGGGCATCGGCTACGCCTTCGGCGCGAGCTATTTCGGCCTCGAGATCCTGACCGAGATCGCGATCCTCGCGATCCTAGTGCTGGCGCTCGACATGGTGGCGGGCTTCGGCGGCATGGTCTCGCTGGCGCATGGCGCGCTGGCCGGGGTCGGGGCCTATGGCTACGCCATGCTGCAGGCGCAGGCGGGCGTCGCGCCGCCCATCGCGCTTCTGGGCGCGATCGGGCTGACCGGGGCGCTGGCTTGGGCGATCGGCGCGGTCTGCGCGCGCAGCCACGGCATCTATTTCATCATGGCGACGCTGGCCTTCGGGCAGATGGCCTATTCCTACATCTTTGAGACCCCCGTCTTCGGTGGCGATGACGGTCTGGGCGGCATCTCACGGCTTGACCTCTCGGTCCTCGGGCTCGACCTGATGGACAGCCGCAACTTCGCGCTGTTCTGCCTCGCCATGGTGGCGCTGGCCTATGCCGCCTGCGCCTTCGTGCTACGCTCGGGGCTGGGGCGCAGCCTGTCGGGCGTGCATGAGAGCGAGCAGCGGATGCGCGCGCTCGGCCTCACCGTCTGGCGGGTCAAGGCGCATGTCTTCGGCCTGTCGGGCATGATCGCCGGGCTGTCGGGGGCGCTGGCGGCGCAGCACATCATGTATGTCTCGCCCGGCCTGCTGTCCTGGACCGTCTCGGGGGAGGCGCTGGTGGTGGTGATCCTCGGAGGCCTGGGCACGCTGGTCGGCCCGCTGGTCGGCGCCGCCTTCTTCGTGGTGCTCAAGCACGAGGTCGGCGCGATCACCCCTTATTGGCACCTTGTCACCGGCCTGGTGCTGATAGCGGTGGTGATGAGCCGCGCCAACGGCATCTTCGGCGCCCTGGAGGCTTGGGTCGGGCGGCGCCGCGCGGCCCGCCAACCGCAACCCCTGGCCAAGGAGGTGCCCGGCAATGCTTGAGACCCGCAATCTCGACAAGAGCTTCGGCGCGATCCACGTCACCCGCGACGTGTCGCTAAAGCTGGAGCGCGGCGAGCGCCGCGTCATTCTCGGCCCCAATGGCGCCGGCAAGACCACGCTGTTCAACCAGCTCACCGGCGAGATCGCCCCGAGCTCGGGCCGGATCATCCTCGACGGCGCGGACGTCACCGCGCTGCCGGTGGCGCAGCGCGCCAGGGCCGGCCTGTCGCGCAGCTACCAGAAGAACACGCTGTTCGACGGGCTCAGCGTGGCCGACAATCTCGGCCTCGCGGCGATGGTGGCGCAGGGCCGGGGCATGGGGCTCGGTCGCGACGGGCTCCTCCACCCGGAGGTACGCGAGACGGTGGAGGAGGTCGCCGCGCAGCTGCGGCTGTCGGACCATCTCGACGCAAGGGTAAGCGAGATCTCCTATGGCATGCGCCGACAGCTCGAGGTCGGCGTGGCACTGGCCACCCGGCCCAAGGTGATCCTGATGGACGAGCCGACCTCCGGGGTCGGGCCGGAGATGGCCAAGGGCTTCCACGATCTGCTGGCCGCGCTGCCGCGCGACCTGACGCTGCTGATCATCGAGCACGACATAGACCTCGCCTTCGCGGTGGCCGACACGATCACGGTGCTGAACTACGGCGAGGTGGTGTTCGACGGGCTGCCCGAGGCGGCGCGCGGCAGCAGCCTGCTCAAGGAAATCTATCTGGGGAGCTGGGAAGATGCTTGATCTGCTGGATGTCCGCTCGGGCTATGGCGAGACGCAGGTGCTGCACGGGCTGTCGCTCGCGGCGCGGCCGGGACGGGTGCTGGCGGTGCTGGGCCGCAACGGCGCCGGCAAGAGCACGACGCTCAAGACCATCATGGGGCTGCTGCCCTGCCGGGGCGGCGAGATCCGCCTCGACGGCGTGCCGATCGCCAAGCGCCCCTTCGACGTGGCCCGCGACGGCATCGCCTACGTGCCGGAGACGCGGGACATCTTTCCCTCGCTCACGGTGCGCGAGAACCTCGAACTCGCGGCGCGGCGCTTTGCTGCGAAAGGCGCGGGGAGCTGGACGCTCGAGCGAGTGCTCGAACTCTTCCCGCGCTTGGGCGAGCGGATGGACAATGGCGGCACGCAACTCTCGGGCGGCGAACAGCAGATGCTGGCGATCGCGCGGGCGCTGCTAATGAACCCGCGGCTGCTGATCCTCGACGAGCCGACCGAGGGACTGGCACCGATTATCGTCAAGCTGATCCATGACAAGCTGCAGGAGCTTAAGCGCGCGGGGCTGACCATGGTGGTAGTCGAGCAGAATTTCGGTTTCGCCACCTCCCTTGCCGACGACGTGGCGGTAGTTAGTAAGGGGCAGGTGGTCTGGACCGGCAGCGCTTCCGAGATCCGCGCCGACGTGGAGGCGCAGCATCGCTGGCTCGGGGTCTGAAGGCTGCATCGGTACGGGCCGCCAACGCGGCGGCCCGTGATTCAAAACATTTTGCGCGCGACCTTCTGGGCGATGTCGACGAAGTTGCGCACATGCGCACTCTGTTCGTCATAGCGATAGTTCAGCGACAGTGCGGTCCGTGCGATCTCAGGTTCGATGCGCAGGAACTTCATGCCCTTGCGCGGTGCCGAGGAAACTGATTCCGGGACGATACAGACCCCTTCGCCCACCGAGACGAGGCTAAGTGCGGTCTGTAGATCCATGCACCAGACTCGAAGTGGCACCGGGAAGCCGGCCTTCTCACAAGCGTCGAGAATGAAGTCGGCAAAGCTCGGCCGGGGGTATTCAGGGTAGAGGATCAGATTGTGCGTCGCCAACCTTTCGAGTTTGGCCACGATACGCCCGCCGGTATCGACAGTGTCAGGTAGGGCCAAGATCAGCTTTTCCTCGAGCAACTCGCGGGTGACGAATTCGGCATCCACTAGTGCCGGGCGCCCGAAGGCCACGTCGATTTCGCGCGCCACCAGCGCGCGGTGCAGCTGCGCGTTGTTCATCGGCAGCAAGCTGAGATTGACCTCGGGGTAGTTGGCCCGAAAGGATTTAATGATAGTTGGCAGGATGCCGAAGGTCGATGAGCCGACGAAGCCGATCCTGAGACGGCCTTCGGCGCCCTGGCCGATCCGCTTCACCTCGAGCCGGGCATCCTCGATCTGGCGCAGGATCGACACGCCACGCTCGTAGAGCCGCTCGCCCGCCTGCGTGAGCGAGATTGCGCTGCGGCTGCGGTCGAAGAGCTGGGCACCGAGCTCCTCCTCGAGCTGCTTGATCTGGCGACTAAGCGGCGGCTGCGCCATGCCAAGACGTTCCGCTGCGCGGCCGAAATGCAGCTCCTCAGCCAGCGCCGTGAAGTAGGTCAGTTGTCTGAAATTCATCTGTCTCCCCCGAACTGCGATCATATGGGGTACGGGCGGCACTGGCACGAAAAAAACCCCTGCCGAAGCAGGGGTCTGGGATACGCAAAGGGGGTGAATTCTACTCGGCGGCGAGCGCGGCCTCGGCCGCCCCCTCCTTGAGCACGAAATCGAAGCTCACCCGCAGGTCGGTGTCGAGATCGTCACCGGCCTTCTCGAACTTAGCGATCAGGCTCTCCTTCACCGCAAAGACAGAGTCGCTGTCGAGCCAGTCGCTGTCAGCGTCGTAGACCTGGCTGACCAGGGTGCGGTAGCCGTCCTTGGAGAGGATGAAATGCATGTGGCCAGGGCGGTTCGGGTGATGGCCCATGTAGCGCAGCAGCTCGCCCGCAGTCTCGTTGTCGGGGATCGGGTAGGCCACGGGACGCACCGCGCGGAAGGCGTAGTGCCCGTTCTCGTCGGTCTCGAAGCGACCGCGCAGGTTGTAGTCGGGCTGGTCGGGGTCGTGGTTCTCGTAAAGACCGTTGGGCGCGTCCTCCCAGACGTCGATGGTGACGCCGGTGACGGGATTGCCATGGGCGTCCCTGACATGACCCTCGAAATAGACCGTTTCCTCGTTGTCGAAATGCTTCTGCACGGTCGAGGCACCCTTGGGCAGCACTGGCGGGTTCTCGCGGTAGAAGGGGCCGAGCACGGTGGATTCGCTCTCGCTACCCTCGACCGGATGGGTGAGCATGTCGGCCAGCACTTCGACCCCGAGAATGTCGCCGAGCAGGATGAATTCCTGCCGCTTGTCGTCGCACGCCGCGCCGGCACGGGCGAGGAACTGGCAGGCTTCGATGAATTCGCCATGGGTCAGGGTCACGTCGCGGCAGAAATCATGCAGGTGACGGACCAGCGCGGTCATGATCTCGCGCTGGCGGTCGCTGATCTCGCCGTGCTGGCCGAGCGAGGCGACGACCGCATCTGTGACGGTCTCTCTGGTAACGTTGCGCATCCTCATTCCTCCTCCAAGGGGTCGCTTCGCGGGCATCTTGAGCGAGCGGCCCGGCCCGGCCAATGCTTGGGCCGGTATCGCCCGATACCCGAACTTCCGAGCCGTGGCGGGGCGATCTCCGGGGTATCGCGGGATACCCTGAGCGACATTGCCCGCCGCGCCCCTTCCACGGCAGCCTGCCGCCCGAACGCCCATCCGGGTGAGCGAGAGGAGAGGATCATGCAAGCCAGACTGCGCGCCATGCAGGCCCGGCTCAACGGTATGCCGCACCTGCGGCGGCTGGGACGGCTGTTTTCTGAGACTGTGCTGCTGAAGGTGGACGACGCGGAATACTACCTAGTCTTCGATCGCGGCGCGCTGGCGGCGATCCAGTGCGGACCGAGCCGCAAGACGCCGTGGCGCTTCGCGCTCACCACCGATGCCGAGGCGCTGGAAGCGTTCTGGCAGGAGAAGCCCGAGCCGGGCTTTCACGACATCTTTGGACTGGTAAAGATCGGCCGGGGCCGAGTCGATGGCGACATCCTCACGCTTGTGAAGAACCTGCGCTTCTTCAAGGAATTCATGGCGCTGGGGCGCGAAGTCGAAGAGGTAGCGGCATGAGTGGGACGATCGAGGCGATCACCGGGCGCTACTTGAAGCTGGAACTGGGCGGGCGCGCCCATCGCGTTTATTTCGAGGAGGCCGGGCAGGGCCGTCCGGTGCTGTGCCTTCACACTGCCGGGGCCGACACCAGACAATGGCGGCACCTGCTCAACGACGCCGAGCTCACCTCCTCGAACCGGCTCGTCGCCTTCGACATGCCATGGCACGGCAAGTCGCTGCCGCCGGAGGGGTTCGAGACCGAGGAATACCTGCTCACCACCGAGGCCTATGTCGAAACTGTGCTGGCCATGGTCGAGACACTCGGGCTCGAGCGACCGGTGCTGGCGGGCTGCTCCATGGGCGGGCGGATCGCGCTGCAGCTCGCCGCGCTGCACCCCGAGCGGTTCTCGGGCTTCATCGCGATCGAGGCCAGCGACTTCCAGCCCGCATGGTACGACATCGACTGGTTCCACCGCCCGGACGCCCATGGCGGCGAGATGGGCGCGGCGCTGGTCTCGGCCAACATCTCGCCCCACGCGCCGGAAGCCGAGCGCTGGAACACCCAGTGGATGTTCATGCAGTCGGGGCCCGGCGTGTTCCGTGGCGATCTGAGCTTCTACACCCGCGACGACAGCTTAATCGGGCGATTGGGCGACATCGACACCGCGCGTACGCCGGTGCATCTAATGGTCGGCGCCTATGACCTGACCTGCACGCCCGAAGATGCCCGCCGCACCGCCGATGCGATCCCCGGCGCGACGCTGGCGGTGATGGACGAGCTAGGCCATTTCCCGATGAGCGAGCATCCCGAGGGGTTCCGCCCGTACTTTTTGGCGGCGCTGGCGCGGATGCCCGACGCGGCGCGACGAGCGGCGTGAACGAGGGTACGGCGCCCGTCGCGACTCCTGCCGCCCGGGGGCGGGGACCGCGTGATCTCTCGGCCTCGGCGGTGACGGCGGGGCTTCTGGCGGTGCTTGTCTCCTGCGCCGGGCCGCTCCTGATCCTGTCGCAGGCGGCCCAGGCGATGGGGGTGGGAGCGCAGGTCTTCTCGTCTTGGGTCTTCGCAACGCTGGTCTCGGCCGGGCTGGCCTGCATCGGGCTAAGCCTGTGGCTGCGCGCGCCGGTGCTGGTTGCATGGTCGGCACCCGGGGCGGTGCTGCTGATCTCGGCTGGGCCAACGCTGTCACCAGGCGAGGTGGCAGGGGCCTATCTGGTCACCGCCGCGGCTATCCTCGTCATCGGGGCGAGCGGGCTGTTCGACCGGATCGTCGCGCTGGTGCCGCGCGCGGTGGCGAGCGGAATGATGGCGGGGATCTTGTTTCGCTTCGGCACCGAGGCTATGGGGGCGCTTGGCGCGATGCCGCTGGCCTTCGCGGTGCTACTCGCGGCGTTTCTCGTCCTGCAGGCGCGCCTGCCACGCATGGTGATGCCGATTGTGCTGCTGCTGGCGCTGACGCTGTCATGGGGGGTCTACGAGGTGCCGCTCGGGGAGGTCGGGTTGCGTCTGGCGCAGCCTCACATGACTTCGCCGGTCTTCTCGTCGCAGGCGTTGCTCGGGCTGGCGCTGCCTTTGGTGGTCGTGACGCTGACCGGACAGTTCCTCGGCGGGTTGGCCGTGCTGCGCTCAAACGGCTTCGACGCACCGGCTCGACCGATCCTCGTGGCAGCAAGCCTGGCAGCCCTCCCTGCCGCACTGATGGGGGGTATCACCACGGCGCTGGCCTCCATCACCATGGCGCTGGGGGCGGGTCTCGAGGCCCATCCCGACCCGTCGCGCCGCTATGTCGCCGGGGTGGCCTGTGGCGTGTTCTTCTGCCTTGCGGGTGTGTTCGGCGGCAGCATTGTTGCGGCGCTGTCGCTCCTGCCGGGCGAGGTGATCGCCCTCCTGGCCGGGCTGGCGCTTCTGGGCCCGATCGGGCGGGGCCTGTCGGAGATGATGGCCGATCCGCGGGAGGCGCAGGCGGGGCTCCTGACCTTCGTCGTCACCGCCTCGGGCGCAGGACTTTGGGGGCTCGGTGGCAGCTTCTGGGGAATCGTAGTGGGTGTGGCCGCAGCGGCAGCGGCGCGGATATTCCGCTCCGGCTGACCGTCCGATTAGGGCGGTCTGAGAATGCCTATGAGCAATACTCAGACCGCGCCTTTGTATTGTCTCACGGTAGGGCGCTCGTGGCCTCTTCTCCAGCATCGTGGCCCGGAACCCCTCGGCGGAGAGCTTCCATCCGAGGCGTTCCCGGGGGGGCGTTCAGCCGGTCGCAGATCGCGCGGATGTCCGAATCCGAGAGTTCGCCAGTGTCGAGTGGCGCAATTGCGCTAATCCGGTGCGGCCCGAAGTTTTCCCTCTCCCGTCGCGCTTCAAGCCAAGCGAACGATCTCGGGCCTTGGCAGGACTAAGATAGAAGCGGTTCGCTGAGAAAAGACCGGAAAGGGGGCAGTCATGCTCGGGGCTGATTCGCGCAACATCGCCCCCTTGGACTGCAAGATCCAAAGAAATGTGCGTTTTGACCTGAGTACGAGCTTGAGTTTGGGGCGCAGACAACGAAGCGCGGCAGCTCTGTCATCCGGGGATGCTAGGAACCAGAGCTGCCTGATAAAGTGCTGCGCCAATAGACCCGCTTCATCTAGGTGGAGGCGAGGCTCTCGCGGTCGGCCCGCCGCGCTAGCTTCTCGGCGAGGTTCGGTCCTACGCCGGGCCGCGACCAAGGGCAGACCGCGATGCAGATCCCGCAGCCATGGTGCTCGTTGAAGAAGGGCAGGCATCTATCGAAGTCGACGTACCATTTGCGCGTGCCGCGGACCTGCTGCTTCTCCGGGTAGATCGCCTCGGGCGGGCAGGCATCCTCGCAGATCCGGCAGCTCGCGCAGAAGGCATCGATGCCATGCTCACGCTGCGGGGTGGGGGCGAAGGGTGCATTGGTCAGCACCGCCGAGAGCCGGAAGTTCGCGCCGAGATCGCGGTCGATGATCGAGCCGTGCTTGCCGAGTTCCCCGAAGCCGCAGGCCAGCGCGGGTGGGATGAGGGTGAAGTCCCCGGTCATCGGCCCGGTCACCGGCTCCGCTGCCCATCCCTCCTGACGCAGCCAGCCCGCAACCTGCTTGGCGGCATGCGCGGCCCGTCCGTACTGATGGATGACCTCTGCGCAGGCCTCGACCTCGGGCGCTTGGCTAAGCCGGGCGTAGTCGTGCCGCACCCCTAGCATGATCACCCGCGACTGCGGCACAGAGCGGCCCTCGTAGCACCACTCGGCTTGCATCTCAGCGACGCCGGTCTTCTCGCACAGGCTGGCTTCGACAAAGCTGTCGAGCAGGGCGGTCCAATCTTCAGGCGCGCGCGTGACCTGCTCGGTGCCGACCTCCGGCAACGGCGCTTCGAGGATCGCCTGCCGCGCGGCCCGTTCCGCGAGAAGGGCGGGGGCGTCGGGCTGGACCGTGTAGAACCAACGCTGCATCTTGCCATGCGGGATCTGGTCCGGATCGGGGGCCCAGTAGACCAGGCGCGGCGGATGCGGATCGGGATCATCCAGCCCGTTGATGTCATTCCCCGACACGATGGGTCTTAGCGCCATCTGGGCAGGGTCGGGCTGGTAGGGGCGATACGGATTGGGCTTCGGCATGGCCGGAGGTTAGCCGATCGGCGGCACGCTACAAGCGGCCGTGGGCAAAGCGCGGGTTCACTCGAGAAGACCCTTCTTCATGACGTAAGGTCATCTGAAAAATAGTCGCCGCGACCTCGGTCAGAGGGGGGCGTCAGCCCCTTGGAGGCAAGGCGCAGGAAGGTTTGCGAAAAATCATAATCCTCGATTTTTCGCATAATTTCAGGTGTTTACGAATCTCCGGGGTGCTGCTTTAGGCCTCGCTGCCTCGAACATGTGGACAACCGAGAATCTCCGCTCGGGATTTTCACCCGGTTCGCTCATGTTGAAGGCAGACGAGGCGGTTGGAGATTTCGAGGAAGCCGTACCTGACCCACCGGGCCGCCATACAGCGGGCTTCGAACACGGCGTCAGGGCGCAGAGCAGGCAAAAAAAGAGCGCGCCCCGAAGAGCGCGCAGAAGTCGAAGGCCGACTGCGGCCCTATCACATCGCGGACCGTAGACCCGAACACCGGGCACCCGCAACAACGCAGGCGGTCATATCCATCGATCGCCCGGAGCCGTTGGTTTCCGGGAGCGGAAGAAGACATGATCCTCGATAACGACGAATGGCGGTACTCCCCGCTCAAGTACAAAAGACAGACGGCCATCCAGCTGGGACAGGTGCGGGGCGTTCTGCCCTACACCGGCGTGCGCAACCCGCTGTCCGCCAGCCATTCCAGCCACAAGGTCATGCTGACCTACCGGGTGCCGGCCAACGACAACCAGCCGAAGATCGGCCTTTGCGATAGCGCTGCCGAGCTTGCCGTGGCGCACGACCTGCTGATGCACCGGGATACCTACGATCTCGAGTTTCAGCCCTGCACCGTGAAGTTCAAGTTCGACGGTGCCCTCGAGAGCCACACCTACGATTTCCGCCTGACGCTGACGTCCGGCGAGCGGCGCCTGATCTACGTGCGCTATAGGGAAAGCCTGAAGCGCCCGCGCACGAAAGCGCAGCTGCTGGCAATCGTGGCGGCCACGCCCGCCAGCGAAGGGCATCGCGTTCTGGTCGTTGATGCCGATTCCTATTCGCGCCCGCGCCGGGACAATTTGCGGCGGATGAGGATCGCTCTCGATCATCCCGACGATTGGGCTGACGAGGTTGTCTTCGACGCGGCTTGCCACCAGCGCAACCTCTGGCTCATGCGTGACCTGATCGCCGCCATCGACCTCGAGCCGTGGCGCTCCTTCCAGTCGATCCTGCGCCTTATCGGCCGCGGCCAGATCAAGGCGAACCTCGACCAGGTGGTGGGCTATCATTCGCGTATCTGGTGGCCCGAATGAGCAAGTCGAGGCTCCCTGAACTTCCGACTGCTGCCCTCGTAACGGCCGAGGGAGAGCAGGTGCTTGTCGCTGCCCGGTCCGAGCAGGGCCATGCACTGATCAACCTGACAGGATCTGGATGGGCTCCATTTCACGATAGCGATGGTCGTCCCGTGAAGCAGGGTGCCAGCATGTTGGCTGCCGCGACCGGCAATGCGGTCGACCAGAAAGCCCATGGCTACTTCCGGTACCGGTGGCAGCTTTCCGAGGAGGAACGTGAAAACGTCAAGTTCCGGGCAGCACTCTGCCATGCCATGTCGGAGATCGAAGGTCGCGACGGCCGGCTGACCGAGGGCCGTCTCAACACGCCACAGGTGCGGCGCGAGATCGAAGAGACCGCAGGGACAATCTTTGGTCAGAAGATCGGCCGCGCGGAGATGCGGGGTGGACGGGCAAAGCTGGCCTGGCCCTTGCCGAAAGGGCGGACACTCCTGAAGTACCTCCGCATTTTCAAAGACGAAGGGGCGCACAGCGTTTCGCTGCAGGACAGGCACCGACTCAAGGGTAACCGCAGCGGTCGGGTTACCCACGATGTCCGGTTGCTCATGACGGAGGCCAGCAAGGTTTGGCTAACTGAGCGCAAACCTTCAATGGCGGTAGCTCACGCTGAGCTGCGTGACCTCATCGAAAGCAAGAACAGACTTCGTCGCAGCAGGGGCCTCAAGGACCTGCAAGTGCCATCCCTCGCCACCCTGCGTGCCCACATCATGAAGAACGTGCCTTCGATCGCGCGGCATATCGCCCGCAATGGCGAGAAAGACGCCCATAACAAGCGGGGCCCCGGTTCGACCGATGTCCGTGCGCAGATGTTGGGCGAGCTGGTCGAGATCGATGAATGCAAGCTGTCCATCATCGTCGGGATCAAGGAGGCCGGGCAGTGGGAAGAACTGGACGAGGTCCAGCGCGCGCGCCTCGTGGAACTGGAAGACGGTATCCGGAAACAGCGCATCTATCTCGTCTTGATGCTCGACGTCGCCACAAGGATGCCACTGGCGTGGGTGTTGACGGATCAGCCGCGGGCTGATGCGACGATGGCTGCCTTTGGCATGGCGACCCGCTCGAAGGAGAGGGAGCAGCAGAAGTATGGGTGCCTGCGGGAAGCAGCTCCTGCTGTCGGACTCGCTATGGTTCGCAACGATAACGGACCCGGCCTGCGCAACTCGGTGACGAAGACAGCCATGGCCGGTATCGGGACGACCTCGGTCGACATGCGGACCCATCGCAGTGCCGACAAACCCTTCGTGGAAAGGATGTTCGGCACGTTGGAGACCGAACTGATTGCGAGGCTGACGGGCTATACCGGCAACGCCCCGGGGGCTTTGCCCGCATACGATGCCGTGGCAAACGGCAAGCTGCCGGTGGGCGTGCTGTACGAGATCATCACCCGCTACCTGACCGATATCTACCCACACGAACCTCATTTCGGCTTCGGCATGTTCGGGCGCACCCCCTATGAGGTCATGCAGCAGACCCTGCGGGAGCAGGGGATGATCCCCCCGCCGTCGCCTCACGATCGGCGCGTCCATCTCGGGAAGATGGCTAGGGCTACCCCGAACGACGAGGGGATCCGGGCTTTCGGATTGCCGTACCAGAGCACTGAGTTCCAGAAGCTCCGTGACCTCTACCGCGGCAAATGGGCTGTCTACTTGGATCCCGATGACCTCCGCGCCGCGACGGTGCTGATCGAAGGCTATAAAGAACCGATCGAAGCTCAGCTGACTGCTACGTTCTTTGCTGATCTCGACTTCTACGAAGCCAAAGCGATCATCGAGGAGTGTCGCCGCCAGAACCCGCGGAATGCCAATCCTTCCGAGCATCATCTCATGGAAGCATGGCGCGCGATCAAGGCGACCAACCGGGCCTTCGAGGGCCAATTCGGCTCGTGGGAAGACATAGCGCGAAAGTTTGAGAGGATGACACAGGGCATCCATCTTCCCCAATCGACTGGCCCGCTCGCGGTCGCGATGCCGGGAAGTCTCGCAGATGCCGATCCTGTTGGCGCTTTCTCCATCGGGGAGGGCGCTCCTGAGCCGCTGGAAGTGGCGCCGGCCGCTTCACCAAATGAGACCTCGCCTACCACCCCGACAGCGCGCCGTCTCGGCCGCCCGGAAACCAAAGGAAAGATGACGTGAGCTTCATCAATAGGGATGTTCTCGACACCGCCACCGAGCTCTATCGTTGGCGCTACGAATTCGAACGGCGGGCCCAGCTGGAGCAAGCGTTCACCGGCATCGTGACGGAGTATTGGAGCCGTGCTGCAACAGGTAGGCACTTCGAAGCGCGGGGCCTGCTGGTGACCGGGGCCTCTCGCGTAGGCAAGACCAGCGAGATCAGCTTGATGCTTTCGAAGTTCAACGCGGCGCAAGACGTACTGCCCTGCGGGAAGGTGGCATCCGCCGTATCCTGCATCCTTGATGGCAAGATGAGCTGGAAGGATCTGGGGTTCAGGACGGCGGAGGCCCTTGGCTATCCTGTCCGTCAGCGCAGGATGACCCAGAGCGAGATCTGGTCGCGCGTCACGTTCCAGGCCAAGGAGCAGGGAGTGGTTGCTATCCATTTCGACGAGTGCCAGCACATCTTCCCGCGCAAGCCGGACCAGTCGACGCGGGCGCTGCTCGATAGCTTTAAGTCGCTCATGAAAAACCCGGACTGGCCGCTCATGCTGCTGCTCAGCGGGGTCGATGAGCTTGCCGGGCACGTGCGGCAGGAGGAGCAGCTTGCTCGCCTGCTTCGGCCGATCCATTTCCGGAACATCCAGTTACCGAGCGACGTGGAGGAGTTGAACCGGCTCTGCTTTCTCTATGGCGATACTGCGGGGATCAAATTCGATGGCCTCGACACCGAGGACTTCTACAACCGGTTGGCATTCGCCTGTGCCGATCGGTGGGGGTTGGTCATCGAACTTATGATCGACGCCTGCCAACACGCATTGGCCGAAGGTGCCGATCGGATGTCGGAGAGCCATTTCAGCGCAGCATTCGCTGACCGCAGCGGAACCCCAGCAGATTACACGCCGTTCAACGTGCCCGACTACGAACGTGCATTCGATATGAAGAGGATCTTGTTCGGGGTCGAGTAGGGCTCCTCTGTCCGTGGTTGGTCGGCCCGCGCAGGGGAGGTCGCGCGCCGCGAGGGGTGGCGAAGCCAGATCCGCTTGGTTCGGCTGATGCGGCCAGAGTAGCCAGTTCATGAAATGGCGCCGAAACACGTCTGGCGGGTGCGGTGAGCCGACGAAGTCATGACGGCGCGGATGAGCTACCGCAGACTTTCCGAGACGCGTGCTCCGCCGGCTAGAGGCTTGCACCCGCGCGCAGCGCTTGAGGTATCGCCTCGCGCCAGCGACTACGACGGTCTCCCCGGTTGATCTGACTGATGTCGTCCAAACATCTCGAGCTCCGCTTCCCAACTGCAAACTTGTGATCGGCTGTTTGCTGAACAGGGTCGGAGGGGTCTTGGTGCGCTCGAATACTCGCAAACAATTGCTATCAGCTCGCAAGCTTATGGCCCCGTATAAATGCTAGAGGCGCGCAGGTGGCTGATATTGCTTATTAAATTTGGGTCTAAGATCAGAGAAATCTATTCGATTCGCACTCTTATGCCGCTCTGGCAGGTATGCCAGAAAGGCATATGAGTGCGAATTGAAAGCATAAGCGTGCGAGTTACACGTCAAGTGCTTTCTACGATGACCCCGGCAGACATGCCGGGGTCATTCTCGTTTAGGCCAATGGCATAGAAAGTGGCGTTCAAGGGCCGTCCACAAGAAGAGGTTTTCGTGCTTTGTTTCGCCGTCGAAGAATCTCCGCTCCAGCAGGCCGAAAGCAGGCGACAGCAACTTCTGCCATGGCCATCCAGTCTCCAGCGACAAGCGGCGGAGCGGGACAAAAGTCTCGTCGAAGGACCGGCGATCGCTCTCAGTGATATAGGGCTGGACCGCCTTTCGCTTGGGGTTGGAAGCGTTCGTGGCTCGGATATGGCCGGAGGCAACGAGCTGCGTCATCTGCGTGGGCTTGAGGCCGACTGATTTGGCGAACACCTCGAGCGTTAGGCCCGGAGCGTGATCGATATTCAGCTTGCTTTGCAGTTCGTCTCGGTCGACCAGGATCGAGGCGTAGCCTGTGGCCTGCGAGTAGCTGCCAATTCGACGAAGCTCGCCTTTCTTGATTAGGTCGATGATCTCGGCGGGGCGGACCCGAAGCTGATGGCAGGCCTCTTGCAGCGTACGCCAGCCATGCATCTTTGCATGAACTGTTTCGGCGCCACGTAGGAGGTCAGCAACGAAGCGATGAGCATCGGTGGCCTTCCACAGAGGCTTCGCACCTGCTGCCGCGATCGCCGGCGACAGATAGCCATCTGCTCTGAGCGATTCGAATTGGGACCGAGAGATATTCATCAGCTGCTGCAGTTCGATCCCGCTCACCATTCGATTGAGCTCTTCGATGATGGGCTTCACCGCCTTGGCGTCGAACACCGCCCATTCGTCGGTGCTGCTCAAGGCCGCGCCTGTCAGTATTCCTCGCTCGCGCAGAAGTTTACGCAGACGGCGATCATCGATCCCGCCCTCCTCCGCAGCCGTCCGAACGGAATGGAGCCTACGCTCGAGAACGGGCTCCCCCATCACGTTGTCTCCTGCGCCGACCGGCCAGGTTGCCAGGATATGGTCGCGAATGATTCCCCTGAAAACGCCGTAAGGCTCGGACGTCAGTTCATGCGCAAACCTGTCGTACAGGTCGCCGAAGACGCCCTTCGGTCCCTGCCGGGGCGCTCCCAACTTGGATTGCAGCCGAGCAAGCGTGTCGCGAACTTGGTCTGGTCCTTCCGCCGAAAGCACATACCCCGTTGCCGCTTCGGCCCAAAGCTCGTCCGGATGAACGCGGTTTCGTCCTCCGGTCTCCAGACGTACCGCGGCCCGCCCTAGTAGTTCGGAAAAGACGCAGACGGCCTGCAGATCGATGCCATCGAACCAGTTCCCGCTATGCTGACCGTGCAGCCGGTCGGCCACGTATAGCTCGAAGAGGCTCGCCTCCCTCGGCTCACCATCGAGCCCCCCCTCTTCGAGGGACGTTCGGATCTCAGCTAGACGCGCAGCGAAGTCGAAGCGGACAGTTGAAGCAGGATCGGCCCATAGGTCGACCAGCGGCATTTCATGCTCGGTGCAAACACGGAGGTGGCGCAGCAACCAGTCGGCGCGCATGTGGGGCATCCAGGGGGACGGGTCCTTGGCCATGTCCTCTCGAAGGCATGCAGGGCAGCCTCTGATGGCCACGGGCTTAATGCTCTTAGCGTGGAAGATTTCACCACGAAACGAATGTTCGCGACCTCCTAGGTGAATGGGTGTCCACTCCAAAAGGGCATCGAGCGCTACCCCACCTAGTTCTGCCAAACGCTGGCAGACCAACTCATCGCCTTGAATGATCTTCGAGAAGGGAAGCTCGAAGTCCGCGCCGAAGGTACTGGTTGGCAAGCCATTCCGGCTCGCGAGGCGCGACATGAAGGAGAAGGCTGGTTCCTGTTCGCCGAGGGGAACGGAGAGGGGAAGTGATAACATTATGCCTCAATAATGAGCGCCAGTTTTCCCTAGAGATGTGCAGCTAGGGTTCGGCTGGAGGGCGTAGATGTTTCTGTGGTTGTGGCAGCAGTAGCCAAAGTAATTGGCTTGCGGAATTGAGCCGGACAATAATGAGTCCGATCGCGCCACCATGCCCGAACCAAATTTACGGGCATGGTGCGACCTTGAGGGTAGGGAGAATTGAGTATCCAATTCAAACCTACGGAGTGTTATTGCTTTGCGATGTGGATTGGGGTGACTAGAGGATTAGGAGATCGCCTTGTCTAGAAAGCCTAAAGTTGACGCGTTCTCGATCAAAGTCCTGACTTTTGATCGATCCAAACCGGACGGAACCTCGGCATTAATTTCAAGTTGGAGAGTTACCTCTGCGCCAGGTAGAGTGGTCAATTGCTCAATAATTGCTTCGACAATTTGAGCCATGTCCCTGGCAGGGCGGTCAGCGGAAAGCCGGACCGCCCCTTGGAACCTTGTAGGGTGGTGCGGAGCCTCGGTTTCCGGGTTATCAGGGTCCACCGTAGGATCGTTCGGCTCACCCTGGGTCGGGCTAGTCGGAACAGGCTTGCCCGGAGAAGTTCCAGAGGTGGGCTTGGCTCCTTCTCCTTGAGCTGGCACTTGCTTTGCTCTTGCCGCCTCGGCGACAGTGGGTCGGATAATGACGCTGTCTGCGTCGATGGTGATGGCTGCGCCGCCAGCGCCTTCGATGGAAAGACCGCGGTATTCACCGCGGGCACCCTCGAAGATTTCAGCATATGCAAACGGCCCTGGCACCATGGCTCCGACAGCGGAGCGCACGCACCGAATGAGAGTATCTCGGTCTTTCAGTCTAGGTAGGTAGGTATACCGGTTCAGGTATTCCCAGAGGTCCTTAAGGTGCAGATGGTCGCGATCATTCCAGATATACTTCTCCAGATCGCGGTTCAGACGTTCAGGGCCGATTTCGGGCAGAAGGGCTTCCTCACTGACAAGCTTCTTACTCGCCCGGCTAAGGAGCCCTTCTTGGGCAGGAATGCGGGCCGATGAGAAGCCGACGTCGGTTTGCGCGCTGTCCTGATAAGGATAGATCAGGAAAGCCCATGTTTCCTTGAGCCTCGTTTGAACGGTCTCCTTGGCTTCCTGAGCCTTGTCCTTAGCGAGAGACATCTCGCTGGACTTGAGATCCAGGCGTCCGCTGTTCGCATCGCGAATGATCCCATCCCATGCCAGTAGAGAACGCATGGCGTCTTTCAGGTTGTCGAGCTGACGGGCGTCCGCAGCCAGGAAGACCAAGGTGTTGCGATAGACGCGTGGCGTTGAGCCACGTTGAAGCAGGATGTCCTTCACTTCCGTCATCGCTTCCGAGTTGTCGCGGCCACTGTGTGGATGCGCCACGCCAAGAACCACGGCACGGACGCCGCCTGCCTCATCTGGTACGGCTGCGGAGCTGTCGGGGGCGACCTGAACGGCATCGAAGTTCCCTCGATCGGCAATGCCGTTGATGTAGGTCGAAAGGGCCTTGTCGATCTCGACAAGGACAAGGGCATCTTCGAGTTGCCCCGCCCGATCTGCCGCTACCCGGTTCAGGCTCGCGGACATCGAATACCAATACCGACCAAGGTCACCGTGCATGAACTTGGCTTGGTTGGTCAGGCGGCGCAGTGCGTCGCCAAAGATTGCGATCTTCTCTCCGGGCTGCACGACGCCAAGATTGATCTGCTTGTCGTCGAGGCCCTTATTTTCCTGAGAGTGTAGTGGGGCTGTCCCCATGAATACTGTGCGGGCAACGCGGCGCGTAGCCGAGTAGCGGTTCAGGTTCGGCGCGCCTTGGTCGACCCTGTACGGGGTCGAAGATGTGCCATCAATGTCGCCAGCAATGATCGACTGCCACGAAGGGTCTAGATAGTGCAGAAGTTCGGGCTCCACGCGTTCAGAGCTGATGGACACACTGCCCGGCATGATCATGACGGAAGGATCGCCGGACATCCAAAGCTCGTGGATGACCTGGGCCATGAGACGCAGCACGCCGCGTGTCCGCTGGAATTTCTCAAGCGATCCCCAAGCGGTGTAAAGCTGATCGAACAGGTCCGGGTGGATCGGATAGGCCTTCTCCAGCTTCCGGCGGTAATCTTCGTCGGCGCAGCCCTGCGGGAAGTCGTTCGGGTTCTCTCTGTACAGCTTCGCGAACTGTTTCAGCGTATTGTCGCGGTGCAGGTACTTGTCACCGGGAATTTCCCGGAACAGGCGCCGTCGGACAATCTCATAGCTTTCTTCCTGCGATGCCGGCCGCCAAGAGCTTTCGACACGGCTGAAGGTCTGCTTCAGACGGGCCAGAGCTTCTTGTCCACCCTCACCGCCGACCTCGATCTGAGAGGCGGGCAGGGAGGCAACCAACAGCGTTTGCGGTGCGGCTTTCACCGCCTCGGTCAGCGCCTGGACAAAGGACAGGTTCGCGTCGAACGAACCGGACGGCAGTCCTTCGACCTTGTAGATCTGGCGAAGGTAGGCGACCCATTCGTCGATCAGGATCAGACAGGGCGAAAACTTGTTAAAGATCTCTTCCAGCAGGTTCGATCCCGGCGCGATACCGCGGGCATCATTCTCCGCAATCATGTCGAAGCCAGCTTGACCGCCAAGCTGCCATGCCAGTTCGCCCCAAGTCGTCTTGATGACCTGCCCGCCTTCCAAGGTGATGACGTCCTGCGGCCCGCGCGACGTCCCGACCAGAACGGCGCGGTTGACCTTCGCAGGGACATCCAGCCCGTTGCGCGAAAGCAGCTGATCGAGGCCCGGCAGATCGCCGACCCGGGTTTGCCCGGCCATGTGATAGAGCGCCAGCATCGAGTGCGTCTTGCCGCCGCCGAAATTAGTTTGCAGCTCGACGACCGGATCGCCACCGGCTCCGGAGAGGCGCTTTGCAGCCCCCTTGAGCAAGGCACTCAGGCCTTCGGTCAGATAGGTTCGGCTGAAGAACTCGCGCGGGTCACAGTATTCCTGCGCCGCCGTGCCCTTATGGACTTTGGCCAGATCAGCCGCGAACTCTGCCTGCTGGAACTCGCCGGTCGCCACGTCTTGATGCGGCTCCACCACTTCGCGCCAGGGCAGTAGACCCGAAACGGTCTCGGTCGAAATCGTTGTGGAGCTGCTCTTTTTGCGCTCCTCGTTCCGGGCAAGCTCGGTGAACTTGGTCCGCAAGATCGACTCCCGCATCTTGCCGATCTCGTCGGCACTGTCCCCCGCGCTCACTGCGTCGAGGATGCGGCGCATGCTGTCCAGCGCCCGTTCCGCATCGTCGTAGGAGAACTTGCCATCATGGGCGAGCTTGTTGCGGACGTCGATCAGCTCGTTGACGATCGAGCGGTGCGTCCGGTCCAGAACGTCGCGGAACGCCTCGTTCCAGAGGCGCTCCATGATCTTCAGAAGCTTCTGCGTATCGAGGGTGAACTTGCCGTTAGATTCCGGTCGCCACTCTGGGAAGCGCGAGATTACGTCCTGCGGCCATCCCTTGCCCATCCCCGCTTCGAGCCGTTGCATCACGAAGGGCTGAAGGCCCTTCTGCATATGCTCCATCCCCTCGAACACATATTGGCGCGTACTTTTTGCCATCTCATATCACTTTCAAATATCCATGCGGGTCTGGCGGTTCTTGTCGGTCACGCGAATCGTGGCTGCCAGCCGGGTCAAATCTGTCCAGACAGCGATCAGGCCGTTGTAGGAGGTCGCCTCCTTCGCGTCCTGGCGCTTGTTGCCGCAGACGTCATAGAGGTAGTAGGCAAGATCCTTCACCGTCTCAGCGCGCTCGCTGCCAATCTTCTTCAGCAGTTCTGCCGCCGCGTATTCGCCGTCATTTTCCAGCGCGCGGATCAGGTGCTGGCAGGCCTCCCAGATCGTGAAATGATCATCGGTCTCGGGGTCCCAGTCGGGGTCGAGCTCGTCACGCTTCAGGATGCGGACCTTTCCGGCCGAGCTTTCGATGATCCCCGCGTGCTTGACGCTTTCGACCGAGATGCCGCGCGCCGTGGCGATGCTGTTGGCGGTGCCATACACACCCTTGTCGAACCCGTTCTGTTGAAACCAGGTGGCAGTAAAGCGCGTCTCGGCATCGAACTCGCCATGCAGGTCGTTCAAATACTCATCCAGCTGAGAGTTTATCAGCTGCAAGGCTGTCTTAACGCTCATCGGACTGTCGTCAGCTTCTAGCACTGTCGCGTATCGGGAGAAGACGCCCATACCGGGGCCGATAGCCGATTGCGGCATGTCGGCCGGGGCGATGCTCGCAGCCTGAAGCTCGGCAATGGCTGGTGGCAGTTCGCGCTTCAAAGCACGAGTAAACTCAGCACGGGTGATTGTCTCGGCCATCTCTTCCTTCTTCCGACAAACGAGCACGACGGAGTTAGCGAGAGCATTTGAACCGGCAGCTCTCATCCTATTGGCCATTTCCGTACGCATCGGCCACGTGCCTACGACCGAGTAGCCAGCGTCAATTATTGCCTGCAAAAAAGTCGCCCAACCTGTGGAGCTTACTCCCTCTTGCGCGATCTCGCTCTGCTTAAATGCATAGTATATTGTGGCGGGAAAGGCTTCACTTGAACTGCGAGCCATTCTCGAGACTGCTGCGGTCATTCCGGACAGGAAAAACTGTTCTGCATTACTAGTGCCGCTATGTCGCATTCTGTCAGCAACGAGTTCATCCATTTTCGGAACCGCCATCGTTCCGAAAATACTAGGGTAGATCTCCCGGAGCATCCGCCTCAACCAGCCGTAAAAAAAGTCGGAAAGATCAGCGTAAGGGATATTATCATAGTACGGCGGATCTGAAGAAATCACCATATCACTTGAGTAGGTGACGCTCTGAGCATCAATATTGACGATCTTTCCTGAGCCGCCGCCAACCCATCGATCTACGGCCTTCGAAACAGTGGTCGCACTAACCAGAAAATCTCCGGCTGTGCCAGAGAACGGATTCGCTTCAAAATAGTCCCAGGTCATCGGAATAGCTTGGCGCCCAAACATATTCTTCAACTGAATTTTGTCAGCAGCCCAGCGGCAGTGTGCGTTGCAACTGTCTGCCAACCGACTTATCGCGAGGGCAAGATACGTGACTACTGCGGATGCATAATCGTCACTCTGCCTGATTTCAGATCTTACTTCTTCGAGTAAATCAGCAAATGTGTTGAGCGCAACGAGCTGACGATCCGTGAATAGATCTCCGAAAGTCTCGTAGCCATATCCTAGAACGCCGATATACTGGCTGTGATTTGGCAGTTTCGTTCCCGGTTCCCAGTTCGGGCGAACCGAGTCTGCAATATGCTCATGCTGAGAAGTAGCCTCTGCGAACGCACGTCCAGATTTTGCGCTCACTACAACAGCAAGAAGGGTGCGGCCCATCTTTCCGCTGCGCGCGCACTCTTTAACGTATTTCGGGGTAATCGCCGATCCTGAGATTATGCAGCGAAAGTTCGCCCCACGGGCTTCCTTTGTTCCGCTCTTTGCGCTCTCGAGGTCAGCCTTCGAACCGCCCACCCTAATCTTGAACGATATCGATTTGGTCTGTCTATCTACCACGGGCTCAAGCCAAGCTGTCCGCCCTGACTTCAAGCTCAGCAGAAAGCTTGAGGCAATCGGCACCTGAACATCTGAGAAGGCAGGGTCCGGGCTAGGAACGGTACGGGACCAAATCCATCCAATGACCGGGGCGCGCCCGCCACCATATGCTTCCGGTGTTTCGGCGTCAGGATAGAGGTGCCCGATGCGCTCCCATGCCTTCTCGCGCATCCACTCGCCGTAGTATTTCACATCCTCGGCGAGCCCTTCGGCATTGCGATAAAACGACCGGTCCTTGATGCCCGGATGGATCGGTTCCATGTCCTTGAACTTCGGCGGGATCTCGATCATCGCCTTGCCGATCATCACCGCCACCGGGTTCAGGTCCGACCCATAGGCGGGCAGGCCAAGGCGCTGCGCCTCTAGCGGGATCGACCCACCACCCGAGAACGGGTCATAGACCGGCGGCAGCTCACCGCCGCAGCTGCGCCGGATTTCTGCCCGTGCGCGCTCTAAGACTTCCTCGTTGGTCGAGTTCTCCCATTTCACCAGCTCTTCGATGATCTGGAACAGACGCTTGCGTTCGACCTCTACTGTCTCATCGGTCGGGAACTGATCCGGGTGGCTGGAGGGGTCATCCACCAGCTGCGCAAACAGCACCGCCCGACACGCCGCCAACGGCCGCCGCGCCCACCACAGGTGCAGCGTGCTGGGATGCCCATGCCGGATCGACTTCTCCCGCGCCGACGCCGCGTTGATCGCTTCGAGGGGGATCGCGACTTCGATTAGTTTCTTCTTGTAGGCTTGGGTCATGCGAGTGCCTTTACAGCCTCGTCTGCTGCTAGAGCATCAGATACGCGTTGATCGAGAGTGACCCAGATGACTGCGCCGCTCTTGTGGGTGTATGGAATGGGCCGGTGAAGCCTCACGGCGCTTGACATGATCCATGCATGTCGATGCTTCGCGAATTTTCCCGAGAGGAAAGTCTCGGGTGGGATGTGATGCTTGTCTTGGTTGTCGAGCATCTTCTGATCGGACAGAGGGCCTTCAGCCCCCACCATCTTGGCCACGCCAACGATATGGCCGCTGCCCTTCTTGACGAGACCGATCCAGCCGCGCTGCTTGGCAGAGGTGCTTCGCATCTCCCATGTCTTCTCGCTTCTCATGATCTTGCTGATCCAAGGTTCGTCGATGATAAGCGCTTTCTCGATCTTCATGCCGGTGCCTCTGCTCGCTCAAGCAAGCGATTGATATTAAACTGGATTGCGTTCTGATCGAACGGCGGTTCGCGCGAGTCGAGCGCACCGTGTACATACCTCGGGGCAGAAGCGAACCCCTCTTTGACCTGCACGATCGCGAGGATGAACTTTTCGGGTTCGTGGAGCGAGGTGATTATTTCTTGGCGGGTTAACATGATGGTATCTGCGCCGTCGACCCGGCCTTTGACCTCAATGAACCGCATATGGTTGGTATCAGGATCGAAGGAGGCGATGTCATAGCCGATTTTGCGGGCGGACACGTCCTCGGGCTCGTTTCCAAGGGCACGCTCGGACGCCATGACGGCAGCCATCGCCTTCAACTCGATCTCGCGGCGGGCTTCAGGGTCTTCTGAAAAGCCATTGGGTGCAACAGAGTTGCCCTTCTTCAGGAGCAGGCCTCTCGGAACCACGACCATTCCGCCCCGGACGCGCGGGGGCAGGGACGTGATAAAGCGCTCCTGCTCGATCACCTCTAGACGGCGGCGTAGGCGTTCGGCGAGGTCCTCAGCCCGTCGCTCCGCGTTGCGCCAGTTTGACCGGACCTTCTTGCCCGCTTTTTCCTCTTCTTTCAGCTCGGCGGCGCGAGAATCCCAGTAGTTGATCTCTTTCTTCAGGCGCGCTTTGACCTCGTGCTCGACCTTATCGATCTCCGGGAGGCGCCGCTCTCGAACTTCGGCAACATGGCCTTGAGCAAGCTCGATGGTCGCGTATTGGACGACGCGCTTTTCCAAGTCTGCCGTAAGCCAAGGGGCGCTGATCTCAGTCTGGACAGAGGTGATCTCCTCTGGTGTCGCAGCCCGCAGGTTCAGGTGCGGCGCGATCCCGGCATCATGAATTTCACCTGCCTGACTGATTGTTGCAAATTGGAGCTTTTGCGAGACAAGGTTGGCATTGCCTGCGTGACCAGGACGCCCGTCCTGCACCGAGTGTTCCAGAAGGAAAAGGGCTTCGACTGCTGTCCCGTCGTCGGTGTCGTCGACCAGCACGGCCCCTTGTTTCATCAGGTGATCGTTCTGTTCGCGGACTACGCTGATCACTGCGTCTAGCAAGGGGTGGCCTGGATAGACGAAGGCCGCCACCGGTTGCTGGTTGATCTTCGACTTCTCGAAGCAAATCCGTTCATACTTCTTCTGGATCGGCGCCCCGCCGCCGATCTGGCGATCCCGCTCCCTGATGATGAGCGGGACGTGGGTAATCTCCCACCGGCCTTCTTCCCGTCTCTTGATCTGACCGCCAAGGCGCTGGAAGGCTTCCACGAAGAAGCTCTGAATGTGGTGAGGTTGGAGGCGTTGCGCCTCGGCCTTCTCCATCGCGATCCGAAGCTCTTGGACTTGGGCCGCTGGCATAGTGTCGTTTGTGAGTTGCCGCTTCTGAAGAAGGTCGAGGAGATGGCTTTGATCTACCGCGCCATCGACGGCTTTGTAGAGGCGCGCCCTCACGTCCTCATCGTCGTTGTACTGGATTGCTTCCAGAAGCAGATCCCGCAGCGGCCGATCCTCGAAGAGCTCGCCCAGGACATCATAGACTCGTCCTCCTAAAGCCTCGCGGGCGGCTTCAAGCTTTTCGAGCAGGCGCGCATAGACGTCCCCTTCGCGGGTGTCTTTCGCAACGAGGTTCCAGAGGTGGCATACCTCGGTTTGCCCGATCCTATGGATGCGACCAAACCGCTGCTCAATCTTATTCGGGTTCCAGGGAAGGTCATAGTTCACCATCAGATGCCCGCGCTGAAGGTTGACGCCTTCACCTGCCGCATCGTTAGCAATGAGGACAAGCATGTCCCTGTCCTGCATGAAGCGTTCGACGACCTTGCGGCGCTCCTCGCGCGTCACTCCGCCATAGATCACGTCCACTGCATCGGGTTTGCCGAGGCGCGCGGTCACCTTGTTGCGAAGATATTCGAGCGTGTCTTTCGGCTCGGTGAAGATGATCAGCTTGCGACGGTGCCCGTCGGGATCGAGCATCAGATCATCATCGAGGATCTTGTCGAGCTGCTGCCACTTGGTGTCATGCCCGGAGTGAAGAACGCGGAGGGCCATGCCCTCCAGTCCTTTAAGGGTTTCGACCTCGATCTCCAGCTGCTCGGCCGTCTCCGCACTAGTTGCGCTAGTCGAAATTAGGTCTTCCATCTCGTCGATTTCGTCCTGACCATACTCGTCGATATTGGTCAGCAGGTCTTGATTGACCTTGGGTTGGGAGAAGCCTGCCCTCTCACTCTTGGCGGCGAGCCGCGCCTCGCTCAGCTCAGCTTCGAGCCGCTCCCGGCGTCGCTTGAGCGACTGGTAGATTGCGGCGGGGCTGGAGGCCAGACGTCGCTGGAGAATTTGCAGAGCGAAACCGACGTTGTTCTTCTTGCGCCCATCCGTGTCAGCGAACCTCAAGACGCGGTTCATCTCATCGCGCACGTAGTCCGTAACCGCGGTGTAGAGTTCGGCTTCTTCCGGAGAGAGGTCGTACTTGACTGTGTAGGCGCGACGCTCCGGGAAGAGGGGGCGACCGTCAAAACGCAGCAGCTCTTCTTTGGTCAGACGGCGCATCATGTCTTCGACGTCTGCGACATGGACGCCGTCCCGGAAACGGCCTTCGAAGCGGTCCCCATCCAAGAGCGCCATGAAAAGCTGGAAGTCACGTTCCTTGCCGTTGTGGGGCGTGGCCGACATCAGCAGGAAGTGACGACAGACCTGTCCCAGCTTCTGCCCAAGCTGATACCGCTTGGTGTATTTGGCCTCGCTGCCAAAAAATGTCGCGGACATACGGTGGGCTTCGTCGGCGATGATCAGATCCCATTCTGTCGACTTGAGGAGCTTTTCCTGAAGCTCTTCATTGCGCGCCAGGACATCCAGGCGCGCAATCATCCTGTTGCAGTCGTTGAATGGATTACCGGAGCGGGAGCTCTCGATCATGTCTCGGCTCAGGATATCGAACTCCAAGCCGAACTTTTCTCCAAGTTCATCCTGCCACTGCTCAACAAGGCTGCCAGGTGCGACCACTAGGCATCTTTCGAGATCACTGCGGGCGATTAGCTCCTTAATCAGAAGGCCAGACATAATGGTTTTGCCCGCGCCCGGATCATCGGCCAACAGGAACCGCAAGGGCTGCCTTGGCAACATCTCTCCGTAAACTGCCGAGATTTGGTGAGGAAGAGGATCGACCTGACTGGTGTGGATCGCCAGATAAGGATCGAAAAAATGGGCGAGCTTGATGCGGTTTGCTTCGGTCACCAGGCGCAGGAGTGCCCCATCCGCGTCGAACGACCAGTTTCGGCCGGCAGACTGGATATCAATGCGGTACTCGTCATCGCGGTAAATGGTCGTCTCGGCTACAGTGCCACTCGTCTGACGAAATACAAGGTTGATGGCTTGGTTGCCGATCCATTCTACGGACACCACATCCACCGCTGTACCCGGCACAACGCCAGCTACGCGACCTCCAGATCTAATTTCTTCGAGCTTTGCCATTGCAGGTCGTTTCCAAAGTAAAGTTGTTAATTGAAAAGAGATTAAAGTAATTGACCTGTCCCGTGCCTCGCTGGAGAACCAGCCCTGCGACTTGCCACCGCGGAGTTAGTCCTGCTCGAGTTCTGTAGGCCACGTGTAACAGGCGAGAGACCAGGTGCTCAGCTCACTTATCTCCTTGCTCGATACGACGGCGTCCGCGTCAGCTGAGCGGGATAGGGAATGAATGGACGGTATGGATTAGGCTTCGACATGGCCGGAAGTTATCCGATCGCAGCCGCGCTACAAGCGGTGGCGCTTATAGCGCGGTATCTTGTGGAAAAACTGGGTTACCTAGCGAGGGATAACGTCGCAGTTCTTCTTCACGATGGTGGCGAGCCGTTTATCAAGTGGCCCGAGAGCGTCTGCAGTGGGCCATGCTCCGAGCGAGACGCTGGAAGTCTTCGTTGCCCAGAAGTGATGCTGTTGCAAGTCGAGTGATCGCGCGTCCCCGACGGGTGAGCTTGCGTCGCTATCTACTTGTACGGCGCTGCTGACGAATAGTAGCTGATATGAGCGTGGTGTGGCTGAAATGGGCCCACGATCTTGAGCATGAACCGAGCTCTTGTCCTTCCGTTTGTGGTCGTACCATTCGCCAGTATGGCCTGACCTGCTCCCCTGAAATGTCCGCGCTTTGAAGTTAGCCTGTTCTCCAAGCGAGGAGACAGACGATGAGAAGAAGCCGGTTCAGCGAGGAGCAGATCATCCGCATCCTGAAGGAGCATCAAGCCGGGCTCGGGGTGAAGGAGCTGTGCCGACAGCACGGGATCAGTGATGCGACCTTCTACAAGTGGCGCTCGAAGTATGGCGGCATGGAGGTGCCTGACGCCAAGCGGCTGAAGGCGCTGGAGGCCGAGAATGCGAAGCTGAAGAAGATGTTGGCGGAGCAGATGCTGGACATGGCCACGCTCAAGGAAATGCTCGCAAAAAACTTCTGAGGCCTGGTTCGAGGAGACGTGCCGTGGACTGGGCCATGACAGAGAAGAGCTATTCGCAGCGGCGCGCCTGCGCCTTGGTGGGGATCGATCCGCGCGTGTATCGGCGGCGGCCCACCAGACCTTCCGACGAGGAACTGCGCCGGCGGCTGCGAGCACTTGCCGGCGAGCGACGACGCTTCGGCTATCGCCGCCTGCACCTCCTGCTGGAACGGGAGGGTTGGGTGCTGAACTGGAAGAAGCTGTATCGGCTCTACCGCGAGGAAGGGCTGACCGTGCGCAAGCGCGGGGGCCGCAAACGCGCCATCGGGACAAGGGCGCCCATGGCGATCCCGCAAGGGCCGAACCAGCGGTGGAGCCTGGACTTCGTGTCCGACAGCTTCGCCGATGGCCGGCGGTTCCGGGTGTTCTGCGTGATCGACGACTTCACCCGGGAGTGTCTGGCGACCGTCGTCGATACCTCGCTATCTGGGCAACGGGTTGCGCGTGAGCTCGACCGGATCGCCGAACTGCGAGGCTACCCCTGCATGGTGGTCAGCGATAACGGCACGGAGCTGACCAGCAACGCGATCCTGAAATGGCAGGAGGACCGCAAGGTGGAATGGCACTACATCGCGCCGGGAAAGCCAATGCAGAACGGCTTCGTCGAGAGCTTCAATGGGCGACTGCGCGATGAGTGCCTGAACGAGCACCTGTTCTCGAACCTGCGCCATGCCCGCCAGCTGATCGAGGCCTGGCGGGACGACTACAACCACCACCGCCCTCATACGAGCCTCGACGGGCTAACGCCCCGCGAGTATCACCACCAGACTGAAAACGACCAAACCCTGAACGGAGCTAACCTATAAACGAGGACTCTCAGGGGAGCAGGTCAGGCCCAGCGTCCGGGTGAGCCTAGCCACCCTATCCCCTGTGTTTTTTTTGTTACTCGATCTAAGAATTTTGTTTACCGTAAACTTTTAGCTTCTTAGCAGTGGCTCCTTGTCGACCTCCCTCTTGCATGTCTAGGTTGTTCCAAGGGGGCGGCTTGCGCCCTTAGTGGGGCGGGGCCAAGAAGGAGCGGGTAGCAATGTTACACGGTGCCATTTCAATCTGTGCTGTGCCGTAATGAGCCCTGATGGTTCTAGGACGGCATCATTCGACCTGCCGCTTGTAGTAGCAAATCAGCCGCTTCATAAATATCGGTTATCGGCGGTGAGCTACGCTGCCATTGAAGTCCTTCTATCGCAGGCGTTTCAGCGCGGGCCTCGTTTGTCTCTCGCTCCGTATTTCGTTCTCTGGGCAGCAGAGCGTTATCGGCTTTATTATGATGGAGGTGTGGCGAGTTGGGAGTTTCTAACTGCACCTCTTAAGGTCTCTCTTGATCAAGCTGACCTCCGTGCAATGACCCGGGCAGGACTGTCTCATTTCGGGCGAACTAATCTTCTGAGGTCTGAGAACGGAACCCAGTATCTCCGCACCCTCGCTGCCGAAGGAGGAATCCCCCTAGCATTGCTCTCGTCTGACGGAGTATGGCAGCAAGCAATCTCGGGATTAATCTCTGATATAGAGCCCTTCGGTTTAGGCTGCTCTGATGAGCTAGCCCTTGGCTTCGCCAACGCTCGAACCGCTTCTTTGTCAATGGGCTACCGAACCGAAGAGTTTCGGCGTCTATTTGCTGAATTTGCACGTGAAGTTGTGGGTCTTCGCGCAGAATTGGGGGATGGACTTTTAGCGCATGACGTTTGCCCTCGACTTGACGAGCTGCGTGCAAACTGGCGCGAAGAAATGGTCTTACGCCTCGATGAGCGAGGTGCAGAACGACTTCTCTCCCAGATAGTTTCGGCACCACGTAGTCAAGTCGAAGGCAGCCCTCTTCGCCGCGTGCTTTATCGAGAAGGTTCCGATTGGCATCCTCGGATCGAAATCGCGGAACGGGGCGGCATCGAGGCTCGTCTGTTAGATGATGTGGCGGCAGGGCATAGTCGGTTGCGCCTTGGGCCGTCCGGCATGCTCGCTTCTGCCTCCCCGCACTTGTTGCTGATGGTCGAACGTGACGCTTCAAAGCCTGGACGCGTTCCTGATTTCACAGCCCGTCGGATTAGCGGCCGACGCGGTGCGCAGGTCCCATATCCGCTCGAACGACAGGCAGACTTTGTCGCCATTGCCGACGGTAAAGTGCTGGGGAGTGTCGCGCTTCCCGCTGGCGGTCCACTTGCTGAGGATGAACTCACTATCTGGGCAGCGCTTGGTACGGATGAAGAAGGAGAAATTAATCGACTTGTTCTGGTAGGGACGGGCGGTATGAGAACTCGTGCGCCAAGTGTCTGGGTTCGGGTACCAGGAATGGAACCTCCTATCGGGACAGATGGACTAGGTGTAAGTCCGGCCGGAAACTCGTTTGATGCCCAGCTGTGGCGCGTTGAGGGGAAGGGGCGCCTTGCTTTCGCCGGTTGGTCGGTTGCTATCGAGACTGGGTCGGACAAGGAAGCTCGAGACGAAGCTTTCGCTGTAGGCTCGATCGTAACAGGTCTGCATGACGCTGCGGGGGCGGCGGTATATCGTGGGGTGCCCGACCTATGGCTTCGCCCGCAGGGCGAAATGGCGCAACAGGTAGAGCGTAATAAGCTAAAGTATAAGAAACCGCGTCAGCAGCGATGGCAGTCAGGAGCGCCGCTGGCCAATGAGGCCGGGACATTCTATCTAGCGCAGTTTTCAGATGCTAAATTCGGCTGTCGGGTTCGCGTGCGAGTGGTGCCTCCAAACATGCATCTGTCGCTCGTAGAAGAGTGGCCTGAACGCTTGTGTATAGCAGGTGGACCTCCGGGATGGCATCTGACTGTAGCAGGGGCTGCCCCAGTAGTGCTGGGGGCTTTGGGTGATGCTGAAATAGAGCTTGCCAGTGATAGCGCTGAACTATCGGAGCTTCCGCTACATTTGGCTGACCCGGTTTCAGGCGAGACGCTAGCGCTTCGGTTCAGTTTGCGGCGGCGCATGCCGCGCATTGTCGATTCATTCGGCCGAGCGGCACCCGCAGAAATTGAGGTTTCTCCGGCGGGATTGAGCGCTTGGCAGCTTATTCCGGCGCAAGCTGAGCGAACAGATTTAATTCTGCGGGTCATGGGGCCGAACTTATCTGACGGCGGGGTCCGTCTAACGTTACCCATGCCAGATGCTCGTCCTCTTTCAAGTTTCGAAAACGTTATTCGACGCCTTCTCGTCTTAGGTGGGCCCGACAGTGAGCTGCGCGTGCGGCTCGCGGCAGGTCTTGATGAGACTGCTCGTCTCTATGTGCGTGATTTTTCGAGTGCGGCTGTTTGGAACGGGGACCGTCTGATGCTCTCGGGGGAGCTAGCAACTCCGATCAAGCTCGAAGTGGACGCAATCAACCTTCACAACCCGTCTCAGAGCGTCAGTCTGCACGTCGCCTCTGGTGCGAGGCTTACAGAGCTGCTTGACGCGGGGTGTTGGTTCATAGCTCCCAGTTGCAATGGTGAGCTGCTACGCCCCCCGCGACCCTTCGTGCGGCCTGAAGAGCGAGAAAGCTCTCCCTTATCAATGGATCGAGGTATTAGTGAAGCGATGCGCGTTGCGGGCGAGCATGGTAGGCGCAAAGAACGTATCTCCGCCTATGCGACTTGTTTGCGTGATGGCCTGTCAGATGCAGATATAGAAGCCATCGGTCGGGTTGTTGATTTCGCTACCGAGCGGCACATTGGCGCAAGCTTTGACCAGTGCATAGCACTTGCCCAAGCACCTGTCGCGGCGGTACGCGTGCTCTTGGCTGGTAGCTCGCAGGCATTGGCAGATCGGCTTTCACTTGAAATGCAAGGGGGGCCTGTCTGGACTCGGATCGCACCGGAGTACTGGGCAAAAGGGATCGCCGAAGAAGTCAATCGATTGAAGAGTGCTATCGCACGAGTGCCAGGTCTCGGTGAGCATGCCGAAGGGTTGGCTATGGAGAACCTCCAACTGGTTGTGCGAGATCTACTGCGGCTTCGGCCGGAGTTGATGGGGCATGTCCTTCCGGCGTTGATCCAAGTGCCGGTGTGCCCGAAGGACTTGCCCGCTTGGGTCGGCCGGCTCGACATGAATCATGTTAACGCGGTGAAAGCAGGGGCCGCGCTTGAGGCTCGAGCCGACGAAATCGTTCGATTGCAATCGGGCGATCCTCGGTCGTTTTCTAACCTGGTCCCGAGAAACGTACCTGACCGCTTTCGGCGGTTTTCGGAGGATTTTCATGGGTATCTCGGAGCGCCCCTATTGTTGGCGGAGATCGCATATGGACGCCGCCCAGCACGCTTAAATGACAGGCAAGAAATCGCGCTTTTACACCTAGCTGAACGAGATCCGGACTGGATCGCAAGTGCATTGCCGCTAGCAATGACTTGGTGCGCTGCGCAGACATGACAGGAATGGGGAACCTCGGATGAAAGATACGACAGAGGGAGCTCGACTCCGCTCAGGTTTTGAGGAGACGCTTGACCGGGTAGCTGAACGTGCAGCGCGCGCACTTGTGGCGCAGGGACGCGTGCGTTCGGATGCTTTTCGTGCTGCTTTGTCGCGGCGACTAACGCGACCTGCGACTCCTCGAGAAGCACTGATCGGCGACCCTGTCTTCGAGGCCTCGCGTATCTGGAAAAATGCGGATCGGAGATTGGGTGAGCTGGCAGGGGAACTGCTCTTACCTGAGCTTGTCGGCGCACTCGACGCAGCCGGAGAAAAGCGCTTCGCGCGCGATTGGTTTCCTTATCTGCATCAATTGCAAGCTTGGGAGGTAGCAAGAGCGGGGCGTAGCTACATGGTCACCTCAGGCACTGGTTCAGGCAAGACCGAGTGCTTCATGGTGCCAATGATCGACGACTTGCTGCGTCAAGCCGGCGGGCGACGGTTACAAGGAACCGGAGCACTCGTCATCTATCCCCTCAACGCGCTAATCGATAGTCAGCGAGAGCGCCTTTCGGCCTGGATTGCGCCTTTTGATGACCGTCTAAGCTTTGCCACTTACAATGGTGATACTCCGGACCAGCTGCGCAAGGCAGAAGCGCGGTTGGGAGCTGAAATTCGTGACCGCGCTACCCTGCGAACCGATCCGGCCTCAGTGCTGGTGACCAATGTCACGATGCTCGAGTACTTGCTTCTCCGGGCACAAGACCGGGCGATTTTGGATCAGTCTAAAGGCAAGCTGCGATGGATCGTTCTTGACGAAGCGCACAGCTACGTAGGGGCTCAGGCTGCGGAGATGGCGCTATTGCTACGCCGGGTGCGACAAGCGTTTGAGGTCGCGCCTGAAGATGTGCGCCTCGTCGCAACCTCTGCCACCATTGGAGAAGGGAACGAGACACGTGAGGCGTTGCGAAGCTTCGTGGCAGACCTGGCCGGTATCTCAACCGACCGCGTGGATGTGATTGAAGGGTTAGAGGAGTTGACGCCGCTACCCGAGATCGGACCCGATTTTCCAGTTTCGCTTGATGAATTGCCAGTGGACGAGACGGGACTCTGGCACCGCATTGCTCCGCATCCAAAATTTCGCGCGGTACGCCAGGCAATGCGAGATGGCGGCGTCTCCCTTGGCAGTGCTGCCACCATTTTGGGATCGCCGGGCGCGCCGCTATCGCGGGCTGCGGCGATGGAGGCCGTAGAGGCCGCGGCTCTTGCGCGGGACCCCCATAGTGGCCATAGATTTGCGCCTTGGCGAATGCATGCCTTTCATCGCGCGCAAGCGGGGCTCTGGGCCTGCGTCGACCCGGAATGTAAAAGCCGCGATGTTGAGTTCCGTGAGGACGGTACAGACTGGCCTTTCGGACGACTGCATCTAGAGCCGCGCGAACATTGCTCGTGCGGCGCGCCGATCTTTGAGGTCGTAGCCTGCGATGAATGTGCGACGCCTTGGCTGCGTGCGACGCGTAGTTTTTCAGGCGCGAACGAACGTCTAAGTTTGGAGCTGGATGGTGATGACGAGGATGACTACGCCTTCGAGCATGAGCCTGACTCCGACGCGGAGATCGTTCACTCCGACGGTATCGTCTACGTGGGGCCTACCGGTGCGCGTTCGGTGCCTGATCTCTGGCTGCGCCTGAAGGACAGACAAGTCTTTACTACTAAGCCCGAGGGACACTCTGCTGCAGTTCAGGTCGTCGAGGACGCTACTGATCGTGGTTGCTGTGCTCGAGCACAAGAAAAGTCAGTCAGCTTGAAACCCCGTCGGTTTGGCGCACCATTTTTAATGGGCAATGCTATGCCACTGCTGCTTGAGGCTGTGCCGTCGCATGATCGTAGCGGGGCCGAACCCTCAGATGGACGACGGCTTTTATCCTTTACTGATAGTCGGCAAGGCACAGCGCGCTTTTCAGCAAAGTTACAGCAGGATGCCGAACGAAACCTAACGCGCGCTGTGATATATCACGCCGTACAAGCTGCAGGGCAGAATGACCCAACGGAGGTGGCTGCGCTAAGATCGCAAATCGCTGGCCTCGAGAAGGCCGTGGAGACCGTTCCAAGCCTTTCAGCGTTACTTACCACGACGCGCGCAAAACTTGAGGCCGCATTGGGAAACAGCGCTGGTCGGGTTTCCTGGCGGGACATGATTTCGCGGCTTGCAGGGCATTCCGAACTCCGTGGGTTCGCGGGCGAGATCTGGAAGTCGCGCCCGAAGGGTGGCGACATACTCGGAGAGGAGCCTGGAGCGCTCGCAGAATTGATGCTGTTTCGTGAGTTGTTCAGGCGACCACGTATGCAGAACAACGTCGAGACTATGGGCCTTGCCAGACTTGTCTTCCCCGAGTTGGAGGCACAGGCAAAGCTTCGAGTACCGTCCGAGCTAGCTGAGGCGGGGCATGGTGAACAAGCTTGGTGCGATCTGTTGCATGCGGCGGTTGATTTGGTGTTCCGGGCCAATCTCGCTGTGTCGCTTTCAGAAGCGCCGGTGGACATACGCCACTGGATCAGCCCGCGCGGTCGAACAAAGAGCGTGCTACCACCAACAGTAGAATCCGAGCACTTCGACGCGAATCTTCATTCCCGGTTCCCCAGTGCCAAGGGAGAATCGTTGTTAACAGCACTATGCTTTATGCTTAGCGGCGGGAGTCCCAGTAGCGCGACCGACATCGATCGCGTGGGGCGTCTCCTTGCGGCGATTTGGACCACGTTTGAGTCGTCTGGCCTACTCGTACGTAGCAGTAGTTTGGGATACCGCCTTCGGTTGGAGCGGGCAGAAATCGCTGCACTCCGCGAGACGCCATTGTGTCTTCGCACTGGAAAGATGTTACCTTACGCGCCGGCAGGTCTTTCGCTAAACGCAATCGACAGGCGGAATCCGGTTGCATCGAAAGCACTAACACGGCTTGTAGCCTTGCCGATACCGCCGCTGGCTGAGCCGGCGGGTTTAAGCGAGGTCGAGCGCGCGAGACTACGCGACTGGCTCGCCATAGATCCGCAGGTCGCAAGACTTCGAAGCCAAGGTCTGTGGTCGAATCTCCATGATCGGATCGTTGAGTTTACGCCTTTTCTAAGGTCCGCAGAGCACTCCGCTCAAATCGATCGCGGAAGCCTTCGTACATTCGAGGTCGACTTTAAAGCGCACAGGATAAATATCCTCAACTGTTCGACTACGATGGAAATGGGCGTCGATATCCCCGACGTCAGCGTAGTGGTCAACACCAATGTGCCCCCTGCGCCCTCGAACTATCGCCAACGCGTGGGGCGCGCAGGCCGGAGGGGGGAGCCATGGGCTCTGTCCTTTACCTTCTGTAAGGATCAGCCGCTTGACCGGCGCGTATTTTCTGACCCGCATACCTTGCTACAGGGTGAGGTGCGCGCGCCGTCTGTGCGCTTGGATAGTGCGATCGTGCTACAGCGACATGCGAACTCATTACTGTTGGCTATGCATCTGCGAGCGAGCTCAGGCGGCATCAAGGTTACCAAGAATATCGGCAGCTTTTTCGGTGCCACCGACCCCACGCTAGATAGCGCGTCCAAGCAACCCATTTTGCATGATAGCGCCGCCTCGGGATTCTTGGATGCCCTGAAGGGTGCTTGGGGTGCCGAAGGGAAAGTCCTTGATGCGCTGCGCCTGCTGGCCCGTGGGGCGCCCGTAGCTGATCCCGCTTTGCTCCGAGATCGCTGTATCCGCGATTTCTCTGCGCTGCAGCGTAAATGGGAGGAAGAGTATCGCGCACTACTAACCGCGCAGGAAGCGGCCGGCAGCGACTCTGTTGTTCGGGGCTTCTACGTTAATCGAGCCAATCGCATGCGTCGAGAGTTCCTACTCACGGAGCTTGCGCGGCGTAATTTTACTCCGGCCTACGGCTTTCCCGTCGATGTGGTCACGTTCGAACACTACGATCGAAATAGTGGACCAAGCCGACCGCTTTCGACCGCAATTCGGGATTATGCGCCGGGCACTGAGGTAGTGATTGACGGTCTTGTTTATCGATCCGAGGGGATACTCCCCAGCTGGAGCAACCGCGAAAATCCTGACCGAATTGAAGATCTGAGAACCCATTGGACCTGCCGCGAGTGTCGCGCCTTCGGTATCGAGCGAAATCCGCCGGAAGCCTGTCCGCGTTGTGACGGCCGCGTAAACAGATTCGAGCTTCTGAAACCTTCGGGTTTTCTTGGAACTAAAACACCCCACGCCGCCTATGAGGCGCTAGATTTCGTGCCTCCGGAGCCACCACAGATCTCTGCCGACAGCGGCTTTTGGACTGCATTGCCCGATCCGGACGCGGGGCGTTTTCGAGCGACCCGGGCGGGACGAGTGGTCACGACATCGGCCGGAAAAGATGGCAGTGGCTACGCGATCTGCATCACTTGCGGGCGTGCTGAAGCTGAAACGCAAGGGACTGATGCGCTCTCGAAAGCCATGAAAGAGCACAGGCCACTCCAACGGCCAAAAGGTGAGGCTCGCCGCGATGGTCGCTGTCTTGGCACCGAAGCTGCAAGCCTGCGTATTCGCCGACATGTTCGTTTGGGGTCTGAGACCATAACCGACGTCTTCGAACTCCAGCTGGAAACGCTCTCATGGAATAAAGAGGGACGACGTAAAGGACTCGCCATCGTGGCAGCGCTGCGCGAGGCGCTCTGCTCTCGACTTGGCATCGGGGCCGAAGAGGTCGGAGTGGGTGTTGCGCGAGGTCTCAGTTCCGGCGGGATCGAGCGGGTGAGCATGTTCCTTTACGATCTGGCAGCAGGAGGCGCAGGTTTCGCTGTCTCGGCTGAAGCGGAGATTTCTTCTCTTATGGTAGATGCGGCCCGCCGGCTCGATTGTCCCAGTGCCTGTACGCATGGGTGTCCTGAATGCATCTTGCGGCGCGATTTGCAGTTCGACATGCGGGCCATCGATCGACCTGGCGGCTACGAGGCCATGATTAGGGATGTACTCCCGCACCTTGCCTTACCTGAAGACCTTCGCGTTTTCGGATCTGAAAGCACTGCAGTTACGCGGTCGCTCGAAGCCGAAATTCTGTCTTGCCTTGGCGGCGGTGGAGTCGAAGAGGTAATTCTTACCCTTCCCGGTGACGACCGGGACTGGGATCTCCCGCGCTGGCCCGGTGGGAGGGTCATTCGTCGAGCCTCCGAGGCAGGTGCTGCGACCCGAGTAATGAGTGCGGTTCGGAGCATTACCTATTTTGATTATCCCGAGCGCATGGATCTACTGCGTTTGACTGCCCGGGGTGATGCGGGGCTGTCTCTGACGCAGAACCTGCCAGAGGCTGGGGGGTACCCAATTCTCGCGCTTCTTCGAAAAGGTGCAAGTTGGCGAGCTATTCTTTCGCCGGACGAGACAGTGGTGTTACCTGACGGAGAGTGGGGGCAGGCTGATCGAATGCCTCTTATCGCCGGTCCCGCACCTGAGTTTAATCCAGGGCATCTTGTTGAAGCGGTCGATCTAGCTAAGCATGGTCTACCGAACTCTACCGAGGCGCTAGTCCTTAAGGAATTCGATGGGCCGCTTTCGGAATTCGGGCGAAAGTTCTGGGATAAAGTGCGGGAAGTTCGGCCCCAAGCGTTCCGTCCAGGGCTGCGCTTGGCGCGCCTGTGTTACTCTGATCGCTACCTACACGCACCTGCGCCTGTGGCGCTCCTGATGCAGGTGCTGGCGACAGCTCCAGGGCGCGACCCGGTGACTGAGGTCCGCGTCGAAAGTGAAGCGAAGCGGCCACCTCGGGGGGCGACTGGGCTTGCCAATACGCCATTGCCTGATCGTCTGCATCACAATTGGGAAGACGACTCAATACGGAAACGGGTCCTGACGGGGGTGCTTGGTGCAAAGGTCGACCTTTTAGATAAACGCAGTGTCGATCACGCTCGTATTGTCAGGCTCCAGTTTGAAGACGGCTCTTGTGTGAGCGTTAGGCTTGATCAGGGTTTGGGTTCCTGGCGTGTTCAAGAGGCGGGGCGTGATCCATTCTTCGACTTTGAAGCTTCTGCAAACAAGCAGGTCGAGGCGATATCATGCCTCAATCGAGAAGTTCTTTTTTCGAACCCGCGCTACCCGACTCCGGTTACAGTAAGCTGGGAGGCGAGCCGAATTGAAAGCAGATGTTGTTGAGTCAATGCATGTCTGAGGGCTGCAATTTTTGCGGCTCGCAGAGTTCTGCTGCGGACGAATTTCATTCTATGAGAAAACGCCTTCTCGAAAGCGTCACCCCACTGGAGGCCTTATGCTGCCGCGCATTAAGATACTTCGATGCACTGCCGCTCGGCTCGTTGGGCCAGATTTGCCGCAAGGTTTGAGCCCCATGTCGGGACGAGATCACAGAGAAGCCGCGATGCAGATCGTGAAATCGCGACGGAGTTCTTACCAGCCCACGGCAGCTTGCCGACATTCAATCTATTTTAAATACTTAGTCAATTTGGCGTCCAACACCTCCGAGTGCAAATTACATTGAGCTTTCAGGTCTCCTCTCAGCCATTGGCACGGCCCGCCTCATCCCAACATCCGAAGCTCCAATCGGCCCTCGTCAAACTACCCTTTTTCGCAACGATCGAGGCCATGGTCGCCGATCGCGGCTTTGGTTTCCTTGCCTTAGAGGGCATGCCGGGAAAAGTCTTCTTCCACGTTACCGCATCGCTGAGCCGGCAGACGGATTACGCGATGCTGGCGGAGGGCGACAAAGTACTTTGCCAGATCGGCAGTACGCCTCGCGAGCCAGCCAAGCGCTCCGCGGTCACTTGGGCGCCTTTGGCAGATTGGGATTGGCCGGAATATGGCCTGCCCAGTAGCCAGGAAACCGTTGATTCCATCCGGCTTGAGGTGTTGCGAGAATTGCACCCGAAAAAGCTTGATTACGCCGTCACTGCGAAGTGGTACAAAAACCAGTGGGATGGCACCCCGCCGTCGGACCTATTCGACCCCGTCTTGAAGCTGGCTTGGCTGGAACGGCTTGTCCCACTGTCCCCCGACGCACTCAAGGCGCTCGATCTTCCAACGTTGCTGTCGGAAAGCCCACTTGCCTTTGCCAAGCAGCTTGATCCTGACAGCTCGGCCTGTTCCGTCTCTACACTGCTTTCGACATTCTCGCCTGCTCAGCTTGCCCGGATCGGTGCTCCCAAAATAGAGTGGCTGGCTTCCTCTTGGTCGGAGCCACCTGAAACCGCGGGCGCTCCTGTCAAGCTGGAGGATGCCCAGAAGGCCGATGTCCTCGAGTGGTTTCTAGAACATCACCGTGGCGCCTACGCCGATCTCGATTCTGCCGTATTGGCGGGAAACAGGAAGTTTGAGGCAATCTTGGCTAAACGCCTCCTTGACCGTGGCGAAACCCTACCTAAAGCGCTCGTGTCATGGCTTCGAATGCTAGCCGACCGGGGCTGGATGCAGAAGCAAGACTTCGACAGCTTGGTCAACCGCGACCCTGTCTTGGCCATTTCGCTCTTTCCCTCGCTATCGCCGTCCACGCAGCGCGCCCTGCGCGCCTCCTGGAAGAAGAACAAGGCGCCCTTGGAATGCGCGTTGGATGCTGACTCTGCGCTTGGCTCTGACATCCTGATGCGCTCGGCCTTGGCAATCGACTTGGAAACCGACGGGGAGCAGACATGGGAAATTGGTAGCGCCGGTCACGACAGCTGCACCCGCTTACACGACGCGGCTCTGGGCACCAGCCTTGAGAATGCCCTGGTGACGCTTGCAGCCCAGCTCAACGAAGCCGAACTCCTCGTTGGCCATAACATCCTGGGCTGGGATTGGCCCATCCTGTCGGGGCTGGCGCCGGATTTAGCCATGCCGCTGGCATGGGACACGCTGCTGGTTCAATTCCTCCTTGAACCGCAAGCTCGATCTCATGCTCTTGGCTCCAACCACCACGCGGAAACCGACGCGAAAGCCGCCCTGGAGCTATTTGCCCGGCAGCTCGACCTTATCGCTCTGGGGCTCAAGACCAAGATATTGCTCGGGCGGTTCCAGTCACCTGAGGCGCTTATCACAGCGCTCATCGCCTATCTACCGGAAGGTCTGTCGCTCGCACGCCCGGCCCCCGCTTTCTTGGATGCGGCAGATCCCAGCATACCCATGCTAATGCAGCTGAATAGTATTCACGAGGTAGACTGGGTTCCCGGCGTGCAGGTAGTTCCAGCCACCGCTGACGAACGTCTCGATCCCGCTTACTGGCAAATCGACATCGCGCGCCTCTATGACGCATTGACCGATGACCAGCGCCACACGCCCAACGCGCTTGTCTTGCTCGCCGTGGGCAGCCGCGCGATGCAGCAAAACGTCGCTGTGCGGCGCAACATGGTCCCGCAATGGCTGATTGAGAAATCGCCTTGGCTTGTGACCGCAATCGATCGGGCCTGTTTCGTCCCGGCGGGCACTACGGCGATCCGGGTCGCGCCTCTACCAAGTTCGCCCCGGTGGTGGACTGACGTCGCAACGGCACGGCTGCAGGCGGTTCTACCGTGCAACGCTGCCCTAGTGGTCAACCGTCGTATCCTGACCGGCGAGGAAACGCTCCAGCTTAGCGCCCCTGCCAACATCGCTCTCCTCGAAGTTCCTGGGTATGACGGGGCCCGCTGGGCGCTGCAGGACCCGGCGGCGCGGGTGCTCGAAGTTGGCGGTGGATGGCGCGGCTTCGATGTTATCGCCATCCCCGAAACATTCGAGATCTTCCAACAACGGCCGAGCCCTCCCCGCACACGACCCCACCTGGCCATGCGGCAATTCCCGACTCTTTTCCCCGGCTCGCAGGCGCAGGGCGGTTATTGGATGGGGCAGCTCGCATCCCTTCGAGCGATCTGTGAAGGTGGCACCGTTCCGGTGTTCCTGCTGACCAGCACTACGAGCCGGACCATGATCGACATATTGGTCACCGCCTGCGCCGAGGTCGGCATAGCAGAGATCAAGCCAGCACATCGCAGCCGCCGCGAACACCTGTTGCGCGCCGTGACACGCGGCTGCGTCATAGTCGACAGCATTGACCAGTGGCGCGACTGGCAGTCCATCGCCGAGGACGCGGGTGTTCCGCTCCAGCCGGTCGTTGAGGCCCTCCCGCTCGAAGAGTGGTATGCCCTGTCCGAGGTCGAAAACCAGTCGCAAACAGATGCAACAGTTCAAGGCCCCCTTGCGATATCAAACATCGAGCTTCTCGAGGATCTTCAGAAACTCATTGGATTTTGGCTTGGGCCCTGGCTCGAGGAATCCGGCCTAACTGAAAGTCCTCTCGCGCCTATCATACTGGACCCCCGCCTCGAAAGCGCGGCTTACGAACTACGCGCCCAACTGGACCGCATGCCCATTACATTGCAGGACTGGTCCGCCGATCTGCGCGAGCGGCTCGAGAACGTCTTTGCCGCTTTCCATGTCCAGCGTGAGGACGCACCCTCAGATTTCGCCTCTATGGAACGCTTCCTCGTCGAGAACTGGCAGCCCGCGGGCCAATCTGGCGGCAACCGTGTTACCGGGTTCAAGTCGACGCAGGCCGAAGCAATGGAGCACATCCGCACACGCACCAAGGATGTTATGGTGACGCTGCCTACCGGCGAGGGCAAATCCGTACTGTTTCAGATCCCTGCGCTATGCCGAGGACTACGCAACCGTCGACTAACGCTGGTCATATCGCCTTTGAAAGCGCTGATGCGCGATCAGGTCACCCGGCTGCACGAGCAAGGCTTCGCAGAATCCGTCGATTACATTAGCAGTGACCGGCCCCGCTTCGAACAAGAAGATGTCCTGCAAGGTCTGCTCGAGAACCGCATCGTGCTACTGTACGTCGCGCCGGAGCGGCTGCGCAACGCCCGCTTCGTTGACGTGCTTCGACGCAGAATCCAGGCCGACGGAGGGCTGGAATACGTCGTCTTCGACGAGGCTCATTGCATCAACCAGTGGGGCTATGAGTTCCGTCCCGACTACTTCTTTGCCTTCAGCTTCTTGATGATCTCTCTCCGGGACGGCACGCTTCAGGAGCCCACGCCGTTCTTGTTGCTTTCGGCAACCCTCACTGCGTCTGACCGCCGCAGAATCAAGGGGATATTGGAACGCACGGCCCGCGGCGACGCGATCCTACCCCTCGCCGTATGCCCCGATCCTGCGGCCCAAGGAAGCCCGTTGCGCGACCATATCAAGGTTTCGCCCCGGCCGATGAAAGGCAACATCTTTGACACGCAGTCCTTCGGAAATGCGTTGGAAGAACGCTTGCCTCAGATCAGGAAGGTCATTACCCAAGCCCGCGCCAACGCGCGGGCAACGGGCCAACGCAGCGCGGTGATCATTTTCGTCTCGCGCCGTGCTCACGCGGACGAATTGGCCAACATGCTGACTCGCAGCATGCAGTGCGAAGTGGAAAGCTACCACGCGGGACTCGATGCTCCCACGCGCGAGGACATTTACAACCGGTTCCGCGACGGCGAGCTCGACAATCTGGTCGCGACCAAAGCTTTTGGCATGGGTATGGACATCCCCGACATACACTGGGTCGTTCATCTCGCTCCGCCAAGCTACTTAGAGGATTACCTTCAGGAAGTTGGTCGTATCGGCAGGGGCGCCGTGGAACGGCAAAAGGCAGGCCTCCGCGAGCTCGACGCGGTAATGTTAGCCTCGCCGCAGGATTTCGAGAATATTAGAAGCCAGCGTGCTGGCAACGAGCTACACGTCCCTCAGGTCGACGAGATCGAAGACCAGATCTTCGCCAACGCCGAGATCCTCGATGGCCAAAAGGTCGCCTTTGTGCCCGGCCACGGCTACTGGTCCTACAAGACACCAGGTGAGAAGCGCGCCAACGCGACGCGGCTGCGCCTCGCGCTCTACTGGTTAGAAACTGCAGGGCACATCGCACAGCTCGGCATGGTTGCGGACCTGCTGACGGTCACGCTTCATCCCTCCCGGCTTGCCCAGATTGCTTCTGAAGAAGCTCTCCACGGTCGCGTCGCCAAGGCCATCCTCGGCGCCACGCAGGATGAGCCGGAACAGAAGGGTGTGGCTGCGGATCTGTTGCGCCGCGTCTCTGACACTGTGGGTGTGCGCGTTCGGACCCTCGACAACGCAAGCATCGGCGACACAAACGATGCGATGATCAATCTGTCCCAAGTCCGCCGCCAGTGCCAGATCGAGAGCATGGATGCGACTATGTCCCTGATCGTGGAGCTGGCATCGCTCGGGGCACTGGAGCTCCAATGGACGCTTGAGTTCGCGAAACGCCCGATGCTTTCGGAAGAGCCCAGACGGATTGCGGCGCTAATGACTATGGTCGGCAACGCCGTGCGCGACCTGCTCAAACGCATCAAGAAGACGGGAGAACTGCAGTTCACCCCCAGTCAGTGGTTCAACATCGAAGCGCTAGACCTGCGTGAGCCGAAGGATACGGAGTCCCTCTCGCCGCGGGAGCAAGCCGAACTCGACGCGCGGAAGGCTCGTTTTCACCGCGCCTTTCTCAACGGCTTCAGGACGCTGGCCCGCGCCAGCGGCGTCAGGCTCAAGCAAGGCGTGCAGCAGGGGACCGAACAGATCTATTGGCATGCGCGGCTTCCCCTGGCTCGCAACCGGTTCGCTGCGAAAGCATGCGACACCTTGCTTGCTCAAGCCCCGTCTCTCCTAGATGTCTTTCTTCACGCGAAGGATCTGAAGTCCATTCAGGTCAACAGTTTGATCCGCGAGCTTGAAGATGCCCACCCAGACAAGACTTTCCGCGTCGCCGATCTAGAAGCGCTGTTGCGGCTGCTATCGTCGCTTGGTCTCGTCAGTGCCCTGCCGGACCTATTGCCGCTGTCTTACCTCTTGCTCCTGCGCGACGCGCGACCGGGTCTCGGGCAACATCCCGAGCTTGTCGAGGAGCTTAATAGCGTCAACGAACTGGCTGGAGCGCGGATCTTCGCGATGGAGGTATTCGCCAACCTTCCGGACGAAGCGCGCGACCGCTTCATCCCAGGCTATTTCGCCAATGCCAGCGTCGACACGCTCAAGGATTTTCTCGATGGCCAGCTCGGCGAGATCGAGGACGAGAGCGGCCTCATCGCCGAGAAGCGCGACCAGCTGCGCGCCACTCGGGCCACCGAGTTCTTCGAGCGTTACAAGGCCTCGGAGGAGCCCGCACAATGGCAAGCCATGCAGCACCCGTTCAACCGCCACCTTCTGGTCAACGCAGGACCCGGCGCGGGCAAAACCTCTGTGCTCGTAGGGCGGATCGCTCACCTCATCCGCGAACAGCACGTCAAGCCGTCCGAGATCCTGGTCCTAGCCTTCAATCGCGCAGTGGTCTTCGAGATACGCAAGCGAATCCGCGACCTCTTTCGATCGCTGGGCTATGCTGCCTACGCCTCGCAGGTGCGGGTCTCGACCTTTCACGCGCTTGCCATGCGCAGTCTTCATGGCTCTGATACCCCACCCAAGGACGCATCTGCGGAAAACCTGTTGCAGGAGTTCGCGAAGCGCCTCGCCGTAGACCTCGACTTCCGTCAGGACATCGCCGGGCAATGCCGCAGTCTTTTGATTGATGAGTTCCAAGACGTCACAGAGGAGGTCTACGCTATCATCCGCAGGCTCTACGAGGGCAGCGGGTCGCAAGCCGGAGTCATGGTTATCGGAGATGACGACCAAGATATCTTGCGCTGGAATCGCAAATCCGGTGCCGCGAGGGACGGCGCCTTTGCCGAGCTTTATTTCCGGCGTTTTCAAGAGGACTTCGGCGGCACAGATCTCGCCACGCTCGAGCTGGGCGTGAACTTCCGCTCAGGCACCGAAGTAGTGAAGAAAAGCCAGGATATGATCCAGCGCTTCTTCGACCGGAACTCCCGCTCGAGCCGGCTCAAGACAAGCCTATTGTGCGCCGCTCAAGGTGCATCTGACAGCCGCTGTGAACGCCTCGACGCGCGCGGTTTGAGCTGGGACCAGATGCTCGTCCAGGTCAGGGAGGTCAGCCTCAGACTTATCTCCGAGAATCCCGGCTCGATCGCGATCTTGTGTCGTTCCAATGACGAGGTAGCCAGCGTCCACCGCGCCCTTGCGGACGCTTTCCCGGGCCTTGCCGTACAGAACAGCGAAAACCTCTCGACTCGGTCGCTACGCCACGTTGCGCTCTGGATCGATTTCTTGGAGATCGAGGCCGCGCGGCAAGACCAGGCATTAACCGATCCGCTGCGGACCAAGCTTCTCGACGCCTTCCACATCGGCACCGACATCCCAGAGACCCAGCGCGATGCTACCCCAGAAGCGGACCTCTCAATCCTATGGGACCTTTGCACCCAAGAAAGCTCGTTCCCGCACCTGTCGACGCTCATTCGCTTCTTGAAGGTCTTGAAGAGCGACGACTTGCAACGCCTGCTGGGCGCGCGTCATAGCGAAGGCGAAGCCGTCGTCTCGACGATTCACAAGGTTAAGGGTCTTGAGTACGACAACGTCATCGTCATGCCATCTCGGACTGGTTTCGGTAGCGACGCTCAGGACATTGATGCGGATGCCGCCGAGGAGGCCCGTCTGCTTTACGTAGCGTTGACTCGGGCGAAGTCTCGGCTGGTCTACTACGTGGGCGACCGCGAGTACGCTTGGGGCCGGTTCCGTCCAGAGCGCTTTGAGGGTGCAAATGGGCAAAGCCAGATCCTGACTGGGACACCGAAACAGGTGGCTATCGGCTGGGCGATGTGCCGCTCAGCCTTCAACCTCGACCCCGATGCCACGCAGGCCTACATCGAAACCCGGGTTGCCGTGGGCGACCGGTTGGAACTAGGCGGGCGCGGTGCGGGCGCCAATAAGGGGCTGTTCCACCGTGCCCCGTCGGGCGAAAAGCGTCAGGTCGGTTTCATCGCCAACAACTTCGGTGCGGGAGGTCCCGGCTCCGATCTCAAGGTTAGCGCCGTAATTCGCTACGCCGCCGAGGAAAGCGAACGCGATAGGCAGGCGGCCAGTGTGGCGGCCCGCGGCTGGGGATACGTTGTGCTGGTCGAGGGAATGCTGCGCTAACCGCTGGTCCGGACCTGACCAGTACAAGCGTGATTGTTGCCCCCCCCGGGGGCGCGCAGCAGTGCCACGCGAAAGGCGGAATCGGTCGGCATGGTCCGCCCTGCGCACGGGTCTCAGGCGTAGGCTGACATATGGAAAGAGCAGAGCTGTTTCTCGGTCGTATTGGGATTGCCAAGGACATCGACATCCTTGCCAGAGAGCCCGATGACCGAATTCTCCGTGACTGGCAAAATTAGGCAAGCTGCAATGCCGATCAAATATTGACAGCTCATTTCGATGAGAGCGACTGGATGAGATTGGAGATGAGCTCGGGTTCAAGTGCGATAGTTTGTAACGGGCGCGGCAATGTAGCGGGTATTCAGCATATTCTTGATCGGTCGTTAAGCTTCTTCAGAGGCGACTTGTTCGAGTGCCAATCCGGCTTTTGTGTGGGGGTATGTAAATCCGCATCCGCTAAGGTGCTGCTGCCGTTTGGAGGTGCTTCTAGATTTCATGGCGCTGATCTGAGGTGTGGTTTGCTGTTTATTAAATTTTGGCTGCTATGAACTTGGAAATTTCAAGGCGCAATCAGTATGTAGGGAGCAGGGTGCCTCCCCTTGTCATCTGATCACGAGAAAAATTCGCCTCAATGCGCGCGGAGGCTAGAAGGAATTTCCTGTGTTCAAACCCGCCGCGCTTGCTAGGGGTAGGTTCAACGATTACCACTCGTAAGACATAAAGATTCTATCCTGAGTAACGGGTGCAGTGGGCTGAAATTTATGGGAGGGCGTAGGGGCGAAGCGCGTGGAAGTTCCAGATTCAATTCTCGGAAGCGTAGGTTCAGGACTCATAGCCAATAAATAACGATCGCGGCGAGAGCGATGGCGGAGAGGAAAACCTTCGGGCATCGGTCGTAGCGCGTGGCGACGCGTCGCCAGTCCTTGAGCCTGCCGAACATGATCTCGATCCGGTTCCGACGCTTGTAGCGGCGCTTGTCATACTTCACTGGCGTCTTGCGCTGTTTCCGTCCGGGGATGCAGGCGCGTATCCCCCTGTCTTTCAACAGTTCCCGAAGCCAATCGGCGTCGTAACCGCGATCCCCGAGCAGCCAATCGACATCCGGCAGGCTGCTCAGCAAAGCCCGCGCGCCGATGTAGTCGCTGACCTGCCCGGCGGTAACGAACAGGCTCAAAGGTCGCCCCTGGCTGTCGCAAATGGCGTGCAGCTTGGTATTCATGCCGCCCTTTGTCCGCCCGATCAGGCGGCCACGTCCCCCTTTTTAGCGCCCAGACTGGACGCCGTTCGGTGAGCCTTCAGGTAGGTTGCATCGATCATCACGGTTTTCTTCTCGCCGTGCTCGGCGGCCAATCCCGTCATCATCGCCGCGAAGATGCCTTTGTCGCTCCAACGCTTCCAGCGGTTGTAGAGCGTCTTGTGAGGGCCGTATTCCTTGGGTGCATCTCGCCAGCGCAACCCATTGCGATTGATGAAGATAATCCCGCTCAAGACACGCCGGTCATCGACGCGTGGCTTGCCATGGGACTTCGGGAAGTAGGGCTCCAGACGAGCCATCTGCGCATCGCTTAGCCAGAAGAGATTAGACATATCACCGCTCTGTTTTCGCGCGGTGAATCATGCCCTTCCACTCCAATCAATGGGTCCTGACCCTAGTAGCCGCCCTCTCTGTAAGGAGCTGCGTGCAGCAACCGCCGCCGCAATCTTAAAATAGGAATTCATCATGGCTAGTTCTATCAACAAGGTCATCTTAATCGGAAACTTGGGTCGTGACCCTGAGGTTCGCGAGTTCTCGAACGGTGGGAAGGTGGTCAACTTGCGTTTGGCCACTTCCGAGTCTTGGAAGGACAAGAGCTCAGGAGAGCGCAAGGAGCGTACTGAGTGGCACTCGGTAGCAATCTATAATGAAGGGATAGGCCGGATCGCGGAGCAATATCTGAAAAAGGGTTCGACCGTATACATTGAAGGTCAGCTTGAGACTCGTAAGTGGCAGGACCAGAATGGCAATGACCGATATTCAACTGAGGTCGTGGTGCGTCCCTTTAATGGTGAGTTGACTTTGCTAGGGGGGCGCGGCGCTAACGATAGTGGTGAGGGATTTAATGTTCAGCAACGAAAAGTCGGCGTCGATCGGAGTCAAGCTGATTCTAATACTGGCAATCAAAAAAAACCCAACGAGCCCGATTTTGACGACGATATTCCCTTTTGAGATAGAGGGGGCGTTGGTGCTGTAACTGCCCTCTAACGGCATCAGCGATGCCGTGCCATTCAGTCAGAGGCAGTGCATGGTCAAGGCAATCTTGCAGAGATCGCGCACTGGCTCGGCGCGTCAGACACTCTGGTCAGCAAGCATCTGGACCGGGGCAATGGGCAGGCGGTTCCGATCCGCATGTTAGGTGGCGCTCAAGCCCCTAGCCTGTAGAGCTGGAGGGTCAGTCTCGTTGTTCATTCTATGTGTCTCTTAGCCCGCCGCGTCAGTTTGGCCGCAAGGCTCGGCCCGACCCCCGGCCGGGACCATAGGCAGACTGCGATGCAGATTCCGCAGCCGTGGTGCTCGTTAAAGAAGGGCAAGCACTTGTCGAAGTCCACGTACCATTTGTGCGCGCCGCGCACTTGCTGCTTCTCCGCGTAGATCGCCTCCGGAGGGCAGGCGTCCTCGCAGATCCGGCAACTCGCGCAGAAGGCATCGATGCCATGCTCGCGCGGCGGCGTGGGGGCGAAGGGTGCATCGGTCAGCACGGCCGAGAGCCGGAAGTTCGCGCCCAGAACACGGTCGATGATCGAGCCGTGCTTGCCGAGTTCCCCGAAGCCGCAGGCCAACGCGGGCGGGATGAGGGTGAAGTCCCCGGTCATCGGCCCGGTTACCGGCTCCGCGGCCCATCCCTCCTGTCGCAGCCAGCCCGCCACTTGCTTGGCTGCATGCGCTGCCCTGCCATACTGCCGGATGACCTCGGCGCCCGCCTCGACCTCGGGCGCCTGGCTCAGGCGAGTGTAGTCGTGCTGCACCCCAAGCATGATCACCCGCGACTGCGGCACCGAGCGGCCCTCGTAGCACCACTCGTCCTGCATTTCGGCGACCCCGGTTTTCTCGCACAGGCCGGATTCGACGAAGCCATCGAGCAGGGTGGTCCATTCTCCAGGCGCGCGCGTGACCTGCTCCGCGGCAACCTCTGGCAACGGCGCTTCGAGGATCGTCTGCCGAGCGGCCCGTTCCGCGAGCAGCGCCGGCGCGTCCGGCTGGACCGTGTAGAACCAGCGCTGCATCTCGCCATGCGGGATCTGGTCCGGATCGGGGGCCCAGTAGACCAGGCGCGGCGGATGCGGATCGGGATTATTCAGCCCGTTGATGTCATTCCCCGACACGGCGGGTCTCAGTGCCATTTGAGCAAGGTCGGGCTGGTAGGGGCGATACGGATTGGGCTTCGGCATGGCCGGAGGTTAGCCGATCTCCGGCACGCTACAAGCGGCGGTGGGCAAAGCGCGGGTTCATCGAGAAGACGCTTCTTCATGACGTTAGGTCATATGAAAAATAGTGGCCGTGACCTCGGTCAGAGGGGGGCGTCAGCCCCTTGAAGGCGCGGCGCGGGGAGGTTTGCGAAAATTCTAAACCTCGATTTTTTGCATAATTTCAGGTGTTTACGAATCTGCGGGGTGCTGCTTTAGGCCTCGCTACCTCAAACATGTGGACAACCGAGAATCTCCGCTCGGGATTTTCACCCGGTTCGCTCATGTTGAAGGCAGACGAGGCAGTTGGAGATCTTGAGGAAGCCGTACCTGACCCACCGGGCCGCCATACAGCGGGCTTCGAACACGGCGTCAGGGCGCAGAGCAGGCAAAAAAAAGAGCGCGCCCCGAAGAGCGCGCGGAAGTCGAAGGCCGACTGCGGCCTCATCACATCGCGGACCGTAGACCCGAACACCGGGCACCCGCAACAACGCAGTCGGTCATATCCATCGATCGCCCGGAGCCGTGGGTTTCCGGGAGCGGAAGAAGTCATGATCCTCGAACACGACGAGTGGGCGTATTCGCCGCCCAAGTATAAGAGACAAACGGTTATCACCCTGGGCCCGGTGGAGGGCGTTCTGCCCTTCGCGGGTGTCCGGAGCCCGCTGTCAACCAGCAGCTCGAGCCACCGGGTGACGCTGACCTACTGCGTGCCAGCCAACGACAACAAGCCGAGGATCGGCAAGTGCGAGAGCGCGGCTGAGCTCGCCGTCGCGCAAGAGGCGCTGATGGATCCGCGCCTCTACGATCTGGAGTTCCAGCCTTGCAGGGTGTCGTTCCTGTTCGATGGGACCAAGCACGACCATACTTACGATCTCCGCCTGACAATGGTCTGCGGGGAGCGGCGGCTTGTCTTTGTCCGCAACCGGACCAGCCTTCAGCGGCCGAAGGAGCAAGCGAAGCTCAGGGCTCTCGTCGCCGCGACGCCGGAAAGCGAAGGGCATCGGGTGCTGGTCGTGGACGCCGACAGTTACTCTCGGCCCCGGCGCGACAACCTGCACCGGATGAAGATCGCATTCGACCAGGTTGAGCCCGAAGTCGATGAGATCGTCTTGGAGACAGCTGCTCGCCTTCGCACGCTTTGGCTCCTGCGTGACCTGATCGCCGCGGTCGACTTTGAGCCGTGCGTGGCCTTCCAGTCGATCCTTCGCCTGATTGGCCGCAGGCAGCTGCACACGAACCTCGATCACGTGATCTCCTACTACTCTCGCATCTGGTGGCCGGAATGAAGCAGGGGGCAACGTACCTTCTTCCGGAGAATGCTTCGGTCGTCTTGGAAAAGCAGCGGTACCTTATTGACAGCCGGTCTGAACGTGGCTCCGTCCTCGTCAGTTCGGCAGACCGCAGGCGCATGTTCCTCCCGGGCAAGCAGCTCGACCATTTGCTGAGGGATGGCGCCTGCGTGCTCGAGAACGAGCACGGCGAGGTTGTGGCAGCCGGGATCGAGGATGACAGCTTCCGCTATCTCAACCAGCTGTCCAGCGAGGAGCGCAAGAATGTGCGTTTCCGCGCGGCCCTTTGCTACGCGATCCATGAGCTCGTCGGGCAAGGCCTGAGGCTGTCGGAAGGTATCCTCAACAAGCCACAGGTGCGGCAGGATATATGCAAGCTTGCCGCAATGCACTTCGAGGGGAAGATCGCGATCTCCGCACTTCGCGGGGGGAGCATGACACGCGTCTTCCCACTTCCCAAGGGTCGGACGCTGTTGAAGTACTACCGGCTCTTCGAGGCGGAGCATTTCGATCCGCTCGCTCTTCAGGGTAAGCACAGGTGGAAGGGCAATCGTACCAGTCGTCTCGCTCCGGAGCTTCGGCCGCTCATGACCGAGGCGAGCAAGGCCTGGCTTGATAAGCGCAAGCCTCCGATGGCAAAGGCCTACCAGAAGCTCAAGCTCCTCCTTAAAGCTGAGAATATGTCCCGGAGGGGGAGGGGTGAAGCAGAGCTGGCATTGCCGTCGCAGGCTTCCTTGCGAGCTCATATCGACAAGCACGTTTCTTCGATCGGGCAGCAGATTGCGCGCGAGGGTGAGCGGGCTGCCTACAACAAGCGTGGACCCGGATCGACTGACCTCCGGGCGCTGATGTTTGGGGAACTCGTCGAGATCGATGAGTGCAAGCTTTCCATTCTCATTCCCATCAAGAGGCCACAGCAGCCGGAAGAGGGGCATTCCAGCCACGGGACGGCACCCAAGGGCGCTGAGGAAGTGGTCACTAAGCGAGTGCATCTCCTCCTGATGATCGACGTTGCAACGAGGATGCCTCTAGCTTGGACCTTGGCCGAACAGCCCTCGGCTGACGCGACGCTGGAGCTTCTGCGCATGGCCACCCGCTCGAAGGAGAGGGAGAAGGTGAAGCATGGTTGCGACCAGAATCCTGCGCCTGCCGTCGGTATCGGCAAAGTCCGCAATGACAACGGGACGGGTCTGCGTAACCGAGAGGTAAAGGAGGCGATGGCGGGTCTCGGCATTATTTCGGTCGATACGCGCAGCTATCACAGTTCCGACCGGCCGTTCATTGAACGGCTGTTCGGCACGATCGAGTCTGAGCTGATCTCTGGGCTGACGGGCTATACTGGAAATGCCGCAGGCGCCCTGCCGGGCTACGATGCGGTCGAGAACGCGAAGCTCCCGCTAGATGCCCTCTACCAGATCCTGACCCGCTACTTGGTCGATGTCTATTCGCACACGGCGCACCACGGTTTCGGAATGGACGGGCGCACGCCGTACCAGGCCATGCAGCGCGTTTTGAAAGAGGCCGGAATGGTCAGGCCCCCTTCGATGCGAAGCCGGCGCATTCATCTCGGTGGAGAGGTCAAGGCCACTCCGACCGATGAGGGTATCAAGGCGTGCGGTCTTCCTTACCAGAGCCGCGAGTTCCAGCGCCTGCGTGACCTGTATCCGGGGAAATGGACTGTCTGTATCGACCCTGACCATATTCAGGCCGTGACCGTTCAGATTGAGGGCTATGTCGGGGTCATCGAGGCGGACCTCACGGCAACCTACGTGGCAAGCCTGACCCTCGCGGAGTTCGTCGAGGCCATGGAGGAGCGCCGTCGCCAAGCTCCGCAGGATGCAGAGGTGTCTGAGTACCAGTTCGTCGAAGCACTCCGGGCCATTGAGAAACTCAATGCAACCTTCGAACCCAAACCCACCAAGGGCAGCTCCTTTTCGACCTTCGAAGAGCTCGAAGAACGGGCCCAACGGGTTACGAGTGGCATTCATCTTGCTCCTTCCACCAAGCTGCTCGACGTCATCGAACCGGGAGGGCTCATGGCCGACGACCCAGTTGGTGCGCTGCCGGTCGGAAGGGGACTTCAGCCGGCGCTCGAGCCTGAGGAACACCTTGAGGACGAAACTGTGACCGCGCCTGCATCAGCCAGCCGGCTCGGGCGGCCGGACACCAAGGGATTGCTGAAATGAGCTTCATCAACAGGAAGGCCCTGGATACGGCCACGGATCTCTACAAATGGCGCTATGCCTTCGAGCGTGCGGACCGACTGCAAAGCGCCTTCGGGAGCATCGCTACGGAGTATTGGGGCCGGGCGGCGACCGGGAAGCATTTCGAGGCTCGCGGCCTGATGGTGACCGGGGCGTCGCGCGTCGGCAAGACCAGCGAAATCCGGTCAATGCTCTCCAAGTTCAACGAAGCAAAAGAGGAGCTGCCGTCGGGCAAGGTGGCGTCAGCCGTTTCCTGCATCCTTGATGGAAAAATGACTTGGAAAGATCTGGGCTTCAGGACCGCTGAGGCGCTCGGTTATCCCGTTCGGCAGCGCAGAATGACGCAGAGCGAGATCTGGTCCCGTGTTACCTTTCAGGCGAAAGAGCAGGGGGTTGTCGCCATCCATTTCGATGAGTGCCAACATATCTTTCCAACCAAGCCGGACCAGACCACCCGGGCACTGCTTGATAGTTTCAAGTCTTTGATGAAGAACACCGACTGGCCGCTTATGTTGATCCTCAGCGGCGTCGATGAGTTGGCTGGACACGTGGAACAGGAAGAACAGCTCGATCGCCTGTTGAGACGGGTCCGCTTCCAGAACATCCGGCTTCCAAGCGACATGAGCGAGCTGAACCGAGTTTGCTTCACCTATTGCGACGCAGTTGGTCTGGATTTCGAGGGTCTCGCCACCGAAGAGTTTCTTCGCCGCTTGGCTTTCGCCTGCGCCGATCGGTGGGGGCTGGTCATCGAATTGCTGATCGACACTTGCCTGCGGGCCCGAGCAGAGGGCGGAGATTGCGTGGAAATAAAGCATTTCAGTACCGCTTTTGCGGATCGCAGCGGAATGCAAGCAGACTACACACCCTTTAATGTTCCGAACTACGAGAGTAAATTCATTATGAATAAGGTCTTGCTCGGAGTAGTATAGAGTTCTGTGAATTAAATTGCTTGGCCCGTCGAATGTCTCATGAGAGTAAGGGTGTATTTGAAAGGACAGAGAATGCCGTTCGGGTGTAATTGAGGCGCAAAATCAAGCGTTTTGCGTCATGGTTTTGACGTGCATTCTTCTGAAATAGAGTGTCGAGATAAACATTGCCGCATCCCTTATGGGGATATGGCCAATGGATCGAAGAGCGCGATCTTCCGGATGGAAGGATCATGCGCGTGCGCTGTGATCGAGCAATCATAGCGCGTCTGCAATTATTGCAATTCCCCAAAATTTCTGGATTGACCCCGGCCGCCTTGCCTGAGATCGGCTCGTTGTTCGGGCCCGTGCTTACACGTATGCAGCACGGAGCGTGAGGGCATTGCTATGCTCAGAACCTCGCAAGCTATTGCTTCCAGTTCGTAGAATTATGATGACAGTCCAAGAGGTGCTTGGCGTATGCCGTTGTTATTTTTCGGTAAATTTAGAGCGCGGCGCGGAATTACCTATTCGATTCGCACTCTTATGCCGTGCTGACAGGGTATG